>CAITUV010000088.1 GCA_903895725.1 uncultured Myxococcales bacterium | reverse complement strand
TGTCAACCGACCCCCAACTCCACCCGATCACCCCGCTGCCGATGCGGTCCAAAATCCCTCACTCCCGCCTCCGGCCCATGTCTCACGTTTTGCATCCGATTGGGGGTTGACAACCACAGTATTGCCGCTGCTACCCCGGCCATGAGCGCGATGACAAACCACAGGTGGTCCGGAATGCCGGCAAAAGCCAGTTGGAAGACAGCGGAGAACGTCCCCCTGGCGGTCTCACGGATCATCGTCGGATCCCCCTCGTCCGCATTCGTCTGCGACCGGAGCCGGGCCTGCGCAGCGCCGTCTGTTTCGCACACTACATCGGCATCTCGCACCACACAAGCGCATCCGTGGGCCCGTCCCTCACTTCGTGATTGGCGATTCGCCGGCGAATCTGGCTCTTCTTCGTTCTCACTTCGAGCCGCCATCCACTTCGCGACCGAGCCGCTCTTGTCTTCCCTTCCTCGCTGAGCCATACTCCGGACAGGAGGGTCGCCATGTGCGCTCTGGTGCTCACTCGCACGAAATTCGACGATGAGCGGGAGGTCCCTTATTTTTTCTGGGACCGGCGTGTCACGGTGGGAGAGTTGCGCTCGGTCCTTGCGGAGCGGGAGAATCCGAAGCGAATCCTGTTGCTTCGTTTGCTCCTTAGGGAAGCCAGGCCCGATGAGGTCTGGAGCTTTGTCACACCAGCGGAAGTGGCGGAGGAATGGGACGCAATCAGTCCGGGGCTCGGTCGGCGTCGGCAGTTCTGGGAGTGGCTGTTGCGTGCATGGAGGGAGCATGGATTCCTTCGATAGCGTTCTTACGCCGTTGCAGCGTGAGGTTGTGAATCTCCTGAAGGCTGTTCCCACCGGATTCGTGTCCGGTGGAACCGCACTTTCCGGATACTTGAGGCACAGGGGCTCCCTGGACGTGGATCTTTTTGTCAGGGAGCTGGCTGACGTGGACGGGGCTGCGGCGGTGTTGCTGCATTCCGCTACGACAATGCGAATGGTTGTCGAGGAACTTCGCCGGGGCCCCGGATTCAGGCGATACCTGGTGACCCGTGGGAAGGACTCGACGCTGGTGGACATCGTGCACGAGGTTGTACCGCAGGTGGTAAGGCTTGAGGACAAGCCGATGCGGGACGGAATTCGGGTAGACAGCCTGGACGACCTGGTAGCCAACAAGTTGTGCGCGGTGTTGGGGCGCAGCGACGTGAAGGACCTGGTGGACCTGTATTTCCTGGCTGAGGCCGGGATCGAACTCGTTTCCCACGTTCGCGCTGCGCACATGAAGGATGGGGGTATGGATCCGGCAACGCTCTCGTTCGTCCTGGGGCAGATGTCGACGATTCCGGACGGATTGGACTTGCTCAAGAGTGTCAGCGCTGAGCAGCTCGCTGCCTTTCGAGACCATCTCGTGGCCAAGCTCCTGCAGCTTGCCTGGCCAAACGAGTAGGCGCCTCGGTCCGTCATTTCTGAACCCGGCCCTCCGAGTCTTGCCTGGGGAGCTCCTAGTAGAAACACCACGAATATCATTATAGATGTAGTTGTCTGCGAATTCTGCGACCGCCCATCTCTCGGTCCTCGCAACAAGGCGTAATCATTGACGTTCCCTGGGCTCTTGCCGGACCGCAATACCCCCGAAAGAGCTCTCTCGGAGAGCGGTGAGGTCTGTCAACCAGGCGGTCATTTGTCCCACGATTCCGCTCTCTGAGGCCTCTCTGGTGCAGAGAAAAGCCGAGAATCGACCGGCGGGTTAACGAGCGCTGACCGGGAAGTCGACAGCCAGAGAGTGCCAAGAGGAAGTCGGGACCGGCACCGGCGGTGCGCTCGCAAAACCTCTGCCTGCACACTAAACCAAATCGGTTTACTGTCGACGCCGCTCGGCGTCCGTGACCTTCCTCTTGAACCTGGCGATCAGATCCGCGGTGATGTGCAGGGGATTCGCCTTGTGGATCTTCTCGGCGACCGCCAGTGCGTCCCCCGCCGCCAAGTTCCCGAGCTCGACGAGCTTCGTCATGAGCTCCAGGCCCCAGATGGTCTCTACCTGTGCTGAGTCGCATGCAGTCCGCAGCGCCCGATCGTTCGTCACGCACGCGTAGCCGCCGTCCGCTGCGACGATCAAGCACAGGTGATCGCTGAACGACAGCCGCCCACGTGCTGCGCCGGCGCGCACGACTTGCTCGAGCTCGGGCTCGATGACGCTCAATCCCAGGAGGACGCAGTCTTCCTGCGCAACACCGGGCACCTCGTCCGCGAGGATTGTCGACAGGACATGGACGGTTCCCACATGCCGGCCGACCAGGGCCAAAACCTCCAGGTCCGAGTCCCGGTAGTCGATCAGCACGTTCGCATCCATGAGGAGAAGCTTCGTCATCGTCCCTGCTCTCCTCAGGCGACCCACGATGCGGAGAGGTCTCGCATCTCGGCCAGGGAGAGCCCCAGTACTTCAGCGCCGCGACCGAGGCTGATCTTCTCCTCCTCGACGGCCCGGCGGACCAGGCGGGGCAGACGGTCGTGCACGAAATCAACCGGGGAGAGGGAGTCCGGTTCACCCGCGGAACGAGCCTCGGGGAAGCTGGCTCGGAACGCATCCTGTTGCACGGCCTCTGGCTCGTCGGCCACCTTGAGGGTGCCACCGTAGCGGCGGGCGTACTCCACCTGGAAACGCTTCCAGATTCCTCCCGGGCCGGAGTAGGACGAGGCGATACGGGAAAGCACGGTCCGGTAGCTCACCCGGAAGATCCGCTTGACCTTGAGCACGCGGGTCACCAGGTCGAGTCCGGCGGTCTCGTCCCACTCCTTTCGGAACGAGACTTCGGGCATCAGGAACTCCGCAGCAAACGCGTTGGCCTCGACTTCGTTCTCCTTCTGCTCCTCGGACTGATCCACATCGTAGTCGGACAGGTGCAGGATGAGGTGGCCAAGTTCGTGCGCAGCGGTGAAGATCCACCGCTCCACCGAGATGCGCTCCGCGGTGTTCACCACCACCGCAGGTCCCCCGTCCTGCGGACCGACGGAGAGCCCGAAGAAGTCGGGCGACGCAAGCTGGATCCGATGCACCTTGATCCCTTCGGATTCCAACAGGCCGCAGACGTCGCGAACGGGCTCCCCGGCCCCCAAGCCGAACGCCTCCCTTGTAAGGCGTGCAGCGTCCCCGGCCTTGTCACGACGGCCCTGGACCTTTCGTCGGATCTCGTCGAGCCGCGAAGCCACAGTGTCGCCGAGGATCTTCTCGACATCGTTGAAGTCGCGGAGCCAGCGGCCCACGTCAACGAGGATCTCCTCCCGGGTGCGCATGCGTTTGAACGACCGGAACCGGACCGCCCGGAGCGGCTGCACCGGCACGACGAGCTGATCGAGGGGGACCTTGAGCACCCCGGCGATGGCCTGCAGGTTGCTCACCCGCGGCTCCGACTTGCCGGTCTCGATGTTCCCGTACGCTGCCCTCGACAGGCCGGCGCGCTGGGCGACCGCACCCTGGGACAGCCCCTTGGCTCTCCGAATCCGTCTCAAGTTGACGGCGATAGCGTTCTGGCTCATCCGGCACCCCCTCGATCCCAATGTAGTCAAGTTGCCGGCCGCCGTCAAGTTGCAAAGTTCAGTATCGGCGGGCCGACGGTAGACCGCTTGGCTGGGGTTGCGGAAGCCGCCCTCCATGGCCCGCCCCCGCCGCCCGGATGGGGCCACGAAGAGAGGGCAACTGAGACCCATGCCCGTTAACTGTCGGGTCATTCTTCATGTCCAGAATGGGGAGCCAGATTCGTTCCTGTACGGACACACCGTTTCCTCTCGCTTCACTGCACCTCCACGCGCACATCCGCGCACCCCGTGCTGCATGCGGGAAAAGACACTACCTGCTCCATCCACGGCAACACGGTTGACATCCGGACACGGCTGAGCCCCCATGCCGGAGGGAAAGGCTTGACATGGAGCCGCTGTGCGGATACCGATTAGTTGCTCCAGGTTCGTTGACGACACCCGGGGGGGCTCCCTCGGCATCGTGAACTCCACGGGGCGGTCGGTCCCGTGTCGTCCTGGGACTTGCGGGATGCCCCGACTTTGAGGGGTTACCGACGGCGCCGACGCCGTAAGGAGGAGCGCTTGATAGCCCTGCCGTTCTGCCGCCTCCCGGCATCCAGGCTGGTGCCACGTGGAGTTGTCCGTCTGCGCCGATGGCTGCCCCCGTGCCTTCTCGTTCCTCTCATTCTCGCGTCCTGTTCCTCCGATTTGTCAGGTCTCACTGGCGAGACCAAAGGAACGGACGAATTCGGATGCTGGCTGACGTTGCACCACGAGTGGGTGTTCGGCGACAATCAGACCTGTGCGGTGACGGCGGTTGTTTCTGCGCGTGAAATGGCGGGACTTGCACCGGAGGCTCAGAGGGAGGGAACCACGTTGATGGCGGTGACGGCCCCAGGCCGGATGATGACGTTCAGCTTGCCGAGCATGGCCTTGTCCGCCTCCACGTTCCCGGAGACCACCGCTTTTCCCACGGGGATGTTCATGATGGCACCGTCGCCCGGGTCGTCGGTGGAGGTGAGCGTCTCGGATGGCATGCCCCCCGCGAGGTACACGACTTTGGTGCTGGCGTCTGCCGTGTCGACCGAAGCGACGATACCGCCTGCGCTGAAGCCGACGCAGTCCCAGAACCGGAAGATCACGTGCCCGCGGGCAGGGTCCGGGGTGATGCCCACCATGTCCGACAGCAGCCCGAGCGTCTGAGTCGACACCATGGACAGGTAGGTGGGGTCGCCCGACGTGTACGTGGTGGAACCAGGCGGCACCGGGTAGTAGCCCAGCACATCAGGATAGCCCTCGGCCACGATCTGGATGTAGGCGCCAAGCCCGGTCGGAGCCGACGGAACCGTGATGGTCAGGCTGCCGTCCGCCATGCTGAGCCCTTCGTCCAGCGGATTTTCACAGTCGACGTCGTCGAAGGCGCAGACCGCAACAAGCGCCCCGTCGATGCCCGCTCCGGACATCAGGTCCGTGAGCACGAAGGCCACATCATACGTGTCGACCGTGGGTTCCGGATAGGTCACGTTGCCGATGCAGGAGTAGTTGTTGCACTCACTCCAGCAATTGGTGTTGCGGCATTCCGCGACGGCATCGCTCTCATCCATGCCATTTGGAAACTGGTCGTCGCAGGCATCCTTGCACGGGTCGTCCGGGCAGGTGGCGAAGCAGATACGGAAGCCGATACAGTCGGGCGATGCGGCACACGCCTCCGCTGCGTTGCAGCAGCTCGCATCCATGCACGCCTTGCACTCCGCCGTGCTGTTGGCCCCTTGCGCACCCAGGATGGGGACGCCTCCGCACGTGGCACCGTAGGGGAGGGTCACATCGGTCGCTGCATCGTCGACCTCGGCAGCGGTCTCTCCGACTGGCAAGGAGTCTGGAGCAACCTCGCCTCCATCGGGCGGGACCCCCATGTCCTCGCCGGGCCCCTGGGCGTCCGTTTCCGCCGTGAGGGCGTCATTCATGGCGGCGTCCGTGGCGTCGAGCTTGCCCTCTGCGTCGCCAGCGGCCCCGGAGTCGGCAAGTACGTCACCTGGACCGTCCGAACTGTTGGAACACCCAAACGCAACAAAAACAACAGTAAAAAGCAGGATTGATCTGATCTTCATCATGGCATCCTCTCAATAAAGCGGAACGGCCTGCATTCGACAGTGGGCAGCATGGTACGCACCAGGTTGCTTGTCAAGCGCCACGTGACACCCCCTCTCGGCCGGACCGACGCAGGCATCTCGCACACTCTCATGCGGTGCGTCATCCTATCGGGCCCTGATTGTGCGGCGGCGAGGGCGTGGGGATTTCCCAGATTCCACGGCACTTTCAAAGACCGGCAGGCTATGATCATTTTTATCTTGACGCCGCCGTCCACCCTCTTGTAGCGTGACCTTGGGGACATTGTCGCTATACCAGTTTTTTGCAGCCCGCTGGCAGGAAGAGCCGATAGCTCTCGGACTGCCGAGTCTGGGCAAGGAGGGGACCATGAGAGCGTGGTATGCCAAGTTGTGGGCTCTAGGCGTGCTCGGTGTGGCAGGACTCCTGTTCGGGTGCAATGACCCGGGACCGGCACCAGACGGCGAGCTGGCCGTCTGGAGTGCCGCGCTCCCGGGCTCAACCGCCAAGGGCGGGGGAGGTGGGGCGACTGCCTGCACCACCGGCGCTCAGTGCGATGACGGCAACCCCTGCACAGCGGACGCCTGCGTCAAGAGCAAGTGCTCTAACACCGCCAAGACGGGGGCCGCCTGCGACGACGGGAACGCCTGCACGGACAACGACCGGTGCACGGTTGGCGGCGTGTGTGCCGCCGGCGGAAAGAAGAGGTGCGACGACGGAGACGTGTGCACCTCCGACAGCTGCAATCCAAAGACGGGTTGCGTGCTCATGCTGCTGCCTCACAAGAGCTGCGACGACGGCAACGAGTGCACCATCGGCGATGCCTGCGGTGCCTACAACTGCAGCTGGTTCGGTTGCGGGTTCTGCCAGGGCAGCGGCTGGAACGACTGCAATGACGACAACGCCTGCACGCAGGACTACTGCGACCCCTGGGGTGGCGGGTGCCAGCACTACAACATCGCTCAGTGGTACTGCAACGACGGCAACCCATGTACGGCCGATGCCTGTGATCCGGTGACTGGGGCCTGTGTGAGCTCACCCACGGCTGCCGGTGGTTCGTGTGATGACGGCAACGCCTGCACGGAGGGCGAGGTCTGCGACGCGGACGGGCTCTGTGGTAGCGGCGCCCCGGTGGTCTGTGACGACGGCCTAGCCTGCACGCTGGACTTCTGTTACCCCTACTGGGGATGCGAATACTGGTGGGGCTGGGGATGTCCGGACGACGGCATCGAGTGCACGATGAGCGATTGCGCTCCGGATGGGAGTTGCTACGTCTTTCCGCAGGACTGGATGTGTGACGACAGCAATCCCTGCACGGTTGACAGCTGTGATCCGGTCTCCGGGTGTGCGCACTCGCCGCAGCCGGCCGGAGCGCTCTGCGGTGGGCCGTGCATCCAGGGCGAAGCGATGTGCGACGGTGCCGGCGTGTGCACGGGAGAGCCCGTCGTGTGTGACGATGGACTCGCCTGCACCACCGACGAGTGCCACCCGTACTTCGGGTGCATGGCCACTGAGACCTGCGACGACGGCGATGCCTGCACCATTGACGTCTGTGACTGGATGACGGGCGAATGTGCGTTCTATCCGAGCACCTGCTACTCCGGCCCGAACTCCTGTGTCGTCGGCACCTGCGATCCTGCGACAGGTGAGTGCGTCTGGACGAGCGCCGCAGCCGGAACTCCGTGCGATGACTATGACGGCTGCACCACGGGGGAGGCCTGCGACGAGCAGGGTTGGTGCGGTGGGGGCACTCCGATGGACTGTGACGACGGTGACGCCTGCACCAACGACTTCTGCGCACAAGACTGCGTGCCGTGTCCGCCGGACGATCCCGCCTGCCCGCCCTGCGAGCCTGGCAGCGCGATGTGCTTCCACCATGCGGCCTCGTGCGACGACGGTCTGGCGTGCACGACGGACACCTGCGACCCGGCAACGGGCACCTGCTCCTCAATCCCCGAACCTGTCGGCACGCCCTGCAGCTTCGGGCCTTGCGCCAACGGAGGCACCTGCGACGAGTACGGGCAGTGCGGCGGTGTCGAGTTCGAGTCCTGCGACGACGGCAAGGAGTGCACCACGGACTTCTGCGTCGACGACCCTTGGCCGTGGCAGGAGATCTGCGGGTGGGGATGGTACAATTGCACCGTGGAAGGCAACTGCGTCCACCTGATCTCGTTCGCCTGCGACGACTCGGTCTACTGCACGAACGACATCTGCGGCGATGACGGTCAGTGCCTGCACGAGCCTATGCATGAGCTCTGCTACGATGGGGACCCCTGTACCCTGGACGTCTGCAACCCGGTCGCCGGTTGTGTCAACCCCCCGGCCGGCGGCGGGACTCCCTGTGATGACGGCAACCTGTGCACCGAGAACGAGCACTGCAACGCCAAGGGCCAGTGCCAGGGCGGGAAGCCGGTCCGGTGCAACGACGGCCTGGCCTGCACCGTGGACGTCTGCATCGGCTCCTGGGGAATCGGGTGCTACTACCAGACCTACTGCGATGACCACGACCTCTGCACGGACGACTTCTGCAGCCCGGATGGCTCCGGCGCCTGTGCGCATGCACCGATCACCTGCGACGATGGGAACCAGTGCACGGTCGACACGTGCGACCCGGCCGTGGGCTGCCAGCATGGAGCGGTGGCCGCAGGGACGCCGTGCGACGACGGCAATGTCTGCACCCTGGGAGAGACCTGCCAGTCGGATCCCTGGTCCCCGGAGTACTCGTACTGCATGGCGGCCGAGTACCAGACGTGCGATGACGGGGACCCGTGCACCTACGACTGGTGCGATTACGTGGTGGGTTGTATGGCCGGTCCCGCATGCGACGACGGCAACACCTGTACCGCGGATGCCTGCGTCGACGGGGTCTGCACGCACACGGACATCGAGGGCTGCGTCCTGATCCCGTGTGCCGGCTATTGCGGTGGGCCGGACCCGATCTTCGGGTGTTGGTGCGATGAAGCCTGCTTCAATTACGGCGACTGCTGCCCGACCGTGTGCGAGAGCTGCACCTACCCTCAGTGCGAGCAGCCGGTCCCGTAGAGGTCCCGATGCGGCCCGCCTGTCTGAGCGGGCCACGGCCTGCCGGGGGGTGAGCAGGCGGCCCCAATCATAGCTGGCGCTTCGACTATCGGCGGCTTGGCACTCCGCCCGCGCCCCCGCACTGCGGGCAGGTGGCGGACACGGTCACGGTGCCTCGGCCGCTGCACGTGGGGCAGGTCACGGACTGGGTGACCGATCCGCTTCCGCCGCAGTAGGAGCAAGTGTCCCGGCCGGTTCCGTTGCAGCTCCCGCACGGGTAGTCGCCCTTGCCGTTGCAGCGCAGACAGGGCTCGTTCACCTTGCCCGAGCCGCTGCATGTCGGGCACTCGTTCCCTTCGGACCGGCCAGTGCCATTGCAGGTCGGGCACTTGACCGACATGACGCCCGCACCGAAGCAGGATCCGCAACGTTCGTTACCCGTGCCGTTGCACCGGTTGCACGCGGTCCAGCCCTGGCCGCCGCACTTGGGGCACGACATGGTCGAGGAGATCCGTCCCGACCCCTCGCACGCGTTGCACGGTGTGGTCTGTTCGACCTTACCTGAGCCTCCGCAGACGCTGCACGGGATCCACTCTTCCGGAACCTCCGACGCGCCGAACACCGTGATCATGCACAGCCCGACGAGCATCGTGATCATGGGATTCTCCTTGCTCACGTTTGGGACAGACTGACGATACCCGGGCTGCCTGCCGATGTCGAGGTCTTCTTCGACGGAGTCCTCTCGACCTCGTGCCGTCGACGTGGCATTGAGCAGGCATGGTCACCTGGGAATCCGCGCGACCGTGTTCACCGATCCTCCAGTCCCGAAACAGGAGCTGCTTCTCGGTCGCTGGACCGGCGGTAGTCGGACAGAGTGTCCGGTTCCCGCTGTATCCTTTCAGGTTCCTTCCCCCTCCGCCCCCCCGCAGGACGTCAGGGGAGCATGCCCTGCTCGATCTCCTTGCGTACGTCGGGGTCGGATGCCACCACGTAGATTCGAACGGGCACTGCGTTGCTGAGGGAGACCTGGGGAATCGTGAGGATGCGGCCTGCGACCTGGACCAGCCCTGTGAGGTCCGTGGTCTTCCCAAGGGCTACCTCGAAGACCTCGGTGGCCGAGAAATCGTCCGGCACCTGGATGCTTGCGCTGGTGTTCAGGTTGCCGAGCTTCCAGTGGGGGACCAGGGCCTCGGTCAGGAGGGCCGCCCCACACGAGATGTCCGTGGGCTCCGCAGTCGTGACGAGGTTGATCACCGGCACGACGATGGCTCTGCGCGAGCGGATGGCCTCGATGATGACCGTCCCCGGTGAGGAGGCGGCACCGGTAATGTCTCCCTCCCGCAGGAACGGCCGAAGCCCACGGTAGATCCAGTTCGTGTCGGAGATGGCCTGCCAGCGCTGAGGCTTGTACTCGGCTTCCTCCATGTTGGTCTGGAACCACATGAGCCCCTTGCCCCCGGCCGCAGCGACCGACCATGCCTGGACGATGATCTCCTGCGGGTCCGGCTGGACATGGATCTCGCCGCCGAGCAGGCCGTCCTTGTTCCACACGGGGGAGAGGCCCTGTGCGTAGAGCCAGGTAGGCAGGGGCATATGGTTGTTTCGCGCGTTGAGCAGGTAGTCATACGGCCCTCTCAGGGGCGGGTGAACCCCCCAGGACGTGATGTGGGGAGCGCAGGCCGCAGCGTAGAAATCGATTCCCTGGATATCCGCCATTCCAGCGAACGTGCCGATGTGGCCGTTGGTCTTGGCACCGTTGTAAGTGGGGAGCTGCGGGTAGAGCTTCCAGAGCTGGGTGGACTTCTGCGCCTTCAGGTGCGCGTTGGGCACCCCCGCATCGCCGTAGATCTCGCCGTCGGACTCGTCGCCCGTGAAGAAGCCGGCCATGCCGTCCAGAGTCGCCAGCGCGGTGCCGGGGTCCGCCTGGTCGAGGAATCCGCCGGCATCGATGAGGACGCGAAAGTCCCCCAGGGCCGGTGCGTCGACGTTTGCCACCTGGCTCATGTCGTAGTCGCAGCTGTCGGAGCCGCTCCAGTATCCGAAGTACGTGTCGAATCCGGCCTTCCGGTGCTTCTCCACGTGCTCGTCCTTCCCTCCGGGGAAGACACAGTCGCTCGAGCTGGGCCAGGTTTCGATGGGGAACCTCGGCACGAGGATGCGCCCCGTACCCACGCTGGCAGCGGCGCCCGAGGAGAGCTCCACCACCACGCTCCAGGGATCGCCGGGAGTCGCGGGCTTGCAGAGAGGGACCGTCCAGAGAGCCGAGCGCTTGGGCGGAATGGTGGCCGTCGGGATACACGCAGTTCCGGCGGCAAGCACATCGACCCCGTTGACCAGCAGACGGGAGGCCGTGTGCGGCACGTCGCTCTCATTGCGGAGATGGATGAGCAGCGTCTGGAGGTCGTCCGAGGTGGTGACGTAGGTGAGGGGGACGGGGGTGGACGATACGGGGAAATCCACGTCCACCGCGTTGCCCGACGCCGTCACCAGGGTCAGGTGCCCGGTTTCGACCGAGTCCCACAGAGGGCTTCGCGAATGGAAGGTGAACCCGATGGGCTGGCCGGCGACCGCTGTGGCGGGCCACACGTGGTACCACTCGACCTGGGGCTCCACCGGCTGGACTCCCGGGTCGATGACGAGGGTGGCGACGTCCAGGCCGTTGAGGAGGATGGCGGTCACCGGCCCGTCCGCAGCAGCGGTGGTCACGATGTGGAAGCGTCCGCCGTCGACGGGCGTGTCGGTGTATTCGTTGTACTGCGAGTCCTGCAGGGAATAGTCCTTCCGGTACGATGCCCAGACGCCGGGCTCGATGAGCGCGGCGGAGCAGGGGTCCGCAGGTCCGGGGCACGTCACGGATGCCGGCAGCGGGAGGGTGCCGGGGGTCAGGGTGTCCTGTGGCTCCGTGTCGAGGGAACCCGTGTCCTGTCCGCCCATGTCCTCGGGCACGTCCGCAAGGGGCGTATCCGGCCCCCCATCCGCAGCATCCGGCGATGCCATGCTATCCGGCACCGTGTCGGGAAGGAGGTCGGGCAGCGTGTCAGGTAGTGTGTCGGGCAGCGTGTCCGTCACAGCGTCCGCTGCATCGGGCGAGGCAACGGTGTCGGGCTGTGCGTCCTGCCGCGTGTCCGGGGCAGGGCGAACGTCGAGTATCGGTGCGTCTGAATCCCGAGCATCGACGGGGGCCTGGTCCGTCGTGTCCGGTGCGAATCTGCCGGGTTCCGTACCGCATCCACAGAGGCTCGCAAGCGCCAGTCCAAACCGAATCATGTCAAGGGTCCGCATCCCGTCCTCCATCGCGGGGACAGACTAGCGGCATCCTCGGGTTGAGACAAGGGCTCCGTGGTCCGTAGCTCTGGCGAGCCTTGCGCACCCGAACGACATTTCGAGCCGGGAAGTACTTGAAAGAGAAGGCCGGGGGTGCTTCAATTGACGGGCCTGGCGAGGCGGAGGCGCGCTCAGCCGGCGAGCAACCTGCAGCCGGAGAGCCACGTACCGGCGTCCGGCGGGTCTTCGATGTTCCTGGGAAATGCCGCGGTCGCCTCATGGAGCGGCAGAAGGAGCTGCTGAAGTGGACATCCCCCGTATTTTCAACATCACCGAAAGTGCCCACCGCATCCACAACCCGCTCACACCGGAGAAGCTTGCTACACTCGGAGCGGTGTTGCGCCTGGAAGCGGGGACTCGTGTGCTCGACCTGGGCAGCGGTTCGGGTGAGATGCTGTGCACCTGGGCATGCGGCTACGGAATCAGCGGCATCGGCGTCGACTTGAGCCAGTTGTTTTCCGAGCATGCGAGACTCCGTGCCGACGAGCTCGGAGTCGCGGATCGGGTCAAGTTCATCCACGGCGACGCCGCCGGCTACGTAGCGGACAGGAAAGTCGGGGTGGCTGCCTGTGTCGGTGCCACCTGGATCGGTGGGGGAGTAGCGGGCACCATCGAGCTTCTGGCAAAAAGCCTCTCTCCCGGTGGGATCATCCTCATCGGCGAGCCGTACTGGCTGCAGCTACCCCAGACCGAAGAGGTTGCCAGGGGATGCCTTGCCCATTCCATCTCCGACTTCCTGACGCTTCCGGATCTCATCGCTTCGTTTGGCGAACTCGGCTACGACGTGGTGGAGATGGTCCTGGCCGACCGGGAAGGCTGGGACCGCTATGAGGCGGCCAAGTGGCTCACCATGCGTCGATGGCTCGAGGCAAATCCCGATGACGACTTTGCCGGTGAGGTCCGAGCCCAGCTGACCTTTGAGCCCAAACGCTACGTCACGTTCACACGGGAGTACCTGGGATGGGGTGTGTTCGCACTGATGGCGCGCTGAGCCGGCCCCGGGAGGGACAGGGATGAGAGCCAGAGAGATTCGATACCGGGTTTCCTACATCGACCCCTTCCGAGCGGCCTTCCTTTCGCTCCTGGTATCGCTGTGCATGTACGCCGTCGGGGTGGCGCTCGTCTGGTTTCTCTGGCGGGGCCTCCTGGGCACGGACCGCCCGTGGGCCTCGGTGATCGTCGGTGCAGTCTGCGTGGCCCTGTCGTCCACGGTGGGGGGCCTTGTTGCCACAGCCGTGTACGACGTCATCGCTGCGCGCTTCGGTGGCCTCCCCATCTCGCTGGTCGTGGATGCAGAGGAGGCCTCGAAGTACGCCACCTGTCCATCCTGCGGAGCGGAGGTGCTGGCCGGCCGTTCCTTCTGTCCGGCCTGCGACCGAGACCTCGGCACCCCGCCTGACGAGCCTCCTCCGGACACCACCGAATGACGCCGGCCGCAGCTTCGTCCCGGCCGGCAAGGCAAGCATTACCGGGCCCGAGCGCTGATCAGACAGGGGAAGTCCCGCTGTTCAGGGATTCCAGACCGGGTCGATGTGGACCCCTCTCCAGGCGGGCAGCCAGAAGGCACAGATCGGCGCTCCAGAAACGTCGGCCCATTCCTGTGCCTCCGCCGTGTCGAAGCACACGCAGTTCCCCCGATGATCGGACTTGGAATATCCGCACATGCATCTACCCGGTTGGCGCCTCGAGGAGAGCGTCTGCAAAGAAGGCTGCCCAGGCATCTTCGCCCCGTGCCTCCTACCTCACACAACGGAAGCCGACGTAGTCTTCGAAGATCCCCTTGTCATAGTCGTGGCGATCCGAGACCCGGGCTCCCCTCGGGCCGTGTCTGTAGGAACCCCCGCGCACGACTCGCACGTCGCCGTCTGCCGGTCCTTGCGGATCGGTCGAAGGGCTGTTGGCATAAGTCCGCTCGTCGTAGGCGTCGCCAGTCCACTCCATCACGTTCCCGGACATGTCATAGAGGCCGTACCCATTTGCGGCCTTCCCTCTCACCGGATGCTTCCTGTTCTCCCCGTTACCATCGTACCACTCGGAAGCATCGAGGCATGCCTCTGAATCGCCGCACTCGAATCTGGTCTTCGCACCGCTGCGGGCCGCGTATTCCCATTCCGCTTCGGTCGGCAGCCGGCCGCCCACGGCCCGGCAGAACGCACCAGCTTCCCTCCAGACAACCCGGGTCACCGGATCGTCCGGCGGTGTAGCGCCTTCCCTGGCATTGTCAGGAGCACTCCCCATCGCCTCCCTGTATTGCCCCTCGGTCACCTCGGTCTCCAGTATCTGGAACGCGGACAGAGTGACCGCGTGGGGGGGCATCTCATCCAGCTTGCACATGTCATCATTGGGCGAGCACCCCATCTGATATGCGCCTGCGGGAACGGATATCCAGGTCAAGCCGCCGGCACTGCTGGTCGCAGCGGCGGTCCCCACGGGCGCGGCCTCCGCATAGGCAGGCCTGCCTGACGCCACGGGTGCGCCTTCCACTCGTGAGGCCTCGTCGGATGCAGGCATTGCTTGCGCCGCTGGTGCGGCCTGTGCCTCCGTCGGCACACTGGAGGGAAGTGCGTGCACGCACATTCTGGCCACGCAGAACAGATCCGGTTGGCAGTCGCTGGCGCGCACACACTGTCCGCCTATGCCGACACTCTCGTCTCCAGCATCCTCCCGTCTGCATGCCCCGAGAAGCAGAGCCCCGCCGATCATCAGCGACAAGACCAGACCACGAACCTTCATGGAAACTGCCTCCGAATCCGTCGAGCCCTGGATCTCACCTAGCATGTTTTCGCCCGGGCAATCAAGCGCCGTGCCATCGCACCTTCCATGTTCGGGCAGGACGTGTCGCCGGGGAGCACGGACATGGCGGGATGGAAATGATGGCTCGGACTTCCGTTGGGATGCCGTCGGTCGTTGTCGGATTCGTGCTTCCGGCGCTGTACGCAAACGAAGCGCTCGGAGCGGCTACTTAGGGGCCGTGACGCAGCGGCCATTGTCGAAGTGGCAGGCACCAGCACTGCTGCATGCGAGCGTCTGCTCACAGGTGATCAGTCCCGCCTCGACCAGCACCCACTGCACCTGCGTCCACAGGCCAAAGTCGAACCCGCTGGCCGAGCGGCCGGCGAAGGCAATCTTCAGCACCCGAGCACCCTCGCCGGACACTTCGCGCTCCGGTGGCGCGGCCTCCTGCCGAGAGAAGAAGCCTGCCCGTTCAAACTTCACGACGAGGCATTCGACTTTCCGCTGCAGGTGCTGCCGACGTTCCTCCTCCTTGGCGTCGGGCCTGGCCGCCGAATCCGGACCTCCGAGGAACTGGCCGGTCAGCACGGTGCGGTTGCCGGCCCCTCCGGTCACTTGACCCTGGCCCGTCAGCGTGTAGCGCTGCCCGGGACCGACACGGCTACCCTGCACCACCAGGTCGATTCTAGCTTCCGGCAACGCCTTGCGGTCCAGCTTCCGTCGGTAGGCCTCATCCTCCGGACTGTCGCACGGCGGCCCCAGCGGAACGGTCAGCGCAGGGTCGTCGGGGGCGGCCTGCGCAGGCGGGGGCGATCCTGGCTGCGTCGTTGGTACGGGGGATGCCGCAGTCGGGGGTGCCGCTGTGGCGTCAGCTCGGGGCGGTGGCGGCGTCTTCTGGCCGGCCTCGAGGGGGGGCGCCTCGGGGCTTTCCTTCTGCATCGGTCCTGCAGCGCTGCCGCCAGAAGCGCCAGGATCCTGCTGCTGGCAGGCGCAAAGCAGACCGAGCGCGGCGAGAGTCGCCAGTCGACGCAACCCTTGCGTGTTGTTTCCCATGGGCCTTCTCCTTCGCAGGGCCGACAGAAAGGAAGTCAACGTTCTAGCCGGCCACTTCGTGGATATCGATGCGATAGACGGTGCAGTCGGCCGACTTCCAGTTGGCCGGGCAATTCACGTAGCCCCCCTGCTCATCGTCGAGGGTGTTGGACTCGCACGGCCGTGAGCCGGAGCAGGTCAGCGCCATGGTCATCCGGCTCTGGCACCATTCTCCCGGGCAGACGCCCAGCAACTCCATGTCCTGAAAGGAGCAGTTGCAGCGCAGGTCAGCCCCGAGTCCCACGACTTCCGACAGCCTGGACCCGAGGCCGATCCCTTCGGCCGTCCGGCATGCCTTTCCCAGGATATCGATGTTGACGACTCGCTCGGTATCAACATCGAATCGGATCTGTTCGATGCCCCTCTCGTCCACGGCCAGCAACGATGCGGTGCACATGCTTTCCCAGCCAGCGGTCACCCCTCGCCGAAGCAGCTTCCATCCTGGTGGAATGGCTCCAGCAATGTCCGCGACCTTGGACTCGTAGCCGATCCCGTTGACCATTCTAGCCCCCAGAATGCACGGGGGGGGCACCGCAGCGACGGGGGCCGGCGCCGGTTCGACCGGCGCAGCGGCTGCGGGAGGGACGTCAATCGGGGCCGGTGCAGGCATCGCAGGAGGCGGGGGGGCCATGGCAGCAGCGGGGGGCTCCGGAGGAACAGGCGCTACGGCCTGTACTGGGGCTGCCGGCGGCGGTGAGAGGGCTTGAGTTGGCATTGCGGGTGGTGCGGGTGATAGGGCTGGCGCCGTCACCGGAACAGGGGCCGGGGCCGGAGGCTCGAGCGCAGGTGCGGGAATCTGGGCCGGGGGGGGCAGAGTCTGTGCCTGGCCCGGTGCTTTGGGCGGCAGAGAACCGGCCGCGGCGGAGGCATTCTCAGGCACGCACACCTGCCCGACGCAAATGAGTCCCGAGTCGCACTCGTCAGTCTTGGTGCAGCTCTCGCCATTCTTGCCGACTCGTTCCCTGAAGATTCCGAGCTTGCTGCAGGAAGCCGCCGACACCAGCACAACCAACGATGCCACCAGCCACCAGGTCGTTTTGCGCATGTCTCCCCTCAACATTGTGTTCTGGCAAACCCTTCAGGCTGAACGTGATGATGCCACCGGCCGGCTCATCCGGCAAGCACGTTGTGCATCCCAGTCTGGGCTTGGCCGTCGAGGCGGAAGCGCGTATGCAAGGGGAGGTGCCATCTCGCTCCGCAGCCTACGTTCGATGCAGATGGAGGGACAGCAGCTCGCACCGCCGCCGTCGTCCCGTTGTTGGGGCTTCTACCCCCGGTGCGCCCTGAGGAGCGACTGGACCACAGCATCGAGGGTGTTCAGGAAGCGGGAGCGGTCCCTGGCGGACATGGGAGCCGGGCCTCCTGGAGTGCCCCCGAGCTCGAGCAGGTGCTGCGTGAGCTCCCTTCCGGCCAGAGCGTCCCCGATCGACTCCGGAGTGAACTCCCGGCCTTTGGGGTGGACGACGCGGGCATCGACCTCAAGGCACCGGGCAGCCAGAGGGATGTCGGCCGTCACGACGATGTCGCCGGTGCCGGCGTGGGCCGCGATCCAATCGTCGGCCACCCCCTCTCCGCGGCCGACCATGACAAGCTCGGCGCGCCCCCACCGAGGCATCTGGAGATAGCTGTTGGCCACGACGCACACGGCGAGGTCGCATCGCCTGGCGACCCGGTAGACCTCGTCCTTGACCGGACAGCCGTCGGCATCGATGTAGATGGTCAGCATTGGACCTCGAGCGTCAAGAGCTTCCTCCGCACCATGCCCGAGAGTACCCCCCCACGGCAGGATGCTCCCCTAGTGTGCCACAGGATGCCCGCACCTGGAAGCCACAGTCAGCTCGTGCGTCCCCGGGGCTATCTGGTCGACTACTCCCGGCAGCGGGCGATGCCGAATGGCCGCCCCCCGCATCCAGGCTGGTTCTCCCGACCAGCGCCGCATCCATGGCCGATCTCGCCTGCTACCCCTTCCCTACGCCAGTCGGGACTGCCATAGTCTGCACGAGGCATGTCGGACAGACCGCGGGACCTCGACACCTCAGGAGAAGAAGAATGCTGAATCCCTGGCGCTGGGTTGTCTCAGTCATGATCCTGGGGACGTCTTCCTGCAGTTCGGATTTTACGAGGTGTGACTCGAACGCGGACTGCCCGGACGGTTACGTGTGTGTGTCGAACAGTTGGTTCGTCGAGTCCTCCGCATGCCGTCGGCTTCCCACAGAAGCGGGTGATCCGTGCGGCGGGATTGCGGTCATCGGCCCGGTCTGTCCCGGGTTCACCGTTTGCAACGGTGCGGGTGACGAGCCGACCTGCCAGTTTCCGGCTCCGGGAATCCCCTGCGGACACTGGGAGGACTGCTTCTTCAGCTGCGAGAACGGCAACAGCTTGGTCAACATGATCTGCGACGTGTCTGCCCCGCAGCCGACCTGCATTCCTCCTTTCTCGAAGGGCCAGGGCGAGTCGTGCACGTTGGAGCTTGGGGAGCTGATGTGCAGCGCGGGGCTCCAGTGCTGGCAGGGCACGTGCACGCCTATGCTTGCGGAGGGGAAGCCCTGCCCGCCCGGCCCTTGCGTGGCTGGCAGCGAAGCGTGCGGGCTGGCATGCGCTTCGGGGCTCTACTGTGCGGCCTCGGGGCATTGCGAATCCAGGATGCCCGAGGGGGGCGAGTGCGACGAGAATCCCGAGACGTTCGAGGCGCCATTTGTCCCTTGCGGGGCGGGCCTGTTCTGCAAGAACGGACAGTGTGCTCAACTGCCCGGCGAAGAAGAGCCGTGCGGGAGCGGTGGGCGGTGTGCGGAGGGGCTCCATTGCGGCGGGACGTCCGTCTACACCTGCCAGTCGTTCAGCGCGGAGGGCGAGCCCTGCAACGTCGACGGCCATGTGTGCAGGTTCGACCTGTATTGTGACCCGGAGCAGAGGGTCTGTGCTCCGACCGCGGGGGTGGACGAGGAGTGCGGATGCGACAGGCCATGCCTTCCGTCCATGTACTGTGATGTGACGAGCGAGCCTGCCGTGTGCAGACCGAATCCGTGAGGAGGGGTGCGGCCTGGCCTTTTCCGCCAGGTGGCCGAATGTCGAGGACGCTGAGGATCCGGGAAGGGGTCGTGCCTACCAGGTCCGTGTGCGGGGCGCTATGCGGTATCGCCCCTCTGGGCGGATCCTTGCCGCAGCCACGTTCCCAGGAATCGTTTCCTTTCGTGCGGTCGGAGTGGTAGCGTACCATTTGTCGACTAGAGTCTACCAAACGGAAGGCGGAGGGGACCATGTGCAAAGTGGGGGTCGTGCGGAGCGCTTGTCTTGTGCTGGTGCTTGCCCTTGCCGGATGGAGCGGCTGCTCGGAGAAGAAGACCCCGGAGACCGTTTCCGGGCCGCAGGCCGAACAGGGCAAGGTCGCGTCCGGAGCTCCCGAAGCGGAGGGGAAGAAGCCGGAAGCGACGGCTCCGACCGAGGAAGGAGAGAAGCCGGAGGAAGCGGGCTCCGCTGCCGCCCAGAAGACCGGCGGTGAGGAGGCAAAGGCCCCCGACGCGAAGACTCCTGCCGAAAAGACGGTCGAGAAGATCTACGAGGAGGCGGAGGACCAGGAGCTCGGCGCCGCTTCCCCGACCGGCGGTCCGGCAAACCAAGCGTCTCCGGCCGATGTTCCCACGGAACCCTCGAAGAAGCCGGCGTTGGAGGACACGGGGGTGCGGGCAAAGATGATGGCCGTCGACCGAAGCGTAGTGGGCATGATTGGCTCGCCGTTGGAGGACGGCGGTGGAGCCTTCGGCGACTCCCATGGTGGCGGTGCGTACATGATGAAGGACGGTTCTGCATTCGGTTCAGGCTCCCTCGAAGTCACCGGGTCCGGCCTCAGCGCCTACCTCGACGAAGGCGACGGGATTGCTGCTGGGCCCGGCGGAGGCCCGATCGGAGCGCCGGGCACCATTGCCGGCATCCCTCCGACGCCCACGCCAGGAGCCGAGCAGTACGGCGGGCCGGTGGAAAACGAGTTCAAGGACGTGTCGGCCGAGCCCATGTCCACCTTCTCCATCGACGTGGACACGGCCTCCTACTCGAACGTGCGCCGGTTCATCCAGTCGGGCAGCCTCCCGCCGGCCGACGCGGTGCGCATCGAGGAGCTCGTCAACTACTTCGACTACGAGTACCCACAGCCGACCGGCGAGGACCCTTTCGCCATCGTGACCGAAGTGTCCCAGTGTCCCTGGAACGAGAAGAGCCGTCTTGTCCTGGTCGGGCTGCAGGGGAAGCGGCCCCCCGCAGGCGAGCTGCCGCCGAGCAACCTCGTGTTCCTGCTCGACGTCTCGGGGTCGATGAGCTCGTCGGACAAGCTGCCGCTCGTCCAGGCGGGCTATCGACTCATGGTGCAGCAGCTTCGCAAGGAGGACCGGGTGGCCATCGTGACCTACGCCGGTGCCGCAGGGCTTGTCCTCGATTCCACACCCGGTGACCGCAAGGAGGAGATCCTGGCTGCCATCGACCGCCTCTCTGCCGGCGGATCCACGGCCGGTGCCGAAGGGATCATGCTCGCCTACCGAGTGGCCAGGGACAACTTCATCGCCAAGGGCAACAACCGCGTCATCCTGGCCACCGACGGCGATTTCAACGTCGGCATTTCGAGCAACGAGGAGCTCGAGAAGCTCATCGAGGACAAGCGCAAAGAGGGAATCTTCCTGTCCGTGCTCGGCTTCGGAACGGGCAATCTCAAGGACCAGCGCATGGAGCAGCTCGCAGACAAGGGCAATGGCAACTATGCGTATGTGGACGGGCTCCTCGAGGCCAAGAAGGTGTTCATGACCCAGCTCACCGGGACCCTGTTCACCATTGCCAAGGACGTGAAGATCCAGATCGAGTTCAACCCGCTCAAGGTCGCGAAGTACCGCCTGGTGGGCTACGAGAATCGGATGCTGGCCCGGGAGGACTTCCTCGACGACAAGAAGGATGCGGGTGAGCTGGGTGCCGGGCACCGTGTGACTGCGCTTTACGAGGTCGTGCCTGCCGAGGAGAAGCCAAAGGCTGCGGAAGAGACCCGCTACACCGAGACCAAAGTCAAGGAGTCGGCTGCCACCTCGGGCGAGCTGATGCTGGTCAAGCTGCGCTACAAGCACCCCGACCTGGACAAGAGCATCGGCATGGAGCAGCCGGCGCTGGACCAGAATACCCCGTTGGACCAGACCTCGGCCAACTTCCGTTTTGCTGCGGCCGTGGCCGAGTTCGGCATGCTGCTAAAGGACTCGAAGTTCAAGGGCAGCACGACCTTCGACACCGTGCTCGAGCTGGCCCGCAAGGCCAAGGGGGAGGACCCGTTCGGCTACCGGGCTGAGTTCATCCAACTGGTCGAGAATGCCCAACTCCAGGTGGCCAGCCGCCCCGCCGTGGTACTCTCCGACAATGCGCATGACCTTCTCCCACACAACTCCAAGATCAACCTGGGCGAGGTGAGGGCCCTGGTTGGCGGAACGATCGACAAGAACGCCTTGAACAAGTACCTGCGTGCTCGGCAGTCAGCCTTCCTGAAATGCTTCGTGACGGTGGGCCGGAAGAACCCGGGCTTGGGAGGGAGGCTGGAGCTGAAGGTTGAGATCAATCTGGCGGGCCGGGCCGCTGCGAAAGTGGTGTCGGACAATACAGGAGACCCTGCGTTCGGCATATGCATCGTCGGAAAGATGGGCGAATGGTCGTTTCCCAAGCCCGACGGAAAGCCTGTCGAGTTCAGGTTCCCCTTGGTGGCGCGCAGGCTCTAGTGAGCTCCGCAGCGGCCGGGGCCGTCGGGAGCGCCCCCGAGCCCCGTGCGGCCCCAGCGCAGATGGTCAGCATTCCACCGTGAACGTCTCGGGCTTTCTCTTCGCCACGGCGGGTTCGATCGCAGCGATCAGAACGAGTGTTTCACCGCCACTCCCTGCGGGAGGCCGGGGCCGATGAGCCAGGCGTCCATCGCAGTTTCGCCCAGGAGATGGCGGCGGAAGAAGGCGGTGGCCAGGGTGCGGACGGTGGCCAGTACGATCGTGGGGTCCGCATTGCCGCGTACGCAGAGCTCGCAGGCAAAGCCGCAGGTGGCGAAGTCGTCCACGAAGTCCATGTGTCCCGCTTCGAGAAGATCCCAGGAGGCTTTCCAGGGGGCGGAGGCGGCGGCCTCGTAGAAGGTGGTGAAGTTACCGTCGGCGGGGGCGCAGGCGGGCAGGGAATCGGACGAGCCCTGTGCACTCGGGGTTTCGCCGATGAACCCCACGGGGATCGCCAGGGGAGCGACTTCGTCGGGAACGATGTCGGGGAGCTCTTCGGTGAACCCGGTGAAAGGATTCCCGCCGTTGACCGGGTCCAGGGGGAGGAGCGCAGTCGCACGTCCATCTCGGAACGCAGACATGGTGGCGATCTTGCCTCCCAGGCTGTGGCCCGTCAGGCCGATGCGGTCGGGGTCGGCACGGCCCTCGAGGGGACCGGCGGGATTGAGTGCCCAGTCGAGCACCGCAGTCACGTCCGCAGCCATCTCGACGTGGTTGACATCGAGGAACCCGCCCGGAGGCTGGGCGCGCACGACGACGAATCCGTGGGAGGCGAGGTAGTCCATTGTCCCCGCGTACCAATCGGACTTTGCCTGGAAGCCGGGCAGGAAGACGATGAGCGGGAGGGGGCCTTCTGCCTCCTCGGGCATGTGTGCGACTACGGGGATAGTGCGATCCCCGCGCAGGACCTGGTCCTCGACTGTGGTGACCTGGAAGAGGCCTGGGCCGTCGGGGGCTGGGCCGTCGAGGACGGGCAGCTCGCCAGGGGCTTCCGGTGCTGCCCCGTCGGCCAGCAAGTCAGCGGCGAATCCGTCGGCCAGCAAGTCAGCGGCGAATCCGTCGGAGACGGTGATCTCGGGACCGGCATCATCCCCCGGTTCCTCTGAGCCAGCAGAGCACCCCCACGCGACGGCGCACCCGATGATCCATGACCAGGCGGTCTTCATCTCTCAACCTCCACGAGAACACCTATATGGATGCTCGAACGACGAACGTCAAGGGGGGCGGAGCGAGGAGGGCCTCGACTCCGGGCGGGCCGGATCGTGCGTCCCCACCTTGATTTTCGGGGGCATGCTGTAGACAATCGCCGAGTCCTGCGTTTCGGGTTCGAGAGCGGACAGAAACAGGGGCCGAGTGATTTGTTGGAGACGATACCATGTCAAGACGCACTGACAGCCCGGCATTGCAGTTCCACGGGGTCTCGATCCTGGCAGCGTTGGTGGCAGTAGCGGCTCAAGTCGGCTGTTCCGACAGCGGGCAGGGCAACGAAGGAACGGGGCCGTCGGCCCGATTCGAGATCGTGCAGGAGGGGGAGGGGCCCACGAACGAGGAGCCGCTCTGGCCCATGCGGCCTGGCGCTCGCTGGGATTTCCGCCAGGCCCTTCATCCACTGGAACCGGGAGAGACCTTCTCGGGCGAGGCGGTGATTGGGATCACGCGCGCGTCCGATCGGTTCGGCAAGACCTGGTTGCTGGAGCAGGTATCCGGCATGGTGGGTAGTGGCAGCCCGTGGTCCGGCGGCCTGGGGTGGAACCAGGGCCGTGAGGAGGCCTACTGGTCCATGGACGAGGAGGGGCTGGTATTGCGGGCGATGGGCACCAACGACCTGCTCAAGACGCCGTTGCTGATGATCCCGGCCAAGGTCCGGGCGGGAATGCAGTGGGTGGTCAACGACTCGGACGGGGGGCAGCTCCTGGCCGGCAGCATCAGCGGAGGCGACATGACCGAGACCCAGTGGGGGTCGCGGCGGGTCTGGCTCGTCGAGGTCACGGTGGCTGAGCGAAGACCCAAGGGCAGCCGAGGTACCGGTGACAACGGGGAGCCCGGCATGGTGAAGTGGTCCCAGCAATTCGTCGAGGGGAGAGGCCCGCTCCAGGCGACGACCGCCGTCGTTCCACTGCTCGACCAGGAACCGTCGCTTCCCAAGCGCAGGCCCCTGGCGGCGCTCGGGCAGGAGCCCCGGGAGTACCGGGGGAGGGTCGAGGGCTTCTCGGTCACGCAGGATCCGGCTACCGGCCAACTGGTGGCACAGATGGGGATTCACGTCCCCAGCATTCCGCCTGTCCTGGTGAGCAAGATCATGACCGGTGGCGGAAGCGTGACCAACGAGGTCTACTTCCGCGACCGCAGGGTCTGCTTTCGCACCGACGGACAGGGGTTGGAGGAAATCGAACCGCCCCCGCCGGGCGCTGTCCCGCCGAGGGAATGGGACTGGAAGCAGTGCCAGGATGCGGCGGGCGTGGTCTATGATGATGCCGGCCACATGTCAGCCAGGGTTCCCTTCCGGATCGACGGGTCCGCTCCGGACGATTGGTTCTATGATTTCGGTCCGGGCATTCAGCACCGGGGTCTGAGCTCCGTCGGCACGTTCCTGGGGACCAGCTTCAACGTCCCGGGAGCCAAGGGGTTGGCACGCGATCAGGGCATCATCTCGGGCGGGGTCCCGGTGCTCGAGATCCACCAGGCCGGCAGCGAGACGACGCCGGGGTGGAAAGAGGCGCAAAACCCCACGAAGGAGGAGTACATGTTCTCGCTGGGCCCCTGGGCGCAGCAGTGGGGACTGGAGAAGATCGACCGGGCCGTGGGCCTGGGGCCGGAGAGCGGACGCAAGCTGGACATCCTCTTCATGGGGCACGGGGTTCTCGGCCATGGGCGGCTGCAGTCGATCTTCGAGCCCCAGCCGGTGGGCGGAATCGACCGCTGGCGCATGGTGGATTCCGGGCTGGACTTCCACACGTACGACGAATTCGTGGTCGTGACACGGGCCGACAACAGCCGGGAGCTCTTCCAGGTCAGTGAGGACGGGCTCATCTGGCGAGTCGAGCTGAAGGACGGGGCGCTGGTTCGCTCGTTCCTGACCGCAGTCGATGTTCCGGACGGGCATCAGGTGGTCGGCATCGTCCCCGTTGCCGAGGACGAGCTGCAGGTCTGGACCCAGGAGGGGTTCACGTGGGAAGGGCAGGAGGGGATTCCGGGCGTAGGCTTCGTGGACATCTATGTGGATGATATCTGGCAGCACGCATGGACGGTCAAGCTGGACGGGGAGAGCCAGCCCGAGCCCCCTCCGCTGGCGGGTGAGCTCTTCCTCCAGGCATCGGGGCCGGATGTGCTGGTATGCGGCCCGGCGGGTACCGTCCTTCCGACGGATGGCTGGACGCTGGGGGGCGAGGAAGCGACGGTTGTGGAGATCGACGGCCGTTGCCTGCTCTTGGAACGACCTTTGAAGGACTTCGGCGGGGAGGTCCCATCGATGGACGAGGCGGACCTGATTCCCCGGGAATCGGGAGCGTGGGTCATCGAGGGCAGCCTGCCCGACGTGGGGCCGGTGGCCCTGGTCCTCGAGCCTCTGCAGCCCCTGGTGCCCAACAACCTCGTCGCCGCGGGAGACGGGACCTTCACGGGCGGCGAGGTGAGCCAGGATGCACTGGCGCAGGGGGGAGTCGTTCGCATCTCGGGGCCGGGCAAGGCGATGAACGAGCATTTCTGGGGGCCGTACCCCAACAGCACCTGCTCCGCCTACGCCTGGGACCTCCAGCTCTGGGATGCGACGCAGATGCCCGACCTCTGCACGGTCGGAATCACCTGCTGGGGAGTGGTGCGACCCGGAGCAACGCCGCAGGAGTCCAAGCCGTTCCGGATCCCCGATGGAAAGATGAGCCTGGCAGCGCCGGATCATCCGGACCCCCTGCTTACCGTGCTGCCGGACGGATGCCCGGCTGTGAAGTGGGGCACGTGGTTCTATCGGCTGGACGACGAGCTGGGGCCGGTCGAGATCGAGGATCCTTTCGCCACGCCTGCTCCGGACTGGGCATTGTGCGAGGAGCTGGAAATCGACCACAACGGGCTTCACCCCGACGTCGACAGGTACTCGTGCTCGCTGGCGGACGGCACGGAGAAGACCGTGGAGTTGCCGAGGGAGCAGCTGAAGCGAGTCGTTTCGTTGCCTGGAAACCGAGCCTCCTACTGGGTGACGGGGACGTACGAACCGTATGTATGGTGGCTGGACCAGGGCACTTGGGACCTGCGGCCCGTGAAGGTCCCCAACGCCGCCCATTTCGGGGCGGGCGGGCTCGTGGGGCTGGACGGCTACTGCGGCCTCGACGGGACCTGCTACCTGCTGCTGGTGGGCCGTTCCGACGGCAAGGGTGGAGCCATTCCGTGGGAGATCGTCCGGGTCGACCGGGAGGTGTCGGGAATCCACCCCGTCTACTCGGGATGGGCATCCGACCTGGCCGTCCCCGAGCAGATTGTCGGGGATGAAGAGCTGCTGCTCGTGACGGGCGGCGCCCATATCCTCTGGCGCGGGCTGCGTTCCCTGGAGCCCTCGACCTGCGACGGCTGCAGCCAGCAGGAGGCGTGCATTTCGGGCTACTGTGACTGCCCGTTCGGCCAGGTACGGAACGACGGGTACTGCGAAATCGACCTTCCCCTTGAGAGCTACCGCTCGTGCAAGGAGGCCCTCGCCGGAGGAGTTTCTCCTGGGGTGCCGGTCCGAATCGACGGGGACGGCCCCGACTGGCCGGCCCCCGAATTCGTGGCCTTGTGCTCGTCGGGCGGGGAGTGGACGGAGCCCCCCCTCGAGTTCGCCATGGCCAGCACGGTGGGCTCGAACACGTTGAACGGGAGCTGCCAGTTGCCGGGGGCGCCGGGCCTGGGCTGGGGAAGCCCGCAGATTGTGGTGCTTTCCTCGTCGGCAGCGAGTCTCCACGGGGAGTTCGAGGTGGTGGCTGACTTTGGTGAGATCTTCTCCCGCCCGAACGAGGACGGCTCGTCCACCGCCAAGGAGACGACGCTGGTGATTGACGATGCGGAGCTGTTCGACCCGGTCACCGGTCGCTACGCCAAGGCTTGTGGCGACGGAGACCCGGGGCCCGTCGGCGAGGAAATCCGGATGGTGTATACCCCGCTGGGCAACATGGAGATTGCTGCGGATGGCCAGACGAAAGTCCAGGTCGACTGGAAGCCGGGCATGAAGCTCCGCCTGGAGCGCCAGGCGGACGGGCTCATCCGCATCTTTGCAGACGAAGCTCCAGTCTGGACCAGCAGTCGACCCTACGTGAAGCACATGCGCCTGTTGCGCATGGACCACGGGGGCCTGACGATTCTTGAGGCCCGTTTCAGGGGGGCGGATGGCGCATTGTGTGTTCCCCACTGCGAGGGGCGTGAATGTGGCCCTGACGGCTGCGACGGCAGTTGCGGCACGTGCCCGGAGAATGGCCATTGCAGCGAGGCCGGACTGTGTGAATGCAACGAGCCCCGATTTCTGCAGGAGGGGGAGTGTCTCTTTCCCACGGGCTCGCAGGAATACCCGGCGGCCAGCTGTGAAGAGGCATCTGAGGCCGGTGTGCCCTGGTTCACGACCCCCTGGGTGGACCCCGACGGCGCCGGGGGCGAGGAGCCCTTCCAGATGGAGGAATGCGCCGTGTACAGCGCCTGGAACATGGCGGGGGAGCCCTGGACCCTCTCCCCCAGCTACTTCCTGGGCAGCAGCGCTGCCATGGTCATGGGCTCCGGGCAGGGCGAATGCGGCGTCTTCGACGCGTCTACTCCGGCCTTCCCGTGGCCGGCCAGTGCGAACGGTGCGTTCGGCATCCTGGACGGCTCGGTCATCCCGGCGGGCGTTGCCGTGGCGGCGACGAACCGCTACGTGAAGGGAAGGTTCATGGTCGAGCTCAGCCTGTACGCGGGACAGAACGGGGAGCACGCAGCGGTTCACCTGGACGGTCTCGATGCGTTCGATGCGGAGACGGCGGCCTGGACAGGCTGGGCCCCGGCCTGTGGCCAGACGGTTGCACCAGTCGGGCGTCTGACGTTGAAAGCGTCGCAGGAAGGGATCTGGATCCAGCTGGGCGAGGCGCAGCCCATTCTCCTGGGACCCTCCGAGTTCGGCTCCGTCTCGCTGACCCGTACCGCAGAGGGCGACATCGAGGTCCGCCTCAACGACCAGGTCGTGATCCACACCGTGCCCGCCGGTACCCTGCCCGATGCCCTTCGAATCGTGGGGGAGGCTGAAGGCGGCGCAGGGGTCAAGGTATCTGTCGCCCGAGTGCAATGGTGGTGAGCGCCGTTGCCGGGGAGGAAGGTCTCGAAGGGGCATCTCCTCCTGGCCCGTTGGACCGGAGATTGAGTTCTGCCAGATCCCATGGTAGGGTCGTGGCTGCAAACGCGTTACTCCATGGAGGGAACCAATGAAGTGCGTGCCGTTGGTACTCGCGCTGGGTTTGCTGCTGGGCTCACCATGCTGGAGCATGGCGCAGGAGGGGGCAAGCCCCCTTCACGCTGCGGTGGCCTCCGGTGACGTGGATACGGTCAAGTCGCTGCTGAAGGGCAAGGGCGTGGACGTGAATGCCCGAGACGATCGGAATGCCACGCCGCTGCACCTGGCGGCTGGCCTCGGCGGCGAGAAGGCGCTGGCCATCTGCAAGCTCCTCATCGAGAAGAGGGCCGACGTCAACCCGGTGGACGATGCCTGTGACACGCCGCTGAACGTTGCCGCGGCACAAGGGGACCTGGAAGTCGCCAGGCTGCTCGTCTCGAAGCGCGCCAAAGTGGATGGAAACGTCGTGCCCAAAGGGTTCGAAGACTTCGCGTGCTCTCCGCTCCATCGGGCCGCTCTCCACGGTCACGTCGAGGTCGTGCGTTTCCTGCTCGAGAAAGGGGCCAGCGTCCGGCTGGCGGACGGCCAGGGAGACGATGCGCTCATCTTTGCTTCACGTTGCCCCTTTGCCCGAGCTGCGGAGGTGACGACCCTGCTCCTCGAGCACAAGGCCAGCCCCAACGTGAAGAGCCGGTTCGACGACACGCCTCTTTCCGAGGCCGTCATCATGGGCAACGCCGCGGTCGTCCTTGCCCTGGTCAAAGGCGGGGCTTCCCTGGATGCGGACCGGGCGTCGGAGCTGCTCTGGTATGCGGCTCCCGTGCGACACCCCGGACGGCAGTACCACGAGATTGTCTCGATGCTCCTGGAGAAGGGGGCTAAAGTCTCCTGGAAAGGCTACATGGGCAGGACGCCTCTCCACCGCCTGGCCATGGTGCCCCCGTCCAGGGAGCTGGATTCCATCGAGTATGGCGGTCTGACGGACTGCCCGCCGCTCGTCGAGGGAGACGCCGCAGCAACGCCGGCCAAGGTCCTGAAGCTGCTACTCGATGCGGGGGCCGACCTGCAGGCGAAGGACGACGAGGGCAAGACCCCGCTCGACGTGGCCCGGGAGGCCAAGTACGAGGAGATGGTGCGCCTCCTCGAGCAGGCTTTGCCGAAGGGGCAGTAGACACGCTGGCCCTGTCGCCCACCGTGGGCGGTCTGTTGCCACAGCCGTGCATTGATGACGTCATCGAGCGCACCTCGCCGCTCTCCCCATCACGCTGGTGCTGGACGCAGTGCAGGCCAGGCAGTACGCTGGAGCCACGGATGCCCGGAATTCCGGGGGCCGACGTCAACCGATTTCCAGGCGGCCGGGGGAAGGACTGGCTGGGCACTACACCAGAGGTAACGCGATGGAAGGTCCGTTGCTGAGAGACGAGGCTGAGTACCCGAGCGACGACGTGCTCGCTCGGTATCTCGGCAGTGCAAAGGCCACCTGGGATGTCTTCGCCGCCCGGCTCGCTGCGGATTTCCCGGAGGCTTCTCTCGAGTGGCGCTTCTACAAGGACGGCAAGTCCTGGCTTGGCAAGGTCCAGCAAAGGAAGAAGACGGTCTGTTGGGTCTCAATCGGGGATCAGGCCTTCCGGACGACCTTCTACTTCACCGCCAGGAGCGACCCGGAGCTCGACCGATTGCCGATCGCACAGGAGCTGAGGAGCAGGTACCTCGCGCAACCCCCAATCGGCAAGCTCAAGCCGATCACCGTCGTGGTCAGCTGCACGAGCGAACTGGCGGACGTGTTCACCCTCTTCGAGTACAAGAGTGGAGCGAAGTGACGAAGGGCCGTCAGCGTGCGCCGCTTCCCAGTACCTGGCAGTGCACCATGCCGGAGCTTCCCCGCACGAGGTCGCTGTCTACCACGCCCTCCAGGGAGACCGTGCCCGGGGAATAGAGCGTCGCTGGGACCGCCGGAGCGAGGGACGCGGCCAGGACCGAAGCGCTGAGAGCATCCCGGAGACCGTGGACCGCAGGACCCTGCAGAGGGGCGTGTGCGAAGGTCCAGGTAGCGGGCACCCCCTCGGTGACGGTCGAGGGACCTTGGAGAACCACGATGAGCACAGCCCGCTCCACGCTGACCGGCGGAGAGCACCCCCACAGGACAGTGCCCGCCTCGTGGACGGCGAGCAGTCCCCGTCCGTCCGGAGCGAAGGCCAGGGCCGTCGCCGGGTTGAGAAAGTCCGGGGCAGCGCCTGCGGACTCGGCGTCGGGGCTGTCCAACGTGAGGATCCGCTCTCCGGTGCTCACCCGGGTCACGGCCAGGCGGCCATCCGGTGCCAGGTGGGCAGGCAGCTCGCCGTCCGGGGACCAAGCCAGGGGCGACACGATGGAAGGACCGTAGCTCATGAGATTGATTCCGGAGAAGGCAGCCGGGATCACGTCCCCGCGTTTCCCCGCCGTTCCGGGCGTGGGCTCGAGCCTCCCCTTGCCGCGGGTCGCAGCGACATCTATCTTCTGAGGTGGCGAGTAGGGTGCGATTCGAGACTACTTGCCCGAGTGCCATCCGAGGCAGGCGATGGCCAGGACGACGATTCCTCGTGTCTGAAGGATGTTCCATGAACGTGCTGTTCTCCCCCAGAAAGATCGGCGACATCATCGTCAGGAACGGGCTTGCCGTGGCCCCGATGACGACCACTCAAAGTCAGTCCGACGGCTCCGTCAGCGAAGCGGAGGCGAGCTGGATCGAGCGTCTGGGCGACGATGGCTATGGACTGGTCATCACGTGTGCGGCATCCATCAGTCGCACGTCCATTGCGTTTCCCCGGCAGCTCTCGTTTGGCGACGACGCCCTGGTTCCGGGGCTTGCCAGGCTTGCTCAGCGGGCCAGACGGCCCGAGATGGCGCTTGTTGCGCAGCTCTGTCACGGAGGGTCTCGGGCCATCCCTGCGCTTACGGGACAGCCTGCGTACAGTGCGAGCCGATTTGAGCTCCCTCTGCCTGGCTTCGTGCCTCCGCTGGAGCTGTCCGTCCCGCAGATCGAGGCCATCATCGAGGACTTCGCCGGTGCCGCGGCTCGTGCGGCCAGGGCCGGATTCCAGGGCGTCGAGTTCCACGGAGCCAATGGCTATCTGTTCACCCAGTTTGCAAGCACGGTCACGAATTCCCGTCGCGATGCGTGGGGGGGGCCGCTCTCCCACCGCGCCCGTTTTGCCCGAGAGGTCGTGCGTGCCACTCGAGCGCGGGTCCCGAGGCCGTTCATCATTGGAATGCGATGGACGTTCGAGAGCCCGCTCGACCTCGGACTCGATCTGGACGAGGGAATCCAGGTGATGAACTGGCTTGCAGAGGACGGCATCGATTACGCCCACGTGTCGCAGCTCGACTTGGGCACGGTCAGCACGAAGTACCCTGGAGTGCCGGTGTTCAAGCGCATCCGGGATGGCATCGACCGAGCATTGCCGCTCATTGCAGCCGGAGGCGTGGTGAGCGCTGCCGACCTCGACAGGGCGGTGCATCTGGGAGCAGACCTCGTTGCCATCGGACGTTCAGCGATCGGCAACCGGCACGTGCCCGGGAAACTGGCAGCAGGAGAGCCCCTCACGCGCACGCCGTTCCAGCGTGAGGCGTTGTCACGGCTGAGCGTGAGCGAGGACTTCGTGCGCTACCTCGCCTCTGCGCCGCCCCTGGCCAGGCTCCATATCGTCGAGGACTGACCGCAAAGCTGTTGACGGCTGCAACCGACCTGTTTTGTTACTGGCCGCAACGGCCACGGAGGATGACCATGATTGCCATTCGTCGTGCTGAGGACCGAGGCCACGCCGATCACGGCTGGTTGAACACGTACCACTCGTTCTCGTTTGCGGACTACTACGACCCGGCCCACATGGGCTTTCGATCGCTGCGGGTCATCAACGAAGATCGGGTGCAGCCGGGACAGGGCTTCGGGACCCACCCCCATCGCGACATGGAGATCATTTCCTACGTCCTGGAAGGGGGCCTGCAGCACCGCGACTCGATGGGAAACGGGTCGGTCATACGACCGGGTGAAGTGCAGCGGATGAGTGCGGGCACGGGTGTCACCCACAGCGAGTTCAACGCGTCCCGTGTGGAGCTCGTTCACTTTCTTCAGATCTGGCTGTACCCCGCCAGGAACGGCATCGTGCCCGGCTATGAGCAGAAGGCCATGGACCGGAATGATCTGGCCGGGCGTCTCCGTCTGATTGCCTCGCAGGACGGCCGCGACGGGAGCGTGACCATTCACACCGACGCCAGCCTGTACGCCGGGGTCTTCAACAGGGGGATGAAGGGCGAGCTGCCGCTCCCCAGGGGGCGCCATGCCTGGGTGCAGATCGCACGTGGCAAGGCGCGAGTCAACGGCCATGAGCTGAAGGCCGGTGACGGGGTCGCCATGTCCGATGTGCCGGCGGTTCTGGTCGAGGGCCTTGATGCCTGCGAGGTCCTGGTCTTCGACCTGGCCTGATTGAAATCCTTCCCCGGGCGACCTAGCTTTCGCACAGTTTGGCGAAAGGCGGGCTTTCGCCTGGTATTTCTACCTGGAGGGAAGAAGATGAAGCGTCTGGTCGGCAGCACACTGTTCGTTTGTCTCGTAGCGATGCAACTTGCAGCCTGTGGCGGGTCGGATGATGAGGAGTCGTCGACAGACACGACCGGCGATGCCTCGGTGGCCGGGGACCTGACCCCGGCCGACGACTCGGCCTCTCAGGACGTATCGGCCGACCCGGATTCGACTGCGGCCGACACGGCGGGCTCGGATGTGGCCTCAGAGGATACCGCCACGTCGCCCGATCTGGGTGTCGAGGATACCGCAGCGGCTCCGGACGTAGAAGGTGTCTGCAACAACCTCGTGCCGACCGCGGCCACGGTCGCACAGGTGGAGATCGCTCAGGATCCGCCGGTCCTCAAGGGCGGCACCATCGCGGAGGGCACGTACGTCCTCACCAAGTGGGAGAAGTACATTGGTGCCGGTGAGACTCCCGAGTCTTCGGGGCAGTCCCGGCGGGACCTCATCAGCTTTGCCGGAAACGAAGTGCAGTTCGTCGTGGACATGCCGGGTGTAGCATTCCTGACCTTCAGCTTCACCTACACGACCGACGGCAACGTGATGACGGCAACCCAGACCTGCCCCGATCAGAACCAGGCCAGCCCCAACTACGAGGCCACGGAGACCACGTTCACGTGGCTCAATGGCAAGGAGCTCACCAGCTTCACGAAGCAGTAGCGCTTGCGGTTGTGGGGACGAGGTTCGGGGAGGCTCCCGAAGTCTCGTCTTGACGGTCCTCCGGCCGGCCTCTACAGTACTTGCCAACCCGAGGCGGAAGTCGGCCCGAAGTCTTCCAGATTGCAGGCCATACAGACGGTGTCCGGCCGCGCCCGAAATCGACTGAGAGGCAGGCGATGAACGAGACTAGCGTGAGGCTCGAGAGGGAGTTTCCGGGGGGAATCCGTTACGGTGCCGAAGAGCTGGAGGCCATCCGGCGCGTCGTGGAGGCCCAGAGCCCGTTTCGTTACTACGGACCCCAATGCCGCTTCGAGGCCCGGCAGTTCGAAGAGGATTTTGCCCGATACCTGGACTCCCAGCCCGGTCATCCGTGGCCGAGCACGAGCCCGTTTCTCGTGACCGCGTCCAACAGCGGTACCGGTGCCCTGGAGGTGGCTCTGGACGCGCTCGGCACGGGATGCGGCGACGAGGTTCTCACCCAGGGCTTTTTCTGGATCTCCACCATCTCCTCCGTAGTCCGCAGTCGTGCCGTCCCCGTCCTGGTGGATTCCGACGACACCATGAACATGGACCCTGTCGACCTGGAAAGGAAGATCACCGACCGGACTCGGATCGTGCTGCTCGTCCACATGGCGGGCGAGGCGGCGCGGATCGGCCCGATCATGGACGTGGTGCGCCGGGCGAACAGGGACCGCCTGGGACGCGGCCTCCCTGTCATCCGGGTGCTCGAGGACTGCGCCCAGATGATCGGCGGGCACACCATCGGTGCGCCCGGGTCCGTGACACCGCTTGGACCGGAGACCACGTACCGGGTGGGTGCGTTCGGCGATGTCGGGATATTCAGTCTCCAGCTCAACAAGAACATCACCAGCGGGGAAGGGGGCGTGATCGTGACGCGTGACCCCGCACTCCACCGACGGATCCAGGCGATCAACGACGTCGGTTTCATCCGGGACAGCCGGGGCACGGGCAACGTGGAAGACGGAGACGAGCAGACCTTGTGCTGGGGGCAGGGACGGCGGTTCACCGAGCTCCAGGGGGCGCTGGCCCGGGTCCAGCTTGGACGGATCGACGAGATCCTCTCGAGCATGCGCACGATCCACCGCCGGCTGGAGAAGCACCTCGCAGGCCGCCCCGGAATCACGACCCGACCGCACGCGGACGGAGCGAACGGGGACAGCGGCGGCTTCCTGCTCATCCACCTGCCACAGACCGCAGGGGACGACGAGCAACGGTTCGCCCTTGGACGCAAGGTGGCCGCCGGGCTGAAGGAGGGGGGGCTTCTGGCCTTCTACTGCCACGACTACGAAGTGCACGTCTACTACAACATCCCTCAGCTTCGGACACGGCTGCCCATCCACCCGTCCGGCTGCCCCTGGGGGTGCGAGCGCAACCTGGCGAGCCGGGAGGTGAGCTACGGTCGCGGGACCCTTCCCCGGCTGGACGAGCTGTTCTCGCGCACGGTGGGCATCGTGATTCCCAGCCGGGCCACGGAGGAGCAGGAGGCCTCGATGGCGCGGGTCGTCGACGAGGTGCTCAGTGCTGCAGGCATCGGGTGAGAGGACTGCGGGGCCATGCCCGGCGGATGACCGTCTTGTAGAGCACGGAGGTGCGAAGTGACTCACGACATCGACGAGATGAGCAGGTTTCTGGCCGCGACTCTGGACGATTCGAGGCTCACGGGGGGAGAGCGGACGGCGCTGCGCAAGGCTTTGGACGACCTGCGCCCCTCGTCGGAGCAGCAGGGAGTCCTCCTCCACGAGGCATTCCGGCTGGCCCGTTCCCGGCTCGGGGAACCCGGGGCCGGCGAGACGCTCGACTGGCTGTACGAGGTGGTCAAGGTGCTCCGGCCGGCCAAGGGGCTGACGATGTCTGGCTCCCGTCTTGCGGAGGTCCACTTCATGCCCGGCGAGGAAGGGGTCACGCGGCTGATGCAACTGGTCGAGGGGTGCCGCTCCAGCCTCGACGTCTGCGTCTTCACCATCACCGACGATCGGATCTCCCGGGCGTTGCTCGACGCCCACCGCCGCGGCATCCGGCTTCGGGTGCTGACAGACGACGAGAAGTCCAACGACCTGGGCTCGGACATCGTGCAGCTTCGTCGAGCGGGCATCCCCCTGCGGACCGACGATTCCCCTGCCCACATGCACAACAAGTTCGCCCTGTTCGACCATGCCCGGCTCGTTACCGGCAGCTACAATTGGACCCGCTCTGCGGCAAGCGAGAACCAGGAGAACTATCTGGTCACGGACGACCCTGCCCTGGTCAGCAGGTACCGGGTCGAGTTCGAGCGCCTGTGGGAGCGGTTCGACCCCGGGCGGAGCGTCGCTGCGGGCAGGGACGAGGCCAGGTGACGGACGTGATGCGTCGTCAGCGTCGTCGCTTGGTTCCGCCCTGGCCGCGGCCGAACCGGTGCGGCTTGACCTTGCGGACCGTTCCGGACATGCGGATGCCGACCTGTCGTCCGTGGATGTTGACGTGGCCCCTGGCAAAGCCGTCGAGGAGTCTTGTGGCCTGCTCCTCCGGAACCTCGAAGCTGGCCTGCGTTTCCGAGATCCGTATCCGCCCGACCGTCACTCTCCGGCCACGGTCGGCAGCATTTACCAGGATCAGGAGCAGAGCCGGAGTCAGTCCGTTGCTCCGGCCTACGTCCATGACCATCTCGACCTTCGATTCCAGGACCCCCGCGGCCCGGAGCCCCTGAGGCTTCTCCCCGCCCCAGCGGTCGGGCCGTCGGTTGTCCCGGCGCAGCACCGTCTCCCGGTTGATGTCCGGGGCATTCCGGTAGAACTCCAGCATCCCGTGCAGCGACAACGAGGCAAAGCGACGGATGATCTCGGCCTTCGGCAAGTCGTCCAGCAGGGCGCACAGCTCGTCGAGATGAGCGTCGACCGGGCTCTCCTCCATCTCGAGCTCCTTCACCTTCCGCACCAGGCTCGTCAGGCGTGCCCGGCAGATCTGGACCCCCGTCGGCACCGGTCGTCGCTCGAGCCTCTTGCCGACGATGCGCTGAATCTGCTCGATCTTGTAGTGCTCGCGCATGTGGATGATGGAAGCTGCGATCCCCTCCTTACCCGCTCGGCCGGTTCGCCCGGTGCGATGGGTGTAGACCACCAGCTCGTCAGGCAGGTTGAAGTTGATCACGTGGGAAAGGTCGGTGACGTCGAGGCCGCGGGCGGCGACGTCCGTGGCCACCAGCAGCCGAACCCGTCGATCCCGGAACTTCTTCATCACGTGGTCCCGCTGCTGTTGAGACAGATCTCCGTGCAGCGGCTCCGCATCGTAGCCGTCTGCCCGAAGCTGGTCAGCGACCTCCTGGGTCTCAAGGCGGGTACGACAGAAGATGATGCCGTACATGTCGGGATAGAGGTCCACGATACGGCGCAACGCATTGTAGCGGTCCCGGGCCGGAACGACGTAGTACTCGTGGCTGATGCCGTCGGACCCGGCGTTGCGCTGGCCCATCGTGATTTCGAGCGGGGAGGTCATGTACCGGGACGCGATCTTCGCGACCTGGGCGGGCATGGTGGCAGAGAAGAGCAGCGTCTGCGCGCTCTCGGGCACTCCGTCCAGGATGGCCTCGAGGTCTTCCTCGAATCCCATGCTCAGCATCTCGTCGGCCTCGTCGAGGACCAGGTGGGTCACCTGGGCCAGGTCGATGGCACGTCGCCGCAGCAGGTCCAGGAGCCGTCCCGGGGTGGCGACGACCACGTGCACCCCGCGTGACAGGGAAGTCACCTGCGGCACGATAGGAGCACCTCCATAGACCGCAAGCACCCGGGTGCGAGGCAGCAGGGACGAGAAGCTCTCGAGGTCCCGAGCGATCTGCATGCACAGCTCCCGAGTCGGGCACAGCACCAGCACCTGCGGCACCGGCCGGCTGAGATCCAGGCGCTGGAGCAGAGGGAGCCCGTAGGCAGCGGTCTTGCCCGTTCCGGTCTGGGCGAGTGCGATGAGGTCCCGGCTTTCTTCCAGCAGCACGGGAATGACCGCCTCCTGTATCGGGGTGGGCGTTTCGAAGCCGAGCCTGGCGACTGCGTCAAGAAGCTCCGGAAGGAGCGGAAGATCGGTGAAGTGCATCGTGTTCCCCTGGTTCCATCTGCAGGCACAAAGTCGACCGACAGAGAAGGAGGTTCGTCGTCTCCGGTGCACCCGGAAGGAGGGGCAGCGGACAGGACGCCGCAAGCGGCAGCCGGGCGGTACTGTACAGATGCTCGCGCTGCTTGTCGACCGAATCGTGTCTCCGAGGCCACGACGGCGCACGGTGACCGCATCAGCGTCGTGCTGCCCGCCCGATCGGCGGGTGACACGGGGCGGGCCGCTCCAGTGCCCCTTCCGTGTGGCGGATCCACAGAAAGGACTTTCCTCTTGCTCCTTCGCACTAATCCCTGTCATCATCCCAATGAGGCAAGCCGGTAGGTCCGATCTGGCATTTCTGATGATGAGATCTTTCGCCGGTCGGCATCGGCGGCATGGAGGAACGGCATGAACGGTACCGATGTTGTCTTCCCGCACTTGCAGACGTCGAAGGCGTTGAGCGCCGCTAGCCACCTGGTTGCCCTGGGGCTCGTCCTGGCGGCGTGCTCCGGGGGCAGCTCGAACGCCACGGACGCGGCCGGGAGCGACGGGATCGCACATGATGCGGAGACCGTGGCGCCGCTGCTGGACATCCGATCGGACAACGCTGCACCACAGGACCTGGCGGAGGAGGCCGAGGGGGTGTCCGTTGCCGACGGTGTTGCGGTTGAAGCGGACTCAGTGGCTCTGCCGGACGTTCCCGTCGATGCTTCTGCAAGTCAGGTGGTTGGACCGGCGGGTGGCGAGATTGCGCTCCCCGGGGGCGGCCAGCTGGTGATTCCTGCGGGCGCATTGGACAAGGACACAGAGATCGAAGTCGCGGTGGTACCTGCTCCGGACGTCCCGGAGCTCAAGGTCGTGGGGCTGTTCCATTCCTTTGAGCCGACCGGGCTGGTGTTCAAGAAGCCGGCCCTGCTGACCGTGCCGTACGATCCGGAGCAGGTCGGCGCGCTCGAAACATCGGTGGTCGTCGCCTGGAGTGACGGGCAGGGGGGATGGGAGCTGCTCGATGCGGAGCCGAACCCGTCCGAGCACACCGTCGCTGCCGAGGTGGAGCATTTCTCCGAAGGGGGACCGGTGCTGCCGGACGTGTCGGCCGAGGTCTGTTGCGTCATCGGAGACGGGTCCGACGCCGTTGCCGAGGTGATGCCTCAGACCCTGTGCAGCGGCGGCGGCGGTGCGTCTGCCGGCGCGCCGGAGCAGTGCGACGGGATCTGTTGTGGTTTCACCGACAAGGGAGCCACCATCGCCCTCAATCGGCCCAAAGTTCTTTGTGCGGACGGGTGGAAGCCGCTGGCACCGGAGAACTGCGAAGTCGTCTGTTGCCTGGAGGCGCAGGATTTCAAGTTCATCTGGAGCTCCAAGAAGAGCCAGAAGGCGTGTACCGCGGTGGGGGGCACGATACAGCCGGAGACCGAGTGCAACGACCTCGTCTGCTGCGGCGGCTCCGCCATGGGGCTGCCGCTGGTGGGCAAGGTTCCAGGGTCGCTGTGTCCCGCCATCGGTCAGCCGCTGCTTTCCAAGGACTGTGACCCGGTCTGCTGCGTCAGCCCGGCGGCGAATGGGTCGATCGCCGCCGGCAAGGTGGCCGCCTGGGCCTGCAAGGAATCGGGCGGAATGCCGGCCGGAGCGCCTGAGGAGTGCGACAAGCAGGTCTGCTGCGCACTCGGCATGGCCCCCGTGCCGGCCATGATGCTGCCCAAGGCGGCCTGTGACGCGATGGGGGCCACGGAAGCTCTGGGAGGATGCGATAAGATCTGTTGTGTGACGGGTACCCCCGACGGGCTTCTCAAGGCCCAGACGATCGAGGTCGCCGGGTGTGACCCGGCATCGGTCCTGTGGGTCGGTCAGGAGGAGGATTGCGACGGCCTCACCTGTTGCTTCCTGCCCATGGGGCTTTCCGGCGGCGCTGGGCTGGTTCCTACGGCGCTGTGCCAGGCCACGGGTTCGCCGCTCGATGCGCTCGACTGCGAGCCCGTGTGCTGCGTGATCGGGGATGCCGGGAACCCGCAGACGGTCGTGACCTCCCGCTGGGCATGTACCGCTTCGGGCGCGGAGACGGGACCGGCATCGGACTGCGAGAACATTGCGTGCTGTGCCTCTACCGTGGCCGGTCTGGAGATCGCCATGCCGCTTCCGGCGGAGGACTGCATGCCCCCTTCCGAGACCCTGGAAGACGACGAATGCGACGCTGTCTGCTGTGTCGCTGCCAGCGAGGAGAAGGGTCTCGCTACGACCGTGGCGAACACCCACAACTGCGAGCAGAAGGGCATGGTCACCGCCCTGCCGGTGGAGGAGTGCGACAACACGGTATGCTGTGAGCTGGGCGGGGGAACGATGGGCTTCTTCGGCATCGTGATTCCGGCCTCGCTCTGCGCCACGATGGGCAGCCCGCTGGATGCGGCGGAGTGCAACGACATCTGCTGTATGGCCACGGGGCCGGACGGGATGCCCATGGCCGTGGTCGGCTCGGCGTACAAGTGTGCCAGCATCGGCGGTACCTCGCTGGGAGCAGTTCAGGATTGTGACGACCCAGTCTGCTGCGGCATTCCGGACGGACCCGTGCCGGTTGCGGGGCAGCTTCCCAAGACGATGTGCAAGGAGATTGGGGGAGGAGAGCTTCCGGTTGACAAGTGCCAGATGGTCTGCTGCGAAGCGCCGGCGCTCGGCGCGCTGGCTGCCAAGCTGCCCCGCTGGACCTGCGAGGGAATTGGGGGCACATCCGTTGACGACCTCGAAGCGTGCGAGCCGGAGTGTTGCCTTACTGAAGACGGAAAGACGCAGCAGTCGACTCTCGCCAAGTGCAAGACATCGGGGGGCACGCCGGTGCCGGGGGCCTACTGCGTGCTGTCGAATCCTCCCGGGTGCGTCAGCGACGCTCAATGCCCCTTCGGCGGGAATCCCTGTCTCGCCGGCAAGTGCGGCAAGGACGGCCTGTGCGCGGTCGTTGCCATGGACGGACTTGCATGCAACGACGACAACCCCTGCACGCAGGACGACACGTGCCTGGCCGGTCAGTGCTCGGGTGCTGTGCTGTCCTGCAATGGCCCGGCCCCCGGAGTCTGCCAGAAGAGCTCCGGTTGGTGCAGTCCGTTCACGGGCAAGTGTGTATACCCGCCGGCGGCCGACGGCACCGAGTGTTTCGATGGCAATCTCTGCACCGTGGACGATGCGTGTGCGGCTGGCAAGTGCGTCGGCAAGAGCAAGGTGTGCACCAGCACGGGCAACTCGTGTATCGGCGCCGTGGGTGTCTGCGACAATGCGACCGGGAACTGCCAGTTCGAAGCGCTCTACGGTACGTCCTGCGATGACGGCAATGCCTGCACCGAGGAGGACGGGTGCGACGCGGACGGCACCTGCAAGGGCACGCCCAAGGTGTGCTCCAAGCCGCCCGACGGCTGCTTCGAGCCTTTGGGAACCTGCGATCCGGGTACAGGCGATTGCACCTATCCGCCCAAGGTTCCGTGCCTCGTGCCGTGTGACCCGGCAACGGCGGTCTACACCGGCGCCTACGTCAAGCAGACGGGGCTCGTGTTGTCCGCCAACGGATGCGGCTGCTCGATGGAGAGCGGAGCTCCGGCCGATGCGATCTTCCGGATCGAGACGCTCGGCAACGTTCCCTACGCGATACAGGCTTCGACCCTGCCCGGCTGGCAAATCATGGAGACCGTCCCCCCGGGGCTGAGCCCTGACCAGCTTTCGATTGCGCCGGTGCCGCAGAACCAGCCGATATCCGTAAAGCTCAATGGCTGGAAGGTCGGAAAGAAGGTGGTCATCCACTTCACGGCGACGCTGACCTCCGTCAACGAAGCGGGGGTGGAGTGTCTGTGAGAGCAGGGGGGCTTCCGGCTGCACGGAAGGACGGGGAGGCGGCCGTCGAGAGGAGCGGTCGGGAGGGACGGCCGGCCCCGGAGACGCTGAGCCGGGGTGTGCGGTACCCGCGCCGTGCTGGGAACAGTGCGTGCGCACCTACTTATGGATGGGGCGTGGTCACACGGGGTATTGTCAGACCGGTGCGTCCCGATTCCTCGGGGGGACTTTGGAGCCGGTGTCAGCCGGTCGCCTCGGGGACCGGCTGGGAACCAGGAGGAGGTGGGCGATGAATCTCTTGCGAGTTATCATTTCGTTGGCGACGGGTGCCCTGTGTGTCGGCTCCTGCAGCCCGGCCAGCGGGTCAAAGGACTCGGTCTCGGGCGATGCGGTCCTTGAGGCCCGAGGGGAGGAAGCCGTGTCCGACCTGACACGACAGGACACGAGCGGGACGGGCTTTCCGGATGCTCGTCCCGAGGAGAGCCGGGGCCCGGACGGTGATACCTCGCCGGATGGACAGGTGGAGGTCGCAACTGACGCTGTGGACGCTGTCGCCGATGCTAGCGATGCTGCCGCAGCCGATCAGATTCAGAGTGATGCCGACGCTGCGGCGGCCACGACCCCGTGCTGGGCGATGCTCGGGTGCATCATGGCGAACAAGCTGTGCTGGAACATGAGCGCAGAGTGCCTCTCGACGTGTGCGGGAGGGGATGCATGGAAGTCGGACGACGAGATCCTTGCCGTCAAGGCCTGCGTGTTGGGCTGTGTGGGCGAGTTCTACGGCTACGGGGACTGCATCGCCTACGGTGGACCGTGTAATGAGAAGATGATGCATTGCATCTCGCCGGGAGTGGGTCACCTGACGTGTGCGTCTGCGCTCACCTGCATGGCGACCAAGTGCACGGGCGTCGCTGGCGGCCTCAAGCAGCTCGAGTGCCAGGCCGAGTGCGCCAAGAACATGTGGCCTGCCGAGCTGGACAAGCTGACTTCGTACGTCGGCGCGTGCACCGGAACTGGCGGGAAAGACTACGGCTGTTACGAGCATTGGGTCGCCTGCTACTCAGGTTCGGGCGACAAGACCTGCAAGGACGTCGCCACGTGCGACAAGGCATGTGGGAACGGGGCATGCAGCGCCGGCTGCTACGAGGGGGTTTCGGCGGAGGGGGCCGAGCTGCTGCTCGAGATGACCTCTTGCCTTGCCTCTTCCGCGGAGAACGTATTCTCCTGCCTGCTTTCCGCATCCAAGTGCCTGGTTTCCCCTCCGTCGGATTCGAAGTCGTGCGCAGATATCGTTGCCCTCCTCAAGGGGCTCTACTACGCGCCAGTCGCGCCCCCGACTGACCCGGCCGGCATGTTCGATCCTCTGGGCAAGACGCTGTTGAAGGGGGATGTTGGTCAGCTTCCGGCGGTTCAGAAGGTTCTCGAATGCTTGGCTACCAAGGGAAAGTCCTCCCCCGGCTACGGTACGATCGCAGAGGCGGACTTCGACGCTTGCGCCGAGCTGTGCGGCCAGTAGAATCACGGCTGCGGTGTGGTACTGTTTCGGGGGAGTCACAATGAGGAAAAGCCTCTTCGTTGTTTCGTGCCTGGTCCTCATGGGAACGTTGAGCGCGTGCGGAGGCGCCGGCTCGGAAGGTACCGGTGGCCAGGACGCGGCGGACACGGGTACCGAAACCCTCGCGGTCCCGGACATTGAAGGGGAAGGGGTGGGAACTCCCCTCGATCTCTCCGGCTTGCCAGAGGCCGCCTCGGACTGGGCGATGCCGGACGTCGTGGATGGGATGGGCACGGACTTCGATGCCGCTGCCGATGCGACGCAGGAGGGCGGCTTCCTGTGGCCCTGCGATGGGCCCGACGACTGCCTGTCGGGGTTCTGCGTGGAGACCGGGGAGGGAACCGTCTGCACCGAGCCGTGCACCGAGGAATGCCCCGCCGGCTGGGACTGCCTCCAGTACCCGCCCGCGTTGCCAGACCTCCTGTTCGTCTGCGTGAAGCGCCATGTGCGGCTCTGCTTGCCGTGCAGCGGCCACGACGACTGTGCGAGCGGCGGTGTGGCGTCAGGGGACCGGTGCGTCTCCCATGGAGCTGACGGAGCGTTTTGCGGCGGCTCGTGCCAGGCGGCGACGGACTGTCCCGAGGGGTTCGAGTGCGAGGAGGTGGAGCTGGTGGGGGGCGGAACCGACATGCAGTGCGTGCCCGCATCGGGACAGTGCGCATGCTCCCCACTGGCCACGTCGCTGGCAGCCGAGACCGAATGCTGGATCAGCGGCGACGCCGGCACCTGCAAGGGCTACCGACACTGTGACATGGAAGGGCTGACCGAGTGTGACGCGTCCGTGCCCGCTGCCGAGACGTGCAACGGACTGGACGACGATTGCGACGGTGCGGTGGACGAAGAGCTCGGCACCATCACCTGCGGGCTTGGCAACTGCGAGCACACGGTCGAAAGCTGTGTCGAAGCACTGCCGCAGGAGTGCGACCCCCTGGAAGGAGCCGTCGAAGAGCTCTGCAACGGGCAGGACGACGATTGCGACGGCGTAGGGGACGAGGGATTTCCCGACGCGGACGGGGATGGTGAGGCCGACTGCATGTCCACGGACGACGACGGCGACGGCGTCCTGGACGGCCTCGACAACTGCCCCGAGACGCCCAACCCGGGGCAGGAGAACTTCGAGCTCGATGCCCAGGGGGATGCGTGCGACCTGGATGATGACAACGACCAGGTCGCGGACGATCAGGATTGCGCCCCCCTGGATCCGGCAGTCCATCCCGGTGCGGTCGAGGCGTGCAACGGGCAGGACGATGATTGCGACGGGCAGACCGACGAAGGATTCGGAACCATTTCGTGCGGGATGGGCGCATGTGATCATGCCATCGATGTTTGCTCGGGCGGTGCGCTCCAGGAGTGCGACCCCCTGGAAGGATCCGTCCCCGAGGAGTGCGACGGAATGGACAACGACTGCGACGGCCTTTCGGACGAGGGATTCGGCGATCTGGACCAGGATGGTCAGGCGGACTGCCTCGATGTGGACGACGACGGGGATGGAACGGTCGACAGTGTGGACAACTGCCCGCTGGTCTCGAACCCCGGCCAGGCCGATTCGGACAAGGACGGTTTCGGGGACGCCTGCGACGGTGACCTCGATGGCGACGGCGTGGAGGATGGCCTGGACAACTGCCCCCAGGCACCGAACCCCGGACAGCTGGATTCGGATCTGGACGGCCCGGGGGATGTGTGCGATCTCGATGATGACAACGATGGCGACGCGGACGTGGCGGACTGTGCGCCCCTCGACCCCGCCGTGTCCCATGGTGCGGCCGAGGCGTGCAACGGCAAGGACGACGACTGCGACGGGCAGACTGACGAGGAAGGCGCTTCGGGCTGCAACCTGTTCTATCTCGACCTGGATGCGGACGGGTACGGTGTGCTCGGCCAGTCTGCCTGCCTGTGCACGGCGGCGTCCCTCCACACGGCAGTGCAGCCGGGCGACTGCAAGCCCCTGCGGGACGACATCAACCCGGGAGAGGACGAAGCCTGCGATGGCGAGGACGATGACTGCGACTCGAGCGTGGACGAGGGGCTGGGCAAGTCGACGTGCGGTCTGGGCCAGTGCACCCACTCGGTGGACAACTGCGTCGCAGGCGTCATGCAGAAGTGCGACCCGCTCGAGGGGGCCACACCGGAGGAGTGTGACTCAATCGACAACGACTGCGACTCGAGCGTGGACGAGGAGCTGGGCAGCACCACGTGCGGGCTTGGTGCTTGCACCCACACGGTGGACAACTGCGTCGCTGGCGTGGAGCAGAAGTGTGACCCGCTCGAGGGGGCCAAACCGGAGGAGTGTGACTCAATCGACAACGACTGCGACTCGAGCGTGGACGAGGAGCTGGGCAGCACCACGTGCGGGCTTGGTGCTTGCACCCACACGGTGGACAACTGCGTCGCTGGCGTGGAGCAGAAGTGCG
>CAITUV010000087.1 GCA_903895725.1 uncultured Myxococcales bacterium | reverse complement strand
GTGGTCGGGGCTGTGAAATTCCGCGTGGTCGGGGCTGTGAAATTCCGCGTGGTCGGGGCTGTGAAATTCCGCGTGGTCGGGGCTGTGAAATTCCGCGTGGTCGGGGCTGAGTGCAGCGGGCTCCATATGACCGGTCTAGTCTTCGTCAGTCGCTTCCACCGAGGGTTCCTCGGCCTCGTCGTCGGAATCCTCGCCAAGGAACTCGTCCGGGTCGTCTCCGTCCCGCTCGACCGCGGTGCGGATCTTCCGGAGCGCAGAGGATTCCAGCTGGCGGACCCGCTCGCGGGTCATGTTGAGAATCTGGCCGACCTCCTCGAGCGTGCGACCGCCCATGTCGGAGACGTCCAGGGCGCAGGTGAAGGGCATTTCCCAGACTTCCAGGCCGGGGAAGTTCAGTTTGAGCGTCCCGGTCCTGGGATTGACGTCCAGATAGAGGTGAAAACGGCAGCTCACGAACGGGCACGGTCGGATGCCGTCACGGCACTCCGAGCGGGTGCGGGGACGGCGGTACTCCATGTACGGGAGGAGCTCTTTGCCCTGAATCATCTCCTGCCGGGTCAGCCGCTTCTTGGCGATGGACCTTGGCTTGAGCCCCCCGGGCCGCTGCTTGAGCATCTCCTCGTCTTCGTCGACCAGGTCGGACACTCGCGGAGGCTCTGCGACCACAGGCCGCTCGTCCTTCCCGGGCCGGACCGGAGGCGGCGGGCTTTGACCGCCGGAACGCCCTTTGCGTCCCTCTCCGGTATCGTCCTTGTCCCTCGTCATCCCGTTCCACTCCCGCTGCTGATACAGCTTCAGAACATCTTGCGGCAAGGCGGGATCGCAGTCAAGGCAAAAAACCGAGCGGCAAGGGAAGCCGAAAAAGAAGCTTGCGCGGAACCCGGCTTTGCGGTATCTGACTGCACGGTCGCGGAGCGGGAGCTCGACGCAGTCGGCCTCACCCCTCCCTACCCCCGTAGCTCAGTAGGATAGAGCGAGGGATTCCTAATCCCTAGGTCGCAGGTTCGATTCCTGTCGGGGGTACCAGGTGACGAATACCGTGTAAGTATTGACAGGTCCCCGCAGATCCGCTAGATTCAAGGCTGTGATCGGTGTTGATGCCACCACCTCCTCCTTTGACCCCTGAGTGGACAGGAGGTGGACAGGAAGGCGCCAAATCCGTTCTTTGTGGACAGGAGGTGGACAGGAGAAATGGGGGGATGACCCTCCCTTCGCCCCTCGGTCCGAGAGGAGGACTCGGTCATGGCCAAGCTGAAACTGACGAAGAGAACGATCGACTCCTTGCCGCCAGTCACCAACAAGAGCGGGGAATCCTACTTCGACACGGAACTCTCCGGGTTCGGCCTCATCGACTACCCGTCCGGAAAGAAGTCCTTTTTCGTGCGCTACGGCCCCAGTCACCGCCGGAAGCGGCTCATGCTGGGACGATATGGAGTCCTCACCCCGGACGAGGCCCGCACAAGAGCACGGGAGATCATCGGACAGGTGGCGGGAGGGGCCGACCCGGTGGCGGAACGTCAGACCCGGATGAGCGGTCAGACATTCTCCCAGTGGGTCAAGGTCTATCTGTCCGGCGTCGAGCGGCGCAAGAAGGATGCGAAGAAGGACAAGGCCTTCCTGAGGAAGGCCGAGGCGCACTTCGGGAACAAGCAGCTTGCCGATGTCACTGCCGAGGACGTCCGGCGGGTGTTCGACCATCTCAGCACCGAGGGGGGGCTCAACGGAAACGGGGTCCGGATCCATGCAAACCGGTGGCTGGCCTCCGTCAGGGCCTGCCTGCAGGCGGCGTGGCGTGAGGACAAGCTCGAGAACAACCCAGCCATGAAGATCCGCCCCAATCCCGAGAACCCCCCTCGTTCGCGCGTGCTCTCGGACAACGAGATGGCGAAGCTCCTCGTGCACGTCGACGAGCTCCCCGACCGGTTCGCACGTGCAGCGCTCACCGTGTTGATAGAGACAGGAGCTCGGCTGTCCGAGGTACTCCGGGCGGAGTGGGCCGACATGGACCTCGAGCAGGGCCTCTGGAGGATGCCTCGAACCAAGGCGGGGCACGTCCAGGTCCTCCCGCTCGGGCCGGCGACCGTGGCAATCCTCGATGCGCTCCCTCGGCCGGGGAAGTGGGTCATCGCAGGGAAGGATCCCGACAGGCCCCGACGCGACCTCAAGAAGGCCTGGGCAAGGCTGCAGGCCGCGGCCGACCTGCAGGATGTCCACATCCACGACCTGAGGCGCACCTTCGGCCTCCACATCGCCCGGAAAGCCGGGCTCCACGTGGCCTCGAAGCTTCTCAGGCATTCGGATGTCCGGGTGACGGAGCGGGTCTACGCGCCTCTCGGGATCGAGGACCTCCGGGCGGCGATGGAGGGACGGGAGCAGGAGGTGAAACGGCTGAGACGGCGGGGGCGGAAGGTCAAATGAAATGAGCGCCGACAGACTGCGGTTTCGCCCTGGGGAGCGCTTGTTCACTCGGAATCAGGCCAGGGACGAGTTCTGGTACGTGCTTCGGGAGGACCGGGAGGAGGCCTTCGAAGAGCTGGCCCACGAACCGCTTGCGACCTTCCAGAGGCCGGCGAGGAGGTCGTCTCGCAGAAGAGGAGCCTCAAACTCGGAGGACGCATGTGAAACCGCTGTAAGGGAGTGGTGCCAGAAGTGGAGGCTTCCTCTTTGGGTTACCGAAATCCACGCCACGTGGCAACTGCATTTCTGGTCCTCGGACCCTACGGCCCTGGGTGAGCTCAAGCCTGCAGCCCCTCCCGTGGAGGTGAGAAAATGGCACGGCGGGACCTGGGAACCACACCAGCTCAGGGAGTTCGTTCCAGGTCTTCACGCCTCTGAAACACGAACGCCCAGTGAGGTCCTGGCCTCGGTTCGGAGTGGCGTCGGGGCTGGCCGAGGCGAGTTGGCCAGAGGGAACTCCGGCAACCTGGGAGCGGCAAGTGCAGCGGCGGCAGACCAAGCTCCAGGACTCAGCGACCAGCTTGCGCCGGGCTTCCCCATCTCGGTCAACGTCGAGATGAACGCCATTTGGGACGTCTCCCTGCTCGAGACGCGTTCGGAGGCGAAGAAACGCATCCTGGGCGAACTCAAGTCTGCTTTCAACGAGCAGGTCCGGACCCTCGTTGAGCCCGGGCTCAACGACTACCTGGACCGCGTTGACCAGACCTACCGGACTCCCGGCCCAGATGCCACGTGCAAGCTCCACGAGAGCAGCTTCCACATGTTGACCAAGGCATCTGTCCCAAATGCCACCGGTCGGACCAGTTCTTTCGGGAGTCTAGCCCCGCTCTACCGAGTGTCCAAGAGCACCGTGGCGGCCCGGATCCGCACGCTGTCGAAGTTCCTGGATACTCCGGCCGGGAAAGAACCGCACAAATCGTCCAAGTAAGGCCGCGTACAGCCTAACTCTCACGGCCTCCGTTCTCGTTGCCCCGTGTTATGGGTCAATGTGTGGGCGTGACCTGACAACGGAGGCGAACATGGGTCATCTGGTATCAACGACTGAAGCTGCACGGGTTCTCGGAGTGCAGAAGCAGACCTTGGCGGTCTGGAGACTGCGGGGCAAGGGCCCCCGCTATGTCCGATTCGGGGGGCCACGTGGCCGCGTGGGCTATGACATTCGCGATCTGGAGGACTGGATTTCCTCACGGAAGTTCGATTCAACTGCTCAGGAGGCGACATCACGTGGGGCGAAGGGGGCCGGGAGATGAACGTGAAGAAGAGCGAGGGGACCGGGCAGGTCGCGACTGTCCTGGAGCAGGACGCTCCCCTGGACTGGACCGAATACTCCCGGCCCGAGTACCAGGTCACCGGGGTCGTCTGGTGCCGGGAGACGGGCCAAGCCCGCCCGATGCATTCAGACAAGTGCGAGCTGTGCCTGAGACTGACCCGCTGCCGGCAGTACGACCAGTTCATCGACCGATTGGTCGAGGTAGAGGAGCTCAAGGACAGCGGGAGGTAGGTGAACGCGCCCTCGCTGGCAGGCGGGGTGCCCGGCGAGAAGGGCCGGTAGAGCTTGTACGCGAATCCACTCTACCTCGCCCGGAGATTGAAGGCAACGTTCTTGTGCGGCCGGCAAGTGGCTGGCCGGATGGGGGAGGTGGAGATGAAGGACAAGCTGGACGAGATCATGAGCATTCTGTTCGAGCGAGGGGGGCTGACCGAGGAGCACCGCCGCTTCCTGCTGGATTGCGGGTTGTCGGAGACCGCCTTCACGGGGCGCCTGATCTCCGGCAATCCGGTTGTTCTGGACAAGGTTTTCCCCGAACTGGAGAAGCGCGGGCTCGTGTCCGCCGCTATCGAGCTCGGGATCCTGGTCGAGGAGCGGGGGAGCACCACCTGGGGCCTCGACTTTGCTTGGGGCGGACTACTGGTTCAGTACCGGGGCCGGGACGGACGTCCCCTGGGGGTTTCTCGTCTCGGTTCCGGGACGATGTTGCCTGCCGGGCCCTGCGTGTTCGGCCTCGACCGCCTTTCCGGTTCTTCCGAGTACCCGATCGTGGGCCGAAAAGAGCTTACTTCCATGGTCCTCGCCCAGGTGGGCTTCGATGTCGTCGCCGTCCCTGGGCCTCTCGAAGGGATCCGTACGGGCCTGGAGCGTCTGCTGGAAGTGCTGAAGAAGGTCAGGCCCACCAAGGTCTACGTCTTGGTCGAAGGCGATCGGCTTCCTGCCTCCCAACCATCGGCGGGTACGTCCGCATTCGAGGACCCGGCCGCCGATGCCCGGGCCTTCGCCCTGTCGGTGGCCCGCCAGATCGAGTTTGCCGGCCTCGGCGCTGAAGTGCTCGACCTGGGGGCTGCAGGGTTGCCACAGGCCGGGCCCGAGGGGTCCTCGGAAGCTGCGAGGGTGGAGACGATGGTGGTGGACGCCATGGAATCCTCCGCCCCCTGGGCGGCGTACCTCGAGAAGCAGACCCCTGAGCTCCGGGGTGCCGTCGCGCGTGCGTGGGAAACGGCCTGGGAGTTGGGCCGACGTGCTCCGAACTGCGCCTCCTCCGGAGCACGATCCACGAAGACAGCCTGGACCGCAAGGTCGTCCATGTGACCCGGGATTTCGGTTGGGACAGTGAGGGACGATTCCGAACGCCCTCCGGCGATGTCTGCCCTCCAGACGTACCTGCCGCGGAAGGGGTGCTCCTGGACCTTTCCCAGTCGGGTCCCGCATCGCACCTGGACCTCGTCGAAGTACCTGACAAGAAGATGCTCGTCGATGTTGTCCGATTCATGTTCCTCGAACTGCCCAGGATGGGCGATCCCCTGGCCACGCCGCTTCTGTCGGCCTTTGGATTCGTTCCCGTGGTGGCGGGATGGCTGAGGGAGAAGACAAAGTACGGGATCCACGTCCACGGCCCGAGCGGAACCCTCAAGTCCGTGGTCTGTCGGGCGCTGCAGGCCTTGTACGGCCCGGACTTCTCCACGGAGCCGCTCATGTCCTGGACCGGCACCCCCTACTCCTTGCAGAGCAGCGGCCACGGATTCAAGGACGCGCTCGCCGTCGTTGACGACTACAAGGTCTCGACGTTCCAGAACCCGCAGGCGATCCAGGCCGTGATCCAAAATTACGCGGATGGTGCGGCCCGGAGCCGCCTTGACAGGGCCTCGAAGCTCCTTCCCACCGTCCCGTTCAGAGGCTGGCTTGTCAGCAACGGCGAGGATCCGCTCGACGGCTCCGCAAGCAGCACCGCCCGGATCCTCCCCTTGCAGTGGAATCCGGTGAAGTGCGGGCAGCAGCTCGTGGACCGGCTTCGGTCGTTTCAGAAGCGGTTCTCGGGGTTCACCAGGGAGTTCGTTGGCTATCTGCAGGAACTCGGTATCGAGAAGGTTCGGGATGTAGTGGATCAATTCTCCCGTCGGGGGATATTGGGGGGCTCGGCCAACGGACCCCGCCTGGCCGAGGCTCTGGCATTGAACCGTGCATCCTTCGTCTTGGCGAGCCGGTGCGCGCACGAGCGTCTTGGCGCCCTGGATTCGGCGGAACTCGAAGAGCTGAAGAGCCTGTACTCACGCTGCGAGGAGTCGTGGTGTCATTCGCTCGAGCTGCGAGTCGGGGAATTGGAGCCCGGAGCACTGTTCCTGCACCTGCTTCGCGACTGCATAGCCAGCACTCCGGGGCTCGTTCTTCGAGGGAACGACACCGGTCGGGATTCCATCGGATTCGTCAAGGGCGACGCGTTGTGTTTGTTCTGGGAGAAGGCCTTCGCTGCCGTGCGGGATCTGGCCGGCAAATCTGGAAACCCGTTCCCGCTCAGTGGCACCGCCGTCCTTGCGGATCTGGACCGGACTCGAAATATCAAGCGGGGGCGGCGTGATCGAATTCGGACCCAGGTGCGCAGGGGCGGACTGCGGGTCCAGGTGGTCCGGATTCCGGTGTCGGTCGTGGGCCTGTCGCCCGATAACAGCCTCGACACCGAGGATGACGACGAGGAGGGCGCGGAATGAACACCGTCTACGGCTGTCAGCACCGGGCGACGCCGAGGGCTGACGCAGTTGTACCAGGAGATCGACCTCCCGTACGTTCGACTCCTGTTCGACGCTGCCACACGCGGTGTCCTCGTCGATGGTGGGGAGCTGGAGCGGAGCCCGAACGCGCAGGAACTGAAGCCCATCCTCCGGC
>CAITUV010000086.1 GCA_903895725.1 uncultured Myxococcales bacterium | reverse complement strand
TTCTCGGCCAGCGCCCGGTTCCCGGTGAACAGATCGAAGGTGCGGGACAGCTCGTCCCCGGGGGCGGACGGGACCATGGCCTGGGCGGGCATCGCGACGCCATCGGGGAGCTTGCCGCCCGAGCGGGCCAGCATGGCCTGATGGCGGAACCAGGCAGCGCCCGGGATCCCTTGCCGGGCCAGCCCGTCATACCAGTCGGCCCGGGCCTGGAAGAACGCAGTGCGGGCTTCCGCAGTGGCCGCCTTCCCGGGAATCCTGAACCCTACCGTCACCACCTCGCCCGGCTTCAGGCACGTCGGGAAGACGAACGTGCCGTTCACGTCGCCGGCTGCCGGCGATTCCAGCACGACGCGGCTGGTCTGGCGGAGCTGCCGGCCGAAGTCCCAGTAGTCGAGAGGTCCGACCAGGTGAGCCTCGCCGGCGCCGTTGAGACGGACGACCGGCGGGTTCCTCTGGAAGGTCTGCCAGTCACAGGTGCCGGGAGGGGCCTCCGGCAGCGCACCCGACGTCAGCTGGACGGCCGACACGGGCACGTCGAAGTAGAACGGTCCTTTCCCCTCCCCGGCCCGTACCGGGGTAACCCCTGCCAGCACCGACACCGCAACAACGACCCACAGTCCGCTCTTCATGGGCACCCTCCTCCTGGTGGAAGTCAACGGCCCCATCATGACCACGTCAACGTTTCGATTGTGTGAGGACGAGGCAAGGAATCACCTACCATCCGACATTGAGCCCCAGCATGAACGGCAGGAAGTTGTCGGTCGCCACGTTGATTCCTCCGATCTGGATCCCGTTGAGCACGGCGCAGAAGTTCATGGCTCCGATCTGAGCGCCGTTGACCCGGGTGGCGTGATTCACCAGCCCGACCTGGAGCCCGGTGACGGTCTCCGTGACGTTGCCCGGCGCAATCTGGATCCCCTGCACCGTGGCCGTGATGTTCGTGATCAGTGCCAGCTGGACCCCCCGAACCTCGCTGCGATCCGACGGGTTGGGGTTGGACCACGCCTTGCTGAGCTGCCCAAGTGCTGCCGGAACGCGGCCCGCGATGTTGACCATGCCGAGCTGGACCCCCGACACGTCCCGCACGGCCCAGTTGAGAATCGGGCCGATCTGCAGGCCGGCCAAGTCGCCACCCACGGCATTGCCCAGTGCGAGCTGGATTCCCTCGACGTCCCCGCCGACACCATTGAAGGTCCAGGAGATCTGGACCCCGGCCAGGTCGCCGGAGGCCAGATTGGCGGTACCCAGCTGCAACCCGCCGAAGTCGTCCCCCGCCAGGTTGATAAACGCCCCGGCCTGGAGCCCGATGCCCCCCTCCCGGGTGCTGTTCCACAGGCCTCCGACCTCAATCCCGTACAACTTGCCGATGACGTTCACCAGCCCGCCGATCTGGAGCCCGTAGAATGGTCCTCCTACCAGGTTGATGGGGCCCGCCTGGATCCCGGCGAAGCGGTCCCGCTCGATGTTGAGCACGCCTCCGACCTCGACCCCGTAGACGACAGCCGTTCTTCCGTACAGGACGTTGATGCTGGGGCCTGCAACCACTTTGTCCGGGGCCTGGAAGAACTGGATCGGCGGGAAGAGCGTGATCTCGAACGGACGGTAGTGGTACTCCTTCCCCTCCGCCCGGGCGAAGGTCGGCGCGATTGCCAGGACCGACGCCAGCAAGACCGCCCCCCATGCTGCCCTTGGTTCCATCCGCGCTCCCCCGTGTCCCCCGGGTCTCCCCCCGAGGACCACCCATTCTAGCAGATTCGCGCCGAGGCGGAACAGAAAGTGGTGAGCAGTGGGCAGTGAGCAGTGAGCAGTGGGCCAGAGGCTCCCGCTCCATGGCCGATGCGCCCCCCAAAGCCGTTGGCGGGGGCAACCCCACGGCCGAGGCGTCCCCCGAAGCCGATGTTGCGGGCAACCCCACGGCCGAGGCGCTTGAGGCGGTGGCCGTCGGCACGGCTGAACTTGGTAGTCTCGTGCCCCGATGGCGGCCCGGGTGCAGCCCCCTTCCCCACCCGGGGAAGGTACCCTGCGGCCCCGGGGCCGCAGGGGGGATAGGGCGCTGCTGGCTTCCCCAAGAGCGTGGGGGTGACTTCGCATACCGATACAAACGGCCTCCGAGTGCGTCGGCCGTTGGGGAGGCAACGGCGGAGCAGAGCGCTTGCCCGACGGCCCAGCTCACCGCTCCTGATTTCCCTTGCCCCGCCGTTTCGAGAACGCGATAATGAGCCACGTGCATCGAGCGGAGGGCATCACCGGGAATGACGACCATTGCCAAGCTCCATGGACTCGTCACAGGAAGATGTGGGCCGATTTGGGCGGACCTCCACGGGAAAACCTCCGAGTTCCACCACCTGAGCGTGCGGCCCAGTACCGAACTCGGAGATATCGTCCTCGGCAAGTTGGAATCCGACGTGGAGGCCGTGGCGCTCAGCTTCAATTCGATCGACGCTTCGAGCTTCGGCGTCTCGGTTGCGGCCCGGCGGTTGTTTCTGCTGGTCGTGTTGGCGGGGTGCCTCGGAGGCGGAGGACCGGTGCAGGCGGAGGAGAACCACTGCGTCGCTCTCTCTGCGTTCGTGGGGCACGCCTTCTGGTCCGACTGGAATCAGTGGCCGTTCTCGGTTGCAGAGCAATTCGCCCTGGGGCTTCGTTTCAGGGTCTCCCCGGCCGTCTCGGTGGGTCTGTCTGCCGAACACCACGGAGCGCTGACGAACTGGTCTCCCAATGAGGCCTTCGACGGCGGGGACTGGGACCGCCGAGGCTTCAGCATTTCCGGTCGTGTGCACATGGCGGTGACCGGGCGGTCCGAGCTGTTCGGCTGCGTGGGAGCGGGCAAGGATACGGAAGATATTCACGATGAGAAGGCCAATGACTACGTGACAGGGGAATACGTCGTGGTCCCTCTTCGACTGGGGTGGCAGTTCCTTTCCGGAAGCCCTGAGGCCGGCGTACGCATCGGTTTCCTCATCGAAACCGGGCCGGACCTGGTTCTCGAACAGGAGTGGCGATACCCATACTTCCCGTGGATCTCCAGGGCTGGGGACCGATATGGTTGGGGCGATATCCGTTGGTTCCTGGGACTCGGAGTCGCCGGCGAGTGGTGGCCGTAGAATCGGCCATCCGCACGATCTCCAAGTGAGGACCCGGCCGACATCCCGCACAGTCTTCTGCCGCATCTGGGAGCAAACTCCGGTTTGCGTTTCGCAAACAACAGTTGTCATCTGGAGTGCTCCGAAAACGCTTTGCAAGGGTCGGTCGCTCTGCCAGCCTCTCACATGAATGCGAACTGGATCGCTGCTTTTCGGCCGGGGAGGTCCAGATCATGGAAATGCCTGTGTGCGACGCGGCCGGAGCGATACGGTTTGCTGAAGCGGTGATCGGTGGTGGTCCAAGGGACGCTCCGCATGCATGCAGCGGCCTGCCATGCTCCCTGGAGCCGATTCTGCATGTGCTCAGCACACGGCCGATCCGTCGGGAAGCCGCTGCGTCATTCGGTAGCGGTCCGCCGCTCGCTTCCGACCACTGCTGCGCATAGCCGACGGAGCCCCTCTGTCCGGCCGGACAGCGTTGACGCCTCGCGGACTGGCACGCCCCTTGCTTTGACCATGGCTGAGGAAAGCCGGGGCGGGTGTTTCGGCCTTCCAAAGCCGGTTTCGCGCTTCGGGGTGGGGGAGCCGGCACAATCCTGGTTCCATCCGGGTCAACGAATTGGAGGTGCAGAGATGATCAGGACCGAGAGAAGTTCGAGCACAGAGCTGTTGGCGGATGCGTGGTTCCATTCGGCCGCTGTCGGGGCCAAGCCGGAGGTCAAGGAGATGCAGTCGAGTGTCGAGACCTCCATGGCGGAGTTGGAGGCCGCCACCAACGACGTTCGGCAGTGTCGCGTGGCTCAGATCAAGGCCGCTGCTCAGTTCGTGCAGGCGGAGCTCGATCTGGACGAGCAGGTCCGCAAGGTTGAGCTGCTCGTCCAGTGCGAGGTCGGCAAGGACCGGAAGGATGCGCGATACAAAGCGCTGTTCCCCAAGGGGATGGGGGCGGTGGTCGCCCTCAACGGCAGCGAGGGGGCCCGTGAGATCTCCGTCCTGGTCCAGGCGCTCAAGATCCACTTCCCGACCATCGCTGAGGGCAGCGGCACCAGACTCGACGAGCTGGCCAAGAAGGCCGTGGACTGCGAGAGCGCCCGGGCCCAGGCAAGTGCGGCCCTCGACATCGCCAAGCGCTCCGAGTTGGCCGCACGACGCAAGCTGGTGGAAGTCCTGCGGGTCAACGAGGGCCGGCTCCTCTCGCACTACCCCGGCCGCAAGGAGCTCGTCCGCAGCTTCTTCCGCCCCCACACCCGACAGCGCCCCCGCGGCAACGGCACGGCACCGGAGGCACCGACGGCCGAGGCTGTGACCGCGTAGCGCCTCTCGCGCATCAGCGATCCCGGCTCACGGCGCATCCCTCACGCCGCCACGTTTTTCGCCCGGGTTCCGGTCCTGTGCTACTCTCGCCAACCGGAGCGAAACATGACGGACACGTGGGACGAGGACCAGGAAACGACGCCGCTGGCACCCAGGCCTGTGGTTCTGGAAGACTGTACGCTGAAGCTGCCGGACGGAGACCGCCGCACCTTCCGCCACCGTACGATCCGCATCGGCAGTCATTCTGACAACGACGTAGTGCTTGCGGGGCAGGCTGTGTCGAGGTTCCACGCCGAGATCGTCCGGGGTGACGACGGGCTCGCCGTGCGGGACCTGGAGAGCACCAACGGTACTTTCGTGAACAACGTGCGCGTCGTGCATGCCTACCTGGCGAATGCGAGCGTGCTCACACTCGGCGACGTGTCCATCGGGATTGAGCTGAAGCGCCAGGTCGTGACCTCGGAGCTATCCGGGCAGGACCGTCTCGGGGACCTCGTCGGCCACTCCCCTGCCATGCGTCGGCTCTTCCACTTGATACAGCAGGTCGCTCCGACCGATGCCACACTGCTCGTCCTCGGCGAGACCGGTACCGGAAAGGAGGTCGTTGCGCGGACGGTGCATGCGATGTCCCGCCGGGCGCAAGCTTCCCTCGTGGTCGTGGATTGCGGTGCCATTCCCGAGAACCTGTTGGAGAGCACCCTGTTTGGCCACGAGAGGGGGGCATTCACTGGTGCGACTGTGAGCCACATCGGGCTGTTCGAGCAAGCCGATCGCGGTACGGTGTTCATTGACGAGGTCGCGGAGCTTCCCCTTGAGCTCCAGACTCGCCTTCTCCGGGTGATCGAGTCGCGCGAGATCCGCAGGGTTGGCGGGACCCGGCCGGTGAGGCTCGACCTGAGGTTCATCGCTGCCACGAACCGAGAGCTGGCCGAGCGGGTTCGGGAAGGCCGGTTCCGGGAGGATCTTTACCACCGCCTGAACGCGATCCCGCTGCGGGTTCCGCCATTGCGCAATCGCCGGGAGGACATTCCGCTCCTCGTCCGGCACCTGCTCGCAACCGCCACGTGGAACGATGACGGCAAGGGGGGCAGACGACTGGCGGAGCTGCCGCCCCAGGTCATGGAGCGGCTGGTCCAGCACCACTATCCGGGCAACGTCAGGGAGCTCGTGAACCTCGTCTGCCGGGCCGCGACGCTGCCGGACCTGGATGTGTTCTCTCTCGACCTGTGCCCCCCCGCCGCCGGGCGGCAGTCAGGCCCCGTGCAACGAGTGGCACCGTTCAAAGAAGCCAAGGAGGAGCTGCTCCGTTCGTTCGAGGTCGACTACCTCACGACCGTGCTTTCGTTGGCGAACGGAAGCGTCTCCAAGGCAGCCGTCATCGCCGGCCTCGGCCGCCAGTACTTCCGGGACCTGCTCCGCAAGGCCGGAATCCCCACCGACGACCGGCACGATCCAGGGAACGAGGAAACGGTGGAGTAGCGAGGCGATCCGGGGCTGCGCGCCTGGTCGAGCCGATGTTGCGGGCAACCCCACGGCCGATGCGCCCCCGAAGCCGATGTTGCGGGCAACCCCATGGCCGATGCCCTCGGCACGTCATCCTGACGCCCCCGAACGCACGACCTCCTCCCCTGGCTGTGCCTCTCTGGAGGCGGCGGGAGGATCTCGGCCGACGCGCCCCCCAAAGCCGTTGCTGCGGGCAACCCCACGGCCGATGCGCTTCCCGGGCCGTTGCTGCAGGCCCCCCCACGGCCTGCGAGGTGGAGGCGGGGGCGCTGCTAGCTCCCCAGGTTCGTCGGTCTGCCCGCGCCCCCGGCACATCCGCTCCAGCTTCTGCTTGCACTTTAATTCCATTCGCGCGAGGTTATGCAGCCCGAGGGGGTAACCATGCCCTCTCGAGGGGGTTTTGGACGATGCGGGTGGCGGACGTACAACCTGGCAGGCAGCGCGGATACCCGGTCCCCCGGAGCGGGCTCCGGGTCTCGATGGTGTTTTCAGCGTTCTTCCTGAGTCTCCTCCTGGCCGCTGGCCGGGTCGATGCCGAGCCACGAATCGACTTCGACTCGTGCGTCCGCAAGTGCGACTCTGGGCTCGTGAAGGTGGCGGATACCGAGAAGGGGTGCATCGAGACGCTCGGCTTCATCGTGGGCGATCTCGAGAAGGTAGCCGAGGTGTTCCGGGGAAGCGACCTGTGCAACTGGCGCCGCAAGTCGGTGTGCGAGGACTTCCGCAAGGTCGTGGTACCCGCGCTCGACCAGCTCACGACGCTCCTGCGAGGAGTCGAAGACTGCCGCAAGGTGGACTTCAAGCAGGTGGCAGGCCTCCTGTGGACCCTGGAGCTCAAGACCGCGTGCAAGGGGGACGGGGTGTTCACCGACCTCCACGACTACCTCACGGCGCGGCCGCCCAGCATCGCCCGGATCAACGGACTCCAGACCCACTATGTCTTCTCCAGGGAGCCGCTCCCTTCGGACGGCGACCTCTTCGGCCACATGCCCTCGTGCGACGAGGGAATCCGCCCCTCGTCCCACTACATCTGGCCGCTCCTGAGCTTCCACCGGGCCCTGGCATCAATCGGCGAATGGCAGACCTGCATGAGCGGCTGCCGCAAGCCGACCGACCTCGAGAAGCGCCTCTGGAAGCTCGAAGAGCAGGTCAACCAGGTACGGCTCGAGCTCGATTCCACGGCAGAGGCTGCCCGAACCGGTATCGAGGCCCGGCGGACCGCACTGCTCCAGGGGCACACCACGTACTTCCCCTGCACCCCGTTCACCACGCTCGAGGCGGACTTGAAGGAGCATGCCCAGTCGCTCGACCGCTTCACCGAGACCATCTCGAACATGCTGCTCACCCCCGATGCCACGGATACCCGCATCGCAGACCTCGAGGCCGAGGCGGAGCAGCTCGCCGTGTCCGTGCGGGCCAACAACTTTGAAATGGTTCGCGAAGCCTGCGCCAAGGAAGATGCCCGGGCCGAGACCCTCCGTCAGCGCAAGCGGGTGGCCGTGGATACCGTGCTGCGCTCGGAGGCATTCTCCATCGAGGCTGCCGACACGTTCATCGGTCTTGCCGGCGCGGAGAGCAAGTGCGACTGGACCGGCGAATGCGACATCCCGCTCCGGTGCAGCCAGGGAACCTGCCAGGCCAAGGTCACGCTCCAGCAGGTCCGGCCGATTCTCGATTCCGCCCGGCGCACGGCGGACAAGGGGCTCAAGCTGGCGCTCCATGATGACAAGGGGCTCAATCCCGCTGCCGAATCCCAGCTCGACCGCATCGAGAAGGAGATCGAGACCGGCAGACAGGAGCTTGCTGGCATGGGATGGCCCGAGGCCGTCGAGGCTTGGCGCCGCGATTACGCCCAGTCCCTCACCACCCGCATCCAGGCCCTTCTCACGCAGTCCGATGCCACTCTCGGAAGTTACTCGGGCGAAGCGGGGGAGACCCTCGGTCCCACCTGTCGCAAGAAGGTTTCCACCCTGCGCCGGGATGCAGCCGACCTCAGGGCCCTCCAGGGGGCACTGGGCAACCCCGATCCCGTGGCCGGCCCGTCCTGGGTATCGCTCAAGGCAGCGGATCTGGCCCGCATCTCCGCCGCCGTGTCCGCGTCGACCAGGGACCTGACCGACAATTGCCAGATCGATGCTCCGGAAGGGACTCCGATCTGGCTGTTTGCGGCCGGAGGCGCAGTCCTCCTCGCCGTCGCCGCTCTGGTGGCCTGGATGGTGTTTCGGCGCTCACGCCGCGAACGCGGTCGGGAAGGCTTCTAACCTCGTCACATCTGCCGTCGCATCTGCGGCCTCCCCCCGTGGGGGAGGTTGGGTGGGGGCACCTCGCCCCATCTGCCGTCGCATTCGCGGCCTCCCCCCGTGGGGGAGGTTGGGTGGGGGCACCTCGTCACTGCCCCCCGTGTCGGCGTCGGAACAGGGCCAATGCGATCACCCCGACGAGGACGGCAAACCAGAGCGTGCAGATCCGGACCACGAGGACGGCCGTGACCGCGGCCGGACGGGTTGCCTGCTTGAAGACCTCCACGAGCACGAACACCATGCTGGCTTCGGTCGCGACCAGGCCCCCGGGCAGCATCGTGACGGCCCCCGCTATGGTTCCGAGCGCATACACGAACATGGCCGAGGCCAGAGAGAAATCGATGCCCGCCCCGTGCAGCACGAGCCAGAACGCCGCACACTCCGCAAACCAGGCGGCCACCGAGATGGCCGTTCCCACCACCAGACAACGCCAGCCCACCAGCGTCAGCAGGGTCCGCTGCAATTCGAGGAATGAATCCCGACGCATCCGCACAAACGGAAGCCGTGCCGCCAGGTTGAATGCCGCTTCCCCGGCCTTGCCCCACAGGGCGAACACGATCACGGTCCCGCACAGGATCGCTGCGGCCACCAGGATGTCCCAACCGTAGCCGGAACCGGCCACTCCGAACACGGCAAGCACGAGCAGGGAGAGCAGGTCGGTCAGCCGCTCCCCCACGACCACAGGGGCCGAAACGGCCACAGGCGTCCCGTTGACCCGTTTGAGCAGGAAGGACTTGAGCAGCTCGCCCACCTTGCCCGGAGTCACCGACATGGCCAGGCCGGAGAAGAAGACCAGGGCGCTGGAAGCCAGACCGGCCTGAGCCGGTTCGGGTCGGGTGTGGAGCACCCTCCGGACCGGGACCTTCCGTGGCCCATCTTGCTCCTCGTCCGCGTCCCCATCCAGTCTCCCCCGGGCCTTCCGAAGCAGGTACTCCCACTTGCCGAACCGCAGGACATAATTCAGGAATGCCAAGGCCAGGGCCGGAGCGACGGTCCACCAGGCAAACCCTGTGACGTGACGAGACAGCTCCACGAAATCGGTGTAGACCCCGATTCCTGCTGCCATTAGAACCAGCAGGACCAGGAGAAGCAGCCAGCGGGCCACAGGGCTCCTCCGAGACCCTGCCGGGACCTCTTCGACGCGCTCGTCCGTGTTGTTGAGGGATGCAGTCACCGCTGCGCCGCCTTTCTTGCGCCGAGTCCACGCTTGCCTGGCTGCACCTGGGCCTGGGCATTGACGGCACAAGGCACCTGGGCCTCGGGATCGCCGACACGCCGCACGCAGGTTTCGGCATCACCGACCCGTCGCACCTGGGCGTCGGCGTCGAGGGTCCGAACGGCCCAGCTCCGGTGGAGCTCGGCCAGCGTCCGTCGCAGCACGGGGTGAATGAAGTCAGGACCGATCTCGGCCAGCGGGGCAAGCACGAAACCCCGGTTGGCCAGCTCAGGATGGGGGAGCGTGAGGCGCTGGCCCGACACCACGTGGTCCTCCTGGAGGAGAAGGTCGATGTCGATGGTTCGGGGTCCCCACCGGACGGTCCGCACCCGCCCGAGCCCCCGCTCCACTTCCAGCATGCGCTCCAGCAGCGCTTCGGGGGCCAGATCGACCTCCAGGCGGGCGGCCATGTTCAGGAAGTCGGGCTGCGGCACGTCTCCCACAGGCCGGGTTCGATAGATTCCGGAACAGCTCACCACCCGAATCCCGGGCATCGCCTCGAGCGCCTCCAGGGCAGACCGCAGGTATCCCAGGCTGTCCCCCTGGTTGCTCCCCAGTCCGATGAATGCCGTCTCTGCCATGCCCCCCTCGTCCTGCCGGTCCGACGACCGTGCCGGACATTTACCGCCCGGTGCTCCTGCAAGTCAAGCAGGCGATGGTACCCGGCCCGCTTTTTGCCACGCAGCCGGAATCGACCCATAATGAGCACATGCCTGCGGACATCGCTGGACTGTCCGGGGAGGCTTTGCCGCCTGGGAGGTATGCCGTGACCGACAGAGGAAGCTACGACTTCGGGAAGTTGCCCTGCAAGGAGGAGGAGTTCCGTCGGCTGGAGGAGCAGGCCCTGTTCTTCTGGTCTCGGGAGAAGATGCTCCTGAGCGATTCGGGCCTGACTGAGTCCATGCGAGTCCTGGACATCGGTTGCGGACAGGGGATCGTGGCGGACCGCATCGCCCGGGAGCTGGTACCTCGAGGCCAGGTGGTGGGCATCGAGCCGGACTCGAGCCTGCGCAGCATGGCCGAAGCGCTGGCCGCCCAGAACCAGCGGCTCACGGTGATGCCCGGCGACATCTACAACCTGGAGCAGCCCGACGAGTCGTTCGACTTCGTTTACGCCCGCCTCGTGTTCCAGCACCTCAAGGCACCGGTGGAAGCGCTGCGCGAAATCCATCGGGTGCTCAAGCCGGGCGGGATCGCCTTGATCCCGGATGTCGACAACGGCTGGTTGACGCTCTACCCGGAGCCACCCGGGTTCTCCGACATGCTGCGCCTGGCCGAGAAGGCGCAGACGTCCTACGGAGGCGACCGTTTCGTGGGCCGCAAGCTGGCCGGGTACATGGGAGAGGCCGGCTTCGTGAACGTGGCCACCCCCGTGGAGGTCCTCACGAGCGCCCGCATCGGCCTCGACCTGTTCCTCAAGATCATCACCTGCTTCAAGATCCTCCTCCTCATGCGGCACAACGACAAGGTGGAGGAGGACTTTTTCGAGCGTATCTGCCGGTTTGCCCGGGAGCACAACAGCCACGGATGGGTCGGGATCTTCTGTGCCCGGGGAGTGAAGAACGGCGGGCAGTGAGCCCACTGCCTACTTCACGGTTACCGTCGCCGTGTACAGCCCCTTGTCCGCTGCGGTCTTGCCGTCGATGAACAGGAAGTAGGTTCCTGAAGTCGGCCAGTTCATACTGTAGGTGTTGGTCGGAATGCAGGCGATCGGGGCCTGGCCGCAATCTCCCTTGACCAGGTAGATGACCGGTGCGAAGTCGGCGTCGACGGTGATGCTGAGGCTGGTGGTGCCGGCCGGAACGTCGAACTTGTAGACGGTCTCGGGGGCATCGGCCCCGCCACAGGCAGCGGAGTGCTTGTTGGTGGCAAACAGGGTCATGCCGGAGGCCTTGGCGGTGCCGTTCTGGAAGTTCATCAGCTCGGCCCCGGAGCAGACGTCATTGGGGGGCGGTCCCGGCGGAGTGGCCGTGACGGTGAGCTTGAAGTCCCCCTTCTGGAGGTTCCCGTCGCCGTCCACGAACAGGTAGTAGGTCCCGGGTGCGAGCACCGGCGTCTGGACCGAGGCCTGGCCACAGGCCATCACGTCGCCGTCGAGGCACTTGTCCTTCTTGATGTAGACCCGGGGCGTGAACGCCGCGACGACCTGGACGTTGAGCTGGCGCCACTCGGTAAGCGTGAACCCGTAGACCACATCGGGGCCGCCGCTGCCGCCGCAGAACGGTCCCTGGTTGGCATCGGTGGCCTTGGTCTTGCCCATCACGTCCTCGGTGGTTCCCGAAACCGTGGCCGACCCGGCCTTGAGGTCGAGCATGACGGGCTGGTCGCACGTGTCGTTGATGGGCGGAACCGACTTGGTGAAGGGATAAATCACGTACATGAACATCTTGATGTCGCCGCCGGCACCGCCGGTCTCCTTGAACTTGATGGTGTGCTCCCCCAACGTCCAGGGCACGACCGAGGTCAGGTTGAGCGGACCGGTGCTCCAGGCGGCAAGACCGTCGGCCCCCCACTTCTTGTTCACGGAGTCCCAGGAGGGGGTCCCCTTGCCGTTGGGGTCTCCCACCGTGGGGGTCACGTTGGCGCCGTCGACCCAGATCTCCACGCCCTTGGCGAAGCTCTCGTTGACGACGCCGGGCATGGTTGCCTTCTGAAGGGTCCACCCGTCGCCGCCCTTGCCGCCGAAGGTTCCGTTCTTGCCGTCATGCTTGGGGCCGCCGGTCGCGGTGACCGTGCCGTCGACGACGAACTGGTCCGCGAACATGGCGATGGTGCCGCCGGCACCGCTTCCAGTGACCGGGTAGTTGTTGCCGCCGCCGCACAGGGTCTGGGGGGAGCCATAAAGACCGTTGGCGCTGACCACGGCCCCCTTCTCGATGATGATCGTCGTGGCACCGAGCACGATGATGCCGCCGCCGTCGCCGCCGCGGCCGTTCTCGCACCAGTAATCGCCACCGCCGCCACCGCCGCCGCCGAAGTGGAGCTTCGTGTCGCCGTCGGCCAGTGCGGAACCGCCGGCACCACCGCCGGTCCAGCTGTTCCAGCCTGCGCTTCCGGCGTCTCCCGCGGTCTTGTTTCCACCGCCACCGCCGCCGGTGTTGGCGTTGTTGCAGTAGCTTCCCCCCTGCCAGGCGCAGACGTTGACCCGGGAGCCGCCGCCACCGGTGCAGTTAGCCGATGTGCTGGCATTGCCGGTGGCGGTGTTGCACTGGGAATCGCCCGGAACGCCACAGCTCCACCACTCACACGGGCCGGCCAGATCGCCGCCGTAGAACCCCGCCCCGTCGGCGATGATCTTGCCGCCGTTCTTCACGACGATCTTCTGGGCCCGGATGTAGACAATGCCGCCCATCTTCCCGCTGCCGTCCAGGTCCTGGGCGGGCTTGAGCGTCCCTCCGTTGACGATCTCGAGCTGGTTGTAAGACGCGGCCACGACGGCCTGGGCACGGCCGCAGGTATCCCCGCAGGACTTGTAGGTGTTCTTGAGCGGCTTGACGAGCTGCAGCGTGCTCCCCTGGACCGACACGACCTGGTTCAGCTCGTAGGAGCCGGCCCCGGTCCCGTTCCCCCCAGTCCCCACCGTCTGGTGGATCAGCACATGGGAGCCAGAGTTGAAGATCGACGGATTGCCCACCTGGAGCGCGGTCTCCCCCGCATTCCCGGTGACGTCCGCACTGTACTGGTTGGGGGCGAACTGGTAGGCCACGACCAGGTTGTTGCTCGTGGCAAAGCCGCTGCTCTCCCCCGCGTACAGGTGCATCAGCACCTTGGGCTGGGACGGGTTCATCATGTGCACGTAGGTTGTGGCCTCGCCGTAGGCGGGCAAGCCCCACTGCTCCACGTACGGGACGATCGTGCCGTTGCCTTCCTGGAAGCTGACGGCTCCGCCCGATGCCAGCTTGTCGATGGCCTTCTGGACCGTGGTGACGCCGAGCTGCGACTGGGTGGGATCGTAGGAGACGTACTTGCCGGCCAGGGCAGCCGGGTCGATCTCGCCGACCTGGACGCAGGAGGCGCAGGTCACGTTGGCGGCCTGGTTCGCGGTCAGAGCGTTGGTGGCCGAATCCGCGGTGAGGGCATGCTCCGCATCGCCGCCGGGGAGCACTCCCTTGGCCCAGGCGAAGCCGACTTCCTCGGCGCCGACGCACCCGGCGCAGGTCAGGTCGAGGGCCGACAGTGCGGCACCGCCCTTGTCCGAGCCGGCCGCAAACGGGAAGCTGACGTCGGAGGCGTCGACGCAGCCCGGGCAGGTGAGATCCATGGCGTTGCCGCCACCGGCCTGCACCCACTGGGTCCCGTCATAGACCTTGAGCTGCTTGGCGCCGGTCTCCCACCAGAGCTGCCCGGCAGCGGGGTTGGCCGGTGCACCCTTGGCGTTGTGCACGACGAGGTTGACCGCCTGCTTGCCCATGAAGTTGAGGTTTCCGGAGACCGGCACGCTGCCGTCTGCCAGCAGCACGCCGAACGCGGCAAGGGTACCCTCCAGATCGGCCAGCTTGACATAGGCGTTGAGGTCCGGTGCTCCTGCCAGATCCGCGTAGTCGCCGGAGAAATGCGGTCCCGGGACATAGCCGGAGGCCAGGAGATACGCGGCCACCTGGTCGTCGCCATAGCACTGGCAGGCACCAAACCCGCTTTCCTGGAGGTAGGCCGCCACGTCCGCATCGGTGTAATGGGGACCGGGGACGAACCCGAGTGCTTCCACCAGCCCGGCCAGCGTGTCGGGGGTCACGCAGACTTCAGCGGCATTCTCGACCGTCACGAAGGCCGAGGGCTCCTTTCCGCCCAGCTTTCCGGCATCCTCGGCCAGAGCTGCGGCGGAGGCGTGGAATGCGAACGGATTGCTCACGATCGGCTGCCTCGGCTTGAGCACGACAGGCCCCACGTCGGTCTCGATCGAGAGCTCCAGGTAGACCTCGCCACCGGCAAACTCAGCCAGATCGACGGCATTGCCCTCGTCCTCCCCGAGCAGAACCGAGAAGAGCCCGAGCTGGGTGACCACATCCACCGTCTCCTGGTGGAAGGGCTCGCCGCCGGTCTTGACGTGGTAGAACGAGAACGTGATCGTCCACTCGCCGGTGACCGGGTTCCCGACGGCATCGGTCAGGAACCCCTGGTAGGAGAGCGTGTAGGGCACTTCGGCCCGGACCGCTCCGGAAACTCCCAGGAACGCCAGCATAGCGAACGTTGCGACGGCAAGCCTTGTCATGGACATCCTCCCGAGAATCAGACGATTGGGGAGTATATCAAGGGGGAGAGGCGGATGCCATGTGTTTTGCGGTGGGGGCGGCTAGCGCCTCTTCCACAGGCCGGCGGGAACTCCGAGAAGGATGGCGGAAGCATCGGCTACCCAGTCGAGCAGGTCGCATGAACGGCCCGGGATGAAGTGCTGGTGGAGCTCGTCGACTGCGGCAAAGAGCAGGAGGCCGGCCCCCAGCACGACGATCTCCTGGAGCGGAACGACGATCGCCGGGCCTCCGGTTCGTGGGGCCGCCTCCCGGGCGATGGCTCCGCGCCACCGGCTGGCGAGGAAGGCCAGAGGCAGGTACATCAGCACGTGAGCCACCTTGTCGGCACCGGGAGGTGGGGGGAGCGGGGACTCGGGGTTCGGGATCGACGTGGCGGCCAGGATCACCACGGCCCAGCCCAGGGAAGCCAGGAGCCAGTGACGGGATGATCGTCTCGGTTCGGACATTGCCACACCCCGTCAGGACAGGCGATGGGCAGCAACAGCCACAACGTGGGAGATCGTGAAAGGCGGTAGAAATGCGGCGGGTCGAAAGCCTACCGGCCGTTGCCCTTGCGGCCACGGCTGCGCATCGCCTTGCGTCGGCGGCGCTCCGCTTCCCGCTGCTTGCGCTTCTTCTGCTCGCACGGCTTGAGGTAGAACTTCCGCTTCTTGAGCTCCTTGTAGACGCCCTCGTTGGCCATCTTGCGCTTCAGGGCTCTAAGGGCGCGGTCCACGTTCTCGTTGTCGACGTGTACCTCGATCGGGCGGTGCTCGTGTCCTTCTCTCAACTTCATCCGCAATCACCTTCCTTTCAGCAATGCAGCCGACGCATTATGGAGAGAACCCTTTCGGCTGTCAACAAGATTTTCGAGTCAGCAGAGGAACCGGGTCAGGACGGCCAGAAGGAGGTTGGACAGGACGTGGAGCGCAATGGGCCCGGACAGGCCTCCGGTGCGGTCCTTGAGCCAGCCGAACAGGATGGACGGGAAGAACACGGCCAGGCGTGCGGGGGAGGGGATGGAGAGCACGTGCCCCACGGCGAACACGGCCGACGCGATGAGGACAGCGGGGCCCACGTCCCCCCCGAACAGGACGAAACGACGGCCCAGGAGCTGCTGGAGCCGCGTCTGGAGGTAACCGCGGTAGAAGAGCTCCTCGGGCAATGCCACGAGCAGCACCTGGACCAGGAGGAAGGTGAAGATCCAGCCGATCCCCCGGCTTTCGGTCACGGGAAGCTCGCGCAGCTCACGGTTGCCGTACCAGACGGAATCGACCTTGCCGGCGGAAGCGATCTCGACTTTGCCGGCACCAGGCGGAAGTCCGAACCGGATCGACTCACCGGGCGCGAGCCGCTCGGCCAGGGTTCCGCCGGACAGCCCTTTGCGGCGACCGTCGACCCGCTCGTGCCAGGCGTGCTTCCCGGCAGGCTCCCAGCGGGCCGAGACGACGATCTCGTCGTCGGTGGTCTGCTTGAGGATCAGATCTTCCTGATCATCCTTGACCAGGATCAGGCCGGAGCGATCGGGGGAATAGGGGGACGGGTAGAGCTCCTCGGGCCATGCGGGCAGCCGATCGGCGGACATACAGGCCGAGCGATCGAAGACGATCCGGTGCCAGACGAAGAAGCCGGCGGCAAACAGGGGGAACACGACGAGGGCAACGATGCCGGTAACGCGCAGCGTCAGCCAATCGGGCCAGACGAGGCCGATCTGGCCCAGATGGCCGCCCTGGCGCCAGATCACGAGAGCGGGGAGGTAGATGAATGCGGCGGCGATCAGGGCAGCGGAGTAGGGCTCCAGGAAGGGGAGCGCCAGGGGGAGCCAGGAGAACAGGGCGATGGCCCCGGATGCTCCCGCTGCCAGCAGCGTCGGCTCCTTCCAAGAGGAGGTTTTCTCCGACCTTTTTTCCCCCTCCATCGTACCCAAAGAAGTCATTGACGCGCGCCCTCGCTTCTGGTAGGGAACATGGTTACCATAGGTCGGGTGCGCGGTCCATTTCTTTCGGCGCAAGGAGGACACGCTATGAGCTCGATGAGAACGAAAGGAAAGGCCGGGCGGTTCGCAGGAGTGATTGCCGGAGTTCTGACCGGGTTGCTGGCAGCAACGGCATTGGCGCAACCCGCCCCCCAGGGCAAACCAAAGGTGTATCTCTACCCGTTCGTTCGCGGGGAGGGGGTCTCCGAGGTCGTGTTCAACAAGGTCGAGCAGTACTTCGTGACGCTGTTCAAGATGAGCACCAAGCTTGAGCTGGTCACGGACGAGGAGCTCAAGACCGCCGAGGCCGCCAAGGCCAAGGAGGCGATGCGCAAGAGCACGACGGTCATCGCCCCGTGGCTCGAGAAGGCAGACAACCTGCTGTGGACCGGCAAGGACCTCCTGGAGAAGAAGAGCTACGAGAAGGCGGCTGAGACCCTGTCGAACGCCCGGGACCTCTATGAGCAGAACTACCTGGAGCTCCGGGACTACGACAAGCTCGTCGATGCCACGCTCCAACTCTCCATTGCGTTCTTCCTGGCCGGCTACCCGGACAACGGGGAGGAGCTGCTCAAGGAAGTGCTGGTGTGGCGGCCCACGCTGGCCGTGGACCGGAAGCGCTACCCCAAGGAGTTCGTGGATTCGCTGGAGAAACTCAAGGGGCTGCTTGACGGCCGCAAGGGGGGTATGGTCCGGGTCGAGGCCAACCCTGCCGAAGGCTCCAAGGTGTTCGTGGACGGCCTGCTGAAGGGCGCCATCGAAGCCGGCAAGAACGGCCTGGACATCGACGGCCTGTACCGTGGAAAGCACTACGTCCAGGTGGTTCGGGACGGCTACACGATCTGGGCCCAGAAGGTTTCAGTCCCCGAGCCGGGGCGGACCGAGAAGGTCGTGGCCGCGCTCCAGGTCGTTCAGGAAGAGAAGGTCGAGGTCAAGGGGGACTGGGAAGGGCTGGCGTTCAAGACCTACGAGTTCGCCCTGACCGGCGACTACGGGATGGAGTTCTCCAAGGTCGCCAAGCAGTTCGCGGACCAGGCCCAGGTTCCGTACCTGCTGTTCGGGTTCGTGTCGGCCGAGCCGAAGGGGACCAAGCTGACCTTGTTCCTCTTCAAGTCCGAGTGGAGCGCACTGGCTGAAGTTGAGCCGGTCGCATTCGACCAGAACCTGACCAACCTCCAGGTCAACCTGCTGTTCCTCGAGGCCAACCTGGCCTCCGCTCTCGACAAGTACCCGAAGAACAAGGTGGTCCGCGGGACGCCCGAAGTCTACGTCGCGTCGCAGCAGGCCAAGGCCAAGGCCGCAGCAGAAGCGGCCAAGCCCGTCGAGGTCGCCAAGCCCGTCGAGGTCGTCAAGCCCGTCGAGAAGCAGCCGGTCCGCGTCACCTCCAACGACGTGGAGGAGCAGCCGGAGCTCAAGTCCCGGACCCAGCCCGCCAACGAGGACCTGGGTGACCTGTCTTCGATCTTTGCGGACGGCAGCGGCGCGGGCGGCAACGAGGAACCCGGTGACACCGGCAACCCCATCATCGGCCCCACGGTCGGCAGCGAGGACTGGGGCGAGAAGAAGAAGGACAAGAAGGGGGGCATCGTCACCAAGTGGTGGTTCTGGACCGGCATCGCAGTGGGCGCAGGCCTGCTGGGCGGAGGCAGCTACCTTCTGTATGATCAGCTCGGTTCCGGCGGCGGAAGCTCCGGCTACTCCGCTAACGTCTACTGGGACGCGATGCGCTAGACCATACGATAACATCGAGGTCGTGAAATGCGTGGTGGGTTCGCAAGCTGTCGGGCGGCATGGATTACCTTGGCACTCCTGGGGCTGAGCGGGTGCGACGAGGGGGAAACGAAGTTGGGGCTCAACGTCCTGCTCTACGGGCCGCCTCCGGGCCAGTACGAGGACCAGGACCCGTTCGCCAACTGTTCGTTCGTCAAGCTCTGCTACAAGGTAGTCGGCGAGACAAAGCTCAAGGACTGCCAGGTGTCTCCGTTCCAGGGGGGCTATGCCGAGATGCCCCGGTTGCCGCTGAGCGAGGAGATCGTCCTGGTGGCCGAGTGCCTGGACCAGGACGTCACCGGCGCTCCGATGAACGTGCTGTCTCGAGGGCAGTCCGCCCCCATCCAGCATGACAAGGGGGAGGGAGAGGAAACTGTGGGCATCTTCATGCTGCCGGTCAGCAGCTTCGGGCCCACTTACTCGCCCGGCGATCTGGCCGCAGGAGGCCCCGGCCAGGTCACCACCACGACCACGGCCCGTTACGGGGCTACGGCAGTCGAGCTGTTTGACGGCAACGTCCTGATGTGCGGCGGCGTGAAGAACATCAAGTCGCCGTGTGAAGACTGGGCCTCGCCCAAGTGCGTCGAGCAGGCGCTTGCGACGTGTGAGCTGTACAACCCGGCGGACGGAACCTTCTCGCTGGTCGAGTCGCCGGCCGGCCTGGTCCTGATGACGGAGAAGCGGGCCTTTGCGTCGGCGGTGGAGCTTCCGTCCGGCGAGATCGCCATTTTCGGCGGTATCACGAAGAACGGGGAGCCGAGCAACACGGTGGACATCTATGATCCGATCGGCCCGGGCTTCGTGGCCGGTCCGCCCATGACCGACACGCGGGCGTACCACACGGCGACGCTCATCTCGTCGGCGGGCAGCGGCTTCGTGCTGCTGGCCGGCGGCTACGGAACGGGCGAGGGGACGTGGGAAGTCTGGACTCCCGACGGCGTGCTGGCCACGGACAAGCTCGCACAGTCCCGTTGGCGGCACACGGCCACGCACATTTCCAACAAGCTCGACCCCTCGGCCCGTGAAGTGGTCATCCTCGCGGGTGGCGAAGGGGGTGGCGAGCCCGGCTCCACTACCGTCCGGGACAACATGGAAATCTTCGACGTCGCGGCCCAGATGTTCGACCCGGAGCCGATTCCTCTCTGCTCCAACCAGGGCGAACAGAGTCCGGCACCGGCCAAGAAGACGCTGCACGCTGCGGCCTTTGTGCCCAAGCGCCACTTCCTCTATGTCGCCGGCGGCTTCTCCGACCCGAAGCACCAGTCCCCCACCAAGGACATCTGCGTGTGGCACACCGTGCAGGAGAAGTGGTCCGGTGAGGCCGGCACGTTCCTGCTGAAAAAGGCCCGGGGTGGGCTTTCAGCTACGTCTCTCCCGGGCAACGTCGTGCTCCTGGCGGGCGGTCTGACCAAGAAGGACTCGACCCTCCAGGTGGCGGACACGGTGGAGATCGTGTTCGAGTACCTGAACGACAAGGGGGAGACCGTGGTCGACATCGGCCCGGGAGACGCCTTCCCCATTCCGATGCTGTACCCCCGCTGGGATCACGGGGCCATCCCCACGGCGGATGGGAAGGTGCTCTTCTTCGGGGGCCTCAAGGGTCTTCCCACGACGCCGACGATGGTCGAGGAGACCGAGGCCTTCAACCCACAGTAGGCCGCGTGTGAATCCATCCTCCGCCGCCCATCGTTTCCCCATGCGCTTCCAGATTCTCCTCGTGCCGCTGATACTCATCGGCCTCTCGTGCAGCCGAACGCCGGCCGAGAGCCCGGTCCCGGACGTTCAGTCCCCCAGGCGGCTGGGGCAGGGAGTCACGGCCCAAACTTCCGACGGCACGCAGGCGGCACAGGAGGGAGCGGCCGGGGCTCCGGGAAGCCTGGAGGGGGCGGAGGCCACCGGGTCCGGACAGACGGTAGGGCCCCAAACCGACGGCGGGAACGGGGCAACCGGAGGGACGGATGCTTCCGCCGGCAACTCTGCGGTGCAGCCGGGAGCCCCCGCAGACAAGCCGATTGCTGGAGCCGCAGGTACCGGCAGCGCTTCCGTGCCGCCGGGGCTTCCTCCTGCTGCGGCCCCGCACCCCCGTTCGCCCGAAGTGGACCGGCTGCTCGGCCTGGCGCAGAAGGCGACTGCCGAAGTGAGCGCACCCGACGGGCGATGCAGGCTGGAGCTCGGCATTGCCCGCATCGAGTCCAGGTACTCTCCTGCAGTTGCGGCCGGGAAGATCACGGCCTACGGCGGTTCCTGCCCGGACATGGAGGCCGTCCGCGGCTCGGTGCTGGCGCTGGCCGGGCAGGATACGGCGGCCGCGTTGCGGGCCATCCGGGGCTTTCCCCAGGATCGTCGCGAAACGTTGATCGTGGCGATTGCCGAGAACCAGGCGATCCTCGATGTCGCAGGGGCGGTGGCCATCGTCCAGACGATCGAGTCGCGTATCGTGAGAGAAGAGCAGCTCATCGCCCTGCTTCCGGCGCTCTACCGCCGGGATCCCGGTTCAATCGAGTCGGCACTGGACCGGATCGTCGAGCCGCTGCTCAACGATTTCGCCATGGCCCGCGTTCGGGCCGTTGCCGCGGCTCAGGGGGCCCCCCCCGAGGCAAAGTCCGTCGAGAAGGGCATCGAGTCCCGCCTGGTGAAGCGATGGGCCCTGCTGGACGTGGCGCTCCAGTTGGCGGGGCGCCTTCCGGAAGCCGCATTGGCGCTGGCGGAGGGGCTGGCGCTCCCCCTGGACCGGGACGAAGTCTATGCGGCCTCGTCGGGAGCCCTGGCAGCGGCGACGCCCGACAAGGCATTGGCCCTCGTGATGCGCATCGGCGATGCCCACTACCGGGCCGTCGCTGCCGAGACGGTTGCGACCGCAGTCTTCTCGTCCCGGCCGGCCATGGCGCTTCACCTGGTCCAGAACAACCTCCCGCCGTCCCGCGTGCGGCCGGCCGTGCTGGCGTTGTTCGGGGCGCTCTGCCGGGATGATCCGACCCGTTTCCCGGAGGCCCTGTCCGAGGCAGGAATCCGCCTGTTGCCGCAGGACGAGGAGGCTGTGCTTGAACGTTGTTGCCGGCAGGTGCCTCGTGACGTTCGCCGCGTGATCTCGGAGAAGCGTGAGGAGCTTCGAGAGCGCTCCTGGTACAAGGTCTGCCTCATCTGCACCGGCCTCGACGCGGATGCCCAAGCCTCGGTAGAGAAGCTGGCAGCCTCCGGTGCATCGGCCGATCCCGATGCACACCTGGAGGCAGTATCGTGCCTGACGCGCCAGCTTGCCGCCACGTCGGTGGAGGATGCGCTTCAAGTCATCGAGGCGCTCGATGACCCTTACTCCCGAGATCGGATCCGGCTGGCGCTGTTCGATGACCTCATCGCGTCCCGGAACCTGGACCGGGCGTCGCAGATCGCGGCCCTGCTGCAGGACCGGTACATGGCGGAGAAGGCGGCAATCGTGCTGGTCGCAGCGGAGGCAAGTCCGGCGGCGACCTCCCTCGATGCTCTCGAAGGAAAGCTCCTATCCTTGGCGGACACGTGGAGGAGAGACGATCTGCTGGCGCAGGCGGTTCGGCAGGGGCTCCGGTTTCCCGTGGGATTCCGGGTCCGCCTGGCGGCCTCCGTGGTGGACCCGGCGCTCCGCCAGTCGCTGTTCGTCGAGTTGGCAGCGGGCATCGCGCAGGGGGATCTTCAGGCCGCTGTAGAGTTGGTTCCGGAGAGCTCGGCCGCCTCGGCCAGGGCCGACTGGTACCTGGCCCTGTGTGGAAGGGTCGGGGAGACGGCCGGGGAGGGACGCTGATGGAAAACCGTGTCTGGACGGTGATGGATCTGCTCCGCTGGACGACGAACTACTTGAAGGAAAAGGGGTGCGAGTCGCCCAGGCTGGACACCGAGCTTCTCCTGGCCCATGCGCTTGGCTGCACGCGGCTGGAGCTGTATACCGGGACTGACCGCCCCCTGACCCGGGCGGAGCTCGACCGCTTCCGCTCCCTCGTGAGAGAGCGTGCGGCGAGGCGATGCGTTGCCCACATCATCGGAGAGCGGGAGTTCTATCGGCAGCGCCTGCACACTCCGGCCGGCGTGTTCGTTCCACGTCCGGAGACCGAGCTGATGGTGGAGCAGGTGCTTTCGGCGACACAGCCGGGCGAGCGGTTCGTGCTGCTCGACTTGTGCACCGGGAGCGGGAATCTGGCGGTGAGCATCCTGGCGGAGCGGCCGGCAGCGGTGGGAACTGCGGTGGACATATCCCCCGTGGCCGTGCGGACGGCCAGCGAGAATGCCCGTAACACAGGGGTTGCCGATCGTCTCAACGTGGTCCAGTCCGATGCCCGGGACTACCTTTCCAGGGCCTCGGAGACCTTTCGATTCGTGACGTGCAACCCGCCCTACGTGCCGACGGCCGAGTGGGAGGTGCTGGCACCGGAGATCCGACAGCACGAGCCTCGAGAAGCCGTGGACGGGGGAAAGGACGGGCTCGAGCTGGTGATGGCAGTCATCCCGCTCCTCGAGCGGGTCATGGCCGCAGGGGCCGTGTTCCTCATGGAATATGCCGGGACCGCGCAGACCGCTGCCGTTCGTGAGGCCCTGCTCCGGGCCGGGTTCGTCGATGTCGAGGTGTTCCGGGATCTGGCGGGGGACGACCGGTTCGTCAGTGCGAAGCGCCCTTCAGCAGAAGCTTGAACTGCTGGATTGCGGGAATCGAGACGGGGTCCACCCCTCTCTGTCGCGCGTGGTGCAGGGTCACCCAGTCGGCCAACAGCAACGACGACATGGCCTTGTGAATCGAGGAAACGCCGGCGTCGAGGGTGAGGCGGCGGACCGGGTACCCGTAGCTTCCGAGCAGATCTCCGGTGAGCCGGAAACGCTGGGAGATGCGACGGTCGCCGTCGGGGTCGTCGACCAGCAGAAACGCGAAGCGGGCCCGACTGCCTGAAGGAAGCGGTGGAAATGCGATCATCTCGTTGTGGTTGGCCTCGGGAAGGGCACCGGCGATGCAGGGGATCTTGGCGTTCTCGTTGAACTTGATGCGCCAGGTGCGGGCGACGCCGGCTTCGAACTCGGTGGGCATGTAGACGACGGGAATCCGGTCCTCGAGCCAGGAGGCAAGCTCTGCACCGCCGGACTCCAGGTCCCGGCACTCCAGCCAGTCGGCCAGCTCATGGATCGAGGTGGCATCGGGGAGCAGACCAGCCCTGACGAGCACGCGCCAGGCCAATCCAAACATGAAGCTCAAGGCAAAGCGAGGCTGGAAGTCAGACGGTCGTTCCGGGACCTGGACAAAGGAGACTGCGTGCTTTCGAGCCGCATGTTCGAGCCGCCCTCCGCGGGCAGCGGCCACGACCAGGGGACGGTTCAGACGCTCAGTATCGCCGGCCTCGGCAAGGCCATTGGCGGACAGGTCGGATCGGCCCTGGTCGGAGCCGGGCCTCAGGCATGCTTCAAGCCCAGCCAGGGTCTCGTCCGTCTCGCCGGAGTAAGAGAGAGCCAGGACGAGCGTGGATGCGTCGGGTTGCCTCGCGAGGCGGTAGTCCCGGACGACGTCGAAGCGCCAGGCCGCCTGGTGTCGATGGCGAAGCAGCTCGATGAGCCCGGCGGACAGGGCGCTTCCCCCCATTCCGAGAAGCATGGCCGAGCTTGGCTGCCGGCCCTCGAAAAGCGTTGCGGGCAGCCCGTCAGCGGCTCGAACGGCTTCCCGGAGCTGACGGGGTCCGTCCAGGATGAACTCTTCCATGGCAGTACCTCCTGCGGGCCCGCTGGCAACGTGTGTCACCGACAATCCCGGCGGGTCGAGGAAGAGAACTTACAGAGACACGAGGAAGGTTTCAAGCCCGAGCTTCTTCTCGAAGGTCTGCTTGAACTTCTCGGCTTCCAGGCGGGTCTGAAACTTGCCGATGCGGACGCGAAACCACTTCCCCTTTCCGGCCAGCTCGACGGGCATGATGAAGGCCTTGTACTGGGACTTGACGAGCTCCTGCTGGAGGTAGCCGAGGAAGATGTCCGCGTCGGCCTTCTCCCGAAAGGCCTTGGCCTGGATGGCAAAGAAGCGCTGGCGGCCGTCGGCGTTGACTTCGACTGCGGAAGGGTCTTCCTGGGGTTGCCCTTCGGCAGCCATGACGGGGGCCGAGGGGGCAGCGGCAGCGATCGGTGCGGCGTTGGCTTCAGCGGCAAGCTCGGCCGCATCGGCGGCAAGGGCCGCCTCGGGGACCGGTACCGGCTCCGGCTCGACCGGCGAGATCAGGGAAGAGAGGTCGGGCACGAGGCCGAGGTTGGCCTGCCGGGTCCGCCCCAGAGTGGCCTGGACTCCGGAAGAAGAAGCCAGGACCTGCTCCGGTGCCTCGGGCCGTTCGGTCGGGGGGCTGAAGACCTCGCGGGCCAGCTGCTCGCGAAGGGCGGCATCTTCCCGCTCCTGCTTGCGCAGGATGTCCTCGCGAAGGGCGGCCAGGGCATCGAGGGCCACGTCTTCGTGCTGACGCTTTTCCGGATGACGCACCAGGCGGGACAGGAAGGAAAGGGAGCTGAGCAGAGGATCGGGGCGGCTTGCCTCGGCATCGTCCTTGCCCCCGGGCTGGTTGCTGTTGAGCGTCATGCCGCGGGTACCTGCCTGCCCCTTCTGTCCAATGAACAGACCGGTGCAGAAGATGATCCCGGATAGCACGATGCTCCAGACGACCAGCAGGAAGAAGTGCCTGGTTTCGAACTGGAACTCCATCTTCGGCTTCAACATCCCTTCGTCGCGCAGCCTCATGGTGACCTCTGCAAGCGCTCGAACATGCCCGAGACCTAGGCTATTCCCCCCTTGCAATCTGTCAAAAATTGGGCAACTCTGCGGCAGTCCCACCCGCAGATGGAGGTGCAGGGATGAACAGAACGATACAGACGAGCAGGGCCCCCAAGGCAATCGGACCTTACAGCCAGGCGGTTCTGGCAGAATCCTTCCGGGATCTTCTCTACGTGTCGGGGCAGATCCCGCTGTCCCCGGAAACCGGCGAGATGGAGGCGGGGGACATCGTTGCCCAGACCCGAAGGGTCATGGAAAACGTCCGCGGGGTGGTCGAGGCAGCCGGGTTCACGCTGGCCGACGTCGTGAAGAGCACGATCTTCCTGGTGGACATGGCCGACTTCCCGAAGGTGAACGAGGTCTACGCAGGGTACTTCTCAGGCAACCTTCCCGCAAGGGCCACGGTCGCGGTGGCGGCCCTCCCCCGGGCTGCCCGGGTCGAGATCGAGGTCACCTGCGCCCGCTGATCCTCCCGGAACGGTTGGAGGGGAGCTTCGGCTGTTGAGAGCCACCCGATTCCTGCCTCGAGCCGATCATCGACAGCCTGTACCCGCCAGAGACACTGTTTCAGCCTGAAACACCTCATCCAAGTCCATCCAAGGGGCCTGCTGGCACGAGATCGCCTTGCAAGGGGTGCGTTTCGGGGGGGCTGTTCCAATCTGAAACAAGAACTGGCCCAGGACGGCGCGTGACGCGGCTGGGGCAAGGCTGCGCGCCGCGTCAGAAGCCGTGTTCGATCGCTCCGGGAGGGGCATATGCGCCGGACCGGCCTGCCAGGCGGACGGAATGGGGGCGAATCGGCTGGCTTCCGGTGGGTCTGGAGGAGATTGTAGGGAAAAGAACGCTCGACAGCGGAAGGTTGGCACGGCGCTTGCTACTGGAATAGGCGTTTGATTCCAGTCCCCATATTCCTTTGTTCCACGATGTTCCCCCCTTACGCGGAAACCTTGCCGCCGAGCTGCAACGGCGTCAGGGACATGTCCACACGGCAGGACCGCAGCACCTTGGGCTCGTCGCTAGTCCTGCTCCCTCTTGTAGTCCTTCTGAGTTCTTCGGTTAATGTGGCGAGCCCGGAAAGTCAGGAAGGGGATCCACCAGCTCGGTGGGTCCCCTTCCTAGTTTAACCTCGACTTCGACAGCCAGTACACCGGAAGACCGGAAAGCACGATGAGCAGCCCGTAAACCGCCTGGAGCGGTTCGGCCAGGGCGACTGCCATGGCGATTGCCAGGCTTGCTCCGACGTAGAGCAGAGGCGGAAGAGGCCACCCGGGAATCCGGTATCGGCTCCCGGGAGTCGCGGGGGTGGCGGAGGGGGTGGATTCCCGGGAACGCTCCACGAAGACGCATGCGGTGGCCATGGCGGAGAACACGACCAGGGCAAAGCCGACCCATGCGATGATCTGCTGGAGGGTTCCGGCCAGGACGAAGAGGATGGCCACGACGGCCTGGAAGAGGAGCGCATTGGCGGGAGCACCGGTTCGATTGAGCCGCCCCAGAAAGCGGGGGACGACAGCATCCCCGGCCATGGCGAAGGCAATGCGGGGACCGGTGACGGCCAGTGCCGCCATGGTGCCCCCCACCAGCAGGGCCGCAAGACCGGCCACGAGGGGCTCGCTGCCGGCACCGAGGGCAACCTGGGCCATAGCGGCTGCCACAGCGAGATCCTCGTTACCGCCGACCCGGCCACCGGTGGTCAGCAGGAACGCCGCATTGAACGCCAGATAGAGCACCGCCACGATTGCAGTTCCGGCCACCAGGGCCAGGGGCAGATTTCGCTCGGGGCGGGCAATCTCCCCCCCGACGTAGATGGCATCGTTCCAGCCGGTGTAGGTGAACACGACGGGGAGAAGTGCGGCGGAGACCGGTAGAGTCGCAGCGACCGGGGCCGGAGGCGTCGGGCCCGCCCAGAGGGCGATGCCCATGAGGACGCAGAGCCCCACTACCTTGAGTGCGGTAAGGAGGGCCTGGGTGCGGCTTCCAGCAGCCACTCCGAGCAGGTTGACCGCGGTCAGCACCAGGACGAGAAGGATGGCCACCGGCGTCTGCTCCACCCGGGATGCCACCTCCGGAATCGCTCGCAGCAGATATTGGCTGCACGTCAGAGCCAGCACGGCAAGCGAACCGGCAAAGCCCAGCGTCAGCGAGACCCACCCTGAGAGAAACGCAGGGAGGTGGCCGAAGGATTCCCTGAGGAACACGTAATCACCGCCAGCCCGGGGGTAACGGACGGCCAGCTCTGCCTGGGAGAGCGCCCCAACCAGGGCGTAGAGGGCCCCTCCTCCCCAGACCAGAAGGACGCCGGCCAGGCTACCCGTGCTGGAGGCCACGAGGGCCGGAGTGACGAGGATTCCCGTACCCACCATGCTTCCGACCACCAGCAGGACGGCCTCCAGCCCTCCCATCCGACGCTCCATGGAAGCGGGCGGTGAGGGGCAATCGATTCCCGACGGTTCGGAGGGCCGGGACATCGGGGTCAGCGGGAGGCGGTGCGGCGGGCCGGCGGTGCGGCGGGGGCTTCGAAGAACCGGTCGAGAACCCGGCGGGCGACGACCGGTCCCTTGACCGTCCAGTTGGGGTCGTTGACCACGAGGGACGCAAACGCGATCTTCGGGTCGTCGGCCGGGGCAAACCCCACGAACCAGGAATAGTGGAGGCGGACGCCATCACGAGTGTCGGAAAGAGAGCCGGTCTTGCCGGCCACGGTCACGTTCTTGAGTCCCGGGGTCCGGCGGCTGAAGTACTTGCGGGCCGTTCCTTCCGAGACGGTCCGCTGCATCATCTCGGTCAAGGTCCGGGCGGTCTCGGGCGCGATCGGCTCGAGGTACAGCTCGGGCTGGCGCTCCCAGGTGATGGTGCCGTCACTTTCCGTGACGCGGCTGATGATGCCCGGCCTCATCATGCGCCCTTCGTTGGCCACGGCAGCCGCCAGCATGGCTCCGTGGAACGGGCTGAGGGTGGAGTGGTAGAAGCCGGCCGCCATCCGGGCAAACTCGACGCGATTCTCGGGAACATCGACCCGACTGACTTCGACGGGCCACTCGAACGGCAGCACCTGGTTGAACCCGAACCGCTCGGCAAAGGCCTTCATCTCGTTGCGGGTCAGCAGGTTGAATGCCAGGCGGGCGAACACCACGTTGGCGGAGCGCCCCATGGCCTGGGCCAGGCTGTGGCAGGTATGGTCCCGATCGGGATCGTGGATCAGGTGGCTCTTGGCCACGCCGCTGCCGCCGCCGTGGTAGCAGACTTCCTTGGCTGCGGAGACCCCTTTGGCCTCGACGAGGGCGGCACCGGTAATCACCTTGTAGACGGAAGCGGCCGGACCGGTTGCCTGCAACGCCCGGTGCGGGGCCAGCTTGCCGTTCGCGTACCCGGCCAGGGCCAGGATCTCACCGGTCCTGGGGTCGATGGCCACGAAGGCCGCCTCGTGAGGACGGTACTGCTGGAACACCTTCTCCGCCTCCTTCTGTAGCTCGGGGCGGAGCGTGAACGAAATCTGGCGGCCACCGGCTACTTCGAGGCTCGCCTTCTTTCCCGAGGTCTCGGCAGCCAGATCGAGCATCTCGAGGCTGGCATCGATGAAGCTGGCCGGCTCGAGCTTCGGGGCCGCCTGGGCGCTCTTCTGCTGGAAGAAGCGAACTGCGGTCTCGAGACCCTGGGAAGGCAGCATGGAGGCCATGCGGGCCAATGAATGGACCGCTTCCGTCGGCTCGTTCCCCGAGGCCCCGTTTCCCCTGGCCGCCAGAGTGGCCGTCAGAAACAGCCCCATGGCAAGGCCGAGCAAGGCTGCCGTCTTCATCTTCCCCACGTTCACCTGGATGCCTGGTCGCTTCTCGTTGGGCATGGCAATCCCTCTCCAACCAACCGACCTGATGGTAGGCGCACGGCGCGACCACGCAAAAAAACGGGCAATTCGGGGAAACGAACCAGTGCGCAGGGATCTGGCTACGGCAGATTCCGCACCTGCGTAATCACGGGAAGAGGGCGAAATCCAGCGGGGGCGGGGCGGGTCTACTCGAGCTCGTTCTCGACATAGAGCGGGTCGCACTCGATGCGGCAATCTTCGACGCTGGTACGAACGCCCTTGCAGGAGAGCCGATACGTGGAGCGGGTACCGTCACAATCCAGGTCTGCGTAGGCGGACGCATCGAAGGCCAGCGTTCCGTCCTCCAGCGTCTTGGGGGTGAACTCATAGGCGTAGTAGTGGGGGTCGAGCATCATGAAGTTCAATGCCGTCCAGGTCGGGGTCTGCCAGAGCGCAGCATCCACGGCGCACTTGCCCTTTCCTTCCGCGGGGGCGGCCCCGGGCTCTCCGCAGCAGCTTCCGGCGGCCGGAATCACGGGCTGAGCGGGAGGAAACTGGGGGGCAACCAGGCCGCCTTGCTCGTCGACGCGGGGCGTGCAGAAGTAGGCCTCGGCCCCGTGACGGATCTTGTCCAGGCTGGCCGTTGCCTCGGTGGTCTTGGTCTTGAGCGAGTACTTGAGGAACGCCGGAATGGCGATGGCGGCCATGGTGCCGATCACGGAGACCGTGGTGAACTGGTCGATGGGGAGCGTCATGGAGAGCGTATCCCCGTCGCGCTTGGGGGTGACGAAGTCGATGACCCGGTCGAGCGACTTGTCGGCCAGGATGATGGCAACGCCGTCGGCCAGATTCATTTCGGCCAGGTTGGCCTTCTGGGCGGAGATGGCGGCACGAGCCTCGGCACGGACCTTCTCGAGCCCGCCGAGAACACCGTTGATGCAGGCTTCATCCGCTGCCATGCGGGCGGAGATGAGGTCCGGAGTGATGTACAGGGCCGCCTGCCTGGGGGCCGGGAAGGGAATTTCGCGAGCCCAACCGGCCTGAATGAGCGGGTGGGTGAAGTCCACGCTCACGGCTGCAAACGCGCCGGCTTCGAGTCCGAGAGTGGCCAGCAGGGGCGGCTCCGCGGCCGGCGGCCCCTTCCTGGAGAGGATGGTCTCGGCGAACTGGGCGGCACCTTCCTTGCGGTCGAAGAGGGCGATTCCCCAACCTTCGAGCGGAAGAACGACGACCGGCGCTTCGCCAGACAGTGCCAGGGCCTGGATTCCACCGATATCCACGAACTCGGAGATCGCCGTCTTCTCGAGCTTGAATTCGCCCTTGACGAGGACGAAGACGGCCGGAGCAGCCGTGACGGCAACCAGGATTCCCCGGGCCGACAGCGGATTGAGGCCGATCCGGCTCTGGATGAAGGCGGACAGCTCGTCCTGGAGCGCCTTGTCCTCGGCCAACCCCAGCATGGTGAGGAGCGGCACGACGGAATCCAACCGGGTGATCGCACCTTCCAGATCGACGGCAAGAACCGCCTGGAGCTGGTCGGGAAGGTACGGGAGAGCAGACTTGGCCAGGACGGGCAGAGTCGACTCCGGCACCGCGGCCTCGGCCTTTCCGGCCTCAGCGGCCTTTCCTGCCTCGACGGCCTTTCCGGCTTCAGCGGTGGCTCCACCCTCGGCGGCCTTCCCGGCCTCAGCGGCCTTTCCCGCCTCATCGGCGGCCTTCCCGGCCTCATCGGCGGCCTTCCCCGCGTCAGCGGCGGCTCCGGCCTCGGCGGCCTTTCCCGCCTCGACGGCCTTTCCTGCCTCAGCGGCGGGTCCAGCCTCGGCGGGCTTGTCCACGGTCTTGGACTCGACGGCCGGAGGCGGTGCCTTGTCCGGCCCCTTGCCAGCTTCCTTGCCCGTCTCGGCCCCCTGCTCCTTGGCGCAGGCAACCAGCAGAAGTGCGACCGCGAAGATACTCCAAAGCCTCATGTTCTCCTCCGATTGAAAGATGGATCAAGCACAACGGCGGGACTATAGCACTGCGGGGCGGGAAGCGACAACGGCGAAACGCCCGCGCCCTCAATCCACGCAGATTCCCATGGGCGGCTCGCCCTCATTTCCGAACATGCAGAAGCAGCCGAACATCATCTTCGTTTCGGAGCAGTGACCCACCGAGTACTTGGAGCAGTCCCCGTCGAGCGGTGCGTAGCAGGGACCGACGCAATCGTCCGAGGAGTTACACGGACAGCCACCGTCGCCCGACGGGCACATGCAGGACGGCTTGGGGGAGAGGCCCCAGGTTCCCCACTGGCCCCCCTCCTGGAGGCACTTCTCCTCGGAGAGGTCCCAGCTGCACGACGCGTACTTGGCCGGATTCCCGCACTGGGTGTCACACGCATCGCCCTGGCCATCCTGGTCGGCATCCTCCTGTCCGGGGTCGGGGACCAGGGGACAGACGTCGACCGAGTCCAGGACGCCGTCCCCGTCGTCGTCATCGTCACAGCCATCGAAGACCCCGTCCTGGTCCGTGTCGACAGGGCCGCACTCGGTCGTCTCGCCCGGGACGTCCCCGGTGTCCCCGACATCCTCCGGGGCGTCCTCGAGGTCGTCCGTCGCGTCGCCCGGGCAGTCGCCGGTGCAGGCCTCGCCGGGGGTGTCTTGGCCGGCAAGATCCGCAGCATCGCCCGGATCCTCGGCAAGATCGGGAAGCTCGGCGGGAGGCAGGTCGGCATCGGGGCCTGCGTCCTCGACGGGGGCGTCGGGAGCAACGACTTCCGAGGTTGCCAGGTCCGAAGGTGCGGCCGCGTCGGCATAGGCCTCCCCGCCGCCCAGCTGGCTCGTGTCGTCCGTAGGTGCCGGGAGATCCTCGGCCGGAGACCAGGACGTATCGATCGAGCCGTCGTTCTTGCCCCCCTGGGGCATGGGTTGCGGGTTGCTCTCCAGGCAACCGGTTGACAGCACGGCAATCAGGACGAAACAGAGGGTCGTTCGGGTCATGGTTCCACCTCGCGGCCAAGCGTCCCCTATGATACCCAACTTTCTCACGTTGTGCAAAACAAGCGCAGCGTCAGTCGCAGTCAGCCAGGAAGACGCGGGTCAGCCCGAGACTGCGTGCGGCGGCCAGGTAGTAGTCGTACTCCTCCTCGGTGACATTGCGGGCGATTTCGGGGAAGAGCCCTGCGGCCACCTGGTGCACCGGGCGATAGGTGCGGGACAGGCAGAGCGGAGTATCGAGCGGGAAGGTGTGTGCGACCCAGCTGAGCACCTGGACAGTCCCGGCCATCCCGGCGGGAATCGGGATGTGCCGGAGGATGAGGCCTCGCTGGATGACTCCGTCGGGGCCCTCGACCGAGGCTCCGACCTGGCGATACATCTCGGTCACCGCCTGGCGGCTGGTGTTGACGTAGTCGACGACGCCCGAGTAGATGCGGGCGGCCTCTTCGCTCCCGTACTTGAGGGTCGGGACGTACACGTCGACGAGCCCGTCGAGGAGTCGGAGGGCCTCGATCGTCTCGAATGCGGAGGAGCCGTAGACCACCGGGATGCGCAGCCCTCTGGTGCGGGCCAGGTACAGTGCGGGGACGAGGGTGGGCAGGTGCACGGTGGGGGCATGGAAGCGAAGGCTTCCGGCTCCGGCCTCCTGGAGGCGCAGGATCTCGTCAGCCAGCTGGACATGGTCCACCGGGGACATGGCCTCGGCCTGGAGGTCGGATGGCTTGGGGTCCGCGCAGTAGACGCAGTCCAGCCCGCAGCGCAGGAATGCGATGCTGCCGACGGGCCTGCCGCCGCTCAGGAGATTCCGATCGCCCGGGACGAGCTCGACGGAGGTGACGACGGGGCGGGGGCCCGCTCCGCAGATGCAGTTCACGCCGGAAACCCGGTCTCCTCCGCACAGATTGCCGCACAGCCGGCACGAGTCGAGATGCAGCCGGAGCGATTCCAGCCGCTGCGTAAAGTCCATCATCCTGTCGCTCACCTCACGCATCCCCGGGGACTACGGGGACTCCAGCGGGCAAGATGGCAATGCGGGCCTTGAGTGTCAAGGGTTCAGCGGGTCGGAGGGGGGGCTGGACGGAGGGGCGTCTGGGCGGCGCTCAATGCCGAGAGGGGGGCGCCGGTGGCGAGCGTGCTCGGGTCCGGCATCACGGCGGGAGGGGAGAAGGAAGCGCCGGACGAGGGCGGCGGGTACCGAGAGGTTCAAGGGAGAGCCCGGCACGTACCGACGCAGGTTGATGGCTACGAGGCGGCCATCCGAGGAAAACAGCGGGCCGCTCATGGGGAGCCCCATGGAGCTGAGCAGGTATCCGGCAAGCGGGGCTTGGGCCCGTTGGCCCAGCTCGCCGAAGAACACGTTGGGCATGGACGAGACCGGGTCGTCGACGGAGAAGACATAGACACCTGGCGCTTGGAGCTTGAGCGGTGCCAGCCGGGTCCGCGTGCAGGCCGGAAGGTCTCTCGCCGTCAGGAGCACCAGCGGGACGGGACCATCGACCGGGCCAGCGACGGCCTCAACCCATTCGGGATGCCCCGCGGTGCGGATCCGAATCGATGCCGCATTCTCCACCAGGAATCGGGACGCCACGATGTGAAAGTCCGACGCATCGGATGGCGATGGGTCGGCCGTGACCCAGGCGGACGGGGGCGTATTGCCGGCGGTTTCATCGGATGGCGATGGGTCGGCCGTGACCCAGGCGGACGGGGCCGAATCGCCGGTCGTTCCATCGGATGGCGATGGATCAGCCGCAATCCAGGCCGAGGCGCCGTCATCGGACTTTGCATGGCTGCGGCCGGGGCGAGCAAACGAGACCTCCTCCTCGCTGATGCAGACGGCCTGGCCGGTCAGCACCGGGGCAACGGAGGGATCCTCGCCGGGAGAGACCCGGAGGGTCACCTCGACCTCGACGAGCTGCCTGGCGAGGCGCTGCTTGAGATCCTGGAGGTCCTGGTAGTTGAGAAGCGGGGCCGGCTGTTGGAGGCAGAAGAGGAGCGGGAGCAGGTGCAACGGCATGGGGGACTCAGGCCAGGGCCAGCATGCGGTCCAGGGCGAGCCGGGCATCGGCGGCGACCGAGGGGTCGACGGAGAGCCGGTTCTGTGCGGGGAACCCCTGGAGCAGGCGGGCGAGCCGGGTGCTCGTGGTCCGATACATGTTGGGGCACAGGGACGATGCCAGCGGCAGGATCGTCCGATCGGGAAGCTCCCGGGCCAGACGCTGGATCAGATTGATCTCGGTTCCGATGACGGTCGTGGAGCCGGGACCGGCCCGCAGGACCTCGTCCACGAGCCAGGCGGTGGAGCCGCTGCCGTCGGCCAGGGCAACGACCTCGGGTCGGCACTCGGGATGGACGACGACCCGGCAGCCCGGGTGCTTCGAGCGGACGGCGGTCACCATGTCGGGAGAGAACCACGTGTGGACGTGGCAATACCCTTTCCACACGATGACCCTGGCCCCGTCGATGTCGGCCTTCCGAAGCCCCCCGCAAGCTCCGGCCGGGGAATTGGCGGCAGCGTGGGGGTCATAGACCGGGACGACGGGCTGGCCCAGGAGGTGAGCCGTGTTGGTCCCGAGGAACTCGTCGGGCAGGAACAGGACGAGGTCGCCGAGGCGGAGTGCCTCGACCACCGCGGCCCGGGCATTGGACGAGGTGCAGCAGAGACCGCCGGCACGGCCGACGATGGCCTTGGTGGCAGCGCTCGAGTTGATGTAGGCCACCGGGACGATTCTGCGACCCGGGGCCAGGTCGGCCAGACGTTCGAGGGCAACTGCGACGTCATCGCTGTCGGCCATGTCCGCCATGGGGCAGCCGGCCCCGGGGTCGGGCATGTAGACCTCCTGGTCCGGGCGTGCCAGGATGCGGGCGGCCTCCCCCATGAAGTGAACGCCACAGAACACGATGACGCGGGCCTTGCTGCGTGCGGCCTCCCGGGCCAGGACGAAGGAATCGCCGAGGAAGTCGCCGCACGACACGACGTCAGGGCGCTGGTAGTGATGGGTCAGGATGACGAGCTCGCTGCCCATTTGCTGCCTGACCGCACGGATGATGTCGAGAGGCGCCTCCATGGTCACTGTTCCGAGACGATGGGAACGACGTAGCGCCGTGGCTTGCCGTCCCGCAGCAGGTCGAGTGAGATGGTCTTTCGCCCCCAGAGCTGGCGCCAGATGGCGAGAGCGTGGTCGGGGCGCTCGATGGGCAGGTCGTTCACCGCGAGGAGGACATCTCCGGCGCGCAGGGGTCCGGCCTCGAGCTCCGGCTTGAGCACTTCGACGACTTCGTAGCCGACGAATGACTCTCCGTTGTAGGCCGGAGCCAGGAAATACCAGCGCATCACGGGCTGGAGGCCGTCCTTGAGGACCTGCTCGAAGTCGGCCCTGGGGATGCGCCACTGCGGTTCCTTATCCTCCTCCCCTTCCACCAGGGTCGGGGCCACCGGTTCCCGCACCCGGGCGGAAGAGCACGAGAGCAGGAGCAGCGCTGCGAGCACCAGGAAACGGTTCATTTCTTCACCGAGCAGAAGGGCCACAGGCCGATGTCCTTGATGCAAGACCATCCGTCCCGGCAATCGCCGTCCTCCTTGCATGCGGCCATGCAGAACGACTGTCCGTTGGCGAACTCGACGCACACGCTCTCGTCGGGGCACTGACCGGGACGACAGTCCGCGATGGTGCACAGGCCATCGGGCATGGTCTTGTCGCAGTAGGCGCCGGCGGGACACTGGGCGTCGGAGGAGCAGTCATCCCCGATGGCGGTGGCACAGGCCGTCGAGAGAAGGACCGGGAGCGCCAGGAGGAGCAGCAGGTACCGGCGCCAGGTGCGGGCAGATCCTGGAGAGCAAGCCGGAAACAGCTCCGAGCGTGGCTGCGTCGACACCAGGTGTTCGTGCGTGGACGACGGGCGTGCGTGCGTGGACATGTGGACCTCCCGCTACACGCCGATGAGGCCGTCCTCGACGACGAGGGCGGCGGTACCGTCGGTGTAGAACACCCGGATGGTCGGGTCTCTGAAGAGGAATTCCCGGTTGGTTCGGGAGCGGTTGTGGCCTCCGGGGAGGTCTTCGTTGTTTCCGAAGGCCACGTGGGAGGTGCGGAAGGCCTTTTCAGCCTCGAGCATGTTGTCCGTGATGCGGGCGGTGGGATTGATTCCGATTCCGAACTCGCCCAGGATGCTGGCATCGGCGTCCGTGGCCAGCAGCTTGCGGATCTGCTCGAGGTAGTCGGAATCGGCGCATTGCGAGTCGACGATGCGGCCGTGCTCGATGCGGAGCGTGATGGGAGACGGGGGGGATCCCATGTCGCCGACGGCCCCGTCGCAGACGAGGGTTCCTTCTCCGAGGCTTTCGATGGGGGCGCACCACACTTCCCCGCAGGGGAGGTTGCCGTAGGTTCCGGGTTGCACATAGACGTCGGTGACGAACGATCGTCCTTCGATGTAGAGGGTCAAATCGGTCCCGCCCGGTGCGGTGATCCGGAGATAGGAGGCATTCCGCAGCGAGGCCAGGAAGCGGTTGGCCCGCCGCTGGAGCTCGCGGAAGTCCACGTCCATGGGGCCAAAAATCATCATGTCCTCGGTGATACCGGGGGCATGTCCGACGCGGCGGTTGCCGGCCGTGGCTTTCTGGAGCAGCTCGATCCGGAACGGGGTTTCCTCGGCCGTGGCCGTAAACGCGGTGACCACGACGGAGGCCTTGGCGAAGAGCGCTTCCAGCTCGGGAGGAACCGAGGCCAGAGGGCGCCCCACGTCGGGGAGGCTGTAGACAGTTGGAACGGCCTTGAGCTCCTGAGCGGCCAGCTCGAAAGCCCAGCCGACGCGGGCGCTGGCCCGGTCGGTGACGATCAGGATCCCCTCGCCCTCCTTCAGGCCAAGGACGGCCTGGAGGCTGCGGCGGGCACTGTTCTTCATCGGTTCTCTCATCGCTCTACCCTGCAGTGTAGCTTCGGAAGTCGGCAGTACGGCCCGTCACTCGTCAGCTCCCTTGTTCTTGCTCTCCTCCTGCATCTGCATGCGGGCTCCCCAGCGGGCCAGCAGGTACGTGGCCACGACGAGGCCGACGAGCATGAGGAACGAGAGCCCCTGTCCGGCAAATCCCTTGTACCAGTCTGCGGCCTTGTCCTCGAGCTTGGTGCCGGTGGCAAGCTCGACGACGGTGAACTCCTTGCCGATGCTCAGGAACCGGACCGCGTACGAGGTCCAGTCCAGCCGCAGCACGGCGGCCACGATCCCGATGATGGCCGCACCGGCCATCATGCCCGAGGCGATGAGCGTGCCCTGGTTGCTGCGGGCCTCGCCTTCTTCCTTTGTCTTGCCGCTGCGTGCGATGTACCAGGCCACCAGGCCGCCCACGAGCACCGCAGCGTTGATCTGGATGGGCAGGTACATGCCCAGGGCGAACGCCAGGGTCGGGAGGCCAAGCAGCGTGATGATGATGGAGATGACGCCACCGGTGGCATAGAGAAGATAGGGCTGCTCCTCGCCGGTCATGAGGCCGCGCACCACGGCCGCTATCATGTTGGCCTGCGGGGCGGGCAGCACGTCTTCGTTGGAGCGGCCGTCGACCAGGAAGTGGTAGCTCGAGTCCATGATCGGGATGACGAGGGCCACGACGAGGGCGGCCACGATCAGGCCGAGGAACTTCCACATCTGCTGGTTGCGGGGGGTGGCCCCTATCCAGTAGCCGATCTTGAAGTCGGAGATGAGCGCGCCGGACACGGACAGTGCCGTGCAGACTGCGCACCCGATCACCAGGGTCACGAAGATGCCCGTGGTCCCGAACAGCCCCATGCCGGCCATGACCAGCGAGGAGACGATGACCGTGACCAGCGTCATGCCGGAGACGGGGTTGGTTCCCACGATGGCGATGGCCTCGGCCGCAACCGGCGTGAACAGGAAGCAGAGGAGGAACGCAATGAACATGCCGACCAGCGAGTAGGTCAGGCTCTGGGGCAGGGAATAGCCGCCCGCTGTCATGCAGACCACGAAGAACAGCACCCCCATGGCCAGGGAGGCCAGGAGCTGGACGAGCAGCACGTTGCCCGGCCGCATGTCGAGGTCGGTGCGGAGGGCCTGTCCATCCCCCTTGCGGCCAATGCCCTTGAAGCCCATGGCCACCGACCCGATGATGATCTTCCTCATCCGGATGAGCCCGATGACGCCGGCCACGGCAATGGCACCGATGCCGATGGGCTTGACGAAGTTGCCGAAGATGTCGGTCGGCGTCAGCTCGGCCACCTTGAGCACATCCCCGTTCCAGGCCATCGTGGCAGCCCCGGAAAGAGTCAGGATGAACTTCACCACCGGCACGAACACCAGGTAGGCAATGACCGAGCCGGCAAAGATGATGAACGCATACTTGAGCCCGATGATGTAGCCGAGGCCGAACAGCGCAGCGATGGCGTTGAGCTTGAGCTCGAAGCCGAGGTCGTGGGCCCACTGGCCGGCCTTGCCGAGCAGGACTCTGGTGGTGAGGGCCGGGTTCCAGGCGTGGACCACCTCGACCAGGAAGTCATAGGCCGCACCCAGCCCGAACGAGGCCAGAAGGATCTTGCCTGCACTTCCGCCGGCCGATTCGCCGGACACGAGGATCTCGGTGGTTGCGGTGGCCTCGGGGAAGGGCAGCTCGCCGTGTCGCTGCGCCACGAAGTACTTGCGAAGCGGGATGATCAGGGCGACGCCGAGCGCTCCTCCAAAGAAGCAGGACAGGAAGATCTGCCACCACTCCGGAGTGATTCCGTTGAGATAGAGGGCCGGGATGACGAAGGCCGACCCGGCAGCCACGACACCCGATGCCTGGCCGATGGACTGGACGATGACGTTCTCGAGGATGGTCGAGCGGATGGCCCTCATGCGGCCGAAGAAGATGGCCGCCACGGCGATGGGGATGGCCGCTTCGATGCCGCTGCCGGCCCGCAGTGCGATGTACACGCAGGCAGCGGAGAAGATGGCCACCATGACGAGCCCCATGGTCACCGACCATCCCGTCACCTCCCGCTTTCCGGCACCGGCAGCGACGATGGGGTCGTACGTTTCCCCCGCCTCCAGCTTGCGGTAGGCATTGGGCGGCAACAGGCGCTTCCCCGAACCTCCATGCTCCATCACGGCCTCCATTTCAATCAGGCCGGCGTAGTAAATCAGTCGCGCGCGTGCAAGTCAAGGGTTTTGGGGTATCATGGGCGCACGCCCGGGAGAGGCTGACCCGTGGCACCGGAACGAGTGGAACAGGGCGGCAGCGAACGGGAGAGGGAAGTCACCGGGAGGGGAGAAGACAAATGAATCTTCTGGAGCTGTATGTCGGATGGGTCAAGGGGAATCCGCTGGTATCTGCTGCCATCCAGTTCGCGCTATTGGGAACGCTGGGGGAGGTCATCTCCAACGTCGTGCGCACACGTCGGCTGGAGTGGCCGTTCGGGGTGGTCACGACGGTGCTGAAGATGGTCGCCTGGGCCGTCCTGGGCGTGATGATCAAGTATGGCTTTGCCGGCTGCAAAGGGGCGTGCACCGCGTTGATCGAGCACGGCCTCCTGCCCCGCCAGCTCGCGTCGGGCATCGGATGGGCAGCGGCTGTGTCCGTGACGGCAAACCTGTTCTTCGGTCCGCAGATGATGGCGTTCCACCGGGTGGAGGACAACCTCATCGAGCGGAAGTGGGACTTCACGGGAATCCAGAAGGCCTGGGCCACCCTGATCTGGTTCTGGATCCCGGCGCACACGGTCACCTTCATGATGCCGCCGGACTACCAGATCGGGCTTGCGGCCGCCTGGTCGCTGGTGCTCGGGCTGATCATGGGGCTGACGATGAAGGCGGGGAAGAAGTAGGGGCACCGTCTCAATGGTCGATGGTCCCCTCGACTCCGCTCGGGGCAGGCTTTGGTCGATGGTCGCCGATGCGATGGCCGATGCAGGGGATGCGGGCGGTGAAACCCCAGCCCCGACCACGCGGGAGGGGCCCTGCGGATGGGCCATTGCCTACTCGACGGCCTGGGGACGGATGTCCGCGGACGGCTCGGGGGCCAGCTTGTCGCCCAGCTTGCGGGCCTGGTCGGAGACGAAGCTGCCGGCCTCGTCGGCATGATCCTTGAGCGCTTTGCCCGCCTCCTTGGATGTCTGGAGGATGCGCTGCTCGGCCTGGCGGACCTCCCGTGGGACCTCACGGCCGGAGTAGTGGAGCCAGCCGACGTACGCGGCCAGGACCAACCCCAGGAACAGAGCGACCTTGACCAGCTTCAGCGCCAGGGTGAGCACGGTCAGGATGACGAGCAGGACACCGATGCCGATGAGCACCGGGCTTCCCGAAAGAGCGCTGAGGATGTTGTCCATGGGCCTCCTCGCCGATGTACCGGACTCATTGTGAGGCCAGACGGAGGGATGTCAAGTCGGGGAGGAGGAAGTGGCACATCCGCGCCATGCGCTGTGGCACATACCTCCAGCGCTCCCCAGGAACCGGATATGGCGCAACTAACCACCCCTCATGGCCCGTCCCCAACGGCCCATGCTCCGCCTCGCCCGTGGGAGTGGAGCCCATCGGCCCATGCACCGCCCCGGCCCTGGGTGTATCATCCCATCTGCCTCCATCCTCGGCGCGTCATCCTGACGCCCCCGACGCTCGGCCCTTTCCCCTGGCTGTGCCCTTCTGGAGGCGGCGGAAGGACCTCGGCCGATGCACCACCACGGCCGTTGGCGCGTGCCCCCCTCGGCCGATGCACCACCACGGCCGTTGGCGCGTGCCCCCCTCGGCCGATGCGCCACCACGGCCGTTGGCGCGTGCCCCCCTCGGCCGATGCGCCGCCACGGCCGCAGGACCGGCGGCCGTGCGAACACAAGAAAGCCGAGGTCCTTCGCTCCCGGCAGAGCGGCAGATCCAACTTCGTAGGCAGGAGGGCCGGGTCGCTCAGGAAGACGTGCCGAGCATGGAGGCCGATGTGCGCGGGTGCCCACGGCACATCCATAACCCGCGCTGGCGGCAGACCCTGCTACCCATCCCCACCGCTTGCCGACGTTTCCATCCACGACGTCAGGATACCTCAGTTGAAAAGGTACCATTCCGCGTAGCCGGGAATCCAGGTCACAGCACAGCCATCTTGACCTGTCGAGGCCACGCCGAACCGCCGGAGCTCCCCTCCGAGGCCGCCCCCCTGACAGCCCAGGTGCCCCGTTGCTTCGAGGGTGATGAAGAGCCCCCCGTCATCCATGGCCTTGGTTTCGACCCGGTAGACATATCGATGTGGAAAGGACATCCGGAACCCGATCGCGGTCCAGAACTCATGCTCCCAACTCTTGTCGCCTCCCTGACAGGCCGGCTTCAGCTCACTGCTCTGGTAGTCGTTGCAGCAGTCGTCTTCGGCCGGGGTCCAACCCGGAAGCGGAGGCAGGCTGCAATGGTCCGACCAGTAGGTCGAAATCCCGTTCGCCATGGCCTGAAGGCTGGACATCGGCTCGTAGAGGACCACGTCGATGTCGTGGTTCGGCATGACCTCAACATGTCCCCCTACGCCCTGCCAGACGGCATTTCCGACCATCAGGTTCATCCAGCCTGACGAAGCGGGAAGAACCACGCTTCCCTCTTCCTCCGCGAAGGGAAAAAACTCCAGATCGGGAAGCACTCTCTTTCCAGCACCGGAATTGGGTACGTCGCACTTCCCGTTCACCAGGGACAGCGTCTGGAGTAGCACCACTTCCTGCTCGTTGAAAAAGCAGCGGTCCACCGCGCTCCTCGCCCGCGCCTTGAAGCCGAACGAGTCGGCTCCCGCACCAGGAATCGAGCCGGCGGCCAGTTCCTCCAACCAGTACCACCAGGCCTGTTGGGAGAGTATCGCGAACCCGATCGCTGACCAGCCCCCAAACCACTGAATTGGATCGTGGTCGCACAGGTTGTCTCCCTCCATGTCCTTGCCTCCCGCCGAACCGCAGCAGTTCTGCTCGACCGGAGTCGGCCCGTCCTCCAACGGCTGATATTCTGGAAGGTACTTCGCATACTTCTCCACAAGGGCAGCGTCGCCAAGCTGACAGACCGGAGCACCGACCTCCGCCTTGGGAAACTGGTAGTATCGCACCGCCGCATCGTGTACTCGGGCGAGATTCCGAACAGGTTCGTCCAGAGTCCAGAAGAGGGAATCCTCCAGCCTGGGGGAGAAGGCGCTGGCGGCTGAGAACTGCCAAGTGTACTCCCACCCCGACTCTTCGTTGTACTCCATCTCCACAGCTTCCCACGCAGAGTCCTCCCAGAACCGCTCCGCAGCCCAGCCGGCCGGGACGCTGCGGAGTCCATCGCCATCCTCAGGCAGGTACTCGAACTCGAGAGGCTCCGCTATGACTAGGTAGTCCGGCACTGCGGCCGAAGGGTCGGCCTTGAACGCCCCCCGCAGCACCCATTCAGCGGCCTTTCCGTCGCAGTCCAGGTCCGCGACAGCGTGAATGGAGAAGATCTCCTCGCCGTAAGCGCCGCTTCCCGACTCAGCGAATCCATAGGAATAGCGGTGCGCCCCGTCCAGCCGGAAGCCCAGTACCCTCCATACCGGGCTGCGGAATCTCTCGTGGTCGGGATCGCAGAAGCCATCCCCGTCCTTGTCCGGTCCCCCGTTCGCCGCACAACAGGTGCCCACGGCGGGGGACAGGTCCTGCACCATGGGAATCGGCTTCCCCAGCTTGGGGGTCCGGACATGACACGTCTTGTCGGTCCCCGAGCAGTCCCGCATCGCGTAGTAGGCTGCCGCCCCGCGGAAGATGCGAATCATGTTGCGGATCGGCTCCCGGCACGCCTCGTTCACGACACGGGAGCACTGCTGCGTGGCAGGTTCGATCACCTCCAGAGTACACGGGTTGCCGTCGTCCTCACACTCTACCGCATTGCAGAAGCCCTCCTCCGAACAGTCGTATGCGTGGCCGTCCTTGCAGGTGCCGCCCGGCGGAACTGCAGCGCAGGTGCTCTCGACGACATCGGGTTCCGGAACGAAGTCCAGAACTTGTTTCCCCGTGCTGTCGCACGCCGAGGCCAGAAACACGAGTGGAAGGACGGTCATCCAGCCGCTCGGACAAACGCTCAGCTTTGATCCGGTGCACCGGTCATCGGCTTCGACTCGTGCCCGCATGGAACACCTCCGTCCGTCGAATTCACGCAACGCCCCAATTGTATCCCGGTCCATTCACGGAGCAAGGTTCTTTCCGCCGAATGCCCGTGACAACGACAGCGCTGGACCGATGTCTGCGGCCGATTTGACACTGCGGCGCCAGATTGCACTACTAGCTACCTAATGCAATGATTCCATATTTATTATTAGGATACCATTTATCAAACCACTTCTTGAAACTAAATACCGGATTAGATATCGACGCCAAAATCTTCGCTGCCTCGCCCCACTTGTCTCGACAAACAATCATTGATTCAGAGTTTTCACTACTGTACTGAAACCCAACACTCACTTTGGCGAAATCGCCTGGAAAAGTTAATTTTCCCCATGTGCCACTTAGCTTATAGCAACTAACGCTAAATGTGCCGTAACTGGAGGCAATCACTCCTGCTGCTGACGGAACAAGATAGTCAGTTGCATTCGGATGTGTTATTTTATCACACCAAATAGACATCATACTGAAAACATCAATCATGAACTCTGGAATATCATCCTGGTCCTCCGGAACATCTTTCGTGCATGCAGTCTTTGTGCATGCACAATTATTGCCACTTTTATACCCTGGATCACAACTATTAACACATACACACTCACCATTCTTCCATTCCTTGCCTGCCGGGCACGGGAGGGGGCTTCCTGCGGGAACCAGCCCGGCCCCCCCGAATGTCGGCTCCACGCCCGGTATGGGGTACTTGCTGTAGTCCCTGAGGCTCCCGGGTTGAAGCACCGAACCCGCGGGGGGAATCTGGGGGACTTGCCCGTCCAACAACCCGCTCGGCACACACTTGCACTGGACGTACGACCATTTCTGGAATGCCGGACACGGCATTGGCGGACAGCTCCGTGCCAGGTTGTGCGCCGATCCGATCACGATGTCGGGCTTGTGTCTGTTGGGGTCAGCCATGGCCACCTCCACGGCCGGAGAGACGACGAATGGCCCATCGGCGACGTCGCCCGTTCCGGCGAAAACGGGTGCAACTCTCAGCTACGCCTTGAGCACCGCACAGATCCGGAACGTCGTCTTCCGGTTGGCCAGCGTCCCGTCCGAACGGTCGAGCTTCCACCGCAGCAGCCGCTTGAACTGCGAGGTCGCCCCTTCCCGTGTCGCGAAGTACTTCGTGGTGTGGCAGAAGCCCGCACCGAACGTCGCGACCGTCGTCCAGGGTCCCTCGGCGGAAACGGCCGTCTCGATCGCCAGGACCAGGCTGCCGGTCTGCGCCGTGTTCTGGAGGATCAGCACGTCCAGCGCCACCTCCTTGTGCTCGACGGCGTCCAGCCACAGCCGGGCCGACTGCACGAACGGCTCGGTCGAGTTTGAGGCCCCCTTGATCGTCACGTGAGGTTGCATCGGTACCGATGTCGGCATGACATTCCTCCCTTTCAGCTCCGTCGCACGATTCGACCGGCCCCGCCTTGGCTCACACGCGGCGGGGACCCATGTTCGGCTCAGCCATCCCCTTGGACGGGAACGCCTTGAGCTGGAAACAGATGCCCCACTCCGCAGCGGCCGGATCCACCCGCCACCGGATGTAGTGGCTGAACCGGCTCAAGCCCCCTTCCGACGACAGTACCGCCATCAACGTCCCCGGCACGCCGAACGTGGCCGCAGACTGCCACGGTCCCTCGACCGTCGGCGACGATTCGATCACCAGCGTGCAGTTGCTCACGTACAGGATCTCCGCCTTCATCAGGTAGGTGGAGTACTCCGCCCCGGGGATCCAGCCCCGGGAAGGCTGCACCACTTCGCCGGTGGTGCTCGCCCCCGACATCTCCAGCCATTCCTGGAACCGGATCATGTCGGCTCCCTCGGCCGGAAACCCGCTTCCGCTCCGGGTCGCACCCGCACCCGTGCCTTGAAGAACTCGCGTTGCCATGGAACCCTCCTTCTACGCCTTGAGCACCAGCATCAGGCGGAACGTCACGTTCCACTCCGCCACGAGGCTGGCGTCGATTCTCCACCGGATCAGCGTCGGCAGCCGTTCTGCCGTCCCGTACGGAGCCGACACGGACAGGTACAGGTAACTTGCCGCGGCCGCAGACTGAGTGAACGCTGCCAGCGTCGTGAACGCCCCCCCCTGCACGTCGCACCCCTCCACGACCAGCGTGGCGTTGCCGAGCATGGGGTGCTCCGACCGCACGACCGCCGTCGTGTAGCCGGTGGTCTCCACCCAGAGCGGCATCTCCTGGATCACCCCCGCCACCCCCGTGGCCCCTCGCAACGAGAGCAACTCCTGCAATTCCACTACGGCGTCCGCCATGTTCGCCTCCTATCCTTCTCGGTGAACGAGTCCGTCCTTGCCAGAACCCCCATCAGGCCTTTCCGGAGCGGCGTTCAGCATCCGACGCTCCCCCAGCAGAACCTCCATCATCAGCTCCGCCTGCGTCCGGTCGTGCCAGAACGTCCACGGCCGCAGGAAGGGCCCCGGCGTCATGGAATCCCCTTCGGCCAGCGACCCTGCGTAGCGTCTCATGGCCACCAGGACATCCAGCAGATGCCGGTCCGGGGAATCCACCCCCAAATCACTCGCAATCCGGGCAAATTCGGCAAGCTGGTTGTCGTCTCGCACTCGACAAGCTGCCACTCCCCCGAGCACGCACGCCTCGAGCCGAAGAACCGGCGACGTGTCGCTCCGGGCCAATTCCCTGCAAGGCTCCACGACCCTCGGCCAGTCCTTCAGGGTCATTGCGGCCCTCGCCCGGCAATGCCACGCGTGCGGCCCCGGTGGCATCGCCTCCGCCAGCGCCAGGTTCCGTTTCTCCTTACGTGCGAGCTCTGGACCGCTGAGGTAGCCGTGGTGCCGGATGCGGACGCTCGAAAGCCTCGCCGGGCAGTCCTCCACGTCGAGCTGCTCATGCACGGCATGCATGTAGCGGATGCCGGCATCCTTCTGCATGAGGCGCGGGACCAGCATCTCCAGTTGTTTCCCGTCCGGGTACTGCAGCAGAACCCGGACCATCAGCAGCGGCGGCAGGACGTCATGCTCCAGATGCCAGCGTGCGGCACCGATCACTGTCTCCACGACTTCCTCGTCCGCATCGATGATCAGGCACCACTTTCCGGTCGCAAGCTCGATCGACTGGTTGCGGTGGAACGAGAAGTCATTGCGCCACTCATCCCGAATCACCCGTGCGCCGGCCTCTCGGGCGATCTCGAGCGTGCCATCGGTCGACCCCGTGTCCACCAGGGCAATCTCGTCCACCAGGCCCGACAGGCTGGCCAGACAACGTCGAAGGTTCGCCTCTTCATTGCGAACAATCATGCAAGCGCTGAGGAGGGGACGAACCACGGAAACCTCCGTCCGGGTGAAACACTTCGGCGACCATGCTCTAGTTCGTACCCGCTACTTTTGGGAGACGTCAAGGGCTTGAATTTGGGATTTCTTAGGGAGGAAAGTTGGGATACGCACCCAAGTCAGACCGCCTATCCGGTTTCTGTGGCGTTCCTCGGAAAACGCTTGACACCACCAACCGGTGAGCCGAAGGTATAGAATGAAGAATTCATTGAGTGGTGCCGACGCATGAGGAACCACAAGCCATACGCCAGCGGCGCAGAAGGAGCTCGATGGACCAACGCCGACCAGGACGGCCCGCGCCCCCAGGACCCAGGACCCAGGACCCAGGACCCAGGACCCAGGACCCAGGACCCAGGACCCAGGACCCAGGACAGAACGCGTTCCGACCTAGGTGGAGCGAGGCCCGGAAGGGACCACCTCGGAATCGTTCTCGCTGTGAGGCCGCCGCTCTTCAGCTCTGCGCTGGCAGAATGCCTCCGGTCGCAGGCGTGGGTGGATTCCGTTGTCGAGGACGCTGAACTGCTCGCCCGCCCTCACGCGCCGGACATTGGCAAGGTGGACATCCTGGTTCTCCATGCGCCCGGGGCTCCGGACACGCTGCAGCGGGCAGTCACGCTCACCTCCTGCGGAAGACCCGACTTGAGAATCCTGGCCCTTGTCGGCTCTTGCACCGACTCTGACCTCGCTCACCTTGTAGCAGCGGGAGCAACGGGCATCCTCCTGCATTGCTGCGGCATGGCTGAGCTCTGCGATGCCGTGCGCCGCGTCGGCCGCTTTGAGCAGGTTCTACCGACGAAGGCAGGGGTGAGATCCAGCCAGGTCGTGGATCTGGACGCTATGGACTACCTGACCCCGGCGGAGCGGAAGGTCATGCGAATGCCCACTGCCGGCCTGAAGCGATGCGAGATTGCCTCGGCCCTGAGCGTCTCCGGATGGACCGTCGATTCCCACCGGAAGTCCGCCGAGCGGAAGATGGGGGCGAAGCCAGCGGGTGGCTGAGTCGGCCGGTGCCAACGCATCGGCCCATTCGGCGCCTGGGCCGCAGTTCTACGCGTTCCCCTCGGGCGGGACGGAAGTGGCCTCGACGAACAGCTCGGACAGCAGGCGGGCGAACTGGGCGGGTTCGGGGGGAATGCCTCCCTCGGCCAGGACGGCCTGGCCATACAGCAGCCTGGCGTAGCGGGGAAGACGGGGGTCTTCCTTGCCTGCCGCGTGGATCAGGTTCAGGCGCTGGATCAGGGGGTGCCCCGGGTTCACCTCGAGGGTCCGCTTGACCGTCGGGACTTCCTGCCCCGTGGCCCGCAGCATCTGCTCGAGCTGGGGAGTCAGGTCCCCCGGATCGCTCACCAGGCAGGCGGCTGACGAGGTCAGACGGCTCGACAGGCGCACTTCCTTGACGTGGGCCTCGAGGTGGCCGGCAAGCGTCTTGAACAGGTCACCCAGGCTGGACTCCTCTTCCTTGCGCTTCTCCTCCTCCTGCTTCTTCTCCTCTGCGGTCCCCAGGTCCACTTCCCCCTTGCCCACGGACTGGAGCTTCTTGCCCTTGTAGTCGGGCACTGCGGAGACCCAGATCTCGTCGACGGGGTCGGACAGGAGCAGCACCTCGATGCCCCGGGCGGCAAACGCCTCCAGGTGAGGCGACTGCTCGATGGCGGTGCGGGTGCGGCCGGTGAGGTAGTAGATCACCTCCTGCCCTTCCTTCATCCGCCCGATGTAGTCGTCCAGCGACGTCGGCTCGGTGGCACTGTGCGTGGAATCGAACCAGGCGATCTTCAGGATGGCCTCGGCATTGGTGTGGTCCTGGAACACCCCTTCCTTGAGGACCTTGCCGAACTCCTTCCAGAAGGTCTCGAACTTGTCCCGCTCCTTCTCCCGGAGCTCTTCCAGGCGGGAGAGCACTTTCTTGACGACGTGCTTCCGGATGACCGAAGTGTTCCGGTCCTGCTGGAGGATCTCCCGGGAGATGTTGAGGGGCAGGTCCTCCGAGTCGACGACCCCCTTGACGAACCGGAGCCACCGGGGGAGCAGCTCCTTGCAGTCGTTCATGATGAACACGCGTCGGATGTACAGGTTGATTCCGTGCTCGGCCTCGGGCCAGAACAGGTCGAACGGTGCGTGGGAGGGGACGAACAGGAGGGTCTTGAACTCGTGGCTCCCTTCGGCCCGGGAGACGGACCGGGCAAGCGGCTCCTCCCAATCCTTGGTCAGGTGCCGGTAGAACTCCCGGTATTCATCCTGGGTGACGTCCTTCTCCGGCCGGGTCCAGATGGCCTTCATGGAGTTGAGCGTCTCGTCCTTCTCGACGGTTCGGTAGGGGGCATCCTTCCTGGGCTTCCCGTCGGAATCGAGCTCGGGCTCGGAGCGGGTGACCAACATGACTATGGGGTAAGCGACGAAGTCGGAGTAGCGCTTGACGATGTCCTGGATCGTCCATTCCTGGACGTAGTCCTTGAGCCCTCCCTCCTGGTCCGACGGCTTGAGGTGGAGGGTCACGGAGGTGCCGGGCCGGTCTCGTTCGGCCGGCTCGACCGAGTAGCTCCCGTCGCCGGCGGAGTGCCAGCGGAACGCCTTGTCCTGGCCGGCCTTTCGGGTCACGAGCGTGACTTCCGAGGCGACCATGAACGACGAGTAGAACCCGACTCCGAACTGACCGATGAGCTCGGGCGGGAGGTTGGCCTCCCCCTTCTCCTTTGCGATGCGCACGAACTCCCGGGTCCCGGACCTTGCGATCACGCCGATGAAGTCGTGCAGCTCCTGCTCGGTCATGCCGATGCCGTTGTCCTCGACGGTGAGGGTACGATTCGTGGCATCCCGCCTGAGCCGGATCTGGAGCTCGCCTGTCGATTCCTTGAGGGACGGGTCGGACAGGGCGGCGAAACGGAGCTTGTCCAGGGCATCGGAAGCGTTGGAAATCAGCTCCCGCAGGAAGATGTCCTTGTTGGAGTACACGGAGTGCACCATGAGATCCAGGAGCTGGCGGGCCTCGGTGCGGAATTCGAACTTCGTGGCTTCGGTCATGTCAAGCCTCCTTGCTACGGCCAAGATATGTCGGTGTATCGAGGATGCAAGCGGGGAGACTCGGGCGAGCAGCGCTCGCTCCCCTGACGGACTGTGGACCAACTTCGTCCCCTGCTCCGCCTCGGCCGCGGGTGGCATTCCCCAACGGCCCATGCACCGCCCCGGCCCTGGGTGTATCATCCCATCTGCCTCCATCCTCGGCGCGTCATCCTGACGCCCCCGACGCACGGCCCTTTCCCCTGGCTGTGCCCTTCTGGAGGCGGCGGAAGGACCTCGGCCGATGCACCATCACGGCCGTTGGCGCGTGCCCCCCTCGGCCGATGCACCATCACGGCCGTTGGCGCGTGCCCCCCTCGGCCGATGCACCATCACGGCCGTTGGCGTGTGCCCCCCTCGGCCGATGCACCATCACGGCCGTTGGCGCGTGCCCCCCTCGGCCGATGCAGCACCAAAGCCGCAGGCCCCGCGGCCTTTCGAACACAAGGAGGCCGAGATCCTTCGCTCCCCGGCAACCAGGCGGATCCGACTTCGACGTCCGGGGGGCCGGGTCGCTCAGGATGACGTGCCGAGCATAGGGGCACATCTGTAGCGCCCGCCCGTGGCATTTCCGGCGCATCGGCCGCGTCGAGCTACCGGACGTTCGGCCCTACCGGCCCAGCAGCTTCTCCAGGACCTTCTTGTTCGCCTTGGGGAAGGGGTAGTCGTCGAGGCGTTCGAGGGGAACCCAGCGGGCCGAGGGGGAAGCGGGAAACGGGGCCTGGGACGGCAGCACAGACGCCACGGCGTCAAGGTGTTCGAGCGGCTCGGGCGTTTCGGGTGTTTCAGACGTTTCGAGCGGCACGGGCGCAGCAGTGGCCGGGCCCCCATCGCGACGAGCACAGAGGAATGCGTGGAGCGTGATGCGGAAGTGGCTGTACGCGTGCTTGACCGTGGCAAACTCGTCGCCGGCATCGACGGACAGCCCGAGCTCCTCGGCCAGCTCCCTGACGACGGCCTGGGCCGGAGTTTCGCCCGGCTCGACCTTGCCTCCCGGGAATTCCCAGAGACCGCCGAGCAGACCGTCTTGAGGGCGCTGCTGGATCACGACCATGCCCTGTTCGACCACGACACCGACGGCCACGTGATGGTGAGGGACCGTGCGGGACTTCTTCGGAGGGGGGATGGCATCCTGCAACCCCTTCTCAAAGGCCAGGCAGACGGTGGAAATCGGGCATGCGGAGCAACTCGGGGACTTGGGCGTGCAGCAGGTGGCCCCGAGCTCCATCATCGCCTGGTTGTGCACATCGGGATCGTGCGCCGGAAGAACCAGATCCCCCGCCACCTCCCACAACTTCCGGGTGACGACCGGCCGGGTCAGATCCTCCCGGATTGCGAGCAGCCGGGCCAGGACCCGCTTGACGTTGCCATCCAGCACGGGAAGCTTCCTGCCGTACGCGGCGGAAAGGATGGCCCCGGCGGTGCTGCGTGCAATGCCGGGCAGTGCCTCGGCCCCCTCCAGCGTGTCGGGAAATCGCGCTCGATGCCGGTCCACGATCCGGCGGGCCGCGGCCAGGAGGTTGCGGGCCCGGGCGTAATAGCCCAGCCCCTCCCACAGCTTGAGCACTTCCTGCTCGTCGGCCCGGGCAAGGGATTCGAACCCGGGGAAACGGGCCACGAACCGCTCGAAGTAAGGGATGACCGTGTCCACCCGGGTCTGCTGGAGCATGATCTCGGACAGCCACACGGCGTAGGCATCACGGCGTCGGCGCCAGGGGAGCTCGCGTTGATGCGCAAGAAACCAGGCGTGAAGCTCGGACAGGGGAAAGACTGGCACGCGACACCCCCGAGAACCAACGGGGCGAGGGTAACGCGGGAGCGGGGGAAGGGCAATAGGACGATAGGACAAATAGGACGAATAGGACGCATGGAAGACATAGGACGGGGGGGAGCGAGGGGGGGCTTTTGACTGGGGGGGGGGGCTACCAGCGGATGACGGCGGCGAGGTCGGGGAATTTGCCGGCTGCGACCTGCTGGAGAACCTCCTGGGCCTGCTCGGGCTCGACGACCCGGACGGGCATGGTCAGATCCTCGCTGCGGGCCTTGCGGATGATGCACTGGACATCCTCCCGGCGGACGTTGTAGAGCGACCGGAAGTCCCTTCCCCAGAAGTTCGACCGATAGTCCCTCACGGCAAACCCGGGCATGTCGATGGCGGCGGAGACGACCACGCCACCCGGCCGGACTGCGGCCAGCGCAAGCTCCGCCAGCCGACCCGATGCCGGAAAGACGATGGCCGCATCGAGCTTGTCGGGCATGACGTCACGTTCCGTGCTTCCGGCCCAGACCGCCCCCTCCCTGATTGCCAGCTTCCGCCGTTCCTCCCCGCGGGTGGAGACGAGCACCTCCGCCCCCTCGCTTCGGGCCAGCCGCAACGAGTAGAATGCGGTCGGCCCGTATCCGAACAGGCCGACCCGAGTTCCCCGGTCCACCCTGGCCAGCCGCAACGTCGCGCAGGCGGTGACCCCGGGACACATCAGGGGAGCGACGTGGACATCGTCCAGCCCCACCCCGGCCAGGGAGTGCGCAAACGACTCCTCCACGGTCATGTACTGGGCATACCCTCCGGCCAGGTGCCAGCCGTTGCCCTGAAACTGCTCGCAGTAGTTCTCCCGCTCGTCGAGGCATTCCGCACAGCTCCCGCAAGCCCCGCCGATCCAGGCGGTCCCGACGCGGTCCCCCACGGCATGACGCGTGACCTTGTCCCCCACCTGGTCCACCATCCCGACGACCTGGTGGCCCGGGATGGTCGGCCTCCGCTGCAACGGCAGATCCCCTTCGGCAATGTGTGCGTCGGTGCGGCAGATTCCGCACGCGGTCACGCGGATGCGAACCTGGGTCCCCTCGGCTACCGGAGCGGGCAGCTCCACAAACCGCATCGGCCGTTCCGTCATCGGTCTCTGGTTCTCTACGATCCACGCCCGCATAGGCCCCCCCTACCCCCACCACGGTGAGATTGTCTGGACGGTCGAGCAATGGAGCATACAACCAGGCGGACGGGCTCAGTATCGTTGGCCAGGCGAAAAAATCAACTGGAGACGACGCTAGAGGCCTGCAGCGCTACGCTGCCCCCGCCCCGGCATCGAACACGAGCTCCCCGGAATCGACTCGAACGGCTATGTCGACTGGAGGCTGGATCTCCCCCCGGAGCAACCGGACCGACAACGGATCCATGAGCAGGCGCTGAATGGCCCGTTTCAGGGGACGGGCACCGAACGCGGGATCCCATCCGGCGTCGGCCAGGAGCTCGGCCGCTTCCGGGGACAGGTCGATTCGAAGGCCCCGCTCCCTCAGGAGCTGATTGGTCCGGTCCACCTGGATCCGGACGATGTCGCGAATGTCCTCCCGGCGCAGGCGGTTGAACACCACCGTCTCGTCGATGCGGTTGAGGAACTCGGGTGCGAAGTGGACCTTCAGCGCCTGCTCGATCCGGGCCGCAGACTCGTCATCCGTCTGCTCGGCAAGCCCCGCGATCTCGTGACTTCCCAGGTTCGAGGTCATCACGATGAGCGAGTTCTTGAAGTCGACCGTGCGCCCCAGCCCGTCGGTGAGCCTTCCGTCGTCGAACACCTGGAGCAGGACGTTGAGCACCTGCCGATGCGCCTTCTCCACCTCGTCGAACAGGACCACGGTGTACGGGCGGCGACGGACCGCCTCGGTGAGCTGGCCCCCTTCCTCGTGCCCCACGTACCCCGGCGGCGAGCCGATGAGCCTGGACACGGAGTGCTTCTCCATGTACTCGCTCATGTCGATGCGTACCACCGCCTTCTCGTCGTTGAACAGGAACGCTGCCAGGGCCTTGACCAGCTCGGTCTTTCCCACGCCCGTGGGTCCGAGGAACAGGAACACGCCGACGGGGCGGTTGGGGTCGGACAGCCCCGAGCGGGCGCGGCGGACCGCACCGGAAACTGCGGCGATGGCCTTTTCCTGGTGCACCACCCGGCTCGACAGCACGTCCTCCATTCGGATGAGCCGGGTCATTTCCCCTTCGAGCATCTTGGAGACGGGGATTCCGGTCCACAGCGAGACGACTCGGGCAATCTCCTCCTCGTCCACCTCCTCCTTGAGCATGCGGCAGTCCTTCTGGACCTCGGCCAGGCGGGCCTGGTGCTGTGCGAGCTCCCGTTCCAGGCGAGGGATCTCCCCGTGATTGAGCCTGCCGAGCGCCTCGTAGTCGAGTCGCCGCGTGGCCGCCTCGGCCTCGTTGCGTGCACGGTCGAGCTCCTCCTTGACCGAGCGGATGCGGGCGATGGCATCCTTTTCCGCCTGGTAGTGGGCCCTGAGCCGCTCGAGCTCTTCCTTCAGGTCGGCCAGGGTGCGATTGAGCGCATCGAGCGTCTCCCGGCCGGCGGGACCTCCTTCCTTCTCGATGACCTGCCGCTCCACCTCGAGCTTGAGCATCTTCCGCTCGAGCTCATCGATCTCGAGGGGCTTGGAATCGATCTCGACCCGCAGGCGTGCAGCGGCCTCGTCCACCAGGTCGATGGCCTTGTCGGGGAGCTTTCGCCCTGTGAGATAGCGAGCGGAGAGGCGGGCCGCGGCGACGACGGCGGCATCCTTGATCTTGACGCCGTGGTGGATCTCGTACTTCTCCTTGATCCCTCTCAGGATGCTGATGGAATCCTCCACCGAGGGCTCGGACACGAAGACCGGCTGGAATCGCCGCTCGAGCGCGGGATCCTTCTCGATCCGCTTGCGGTACTCGTCCAGTGTGGTGGCCCCGATGCAATGGAGCTCGCCTCGGGCCAGGGCCGGCTTGAGCATGTTCGAGGCGTCGAGCGAGCCTTCGGCTGCCCCGGCACCGACGACGGTGTGGATCTCGTCGATGAACAGGAGGATCTCGCCCTGGGCCTTGGTGATTTCCTGGAGCACGGCCTTCATACGCTCCTCGAACTCCCCCCGGTACTTGGCGCCGGCCACGAGGGCCCCCATGTCGAGGGCGAGGAGCCGCTTGTCCTTGAGCTGCTCGGGCACGTCGGCCGCGACGATGCGCTGCGCCAGCCCTTCAGCGATGGCGGTCTTGCCGACGCCCGGCTCACCGATGAGGACGGGGTTGTTCTTCTGGCGCCGGGACAGGACCTGGATGACGCGGCGGATCTCCTCATCCCTGCCGACGATGGGGTCGATCTTTCCCTGTCGGGCCAGGATGGTCAGGTCTCGAGTGTACTTGTCGAGGGCCTGGAACGTCCCTTCCGGGTCCTCCGACGTGACCCGCTGGTTGCCTCGAAGCTCCTTGAGGGCCAGCAGGATGCGGTCCCGTGTCAACCCGGCCTGGCCAAGAAGCGATGCCACCTCTCCCTTTCCCTGGCAGAGCGCCAACAGCAGGTGCTCGGTGCTGACATAGTCGTCCCCCAGCGATGCCGCCTCCTTCTGGGCCTGCGACAGGATGGAAGAGAGCTCCTTCGATGCCTGCGCCTCGGTCTCGGACGACAGCTGCGGGGCAGAATCGAGCATGCCCAGGGTCCGCTTCTGGAGGCTTGCGGCATCGGCTTCGAGCAGCTTGATCAGGGCGGGCACCAGGCTGTCCTGCTGCTGGAGCAGGACGAACAGCAGATGCACGGGCTCGACTTGCGGGTTGCGTCGGCTTCCTGCCAGGCGGAATGCATCAAGCACCGCCTCCCTTGCCTTGATGGTGAACTGGTCGGTTCTCATGTCAGAATCCCTCCTTGCGAGGGTCCGTCAGCCCTCGACCCGCTGAAGGTCCGGAGCTGCCTCGAGCTGGACGGATACCTCTCGCTCCGCTCCGTTTCGGAGCACCTTGAACCTGGCCGGCGTCGCCAGAGGATGGGTGGCGACCTGCCAGCGAAACCGGGCCCTGTCGGACACCGGCGTGCCGTCGATGGCGAGGATGACGTCGCCGGGCTGAAGACCGGCGCGGCCGGCAGGAGACTCGGGATGGACCCCGTACACCTGGACTTGTCCCTTGACCTCGACGATCTCGATACCCAGCCAGGCCCGCTTGAGCATGCCGAATCTGCGCAGGTGGTCAGCCACCACGGTCGCCGTGGCGATCGGGATGGCGAATCCGATCCGGTCGGCCTGCTTCTCGATGGCGGCTGCAATCCCGACGACCGAGCCGCTGACGTCCAGCAGCGGACCCCCGGAGTTGCCCACGTTGATGGCGGCATCCGTCTGGATGAAATCCCAGTAACCGAGCGAATCGGGCAGCACGTCCGTCCGATTGAGAGCGCTCACGATGCCCCGGCTGGCGGAAAAGTCGAGCCCGAGCGGATTGCCGATGGCCAACACCCAGTCTCCCGGCCTGACCGCGTCCGGTGCTGCCGGCAGCAAGGGGGACGGCAGCGAGTCCCCGCTCACGAGCAGAAGAGCGATGTCGGTGTGCTCGTCGGCCCCCTGCAGCCGGGCGGGCAGCTCCCTGCCGTCGGCCGTCGTGATCTGGAACCGCTGTCCATTCCGCACGACGTGTGCGTTGGTGATGATCTCGCCCGGCGCGCCGAAGAAGAAGCCGGTCCCCATGGCGAATGGGGCATCCTCCCCTCCGCCGAAAGTTTCGACCTTGACGACGGACGGGGCAGCCCGCTCATAGAGCGTGGCAAAGTCGGGGAAGAAGGCGGGGTTCGGGGTTCGGGGTTCGGGGTTCGGGGCTCGGGGCTCGGGGGGCGTGGGACGGTCCGACCCGCCTGCCCCAAGCGACGTCGAGGGGACCGACTCGTCCGCCCCGCCTGCCCCGCCTTCGACAGGCCCCGCCTGTCCCGAGCGGAATTGAGGGGACGGGGGCTGCTCAGGCCCCTCCGGGGGGAGCGACGCCGAGGGGTCCGCCCGCTTGTCCTGGGGGCCGGTCTTCGCCACCGGCTCTGCCTGGACGACGAACTTGGGGGCAGTCTCGGACTTCTTCGTCTCCTCTTTCCGGCAGGCGACCAGGAGTAGAGCGAGCGTGACCAGGACCAGGCCAATGCCCGTCGTCAGTGAGCGGCGCACAGGGCAACGGCCTCTTGCCATCCCCATCCGATTGTCGTCCACCCTCGCCCGGAGCATGGTCGCCCCCTCCGCAATCCTGACGCTAAGATATGAGGAAAGGGGGGGGTGTCAAGGCGGCGGTGGTGGCTGGAAAGACCGATGCAGACGATGCGTGAGACGCTACTTGCCGATTTTCGGAGTGACCGTGACCCCCTTGCCCTCGACCTTCACATCAAACGAGGTGTTCACCGGCTGCACGCCACCCGAGGTCGTCGAGCTGACGACACCCGCGCTGGCCGAGCTTTCGGACTTGTTGCCGTCCTTGCTCTTGTCCTTTCCCTTGCCCTTGTTCTTGCCGCTGTCCTTGTTGTCTCCGCCCGCTCCCGGGTCCTCTGAGGCAGCCGGGGGCTCATCGTCCGCCAGTGTGGGGCCGATGGGTCCCAACGCGATCGCTCCCGCCACGAAGATGCCCAACACCCAACGTTTCATGGGACTCCCTCCCGTGTTGCGCTCCCGACAAGGCGATCATGCCACCGGGCCACGGGAGGGGCAAGCGTTTCGGCGCCGAGCCCGGCCCCGAGACTGACCGACCGGCACCCGGTCTTTGCGCAAGGCACTGCCTGGAACTGCGCTGTTCGGACGCAGGATTTCGCTGCGACTTGGAGCGTCTCTTCGGCCTGCGGTCTGAGCAACGACGTCTTTGGATTGACTTTTCCAGTATTCCCACAATATTCGTGTGCTATCGGCGGGCAATTCGGCCCGCCCTCGGGTCACAGGAGGAGGTGAGATCATGAAGCAGGGGTTCCAGCTGGCCGTTTCGATGCTTGCGGGGATTGCGCTCGCCATGGTGGCATGTGATGGCGGCGGTGGTTCGGGCGATGACACGTCTGCCGGGGACGTCACGGCTCTGGAAGACGGCACGGGAAGCAGTGAAACACAAGGTGGGGATGACATCGCTGCCGGGCCGGAGACGACGGTCGACACTCCCACCCCCTCGGGGACCGGCGTGAACGCTACCGGGACCTATGCGGGCAAGCCGGTGGAATTCCACTGCCAGCCGCCCAGCGACTACTCGATTTCTCTTCAGTTCATTCACGTGGAGGCCGGGGGGATCGATAAGTGGGCATTCACCTGTCCCACGGCGGATGGCACGATCCTGCTCAAGTTCGAAGTCGTCAACCCCGAGAAGGGAAAGGCTTACGCCCAGCCGACGGACCTTGATGCGTTCGGCATTTCCATCGGGGAGCCGATGGACATCCAGCCCCCGGGCAAGTATGCGACGAACCTGGTGGAGATGAAGGCGACCGTCACCGAGCTCGACAGCGCGTCCGAACACCTGGCCGGGACGCTCAACGCCTCCTGGAGCGACGACGGATCGGGCAAGTATGGAGAGGTCCAGGGCTCGTTCGACGTCGCTCCGTGGAAATGACGTCCCGCTCCGGGGACGGGCGGCCTTCCTTCCTGCGAGGAAGGCCCGCGATGATTGCCGCTTCACAAGATCCGGTCTAGTATCGCGGTCATGAAGGCGAGAGCGACACCGATTCTGCTCTTCCTGGTCCTGGCCGGCTGTTCGGGGGGAAAGCTCGACACGAAGGACTCGGACACCCAACAGGACGTGCGGCTCGTGTGGCCCGACACGATCCGCGTTCAGGACCTGGCCCACGCGGAGCTCATCCCGGACGGCTCGGACGACTGGCCCGATGCCCCACCGACCGACCTCGAAGACGTCCAGGGGCCCGACCTTCCCGATGCCCCAGAGACCGACCTCGAAGACGTTCATGAGCCCGACCTGAACGGGCCCGACCTGAATGGGCCCGACCTGAATGGGCCCGACCTGGCTGACGTCATCGGCAACGACCTTCCCGACCTGCCCGACACGACCGGGCCCGAGATCCAGGATGTGCCACCGGTGGACCTCTGCATCCCCCAATGTGCGGGAAAGACGTGCGGTCCTGACGGTTGCGGCGGCGACTGCGGAAGCTGCCCGGCGGACCTCACCTGCTCTGCCGAGGGCACCTGTCAGCAGAAGCCTGAGCCCTGCATGGAGCCGGGCATGGACCCGGGCGGAGCGCTCGAAAGCTACTTCGTCCATCCCCTCGTCGGAGCGTGCGGCGTGGACGACGTCGTGCTCGGGGACGAGGGCCCCCAGCCTCACACGCTCGGCATCGTCCTCTGGCGCCTGGGCAAGGAAGCCGACGATGCCGCAGTGACCTGGAACCTCGGTGCCAAGACCGGCTTCATCCCGGCGCCCGGCAACGAGGTAGGCTCGTACCAGCGCGGACCGCAGGACGCCGTCGAGGTCCCGGCCGTGCAGGTACGAGGCGACGAGATCGGCTTCTGGTTCCAGTCGGAGAAGTGGCCCCACGAGGGCGAGATCATCCCCACGGTGGCTCACTACGACTGGACCGTGCAGGACGACATCCGTCCCTGGCAGATTCCGGGCTCCGAGCTGGGCTACTCCTTTGAGCTGCAGGTTCCGACCGCAAGCGTGTCCGGAACCGGGGCAGTCTACGTCACCCCGGTATTTGCCTTCCGCAACGTCCTGTCGGGCAAATCGTTCTGGTGGGTATCCCAGGCGTTTGACCTGCGGCCGCCGAACGCCGAGGGGGTGATCTACGATTCCTGCTCGACGTGCACGGGGCTTCCCATCGTCGTGACCACGATTGCCGACGGCATGAAGTTCCTCCGAAGAGCGGAAGGCTCGACCGGATTCACGCAGGGCACCTGGACGGGCTACCAGTGGTACGGGTTGCGCATCAGCAGGGGCAAGTTCACCCGGGCGCTCCATGCGCTGGTGGCAAAGACCGGTCCTGCAGCGGGCTACACCACCTCTCCGGGGGACTATCAGCTCATCCACTTCAACTTCAACCCCGAGGTTTATGCGCCTCAAGGGCAGGGGCAGGGACAACTCGGGCTGTCGGTCCGCAGGCTGCACATCGCCCGCTACCAGGCACCGGTGGTGAGCCAGCTGACGGTGCATGCGGCCAATGCCGGTCCCTCGACCTCCATGCAGGTCTTCTTCAAGACTCTCGAGTCGGATTTCTACTCCGAGGACAAGAGCGTGTGGGTCCCGTTCTCGGGCGGCGGCGGCTGGATCGACGTCGTCGTCGACTTGGCAAAGAACGCTGCGTACCGGGGCATCATCACCGGTATCCGGATCGACCCGTTCGATGCCAACGAGGCGTTCGGCATCGATGACGTGTGCCTGGGAACAGGCCCCGGAAGCTGCGTGCTGCACTGGTCTTTCGACGGTGCTGATGCAGTGAAGTCCCCCTTCTTCGGCTGGACCCTGAGCGGCGTCGGCGAGACGTGGACCGACGGGTCGAAGTGGGGGGGCAAAGGTACCGACGGGGATCCCTATCTGCACACGGACATCGACCTGGACTGCGGGCTGTAGGAGCGGCGGTTGCTCGCCCGCCCCCGCTCGTGTAATGTTCTTCGTGCCGTGAAGGTGCAGTGGCGCCGACGTATCTGCGCCTGATGATGGGTACGCGAGCGGCGCCGGGTGAGGGTGGTGCGATGAGAATCCTGTTCCCGGTCGTTGCTCTCCTGTTGTTGCAGGCCCCGGCTGCCGGGTGTTCCGGCCCTTCCTCCGAGGGCACCAGCTCCGGAAGTGACTCTGCGGCAGACGTGCCCGCCGAGGTCGCAGCCGACCTCGGTTCAGCGGATGTGCACGCGGACCAGATCCGGCCGCTTGCAGATGTGTCACCCGAGTCGACAACGGACGCGGCCCCGGTTGACGTCTCGGATACCGCCGCCCCGGTTGACGGCCCGGATGCCGCTGCCCCGGTTGACGTCTCGGATACCGCCGCCCCGGTTGACGTCTCGGATACCGCCGCCCCGGATGACGTCTCGGATGCCGCTGCCCCGGATGGCGTCTCGGATGCCGCTGCCCCGGATGGCGTCTCGGATGCCGCTGCCCCGGATGGCGTCTCGGATACGGCAATCCCGGACACTGCGCTGTCGGACGCTGTCTCGGAGGCCTCGTCCGACACACCGGACGAAACGTGCCTTCCGTCCTGTGACGGGAAGGAGTGCGGAGACGACGGATGCGGGGGGAGCTGCGGGACGTGCCAGGGGGCGCAAGAGCTGTGCATCGACGGCACGTGTCTCTGCCTGCCGCTGTGTGAGGGAATGGACTGTGGCGAGGACGGTTGTGGGGGCAAGTGCGGCAGTTGCGAGGCGCACTTCGTCTGCGAGGAGGGTCTCTGCATCTACCAGCCCTGGTGCGGTGACGGCACGTGCGACACGGAGCTGGTCGAGGACTGTTCGACCTGTCCGGGCGACTGCCCGTGCGGATGCGGCGAGGCTTGCAGCGAGGGCACCTGCACCTTTGCCGGTTGCGACGGGAAAGTGTGCGGAGACGACGGATGCGGGGGCTCGTGTGGAACTTGCCCGGCCCCACAGAGCCAGTGTGTCGGGGGGAAATGTGCGTGCCCCGAGAACACCTGGTGGTGTGCGACGGAGAATCTCTGCCTCCCGACAGGCACCTGCTGTGCGGACGAGGATTGCGCTGCCCCGAAGCTCTGTGCGTCGCCAGGGGCCGCGTGCTCGTGCCCGCAGGGACCGGCATGCCCGCAACCGGGGGGAACACAGTGCAGCGCTGGCATCGAGTACACCTGTGCTCAGGTCGGGGAGTGCCTCCAGTGGACGTCGGCCGGTGCGTGCAGCTTCGGGTGTGGCAAGCTGCGGTGTCTGCGCCGACTGACTCTGAAGAACCCCGTCAAGGTGCAGTGCGGGGACTGGGATCCCTTCCCCTACAAGCTGCCCGACGTCTACGTGGAAGTGTCGGGGAAGAAGACGAACACGGTCTACGACACCTGCGGCATCATCTCGTTTGCGGGGGACCTCGCTCTCGCGACATTCGACCCTGGCGACCCGGCGCCCACGGTGAATGTGTGGGACGAAGATCTCGATGCCGATGACCTTATCTGCTCGGACGTGGCCGACACGACAACAGGAGTCCACACCCTGACCACTCTGGACTGCGAGGTTGGCTACCTGATCGAGCAGTGACCGAGGGATTGGCTCCTGCCGGTGGAGCACCGGCTCATGTGTGGGCCCTGGCGCCGTTCGACCCGATCGTCGCGGAGCTCGGAACCGATGACGGCGGCGTCATGTCGTGCGGGGGGACGCAAGCCGAGGAAGGTGCGCGGCATTGCGCCCCTTCGTGCGACGCAACCTACGGGCAGGCCGACCGCGTGCATAAACCCTTGCCTGTCGTGCGTCTGGGCCGGTAGCTTGACCATGGCCCGTGTTCCGAAATGAAGGTCGAGGTGTACGATGCGATGGTCGTTTCCGCTGGCAGCAGTCCTGTCACTGGGCCTGGCCTGTTCTACCGGTGGCGGCTCCACGAACGCCCCTGCGGAACCTCGCGGCGATTCCGAAGCCGGTGACGTGGCCTCGCAGGACGTTCCGGGATTCCCCGTGGGGCCGGGGGGCGGAACCGTCACCTCCGACGACGGTGTGGCGACGGTCCGCCTGCCCGAAGGGGCGGCCACCCAGGACGTGGCAGCTTCCCTGGCGAAGGTCGACGGGGTACCGGGGGACGACAGCAAACCCCCGGCCTTCGTGCGTGTGCTGGACTCGGACTACGTGTTCGCCGCAGTCCCCGCCATCCTCGAGAAACGCGTCACCCTGGAGGTGCTCGTTGCCGGTGCTTCGTTGACCGACGACGAGATCGACCGTCTCGTGCTCGCCGGCTGCAACGGCGATGAAGACGACCGAGGCCCGGGTGGAGCCCCGCGTTACGAGGCCTTTCCGTCCAGGGCGGAACGGGACGGATCCCAGGTACGGATTTCGGGGACTGTCGCGCTGCGAGGGGACGAGCACGCCAGGTTCACGGCGGTTCTGGCCTCCGCACCGCTGGAACGGTTCGCCGTGCCGTCCCGCGAGCGACCGGCCGACGACCTGACGATCGAGGGTCCGTTCGATGGGTTCATCACAGCGGACCAGAAAGCCCTGCCGGGGTACGAGACGCTGATGCCCCGCTTCCAGAGCGCGCTAAAGGATTCCTATGACTACCTGACGTCTGCCGAGGGGATGGGCTACGCCCTGACCGACAAACAGGCCGCCATGTGGTTGCCGATCCATGTGGCAGTGCGCCCCATGGCCGTCGATCCCGAGTCCGGGGCCAAGAACCTCGGGGGATTCACGCCCGCGGGCCAGGATGAGCACGGCGATCCGTGGATAGGCCTCCAGTTCGACCTGGAGGCCTTCGATGCCTCGGCCCCGGTCCCGGCAGACCTGGAAGTGGCGGTTGCCCACGAGCTCTACCACCAGATTCAGTACATCTACCTCAGCCAGACCATGGAAGCGGGCACGGCCTCCCCCGTATTTCAGAAGATGGCGATGCACCGCTGGTGGATCGAGAGCACGGCCTACTGGGCCCAGGACCAGGTGTATGACGGCTGGTACCCGAAGTTCGTGTTCTCGGACCGGACGTTCCGGCCGCTGACGGTACAGAGCGAGCCATGGGACGAGTATGCGGGCTTCCCCCTCTGGCTCTGGGTGGAGGACAAGGTCGGCCGGGAGGGCGTACGGGAGATCCTCCTGGATGCGGCCGGCTGGAAGAACGAAGACCTGGCCGAGAACGTCTTCGATTCCCTCGCTGCGGACGGGCTGCACTGGGCCGATTTTTCCATGCAGTACCTGTACGCCAAGGGGTTTGCGCGCCAGGATTCGACTGCGGACGTGCTCGGTGCGACGACGTCCGAGGACCGGTCACTTGACGGCGACCCGCTGTCTGCGGACCTCTGGCACGAGTCCCGACTCGGGAGCCCGTTTGAGTTCGTCGTGTCCCCTGACGACGGGCATCCGAAGCACAAGCAGGCCGGAAACGCTTTCTATCGGGTCGAGCTCGGGGACGGGCCCGACTCGTCGGAGCCTCTCGTGTGGAAGCCCAAGGGGGTCCTTGGGGGACTGACCGCTGTGCGGCTCGACCTGGTCAATGACACCGCAGCGGACGAGGCGACGCACCTCACGGTTCGGGTGGAGAGCGGGGTTCCGACGCCCTCGGTCCGCGTCTTCGATTCCGGCGCCGTTGAGCCTCTCGTGCAGGCCGACTGGCTCGGCGAGCCGGCCGAGATGGACTTCACGGCGTGGTCCGAGTCCGGAGACACCGGGGCGAAGTCCAAGGTCGTGATCATCGCCAATGCCAATCCGGTCGCGGACGCAAGCGCCTCCGTGGTTGCCGAGTGGCGCCTGATGCCCGCAGTGCTGGTCAAGGTGTCAGGGGACGGGCAAGCCGCCGCGGCCGGACGACAACTGGAACAGCCCCTGGTAGTGCAGGTCAAGAGCGCCTCGGGAAGGCCGATGGGGGGCATCGAGGTCCGCTTCTCGGTCTCCGAAGAATCGGGGGCAAGCGTGGCTCCAGAGAAGACCAGCACCGTTCACACGGCAGGAACCGTCGGCACGGCTTCGGCCTATGTGAAGCTCGGTTCGATACCGGGCTCTGTCGCGGTGAAGGCCGCCGCATTCGACTTCCTGGGTCGGCCGGTCGGCTCGGAGCAGACCTTCCTGGTCACCGCCGGCGACGCGTGCGGCCCCGTGGCTGTCTGCCCTGCAGGCTGCCCCGAGGGAACTACGTGCTGCCGCAGATGGGATTGTGCACACCTCGAAAGCTGCCCCGGTGAGTGCGTGGATCTGGATACCCACAACGGCAACTGCGGTTGCTGCGGGAACAGGTGCCAGGGGGTGGCAGGGACCTGCTGCGGCGGAGTGTGCGCGGCTGCGCCGGTGGTCCTTTCCGAGGACCCGACGGACATCATGACCGAGCACTGCTGCGGCCCCGATGCGGATACCACCAAGTGGAACGACCTCTGCAAACGGGAGCGGCGGTGGGCGCTCAACACCTGGTGCGGACCCGTGTGCGAGCAGTACTGCAGCGTCGGCGGCACGTGGAAGAAGCTCAACACCGCCTACGACAACGAGCACTGCGGCGTGTCCTGCGCCGACTGCACGATTTCCGGCGGCATCTGCTGTGACGGCTTCTGCGTCGATCCAGAGACCAACCCGGATCACTGCGGCGCATGCGGCAACCACTGCACCGGGCCCGGTGCCACCTGCTGCGGCGGGACCTGTGCAAACCCTTGGTGGGAAGAGGAGCACTGCCAGGGATGCGGCCTTCCCTGCCCGCAGACCCACACGTGCGTCGGAGGAGGGGCCGGGTGCTGGCAGACCGGCACCGAGCCTCCTCCCCCCCAGTGCGACGGCGGCATCGAGTGCGGCTACCTCTGTGCCTACCCCGAGGACAACTCGCTGTGCGGGTGCAACGGCCCCTGCAAGGAGCAGGAGTTCTGCTGCGGGGGCATCTGCATGTCCGACTTCAACTTCGACGAGCAGCATTGCGGCGCGTGCAACAAGGCCTGTGCCGCGGGCGAGACCTGTGCGCTGGGGTTCTGCTGGCCCTCTGCCGATGTCGTCGGCTGCAAAGCACCCTATGGCGGCTGCGCCTACAACGAGAGCTGTTGCGAGGGAAGCTGCCAGCTGAACACGTACAACGACGCGTTCTGCGGCATGTGCGGAAAGAGCTGCCCGGAGGGTACTGCATGTTGCGGCATGTCGTCGCCCTGGTCCGGCGTGACTGACATCTGCGTTGACGTTCTGTCGAATTCGCAGCACTGCGGTGCCTGTCTTGCCGCGTGCGGTTTGAACGAGACGTGCAAAGCCGGCGAGTGTGTCTCGCTTTGAGGGAGGGTTCCATGAAACGTTTGAGCGTGTCCATGCTCCTGGTCCTGGCAGCGTTTTCCGTGTCCGCGTGCGGAGGCACATCGGGCTCCAGCAAGACCTCCGATGTGCCGGGCGATGCGGGCGCAACCGAGCTCTCCGCCCCACGGTCGGACGTCGACGTTTCGGCACCGGAAGCGGAGGTCGAGGTTGCATCCCCCAAGCCGGACATTCCGGTCGAGGCACACCCGGTGCCCACTCTGGAGGCGGCGCTGGCCGTGGTCGTCGACCAGGTCCTTGCCACGGACGAGGCCGTGCACCCCGTGGTCGTATACGGGCTGGCCGAGCCGCTGGAGCCGGGAGTCACAGTGACCGACCTGCTCGGCAGCCAGGACCTGGTCACGGAGCGGGAGAGCTGGTTCTTCTGGATCGACGACGCGCCGGACGCCCGCTTCGGTCACGACAACCGGTTCGTCTACGTCGGAGTGGAAGACGGGGTCCCGCTGGTCACCCACCACGCCTTCTGGCCCGAGCTCGACGGAGCGCCGCTCTTCCAGTCGGGCGAGGACGACGGCATGGTGCTGGTGGACACGAGCACGGCCACGGGAGCCATGGAGCAGTGGTCCGCACCGCTCGACGCAGGCCCGGTCCTTCCCGATGCTCCGTACACGCCCTACTCCTGGGAGCAGACTCCGTGCCAGGGGGGCAAGAAGCCCTCGTACAAGGCCCTGCTTATCGACGGCGGCGGCAAGGATGCCGACGTCATCAAGAAGGACGTCGAGGCCATGGGAAATGCGCTTGCTGGAATCAAGCAGCCGGGCAAGGAGCAGCCGGTCTGGGACGTGACCAAGGTCTCGACTTACAACGACCTCGATCAGTACTTCGGGAACCAGGCGGGGGACTGTTGCGACCACTTCTTCCTCTACTTCTCCGCGCACGGGCTGCGGTACGTGGTCCTGACCGACCCGGCCGGCAACGAACGGATCTGTGCGGTTCACCAGGACGGAGTCGTGACCTGCGGCGATTGTGTGTCGGTGGCCAAGGAGAAGGCGGACTGGTATCTCGAAGAACACGGCAACGATGCGTCGTCGTTCGACGTGGTGTGCCCGGACCCTCGCAAGCCGGCCAACTGCATGTACTGCTTTAAGGAAGGCATCCAGGACCACAAGGTCACGCCTGCGGAGGAAGCCGACTACCACTACCTCGTCCAGGTGGGAGGCGAGAGCCTCACGGAGACCTACCTGGAATCCGCCATCGACATGCTGCAGTCCTGCAACGTGACGGTATTCATGGATACATGCTTCTCGGGCGGCATGACGAGCTGGCTGGAGAAGACCGGCTCGGTATTCCAGATCTTCACGTCCGCTACGTCGGACCGACCCGCCTACTACAAGAAGACACCGCAAGGGGGCTCCTCCACGCTGGAGACCTTTCTCAAGTGCATGGATGAGCTCAAGAAGAAGTTCGCGGCGGCCGATCCGCTGGGAGGTCAGAACGTCCAGGAGGAGCTCCTCATGCGGGCTGGCGACTGCCTCGCCAAGGAGGATCCGTACGTGACCGGAGGCAGCGTCACGACCGTTGATGAAGCAGGCAAGCCGGTCACGGTCACCGCTCCGGTGTTGAACAAGCATTCGTCGGCGGTCCGTTCCAAGCCGTGTCGGTGCTGCGAAGGGCAGATGACCCCGCTGCCGCTGCCGGAAGGCTACTGCGACGGCACGTCGGCAAGTTGCCCCAAGGGGCAGTCGTGCGTCCAGTGCGCGTGTGCGTCGCCTTGCGGGAACGGGCAGCTCGATGCGGGAGAGACCTGTGACGCTGAGCTGGGCTGCAAGGCCGAGGCTGGCGAGGTCTGTTCCTCGGACTGCTCCGTGTGCATGACCTGCGGCAACGGGAAGATGGAGGGAGACGAGAGCTGCGATCCACCCGAAGATGCCTGCGGGGGGGAAACCTGCCTGTCGGACTGCACCTGCGGGACGTGTGACGGGAATCCGTTTGACTGCTGCTACCTGAACTGCTACCTGGGCGGGACGCTTGCGTGCCTCGATCCCTGCGACACGGCGTGCGCCCCCTTCTGGGACGACCCGACGCTGGATCCCAACTGCGCCCTTGCATGCGGCGTGGAAGCCAACTACCAGGGCGACCTTTCCTGTGAGGACCTGGGGCTCTGGGGCGCGTCGTGTGCGGCCCAGTGCGAGTAGGGGCGGGCGGACTGCGTCAATAGCGAACCACGAAGAAGTCCTTGAATCCGAACGCCGTGAGCTCCGGCAGGCCGAAATCGGTGTTCCCCGCCACGACCAGCCGGCCCTTCGAGTCGAGTGCCATACCGGCGAAAAACTCGTTGCTGCTTCCGACCCCGATGCCTCGCGCGTCGAGCAGCTCCCCTTCGGGACTGAACCGGGCGACGAACGCGTCGGATTCCATTCCGCCGATTCCGAACGTGCCCCCCACAAGCACGTCCCCGTTGTCATCGATCAGCAATTGCTCAGCCCACGGCTGGCCGTCACCGACCTGGAACTGTCGGACCCAGTCCAGGGTGCCGTCGGGCTCGATCAAGGCGATCCAGCCGTCTCCCTCCGCCCCCTCGTAGAAGGCAGCCCCATCGCTGAGAAACCCCCCGGCGTAGACGCTGCCATCGGGTGCGAATGCCACGTGGAGGGCGGTCTCGCTGGGAGGCAGGTCCGAAAGCGGCGCTCCGAATTCTTCTGCCCAGAGAAGATTGCCATCCAGATCGAACAACAGGACGAACGCGTCGTAGGCCCTGACCTTGCTGAAGTCAGTTCCGGGGAACGCTCCGTTGGTTCTCCCGCAGACCGCAAGGCGCTCGGCGGACAGCGCCAGGCCGAACACGTGGGTCTGCCCGGCACCGAGCAGCTGGTCCCAGGAAAGCTCACCCGACGGGCCCATGCGCCCGACCCAGGCCAAGTCCTTCGCTGCCTCGGCGGCCGCTCCGATCTCGCGCACGGTCCCGGCATAGAATATGTCCCCGTCGTCCGCCACGGCGATGTCCTGCACCGCATTGGCCGGGTCGGCGTACACGGGGGACGTGTGGACCGGCATGGGGAAATGGACGACCTCGCCCAGTGTGCCGTCGGTCGACACCTTCTGGATGGCCAAGGGGGGCTCATTCCCTACGAGGGTGTCAGCGAGTGCCAGCACGTAGAGCTGTCCGTGGGCATACACCATCGAGCGCGGCTCGGACGACGTCATCTGTGTCAGGCCCCACTGGAGCACCCACGAGGCGGTTCCGTCTGGCTCCCAGGCCGTCACGAAGATATCCTGGACGGTGGATTTCTCCTGCGACGGGAAGGCTCCACCGGTCGAGCCCGCCACGTAGACCCGGTCATCCGGTCCGAGAGCGAAGCCGGAGATCCACTCCGGCTCGGTCGTTCCGAACTGGATCGCCCAGTCGTAGTCGTTGAAAACCAGCTCCTCGCTCGGGTCGTTCGAGGACGAGCCGTCCCCGCACCCGAGAAGGGAGAACAACATCGGCAGCAGCCACTTCGGGATCCGTATCTTCATGTTGGGTGAGCCTAGGAGCGGGTCCAGTCGCCGTCAAGGTCAGCGCACGCCGGAGCCGGTTGCGAGGCCGTTGTTGCGCCCGCACGCGGGAGCGGGTACTATGCAGATCGTTGACGGTGCGCCGGCATCCGGAGTCCCCCAGCTGACACGGAGTCCTCATGGAAACAGGTTCCTGGCGACTGGCTCCTCCCCTGGAAAGGCGGATGCTCGTTCTCCTGCTCGGAATGGCGGTTTCCGCCTGTGGCGGCACGACGCCTGGCGGCGGCGACCTGGTGTGGGACCAATCCTCGCCCGAGGCGGTCGGGGAGGATTCCGGGCCGGAAATCCAGCTCGGTCCCCCGTGCAAGAGCATTGCCGATTGCGGCGAGAAGACCGAGTGCATGAAGGCCATGACCTGTTGGCAGGGGCACTGCCAGATCGACTACGAGGCGGAAGGAGTCGCGTGCGGGCAGGGGTGCTTCTCGGGCGGCCAGTGCTCGGGCAGCGGTGAATGCCTGGGCACGGAGCTCAAGGAATGTCCCGAGCAGGACGGGAACCTGTGCACGCTGCCCAAGTGCGCCCCCGAGACGGGCGAGTGCATGGAGGAGACGATTCCGGACAACTCCCCGCCGTATGCCGAGAGCGACTGCTGGGTGGGGGCCACGTGCGTCGGCGGGGTCCAGGACAACACGGGGGCCACACCCACAGAACTGGCGCTCCAGTGCGACGCCGAAAACGCCACGTTGGACCCGTACGGATGCATCGACAAGGTCGTATGCGTAGGCGGTCTGGAAGGCTGCCGACAGACCTCCAAGCCCGATGCGACGCCCTGCTGGCCCGACCAGGACGGTGACGACGAGGTGTGCGCCGGCCATTCGTGCGTGGAGGGCAAGTGCAAGGCCGATGAGACCCTGGACGTGTCGTGCGGGCAGGAGGACTACCCGAAGGAATGTGAGGGCGGATGCCTGGAGTGCACCGGCCTTCTGTGCCACTGGATTCCGGATCCCTCGGTACCGGGCAAGGCCACGACCATGGTGCGCTACTGCCGGCCGGTGGCAAAGCCGGGGGACCTGTGCTCGGCCGATCCCTGCCTGCTGGACCAGATCTGCTCGCTGGGTTCTGCTGCCGACGGCCCCATCGGCAAGGAGACGCTGGGGAAGTGCTCGGGCGGTGTTGCCAAGACCAAGGAGCAGTGTGCGGAGCAGATGGGCAAGCCGCCGCTGCCGTGCATCCTGGCCGGAGTCGTGTGCGGCAAGGATGGCTGTGCGCTCGACCAGAAGGTAGCGGACCAGTGGTGCTGGCCGCCGGACTGGAAGTGCTTCGACAAGAGCGACACGTACTGCACGCACCTGGATGGCGGGCAGGGGTGGGATTCTCAGACCGGCTGCCACACGGCCTGGGTCGACCTCGACTGCAACGACGAAAACGAATGCACGGTGGACTCGTGCAAGGCCAACGGGACGCAATGGGTGTGTGAGCACCAGCCCATCGAGGGATCGGCCTGCGAGGACGGGGATCCGTGCACGGTCGGCGGGCAGTGTGCGGCCGGGGTCTGTACCGGCTCGGTACCCAAGTGTGCCGACCTGGACGCGGACCCGTGCAACGACTCGTTCTGCGCACCGCTTACCGGAGACTGCCTCCCTCCGCAGACAGACGGCATCGGGTGCAACGACGGGAGCGCCTGCACATTGAGCGATGCGTGCCAGCAGGGCAACTGTGCTCCCGGGGCCCCCCTCGTCTGCGACGACGGGAACGCCTGCAACGGGGTCGAAACGTGCGACCCGATCCTGGGATGCCAGGCAGGCACGCCGCTCGTCTGCGACGACGGCAACAAGTGCAACGGTACCGAAACCTGTAACCCGGCAACGGGCTGTCAGGACGGTCCTGCCCCCATCTGCGACGACGGCAACAAGTGCAACGGCCAGGAGACCTGCGATGCGCTCCAGGGGTGCCTTGCCGGACTTGCGCTCGAATGCGATGACGGCAACAAGTGCAACGGTACCGAGACCTGCAACCCGGCAACCGGATGCCAGAACGGTCCTCCCCCCATCTGCGACGATGGCAACAAGTGCAACGGCCAGGAGACCTGTGACGCGCTCCAGGGGTGTCTTGCCGGACTTGCGCTGACGTGCGACGACGGCAACAAGTGCAACGGAACCGAGACCTGCAACCCGGCAACCGGATGCCAGAACGGACAGGCCCCGGTGTGCGACGATGGCAACAAGTGCACGGGCATCGAGACGTGCGACCCGGTCCAGGGCTGCGTTGCCGGCACTCCGCTCGTGTGCAACGATGCGAACAAGTGCAACGGTACCGAGACCTGCAACCCGGTTTCGGGCTGTCTGCCCGGCGAGCCGCTCGTGTGCGACGACGGCAACAAGTGCAACGGCACCGAGACGTGCGACGCAAAGCTCGGCTGCCTGACCGGGATTCCTCTCGTGTGCAGCGACGGCGACGTGTGCAACGGACAGGAAACGTGCAGCCCGGCCGTGGGCTGCGTGCTGGGCAAGCCGCTCGGCTGCGACGACGGGAACGTCTGCACCGACGACTGGTGCAACCCGCAGACCGGGTGCAAGATCGCCAACAACACGGCCCCGTGCGACGACAAGAATGCCTCCACGACGGATGACGTGTGCAGCCAGGGGGTCTGTGCGGGCAAGCCCATCAGCTGCGATGACGGGAACGTGTGCACCAAGGACGCGCCGGACCCCGTGCTGGGCTGCAAGCACGATCCGGTGGCGGGCCCGTGCAGCGACTCGAACGTGTGTACCGACCCGGACACGTGCTCAGGCGGTGCCTGCGTTTCCGGGCCGACCAAGACCTGCGACGACACCCAGTTCTGCACGACCGACTCGTGCCACCCGGTGCAGGGATGCGTGTACACGCCGCTCAAGGACGACACGCCGTGCCCGGGAGGCCTGAACAACTACTGCAAGTCGGGCAAGTGCACGTGCGTCCCCAACTGTGCGGGCAAGGAATGCGGGGACAACGGATGCGGGGGAATCTGCGGTACCTGCTCGGGCGGTGCGACCTGCGTGAACGGGAAGTGCCAGACAACGGGGTATGATCCGAGCGGAACCTACGGGATCGCCCCGACGGCATCCTACTCCTGCGCTTACGGACTCGTGTCCCTCAGCGTGTCCCAGCTCCTCTTCTCGGACAACGGGTCGAGCCTGACCATCACGCCGGCCATGAACGGCTGCTGCACGATGCTGGGCGACACGGCCAAGGACAAGGCCTTCACCGCGACGTGCACCTGCCCCGGAACCTGCGCCGAAACCTACACGCTGACGGGGACGTTTACCAGCGACACCGTGTTCACCGGGACGCTGACGTTCAAGTTCACCGGCGGAGCGATGTGCTTCGGCTGCACGACGCAGACGTTCAACGTGACCGGGACGAAGAAGTAGCGTCCGCACGGGTCGGCGTCATCCTTACTTCTCGAGAAATGCCTTTGCCGCTTCGTGTTGCTGGTCGACCAGGGGAAAGAGGGCACCGGTACCGGACTCGAGCGCGTTGGTGAACGCTTCGGGGGACTGGAGCAGGGTGAACTCGCCCTGCTCCCCGTCCGGGCCGACGACGTACGGGGCCACGAGGGTGTGAAGCGCCTTCATCCGGGCCTTGGTCTCCTCGGCAGGGAACACGGTCTGTGCGAACGTCTCCACGAAGCCCCGGTAGGCCTCGAAGTAGACCGGATCGTCGGCCAGGTAGCGGATGAGGGGCCACTTGTCGCTGACCTCGGCCAGGTCGAGCGGGAGGGCGTCCTTGACTCCGCCCGTGGTCCGGAAGGCCTCGTTGAGATCCCAGGGCATCCAGGTCAGCCGTCCCTGGTTGCCCGAGTCCGCGTACAGGTAGTAGTTGTGAGCGACGTTGCCGTAGCTGTCCCAGTTTCCGATGAGGGTGTTGAGCGCCAGCCACTTGAGGAATGCCTCGACGGCAAGCCCCTTCTCGAGGCCGTTGCGCCAGGCCTGCGCATCGCTACGGTCTGCGTGCAGGGCATCGATGACGGCCTGGACGTCGGACCAGTCCTCGAGCTCTTCGTTGGTCTTCTTGACGAAGCCTTCGGCATCAAAATGGGTGAAGTCCGCTCCATTCCCTTCCGGCTTGTAGAGGTTCCCGTTGTCGTCATCGAACTGGTTGTCCAGCACCGAGTCCGAGGCATCTTCGGCCAGCGAGTAGAGCCCCCAGTAGACCGGCCCCTCCCCCACGTCGGCGAAGACACGATAGAAGGCGGATCGGGACGCGTGGACTCCGGCCTTGCTGAAGAGCTCGGACGCCAGGAACTCCCGAATCATCGAGTCGTCGCGCCAGTTGCTGTTGAAGACGAGCTCCTGGAACCCCCAGAAGCGCTGGTCGTCGGTCTCGGGGTACTGGTCCTCGTACTTGTCGAAATTGAGGCGGAATGAGAACTTCCGCTTTCCGAGCTGCCAGGCGTGGTTGAGGGTCGAGTTGCCCTTGAAGCGCATGCCGACGTGCTCCCACGTTTCCCCGTCGAACTTCACGGAGATCTCGAAGTAGCTGGGATCCCAGCCGGTCAGCGGGAGGGCGCTGGGCGGAGGCTCGTCCGGCATACAGAACAGGATTCCCCCGCCAAATGCGATGAGGGTGCACGTGCCGTCGAGCTTCTTTCCTCCGTCCATCCAGGAGCACTCGGCGCCGGCCTCGAGCCCTGCGCACGCATCGACGCCCGGCTTGGGCGGGGGCCCTTTGGGGGGCTCCTCCCCGCCCCCGGTGCCGCTGGCCTGTCCGAGGCGCTCTTCGAGCTCGGCGAGCATGGCAGCGTAGGTGGCCTGCGGGATCACGAGATCGATGCGATGCACGACCCCGTCTCCGAATACCCGGTCATAGTCGTCGGGCGCGTCCTTGCCGTGGCTGAGCGCCGGGTCGGACGCACCGGTGTCCTGGGAATCGGCCGGGACGAGGCCGTCCGCGGTGGCTGCTTCCTCGAGCCGCCGGGCATCATCCCCGCCGGGCAGGTCCGGACCTTGCCCTTCTCCATCTCCGGAGCAGGAAAACAGCACCATTCCTGCCGCTGCGGCCAGCACGGTGACCGTTCCGATGCCGGGCATTCCCTTCTTCCCGATTGCCATTCGAGTCACCTCACTGGAGCACTTCGAGGTTCATCCCGCCGGGATAGCCATACGAGACGTACTGGTCCCAGCCGTAGACCGTAATGCCGACTGGCTTGTCCGCGACCAGGTGATGAGCCCCTTCGGACAAGGGCATGCGGGCCGCTGAGTACTGGCCCGATGGAAGGGTCTCGAACGAAAGGCCGGAGGAGGAGCCGTCGACGGTCACCTGGGCACCGGTCGGAGCCACGATAGTGACGTAGTTGGAGGCGTACTTGGTGGGTACGAGGAAGACGTACTCCTTGCGGAACTGCTCGACCGGGACGCCGACCATGAAGGCGGGGTCGCCGATATTGGCATCATCGGGGCTGCAGTCCGCGTCGGAGTTGCACGAGTCGCCGAACAGGTCACCGCCGCAGGTCTGGCCGAAGATGAATGCGTCCTCGCAGAAGGTGTGGACGTGGCCGGGAGCATCCTGTCCTTCCAGGTACTGGCCGACCAGGATGGGCTTGTCGGCCTTCACCTCGACGTGGGAGGAGGTCTCGAAGTCGACGTACTGGCCCTCGCCGAGCTGCGGAATCGATGCGACGGGCGGGTTCAGGGTCACGGTGGTGCCGGGCTGGGATGCCAGCACTCGAATGAAGTCGGGGGCCTTGCCGCGTGGCCAGGTCTTGCCGATGACGTAGTGCAGGCCCCAGGCATTGAGCGGCTGGATCTGCTCCTCGAGGTGGTCGCAGGCCGCGATGATCGGGCAATCTCCGTGGCTGGAGCAGCCGCCGGCATCGGGGTCGAAGATGCACTTGCCGCCCTGGCAGAAGTTGTGGGGGCAATTGGCGCAGACGTGGCCGCCGAAGAGTGCGACGGGCTGGTCGGCCTCGACGACGGTGCCGGTGAGGTCCTGGAACGCGTCCTGGGTCTCGAGATTGAGGACCTCGAACTGCGCCAGGGTGGTGTTCCATTCCTGGCCCGCTGCAAGCGCCGGGATTCCGTCGCCGGCCGCGGTGGGAGCGCTGACCTTGACCGTGACGTTGGTTCCGTCGGGGCTGGTCCCGACCACGGTGAAGGCGGATGCCAGCCCCACAGCTCCGGGCCGGTGCGGCCACGCCATGACCCGGTATTTCTTGCCGAGCGCATACGTGGGCAGGAGGAGCGAGGCATCGTTGGAGAAGACGCCGACGTTCTCGAGCGGATTGAACTGGTAGGCGACGATGGGGATGTTGGACTGGACGCGCCAGGCGCGCTTGCCCTTCATGACGCCGACGATGTTGTAGGGATCGAGGTTGATGATGACTGCGGAATCGGGTGGCACCTGGACCTCTTTGGTCGTGCCCGCGTCGTTGGTGACCGTGGCCGTGGCGGTGAGCTTGTCGTTGGTGTTGGACACGACGATGGCGAACTGGGAATCCATGCCGCCGAACTCCTGGCTCTGGTCCATGTCCACGGACCAGTACTCGCACCCCTCGTTGGTGGGACCGGTGGAGGTCATACCGCTGCTTGCCTCGCACGGGGAGACGCAGGAGCCCTTGGCGCAGACGGTCCCGGTCGCGCCGAAGTCGCACGTTTCGACCGGGGCAAAGGAGAGGCCGTCGACCGCGCACTCGAGCACGGTCTCTCCCTCGCACTTCCGGGTCCCCGGGACGCACGGCACGCATTTCCCCTGGAGGCAGTACTGGTCGAGGCAGTCCGAGGTGCTCCAGGACATCCCGTCCGGATTGCAGGTCTGGACCTGGTTGCCGGCGCACGCCGCGGTGCCGGGCTGACAGAGGAGCTGGGGGGGTTCCTCCGCGACCAGGTCGGGGAGGACGGGCAGGTCCGGAGCAGGCACGTCGGCAGGGCTCGAATCCGGCCCCGGCACGTCGGCGGGGGCGAAGCGATCCGGGAGGGTGTCGGCGGGGGCGGCCCTCGAATCGGAGCCGGGCGTTGCCACATCCTCCGGTCCTGGCGGCTTGAACGACACCTGGTCGGCGGGTCCGCCGGCCTCTTCATACCAGGCCCCATCGATGACGAGGGTATCCGCGCACGACAGCAGCAGGGCACAAGGGAGGATGAGTCGAAGGGAAGTCATGGCCCTGGCCTCAGTCCACGAGGTAGCGGGGGATGCGCTCGCAGATCCTCGTGGTGATCTCGTAGTTGATGGTTCCGGCCCAGCCGGCGAGCTGCTCTGCGGTCACGCACTCCCGGCCGTCACTGCCGAGCAGGACGACGGGATCCTCGGGCTTGACGTCTCCGGCATCGGAGACATCAACCATGATCATGTTCATGCAGACGCGGCCTCGGACCGGGGCGATGTGACCGTTGACGAGGACGTGGGCGAGGTTGGACAGGGCCCGGTCGTACCCGTCGTAGTAGCCGACCGGCAGCACGGCAAGACGGGTGGTATGGGTGGTGCGGAACGAGCGTCCGTAGCCGACGAACTCGCCGGGCTCGATATCCTTGACCTGGGCGACCCGGGTCTTCCAGGTCATGGCCGGACGAAGCTGGGGCTTGTCGCGCCCCAGGATGACCGCGCTGACGAAGGTCTCCTTGGACGGCCACATCCCGTAGGCGGAGATGCCGATGCGGACGAGGTCGAACTGGGTCTCGGACCAGAGGATGGCTGCTGCGGAGTTGGAGAAGTTGCGGACCCGGGGGGGCATGCCCGCCGAGGCCAGGGCCTCGCAGGCCTCGTGGAAGCGGGACAGCTGGTGCTGGGCATAGGAGTGGTCGGTGGTATCCTCGATGTCCGCATAGTGGCTGGAGACGCCTTCGAGCTCGACTCCGGGGAGGGAGCGGATCAGGCGGGCCAGCTCGACGGCCTCGGCGGCCTTGAGCCCCTGGCGGTTATTGCCGGTCTCGAGCTTGATGTGGACCGGCATGACGGTGCCCTGGCGGACCGCTGCGGCCGACAGACTGCGGACGGACTCGGAGTTGTAGACCACCAGGCGGCACCCCAGGGTGCAGAGCAGGTCCATGTCCTCGTTGGCCACATAGCCGAGCACGTAGATGGGGACGCCGAGGCCCCCGTCCCGCAATGCCTGGGCCTCGTAGATGGCGTTGACGCAGAGCCAGTCGGCCCCGGCCTCGACGAAAGCGATGGCGGACTGGAGGAGGCCATGCCCGTATGCATTGGCCTTGACGACCGGGGCCAGCAGTGACCTCGGGGCCATGGCCCGGAACTGCTTCAGGTTGTGCTCCAGCGCGCTTCGGGATACCTCGACCCAGGTCAGGTCCATACGGCTCACCTCCGGTCCGGGGAGAGGATACACCGGGGTTCGGCACGAGTCCAACGCGCGGGTGAATGTCGCCCCTTGCTTTCGCTCCAATTCCAAGGTATGGGGGTTGCTCGATTGGTAGTTGAGTGGACAGATCGAGGGGAAGAACATGTCGGATGTGAGACCTTTCAAGGGACTGAGGCCGAGGGCGGACCTGGTGGCCCGCGTGGCCGCACCGCCGTACGACGTCATGAATTCCGAGGAGGCCCGGGAGATGGCCAGGGGCAACCCGCTCTCCTTCCTCCACGTGTCCAAGGCGGAGATCGACTTCCCGCCCGAGTTCGACTCGCATTCTCCCGAGGTGTACCAGAAGGGAGCGGCAAACCTGCGCAAGCTCGAGGCCGACGGCGTGATGTTCCGGGACAAGACGCCCTGCTTCTACCTGTACCGGCTCAAGATGGGGGACCACGTGCAGACGGGGTTCGTCATCGGCGCCTCGGTGGCCGAGTACGAGGGGGGGCTGGTCAAGAAGCACGAGCTGACCCGCCGGGACAAGGAAGATGATCGGGCGCACCACGTGGACGTGCTGGACAACCAGAGCGGGCCCGTGCTGCTGACCTACCGGGCGACCGGGGCGTTGGACGGGCTGCTCGACCGGCTGACCCGCGGCAAGCCCGAGTATGACTTCGTTTCGCCGGACGGCATCGGGCACACTCTGTGGGTGGTGTCCGATCCGGCTGACGTCGAGGCGATCCGGGTGGGATTCGGCGAGGTCGCCGCGCTCTACATCGCGGACGGGCATCACCGCAGCGCTGCGGCGTTCCGCTGCCGCAACCTGCGTCGTGACCGGAACCCGAAGCATGACGGGACGGAGCTGTACAACCACTTCCTGGCCGTGGCGTTCCCGGACGATCAGCTCAAGATCCAGGGGTACTACCGTGTGGTGAAGGACCTCAACGGCCGCACCAGCGAGCAGTTCCTGGCCGAGATCGGCAGCAAGTTCACGGTGGCCCCGGTCGCGGACCCGATGCCTCGGGATCTGCATCGGTACACCATGTTTCTGGACGGGAAGTGGTACGAGCTGGTGCCGAAGCCCGGCACCTTCCCGGCCGACGACCCGGTGCGCAGCCTGGACTGCTCGATCCTGCAGGACAACCTGCTGGCGCCCGTGCTGGGCGTGGCTGATCCGCGGACGGACAAGCGGATCGACTTCGTCGGCGGGATCCGTGGGACGAAGGAGCTGGAGCGGCGCTGCAAGCTGGACATGAAGGTGGCATTCGCCCTGTACCCGGTGACCGTGGGGCAGCTCATGGCCATTGCGGACAGCAACGCCATCATGCCGCCGAAGTCAACGTGGTTCGAACCCAAGCTGCGGGATGCGATGGTGACCCGCAGCCTGGACGACAGCAGAGCGTAAGGGATTTCAAACCAGGAGAAGGAGGAAGGGGAGATGCTGATCTACATTGCGGATGCGTTCGATGCAGGATTGCCGCAGAAGCTGGCCAAGTTCGGGGAAGTCACGGACGACCCGGCCCGCCTGGCGGATGCCGACGTGGTGCTCATCCGGAGCAAGACCAAGGCCACCAAGGAGTACATCGATTCCGCATCGAAGATGAAGCTCATCGTCCGGGGTGGCGTGGGAATCGACAACATCGACAGTGCCTATGCGGCCACCAAGGGCATCATGGTCCGCAACACGCCCAAGGCCTCGGCCATCGCCGTTGCCGAGCAGGCATTCGCCCTGATGATCGCGGTGCCCAATCACCTCATCACTGCGCACAACGCCATGGCGCTGGAAGGGAAGTTCCTCAAGAAGGAGCTCAAGCGCACCGAGCTGTACGGGAAGACCCTGTGCCTCATCGGCATGGGCAACATCGCGGTCGAAGTGGCCAAGCGGGCCGCTGCGTTCGGGATGAAGGTGAAGGCGTACCGGAAGTCCGGGCAGCCGAGCGAGTTTGCGGAAGTGAAGTCCACCCTCCAGGAAGCCCTGGCCGGTGCGGACTACATCTCCCTGCACACGCCGCTGACCGACGAGACCCGCGGGATGATCAACAAGTCCACCATCGCCATGATGAAGGACGGGGTCGTGATCGTGAACACGGGCCGCGGCAAGTGCGTGGTTCCGGAGGACCTGGTCGAGGCACTGACCAGCGGCAAGGTGCGGGCGTATGCCACGGACGTGTGGCCGTCGGATCCGCCGCCCCCCGACTACCCGCTGCTCAAGGCCCCCAACGTCATCATGGCCCCCCACCTGGGAGCCAGCACCAAGGAGAACCTCTTGAGGATCGGCCTCGAGGTCGAGGCCATGCTCAAGGAGCTCGTTGAAGGAGGAAAGCTATGAGCCGCAAGTTCAATTTCTACGCAGGACCCGCCACGCTGCCGCTGCCCGTGATCGAGGCAATGGCGAAGGATTTCGTCGACTACAAGGGGATGGGATTGTCGCTCATCGAGACGTCCCACCGCAGCAAGGAGTACGACGAGATCCACCTGGGCGCGATCAACATCACCCGGGAGCTGCTCGGAGTGGGCGACGACTACAAGGTCATGCTGCTCCAGGGCGGTGCCACGCTGCAGTTCGGCATGCTCCCCATGAACCTGCTGCACAGCGGACGCAAGGCCGCCTACGTGCACACCGGTGCCTGGGCCAAGAAGGCCATCTCCGATGCCAAGAAGTGCGGCACCGTCGAGGTCGTGTGGAACGGCGAGTCCTCCAAGTACATGACCCTGCCGGCAGCCGGCGCGTTCAAGGTCGATCCGGAGAGCGTGTACTGCCACATCACGAGCAACGAGACCATCGGCGGCGTTCAGTGGCAGGAATTCCCCAACGTGGGCGTTCCGCTGGCCGCGGACATGTCGAGCGACATGATGAGCCGTCCCCTCCCCATGGACAAGTTCGGCTTCATCTACGCCGGTGCCCAGAAGAACCTCGGGCCTGCGGGCCTGACCCTGGCGATCATCCGCAAGGACCTGCTCGAGAAGTGCGCTGACAACCTGGTGGCGTACCTCAAGTACAAGACCCATGCGGACAGCGACTCGCTGTACAACACCCCGCCGGTGTTCTCCATCTGGACGTTCAAGCTGACAATGGAGTGGCTCAAGGCGAATGGCGGGCTCAAGGCCGCCCAGGAGCGGGCCGAGCAGAAGGCCGCCGTGCTCTACGATGCCATCGACGGCAGCAACGGCTACTACCGCTGCCCGGTGGACAAGGCGTGCCGGTCCCGGATGAACGTGGTCTGGCGGCTGCCCAGCGAGGAGCTGGAAGAGAAGTTCATCAAGGAAGGCAAGGCCAAGGGGATGCTGGGGCTCAAGGGACACCGCGACGTGGGCGGCATCCGGGCCTCCATCTACAACGCCATGCCGGCCGAGGGCGTAGCGCTCCTTGCCCAGTTCATGGCGGACTTCAAGAAGGCCAACGCTTAAGCGGAACCTGCCATAACCCCGGGGCCGCTCCCGGACCCGGGGTCACCCTGTGGATGTGCCGTCGCAGAATGCCTGGAGGGCAGCCGACGTGACGGAGTCGCTTCAAGCGCTTCGGCCGTCGGATTGCACATGCCTTCGGCAAGTTGACAAACCCCTGGGGGTGACCTACGATAGCCGCCAGTGGGGGCCGATCAGCGGCCGCGGAGGCGTATGAAGTCCACCATTCTCATTGCCGACGACAGCGGTGAATTCTTCCAGGAGATGGGAAAGATTCTGCCCAAGAGGTCGCTCCAGGTCGTCCAGGCGACGTCGCTGGAGGATTGCGTGGACAAGGCACGGTCCGCCCATCCGTCGCTGATCCTGGTGTATGCAGGGATGGGACGGGCGTTCTCGCTCCTCCGTCTGCTGAGGCGCAGCGATGATCTGGCCAAGTTGCCGCTGGTCGTCGCCGGCGACGCCAGTCAGGAGGAGCTCATCGCGAAGCATCGGATGCTCCCGTCCCGTGCGGACCGGTACCTGCTCCGGCCGCTGGACCCGGAGCTGACCCGGTCGGTGATTGCGGAGTTCACGGGTCCGGTGACCGTGGAGCCGGAGCCCTCCGCATCGGCCCCGCCGCCCCCCCCTCCGTCGTCCCGTCGTGCCGACGAGGTCGCACCGGATGCCCTGTCCAAGCTCAAGGAGGAGCTGGCACGGCAGCGGGAGACGACGGCCCGCCTGGAGGAGGACGTCCGTTCGCTTTCCAAGGCCGCCAAGGAAGCGGCCCAGCTGCGGGAGGAGAAGGCCAACCTTCAGCGCGAGCTCGAGGCAGCCCGGGCCGGGTCGATCCCGAAAGAGGAGGCGCACGAGCTGTTCGCCTCGCTCGAGAACGAGTACAAGCTCGAGATCGAGAACCTGGAGCTGCTCCTGCGGGAGAAAGAGCAGATGCTCAGCTCACGGCGGGCCGGCGTCGACAACAATGCCAACGACAAGGCCATCGAAGAGCTCAAAGTGAAGGTCGAGTCCGAGCGGATCCGACAGCAGGAGACGCTTCGGATGCTGCGGGGGCTGGTGGCCACACTCGACGAGATGGGTGCAGTGGAAACCCAGTATGGGCTCATCGATCTCGAGAAGGAGCTGGCACAGCTGGAAAGAGAGACGGACGAGCTACACGGCAGTCTGTCGTTCGACGAGGAAACCGTGGTGGTCCCTGCCGACCGGATTCCGCGACCTGCGGACAGGAAGTAGCTAGTTCTCCCCTCCTTTCTTCTCATCCATGAGACGCTTGGCCGCGCGAGCGATGGTGGGCGACACGTCCCGGCTTCGTGCGATGTCTTTGAGGTGCTTGGGGAGGATGAACTTCAAGAGCGTCAGCGCGACGTGGATGGGGGTCTTTGGATTGGTGACGAGGCCGATCTTGACCTGGTAGGCCCGGAGCCACTCCCGGGAGTTGGAGATCATTCGGATGACGTCGCCGCTGACGGCCTTGTTGCTGGCAAAGCCGATAATCTCCTTGTCGTTGAGGCCGGGGTTTCGCAGCACGGCTGCGGAAACCAGCTTGTTGGGGTCCTTGACGAGGATGGAACGGCAGGTGGCGTTGCCCATGAGGGCGAGACGCACGCGCTCGGGGACCCCCATGTCCTTGATCTTGTCGGCCATGAAGGGGGACTCGCGGCCCTCACCCTCTTCCTCTCCCTCGGTCATGGCGGAGGAAAGGAGAGCGAAGAAGGCATCGTCATTGTCTTCGTCGAGGCCGGGGTTGGTGGATTCCTCGGTGAACCCCCCGTCCTGGGCAGCTCCGAGCAGCTCCTGGAACAGCTCGGGATCGTCAGCGGCGAGCTCGGCAGCCGCCTGGCCCATGTCCCCCCACTCATCGAGGGCCTTCTGCGCCAGGGCCTCGGCGGAAGCGGGCTGTGCCCCCTCTTCCTGAGGTGCCTGCGCCTCGGCCTCGGGCTGACGGCTCGGCTCTTGAGTCGGAGGTGCCTCCTCCTCGGCGGTCGGGGCGGCAGGGGCGGCTCCCGGGCGGCTGAGGCGAGCCTCGCCGAGCACGGAGGCCACGATCTCCCGGTAGCCCGGCATGTGCTGGATCGGCAGGTTCTCACGGACTGCAAACTCGAGCACCCGGGAGACGGTGGACATGCGGGTGTTGCGGTTGTAGTACAGGGCCGGCACGAGGTCAGGGCATCGGGCGATGCGCTCCTGGTTGGAGCTGAGCACTTCGAGCACGGCCCCGTCCGCGTGCCGGGCCAGGTGCAGCAGGGTACCGTCGGCCACGGTCCGGTTGAGGACGATTCGGTTCAGCTTCTCCGGGTCGTCATGGAAGGCTCGGGCAAGGCGGTCGAGCACGCCGGGATGGGTCGCCGTCGAGACAAGCACACCCGTCAGGGTCGCGACTGGAAGCTCGTGGAGCGATTTGCGTGCGGTGTTGCGCACGTTCTGATCCGGGTCGTCCAGCAGGAGCGACATGGCCGCCACGAGCAGCTCGGGAGGCAGCGGGACTGCGGCCCTGGCGATCATGAGCTTTCGCTCGGGTGCGGCCGTCGGCGCAATCACCGGCTGGAGTCGTTCCGGAAAGAGAGTGAGCGGCAGCTCCACGCGTACTTCGTCGGCCATGACACCCTCCGCGATCGGGGTCCGTGTCGGGTCGGTGCAAGCTCCATCGGACGGATCGCTCCGGGTCAGGATAAACCGGCTGCGGTGCGTGTGCAACGAGTGTTTGGAGGTTTCTTCGGCATGTTCCCCCGGCCAGGCGGGGGTCACGGTCGGCAGCGGGAAGCTTGCGGCCTTGCGCCCTACGGGAGCGGGAGCGTGAAGCGGAACGTGGAGCCCTTGCCCAGCACGCTGCGGACCTGGATGGTGCCGCCGTGCTCCTCGACGATGCGCTTGACGATGGAGAGGCCAAGCCCCGTCCCTTCCCGGGGCTTGGTGCCCTTGGTCTTGACCCGGTGGAACTCGTCAAAGATCCGTTCGAGCTCATCCTCCGGAATGCCGATCCCGGTATCCTCGACCTCGAAGACCAGGTGCGGTTTCTGGACGGAGATCCTCAGCTCGATTCGGGCCGAATCGTCGGAGTACTTGACCGCGTTGCCGAGCAGGTTCTCCAGGACCTGGCCAAGCCGGTTCGGGAACACGTCGACCTCAGGCAGGACGGTACCTTCATCGTAGAGCACGGTGATGTTGCGTGGCTGGGCCGCCTCCCGTGCGATCTCGACTGCCTTGTGCACGAGGTCGGTGGGCACGAGACGCACCTTGTCCCCCATCCCCTTGCCGCCTTCCAGCGCGGTGATGTCGAGCAGGTCGCTGATGAGGCGGATCTGCGAATCCAGGCGGATGCGGGAACGATCGAGGTACTTGGCCTGCTGCTCCGTCAGGGGTCCGGCCATACCTTCGATCAGCAGGTCCAGGTACCCTCTCACTGCGGCAAGCGGGGACTTGAGGTCGTGCGAGGCAATGGCCAGGAAGCGGCTCTTCATCTGGTTGAGCTTGAGCAGCTCAGCGTTCTTCTGCTCGAGCGCAGCCTTGAGCTCGACGATCCTTCGCTCCCGGCTGCGGAGCTTTTCGGTGATGGACGTTGCGACGTAGGACGAGATCCCCAGGGTTGCGGCCAGCAGGAATGCTCGGGCCAGCACCAGGCTCCCGCCATCCGCCTCCGGGGCAACGGGGAACGCTCCGACCTGGGGCAGAACCCCGGCCCTGACCAGCACTGTCAACCCCAGGTAGAGGACGATGGCCACCGCGGTCTGGAGACGGCATCCCCAGCGGGGAAGCAGCTTGCTCGAGATGATCACGTGGAAGATGTAGAAGAATGAGACGGGGCTGTCCGGTCCCCCCGAGAAGTACACGAGCACCGTGAGGGCCGAGAGGTCGATTCCGATCTGAAGATGTGCAATCAGGCGCGATCGGCGGACGAAATCCTCCGGTGCCAGCTTCCTGCAGTACCGGACCAGCCAGAAGAAGAAGACGTTGTAGGCGGCAATTGCGATGGCGACGGTACGAAGGTGCCACGCATCCAGGGTCACGCCGAGAGCGAGCTGCGCCGCTTCCGGAGACAGGAGCACGGCCAGAGAAGCGATCCAACGGAGGTTGATGAACCATTCCAGCCGTTCGCGGAGCTCAGCGTCCCGCGACTCCCCTTCGGCCGGGAAAACCTGGTGCTCGCTGGAGGTCTCCATCATGGCCGTCTCAGGGCTTGGCAACCTCGAGCCCGCCCACGAAAAGGATCTCGGGGAAGGTCCGATTGAGCGTCTTGCTGTGGAAGTTGTGCATCATCATGGCCCCGGATGCGGTCACCTTGTCCCCCTTGGCCAGTTTGGTCGCGGGGCCGGCCATCCAGACGTCTCCCTTGTCCGTCTTCACCTGGAGGTAGGTATACCCGCCGGCCTCCATGGTTTCCAGCACGCTACCGGAGACGGCGCCCGCTGCGGGGGCCTCGGCCCCGGCACCGGCAGCAGCCATCATGCCGCCAATGGGCGGATGACCGGCAGGAAGCTCGGTGACCCCCTCGGGAAGAGGTGGGGCGACCGGCATCGTACCGGCCTTGGGCATCGTCGGGTTCTCCGGGACACCGGTCGGCTGTGCAGCAGCCGACTCTCCGGCAGGCGTTTCCGCCTTTGGGGGCTCCTTCGAAGCCGACGTCTGCTGGTTGCATCCGGCGGTTGCCAGCAGGACTGCTGCCAGCGCCATGAGAGTCGTCGTGGTCTTGCGCATATTTCCTCCATGCGTATCCGGACGCGGTCCGAAATCAGGACCTTGTTTCCGTCCAGCAGAAAGTAACAACTCCCTGGCGGCCTGGCAAGGGAGGTGTCAGAAGGGAAGTGTCAGAAGCCGTTCTTCGGGCTGGTAGCGACCAGCCCGTCGGCCACGTCCTGATCCATCTGCGGGCCGGTCAGGAACTCGGCGAAGGCCGGCTGCCCTGCCAGCACGGTATTGAAGAAGGCGGTCATGTAGCGTCGGGAGAGCCTCCGGGTCACCGACGGGTCGTCGGTACCGGCCGGACAGAGGGAGCAGGCAAGCCCGCAGTTCGGGTTGTCCAGGAACGACATGTGGCTCGCCTCGAGGACCTCGATCTCGAGCGCCGGTCCGGTCGCATGGAGGAAGTACTGGTGGAAGTTATCATCCTCGGGTGCGCAGGCCTGGCAGAACGCGCCGCTGCAGGTACCGTTGAGGGTCTCGCCCAGCAGGACGATGGGGATGGAGATCTTCCCCATGAGCTCGGGAGTCACGGACGGATAGTCGGCCGGATCCACCGCCAGCGGTCCCCCGGCTGCATCGACCGGGTCGAGCCCGACCACGGCCAGCGGCCTCTTGTCCTCCGTGGCCAGCAGGAGCGAGATCTTCCCCCCCATGGAGTGTCCAGCCAGCCCGATGTGGGCCAGGTCGGCCTTCCCCTGGAGAGCTCCGCCGGCTCCCTTGGCAACATCATCCTCGATCCAGTCGAGCACTGCGGCCAGGTACTGCTTCAGCTCCACGTGGTTGGGAGCCCCGAACCCGAACGTCCCGGACGGCATCTTGGGCATGACGACGACGTAGCCCCAGGATGCCAGGTGATCGCCGTAGGAAACGTAGTCCGCGGGAGAGAGCTGGAAACCGTGCAGGAAGACGACGACCGGGTGGCTGCCCGGTTGAAGCGGCAGCCGGATCGTGAGCGGGATCTTGGTGGCTCCCCAGCCATCTCCGATCTGCAGCTCGCCCGTAGCGCTGGTGACGCCGAGCTCCCCCTTGTCTCCCGGGTCAGCGAGAGCGGGCGGAGTAAGCTCGGCCTGCGTCTGCTCCTCCACCACCTCCAACGGCTCCACCTCCAACTGAGCGGTGTCCGGCGCGGAAGAAAGGTCGGGAAGAGCGGCTACCTCGGACGGGGAGACGGCGGCGTCGGCAGCCCTCCCGTCAGGCTCGTCCAGGCCCGCTGCATCGCCGGCCTCCCCTCCATTGGCATCAGGCGCCACGGACAGATCCGACGCATCCTGCGCGGAGGCGGCATCCTCGATGCCATCGGGAGCGGTCGGGGAATCCGCTTCCGCAGCTCCTTCCCCGCCAGAGCAGCCAAGGACCGCAAGGAGAACAGGCAGCGCAAGCGACAGCGACTTCCAAACTGGGCACTTCATTTTTCCACCTCGTCGGTGCGTAATCTAACGATCGGTCGATGGAAGTCAAGCGATTCTGTCTTGAGCGGCGGCCCTGTGGTACACTTGGGTTTACGTCCGGATCGGAGGTCACCGTGAGAGCTCCCGTTGCCGCATCCTTTGCGCTGGTCTTCATGGCGATGGGCGTTGGTGGTTGCGGGCCGGCAAACGGCGGGGACGGGACGACGCCCGACTACCACATTCTGCAGCAGTCGGGAGGTGGAGATGCGGCCATCGCGTTCGATGCCGACGGCAGTCCTCGGGTGGTGTTCGTCGGGAGCGGAGGGCTGAAGTACGCCTACCAGGGGAAGAGCGGCTGGGTGATCCAGGATCTGCCGGTATCCGGGGCGCTGCCGGCACTGGCCATCGACAGCACGGGGACGCCGCACGTCACGTACTATGCGGGCAGCAGCACGATGAGCTACCTGACTCGCGGCAAGGACGGTCAATGGGAAGGGTATCCGCTGGAGGGAATGGGGGGGATCGGCTACTACGGCCAGGGGGAGGTCAACCACCACCTCCGGGTCGACTCGAAGGACCGCCTCCACCTGCTCTACTACAACGACATCCTGCCCGGGCGGCTGGTGTATGGCCTCATGGACCAGGCGGGCTGGAAGCTCACGGACGTAGCGACCGGCGTGACGGCGCGCAACAACTGGCTGGACCTCAATGCGAACGATGAGCCGTTCGTGGGCTGGTACGACACGGACCGTTTCGTCTGGGCCCGGCAGAGCGAAGGGTTCATTCCGCACAAGCTCGGCCTGAAGAACGACCAGGTGACCGAGCAGGGGCACTTCTGTGCGATGGTGGTGCAAGACGAGGCGACGGTCCAGGCGCGCTTCTGGGGGACGTACCGCTGGAAGGACAGCTACGGGAATCAGTATGCGGACGACGTCTTCATCCAGGCGGTGACACCGGACGGCGGGACGGTGCTGCTGAACAATGCGACGCTGGCACCGGGAGAGCCGCTCTACTCTCCGGGACCGACGATCATGTACAAGAACGACCAGGGGGGGGTTGCCTCGGTGAGCTTCCGGGAAGGGGGTCTGTGGGGGGCGTTCGGCGGGCGGATTCCATTCAACCTGGGTCATTGGGTCAAGGCTTACGGGTATGCCATCGACTTCCGCACGGGGGACGAGGCCGTGGTATGGCTCCAGGAGGACAATGTGTTCTACTACGAGGGGCCGGACAAGCCGACGGAGGACACGGGTGGAGGAGGTCCCCGGGGGGAGCCGCCGCCAGGAGCGGACATCGTGGCGGAGGACTCCGGTGCGGCCTGCAGCGAGCCCGATTCGGGAGGGGCGGCGCCGACCTGGAGCCCCGTGGGGGACCTGGGGTTCTCCGGGGGGGAGGCTTACGTATTCGACGTCGCGGCGCAGGATGGCGTGGTCTGGGTGGCCTACCGGGACTCGACGGCGGGCAACCGCCTGACGGTCGTTCGCCACCAGGACTGCTCGTGGCAGGTGGTGGGCGGCACGGGGCTGTCTGCGGGGGAGATCAACCTGCGCCCGTCGCTGTCGCTGTACGAGGGGAAGCCGTGGGTCGCGTATGCGGACGCGAGCCTCTGGGACTCGGTCATCGTGAAGCAGTACAGCGGCGCGGGCTGGCTGCCGGTAGGGGGGACGAGCTCGCTGGGCAAGCCGACCAACGAGCTCGATCTCCTGGTGATGAACGGGCTGCCCTACGTGGCCATGGCGCGCTCGGACCAGTTCTACCGGCCGTCGGTGATGCGGTTCGACACGGTGCAGTGGGAGCCGCTCGGGGACGAGTTCCTGTCCGACGTGGGCACGCAGGCCATCGGCCTGTTCCAGTACGAAGGCTTCGTCAGCGTGGCATTCGGTGACGGGAACCAGGGGAATGCCGTGACCGCGCTGCAGTATGACCCCTTGAAGAAGACCTGGGGAGCCCTGGGGGTGAAAGGCTTCACGCCGGGCGAGGCGCGACCGCTGAGCGTGGCGTCCGGGGGGGGCGTGGTGTGGGCGGCTTACTCGGATGCGGCCTCGGGGGCGAAGGTCTCGGTCATGAGGTTCGACGGGGAATCGTGGCAGCAGGTGGGAGCTCCCGGCCTGTCGGCGGAGGCCGTGAAATCCGTCTCCATCGGAGCAGACGGCGGCGGGATGCCCTACCTGGCCTTCGAGTCGGTCCCGGGCAAGGCCGAGGTCCTGTCATTCGAGGGGAACGACTGGTTCCCCCTGGGCGATGCGGCCGCGTACCTGTACCTGGCGGACGAGCCGGTGCTGCACGTGTCGCCGGAGGGGACGGTGTACCTGGCCTTCTGCGACCAGGCGGCCGGGGGAAGGCTCAGCGTCATCCAGTACAAGTAGGCGGGGAGAAGGTCCCCGGGGACGGGCCGAGGTCGAGTCCACCGCTCGGTCACAAATCGATCGTTGACACCCCATCGAGCGGGTCTATAGTGGTCCGAGCCGTGAAGGAGACCGAGCCATGGTCCGTTCCATCCTGCGCATCCTTCCACTCCCCCGGTCCGCCTGTACTCTCCTGGTGCTTCTGACGGCGCTGTCTTCGTGCCGGGTGGAGGAGAAGAAGGCAGCGGATGGGGCCCCGGGGGCACGTGCTGCGGCGGCCAGTGCGACCGTCCAGGTTGTGACCGTCCGTCCCCGGGAGGTCCCGGTGACCATCGAGTTCACGGGCTCGGTGCGGGTGGAAGAGACGGTCGAGGTGGCCCCGGAGATCCCGGGGCGGATCGATGCCCTCCTGGCGGAGGAAGGGGCGGAGGTGAAGGCCGGGGACATCCTCATCCGGCTGGATGGGGAGGAGCATCGGTTGCGGGTGCAACAGGCGGACAAGACGCTCGAGGCGGCGCTCAAGCGGAAGGAGCAGCTCCTGGTGGCGGCGGATCTGGAGAAGAGGAGCCTGACGCTGGGAGTGAGCCAGGCGGAGGAGGCGCTCAAGCAGGTCCAGGCCAAGGCCCGCATCGTGGAGGTGGGGGCCAGGCCTCAGGAGCGGGACCAGGTGAAGGCGCTGGTGGAGCTGTCCAAGGCCCGAGTGGACGCCGCAGGGCGTGAGCTGGCCCGGATGCAGGCGCTGCTGGCCGAGTCGGCGGTCCCCCGGCAGACCTTCGAGCAGGCGGAGGATGCGCACAAGATGGCGCAGGCCGAATACCAGAGTGCGGTGGAGCAGCTCGAGCTGGTGAACGTCGGTGCCCGGGTCGAGGACAAGGAGGCCATGCGGGCGGCGGTTCGTCAGGCCGAGAGCGCTCTGGAGCAGGCCCGGACGGCATTGGGGCGGGTCGATGCGACCCGGCTGGAGGTCGAGGCGGCCGAAGTGGCCATCGAGCAGGCCCGGATTGCGGCGGATCTGGCCAGGCTGCAGGAACGGCGGACCGAGGTACCGTCTCCCGTATCGGGGAGGGTCGAGAAGCTGCTGGTTCGGGCCGGGACGGTGGTAGCTGCGGGGCGGGCGGTCGTGAGGCTCGTGCCCCTTGCACGAGCGGAGATCCAGCTCACGGTCCAGGACGAAGACCGACATCGGCTCGCGGAGGGCATGAAGGCCACGTACGTGGTGGACGCGCTGCCCGGGGAAGGGCCGTTTTCCGCAACGGTGCGACAGGTGGCGGAAGAAGCGGACCCGGCCGCGCTCCAGTTTCCGGTCCGGCTGGAGCCCGCGGCCGAGCAGAAGTCGTGGCTCAAGGCGGGGATGTTCGTCCGGGGGAGCATCGAGGTGGGGCGAAAGCCCGGCGTGCTCCTGGTTCCACTGGCCAGCGTGCGGAGGATGGAGGGGCGCAAAGTCCTGTTCGTGGTGGCCGACGGGGTGACGCACAAGCGGTACGTCACGACGGGCCTTCGCACCGCGGCGGAAGTGGAAGTCGTGGACGGGTTGTCCGCAGGGGAGCAGGTGGTGACGGCCGGCCAGGTGGGGCTGGTGGACGGCCAGCCGGTCAACCTTGCGGAGGTCGAGACGAATCCATGAAGCTCCCGGAGCTGGCCGTCTCCCGGCCGGTGTTGACTACGGTAGTCTTCCTCGTCGTCGCGCTGTTCGGCGTGGTGGCCTGGTACCTCATCCCCATCGACCTGTACCCGGATATCGAGATGCCCGTCATCACGGTGGTGACGACGTACAAAGGGGCCAGTGCGGAGGACATCGAGGAGCGGATCACCAAGCCCATCGAGGAGTCGCTGGGCATCATCAAGAACCTGGACGAGCTGACGGCAAGCTCGAAGGAAGGGGTGTCTGCGGTAGCGCTCAAGTTCGACTTCGGTACCGACCTGTCCGAGGCGGCAAGCGACATCCGACAGTATCTGGACTTTGCCCGGCGCCGGCTGCCCGAGGACGTGGACCCGCCGATGATTTTCCAGCTCGACTTCTCGCAGCTTCCGATCCTGACGTTCGGGGTGGTCTCCGACGTGGGGGATGTGAAGCAGGAGCGGGACTTCGTGGAAGACAACGTGCTCGAGGCGATTCGCCGGATCCCGGGGGTGGGCACGGTGGTGTTCTTCGGGGCGCCGGCGTTCGAGGTTGCGGTGGAGCTCAACCGGGACCGGCTGGAGCGGCACGGAATCACACAGGAGCAGGTGGTCCAGGCCATTGCCAGCGAGAACTACACGGAGCCGGCCGGGACACTCGACGAAGGGGTAATGGAGCTGACGGTGAGGATGCCCGCGGAGTTCGGCTCCTTCGACGAGATGGAGGACATGATCGTGGCCGGCCGGGGGGACTCGGTGGTCCGGCTGTCCGACGTGGGGCGGGTGAAGCGGGACCTCGAGGAGATGCGCACGGTCACACGCCTGGACGGCAAGCTGGCCATGATGTGCGGGGTCATGAAGCAGTCCGGTGCGAACACGGTGCGGGTGGCCGAAGCGGTACAGGCCGAGCTGAATCGCCTGGGCAAGGTTCTGCCTTCGCACCTGCACATCATTCCGGTGGTGGACAACTCGGTCTTCATCCGGAACATGATGGAGAACCTCACCAACACGCTGCTGGTGTCGGTGGCCCTGGTCGTGCTCGTGGTGCTGGTATTCCTGCGGCGATGGCGGCCGAGCCTGATCGTGGGGGTGGCGCTCCCGGCCTCCACGATCCTGGCGTTCTTCGGCCTGTACCTGTTCGACTTCACGATGAACATGATCTCCATGATGGCCGTGACGCTGGGAATCGGAATGGTCGTGGATAACGCCATCGTGGTCCTGGAGAACGTGACCCGGCACATCGACGAGTTCGGTGCGAACCGCACGGCGGCAGCGGTAGAGGGAACCCGGCAGGTGGGGGGGGCCATCACGGCCTCCACGCTCACCACGCTGGCGGTGTTCGGTCCACTCGTGTTCGTCTCGGGGTTCATTGCGGTCCTCTTCAATCAGCTTGCGCTGGTGGTCACCATGACCATCGGGGCATCGCTCTTCGTCGCCCTGACACTGACGCCGATGATGTGCAGCCGGCTGCTGAAACCCGGGCGCATGGGGACGCGAGGCGACAAGCTGTTCGACCTGGTGGATACCGGGTATTCGCGAGTCATCCGGTGGGCGCTGGATCACCGGGTCCTGGTGGTGCTGGGTGCCATGGCCATTGCCGGCTCGACCGCGTTCGTCGTGCGTCAGATTGGGACGGACTTCATGCCCGAGCCCGATTCGGGGGACCTCTCGGTATCGATCGAGCTTCCCATCGGATCAGGATTGTCGCAGACCCGGCGGATTGCCGAGGAGGTAAGCGACCTGCTCATGGAGCAGCCCGAAGTGGCCCACGTGATGTACCGGGCGGGCTCGGCAGGGCAGGGTTTCGGGGCTGCCATGGGGGCCAGGCAGGGAAGCCACGTCATCGCCATGTCGCTGCGCCTCAAGCCGCTGGCCGAGAGGACCCGCTCCGATGCCCAGGTGGCGGACGTGATCCGAGGGCAGCTGCGGACCCTGCACGGCGTGGAGCGGGCCGACATCCGGATGGGCAACGTGGCCTCCCGGCTCATGTCGGGAGGGGCCCGGCCGGTCACGTTCGAAGTCCGGGGGGACGATCTCAATGCCATGACCGAGGTTGAGTTGCAGATCAAGGAGATCCTGCTGTCCACCGAGGGGACCAAGGACGTCACCGCGGACATCCCCCAGATGATCCCCGAGGTTCGCTACGTGATCGACCGGAAGGCCGCTGCCCGACTGCAGGTATCGGTGGCCGCAGCGGGGCAGGCCTTGCGGACCGCGCTGACCGGCATGATCGCGGGCAAGTACCGGGGCGGATCGGACGACCTGGACATCTACGTACGCATGGAAGAGCCGGACCGGAAGGACGTGGCCGCACTGGAGCGGGTCCAGGTCCGTTCGCGCACGGGCAAGCTGGTCCAGCTTGGTGACATCGGGCGGTTCGACGACTACGAGACGCCGCTGGAGATCCAACGCAAGGACAAGCAGCGGGTCATCGCGGTGGGGGCGAACAAGACGTCCCGTCCCATCGGCGACATTGCGGCGGAAATCGAGAGCCGGATGCGCGAGGCGGGACTGTTCGACCGCCACGACGTGTCGCTGGTGGCAGCGGGTGACATCAAGCAGACGCAGGACACGAACAGGGCGCTGATTATCGCATTGGTGCTCGGGATCATCCTGGTCTACCTGGTGATGGCGGCTCAGTTCGAGTCCTTCCTCGATCCCTTCGTGATTCTCTTCTCGATCCCGTTTGCCTTCACCGGCGCCTTCCTCGCACTCTACTGGACCGGGACGAGCCTGTCGGTGCCGGCCTTCCTGGGTCTCATCGTGCTGGTCGGTGTGGTGGTGAACAACGCCATCGTGCTGGTGGACTACGTCAACCTGCTCAGACGGGAGCAGGGCATGGCGAGGCGGGAGGCGCTGGAGCTGACCGCTCGGCGTCGTCTGCGCCCCATCCTGATGACCACGCTGACGACGGTCTTCGGTCTCCTTCCCATGGCCCTCGGTACGGGCGAGGGCGGCACGTTCTGGCGGCCGCTGGGGCTTGCCAGCCTCGGGGGCCTTTCCCTGTCGACCCTGGTGACCCTGGTGCTCGTTCCGGTGGTCTACGACCTGTTCGAGTTCGCCCGGGGACGCTGAGCGACGAGCCCGAACCCGAGCGCCAGCATCAGCAGCAACGAGGGAATGCCCGTTCGGCTGGAAGGGTATCCCGTCGACGCGCTGCACCCTCCGGAGCGCCTGCCGCCGGATTGTCCTGCCCCGACATCCTCGGCATCGGAAGAACCAACGGAGGAATCCCCTGCCCCGTCCCAGGAAGGCACGGCCATATCGCCTCCTGCCGCGTCACCGGGAACGACAGACGCATCGGGTTCTCCGAGTCCGGAGCCGTCGCCACCCCTGGAGTCGCCGACCGAGCCGTCGCCCTTTGGACCGGCCGCATCCCCAGTCCCCCCACCGTCCTGGGCGCTCCCGAGGTCCAACAACACAGCGTCTGCCTTTCCCCCAAGGTCATCCCACGTGACGATGTCCGAATCGCTGCACGCCTGCCCGGACGGGCAATCTCCACACCAGGCGGTGGTCCCGGTCTCGTCCTGATTGCAGAGCAGTCCGTCGGGGCATTCGCCGCAGCTCCCGCCGCATCCGTCAGGCCCGCAGGCCTTGCCCTGGCAGGTTGGCTGGCAGGGGACGCACGCTCCTCCGGTACACTGGTGCTCCTTGCATTCACACCCGAGGTCCTGGCACGCGATCGTCTCGGCCACGGTGCATCCGGTGCCGTCGCAGGCCCCGCCCGCACACTGGTGATCCGCACACAGGCAGCCGAATGCCGCACAATTGGAGGTCTCCTGCTGGCTACACCCGGTTCCGGGACAGAACACTCCGGAGCACTCGCCATCCGCACACCCGCAGCCGAACTTTCCGCAGGCGACCACCTTGGGCCCCTGGCATCCGGAAAGCACGCTGCCCGTGGCGAAGTTCTTGAGGTCCTGGAGGTTCCCGTTGAACTTGTCCATGTCCACGATGTCACCCGGGACCCCAGGAACGGGCCCGCCGCCAGGCTGCCAGAACGCCCACTCGGTCCATCCTTCCGGGAGGTTGGGGCACTCGGTCCCCCAGTGCGCCACCCACAACGGGTGCATCTTGAATTCAGAGTTGAAGATCGGGTTCCAGTACCCGACCGAAGTGTAGATCATAGGGACTTTGCCGGTTCCCGCAGTGACGATGTCCATCCAGGTCTTGACCGCAGTCACGGTGGGCGTCCCGCCGTCAGCCCACTCCAGATCGAGGGTTACGGGCAGCTCGTCCGCCGGCAGCATCCCGACATGGCTCACCACGAACTCAGCCTGCTTGGTGGGATCGATGTCCGGCTGGAAGAAGTGATATGCACCGACGATGATGCCATTGGCCTTGGCTCCGGCACGGTTCTTTGCGAAGTAAGAGTCAAGCGCGGTCCCGTTGCTCACCCGGATGTTGGCAAACTTGTAGCCGGCATCCGCCACCTTCTTCCAGTTGATCTCGCCCTGCCACTTGGATACGTCGATACCAGGCACGGTCTCCGGCCCCTCGCACACTTTCAGGGCGCTGAAGGTCGTTTCGGGAATGACCACTGGGGCTCCCCCGCCGGCCCCTGCCCGCTCGCCAGCGCATTCCGTCAGGGTAGATTCCTCTGAGCCACATCCCTCCAGGCAGCATGCCTTCGAGAAGCATCCCTCCGAGCGGTTTGCCTTCGGGCCGCACGGCTCCGGGTTGCCAGCCTCGGGCTGTGCATCGCAACCGGCCAACGCAAGAAGTGCGGGAGAAACCACCGCCAGCATCCGCACCAGCCTGGACATCTGCCTGCTCATTCGACACTCCCTGGCGTCACAACTCGGCCGGTGATCCAACATCCCTCGACTTATGACGCTCCTGGCGTCACAACTCGGCCGGTGATCCAACATCCCTCGACTTATGACGCTCCTGGCGTCACAACTCGGCCGGTGATCCAACATCCCTCGACTTATGACGCTCCCGGCGTCACAACTCGGCCGGTGATCCAACATCCCTCGACTTATGACGCTCCCGGCGTCACAAC
>CAITUV010000085.1 GCA_903895725.1 uncultured Myxococcales bacterium | reverse complement strand
GGCATGGGCCGATGGATCGGGCACCCACGGCCGAGGCGTGGCATGGGCCGATGGATCGGGCACCCACGGCCGAGGCGTGGCATGGGCCGATGGATCGGGCACCCACGGCCGAGGCGTGGCATGGGCCGGGGTCCTTCCGCCGCCTCCAGAGGGGCACAGCCAGGGGAGCGGGCCGTGCGTCGGGGGCGTCAGGATGACGCACCGAGCGCAGGGGCGGATGTGCGGTGGGCGCGTGGGAGCAACGGCTTTCATGCTCGGCACGTCATCCTGAACGAACCGGCTCTTCTGCCAGCGAATTCACATCCGCTCTGCTGCCGGGAGCGAAGGACCTCTGCATGTGTTCGCACGGCCGCAGGTCGGCCTACTCTCGGATCTGCTTCTCGATCAGCGCCTTCTCGGTAGCGGAGAGCTTGCCTTCCATCAGCTTCAGGTAGGTCTTCAGGTGCTTGGCCCCGTTGGCGTAGTCACCCTTGCTGTTGTAAGCCTTGCCGAGCTTCTTGTGGAGGTCGGCTGACGGGGCGCCCTTGAGGGCTTCCTTGTAGAAGAGAATGGCTGCAGCATAGTTGCCCTGGGCGATGGCATCATCGCCCTTCTTGATGTTGGCGCCGGCCTGGGCCTTGGCTTCGGCCTTGGCATCTTCCTGGGCTTTCTTGGCCTCTTCTTCAGCCTTCTTCTTGGCGTCTTCCTCGGCCTTGTTCTTGGCGTCCTGCTCGGCCTTCTTCTTGGCGTCTTCCTGCTTCTTGCGCGCCTCTTCGTCCTTGCGGCGCTGTTCCTCGTCCTTCTTGCGCTTCTCATCGAGGCGCTTCTTCTCGTCCTCTTCCTTCTTCTTGAGGTCGGCAAGCGACGGGCCGACCTTTTCCGCCATGAGGGACTGGGCGGACGGAATGAGGACGTCACGCTTGCCGAGGCACTTGCCGTACTCGACGGCGAGGTCGCCGACCTTGTCCGGTGACATGCGGGAGAGGATCGACTGGTACTCGCCGTCCAGGGCGGTGACCTTGGCGACGATGCCCTTGAATTCTTCGATCTTGGCTTTGTCGGGGGTGTTCTCCCATTCCTTCAGACGGGAGGTCAGATTGGTACCGAGGGCACCGAGCTCCTTGCGGCTGGCATCGATCTGGCCGGTGAGCTCCTGGACCTTGGCCGCGGCCAGGTCGGCCTGATTGGCGACGGCGGGCAGCTCTTCGGACAGGACGAGCTCGGCCTTCTGGCGGAACGACTCGGCCTGGCTCTTCTCCTTCTCGATTTCCGGCTCGATGCTGAGCAGCTCCCCCTGCCGGAGCTTGGCCTGGAGCTCGGCCATCCGCTTCTTCCCGAGGGCACAGGAGTCGATGAGGCCCTGGACTTCCTGGACCTTGTCGTCCCGCTTGCGGTCCTTCCATTCCGAGGAGCGCAGCGACAGGAGACGGTCGTTTTCCGCATAGACGAGCTGGATGTCCTGGACCGTGGCGGTCACGGCTCCCATGCGGGCCATGAGCTTGCGGGTTTCCTCTTCCTGCTTCTTCTTCTCTTCCTCGGCACGGGCGGCCTCGGCTCGGGCGGCCTCCTCGATGCGCCGGCGCATTTCCTCCTCGGAGATGCCCTGCTTTGTGGCCGGGTGGGCCTCGCGGGTACCGGAGTCGCCGCCGGCAACGTCCGTCCCGTTCGCCGCACCAGGGGCAGTCTCGCCGGCCTGGGGAGCGCCTGCCGCATCGACCTGGGGGGAGCTGAAGAACCGGTCGTACACGAACCATCCGCCGCCGCCCAGAACGCCGAGGACGACGACGACGGCCACCGCAATCTTGAGGCCCGATCCGCTTTTGGGCTCGGTCAGGAGGGTATCCTCTTCGGTCGTCTCCGGGACCGGCTTAGCCCCCGGGGCATAGGGGGAGGTGCGGCCGGTGGCCTGGGGAGCCTTGGGCTCGGCTGCCCGTTCGAGCTCGTCCCTGGAGGGGCGCGCCATGGGGGCGGTGCGCTCGACGGATTCCTTGTCCCGCTCGATGATCTTGCCGACTTCCTGGAGCAGCTTCTTGACTTCAAGGCAGTTGGGGGGGCGCTTCTCCCGGTCCTTGGACATGAGTCGCAAGGTAAGCTGCTCGAGCGCTGGATGGAGGTTCGGATTGAGCTCCCGGGGTCTGGGAGGTTCCTGGGTCAGATGCTTGGTGACCACGCCGATGGGAGTATCCGCGGTGAACGGCAGCTTGGCCGTGCAGAGCTGGTACAGGATCACGCCGAGGGAGTAGATGTCCGAGCGGGCATCGAGGACCTCGCCTCGGGCCTGCTCCGGAGACATGTATTCCGGGGTTCCGCAGACGATGCCCGCCATGGTCTGGAACGTCTCGGTGCTGTCCGATTCACGGATCTTGGCGATGCCGAAATCGAGGACGGTGACGAAGTCCTTCTGGTGCCGCCGGTCCTCGACCATGATGTTTTCGGGCTTCAGGTCGCGGTGGATGATTCCCTGGGCATGGGCATCATCGAGCGCGGAGCAGATCTGATCCGTGATGTGGATGAGGCGCTCCGTTGTGAACGGAAACTCCTTCTTCACCAGGTGGGCGAGGTCCTGCCCGTTGATGAAGTCCATCGCGATGTAGTGGGTGCCGTCTTCCGCGGTGCCGAAGTCGATGATGTTGATGGCGTTGGGATGCTTGATACGGCTGGCGGCCCGGGCTTCCCGGTGGAAGCGCTTGGACAGGGTCTTGTCTCCGGAGAGGTGCTGGTGCAGGACCTTGATGCAGACGGTCTTTCCCAGCGTGGTCTGCTCGGCCTTGTAAATGCTGCCCATGGCCCCTTCGCCGACCTGCTCCAGGATGAGGAACTTGCCGGCGATGGTGCGGCCGATCATGCCGCGTTCGTCCTGCTCCTGAGCCGGGATGGATTCTCCGCAGTTGGGACAGAACCGGGTCGAATCGGGGGTTTCGGTGAAACACTTCGGGCAGACTTTCACGGTCTCGCCATCCTGTCCAGACCAGTCCCCGCCCCACTGCAGGGACGCGCTATTTATAATCCGCGTGATAGATCCTTTCAAGTTTCTTCGTGAGGACAAGGGCCTGAGAGGGCCCCCGAGGTCTTGTCAACCCGAGGGTCCAGGAGGTATCCTCGGCCCCATGAAAGCCAGTTCCCCAAAGCCTTACCTCGCCCTGTTGCTGCTCAGTTGCACCGCCCTCTTCCTGGAGCTGGCATTCATCCGGTACGTTCCGGGGAACGTCCGGGTGCTGGGCTACTTCACGAACCTGATCCTGATTGCGGCATTCCTGGGGCTGGGGGCGGGGGCGCTGCTGTCCCGCTTCGATGCCCGACTGTTCCCCTGGTGGCCGTGCACGCTGCTGGCCGTCGTCGTGGCGACGCAGCTGTTCGGGTCGGCCGCGACCGGCGACCCGGCCGGCGAGCACATCTGGCAGGGCGATGCCCCGTTCCTTCCTGCCGAGACCCTGGGCTGGCTGGCTCAGGCGGACAGCACGCTGTGGCGGCTCGTGTCCCCCTGGCTCGGCCAGGTGGATTTCTACGTCGTCGTCACGGTGCTCTTCCTGCTCGTCGCAGTGCATTTTGCCGTGCTGGGGCAGGAAATTGGCCGGCGCTTTGCCGTGCTCGAGCCGCTGCGGGCCTACGGGTACGACCTGGGAGGGAGCATCCTCGGGGTCCTCCTGTTTTCGGGGGTCGCGGCTGCGGCGATGCCGCCGGCCGTGTGGTTCGTGCTCGGGGTGGCCGGCCTGGCGGTCCTGACGCCGTGGGCGGGAGAGCCGGGAGAGGTTTCCGGCCCTCGTCGTCGGCCGCTTCGATTCGCGGCGCTCGGCCTGTGTGCGGTGCTGTCCCTGGTGCTCGTGCTGGTTTCCGGGAGCGGGGCCTTCTGGTCCCCCTACTACAAGATCGAGGTCTCGGAGCTTTCCCGGGCGGAAGGGGAGGCCGGGGGAGCGGGGCCGTCGGGCGGTCTTCTCGGCTACCGGGTCCGGGTGAACAACGACTACCACCAGATGGCGCTGGATCTCAAACCGCCCGAACCGGGGGGGACAGCGGAGCTTCCGTTCGTCACGCAGTGGCGCAAGCTGTACGACCTGCCCTACGAGGGGCACCCCGCAGGGGACGTGCTGGTCGTGGGAGCGGGGACCGGCAACGACGTGCAGGCTGCCTTGCGCAACGGGGCGACCTCGGTGACGGCCGTGGAGATCGATCCGGTCATCGTCCGGCTCGGCCGTCGACTGCACCCCGAGGCCCCGTACGACGACCCCCGTGTCCGCGTCGTGACCGATGATGCCCGCTCCTTCCTGAAGAACTGCCGTGAGCGGTTCGATACCGTAGTGTTCGGGTTCCTGGACAGCCACACGCTGCTGTCGAGCTTCTCGACGCTTCGCATCGACAACTACGTGTACACGGTGCAGAGCTTCCTGGAGACCGTGTCGGTGCTGAGGCCGGGAGGGCGGCTGGCGGTGACGTTCACCACCGCGACGACCTGGCTCCGGGATCGGCTGTTCTACCTCGTCGCTGTGGCGTTGGGGGAGGCCCCGTCCACGGCCCGGGTGCCCTACACCAATGGCCGGGTGTTCTGGGGACCCGTGGAGCATCCGCCTCTCGACAGGGCCTTATCGTTTGCGGGCGAGATGTCGCTGCCGACCGATGACTGGCCGTTCCTGTACCTCGAATCGCCGGGGCTCCCGGCGCACTACCTCTACTTCATGGCGATCGTGGTGACGCTGGGGGCGGCCTCGTTCCTGCTGGTGGAGCGTCGGCAGAGGCGGCTGAACGCCCAGTTCTTCTTCCTGGGGGCCGGGTTCATGCTGCTGGAGACCCGGTCGGTCACGGAGATTGCGCTGTTGTTCGGCTCGACGTGGGCGGTCAATGCGATTGCCTTTACCGCGATTCTCGCGGCCGTGCTGCTGGCGAACCTTCTGGTGAGCCGGGGGCCGAAGCTCCCCCCGCTGTGGCTCCTGTACTGCGGAGTGGTCCTGCTGCTCGTGGTCGGGTATGCGTTGCCGTCGGGAGTGCTGTTCGCTGCCAATCCGGCCGTCCGCCTGGGGCTGTGCACCGTCGTCCTGTTTTCGCCGATCTTCGTGGCAGGGCTGGTGTTCTCGTCTCAGTTCCGCCTGGCGAAGAATCCCAACCTGCTGTTCGGGTCGAACCTGCTGGGGGCCATGGTGGGAGGGGCGCTCGAGTACACGTCGCTTTTCCTGGGGTTGTCCCCGCTGTACCTGGTCGGAGCCGGGCTCTATCTGCTGGCACTCCTTGCCGCCGTGCGCGAGCGTTGACAGGGCGGGAGGTTCCTGCTAGACAACCTGTTGCACGGCCGAGAGGGCCGAAACGAACCAGGGAGGCGGAGGATGAAGAACGTTTACATTCTGGGTGGAGCGAGGACCGCGATCGGCAGTTTCCAGGGGGCATTCAGCACGGTCCCGGCGGCGATTCTCGGTGCGACGGCGGTCAAGGGGGCCCTGGAGCGTTCCGGCATTACCGGAGACCAGGTGGACGAGGCTCTCATGGGCTGCGTGCTCCTGGGGGGCCAGGGGCAGGCACCGGGGCGGCAGGCGTGGATCAAGGCCGGGCTTCCCCAGTCGGTTCCGTGCATCACTCTGGCCAAGGTGTGCGGGTCGGGACTGCGCACGGTGATGATGGGGGCCTCGCAGATCAAGGCGGGGGACAGCGACGTCGTGGTGGCGGGCGGCATGGAGAACATGACTCTGGCCCCGTACGTCCTGCCCAAGGCCCGGGCCGGGTTCCGCATGGGGAACGCCGAGGTCGTGGACCTCATGGTCAACGACGGCCTGTGGGACGTGTACAACAACTTCCACATGGGGATGGCCGCGGAGATGTGTGCGGAGAAGATGGCCATCACCCGGCAGATGCAGGACGAGTTCGCCATCGCCAGCTACACCAAGGCGATCAATGCGATCAAGGGCGGATTGTTCAAGCGGGAGATCGTGCCCGTCGAGCTGCCCGGCAAGAAGGGTGAGACGACCCTGGTGCTGGAGGACGAGGAGCCGTTCCGGTCGAAGCTGGACAAGATCCCGTCGCTCAAGCCCGCGTTCAAGAAGGACGGCACGGTGACCGCGGCCAATGCCTCGAGCATCAATGACGGCGCGGCGGCCGTGGTGCTGGCCGGCGAGGACAAGGTCAAGGCCCTGGGGTTGACGCCGAAGTTCCGGGTGGTCGGCTATGCCGGGCATGCCCAGGCCCCGGAGTGGTTCACCACCGCCCCGGCTTACGCCATCAAGAGCGTGCTCCAGAAGACCGGGCTGTCGGTCAATGACATCGACGTGTTCGAGATCAACGAGGCGTTCTCGGTGGTCTCCATCGCGGTCAACCAGCTGTGCGAGATCGACCCGTCCAAGGTGAACGTCCGGGGCGGTGCGGTCGCGCTCGGCCATCCCATCGGCGCCAGCGGTACCCGGGTCCTGGTGACCCTCATGCACGTGATGGAGGATACCGGTGCCCGTCGGGGGCTGACCAGCCTCTGCATCGGCGGCGGCGAGGCCGTGGCCCTGATTATCGAGCGCGTGTGACGGGAGAGGCAGGAGGGACAGATGACCGAAACCTACGTGACGTTCCAGAAAGAAGGGGCCATTGCGACGATCACCATCGACAGGCCCAAGGCGCTCAATGCGCTCAACCCCGAGGTGCTGGGGCAGCTTGCCGCCGCGCTTCGTCAGGCCCGGGAGGACCGTGAGGTCCGCGGGGTGATCCTGACCGGGGCCGGCGGGAAGGCCTTCGTTGCCGGTGCGGACATCGCCTCCATGGTGGACATGCCGCCGGAGCGGGGGCTGGAGTTCGCAGAGCTCGGGCTTTCTACGCTCCAGCTCATCGAGGACATGCCCAAGCCCGTCGTCGCAGCCATCAACGGCTTTGCTCTGGGCGGCGGGCTCGAGCTGGCCCTGGCTTGTGACATGATCTACGCCACGCCCAAGTCCAGGATGGGGCTGCCCGAGGTCACCCTCGGGATCATGCCCGGGTTCGGCGGGACTCAGCGGCTTGCACGCCTCATCGGCCGCAACCGAGCCAAGGAGCTCGTCTTCACCGGCGACAAGGTCGATGCCGCGACCGCCAAGGCCTACGGGATCGTCCAGGAAGTCGTGGAAGAGGACCAGCTCATGGCCCATTGCAAGGCCGTGCTGGGCCGCATCGCCGCGGTCGGTCCGGTCGCCGTGGGCCAGTGCAAGCGTTCCATCAACAAGGGGTGCGACCTGGCCCTCGATGCCGGGCTCGCCGTCGAGAAGATGGCTTTCATGTCGCTGTTCTCCACGGCCGACAAGAAGGAAGGAATGAAGGCGTTCCTGGAGAAGCGCAAGGCCGATTTCAAGGGGGAATGACCATGACAGAATCCCGTCTGAGAGTCCTAGTTGCCAAGCCCGGCCTGGATGGCCACGACCGTGGGGCCAAAGTGGTTGCCCGGGCCCTTCGGGATGCCGGCATGGAGGTCATCTACACGGGCCTCCACCAGACCCCGGAAATGGTGGCCAATGCAGCGATCCAGGAGGACGTCGACGTGGTCGGCCTGTCGATCATGTCCGGGGCCCACAACCACCTCGTCCCCGAGATCATCAAGATCCTCGCCGGCAAGGGGGCCGGGGACATTCCGGTCGTGCTGGGGGGCATCATTCCGCAGGACGATTTCGAGGCGATGAAGGCCGCCGGCGTCCAGGAGATCCTGACGCCCGGGACCTCCCTGACGGAGCTCGTGGAGATCGTCCGGCGCCTCGGCGAGGCCAAGAGAAAGGCCGAGTAGCGGGGTTCGGGGCTCGGGGGGCGGCCGGGCCGCAGAAGGGGACCGGGCAGATGACCGATGGTCCTGTGTTCATCTCCGCCAGTAGAAGAACCGACATTCCGGCGTGGTACACGCCCTGGTTCCTGAACCGGGTGCGGGCAGGGTTCTGCCGCGTGAGAAACCCGTTCAGGCCCTCCCAGGTGCGGGACGTTTCCCTGACCCCGGAGCGGGTGGCGGGCATCTTCTTCTGGACCCGTTGGCCCGGGCCGTTGCTGCCGTACCTCGACGAGCTCGAGGCGAGCGGCTACAGGTCCGTGTTCCACGTCACCGTCACCGGGCTGCCCGCTCCCCTGGAACCGCATCCGGTCTCCGAAGAGCGACGGCTGGAATCGATCCTCGAGCTGTCCCGTCGTGTCGGCCGCGGCCGGGTCTGGTGGCGGTACGATCCCATCGTCCTGGGAAGCGGGCTCGATGGTGACTACCACCTGCGGCAGTTGGAGCGGCTGGCCTCGATCCTGGCTCCGGCGACAGGTCGGGTCACGCTGTCGCTGCTGGACTGGTACCGCAAGACCGAGCGCAGGATGGGGCGGTTGGCAGTCGGGAGCGGGGCGGGGGGAGCATCGACAGGGAGCGCTGGCACGGGAGCCTTCCTGGGACCCGGGGATGAAGGTCCTGGCGGCTTCTCCCGCGCAGTCGGGCACGAGCCGGAGGTGATCGAGCTCGTCGGGAGGCTGGCAACGGTCGCCCGAAAGCACGGAATCGTTCCGGTCTCGTGCTGCGAGCCGGCCTGGGCGGGGACCGGAGTGGAGCCCGGTGCCTGCATCGATGCGGAAGCGTTCTTCGACCTGTTCCACCACGGGCATCCGACGGGCCGGGACCCTGGTCAACGGCCGCACTGCCGCTGCAGCCCGAGCATCGACATCGGAGCGGTCGACAGCTGCATCGCAGGGTGCGTGTACTGCTACAGCACCCGCTCCCACGAGGCCGCTGCGGAAGCATGCCGACAGCACTCTCCCGAGGCCCCGGGACTCTGGTGACCCGCTTGGCACAACGCTTCGCGCATATTGTATTGCGCCAGTCCGGCACGGGGCCTATAATCCGAGCGAGTTGCACTTGGACCGGGGGCTGCTTTGCTGGACCGAGATGAATTGATGGAACATCTCGAGTTCCTGCTCAACGAAGGGGAACCGGAGCGGGCATGGAACCTCTGTCGCCGTGGACTGCGGCGCTACCCCCGGGATCCGGATCTCTGGTTGTTCCTCGGGGATTCCCTGGTCGATTCCCGTCGCCTGACCGATGCTGAGAAGGCCTTCCAGAAGGTCGTGGAGCTTCGCCCCGAGTGGGGCGTCCCGGTGGCCAAGCAGGCCGAGGTCCGGCTCATGGAAGGGGACATCCAGGCGGCCATGCGGCTGGCTTCGGAGGCCCACGACCTGGACGCCAGCCTGGCTCATGCGTCGCACCTGAGAGGAATCTGCAGCGAGCTGAGCGGCCAGGAAGACGAGGCCACCTTCTGGTTCCACCGGGCCCGGCATCTCCAGCCGGAGCATTACTTCGTGCCGGCCCGCATCACGTCCCAGCGATTCCAGACCGAGTTCATGGACGTGCTGGATGGTCTCCGGCAGCAGGGCATCATCGACGAGGGGCTCGACCATTCCAAGTGGGAGATCCTCGACAAGGTGGAGCCGGAAAACCCGGACCTGGCCGGCGTGAGCCTCCTGTCGTTCTGCCACGTCGTGCGAAAGCCGGCAGGTCGTCGCCGCGGGGGAAGAGCGAGCCGGGATGGCGGTCCTGTCGTGCGGGGCTACCTGTTCCGCCGCAACAACATCCGGGAATGCCGGGTTCCGGAGGATCTCAACGTCCAGCTCTACGTGGCCATCTCCGATGAACTCGAATCGACCCCGGGGGGGCGGACCGTCGTCGCCTGACCCTGCCGGCTCCATCGATGGAGGAAGTCGTCTACCGCCGGGCAGTCCTGCCGCCATGCGCTCGCTGGGCTTTGATCGTCCCGACATCCTGCTGGTGACCGCGGACCCCCTGGTCGACCATCCCGCCTTTCCGGCCAATCTGCTGGCGAGGGTGCTCCAGGCGGAGGGGTTTCGGGTGGCACTGGCATCCCGTCCGAACCCGGAGGACCCCGAGTCGCTCCGGGGGTACGGGTTGCCGAGGCTGTTTGCCGGTGTGACCTCCGGTGCCCTGGATTCGATGGTGGCCAACTACACCGCGCTCAAGCGCCGGCGCAGCGACGATGCCTACTCGCCCGGGGGGCGGGCCGGGGGGCGGCCCGACCGGGCGCTCACGGTCTACTGCAACCTCGTGCGACGGGCATTCGGGAAGCAGGTTCTGGTGGTGGCCGGAGGGCTCGAGCTCTCGTTGCGGAGGTTTGCCCACTACGACTACTGGAGTGACTCGGTGCGCCGTCCGATCCTGATGGACTGCGGGGCCGACGTGGGAATCCACGGTCAGGGGGAAATCGCGGTGGTGCGGCTGGCCAGGCTCCTGGACCGGTGGCTTCGGGATGCTCCGGACGACGCGGCACGTCCCGTCTCCACGGCCCCCGGGCTGTTCGAGCTTCCCGGCCTGGTGTTCCGGCAGCCAGCGAGCCGGCCCCTTCCCGACGGGGTCGTCTCCCTCCCCTCGCACGAGGAGGTCGTGGCCGACCCGGTGGCTCACGCCCGGGCTTATGCCCTGGCCGAGCGGAGCCGAAGTCGCCGACTGGCTCAGCGGTGCGGCGGAATGATGGTCCTCGTCAATCCTCCGGCCGACCCCGAGCCGCACGAGCTGGACCAGGTCTTCTCCCTCCCGTTCTCCCGCGACCCCTATCCGGACTATCGGGGTGCTCCAATCCCGGCCCTGGAGCAGGTGCGGTTCTCGGTGACCTCGCACCGGGGGTGTTTCGGCGGCTGTGCGTTCTGCGCCATCTCCGCCCACCAGGGCAAGCGGGTCTGCAGCAGGTCACAGGCTTCCGTCCTGGCCGAGGTGGAGCGCATCGCCGCCCACCCTCAGTTCGGCGGCACCATTCCGGACATCGGCGGACCGACCGCCAACATGTACGGGTCGACGTGCACCTCGGGCAAGCCGTGCGACCGGGTTTCGTGCCTCTGGCCTTCCCGTTGCAGGCACCTGGCCAGCGGGCAGCGGGCGTATGCGGAGCTGCTGTCCAGGGCGTCCCGGGTACCGGGCATCCGGCACCTCTTTGTCACCACGGGGATCCGGATGGACCTGGTGCTGGAGGACGAAGGGCTCGTGGAGCAGCTTGCACTGTGCCACACCAGCGGCCATCTCAAGGTGGCCCCCGAGCACGTCGTTGAGCACGTGCTCAAGGCCATGCGAAAGCCGTCCGGAAAGGACTTCGCCCGGTTCCTCGAGAAGCATAGGGAAGTCTCCCGAAAGGCGGGAAGGAATCAGTACGTCCTGCCTTACCTGATGGCAGCGCATCCGGGGTGCCGGCTGGAGGACATGGTGGAGACCGCGCTCTTCCTGCAACGGCACCGCCTCGTGGTGGAGCAGTGCCAGATCTTCACGCCGACGCCGGGGACCGCGGCCACGGTGATGTATGCCACCGGGCTGAACCCTGCCACGCTCGAGCCGGTCTTCGTGGAGAAGGACCCTGAACGCAAGCGCCTGCAGAAGGCGCTCCTGCTGTGTCACCTGCCGGAAAACGGACCCGACGTGCGCAAGGCACTGCGGCTGTGCGGACGCGAGGAGTTGTCGTCCGTGCTGCTCAGGAGGTGATGCCTACGGCTTCGACTCGCTGCCGGAAGTGTCACTCTGGGTGTTGCGACCGTCCCGGTCGCAAGCCGGCGACATTCAGGTCGGCACGCCCAGGCGGGGGAGCACCACCGCCTGGATCAGAATCCACGCGGCCAGCACGGCCAGCACGATGAGCATGTCTTTCAAGGTTCCCGCTCCTTCCGGGCCCTTCGGTCCATGGGGCCCAACCGGGTAGAGCCTCCCCTCTCGAAAAAGTTACGGTCCGGCCGCGCGAACCCCGTTCTCGTGACGATAACCGTTTCGGAGAGCAGGGAGGGAGGCATGGAACAGGCAACGCTACGGGTCGAGGTGCACGGGCCAGCATGGCAGCCGCTTCCGGGACACGCCGTGCGGGTGAGGGGCCGCGATGCAGCGGTGGTCCGGGTCGAGCGGTCCCCGGGACGGGAGGATCCCCTGGTCGACGTGGTCTACACCGACGGGGCCGACCCGCTGCGGGAGCGGCTGATCTGGGGGCTGGAGCAGCACGGGCAGTCGGGGCTCCAGGACGGTACCCCGCTTCGGGTAGGGCCTCCGGCAGCCATCATCCCGTTTCGCTCGGCGGTCCGGGCGGCACGATGGGAGGCCCCTGCGGGTGGGCTCCTGGACCCTGAGCTGCCGGTGGCTCCGTTGACCGCCGCTGCCCGACTGGAGGAGCACCAGCTCGTTCCCCTGGTCAAGGCGTTGTCGATGCCCCGGGTCAGGCTTCTGCTGGCGGACGGTGTCGGGCTGGGAAAGACGATCGAGGCCGGTCTTGTCGCATCGGAGCTGGTCATGCGGCGCCGGGTGAGGCGAATCCTGGTCCTGTGCCCCCCCGCGCTCAGGGAGCAGTGGCGCAGGGAGATGGCGGGGCGCTTCGGGCTGGAGCTTGCCCGGCTCGGCAGCCCCGAGGCCAGAGCGCTGGGCGGACCCGAGGCGGCATTCCGGGTGCTGCCCAGGATCATCGTGTCGCCATACTGGCTGTGTCGCCCGGAGAATCTCGCCGCCTTCCGCCGAGCGGTCGCCTCGAACGGGGAGGGAGGAAGCCGAATCGACCTTCTCATCGTGGACGAGGCTCACCACTTCCTGCCCAGGCCTCGAGGGGGAGACACGGACCTGGTTGCCCTGCTCAAGGAGCTGGTTCCATGGAGCGAGCACCGTCTGTTCCTGTCCGCCACGCCGCACGACGGGTTCCGCACGTCGTTCACGGGACTGCTGGAGATCCTGGACCCGCTGTCGTTCCGGCGCACGTCGAATCCCACGGCAGCGGAGCGTCGGCGGATGGGAGAGGTCGTCATCCGCCGGCTGGATCGGGACCTGCGTGGAGCGGGCCGGCAGCGACCTCGAAGGCGAGTGGCGGCCTGGCCCGTCGACCTGTCGCCGGGTGAGGAGAGGCTGTTTCGAGCGTTGCGCGAGGCCACCGGATTCCTGAGACGTTGCGGGGGAGGGCCGCGTCACTGCGCCCCGTTCCTGGCCGAAGTGCTGGTCAAGCGGCTCCTGTCCTCCACCGCTGCGTTTGCGTCCAGCTTCCGGGCCTTCGAGGCCGGGCTGGCGTCGTCCGCCGGGGAGACATCCGACCTGCCGTGCGGAGCACCCTCCGGCGGGGACCTGGATGCCCCGTGGCTCGCCGCAGCGAGGCGACTGGGGGCGTTCCTCGCTCGCCATCACCGGCAGGCCCCGGCCCGGTTTGACGAGGTGTCACGGGCGCTCGACGGGCTCCAGGTGGAGCGGAGTCGGGCCGGTGCCGTCGGGGCTTCCTGGAGCAGCGACCTGCCCTCGGGCCGCCATCCCGATTCCCGCATCGACCGGCTGACCGATTGGATCGAGGCCCATCTGCGACGCGAAGGGCGGTGGATTCCCGGCGAGAAGGCCGTCGTGTTCACCACGTTCGTGGCCACGGCCGAGGCCATCGTCGACCACCTGGAGGCACGCTGGCCCGGCACGAACGGCGAGATCGCACGGATGACCGGGGCCACCCGGGAGGGGCCGAGAAGCCGACTGCTGGAGCGGTTCAGCGACGCCCGAGACCCGCTTACGGTGCTGGTGACGACCGACGTGGCCGCCGAGGGGCTCAACCTCCAGCGCTGCGCCCGGTACGTGTTTCACCACGACGTGCCGTGGAACCCTGCGGTCCTCGAGCAGAGGGTTGGGCGGCTCGATCGCATCGGCCAGGAGCGCGAGGTACGCTCGTACCACTTCGTCAGCCGCCAGTCGCAGGAGCTGAGGCTCCTGGCGCACGTGGTGCGGAAAGCGGAGGCCATGGAGAAGGATCTCGGATCCATCGGGGAGTTCATCGAGGCACGGGTCCGCACGACCCTTGCCGGAGCAGCGCCACGGCGCGGGCTATTCCCGCTCCCCGATTCCACGGCGGCCGGGCCGCCGGTCTGCAACGTCGTTTCCATGCCGGGCCTGCTCGAGGAGCTGCAGGCCGATGCCCGTCGCAGGCATCTCATCCCGGAGGCGGTCCTCGAGACGTTCGTCGAGGCCCTGACCCGGGAGGGCGGGGGGCTTGCGGCCGGGCCGGAAGCCGGGACATGGACCACCAGGGGACTTTGCGACTCGGCTCCCGGAAGGTTGGCCCGCGGTGCCGACCTGGTCTTCGAGCCGGCACTCCTGCCGGATGACCCCCTGCTCATCCCGGCCGAACGGCGCTGCCTCCTGGTAAGCCCCGGAACGACGCTCTTCTCCTGGATGTGCGCCCGACTTGCCCGGGCTCGCCAGGAATCACTGCTCTGGACCGCTCTGGCGGGACGGCCCCCCGGAGGAGCATCTGCGGCTGTCCTCCTGTTCCTCACCCTGTGGGCGGAGAACCGCCTTCGAGAGCCGGTCGCCGGGGGGCAGGACCTCCTGCTCCTCTGTCCTGGAGCCGGGCGGGGCGGCTGGGGATCCGGACGGCTCCTGACCGGGACCGACCCGGAGGTCCTCGGACTGGCGGATCGCCTTCTCCTTCCCGGTGGAGAGCCCTTCCCGGTATCGGCCGATCCGGACGCGGCCTTCCGGATTCTGACATCGGTCCTGCCCCATCTTCCGAGCCTCGTCGAGCGCCGGAGAACGGAGCTTGCCCGCTCGCTTGACGAGGCGCTGCAACGGGCCCACGAAGACGCCCTCCGGGAGCTTTCCTGCCTGCGTGCACGGCGGGAGCGGGAGCTGAAGCTCTCCTCCGGCCCGGCCGCCCGGAGGCGGCTCGAACGGAGCCTGGAGAGGCTGGACCTCGAGCTGCACGGCCGCGGGTTTCTCTTCCAGGAGCTGGCAGTGGCCGCCCGCAGGCGAAAGGAGGAAGTGGCGTCGGAGCTTGCTTCCCGGGAGCGACGCAGCGCCGAGCTCTCTGAGGCGGTCCGGCGGGAGGAGAGCGACGCGGCGGAACGACTTCCGCTTCGGTATGCCCTGTCGTGGCCTCCGACCCTGCGTCTCGATGCGCTGGCCATCCTGCACGACCAGGGAGGCGCGTCGTGAGCGCCCGGGCCCAGGAAAGGCTGCCCTCGACCATTGCCAGGGCATTGCAGGGGATCGTTGCGCCAATCGTTCCGGCATGGAGGCGACGGGGCTTGCCCGAGGAGCCCCTTCGCCTGGCGGCCACCCGGATCCTGCTTCGACTCCTGGTGGTCCGGCGGGCCGAGTCGTCCGGTCTCCTGCCGGCCGACGATCCCCTCTACCGGCCATCCTACTCGCTGTCCGAGCTGCACGTGCGTCTGGCCCGGGACCGACTGGCCCAGGCCACACGCCTTGCCGGGCGGGGGTACGCGTGGGCGCGGTTGCTGGCGCTGTTTCAACTGGTCTACCGGGGCAGCGACCATCCGGCGCTGCCGATCCGTGCGTACGGCGGGGAGCTGTTCGAGCCGGGCGAGGCCGACAGCCGCAATCCGGTGCTTGCCGCCCTGGCTGCGCTCCAGGAGAACGGTCCGGACGATGCCGGAGTGCTCGAGGTGCTGGACCGGCTGGTCGAGTGCGAGCGGGTGGCGGGTGGTCCCGATGCGCCTGCCGCCCGGGTCATCGGGCTCCTCTACGAAGAGCTGCAGGAATGGCGGCTCGACTTCTCCCCGGGGTACGCCGCTGCGGTGCAGGATCGGAGCCGTCGCAAGGGGAGCGGGAGCTTCTACACGCCCCCCGACCTGGCACGGGAGGTGGTCCTGTCGACGCTCCGGCCGCTGATGCACGACGTACAGGGGGGGCTGCTTCCTCCGGAACGGCTGCTGGCGCTGCGGGTCTGTGACCCGGCCATGGGGTCGGGGTCGTTCCTGACGGCAGCGCTCCTGGCGTTGTCCGAGGCACTGGCCCGCAGTGCGAAGGAGCACGGGCGGTTCCGCCCGGCACACTCCGGCCCGGGCGGCTGTGCGGCCACCGTCGTGGACCTGGGAAACGGGCTTTGCCTGGAGCTTCCGGGCAATCCGGGGGAGGCATGCCTCGACGAGGCGTTCCGGGTCCGTGTCCGGCGCCTGGTGGTGGAGAGCTGCCTGTGGGGCGTGGATCTCGACCCCGTGGCCGTGGAGCTGGCCCGGACCGCCCTGTGGCTCGAGACCCTGGACCGGCGCCTTCCGCTCACCTTCCTCGACCACAAGCTGGTCGTCGGCGATGCCCTGGTCGGCTGCACCTTGGAAGACCTGCACGTGTACCCGCTCTCCGCCTGGAGCGGCGAGCCGTTCTCGGCCCGAGTCGCGGCCGAGGCCAGGTCGGTCCTGCTCGAGCTGACGTCGCCCCCGCTGCCCCTGCCCGGGGTTGAGCCGCCTGAGCGCATCCGGCAGCGCCTGTCGAGCTGCCTCAACGAGCTGAGAGCCATCCCCATCGAGTTCCCGGACCGCAAGCGGCAGGCGTACCGGACCCGCGTGCTTGCAGACCCGCAGGCCCGGGATCTCCGGGACCGGATGGATCGGTGGTGTTCCCTCTGGTTTCGGTCGGGACCGCCCGGCACCGACCGTCCCGGGCCGAGAGGGTGGCTGAGGGGCGGCACAACCGGCGGCGGCCGTGCGGAGCAGGCCGGTGATGAGCCGCGGTTCCTCCACTGGGAGCTTGCGTTTCCCGACGTGTTCGAGGGGGACGAGCCGGGGTTCGATGCGATCGTCGGCAACCCGCCCTGGGAAGTGCTGCGCCTCCGCCCCGACCGCAAGAGGCTTTCCCGCTGGTTTGCCGGCCGCTCCTGCCCGGGCGGGCCGCTCGATGTCCGCTGGCGCAGCATCCTGGGGGTCCCTGCGGCATCCGGCAACGCTCCCTTCTCGCACCAGGGGCCCGGGGACCACAACACCTATCGGCTCTTCCTGGAGCAGGGGTGGCACCTCGTCCGCTCCGGCGGCCGGCTCGGGTTCCTGGTGCCCGGCGGGCTTGCCGGCGATCGGGGGGCAGCCCCGCTGCGGCGGCTCTTCCTGGACCAGGGGAGGTGGGAGCGGCTGGTGACGTTCGACAACCGTTCCCGGCTCTTCCCGGTGGACTGCCGGCTGAAGTTCTGCGCCGCGATCGTCGGGAAAGGGGGGCGCACGTCCTCGGTCGACGTGTCGTTCGGCAACGAGAGCACCCGGCCTGCTCCGGGGACCACGTGGCCGCGGGAGATGCTCGAGCGATACTCCTCCCACCTGGAGTTCCCGGAGCTCTCCGACGCGGACGAGCTGTCGCTGTTCTCAGCGCTGCACGCCCGAGCCTTGCCCCTCCAGCGCTGGTCCCTTGGCTCCCGTCCGGCCCGCTATTTCCGGGAGCTCGATGCGGGCAACCGAGAAGGGCACATCGCTCCCAGGGTCCGCTGGGAGACCCTGGGGGCCCGCCCCGTCGCCGTGGCCCCGCAGCCAGCGGACCGGTCGCTCGACTCCGCCCTCCTGGCCCTGCCGGACGGCCTCCTTCTGCCGGTGGTGCACGGGGCAAGCGTGTACCCGCATTCTCTCTTTGCCGCGGCCCCGGCAGACGGAGCATCCCCCCGTGACTTCGTGCCTGCCCGGAGCGGATGGCGAGGGCCGAGCCGGGGGCTCAAGATTGCGGTCCGCCGCATCACCAACGCCACCAACACCCGCACCTTGATCGCAGCGCCGGTACCCGACCTCCCCTGCACCGACAAGGCCGCAGTGCTGAGCTTGGCAGACCCGGCGGAGATGCTGGTCCTGGCCGCCCTGCTCAACTCCTTTGCGCTCGACTTCGTCGCCCGGCGCATCTGTGCGGGGACCAACCTGGATCGCCACCACCTTCTCCGCCTCCCCATGCCTCGACCCGAGCAGCTTCCGCCCGAGCGGGCGGGGCAGCTTTCCCTCCTGGCCCTGCGGCTCGGGTGCTGCGAACCGCTCTTTGCTCCGCTCTGGCTCCATCTCCTCGACTCGCATCCTGAGCTTGCCTCCCGCCCCTGGCGAGCCTGGTGGGCCGTGACCCCCGCGTCCCGGGCGGCGCTCGGGGTCGAGGCGGATCGGCTGGCCGCCACTGCGTACGGGCTGTCAACGCACGACATGGAGCGGCTGCTGGCCGATTGCGGGCATCCCGCGGATCGGCTGGCAGACCGGGCGTTTGCGGCAGGGCTTCCCCGCAAGGGGTTCTGGCGGGTCGACCGGGAGCGGCCACCCGAGCTGCGGCAGACGGAGCTGGTCCGCTGCCTGTACCTCCATGAGCCCGAGCCACATCGCTTCGGGGCGACCCCTGGACCCCCGCCCCTGCCCAATGGCCGACGAGGGGCGATTTCCGGTCCGTCAGCTCCCTTCCCGGAATGGGCGCAGTCGCTCGTGCCCGGCCTCGGGCCGCTTCTTGCCGGCTGGCAGGAGGAGCTGGACGCGGCCGAGGACTGGGCGCTCTGCCGTTCCGTCGCGGCAAGGCTGGAGGCACACGGAATGCGGTTGCTCCCGGAGCGGAAGACGTTGCTGTAGGTTCGGAAGATGTTGCTGCAGGAGCGGAAGACGTTGCTGCAGGGTGACTCACCGGAGATGCTGCGGCCGGGCATGCCGGCGTGTCGGAGGGTCGGCCCGGCTCAGCGGGAGAGCACGCGATACAGGTTCTGCTTGACGTTCGGGACCAGGCCCTCGAGCTCCTCGATGAAGGCCTTGGTATCCCGGCGGACGAAGGCCATCTTGCCCGGGCATCGGCAGGCCGGATCGACGAAGCGCTGGGAGGCGGCGTAGGCGCGGGTCTCGTCCTCGAGGATCGTGGCCAGCGGCCGCAGCACGGCCAGCTTGCCCTCGAAGAACTCGACGCGTGGAGCCATGGTCGAGATGTTGCCGTGGTGGAACATGTTCATGACCAGCGTTTCGACCAGGTCGTCCAGGTGATGGCCGAGCGCGATGCGGTTGTGGTTGATGCGGAACGCCATCTTGATGAGCGCGGTCCGTCGCCGGAGAGCGCAGTAGAAGCAGTTGATGTTCCCCTGGATTTCTTCGTTGATGGGGAAGAATACCGTCTCGTAGCCGAACCCGTATCGCTCCGCCCGTTCCTGGATGACCTCCAGGGGAATGCTCCCGCTTCAGGTGATGTCGGTGCGGATCTTGGCCGCTGTGAAGTGCGTGTCCGGGAAGTGCTCCGGCTTGAGCCAGCCGCAGAGGTCGAGGAGAGTGAAGCTGTCCTTGCCGCCGGAGACGCCGATGATCACCCGATCGCCCGGCTCGAACATCCGGTAGGTGCGGACGATGTCCAGGAACTTCTCCTGCAGAGGACGTGGAAGGGGGCAGGTGCCCTCAATCGCGCTCACGAGGGATCCCCCATGCCCAGGAACTGCTGGCGGGCCCGCTTCGTCACCGGGTCGTCGAGCAGAGCGGCCAGGAGCGGGAAAGACAGGGTGACGTCGACGCCTGCGCTCCCCTTTCCCAGGGATTCGACCAGCCGGGCCAGCACGTCCGCCGACCGGATGCTGGCGGCCAGGATCCGGGTCCGGATGCCGTAGCCGGCGTAGAGAGACGCGATGCGGGCCACGGTATCCACGCCGTCACGGCCGACATCGTCGAGGCGGCCGACGTAGCAGGCGATGGAGTGGGGAAAGCCCGGGTTCCGGGAGGCCGGGGGACCGTCGGTCTCGAGGGTGCTGTCCTGCCATTCCAGCACGTGTGGGAAGCCCGCAACGGCCAGTGCCTGCACCGGGTTGGCCACCGCGGTGACGCACACCTCGATACCTCGGGCCACCAGCGTGGAAGCCGCAAACAGGCCGTCGGGCGTGGGCAGGACCTTGCAGACGAACGTCGGCCCGTGCAGTGCGGAGCCGGTCCGCTCGGACAGCAGCCGATCCAGCGTCGTCGCTTCTTCGATGACGCTGCGGGCCGTCCCTTCGGCCACCTGGAAATAGAGCTTCCAGTCGCGCCGACCGGTGGACCGGGCGGCATCGATGACGTCAGCGGGGCAGACCCCTCCGGCCGTTTCGAGGATACCCGGATTGGTGGTCACTCCGGAAACGTACGGAAGCAGCGCTGCAGCCCGGATCTCCTCGGGGCGAGCGGAATCCAGGAAGAACCGCATGGCACGACTCCACGGGCGGACTGACTACATCGGGACGGCTTCGACTGCGGCAACCTCGGGAACCACTTCCCGGACCTTGCGCTCGATGCCGAGCTTGAGCGTGTACATGGCTCCGGGACAACCGGCGCAGTGCCCCTTGAGGCGGATGCGCACGACATTGCTCTCGGTCATCTCCACGAACTCCATGTCCCCGCCATCCATCTGCAGATAGGGGCGAAGCTCTTCGATCGTCGCCTTCACCTTTGCCAGCATTTCCTCGTTGCTCATCTCGTTTCCTCCAGCAAGTCGCCGCACGTATCATGCGAATTCGGCGGGAAAGATCAAGCGATTCGTGGCGGAGAAGCGAAGGTCGATCGACAGGCTGGGGTGAAGACAAGATTTCGGACAGCTATCGGGCAAAGCCCTCGCAGTCAGTCGGGTAGGTCGCCTGGCAGATGTCGAACATCGTGGTGTAGTGCCCCGGGTCCGGCTCATCGATGCAGACGAGGTGGTGGCAGTCGCACCAGTAGGTGGTACCCGGATGCACCGAAGCCTCATCCTGGAGGCACGTGCAGTACTCTTCCGTGTGGTACTCCTGCTCCGCCAGGCAGGCGGCTATCTCGGGCGAGTCGGCGTACGCCGTGTCCCCGGTGACTTCCGTGCCGACCTCCTCGCCGATATCTTCCAGGGCCGTGTCCTGGGACGTGGCATCTTGCTTGTCCTTTGTCCCGCCACCCTGCATGGTGGAGTGTCCGACACCGGCCGCACCCGGCGTCACGGCATGTCCCTTCGGAACTTCGTATTCGGCGGGACAGCCCGCGAGAAAGAGCACGACGAAGACGAGCAGCAGCTGTTTCATGACCACCTCCGGCGCAGCACACCCATACCGGGATGGAGTCTACACGGGCGTGGACGAGACGTCAAAAAATGGGAATTACTTCCAGGTGGTCCCGCCGGTCTTTCCGCCGGCAGCCGCGCGCTCTTCGTTGAGCTTGTTGAGGATCGCCTGGGCCGCGTCGGCCGCGGAATCGATCTCCGACTCGGGGCCGGACATGATGAGGCGGCCGGTGGCTCCCCACGGGATGACCGTGTTGAGCTTGACCCGGGCGGCCTTGAGGGCCTCGTTGCACGCGATGGCGAGGTAGGCGGCCGGCGTGGCCTCGAGGATCAGAATCGAGTCGCCGGCGAGCACCATGTTGCCCTTGGCCAGTGCGGTGAAGGAGATGGCGTGGTCCTGCTCGACGCCGCGGATGATGTGGCTGGCGAGGATCTTGACCTCGGCCCGGTTGGCCACGGACAGCCCGGTCTGATCGAACACGATCCGTCCGGCCTCGAGCACCTCGCCCTGGTCGGCATGGTGGATCTGCATCATGCCGAAGTGGCGCTCGGTAACCAGGGAGCCCAGGCGAACCTTGGTGCGCTTGAGCACCAGGTCGATCATCTTGTGGATCTCCATCGCCGGAGCGAGCTCGAGGAAGATCGCCGCATCGAACTCAGCGGGGTCGTACACGCGGTTGTCCTTGGCGATGTACTGAGCAAGCTGAGGCTGCAGGCTGTCGATGAAGGTGTAGGTGCGAAGCTCGAATACCTTTTCGTTCTCGCTCATCGGACGTGGACCTCCTTTCCGGGTCGATGACCATGAGGCCCTATTTTCATAACGGAAACCCCCCGGGTTGGCAAGGGTTTTTGCGGGGCTCCCCGAATCGCCTTGACAGGGTCTGGCGTTTTCGTACAAAGTCCCCCCGGTTTCGGATTTGCGGGAGGTGTTGCCGATGGTGCCGCGCTACATGTTCCTGACGAAGGGAAAGGGAGTTCACAAGAACAAGCTCGAGTCGTTCGAGCTGGCTCTCCGGGATGCCGGGATCCAGATGCTCAACCTGGTGAGCGTGTCGAGCATCATGCCCCCGGGATGCCAGATCATCCCCCGCGAGGAAGGGGTCAAGATGCTGTCGCCCGGCCAGGTGGTCTTCCTGGTCCTGTCGCAGAACTCGACGGATGAGCCGAGACGCATGATTTCGGCCTCGGTCGGGCTGGCTCGTCCCCGCTCAGTCGGGCAGTACGGCTACATCAGCGAGCACCACGACTTCGGCCTGACCGCGGAAGAGGTGTCGGAGAAGACTGAGGACATGGCAGCCAGCATGCTGGCCTCCACCCTGGGTATTCCGTTCAATCCGGAGGCCGCCTGGGACGAGCGCAAGCAGGTGTTCGAGATGGCCAACTTCCTCGTAGAGACCCAGTCGATGTCCGAGACCGCGCTCGGCTACCACGAGAAGGACGTGAAGAAGTGGACCACCGTGGTGGCGGCTGCCGTGCTCGTCCCCTAGACGGGGGGGAAACCGGTCAGCCCAGCGATGGTCGATGGTCGATGAGGCACCGCTGGAGCCAACGGCACCGGCTGGCAGATGCGCTGAGAGATGGTCGCTCGTAGCAGGTCGCTCCGCATGGGGGTCAGAGATGGCATTGCAGGTGCAGCGCCCGGGATTCGGCTTCCTGCCCGATCCGTTGTGGACCTTTGAGAGTGCCCGGGCCGTGGTGCTTCCCGTGCCGTTCGAGCGAAGCACGACGGGCGGCAAGGGGACGGCCTCGGCCCCGGATTCCATCATCCAGGCCAGCGACATCATCGAGACCTTCGACGAGGAGCGGGGCATCGAGGTGGGCGAGGTGGGGATCGCCACGCTGGAGCCGTTGCCGGTGGCCCGGACCACGCCCCGGGAGATGGGGGTGCTCGTCGATGAGGCCGTGACCGACGTGCTGCGCCAGGGGCGGTTCCCGCTGCTCCTGGGCGGGGAGCACACGGTCACTCCGCCTGCGGTGGCAGCGGTCGCCCGTCACCTCGGCGAGAAACCCACACTCGTCCAGATCGATGCCCACGCCGACCTCCGGGAGAGCTACCAGGACGACGAGTTCAGCCATGCCTGCGCCATGCGGCTGAGCCTGCCGTACGTCAAGGAGCTCGTGCAGATCGGCATCCGGGCGGTCTCCCGGGAGGAGCACGAGTTCCTGCGGGGGAAGAAGGGGAGCCCCGAGGTCCCGAGGATCTGCACGTTCATCGACGGTACGTCCCGGATGGAGGACATCCTGGCGAAGCTGGCCTCGATCCGGGGGCCGGTTTACCTGACCGTGGACATGGACGGTTTCGACCCGAGCCTGGTCCCCGGAGTCGGCACTCCCGAGCCGGGGGGAATCTCCTGGGCCGACGGCTGTGCCATCGTAAAGACGCTGTGCTGCAATGCGGACCTCGTCGCTGCTGACGTGGTCGAGCTCCTTCCGATCCCCGGTCTCCTGGCCAGCCAGGTGACCGCGGCCAAGCTCATCTGGCGCATCTTCTCGTGGAAGTTCTTCGGTGAGGGGGGACGGTAGATGGCGGGGTCCGGGGTTCGGGGTTCGGGGAAAGGCCGCCAATGCGGGGCGTGGATGTGCCCATCCTCTACCCGATCGATCCCGATCCTTTGAACCCCCCGGGGATCCGGGGGGTGGCCCAACGGCCTGTGCCCCACCTCGGCCCACTATAGCCCCGGGTCCGGGAGCGGACCCGGGGCCACCCCTGCGGATGTGCCGTGGGTGGGGGGTGCGGATGTGCCGTGGGTGGGGGGTGCGGATGTGCCGTGGGTGGGGGATGCGGAT
>CAITUV010000084.1 GCA_903895725.1 uncultured Myxococcales bacterium | reverse complement strand
GAGCCCCAATGCAGACCGTGCGGCCGCCTTCCTCTCCAGGGCAATCGGCTCACCGACCGGGACCGACGGAGGAATCAGGGACACGGGGCGGGACGTGGCTGCCTCGACCTGCCTGCGGGTGTGCTCGGACAGCACCACCACGCGGTCCGCAAACATCAGGCGGTCGAGCCCTTCGTAGCTGGCCGGGGCACTGCAGACCGTGTGAATCACGTGCCTGCGGCGCTTCACGCCCAGGGCCAGGCGCACGAGCTGCGAGGTCCGCCGATTGGGGGCAAAGAAGAAGTGGTAGAACGGAATGGAGTCCGGGCGGAGAAGCCGGAGGAACACGGCGAGGTTCTGCCGCAACCCGGGAGCGTGGCTGCCGGCCCCCGAGTAAATCGGCTCACGCACGAAATTCCCTTCGCTCGGTCCGGCATCGGGCGTGGTGAGGACGTGGTACCGGTAGCGGCTTCCTCCGGCCACCAGGTCGCGCACGAGGTTCCGGTTGCTGTCGTTCCACGGCGGAACGACCGGCTTGCTCACCAGCAGCACGTGAGCGCGATTGTCTCTGCTTTCCGTCGACATCTCCAATGCCTTCAGCAGGAGTGCGCCCTACCCGCGGCACATCCACAGGGCCCCTCCCGCGTGGTCGGGGCTGCGACCAGTTCACTCGCGAATCTCCCCTCCCACCTTCTCCCGAAGGGCCGCGAGGATCCCCTTCACCACAGGGTCGACCTCCTGGTCCTGGAGGGTGCGATCCGGGCTGCGGAAGCGGAGGTGGAACGACAGGCTCTTCTTGCCTTCCGGGATGGGGCCGCCCCGGAAGATGGCGAACAGCTCCATCTCGTCGAGCAGCGTTCCGCCCGCATCCTGGATGGCGCCGGCCACCTTCTCGAAGGGGACGTCCATTGCGACCAGGACGGACAAGTCGTTCTGGATGGCCGGGAAGCGGGGCAGCGGCTTGAACTTCCGCACCACTTCCCGGGCGGCGAACACCGGCTCGAGGTTGATCTCGAAGAACGCCGCCTTGCCGCGCAGCTTGAGCCGGTCCCGTACCACGGGGCTCAGCATGCCGACGATGCCCGTCAAAGCTCCGTCCTCAGAATTCAGAAGGATGCCCCGTGCCTTGTCCTGCACGACCCACGGGGCCTGCCACGAGGCGTCGGCCTCGACCATGCGGGCCTCGCCTCGGCCCAGGCGGTGGAAGAGAGCCTCCACGTGGGAGCGGACGTTACGGTACAGCTCGAAGTTGTCTCCGTTCTTCGAGTACAGGATGCCTGCAGCCCGCCGCTCCTGGTGCGGGATCTGCCCCGCTTCCTGCGCCGCATAAAAGACACGGCCCACCTCGAACAGGCGGAAGTCGTCCCGCTGCAACGCATTCTTGACGGCCAGGCCGAGGAGGTTGGGAACCAGGCTCTGGCGCAGCACGGGCATGTCCGACGAGATCGGATTGGCCAGCTCGACGGCCCCGGCGAGAGAGTGCCCGATGGCCTCCGCCAGCGTCGAGGAGGCGAAGGAATACGTCATGACCTCGTTGTAGCCGCTGGTCACGAGCGACTGGCGCACACGGGCCTCGAGCGAGCGGGAAACGACCACGGGAGGCGGTGCCACGGCGGCCAGAAGCGGCACCGGATCGATGTTGTCGTAGCCGTAGATTCGGCCGATTTCCTCGACGATGTCCTCCGGAATCCGGATGTCCCGGGTGGCCCGGAACGTGGGCACCGTGATGTGGAATTCTCCGCCCCGCTCGTCCACCACGAATTCGATTCCCTCGAGCATCCCCTTCATGGCGGAATCGGGGATGTCCACTCCCAGCTTGCGCCGGATGAACTCCGGAGAGACGCGGATCACCGTGGCTGCGGGCTCCGGCACGGACACGTTGTACAGCCTGCTGGCCACGCGGCTTCCGGGGGCCACTTCCGCCATGAGGCGGACGAAGAGGGCCGTCACGTCGAGAGCGGCCTTCATGTCGAGCCCCTTCTCGAAGCGAGCCGAGGCCTCGGTCCGAAGCTGGAGCCGGCTCGAAGTCCTCCGGATGGCGGAGGGGTTGAAGCAGGCAGCTTCGAGGACGACCCGCGTGGTATCGTCCTTGATCTCGCTGTTCTCACCGCCCATCACGCCGGCCAGTGCCACCCCCTTTGCCCCGTCCGCAATCACGAGGTCGTCGGGCAGCAGGTGGCGCTCCCAACCGTCCAGCGTGACGAGGACTTCCCCGGGCCGGGCCCGGCGCACCACGATGGTATCCTGCTCGATGAAGCGGGCATCGAAGGCGTGGAGCGGGTTGCCGACGTCGAGCATGGCGAAGTTGGTGGCATCGACCACGTTCGAGATGGGGCGTACGCCGACCCTCGACAGTGCCAGCTTGAGCCATAGCGGGCTCCGGGCGACCTTGACACCGTCGAACGCCAGCGCACAGTACCTCGGGCAGAGGTCGGGGGCATCGACCCTCACGACGAGCGGATCTTCCCGGCCTTCCGGGATGGACCCGTCAAAAGGCAGAAGCCTGCGCCCGGCCAGGGCCGCCACTTCCCGTGCGAGTCCCCGGTGCCCCCAGAGGTCAGGGCGGTGCGTGATCGACTTGTTGTCGATCTCGAGGATGTAGTCGTGCACGGGCAGCACATCGGTCAGCGGGACCCCCACCGGAGTGTCGGGCGGGAATTCGAGAAGCCCGGTGTGGTCCTGGGAAATGCCCAGCTCCAGCTCGGAGCAGGTCACGCCGGGGCTCACCACCCCCTTGACGTCCGCTTCGCACACGGTCGGCTTGCCCTCGATGCCTTCGAGCACGACGCCCGGCTGCGCAAACGGAATCACCAGGCCGGGAGTCAGGTTCGGGGCCCCCGACACAGCGGTCACCTGGCGTCCGTTCCCGAGGTCGAGATCCACGAGGGCGAGCCGTTGCGAGTTCGGATGAGGCCGCGACCCCAGGATGCGGGCCGTGAGCACCCGATCATAGGTCTCGCCGAACTCGTGAATCCCCTCCAGCTCGGCCACTGCCATGGTGAACCGGTTGGCCATGTCGTACGGGTTCACCCCTTCGAGGTCCGCATGCCGCTTCAGCCAGTTCCAGGATATCTTCACGTCCCCCTCCTACCTGAACTGCTCGAGGAATCTGAGATCGCCGCCCATGAGATGGCGGATGTCGTTGACCTGGTATTTCATCATGACGAGCCGGGACAGGCCGAGGCCAAATGCCCAGCCGTGCCACTCGGTCGGGTCGAGCCCGCCGAACCGGATCACGTTGGGATGGACCAGGCCGCACGGAAGCAGCTCGACCCAGCCGCTCTTCTTGCACACCGAGCACCCCTTGCCGCCGCACACCGCGCACTCGATGTCCAGCTCAAACCCTGGCTCCACGAACGGGAAGTAGCCTGGGCGCAGCCGGATCTTCACGTCCCGTTTGAAGATGCGGCCCAGCAGGACCTTCATGCTGTGGATCAGGTTGGCCACCGAGACCTCCCGGTCCACCATGAGCCCTTCCACCTGGTGGAACGTGTGCTCGTGGGAGGCATCGACCGCCTCGTAGCGATAGACCTTGCCGGGGAAGATGGCCCGGAACGGAGGTGCAAATTCCCGCATCGCCCGCACCTGGCCCGGCGACGTGTGCGTGCGCAGCAGGTTGCCGTCCTTGAGCCAGAACGTGTCCTGCATGTCACGGGCCGGGTGGTCCGACGGAATGTTGAGCGCCTCGAAGTTGAAGAACTCCGATTCCGCCTCCGGGTAGTCCGGGATGATGAACCCCATGGACCGGAAGATCTCCTCGAGCTCCTGAGTGATCACGGTCAGCGGATGGAGCGAGCCCTCGACCTCCGGCAGGCCGGGCAGGGTGGGGTCGTAGAACGGATCCGCCACTTCCTTCATCAGGACCTGCGCCTTGAGCCCGTTGCGACGGGAGTCGATCTGCCTCTGGATGGTATCCTTGGCTTCGTTGACCGACTTGCCGAAGCCGGGCCGCTCGGCCGGCGTCAGCTCACGCATCCGGTTCATGAGGCCGGTGACCAGCCCCTTCTTGCCGAGGTACTTGACCTCGACTTCCTTGAGCACCCGCTCGTCCGCAGCAGCCTCGACTTCTCCTGCCGCAGCCACCAGGATCTCCCGAATCATCTCACTCATCACGCACCTCTCGTCTCGGCGAGATGCCGTACCAGTTCCTTGAACACCCGCCCTCGATGCTCGAAATCCTTGAACTCTCCAAAGCTGGCGCATGCCGGGGCCAGGATCACCCGCTCGCCCGGACGGGCCAGCTCCGCCACCTTGGCCACGGCCTGCGGGAGGTTCTCCACGATGTGCACGGGATGACCCGACGGGATCGTGTCCGCTATGCGCTGCTTCGTCACGCCGAACAGCACTGCACCGAGCGTCTTTGCGGCCACGAGCCGCCCGAACTCGGTAAAGTCGCTCCCCTTTTCATACCCGCCGGCCAGCAGCCAGAAGCGCTCCGAAAACGCGGTGAGCACTGCCGTCGCGGCGTGCGGGTTCGTGGCCTTGGAATCGTTGTACCAGGACACCCCGTTTACGGTGGCCACGAACTCCATGCGATGCTCGAGCCCGGGGAACTCCCGCAACGCAGGAAGGAACCGATTGGCCGTAGCGAACCGCCCCTCGACCGCGGCAACCGCGGCCATGATGTTCTCCACGTTGTGCCGACCCTGGAGCTTCAGCTCGCCATGTCCGTGCTGCCGCCTGCCGTCGACATAGACCGCCTGGTCGTCGGCCCACACCTCGTACTCCTTCTTCCAGCCGAACCGCCGCACCTCGACCCCGGCCGGGACCCGCCACTTCGCAATTTCCGGGTCGTCCCCGTTGAGCACGAGCCGCTGCCCCGGACCCATGTTGGCGTAGATCTGCTGCTTGGCCTCGATGTAGGCCTCCATGCTGCCGTGGTACTCGACGTGGTCCTCCGCAATGTTCGTGACCAGTGCCACCGCAGGGGAGAACGACGGGCAGTGCGTGAGCTGGAAGCAGCTCACCTCGAGCACTGCGACCGACTCGGAGGTCAGGTCATCGAGCCCCTCCATGCACGCCAGGCCGATGTTGCCGCCGACGAACGTCTTGTACCCGGCCCCGCGCAGCAGCTCCCCCGTGAGCGCCGTGGTCGTCGACTTGCCGTCCGTGCCCGTGATGGCCACGATGGGGCAGGGGCACAGGCGCCCGAACAGGTCGATGTCCGACAGCACCTGGCTCCCCTTCTCGTGGGCCAGGTTCCACGCCGGAGTGTTGGGCTTGATCCCCGGGCTGATGATCACCACGTCGCCTTCGCGGACCTCGTTGCGCCCCGGAGCCGTCTTGACTGCCGGGTGCAGCTTGTCGAGCGGCAGCTCCGAGGCCGGCTTGGGGTCGCTCGCCAGGACGTCGAATCCATGCCTCGCCAGCCAGTTGGCCGCTGCCACGCCGGTCCTGGCCAGGCCCAGCACGCTGAATCGATGCTCACTTGCCTTCCACATCCCCTGTCTCCTCAAACCCTCCCTGCTCCGAGGAATTCTCTCTTCTCATCTGCTCGTACGTCCGATGCAGCTTCTCCGCGATTTCGAACAGGTCGTTGCCGCCGAAGAACACCACGCAGTCCTTCCGGGATGCCCCGGCCGCGACGTGGTCGACTATCGGCTCCATCTCCTCCACGTAGCTCACGTTGAGCCCGGCCTTGCGCAGCTCCTCGACCAGCCAGAGCGTGTCCACTCCGGGAATGGGCTCCTCGTCGGCCTCCCACATCTTCGTCACCACCACCTCGTCCGCCCGGGCAAGCGCCTCGGCGTAGTTGGTCGCATGGTAGCGGATCATGGTGTACCGGTACGGCTTGAACACGGCCACCAGGCGCTCCGGGCTTCCGAGCGCAGCGGTCGCCAGCACCTTGCGCATCCCCATCGGGTGCGACATGTAGTCCTTGATCACCCGGTGCAGCCCGGCCTCCAGCACCGTGTACCGGTTGTGCAGCCCGAGGAAAGAGGCCAGCGCTTTGCGGCACGCCTCGACGGGGATCCCCATCTCGCAGGCCACCGCAATGGCCCCCGCCGCGTTCTCGATGTTGTAGGCACCGGGGACGTTGAGCTCGAAATCCCCAAGGTCGATGACGCCCTCTGCCGAGCGTCTTGCCATGGAGAAGCGGGAGTGCGTGTCCGTGACCACCCGCTCCTGGTACACGTAGTCCGCCTCGGCCGACTTGCCGAACGTCACCTTGGCCAGGCCGTTGAGCCGATTCATGACCGTCCGGACGCCGGGGTCGTCCACGTTGAAGTACCCCTTCGCACCGGCCGGAAGCCCCTCGAAGAAGCGGACCAGCGTGTCTACTGCATGCTCCAGGCTCTTGTAGTAGTTGAGGTGGTCGAGCTCCAGGTTGTTGAGCAGCGCCTGGCGGGGGTGGATGTTGACCAGAGAGCCGTCGCTCTCGTCCAGCTCCGCCACGAGATGGCGACCCGAGCCGCAGCGGGCGTTGGTCCCGAGATTCGGGCAGAGGGCACCGATGTAGAATCCGGGCTCCCGGCCGGCCACCTCCAGGATCCACGTGAGCATCGAGGATACGGTCCCCTTCCCGTTGGTCCCGGTGATGCCCACCGATTCCGTGGCCTCGACCAGCAGGGCCAGCAGCTCGGAGCGGTGCAGCACCGGCATTCCTCTCTGGAGAGCAGCGGCCATTTCCGGGTTGCCCTTGGGGACGGCCGTCGAGTACACGACCACGTCACAGGAGTCGAGGTGGGCCGGGTCGTGACCGATGTCCACCGTCACGCCCTCGGACCGCAGCGCGTCGATGAGCACCGACTCGCGCACGTCGCAGCCGCTGACCTTCACCCCATGGGGCAGGAGCAGCCGGGCCAGCGCCGAGACCCCGATGCCGCCGATTCCCAGCAGATGAACCCGCTTGCCCGCCAGCTCTCCCAGGGTCATTCCCATGGGCCAGACCTCCTTTCGTGGCGACTGCAGACCTGTCCTCGCGCCCAGGCCCGTGGCATCTTGTATCTGATCTGATCGGATGTCAACACTACTCCAGCATGAACCTGCGGGCGATGGGATCATAGACCTTGGTGTCGATGCGGCGGATGCGTCCTTCCTCGATGTGGATGATCCGATATCGGGCCACGCGGGCCGGATCCGGCACGACGCGGGACGACGAGCCGCAGCAGACGAGGTACGTCGTGTGCCCCTGCTGCTCCCGCTTCCAGACGCGGCCCCGGTGGTCGTGCCCGTACAGCACGAGATCCACCCGGTGCTTGTCCACCAGGTCCAGCACCCGGTCCCGGTTGAGCAGACCCGACATGGTCTCCGTCAACCGGTCGCGGCGGTGCAGCGCATGGTGCATCAGGAGGCACGTGAAGCAGGATCTCGCCTGCGCCGAGCCGAGCACCTTGTCCAACAGGTTGAGCTGGCGATCCCCCACGGTCCCGTAGCTCATCGGCGGGAGCGTCCGGGTTGCGCTGTTGACCCCCACGATCAGCAGGTCGCCCACCCGCTTCTGGTACGGATAGATGTCGACGTCCAGGTCCGAGAAGCCCACGTCGAAGAAGGGGTAGAAGTACTTCTCGAACTTCCGGCTCTCGGCCGCAGCAAACGTGTAGTAGTCGTGGTTGCCCGGGACCACCGAAACCTTGTCCCGGCCGCCCAGCAGCTTGAACAGGTGGAAGACCCGATCGAATTCACCCTCCAGCGCCAGATTGGTCAGGTCGCCGCTGACCGCGACGTGGTCGACCTCCTCCTTGAGAAGGTCGTCGACCATCACCTCGACCACTTCCGGGCGATATTCCCTGGCCCGGCGAAACAGCAGGTTCGCCCCGCCGAACACGCGCCGGTTCAGGAACCGCTTCCAGCTCACGCCCTCGAGGTCCAGCAGGTGAAGATCAGAAACATGTGCCAGTCGCATGGACGCCCTCCACAGCGGAGGACTGTAGCACAATCGACGGGGTGCGCAAGGCGGGCAAAGACAGGGCAGAAACCAACGGGGGGGATGGGCGATTGCGATTGCGACCGCGGCTACGATCACGACTACGATGCCGACTACGACTACGATGCCGATGCCGATGCCGAGGCGGGCACGGGCACGGGCACGGGATTAGCGGAAGTAGACTGCGAGCTGGTCCGGAGGCTGGCAGACCGTAGGAGTGCACCCTCCGGCCTGGTATTTCCAGCCGTACGTGCCGCACGAGCAGAACTCGTTCTTGGTGCAGTCGTTGAACATGCCCTGGCCCGCAATCTGGCCCATGTCACCGTCGCAGTTCACGCCGGTGTCGTACGCTCCGTTGTGAACGCAGACACCCTGGCCGGGCTGGCAGTGGAGGCGCTCGAAAACCAGGTAGCGGCCATCGCTGAGCTGGATTCTGCACCCCTGGTCGACGACCGTCCAGTTGGCACCGCCCGCGGTCGTGACGGAGATGGTCTGGTTGTTCCCCAGGTACACTATCTTCGCCTCGTTCGGATGCGGGAACATGGTTCGGAACGCATGGGCGTGCTTCTTTCCCGGGGCCGGGTCGTCGAGGCCGGTGGTGAACTCGCCCCACACGCCGCCGGTCGGAACGTGCGGCCAGCTCGTGACCAGGGTCCAGCCGCCGTTGCTCATGTCGCACCAAGCCTTGACCGTGTTGGCCCCGCTCTTCAGGTAGTAGACTCCGTTGCCCGTCGACTTGCCGGCATCGAGGATCTCCTTGCAACTGGTGGCCGGATTGCTGGCGCTGCCGAGCGGGCCTTTGCACTTGATCGTGTCGTACTTGCAGCCCGCACCGCAGGTCACGGTTCCGTCAAATCCCGCACCCAGCAGGGAGCTGCAGGTACCCGGGCCCATGTCCTGGCCGTCGCAATCCTCCACCAGGACGCGTCGCACGCCGTCGCCGCAGAAAGCGTTCTTGCAGTCGACACAATCATCGGAGCCGACGGTGTTGCCGTCGTCGCACTCTTCGCCGGCCTCGACCTGGAGATTTCCGCAGCAGTCGGGTTTGGTCTGGACGACGCATCCTTTGAGTGTGTCGCAGGCTCCCTGTGTGCAGAGGCCGCCGGCCGGGCACACCGTGTGGTTCGGAGTGTGGGTCACGACCTGGAGGTCGGAGTCGCACGCGTCGACCGTGCAGGCCACTCCGTCGTCCAGGGTCGGCGGCTTGCCGGCCTGGCAACCCTTCTTGGCAAGGCAGACTTCGGTGCCGTTGCAGAAGTCGCCGTCGTCGCAGGGCATGGGGAGGCCGGGTTTGCAGACCCCCTTGTCGCACGCATCGTCCACGGTGCACACGTCGCCGTCGGTGCACGGATTGTTGTTTGCCACGATGAGGCAGCCCACGGCCGGGTCGCAGGAATCGGTCGTGCACAGGTTGCCGTCGTTGCAGGAGAGGGCCGAGCCGCCTTTGCAGGCCCCTGCCGTGCAGGCGTCATCCAGCGTGCAGGCGTTGCCGTCGTCGCACTGGGCCTGGTTGGGGACGAACTGGCATCCCTTGTCGGGTGAGCACGAGTCGTCGGTGCAGGGGTTCCCGTCCGCACAGGCCAGAGTCCCGGAGCCGATGCAGGTCGCACTCTTGCAGACGTCCTTGGGGGTGCAGAGGTTGCCGTCGTCGCACGGGTTCGTGTTGGGCAGGTTCAGGCACCCTCCGGCCAGGTCGCACGTGTCGGTGGTGCAGGGATTCCCGTCGTCGCAGTCGAGCCCCCCCGTGCCCTGGCACTTGCCGGCCGTACAGTGGTCCCCCGAGCTGCACGGGTTCCCGTCGTCGCACGCCGCTTCGTTGGGTGCGAACTTGCACCCCGACCCGGGGTCGCACGAGTCGTCGGTGCAGACGTTGCCGTCGTTGCACACCAGCGCAGCCCCGGGCATGCACTTGCCCAGGCCGCACTTGTCGTTGGTGGTACACGGGTTGCCGTCGGTGCATGCCAGCGTGTTGTTGTCGTGAGAGCACCCGGCCAGCGGGATGCACGTGTCGGACGTGCACGGGTTCTTGTCGTCGCAATCCAGCGGCTGCGTGCCCGTGCAGATGCCCCCGTTGCAGACATCCCCGATGGTGCAGGGATCGAAGTCGTCGCACGGCCCGGAGAGCTTGACGTGGACACAGCCCACAAGCGCATTGCACGAATCCTGCGTGCACGCGTTGGCATCGTCGCAGGACTGGGCCTTGCCGGGCTTGCACTGGCCCGCCTCGCAGGCATCGTTGACCGTGCACTGGCTGCCGTCGTCGCATGGCTGGACATTGCTCGCATGCACGCAGCCCGAGCCCGGCACGCACGAATCGTCGGTGCACGCATTGCCGTCGCTGCAATCGAGCCACGAGACGCCCGTGCACACGCCGCTGCTACATTGATCCACGCTGCTGCACGCATTCCCGTCGTCGCATTTCGCCTGGTTGGGCGTGAACTTGCACCCCACGCCGGGGACGCACGAGTCATTGGTGCACGGGTTTCCGTCGTCGCAGCTGAGCGGAGCTCCCCCGCCGCACTCGCCGGCGGAGCAGAGCTCGCCCACCGTGCACTCGTCCCCGTCGTTGCACCCGAAGCCGTTCTTGGCCGGCGCAACCCCACACTTCCCGCTCTCGGGGGCGCAGGTGGCCTCCAGACACGCGGCGTGAGGGCCCTCCGGTGCCGGACACTCTGCGACCGTCTCCGGTGCCACCTTGCACAGGTACTGGATTCCGGTCGTGTCGCAGTAGAGAGTCCCGTTGCATGCGTTCCCGTCCTCGAGCGGCTTGCAGTCCGCATCGGTCAGGCAGTCGCATTCCACCGGGATCCCGGCGCACTTTCCCCCCTTGCAGGTATCGCCGAGCGTGCAGGGATCCTCGTCGTCGCAGCCCGCCTGGTTGTTCTCGAAGACACACCCGTTCTTGCCGTCGCAGCCGTCGTCGGTGCACGGGTTCCCATCGTCGCAGGCCACCGGTGTTCCGAGGCAGACCCCGTCGTCACAGTGGTCGGTCAGCGTGCACAAGTCGAGGTCGTCGCAGTTGGTCCCCGAGAGGGGCTCGTGCCCGCATCCTGCCTGCCCCTGGCACTGGTCTTTGGTGCAGGGATTGCCGTCGTCGCACGTGTCCTCGTCGACCGAACCGTCGCAGTCGTCATCCGCTCCGTTGCATTCCTCGGCGGCAGGTGTCTTTGCATCGCACCCGCTCAGACCGTCGGCCTGGCACACCCGTTTGCCCGGGCATGCGCCCAGCTCGTTCTGGATGATGCACGGCGTGGACAGGCCCAGGTCGATCGACTTCTGGCTGCACTCGCACGTGCCGCCGTCGACCACGACGCACTGGAGCGAGCTTGTGCCCTGGGTATCCGGCACCTCCCTGCACTCGTAGCCCTCGGGGCACGGCACGTCCCCGTCGCAGGAGCCGCCGCAGAAGCTCCCCTCGGCCCCGTAGTCCAGGCAGCGATCCTCGTGGCCCGTTGCCGAAGCGCAGTCCGCTGCAGTCGCACACGGCCGGCACAGCATGCGAAACCGGGAGATACAGACGTGGACCATGTCCGGCCCCAGCCCGCCCACCAGCTCACACGTCCAGCCGGGGGGACACTCCTCGATGCAGTCGCTCGTGCACACGGCGTTGCCCAGATGCTCGACACAATACCCCGACAGACAGTCCGCTCCCGTCGCGCACGTTTCCCCGAGACACCCCGTGCCGGGCTCGCATGCGGAGCGGGCTTCCCACGTTTCGGGCTGAGACGGCACGTCCTGGCTGACTTCAGCCTCCACACGCCCTTCGGGACCGACCTCGCCGAGCACCTCGTCCGACAGATCCTCCACGCGGCCGTCCGGCCCGGAATCCTTCTCCACGGTCGTGCTCGTCCCTCCTGTGCAGCCGGCAACGAGCCAGGCAGCCAGCAGCGCACCGAGGCAGATCCGCCATCTTCGATATTGTCGAAACCGGTTCTCCATCCTCATTCCTCCGAGCCCAGACGGCCTCCATCCTACCGCCCCGGCGCGCCGGACGCAACCGGACTCCGAGGAGCTTGACATCCCCCGAGGCGGGGAGTATATGCGGTCCCCCCGAAAGGAACCGAGTGTGACGAACAACAGGGAGGATATCGAGATGAAGCTGAAGAATTGGGCCATCGTGCTCCTGGGTACGCTGTCCGTGGCCTGCGGCGGCGGCAATGTGGAAGCTCCGATTGACGAGGACACGGGCGTGGAATCGGATGTCGGCGAAGACGGGCAGGTGTACGGCTGCACCACAGCGGACGAGTGCAAGGGCAAGTTCGACCCCAACACCTGCCAGAAGGTGGACTGCGTGCAGAACCAGTGCCTGCTGGTCCCCGTCGTCAACGGAACGGCCTGCGACGACGACAACGCCTGCACCGAGGCCGACCAGTGCTTCCAGGGCGAGTGCAAGGGGGCCGACAAGGAGTGCTCGGACGGCAACCTCTGTACCGACGACTCGTGCGACCCGGCCGCCGGCCAGTGCGTGTTTTCTCCCAACACCAAGGCGTGCGACGACGGGAACCCATGCACCAGCCCGGACCAGTGCTCCAACGGGGTCTGCCTCGGCGGTGCCAGCATCTGCAACTGTGCCTCGAACGAGGAGTGCAAGAAGTTCGACGACGCCAACCTGTGCAACGGCATCGTCACCTGCCAGGCCGGGCAGTGCCTGGTGGACCCCGCTACGGTGAAAGACTGCTCCAATTCCCCGGCGGGAGTTTGCGAGACTCCTTACTGCGACGAGGCGGACGGCCAGTGCAAGGCCAAGCCGAAGAACGACGGTGCAGCTTGCGACGATTCCGACAAGTGCACCTCCGATACCACCTGCCAGGCCGGCCAGTGCGCCGGAACTCTGGTCAAGTGCGATGATTCCGACAAGTGCACGGACGACTCCTGCGACCCGGCTGCCGGCTGCGTGTTCAAGCCCGTTGCCGACGGCACGGAGTGCAGCGACGGCAGCCTGTGCACCTCCGGCGACAAGTGCGTGGGAGGCAAGTGCACCGGGACCGCAGTCCCGGAGTGCGATTCGTGCACCGCGGACGCCGACTGCGCCGAGTTCGAAGACGGAAACCTGTGCAACGGAACCCTCACCTGCAAGGACGGAAGCTGCATTGTCAACGAGGCAACCGTCGTGACCTGCACGACCGGCAACAACGCCTGCCAGGAAAGCAAGTGCGTCCCGGCCACGGGCAAGTGCGAAACCACCGCCGCCCTCGACGGAACCGCCTGCGACGACCTCAACTTCTGCACCCATTCCGACTTCTGCACCGGCGGCGTCTGCAAGGGGCTCCCGGTCGACTGCGCAGACAAGACGGCCTGCACCCAGGATTCCTGCGACCCCAACACCGGGTGCGTCTACACCCCCAAAGAAGGAAGCTGCGGTGATTCCGATCCCTGCACCCAGAACGACCACTGCGTGAACGGCGCCTGCGTCGGCGACCCCATCCCCGGCTGCTCCGTCTGCAACGAGGACAAGGACTGCATCCCCTTCGACGACGCCGACCTGTGCAACGGCAAGCTCATGTGCAAGAACAAGAAGTGCCAGGTGAACCCCGACACCGTCGTGAGCTGCGAAGACCCCACGCTCGATGCCTGCGCCACCTCCACGTGCAACCCCGAGACCGGTGCCTGCGTCCTCGCCACCCTGCCCGACGCCACCGCCTGCGACGACAAGAACGCCTGCACCGAGTCGGACAAGTGCCTGGCAGGGAAGTGCAAGGGCATCAAGCTGGTCTGCGATGACGGCAACCTCTGCACCGACGACTCCTGCGACGGCAAGCTCGGCTGCGTTTACTCGTACAACAGCATCGACTGCGACGACGGAAGCCCGTGCACGCCCGACGACCACTGCGATCAGGGACTCTGCGTCGGCACCGTCGACCCGTCCTGCGTCTGCAGCAAGACCGAGGAGTGCGCCAAGTTCGAGGACGGAAACAAGTGCAACGGAACCCTGATCTGCAAGGGGGCCAAGTGCGTTGTCGACCCCGCCACCGTCGTGACCTGCGATACTTCCAAGGATACCGACTGCAAGGTCACCTTCTGCAACAAGGGAACCGGCAAGTGCGAGCAGGCCGCCTTCGCAGACGGCAAGCCGTGCGACGACGCCAACCAGTGCACCCAGCAGGATGCCTGCAAGGGCGGAACCTGCTCCGGCACGGCCACCACGACCTGCGATGACGGCAACCCGTGCACCAACGACTCCTGCGACCCGCAGCTCGGCTGCATCGCCGTCCCCAACACCGCTTCCTGCGACGACAAGGACCCCTGCACCGGCGGCGATAAGTGCCTGGACGGCGTGTGCCAGCCCGGGACGCAGAACCTCTGTGCCGACACGTGCAAGCCCGACTGGACGCTCCAGTGCGGCGGGACCGACTCCTGGGGCAACGACAAGAGCGGTGCCACCGATGTCGTGACCGCGTACGGTTGCTCCCCGTTCGACTACACCGGGCCGGAATACACTTACTCCTTCACCGCCCCGTACGACGCCGAGGTCACCGTTTCCCTGTCCAACGAAAAGGCCGATACCGACGTCATCGTGCTCGAAGCCGCTGGCCAGGGGTGCGACCCCGACCAGTGCCGCGATTGGGACTACTCCTCCGTAACGTTCGAGGCTCAGAAGGGCAAGACCTACTACTTCGTGGTCGACGGCTACGAAGGTGGCGTCCTCCCCGCCGCCGGAACCTACACGATCAAGGTCGACTGCAAGCCGCTCACCGAGATCAACTGCGCCGACGGAATCGACGATGACGGCGACGGCAAGGTGGACTGCAAGGACGAGGATTGCCTCGGCACGCCGGAGTGCCCGGCCCCCGTCTGCCAGCCCTCGTGGAATCTCTACTGCGGCAAGTCCGATTCCTGGGCCAACTACGGCTCCGGTAGCACGGACGGCATCGAGGGGTACAACTGCAACGACTACGAATACGGCGGACCGGAGTATACCTACGTGTTCGTGGCTCCGGTGACCGGTCAGATCACCATCACGCTGTCCGATGAGACGGCGGAGACCGACGTCCTGGTGCTCTCCGCCGGCGCTGCAGGCGAGTGCCTCCCGACCAACTGCGTCGCCTACGGTCTCTCCGACGTGTCCTTCGCCGCCACCGCCGGAAAGACCTACTTCATCGTGGTCGACGGATGGGCCGGCGCCGAGGGCAGCTACACCATCACGGTCGAATGTCCTCCCAACGTCGAGATCAACTGCGCCGACGGCAAGGATGACGACGGCGACACCAAGATCGATTGCAAGGACGAAGACTGCAAGCTCGACGAGGCCTGCGTCGACGACTGCAACCCGTCATTCTTCCCGTTCGAGGTCGGCTGCGGCTTCGAAGAGGACTTCTACACCTGGTCCTGGTTTGCCACCGACAAGGCCGACAAGTACTCCTGCGTCGAGACCCTCATGGACGGCCCCGAGTACGTCTACAACTTCGTGCCCGAGTTCGATTCCAAGGTCACCGTGTTCCTCACCAAGGAGACTGCGGAAACCAGCATCCTCATCGTCGAGGCCGATGCCCAGAACCAGTGCCTCACCACCAACTGCCTTGGCCACGGGAAGGGGCAGAAGACCTTTGATGCCAAGAAGGGCAAGCTCTACTACCTCATCGTCGACGGTGCCAACGGAGCCGAGGGGAGCTACCATATCAAGGTCCAGTGTGCGACGGCCAAGGAGTCGGTCTGCGACGACGGCCTCGACAACGACGAGGATACCCTCATCGATTGCCTGGACGGCGACTGCTTCGGTACCGCCGCCTGCGAGCCCGCCTGCGTCCCGGATACCGTCCCCGAGGCCAAGCTGACCTGCGCCTCCACCGACATGTGGAGCAATGACGGCAGCGGCAGCACCGACCTCATCGAGTTCTACTCGTGCAACGGGTACAACTACCCGGGCCCCGAGTACACCTACACCCTGACTGTGACCCAGAAGAAGACCGTCACCGTCGCCCTCTCCAACGAGCTGAGCGATGCCGGAGACCCTGTCGAGCTGGACCTGCTCGTTCTCCAGGATGCCGGCCTCGGATGCAACCCGGCTTCCTGCATCACCTACGGTCTGACGTCGGCCACCTTCACGGCCGAGCCGGGCAAGACCTACTACGTCATCGTGGACGGCTACGACGGCGCCATCGGCAACTATGACCTCGCTGTGACCTGCAAGTAGGCCTCAACCGCGCGTCAGCAATCGACCTCGAAGAGGTACTTCATCACGAGGGGGGTGACTTCCTCGTCGTAGAAGCCGGCCTTGATGTAGAGCACTCTCATGTCCCGGGGGCAGATGAGCATCGTGGCCGGAAAGGTACCATCCGGGATGGGGCCCGAGGGCGGGTAGTAGAAGTTCAGGGCTCCGCCGGTGGCCTTGCCCTGCCAGTCCGCAGTGGGTTGATCCATCAGCAACGTGTACTGAGTCGAGTAGTAGCTCTGCCAGAACAAGGCGTAGTCCTGCGTGATCGGCCCGCCCGACGGGTTCTCATACATGACCGACGCGATCCGAAGACCGGCCGGTCCGTAGGCGGCATGCCAGAGATTGAGCAGCACCGTGTCCTCCTTGCAGACCTTGCACCAGCCGGCGTTGTAGGTCATGAGCAGGAGCTTTCCTTCCTTCCAGTACTGCCTCATGAACACGGAGGCGAGATCCTCCGGCAAGAGGAGCTCGTGGTCCGGAACCACCTGTCCCTGGTTCGGGCCATAGGGCGGCGGAGGATAATGATCCACGCACAGATCATCAGCGCAGTCCTGCCAGAATCCGCAAACTCCGCAGCTCGACCCGCAACTGTCGAATCCGCACTGCTTGCCCTGACACGTGACTTCGCAGACGCACTTGCCCTGCTCGCATATCATTCCGTTGCCGCACGGGGACGGCTGGCCGACGCACAGGCCGCCGATGCACCAGTCCGAATTGGTACAGGGGTCACCGTCATTGCACGGCCCATTGGCCCACACGTGCATGCAGCCGACGGCTGGGTCGCACCAGTCGATGGTGCACCCGTTGACATCGTCGCAGTCCAGCAGGGGGCAGGGGGCGGACTCCTCGGCGTCGCTCGGGGCAGGCGTGTCGGACTCCTCGGCGTCGCTCGGGGCAGGCGTGTCGGACCCCTCGACATCGCTCGGGGCAGGCGTGTCGGACCCCTCGACATCGCTCGGGGCAGTCGGGTCAGCTTCCACGACGTCCGTCGGGGCAGGCAGGTCAGCTTCCTCGACGTCGGTCGGGGCAGGCAGGTCAGCTTCCGCTACGTCGGTGGTGGCAGGCAGGTCAGCTTCCGCTACATCGGTCGAGGCAGGCAGGTCGGGCCCCTCGACGTCTGTCGGGAGGGGCGTGTCGGGTCCCAAGGCGTCGGTGGTGGCAGGCAGGTCAGCTTCCGCTACGTCGGTCGAGGCAGGCAGGTCGGACCCCTCGACTTCGGTTGGACCAGGGGCGTTGGACGGACCAGCGCACGACAGGGCGATTCCAACGACCAGGACAGGAAGTAACAGCGGTCTTTGAAACCGACGGAGGGGAGCGGCCAGGCTGTCCCGGAGACAATCCAGATACAACGGCATTGCCTGCTTCCCTCCCCCGGCCAATGAAATTCGAATGCGGGCGAAGGCGCCGGTGACCCCGGCTCACCTCATCGCACCCGCGCAAGTATGCGGCGCCAGAGCCGCCATTGCAACGTGCACGGAATCCCCCTCGCTTCCATTGGGCTGAAGGGTAGGGGGGGAGCGGGACGCCGGATTCTGCCCCCATGCGACAGATCCGCACACGTTTTGCGCCAGAGTGGCACAGATCTGAGAAAAAGCTCAGCCAGCCCCTGAATTTCGGAACAACCTTTTGACTCCGAGCGCCCGCCGCCATATAAGGTACCCGTGTGAACTACCGCTTCCATGACGGGGAAAGCGAAGGAGGACGAGATGAAGAAGCTGGCTCTTGTGGCGGGATTGCTTGCGCTCCTCGGCTTCGGCTGCTTTGGCGGCGAAGAGGAGTTGGAGTGCGTGGGCGATCAGTGCAACGTGGACGAACCCTCCCTGAATCTCCAGGATCCGGTCAACACCGAGGATCCGACGGAGGAGCCGGTCGAGGAGCCGGTCGAGGAGCCGGGCCTCGCCTTCCCTGAATTGCCGACCGGGTCTTCGTTCACTTCGGCCGGCCCGACCCAGCACCAGTTCCCCCCGCCGGCCAAGGTCGATGAGGAAGGGATCACTATCGACGACCTGACTCCGGCCGAGCTGGAGAAGGTTGACACGCTCCGTGGGGCGATCGAGCTCGGGCTTGACCTGGGCAAGTACCGCTACATCGAGCAGGTCTCCCTTTCCCTGGCCAACATGGGGATCGAGCCGGACTATGAGGGAGTCCTGGCCACCGGCTTCGAGGATCTCGACGTCGAGCCGGAAATCTGCCCATTCCAGAAGTTCTATGACAACGGCTTCAACCCGAGCGGTCCGTCGTGCGACTACCTGGTCGACGTGGCCAAGGTCGAGGTGTACTCCGAGCTTTCGAAGTACATCGACGCTGCGCCGCTTCCGGCCGAGTTCGAGGGCTCCGGCCACTTCGAGGAGGCCGAGTTCTGGTACGAGCAGGGCGCAATGAGCGGCGTGGAAGAGCAGCGCGTCATGGTTCGCACCGACCTCAAGCAGCGCCAGCTCTGCAACAAGAAGCCGACCCCGGTCGAGAGCTCGCATGAGAAGGGCGTGGTCGTCGGCCGTCAGCTCCTGGCTGCCAAGATCAATGCATGGCTCGCTGCGAACGGCCATGTCGCCGACTACCCGAAGATGTCCAAGCCGATCCAGGTCTGCAATGCCAACTCGTCCGTGCTGCTGCCCGCCAAGCAGGCGGCCATCCAGAACATCGACGTGACGGCCATCGAGCAGGAGCTCTGCAAGAACTACGAGCCGCCGACTCAGGAAGGCGTGCTGCAGTACTCGCAGGCCAAAATCGACTACAAGAAGGGCATCAAGGAAGGCATCGAGGCTGAGTTCGCGATGGCAGCGGTCATCGTGTTCAAGGTCATCCCGTGCAACGTGTCCGACCCCGTCGTCATCGACCTGGACGGAGACGGGATCGAGCTGGTCAACATCGCCCGCGGCGTGAACTTCGATCTTTACGGAATCGGCAGCCAGCAGGCGGTCGCGTGGGTCGGCAAGGATGACGGCTTCCTGGTCCTCGACCGCAACGGCAACGGAACGGTTGACAACGGCAGCGAGCTGTTCGGCAACCTCGATGAGAGCTTTGCCGACGGCTTCGAGCACCTGGCCCAGCTCGACCGCCGCGAGTTCGGCGGAAACCAGGATGGCGTGGTCGATGCCGGCGACGCCGCATTTGCCTACCTGTCCGTCTGGCGGGATGCCGATGGCAACGGTGTCTCGGCCGAGTCCGAGATGCTCTCCCTGGCCGACCTCAAGATCACGGCCGTCAGCCTGAAGGCCGAGAAGGCCAGCCTGGCCAGCAACGGCAACCGGATTCCGGCCGTGTCGGTCGTCTCCGGCGAGCGCGAGATGCTCTGCGGCGACGCATTCCTGGCATCCGCTCCCTATCCCCGTCTGGCCGTGAAGTAGTTCTTCGCTTTCCCTCTGCCCTCTCGACCTTCCTTCATGTGCAAGGAGTCGGCCGACATGAAAGTGTCCATCGTGAAGCTGATTGTCCTGTCCGTGCTGGCGGCCGCACTGCTCTCGGCCTGCGGTGACTGCCCGGAGTGCGAGTCCTCCGACTGTCCGTTCAAGTGCCCGCCGCAGAAGACATGCCCCGAATTCGACGTGGTAGCCCCGGACTTGAGCTGCCCGCTCATCGATGTCGAGGCACCTCCTCCCTGCGAGGAGATCGTGGAGCAGCCTGAGGACACCGTCGAGCCGGTGGACGTCGGCCCGGGCAAGCTCACCGTCATCCTGATCTCCGAGGATACCATCGTCAGCGGCATCGCTCAGTTCTCTGCCAAGGTCACTTCGTCGGCAGCGGTCATGGGCGTCGAGTTCTACGTCGATACCACCCGAATCGATACCGACCTCATCCCCCCGTACAGCACCACGGTCAACACCTCCCAGTTCCCCGACGGGCCGCACTTCGTGCAGGTGTTCACGGCCAGCACCGATGGCCTCACGGCCTCGGACTCCCGCTCGATCACCTTTGACAACAGCCCTCCGCTCATCACCAAGACCGTGCCCGCGGATGGCGATGCCGTCTTCTTCGAGGACGGCCCGCTTCACATGGAAATGCAGGTGGACGACGTCGACGCCATCAAGAGTGCCCTCTTCCGGGCCAACGGCCTGGCCGTGGGCGAGTTCCTCGCACCGCCCTTTTTCGCCGATGTCGCGTACGAGTCGCTCTTCATGGACATCAACTCGCTCCCGAAGAACGTGTACCTCCAGTTCGAGGCCACCGACTACCTCCAGCAGAAGAGCGAGAAGGCCTTCAACATCATGGTCCGCAAGCGCCACCAGTGGACGTTCGTCACCCTCGGCGAGATCTGGGCCTCCGCGGTTCGCTACTCGAACGGCAACATCGTCTTCGGGAACAACAACAACCGGATCTACTGCCTGAATCCGTCGGGCGGCAAAGCCTGGGAGTACACGGCGGACGGGACGATCATCGTCCAGCCGGCCATCGACCCGGGCTCGGACCGGGCATTCTTCGGGACCACGGCCGGGACGGTCCTGGCCATCGACAGCGGTGGCGGCGTCTCCTGGACCAAGGACATCAGTACTCCACCGGGAGGGGCCCTGGCCTACGCCAACGGCCAGCTCTTCGTGGGAGGCTATGCCGGCAAGCTGTACTCGCTCAACCCCTCCAACGGTGGAGAGCAATGGCAGGTCACTCTGCCCGGCTACATTTCGGCCGGCGTGGCCGTGGCGGTGGACAACAAGGCCTATGTCGGCTGCCAGGACAACAACCTCTACGCAGTCGCCAACGGCAGCATCCAGTGGAGCATCCCGACCGCAGGCGAGGTCTGGTCGACTCCGGCCATCGGTCCCGATCAGTCGGTCTACTTCGGCTCCAACGATGGCTGGGTCTATGCCGTGACCTCCACCGGCGGTGCGAAATGGACCGAGGAGATCACGGGCCAGATCTGGGGCCGTCTCCTCGTGGCCAGCGACGGGAACGTCGTGGTGGCATCGACGAGCAAGTACGTCACCAAGCTCAAGGCCGATGACGGTGCCGTGCTCTGGAGCACGAAGACCGAGGGCATTTCCTATTCGTCCCCGGTCGAAGGGGCCGACGGCACTCTGTATGTCGGGACCACAGCCGGCAAGATCTTCGCCCTGAACCAGGAAGACGGCAAAATCAAGTGGACCTACACCGTCGGCAACTCCATCCATGCCAGTCCGCTGCTGGTCAACGACTCCCTGTACTTCGGCAGCACCGACCGCAACTTCTACGCCATCTACGCCACCCCGCCGAACTAGCCGGACCGCCTCAAAGCATTCCTTGCCAAGATCTACCCCTTCAGTTAAGGTAGCGCAGGCTGGCGTATTCTGACATCAGGGCAGACGCATCGCCCTTTACCGCCGGTATCCGGCTCGTGGCTTGCGGCATGAGGTGGCTCAAGTGAGGTTGCACCGGCAATCGTGGCTTCTGGCGCTTGTCCTTGCGGCAGCGTTCGTTTTCCTGTGCCTGCGCTCCGATTTCGGCATCTGGGACCCGTGGGAGATGAACCGTGCCCACGTCGCCCGCCAGATTGCCGGGCGGGCCAAGGTGTTCGTGGTTGAGGACGGCAAGGAGCTGGCCGGCAGGGTGAAGACTCTCGCCGAGGACCGCTACTTCGTCGATGCGGTCGAGCCTGCGTTGCCGCTGACTCCCACGGATTCCCCGACGGTCCCGCGCCAGGAGGCCCGCCTCCTCAAGCTGGCCGAGACCCGCCTGAAGGCCGAGTTCTTCCATGCCGTAATCGTCCAGGCACGCCTGCTGTCGGCCGACCCGGGAAATGGTCTCAAGTTCATCGAGGGGCTTCGGGAAAGCAACCCGGGGGCACGGGTCACGCTGGCCGCTTCATCGGCGGAGGAGTGCGAGGCGGTCGTCACCGCGCTGGACAAGGCCATGGCCCTCGAGTCCGCCACGCTGCTGAAGAACACGTATGACCTGCTGCCCGAGGGCATGACGCCGAATGAGCTGGCCGAAGCCAGGGCGGGCAGCTACCCGTTCCTCGTCGGGCTTGCCTGCATCGACGGCTCGGACGACGGCCTTGCATCGGCCATCTCCGGCCTCGACTTCGTGAAGTGGACCCGGGTGCAGATTCGAGGGCTCGTGACGCCCAAGACGTCGTCCAACCAGAACCCGGTGGCCGGCACCTGGTCGGTCGCACCGCTCGACTACTGGCTCACGGCCCTATCCTACAAGGTGCTCGGGTTCTCCGAGACCAGCTCCAGGCTCCCCTTCGTCCTGATGGGGCTGCTGACGGTGCTCCTGGTCGTCCTTGGCGTTCGTCGCCTGGTGGACGGGGAGGCGGCCGTCGTCACGGGGATCGTCCTCCTGTCGCTGCCGCTTTTCCTGGGGCAGGTCCGCAACATGGCAGGAGAGGCGAGCTTCGGCCTCTTCCTCGCTTCGTCGGTGCTGGCATTCGCCCTGATGGTCAAGGACGGATTCCGTTGGCATTGGCTGGCGCTGCTGGTGGCATCGGCCCTGCTGCTGTTCCTGGCCAAGGGGTTGTTCGGGCTGGCCATCGTCCTGCTCGTGCTGGTCGGATACGTGCTGCTGTCCGGAGACCGCAGGCGGTGGGAAGTGCTGCTTCCCACGGGGCTCGTCGGGGTGCTGTTCGGTGTCCTGGTGCTCCTCGTCCAGCTCCCGGACGAGTGGACTTTCTTCGAGCATTTCAAGTTCATGAATCGGACCTTCCAGGGGGGACCCGAGCCGCTGAACCGGACGTTCGAGTATTTCGTCCGCCAGCTCGCCTTCGGCCTTCTCCCGTGGAGCGCCGTGCTGCCGTTCGCCATAGCCCGTCTCGTACCGTTCGGGCAGGAGCGTGCGGAGGACTGGCCCCGGCGCCTGGGCATCCTCGTCCTGCTCTGGATGGGGGTGCCTTTCGCTCTTCAGACCGCGCTGATCCCCGACTTCCTGCACCTGGTATTCCCGGCTTCGGCCGCTGCCGCCGTGGCCGTGGCAATCTTCTGGCGCAGCGAAACGGCGCCTGACAGGCTGGACATCTTCCAGGCCTTCGTGATGGCCGGGATTGCCGCGGTCCTGATGGCCAACCTGCTCGAGAGCCCGCAGCCGCTGTTCGGCTTCCTCACGGGCGACCCGCAGTTCGGCGGCGAGGGCGGGACCAAGTTCCCCCCCGATTTCAAGCTGCCGCTGCCCGCGACCGGGCTGCTCGCCCTGATGGTCCTGGTCTTTCTGGCCTACTTCGGGTCTGGAGGGAACATCCTCGACGCGATTCTCCGCTTCTTCCGGAGGAAGGCCCCCCTCTTCGTGGCCCTCTGGGTGTCGGCGGCGCTCCTGCTGACCCGCCTCCTGGTCGGGCTGTCGACCCGCTTTGTGGATGCGCTGTCGTCGCGGGATGCGGCCAAGCTCCCGGTGGACGATGCGGAGTTCCTGTTCGAGCTGTTCTCCCGTCGCCCCGAGACGATCATGCTCTACGTGTCGCTCGGGGTCTGCGCCCTGGTTGCCCTGTTCGTGCACACCCGCCTCGGCAAGGCCGTAGGCCGTCGCCTGACGTTCCTGGCGCCGGTGGGCCGCCTGTTCCTGGCCGCAGGGCGCATCGTGCGCAAGGACGTGGTGGCGCTGCCGGTGGCAGGCATCCTGGCCCTGGCGGCCCTGGTTGACCTGGTGGCGACCTTCGATTTTCCGGAGGGGTACTTCGCCTCGGCATTCCGGTCGCCCGCGCTGCTGGGTGCGATGAGCATCGCACTGGCTGCACCGCTGGCCGCACTTGCGGTCATGGGCGTGAGCCGGCTGCTGGGGCGGCCGGGACCGGCATGGGCAACCTTCCTCCGGGTGGTTACCGGCGGTGTCGTCGTCTCCATCCTGGCCGTGGCCACGGCGCTGTTCCGCCAGACGGACATGCTGAGCCCGGATATCTGGGTGCTGGCCCTGGGGTCGTTTGGAATCCTGGGCCTGTACGTCGTGCTTCGGATCGGGGACAAGCCCGGCTTGTTCCACCTGGCCTCGTGGGGCGTGGCTCTGTCCACCCTGCCCCTCCTGGTCGTCCCGCTGGCGCTGCGATGGCCTCGGATTGAAGCGGTCGTCTACCCGCGTACCCAGGTCCGGTTCCTCCACTACCTGTTCGTGGAAAGCCGGCTGACCTGGCTGCCGCTGGCGCTTGCACTGCTGTTCCTGCTGGTCTACGGGTTCCCGCACCTGGCCGGGCTGGCGGCTCGGATCCGGTTGCCGCAGAAGGTCGACCGGATCTGGCGGGCGGTTACTCCGTTTGCCTGGCACAGGCGGATCCAGGAGCGCCCGGTGTTCGGGGTCGTCGTGGCCTTGATGGCCGCGGCGTTTGGCGCCGTGTATGCGCTCTCGTTCATGCCGTCGTTCTCCCGGGAGGTCTCGCAGAAGCACATCCTGGAGCTGTACTATGCCAGCGAGCAGCGCAGCGACCTGGGCGACGACGTGTTCAAGTACCGCCAGGGGGCGGAGCAGGGGGAGGATCGGAACTTCTACACGTCGAGAATCCCGGCACTCACGTCGCAGCAGGATCTGATCAAAGTGCTGCTGGCGGCAGAGGATTCGCTGGTCAAGGTTGCCCGCTCCGGGGCTCATCCAGGGCCGGAGCAGGTCCTGGTGCGGGGGTTTGACGAGGCCAACGATGCGGACCGGGACGGCAAGCGCGACTTCGAGGCGGTAGCCGGCGTGGCCACGGCCAAGGGGGACAAGACGCTCACCGACGACACGCAGCAGTGGGAGCCAGACCGCTTCAAGGGCTTCGTCCTGGTGGACTGGCGCGGCCGGACCGTCGAGATTACCGGAAACGATGCAACCACGCTGCGACTGGCCCTCGATCCGGCCGTGGACATGGCCCGTCCCGAGACCCGCCGCTACGTCATCGACAGCCCGCAGGCAGCCAACCACAAGGCATCGGCCATGGAGGCCGACCGCTACTACGTGGTGCTCAGCCAGGAGGCATTCTCGGACGTGAACTTCAGCTTCCGTTCGAAGAGCAAGGGGGTCCACATCCCAGTGCTGGACGGGAGCAACATCAACTTCCTGCTGGCTGCCAGCCGCCTTCTCCCGGGCGAGAAGAACCACAACCGCTTCGCCCTGTCGACCGTTTCTCACGATGCATTTGCGGCCCTGATGAAGTGGACGGATGCGGCTGCCGACCAGGGGCCGGAGGGGTACGGCGTTCCCGCGGACCTGGCGGCCCACGGCCGCATGAAGGGGGGCTTCGTCAACTTCGACAACCAGATCAAGCTGGTCGGATATCAGCTCAAGAACGCGTCCCTGGCCCGGAACGAGAAGTTCAACCTCCGGCTGTTCTTCGAGTGCACGGGGAAGATCTCCACGAGCTGGAAGATCTTCATCCACATGGATTCCACGGGGGACAGCAACCGGATCCACGGCGATCACTGGCCGCTCAACCTGTCCAACGATCCGGAGGAGAAGCAATGCATCGGCTGCTGGCGGACGAACCACTGGATGCCGGGCGACATCGTGCTCGACGACTACCAGACTGAGATTCCGCTGGGCTCTCCGTCGGGAATCTACAACGTCTACCTCGGGTTGTACACGCCGGGCAGCGACAAGCGGCTCAAGGTCGTGGACCACGAGAAGGGCAAGACCCGCCACGACGGAAGCGACCGGGTGTTCATCGGCTCCTTCGAGGTGCACTAGCATGAGGGGAGCGGGGCACGAAAGGGGGGCAGGCGGCCCGCCGTCCGGTCACGAGGAGGCCTAGCATGCCTGCGGTAGAACAGCTCCTGGCCGTGTTCGCCTGTGTCTGGGGGGCCGTCTGGGGCAGCTTCCTGAACGTCGTGATCCACCGCCTGCCGAGAGGGGAATCGCTGTTGACGCCCCCCTCGCACTGTCCGCACTGCAATGCCCGCATCCGCTGGTACCAGAACGTGCCCATCGTCAGCTATGTGCTGCTGGGCGGGAAGTGCGCCTCGTGCAAGGCCCCCATTTCCGTGCGCTATCCGCTCGTGGAGCTGACTGCGGCCTGTCTGTCGCTGGCCGCCTGGTTCACGGCTGCGTACAACCCGCTCGTCCCAGACCTGCCGACGGCACTGGCGCTGTATGCGTTCCTTTTCCTGTTCGTCATGGCGCTGGTGGCGATCACGTTCATCGACCTCGAGTTCCTGATCATTCCCGATTCAATCTCCCTGCCCGCCATTCCGATTGCAGTGACGTTTGCCGCGCTGCAGGGGCACTTCCTGGGCAGCAGCCTGGTATCCGGGCTCATCGGGGCGGCTGCGGGGGCGGGGCTGGTGGCATTGGTGATCGGGCTCTACTACCTGGCCACGAAGCAGATCGGGATGGGGTGGGGGGATGCCAAGCTCATGGCCATGGTGGGGGCCTTCCTGGGCTGGCGAAGCCTCTTCTTCATCTTTCTTGCCGGCTCGCTGCAGGGGCTCGTGTACGCGGGCATCATGCTAATGGCCACGCGTGGGAAGCCGGGGCCGGCACCGGGGGAGGAGGAGGCGCCGGAATCGCTTCGGAAGGTGAAGATCCCGTTTGGCCCGTTCCTGGCCATCGGGGCGTTGGAATGGCTGTTCTTTGCGCCGTTTATCGAGTCCCGCTTCTCGGATTGGTTCGGGATGTAGCGGGACCGTTCGCGCTCGAGGAGGTCGGGGCGTGTTTCGACTCACGCTCAAGCTGAAGCTGGCCGCGATCCTGGCTGCCATCATGCTCGCCTCGTTCGGGCTGGTCTACCTGGCGACATCCTCGCTGGCCACCTCCATCCTGGCCGACCAGGAGACCCGGTCGCTCGTGGCCGTGGCCGACATCCTGGTGCCCGCACTGTCCCACGCGCATGACCGGCTGGAGCTCGAGGATTCGCTGCACCAGGCGGAGCGGGATGCGAGCCTCGTCGCAGCCCAGGTGCTGACGGAGGGGCTGGAGACGGTCGCCCCGGGGGGGTGCACGCCGGCCGAGATCCTGCTGGGCCGGGAGGCCCTGGTGGACCTGGGCAAGAGCCCTGGGGGCACGGCCATTGTCCGTTCTCCGTCGGCCGGGCGGCTGTTTGCCGTGCTTCGGCCATTGCCGGGCGGGGGAAGGCTGTTCATCGCCCGGTCCGCTGCCGCGTTCGAGGCGCGGCGCCACTCCATGACCGTGCTGCTGGTGATCTGGGGGGCCGTAGTGGTGCTGGCCGTGCTGTTGGGGGGCTCCATTCTGCTGCGCAACGTCGTCGTGCGGCCCATCGAGAGGCTGCTCCAGGAGGCCTCCCGGGTGGCCACGGGCGATCCGGGTATGACGGTGCTCTCGGCGGATGCCGACGAGTTCGGGGCGCTCAGCAAGTCGCTCAACGCGATGGCGGATCGCATCCGTGCCGACCGGAGGAAGATCGAGGGGCAGGTCGAGGAGCTCACCGAGATCAACCGGCGCCTGTCCGAAGCGCACGAGCAGATCATCCGGACCGAGAAGCTGGCGTCGGTCGGACAGCTTGCGGCGGGGGTGGCGCACGAGATCGGAAACCCCATCGGCGTGATCCTGGGGTATGCCGAGATGCTCGAGGATTCGTCGCTCGACGAGAAGGCCCGGGCCGCGGCGGCGGGCCATATCCGCCGGGCCACGGAGCGGATCCAGGGGACCATTCGTGACCTTCTCGATTTCTCCCGGCCGGCCATCGACGAGGCCACCACCAGCGACGTTGCCCGAGAGACCCGGGAGATCGTGCAGTTCGTTTCTCCCCAACCGCGTTTCCGCTACGTTCAGGTGGATGTGCGCGAGCTCTCCCCGGTGAAGCGAAGGGCCGCCGTCCCGCCCAGCCGGTTCAAGCAGGTCCTCCTCAACCTGCTGTTCAATGCTGCCGATGCCATGGAGGGGAGGGGGACCGTGACCCTCACCCTGGAGGAGACCGGCGACGGGGTCCGCGTGGTCCTGTCGGACACGGGGCCGGGGATTCCGGAAGCCATCCTGCTCAAGATCTTCGACCCGTTCTTCACCACCAAGGAGGTGGGCAAGGGGACCGGGCTCGGCCTGTACGTCTGCCACACGATCATGAACCGGTATGGCGGGCGCATCGAAGTCGCCAACCGCAGCGAGGGCGGGGCCCAGTTCACCCTGGTGTTCCCGGGAGGTGTGCAATGACCAGCGTGATCCGACGCATCCTGCTCGTCGAGGACGACGACCAGTACGCATCGCTCGTGGCTCAACAGCTGTCCCAGGCCAACTTCCAGGTGACGTGGGTGGCGCGGGCGGACGTGGCCCTCGACAGGCTGGCTCAGGACCAGTTCGACCTGGTGTTGACCGACATCCTCATGCCGGGCATGAGCGGGCTCGATTTCCTCGATGCGCTGGGGCGGCAGGGGCTCGGGACCCCGGTGGTGGTCATGTCCGCGTTCGGGTCGGTGGATACCGCCATCCAGGCGATGAAACGGGGGGCATACGACTACATTTCAAAGCCTTTCAAGAAGGACGAGCTCATCCTGGCCATCCGCAAGCTCGAGGAGCGGGAGGCGCTCCGCCGGCAGGTGGTGGGGCTCGAGCTTAAGCTCAAGTCGGAGGAGCGGTTCGGGGAGATCGTCGGCCGCAGCGAGGCCATGACCGAGGTTTATTCGCTGGTCACGAAGGTCGCCCAGTTCCGCACCACGATCCTGGTTTCGGGCGAGAGCGGAACGGGCAAGGAGCTGGTGGCCCGGGCCATCCACGCCCGGTCTCCGCGGCAGGGGAGCTTCGTTGCGCTCAACTGCGGTGCCATTCCGGAGCATCTGCTCGAGTCCGAGCTCTTCGGCCATGTGCGCGGGGCATTCACCGATGCCCACTCGGACCGCAAGGGGCTGTTCGAGGAGGCGGATGGCGGGACCCTGTTCCTGGACGAAGTCGGGGAGCTGCCCCAGGCGCTCCAGGTCAAGCTGCTGCGCGTGCTCCAGGACGGGGAGGTGCGGCGCGTCGGGGCCACGAAGTCGACGAAGGTGGACGTCCGGGTCCTGGCCGCTACGGCCCGGGATCTCCAGACCGAGGCGCGGGCCGGGCGCTTCCGGGAGGACCTCTACTATCGGCTCAACGTCGTGCAGATCCGGATTCCCGCACTGCGGGAGCGGATCGGCGACATCGAGGCACTGGTCCGCCACTTCGTGGAGAAGACCAACGGCCGACTGGGGACATCGCTCTCCGGCGTGGACTCGGAGGCGATGAAGTCGCTCATGGCCTACTCCTGGCCCGGCAACGTCCGGGAGCTCGAAAATGTCATCGAGCGTGCCGCCGTCCTGGCAGAGGGAAACGTGATTACGCTCCACAACCTTCCTGATGCGGTGACTCGGTCGAGGCGGGAGCGGGTGGAGCGGGATGCGGACGACCTCTCCATCAAGAAGGCCGTGCGGGACCTGGAGACCCGGTTCATCCGCGCAGCCCTGCTCAAGACGGGTGGGAACCGGACGCGGGCCGCCCAGATCCTGGAGATCAGTCACCGGGCGCTGCTGTACAAGATCCGGGAATACGAGATCAATGTGCCGCACACCCCCGGGTAATTTTTTGACAGCCGGTGTCGCCGGTGGACAATAGTCGCGGGATGGTGGCTCTTTCCCAACGCGGAGGGGAAAGTGATTTTCGGCCGGAAAAACGCAGTCGGAGTCGACATCGGCTCCCACTCCATCAAGGTCTGCCTGCTGTCTGAAAGCGGACGCGGGTTGTTCCTCAAGCGGTTCGACGTCGCACCGCTGCCACCGGATTCCGTGGTGGACGGCGCGGTGATGAACTTTCCCCAGGTGCAGGACAAGCTCAAGGAGCTCGTCGCTGCCAACAAGCTGAAGGGGAGGCCCGCCGTGCTGTCGTTCTCGGGCCACTCCGTCATCGTCAAAAAGATCTCGCTCCCGGAGATGACCCAGCAGGAGCTCGATGCCTCGATCATGTGGGAGGCGGAGCAGTACATCCCCTTCGACATCAAGGAAGTCAACGTGGACGTCCAGATCCTCGATCCCAAGGCGGGGCAGGGGCAGATGGACGTGCTGCTGGTCGCGGCCAAGAAGGACATCATCAGCGACTACGCCTCCATCGCGGTGGAGGCCGGGCTCGAGCCGGCCGTGGTGGACGTGGACACGTTCGCCGGCCAGAACATGTTCGAGCTGAACTACGGCTTCCCCCCGAACGAGACCGTTGCGCTGATCAATGTCGGTGCCTCGATGATCAACATCAACATCGTGAGCAACGGCATTACGCAGTTCACCCGTGACATCTCCATGGGCGGCGCGCTGCTGACCGAGGAGATTCAGCGTCAGCTGGGCGTCAGCTACGAGGAGGCGGAGCACTACAAGATCGGCGGTACCGACTCGATCTCTAGCTCTGCGGTATTCAAGGAGGTGCAGCGCCTCTCCGACCGTGTGGCCGGTACCCTCGTCACCGAGATCCAGCGCTCCGTCGAGTTCTTCAAGGCCACGTCGGTGGGCGAGGAGATCTCTAGGGTCTACCTGTCGGGAGGGGCCGCACAGATGGCGGCGCTCATCCGGCTCATCGAGCAGCGGCTGGAGGTTCCGGCCGAGCTGGTGAACCCGTTCAAGAACATCGTGATCGATACCAAACGGTTCGACATCGCACTGCTGCAGAAGATCGCCCCGTCCGCCGGGGTCGTGGTTGGACTCGCATTGCGGAGGCCAGGCGACAAATGATTCGCATCAACCTCCTCGAAACTGCTCAGAAGAAGCGCCGCAAGCGCTCGTTACCGTCGGGTGCCCCGGCCATCGCCCTGTATGTCGCGCTCCTGCTGCTGGAGGGCTTCCTGCTCTACTTCTGGACCGTGAGCAAGGAGGATTCGCTCCTGGCCCAGCAGCAGCTTACGGCGGAGGCACAGCAGAAGCTGGACGGGTTCAAGAAGCTCAAGGAAGAGCGGGACGAGCTGGCCAAGAAGATGGAAGAAGAGAAGACCCAGGCCAACATCTTCGCACAGCTCAAGAACGCCACGGTGGGACCGTCCAACATGTTCCTGTTCCTGGCCTATGTGCTCACGACTCCGCCGCTGGAGAATCATGCGGAGCGGGTGGCGCAGGAGCAGATCGGGTGGAACACGCAATGGGACACTGATCGAGCCTGGTTCACCTCGGTCACGCAGGGCAAGGACAACAAGATCACGCTGGTGGGCCAGGCCATCTCCCACCATGACGTCGACGAGCTCCTGCACCGGCTGAGGGCGTCGATCTACCTTCAGGGGCTGCGGTTCCTCTCGGCCAAGGCCGGCAAGGCCGACGGGAAGGGACCCCCGCTGATCGAGTTCAAGATCGAGGCGGTTCTGAACTACGATCCCGAGGTGGGCAAGGCCCCGCCCGAGCCTCCCGAGGGGGCCAAGGACAAAAAGGGGAACAAGGACAAGAAGAAGGGGTCAGAGGCCGGCCCCGAAAAGGGGAAAGGGTAGGGACCCATGGAAAAGTTCAAGAAGCTTCCTCCCCAGTACAAGCTCCTCATCGGCATCGGCTTCCTCGGTCTGGTGGCCGGAATCTACTACTACCTCGTGATCATGGACGTGGATGACCAGTTCGCTCAGCAGAAGGGAGCGTACGCCGCTGCGCAGAAGGAGCTTGCTACCTTTAAGGACTTCAAGGGGGAGCTCGAGATTGCCCAGCTTCGGGAGCAGTACGCCCAGGTCATCAAGCAGATCGAAGAGAACAAGAAGATCATTCCGGACAAGGATTTCCTTCCGCAGCTCATGGCCGGGCTGGAGGCGGACGCCATCGAGGCAGGCCTGACCGTGGTCGGCAAGGAGCAGAAGGAAACCCAGAGCGAGAATTACTACAACCGGATCCCGATTCAGTTCGAGGTCTCGGGGAGCTATCTGGACTTCATCAAGTTCCTCAAGCTCATCGTGGAGCCGGGCAAGCGGCTGGTGGCTGCCAACACCTTCGACATGAAGATGGTGTTCAAGAAGAAGGCCCGCAAAGATGCCCAGGCACCGTCTCCCCTGCTGGCAGGCGGGCAGGTGGCCGGAGCGGAATCCGAGATCGCGGCCAAGTTCATCGTCGAGGGCTACACGTACACCGGGGCTCCGGCTCCGGCGGTCGGCAAGAAGAAGTAGGGAGGCCACATGAACCCGTTCTCAAGCCTCCGGTTCCTGGTTCCACTCGGTTGCGCCGTTGTGCTCCTCCATGCCTGCGGTGGGGGGGGGGAGGAGGAGGCCGCCAAGGGACCCTACAAGGAAGAAGAAGCCAGCCCCGAGGATGCCAAGAAGGCGCAGGAGGCCAAGCTCAGGGAGATGCGGAGCAAGAAGAAGGGGGCACTCGCCGTCGAGATGGCGGCCAAGCCCGAGTGGGACATGCTCGCCCCGCACTTCTTCCAGTTCGTCGGCGGAATCGAAGGGGAGCTGCACTCCAAGTCGGTCACCTGGAAGTTCAAGGATGCGTTTGCCCCACGGACCGAGAAGTTCTATCCCCCGGTGGAGGAGAAGAAGGACCTCGGTGTCACGGTCAAGGCCAAGACCGCCGACAATAACAAGAAGAAGGAGGAGAAGACGGTCAAGTCGATCCTCGACGGAATCCTGGCTCCTGTCGGTGTCAAGACCGAGGGGGAGGAACCCACCCTGGCGTCGACCGAGGAGGCGAAGGACCCGCTGACCCAGCACGAGCTCAAGAAGTACACGTTCCGGATCATCATGACCGGAATTTCGAATCCCGAGGCCATGGCCGAGGCACCGGACGGCAACACCTACGTCGTCCGGATCAACGATCGCCTGGGCAGCGAAGGGGGGCGGGTCGTCGACATCTTCAAGCACAAGATCCTCGTGAGCCTGCCGGACGTGCCCGAACCGCTCGAAATCTCGCTGGCACCGGATTCGCTCCCCGATTCGTTCGTGGCTCAGTAGCCCCTGTACTTTCCCGCACACTGCCTGTAAATTAGGTCCATCCGGCGAAACCGGCCGGAGCAGGAACGTGAATCCGCAGGAGGAGAAGATGGCCAAGGGAAGCCTCATCGACCGCATTGCATCAAAGCAGAACCTGCAGGAATTCGAGGAGTTGAACTGGACCGGCAGCTTCGCCGACTACCTCGAGCTCGTGAAGGAAAACCCGCGGGTGCTGCGCTCCTCGTTCCAGCGGGCCTACGACATGATCATGTCGTACGGGTTCTCGGAGTACTCGGAGACGAAGAAGAAGATCGTGCACTACAACTTCTTCGATGACCCGAGGCACGGGGGACGGGATGCGGTGTTCGGGCTGGACATCCCGCTCATGAAGTTCGTCCACGTGCTCAAGGCCGCGGCATTCCGGTATGGCCCCGAGAAGCGCATTCTGCTGCTCCACGGTCCGGTCGGAAGCTCCAAGAGCACCATCGTCCGCCTGCTCAAGAAGGGGCTGGAGGACTACACCTACACGTCCGACGGTGCGCTGTACACCATCGAATGGAACATGCCGGACAAGGAGACCATCCCTTGCCCGATCCACGAGGAGCCGCTGCACCTGATCCCGCTCGACTGGCGGCGTGATGCGCTGCAGGAGCTGGGGCTGGAGCGGGTCGAGTACCCGATCCGGGTGGACAAGGAGCTGTGCCCGAGCTGCCGGCACAACTACCGCACGCTGCTCCAGCACTACCGGGGCGAATGGGGCAAGGTGCTGGAGCACGTCAAAGTGCGACGGTTCCTGTTCTCCGAGCAGGACCGCCTGGGCATCGGCACGTTCCAGCCCAAGGACGAGAAGAACCAGGATTCGACCGAGCTGACCGGCGACATCAACTACCGGAAGATCGCAATCTACGGGTCGGACTCGGATCCGCGTGCATTCAACTTCGACGGCGAGTTCTGCGTGGCCAACCGGGGGCTCATCGAGTTCGTCGAGGTGCTCAAGCTCGACGTGGCATTCCTTTACGACCTGCTGGGTGCGAGCCAGGAGCACCGGGTCAAGCCCAAGAAGTTCGCCCAGACCGACATCGACGAGGTGATCATCGGCCATACCAACGAGCCGGAGTTCCGCAAGCTCCAGAGCAACGAGTACATGGAGGCTCTGCGCGACCGGACCGTGAAGATCGACATTCCCTACATCACCCGCTACTCGCAGGAGGTGAAGATCTACCGGAAGGACTTCGGAAGCGGCCGCATCGGCAACATCCACGTGGCACCGCACACGCTCGAGATGGCGGCCCTGTGGGCCGTCCTCACGCGGCTGCACGACCCCAAGAAGCACAACATCACCGCGCTCCAGAAGGCCAAGCTGTACGACGGCCGCTCGCTGCCCGGGTTCACCGAGGACAACGTCAAGGAGCTGCGCAAGGAATCGGACCGGGAGGGGATGGAGGGGATCTCCCCGCGCTACATCCAGGACAAGGTCTCTGAAGCGCTGGCCAGCGACGAAGGGACGTCCATGATCAACCCCTTCATCGTTCTCAACCGCCTGGAGAGCGGGCTCAAGCACCACTCGCTGATTGCCAACGAGGATCAGCGCCGCCACTTCAAGGAGCTGCTGGCCGTGGTCAAGGAGGAGTACGAGGACGTCATCAAGGACGAGGTCCGGCGTGCCATCTCGGCCGACGAGGAAGCCATCGCCCGGCTCTGCTCCAACTACATCGACAACGTCAAGGCCTACACCCAGAAGGAGAAGGTCCGCAACAAGTACACGGGCCAGTACGAGGAGCCGGACGAGCGGCTTATGCGCTCCATCGAGGAGAAGGTCGGCATCGCGGAGAACCGCAAGGACGACTTCCGCCGCGAGATCATGAACTTCATCGGGGCCCTGGCCCTCGAGGGCAAGACCTTCGACTACACGACCAACGAGCGGCTCCGCAAGGCCCTCGAGCTCAAGCTGTTCGAGGACCAGAAGGATTCCATCAAGCTGGCGAGCCTGGTCTCGTCGGTGGTGGACAAGAAGACCCAGGAGAAGATCGACATCGTGAAGAACCGGCTCATCCGGAGCTTTGGCTACAACGAGGAATCGGCAACCGACGTGCTCAACTACGTGGCCAGCATCTTTGCCCGCGGCGACCAGAAGGAGTAGTACGGGAATCCCATGGCGATCCAGAGCATCGAGAAGGACCATGCCCGCTTCCGAGAGATCGTCAAGGGGGCGGTCCGCCGGAACTTGAAGCGCTACATCTCCAAGGGGGAGATCCTCGGCCGCGAGGGGAAGAAGACCGTGGCCATTCCGGTCCCGCAGATCGATATCCCCCACTTCCGCTTCAAAGGGAAGGGGCAGTCGGGGGTCGGACAGGGGGACGGCGAGGAAGGCGATTCCATCGGCCAGGGCGAACAGCAGAGCGGCAGCGGCCAGGCGGGCGACCAGGCAGGCGAGCACGACCTGGATGTCGAGATCTCCGTCGAGGAGCTGGCCGAGATCCTCGGTGAGGAGCTCGAGCTGCCCCGCATCAAGCCTCGAGGGACCGCCACCCTCAAGACGCTCAAGTCGAAGTACACGGGCATTGCCAAGGTCGGCCCGGAATCGCTGCGGCACTTCAAGCGCAGCTTCAAGGAGGCGCTCAAGCGCCAGATCTCGGCGGGCCTGTACAACCCGGCCGACCCGGCCATCATCATCACTCGGGACGACCGGCGTTACCGCTCGTTCAAGCTCCAGATGAGCCAGGAATCCAACGCGGTCATCGTGTACATGATGGACGTGTCCGGTTCCATGGGGGAGGAGCAGAAGCAGATCGTCCGCATCGAGTCGTTCTGGATCGATACCTGGCTGCGGCACAACTACAAGGGGATCCAGTCCCGCTACATCATCCACGATGCCCGAGCCCGGGAGGTCGACCGGGACACGTTCTTCCGCACCCGGGAGAGCGGCGGCACGATGATCTCGTCCGCTTACAGTCTCTGCGCCGAGATCCTGGACAAGGAGTATCCGTCCCAGGACTGGAACGTCTACCCGTTCCACTTTTCCGACGGCGACAACTGGTCCGCTGACGATACCGACAAGTGCATGAAGCTCCTCAACGACCTCATCATCCCCCGGTCCAATATGTTCTGCTACGGTCAGGTCAAGAGCCCGTACGGCTCCGGGCAGTTCATCAAGGATCTCCAGAAGCAGTTCGGCGACGACGACAACGTGGTGCTGTCGGAGATTCCGGACCGGGACGGCATCGTCCAGTCCATCCGGGACTTCTTCAAGAGGGGGAAGTAGCCATGTCCCTCCCGCTCTACCTGTGGAAGATCAAGGAGGACATCCGGGGGTGGGCCCAGGAGTTCGGGCTCGACTTCTTCGAAGTCATCTTCGAGCTGGTCAGCAACGAGAAGCTCAACGAGATTGCGGCCTACGGCGGCTTCCCGGTTCGATACCCGCACTGGCGCTTCGGCATGGACTTCGACCGCCTGTCGAAGAGCCACATGTACGGGCTCCACAAGATCTACGAGATGGTCATCAACAACGACCCCTGCTACGCGTACCTGGTCGAGGGGTCGAGCCAGATCGACTACAAGCTGATCATGGCGCACGTCTACGCGCACAGCGACTTCTTCAAGAACAACGCCTGGTTCAGCCACACGAACCGCAAGATGATGGACGAGATGGCCAACCACGCCACCCGCGTCCGCCGGTACATCGACCGCTACGGCATCGACCGCGTGGAGCGCTTCGTGGATGCCTGCCTGTCGATCGACAACCTCATTGACTATCACTTCCCCGGGCAGGTCGAGAAGCCGCCGGCAACGCCGCCCGATGAGCCCAGGGACCACCGCTTCCCCATCCAGGCACCGGAGTATCTCGAGGAGTACCTGTACCCCGAGAAGTACGTCGAGCAGCAGCGCCGCAAGGCGGAGCGGGAGAAGCGGCGGCGGACCCGGAATCCACCCTCCCCGATGAAGGACGTGATGTTCTTCCTGGTTCGCAATGCGCCCCTCGAGGAGTGGGAGCGGGACGTCCTGTCCATGATCCGGGAGGAGTCCCTCTACTTCGCTCCCCAGGGGCAGACCAAAATCATGAACGAGGGGTGGGCCGCTTACTGGCACTCCACGATTCTGACGCGCAAGGCGCTGGACTCGAGCGAGATCATCGATTTTGCCGACCACCATTCCATGGCCGTGCAGGTCCACGGCATGAACATCAACCCGTACAAGCTCGGGCTCGAGCTGTTCCGGGACATCGAGGAGCGGTGGAACAAGGGGCGGTTCGGCAAGGAGTACGAGGAGTGCACCGACTTTCGGATGCGCCAGATGTGGGACCGCAACCTGAACCTCGGGCGGCAGAAGATCTTCGAGGTGCGCAGGGTTTACAACGACGTGTCGTTCCTGGACGAGTTCCTCACCCCCGACTTCTGCCTGCGGAACAAGCTGTTCACCTGGATCTTCAAGGAGCAGTTCAACCGCTACGTCATCGATTCCCGGGAGTTCGAGCAGGTCAAGGAGACGCTCCTGTCGCAGATCACGAACTTCGGCCATCCGAGAATCGACGTGGTCGACGGGAACTTCCGGAACCGCAGTGAGCTGCTGCTGGCGCACGTTCACGAGGGGGTGGACCTGGACATCAAGTATGCGACCGACGTGCTCAAGAACATGGTCCTGATCTGGCGGCGGCCGGTCCACATCCGCACTCTGGCCGGGAGCGAGAACCAGATCTGGAGCCATGACGGGCGCAACTTCACCACCCGCAAGGCCGAGGCCAAGGACGAGCCGGTGGAAGACGAAGAGTCAGAGGAGTGAAGATGAACGCGAGAGGAATCGGGCTGTGGGCATTGTCGGGGGTCATGGCGCTTGCCGTCGCAGTGACCGCGTGCGGACCGTCCGCCGCGGTGAAGTTCCCCGACGGAAGCATCCGGTTGAGCAGCGGCTCGGACAGCGATGCGCTCGTCAAGCGCTTCTTCCCCGGCTATGCAGGGCAGTTCTACGCGGTTCCTGGCAAGGCGGAATCTCCGGTCATGGGCGTGATCTGGAACCCCAGGAAGCCGTCGGACTGCTTTTTTGCCGGCGCCTCGACCATGGGAAGCTGGTCGCTTGCCATGACCCTGGAGGGCGGTGCTCGCCGCGTGACCGACGTGAGCATCGTGGAAATGCAGGCCGCGGATATCCGCCGGGACGGTACCAACGACATGTTCATCGTCCTCGATGTCAAGTCCGTCGCCGAGCAGGGGGAGGGAGAGCAGATCCGGACCGCCCTGTACGTCTTCGAGCTGGACGCGAAGCCCTCCCTCATCTGGTATCAGACGCTCTCTCTGGAGGGTGAGGTCACGGCCGCCTGCCGGACCTCGGACAAGAGCTATGCGGCCAAGGTCGACTACGTGCTCGACGACATGCAGCGCGTCGATGCCATCACCGTCGCGTCCGATCTGGCTGGTACCGAATGCACCGGCGGCGAGGGCTGCAAGGAAGGCAAGAAGGAATGCGTCCGCGCCCGCGATGAAGCCCTCATCACGCTCACCTGGGATGCCGTCCTGCGACGCTACGTCGACAAGGACCAGGAGGAGTCGGTCCTGAAGATCCCCGACGTTTCCCTGTAGCCCCCGCGGTTTGACGGGGGATCGCCGGTATGGTATGCCTTGCCGCCAGGAGGCGTACCATGCTTCGAACCAACCTGATGTTTCTCTTCGTGCTTGCAACAGTGGCTCTGGCCGCTCTGCCTGCCGATGCTGCGGACAAGAAGACCGGCAAGGACCCCGACTGGATCGAGATGAGCATTCTCAAGGGGGGCAAGCCGGTTGGTGACCTCGGATTCAAGACGGTCTCCACCGCGACGGGGATGTCCTACACCTCCTCGAAGATGGAGATGAAGGGGAAGAAGGGGGCTCTGGCCATCCAGACCCACGTGGAGCGGGACAAGGACGGCAAGGTCGTCAAGTACCGCAAGTGGGTGGGCAACCAGGGGGCCGACCCGGACGTGATCGCATTCTGGAAGGACAAGGGGCTGCGCATCGTGTCCAAGGTGCCCAAGCACCGCTTCACCAACGACCTGAAGCCGGAGGCAGGCTTCGTGCCGGTGGACAAGCTTGGATTCCATCTCTACTCGTTCATTGCCGCCGCCTGGGTAGCAGGCAAGCCGGAATCGCTCCCGTGCGTCTACGTGGACCGGGGGACGACGGGCAAGCTGACGCTCAAGGCCGCAGGGTCGGCCGTGCTCAAGAACGGAGCCAATGAGGACGTCCAGGCCGAGGCGGTCGAGGTCGCATCGGACAAGGTCACCGTGACGATGTTCGTGGGGACCAAGCCGGTGTTCCTGGGCTTCCAGTCGAAGAGCACGCTGGTCCTGCGCAAGGGGTGGAGCCTCGTGTCCGTGAGCAACGAAGCGCTTCCCCCTCCGACCGAGGAGGTCAAGAAGGTCGAGGGGGAGGGGGCAGCACCCGAGGCCACCGCCGATTCGGGGGAGAAGAAGGTCGAGGAGAAGAAGGCCGAGGAGAAGAAGGTCGAGGAGAAGAAGGTCGAAACCGATCCTCACCCCCCCCTTCCCGAGTAGACCCCCATGGCAAGCCACGAGCACATCCTCTCAAGGGGCGGTTTGGGAGCCGACGGGCGCAGTCTGCCGCTGCTGTTGCTGGCCCTGATGGTGGGCTGTGCGTCGGGGGGCCCGAAGTGCGAGCGGGACTGTGCAGGCAAGGAATGCGGCGACGACGGCTGCGGCGGAACCTGCGGGGGGTGCGACGACGGGCTGGATTGCACCAACGACAGTTGCGCAGCCGGCAAGTGCGCCCATGCGTTGCAGCCCTACTTCTGCAGCATCGCCGGGGCCTGCGTTCCTTCCGGCACGGTGGATCCGCAGAATGCCTGTTCAGCGTGTCTTCCGGCCGACGGGCAGGAGGGGTTCAGCCCGGTCGAGGATGGGACTGCGTGTGGAGCCACTGCCATCTGTCACGGGGGCGAGTGCTGCGACCCGAAGACGGGGTGTGCGGACAAGGAATGCGGGGAAGACGGATGCGGCGGAAGCTGCGGGGAGTGTGCCGCCAACGCGGAGTGCAAGAAGGGGAAGTGCGTGGAGAAGGTCTGTACGGCAGACTGCGAAGGCCGGGTGTGCGGGGATGACGGGTGCGGCGGAAACTGCGGGCAGTGCAACGAAGACCCGCACGACGTGTGCGAGGACGGGCAGTGCGTGTGCAAGCCCGACTGCGAGGGCAAGGAGTGCGGCGACGGCGGGTGCGGGGCCAAGTGTGGTATCTGCGAAGGAACCAACGTCGTGTGCGACACGGTGGCGGGCAAGTGCCAGTGCGCCGGTCCCAAGTGCGGAGAAGGATGCTGCGGACCTTCCCAGGTCTGCATGGATGATCTGAGCTGCTGCCAGCCCACCTGCTACGAGGGCCAGGAGTGCGGCGACAACGGGTGCGGGACCGTTTGCGGGTTCTGTGAGGACAGTCCGGACGTGGCGTGTATCGATGGCCAGTGCGTGTGTGCCGGGACCGACTGTCCGACCGGATGCTGTGCGCTCGGCTCGGTCTGCTGTCCGACCGGATGTTGTCCCAAGGGAACGACCTGTTGCGGCGACGGCTGTTGCGAGCCGGGCGGACTGTGTTGCGACGGTATCTGCTGTCCTCCCGGTGGCGTGTGCTGTCCGTCGGGCTGCTGTCCGGGCGGGTCGGTCTGCAACGCAGCGGGGCAGTGCTGCCAGCAGAAGTGCGAGGGAAAGACGTGCGGTCCGGACGGATGTGACGGGGTGTGCGGCACGTGTGAGCCGCAGGCGTTGTGCCTGTCCTCCGGGCTCTGCCCGCCGCCGGGCAAGGTGTGCAACGACGACGACTTCATCGACTGGGACGGGTGCACGCAGTACGAGCTGTCGGAGTTCCTGGTCAACGGCTTCACAAAGGATTGGCAGATGGACCCGGAGGCGGCGGCGCTCTCTGGAGGCGGCTACGTTGTGGTCTGGACGAGCAAGGGGCAGGACGGGAGCCTCAACGGCGTGTTCGGGCAGCGGTTCGGGGCGGACGGATTCGAGGCAGGCAGCGAGTTCCAGGTCAACACGTTCCTGACGGATGAGCAGGAGGCTCCGAGCGTGGCGGCTCTTCCGGGCGGGGGGTTCGTCGTGGTGTGGGAGAGCTTCTCGCAGGATGGGGTGGGAGAAGGGGTGTTCGGTCAGGTCTACAAGGGGGACGGCACGAAGGTGTCCGGGGAGCTCCAGGTCAACTCATTGGCACTGGCGGACCAGGGAAATCCGTTCGTGTTCGCCCTGGAAGACGGGTTTGCGGTCGTCTGGGAAGGCAACGGCGACGGCGACTGGAACGGCGTGTGGGGCCGGCGCTTCGATGCCTCCGGCAAGGCACTGACCGGGGACTTCCGGCTCAACGAGATTACGGCGGGGGAGCAGAGGTCGGCCACCGCGGCACCGTTGGCATCGGGCGGATTTGTGGCGGTGTGGCAGGGGGCGGGGCAGGACGGGAACGGGAGCGCCATCGTGGCGCGCCGGTTCGACTCGGACGGCAGCCCGGCCGGAGGCGAGGTCCTGCTCAACGGGTACACGACGGGAAACCAGGAGGAGCCGGTGGCGGTGGCCCTGGCCGGCGGCAATGTGGCCGTGGCGTGGCAGAGCATCGGCCAGGATACGGCCGGACTGGGGATTGCTGCCATCCTGCTGGACGGCGAAGGCGCTCCGATTGGGGCCGAGTTCGTGGCCAATACGTTCGTTCCCGGGGATCAGAAGTCCGCACGTCTCACGGCGCTGGACGGCGGCGGCTTTGCTCTTGCCTGGGCGAGCAAGGACCAGGACGGAAGCGACTACGGCGTCTTCCTTCGCACCTTCGATGCCGACGGCAACGCGGCCTCTGCCGAGCTGCAGGCGAATTCCTTCTCGACCTCGATCCAGGCGCATCCGGCGGTGGCCGGCCTGGTCGGCGGCCACATCGCTGCGGCGTGGCACGGCTGGGAGCAGGCCGGGGTCGGCTACGACATCTATGCCTCGCGGTTCACGCAGGACGGCAAGCGGATCTATCACTGAATCGGCCGCCAGAATGTCTTGGCCGACTGCACGTCCCGAGGACGTCGGCCTGGCAAGCCGATTCCGCGACCCACGCACCGGCGGCACCGGAAACCCCGGACCTCATGGCCATGGCTGAGGGCATCACTGACCCGCAAGTGGACCCCAAATTAGGATTGATTGCAGTCGCCGGTGGGCCGGGCCACTGGCAGTGCGGTATAGCCGGGGCTCCGCCCGCTCAGGGGCAGGGCAGGTGATACGCTGCCAGCAAGGCCAGGGCCACGTCCAAGTGGCGGTCGGGCGGGAGCACGCCTCCGAGAGTGGCGACCTGCCCCCCCAGGGAGGTGAGCCGGTCGTCGTACGTCGCACCGGCGGCACGGGCGCGCAGCTCGCCCACCAGGCAGCGGAAGTTGGTCAGCCGGACCGGTTGGAGAAGCGGGCCGAGCCCCTGATACTGCAGCTCGGTCTCACGAAGCAGGAAGGTCGGATGTCCGGTCGCATGCACATGCAGGAACGGCTCGTGAGCCTCCTGCACAACAGTCTTCTCCTCCGTCTTCCTGGAGGTCATCATTACGCCGCCGGTCACGACGGCCTTGCCGAGGCTGAAATGCCGCGTAGTGGTCGTCTCCGCCTGGACCTGCCGAGTCGAGGCGGTCCCGGCCAGCAGCAGTGCGATCTCAGAGTATCGGACTTCGTGACTCTCACCGGAGCGGGTCCCGAAGATCACACGGTCCGCAAGCAGCTCGAAGCTCCGCACACCGATGCGCTGGGCATCGTGCTCGACGTTCTCACCGGCCAGCAGGAGCGGCCGGAATCCCGCCTTCTCCAACGCAACGGCCCTTGGAACCGCCTCGGTCGCGTCGCGCCAGGTGGCCACCACGCGAGGCGCCGGAGCCCGCACGCGTGGCCGTGCGTCGAACAGCGTGAGTCCGAGAATCTCAGCGAGTGCCCTGGCCCTGGCCTCCTCGTCACCGTCCAGTCGGCCCACGGCCAGGATCACCATGTCGTCGTTCATGTCCGACTCCGCCGGGGCGATCTCTTGCAGCCGGTCCCCCGATCTTCACGTAGCCGTGTCCGCTCCGGTAGCCGGCCTGGTTGACCGGGTTCAGCGCTGCATTGCAAGAGCCCCCACCACCCTGTCGTCTGCCAGAAGCGACGGTGGCTGTTGATGAAGAGAAAGTACGCTGACCCGGTGTTAGCCGTCAACGAGATTAGAGCGTTCCAATGGTCTCCTCTGGAGGGGCCCCACGGCCCGCCGTCGAGGGCTCGAGGCCCGGCCTCACCCCGTCCACTGTTCGTCCGGGGAGAGAGGGGCAGGCGCTTGCACCTGTGCCGTCCAGCGGCTCCCTCTACGTCGCTTCGGGGCTGATGCAGCAGAGGGAGGGCGAGGGAGTGGAAGCGGCGAGGGAAGACCGGAGAGGAATCACGCCTGGTGCTTGCCAGCAGATCCCCGCAGGCCATCGAATCCGATTGCGCGCTCTGGGCCGGCACGGTATTCTCGGCAAGGACGCTCCAGGTTTCCATGGCAGGAAGACGAGAGTTGCTCCAGGCGGAAACCTGTCGCCGGGACACGGGGAGGCCGGCCCCCCTCCGCTCCACGAATCAGGGGCGTCCGTTTGCCGGTCCGGGGAGCGCCTGATGAAGACCGGAACCTGGGAGGGCCAGAGCGTCGGAGCGGCTGGCCGCGGTTTCAGCCCCGCCTGGTACCTGCTCCTCGTGGTCGGCATGGCGGGTGTTTGCCTTGTGGCTACGGGCCAGATGGCTACCCCGCCGGGCTGGATGATCGGGGTTCCGTTCGGCCTCTTCGCCCTGGCCCTTGTCCATGCGAATTGGGGGGCCAGGTTCCCAAGACCCGCCCGGGTCGACCTGGCCGAGAACGTCCTGACCATCACCACGGGAAAGAGGGGGCTGACCGTACACCTGTCCGGCGCCCGGCTCTTCCTGAGCAAGCACTTCGCGCACAAGGACATGAGCTTGTTCGCCGGAACGCTGATGGACCTCGACAACCAGGCACGCTCGGAACGAATTCGCATCCTCGGAATGGGGACCGAGCTCGAAGGGGAACGCTACTCCGGCCGGGAGACCACCGGGACTTCCTACGAGGCCTTCCTGCCGACGCAGGCCTTCCGAGAGCTGCTCGAGGCTGTGGAGCAATCGGACTGCCAGCGGGTCGGAGTGCCATCCCTGCGACGTGAGACCGCAGGAGACCAAGGATCGCTGGCCGACGAGATGTCCTTCGAGGCGTACCCGTTGAGAGGGGCTCTATCTGCCACGATGCTCGTGTGGATGGGGGGAATCGTCGCACTGGGAGCTCTTGCAGCTCTCATCAGTCAGCTCGTACCGGAAGAGCTCGTCGTCCGATGGGGGGCGATCATCGGCACGCCGGCAGTGGTCCTCCTCATTGCAGGCATGTTCATCACCGCGGTCTTTGCTAGCAAGCGCCGTGGGGAGCTGCTCTTAGACCGGTCCGGCCTCATCTACTTCATCAATGGCAAGCCCAGGCGCACGCTACGGCTGCCCTTCAGGCTGGTCCAGCCCATCGGGATCAAGATGAGTGCGCGCACCTCGACCTACTATTGTGGCCCTGCCGTACATCTCGAGGACCGTGCGGGAAAGAAACTGACCATCCTCATAGGCGATCCCAAGGTCGCCTGGGCAGGAAAGCTCGTATTCCGTGGCTCTGCCGACGTCCAGATCAGTGCGGATGCAGGAAAGGGCCTGAGAAGCTGGCTCGCAGCCGCCGGGGCCGACCCCGGCGGGTTCAAGAGGTACAGAGACTGAGCGAGGCCCCCCGCCTTCCGAAGAAACCTGAGAAACCTGCGACGGCATCGACCAGGACCGAGCCTGAAGAGCCTTGACGGCAAGTGCCTCGCTTCATGCGGAGCGCTCTTTGGCCACAATAGGCTGCCCGTACATAGGGGTCATTCGAGCATGGCCCTGTGACGCGGCAGGCCGGGTCCGTGACGACGGTGGCACTGTTCCGACTTCTCCATGGGCCCCGTTGGTTTGCGTCGGACCGCGGGATGATTCAGAGGAGCTTTGATGATCGATGGCAGGAGATACGGGATCATCCGCAGCCCCACGGGGTTCCTGCCCGAATCCCAGGGCCACGGCGTCCTCTCGTTGCCTTGCTGGTTCCACTTCACGGAGTCGGCAAGGGCCTACCTTTTCCACCCGCTCACCCTGCTGGACTGGGTCAACTTGATGATTGGGCCGCATGCCTTCCAAGCCACGTCCTTCCAGGACCGCACAGACGTACCGATTGAAGTTGCGGGGGAATCCGGGGTAGCATCGGAAGTGCGAAGCACCTGGGGTGAATCGATTCGAGAGCGAGGTCGATGATGAGCAAGTCGGGATGTGGAACCGTGTTCCGGGTAGTGGGCGTGCTGACAGGGGTGTGCCTGGTCGTGACAGCGTGCTCCGGTGGGGGGACGGTCGTGTCGGCTGACCTGGCCGACGGTGCGGCGGAGGTCGAGGTGGGCTCGACGGTAGACGTCCCGGCCGGGCCGGAGATCGACGTGGTGCTGCCTGAAGTGGGGCCATTGGAGGTGCTGCCCGAGGTGAACCCCATGTGCACTCCGGGAGACGGATGCTTCGGTGAGCCATGCCAGGCCGGGAGCGACTGTTTGTCTGGCTTCTGCGTGGACCACATGGGCAGCGGCGTGTGCACCACCGACTGCATCGAGGAGTGTCCCGCTGGATTCTCGTGCCAGCTCGTCAGCGGGCTGGGGCCGGACATGGTCAACGTTTGCGTGTCCACCTTCCGCGTGTTGTGCCGCCCCTGTGCCACTGCGGCCGACTGCGTCAGTGCCACGGGACAGCAGGACGTGTGCGTCGACTACGGCCCTGGCGGGAGGTTCTGCGGAGGAGCGTGCGACGGCGACACGGCGTGTCCCGAGGGGTACGACTGCAACGAGGTTCCGGATGAGAAAGGAAGCCTCTCGTGGCAGTGCGTGCCGGCGGACGGCGTGTGCACGTGCAGCGAGAAATCGGTCCTGCTCGGCCTGAGCACGCCTTGCGAGATCTCCAACGATGCCGGGGCCTGCGCCGGCATTCGAGTCTGCACCAAGCTGGGACTATCCGCATGCGATGCTGCGACGCCGGCGGTCGAGTCGTGCAATGGACTCAACGACGACTGTGACGGAGAGCTGGACGAAGACACGTGCGACGACGGCAACGCCTGCACCAAGGATTCCTGCGGGGGAGAGGGCGGGTGCGGCCATCAGCCGCTGTCGGGCACCAACTGCGACGACGGTGACACGTGCACGGTCACGGATCACTGCGAGGCGGGGATGTGCACTGGCACCTTGGTGGCCTGCGATGACGGGAACGCCTGCACCGACGACTCCTGCGACGGGGCGTCGGGATGCAAGTTCTCCTTCAACACGGTCCCGTGCGATGACGGGAATCCCTGCACGCTGGGCGATGCGTGCAACAAGGGACTGTGCGGCGGGGTCGAGGTCCCGTGCGACTGCACGGACGATTCGGACTGCAAGAAGCTGGAGGACGGCAACGCATGCAACGGCAAGCTCTTCTGTGATCAAAGCGGCGTGCAGTACCAGTGCAAGGTCGCCCCGGATACCATCGTGGTCTGCCCGGAGCCGTCGGGCGTCGACGCCCCGTGCCTCGATGCCACTTGTGATCCGGCCACGGGCAAGTGCAGCGTGGTGGCAGCCAACGAGGGCCAGGAATGCGACGACGACAGCCTGTGCACCGTGGGTGATGCCTGTGCTGCGGGCAAGTGCGTATCCGGTATCGAAGCGAGCTGCGAAGACTACAACCCGTGCACGCAGGATTCGTGCAAACCCCAGACCGGCTGTCTGCATGCACCGGCATCGGGCGACTGCAGCGACGGCAACGCGTGCACCGCTCCGGACAAGTGCGGTGACGGTGCGTGCATCCCGGGCCTTCCGGTGGACTGCGACGACTCCAATCCATGCACGCAGGACTCGTGCAAGCCGGCCACCGGCTGCAGCCACACTCCGGTGGAGAAGCCGTGTGACGACGGCAACGCCTGCTCCTCCAACGACCAGTGCAAGGGGGGGATCTGCACCGGCACATCCTGGATCGACTGCAACGACGGGAACCCCTGCACGGACGACTCGTGCCAGCCTGGGGCCGGCTGCGTCCACCAGCTCAACAACGCACCGTGCACGGATGGGAACCAGTGCACTCAGAACGACTCGTGCCAGGGGGGCAAGTGCGCGGCCGGTGCACCGATGTCGTGCGACGACGGCAACACCTGCACCGAGGACGCGTGCAACCCGCTCGTGGGATGCACCCACACGCTGATCTCCAAGCCGTGCGACGATCTGGACCCGTGCACGACCAACGACTCGTGCTACGGCGGCGTCTGCGTGGGCATCCTCCCCCTGGACTGCGACGACGCCAATCCGTGTACCAACGACGTGTGCGTGCCCATGGCCGGATGTTCCCATGCCAACAACGAGCTGGCCTGCACCGATGGCAACCCGTGCACCGTGGGTGACAAGTGCCTGCTGGGCAAATGCATGCCGGGTACGGCGCTCAAGTGCGACGACTCGAATCCGTGCACCGACGATTCGTGCGACAAGACTGCGGGCTGCGTGTTCAAGGCAAACTCGGGTGGCTGTGATGACACAAACCCCTGCACCACGGGGGACCATTGTGAGGCCGGGGTATGCAAGGCCACCGGGAGCCTCGACTGTGACGACGGCGACGTCTGCACCACCGACTCCTGCGCACCGGGTGGGGGGTGCACGCACGCGTTCAACAAGGCACCGTGCGACGACGACGATGCCTGCACGCTCAAGGACGCGTGCCTGGGCGGCGTGTGCAAGGGAACCGTGCCCGTGGTGTGCAACGACTTGAACCCCTGCAGCGACGACTCCTGCGACCCGGCGGCGGGGTGCAAGTTCATTCCCAACCAGGTGCCGTGCGACGACGGCAACGCCTGCACACAGAACGACAAGTGCGGTGCCGGTGTGTGCAAGGCGGGGACTGCGTTTGCGTGCGAGGACGCGAATCCGTGCACGTCGGACTCGTGCGATCCCGCCGCGGGTTGCGTTTACTCGGTCAACAAGAACCCGTGCGATGACGGGGACGTGTGCACGGTGTCCGACGTGTGCGACAAGGGCTCGTGCGTCCCGGGCGCGCCCCTCAAGTGTGATGACGCAAACCTCTGCACGGATGACTCGTGCGCCAAGGATTCGGGGTGCGTCCACGCGGCCAACAGCGCTGCCTGCACCGACAACAGTCTCTGCACCGATGGCGACAAGTGCGTCGCCGGGGCCTGTGTGCCGGGCAAGACCGTCTCGTGCGACGACTCGAACCCGTGCACGACGGATACGTGCGACCCCGCGGCGGGCTGCGTGAACACCAAGGCTCCGGACAACACTCCGTGCACCGATGACGGGAGTGCCTGTACCCTGGACGTGTGCAAGGCCGGAGTGTGCACCCACGAGGGGGCGGGCTGGACCTCCTACGGCGGGCACTGCTACCGCTACTTCCCGGAGACCAAGACCTGGAGCGATGCCCGGGCTGCGTGCCAGGCGCTCAGCGCAGATCTCGTCTCCATCTCGGACGGTGCGGAGAACGATTTCGTGGCGACCCTGGCGGCCGAGACGTTCTACACCGGCTACAACGACCAGGCCAGCGAGGGGGCATGGGGCTGGATCGATGGGACTCCGAACACCTACACCCACTGGGCCCCCAGCGAGCCGAACAACTCGGGCAACGAAGACTGCATGCACTACTACATCGGCGGCACCTACCCGAAGTACTGGAACGACATCCAGTGCGGCGCGACGCAGCCCTACATGTGCGAGAAGAAGTAGGGGACGGAGTCTCGGGTGGAAGGCGAGGGGCCCGGGGCCTCCCTGGAATCGCGGGACAGACCGGGCATCCTTGCACCTCCAGCCCGGACTGAGCTCGAGAACCTCGGCTCCGGCGGAACTGTTGACTTTGCTGCGTGCTGTGCGCAGATTGTGGGGCAGTACGCGGCATGGTGCCTCGTGCGGATTGGGTCCGGGCGGTGGAGGTGAGGCGATGAGGAATACCCTGTTGCGAAGTCCTTTGACTCTCGTCGTTGGGTTGGCCCTGGCACTTGCGTCCTGCGACAGCGGTGGCGGCGGCGGTGGCGGGGATGACGTCCTGTCGGGGGACGACGCGGCGTCGGGCGTGGACTCGACTGGAGGGGACGATGCTCTGGCGGGGCCTCCCGGACACACGCTGGACAAGAACGGGGTGATGCACAAGCCCGGCAACAACGATCCGCTCAAGAACTGCACGGGTTGCCACGGTGCCAAACTCGAGGGCGGGGCCGGCCCAAGCTGTTACACCTGTCACAACAACGACGACCACACGAGCAAGCGTGGCGGGTACATGCACAAGTCGGGGAGCTCGTCCACCTGCAACGTGTGCCACGGTCCGTCGAACGGGGGCGGCCTCGGGCCCGCGTGCAGCACCTGCCACTGAATCAGTTTCACCTGCCCAGGCGGACCCGACCGACCACATGCCGTGGACGGTCAGGAAATCACCTACACGGTTGTCGGGGCGAGGCTGGAATCGGCTCTTGACCCGCCGCTGTTCTCCCCGTATGCGTTCGGGCTGAAAGACTAGTCCAGCGAGGGCTGGCGCGGGGACGACACGTATGTCGTCCGGCGCCTGGGGGTCATCGAGCCCTCTGCCTCGGATGGGATGTGGCAGAGCGAGTCTCAACCTGCCGAGATCGCTCGTTTCCGCCCTCAAGAAACCCCTTGCTTTTCCTCCGGTTCTTCGGCACACTTCTGCCGCCTTCTATTTTTGAACCAGAGGGAATCCAGGAGGGTGCGAATGAGAAACCTCGTTTTGGCTCTGTTTGTGCTGGGCGCGGTCGTGGCAGCTTGCGGCGAAGGATCCACCACGGGTCCGGAGCAGCTGTGCAATCCGACCGAAGCCAAGGTCTGTGCCTGCCCCGACGGCAAGGCGGGAACCCAGGTGTGCAATGCGGACGGCTCTGCGTGGGGCGAGTGCAGCGGCTGTGCGACTGAGGACGTGGTGGAAGAGGTCCTGGAGGGGTGCAATCCTCCGTGTCAGCCCGGCTTCGAGTGCAACAACGGCGTGTGCTCGTGCGTGCCTCAGTGCACCGGCAAGCAGTGTGGCCCGGACAGCTGCGGCGGCCAGTGCGGGACCTGCCTGGCCAACCAGATGTGCGACAACAAGGGGCTGTGCGTGTGCAAGCCGCAGTGCGACGGAAAGAACTGCGGTCCGGACAACTGCAACAGCGGCGGCACGTGCGGTACCTGTGCGGAATCGCAGGTGTGCAACGCCAACGGCGTGTGTGAGAGCAAGGGCGGCGAGTGCTGGCCCAACGCCTGCATCATCGATGCCCACTGTGAAGGCTGCCCGGGGGGGCAGACCAAGTGCTGGGCCGACAGCCACCTGTGCGTCGAGTGCCACCCCGGCAAGGACCAGGAGTGCCCCCAGGGGCTGAAGTGCTCCGCCAACGGCAAGTGCACCGAGAAGACCTGCCCGACCGATGGCCAGGGCGTTCCCACCGTCAAGTGCACCAAGGATTCCGACTGCGAGGCCTGCAGCCCGAAGAACCAGGCGTGCGACATCGCTTCCGGCAAGTGCGTCCAGTGCGTCAGCCTGGTCGACCCGCACTGCCTTGATTCCCAGTACTGCAAGAACGGCAAGTGCGAGCAGAAGTGCCCGCAGAGCTGCGACGTGGACAACGACTGCATGCAGTGCATGTTCGGGGCCACGGGCGGCCCGGAGACCAAGCCGGCCAAGGCCTGCAACAACCACAAGTGCGCCGAGTGCTCCCAGACCTGGCCGTGCCCCGAGGGCATGGTCTGCCTGTCCAACGGCGTCTGCTATCCTCCTTGCGGCATCCCCGGCCCGGTCCAGGGAACCTGCACCACGGATGACGACTGCAAGTACTGTGGTGACCCGGACAAGCAGGGCACGTTCAAGTGCAAGAAGCCGATCAACGACCCGAACGGACACGGCACCTGCATTCCGTCGGCACAGGGGTGCGAGGATCTCGGCGCCGGCGTGGCCGTGCTCCCCTCCCCGTGGAACCAGTACACCGAGCTGTGCTCCAACGATGCCAACTGCGCCAACGTCTCCATCGACTACAACGTCGGCAAGCAGATCCGCGACCTCATCGGGACCGACCAGGTCATGGGGATCACCATTGGCGATGCCACGGTGAAGTACGGCATGAACCAGTGTGCCGAGATCAACCTCACCTCCAACATCGACTGCGGCGTGTGCGTGCCGTGCGAGATCGACAAGGACTGCAAGCCGATCCCGATCGACCCGCTCATCATCGACCTGTTCAAGGGGAACGCCCTGGCCCAGATCGCCGGCCTGATGCTCATCAACATGCTCTGGGGCGACAATGCCGAGCACAACCTGTACTTCTACTGTCAGCCCGTCGGCCTGGGATACGGCGTGTGCGCTCCGTGCTCCAACCCGCTCCAGAACTGCGGCAAGACCGAGGGCGGCGGCAGCGGCAACTGCGACCACGACGTCTGCACGACCGGCGGCGCGCTGGATCCCAAGTGCGGTGCCTGCGCCAAGGAAGTGTGCGCAAACGACAGCTACTGCTGCACCACCGAATGGGACGACGTCTGTGTCAAGGAAGTCGACCAGTACTGCACGACCCCGTGCGGCGGCCAGCCCGGCTGCGCGGCCGACATCTGCACCAACGAGAATCTGCCGGCCCAGAATGCGGCCTGCGGCTCGTGCGTGCAGGCAATCTGCGACGCCGACCCGTTCTGCTGCAACACCCAGGGCGGCAAGTGGGACAAGTACTGCGTGCAGGCCACCAAGACCAACTCGGCCTGCGCCTCGCAGTGCGGCGGCGGCTGCGGCCACGACGAGTGCGTGACAGGCGGCCCGCTCGAAGACGGTTGCTCGGCCTGCGCTACCTCCGTCTGCGGCTCCGACGACTGGTGCTGCACCAACGAATGGGACTCGGTCTGCGTGGACGAGGCCAAGGCGGACGACAACTGCGATTGCTAGCTCTGCGACTTGCCCTCCCGACGGCATCGACCCGTCGCCGTTTCGGTCATTCTGTGTAAGTGATAATTGCTAGTTGTTTACTGGGGATTCTGATTGGGCATCTCTTTGCCGTCACCGACTTGACGTAGACGGTGGTTGGGGTTACAGTCCGCCCGTCGTTGGGAATTCTTATCTTGTCCTCTATTCGGAGAAGGAGGAGTCATGTTCGCATCCATTGGTGTGAGGAACCTGGCATCCACGTTGGCCGCCGTCGTGCTGCTGGCAGGTGCACCGGCACTCGCTCAGCAGCCGGACATCAACGTCCAGCGGTTCGAGGCATCCCCCCACGAGGGGGATATGATGGCGATTCGCACGGCGACGCAACCGACGTCGGACGGTCCGTCCGGCGGCCTTTTCCTGACCTACACCAAGGATCCGCTGCGCCTGGTCGACAACCGGTTCGACCCCGTCCAGACGTTCCAGCTCGTGGACAACATGCTGACCGCGGACCTGTTCGCTGCCTGGTCGTTCTGGCGGAGCCTGTCGGTCGGTCTCAACGTGCCGGTGGCACTGTACTCCAAGGGGGCGAGCGGGTTCCAGGGAGCGGCTCCAGCCGATGCGACGGGGCTGGGGGATCTCCGGCTCTCGCTGCGCTACCTCATCGTGCCCAGGGCTGCTGAGGGCTTTGGCCTGGGGATCGAGGCATTGGTGGGCTTCCCCACCGCGACGTCCGGAACCTGGGCCGGCGATGCCAATGTCACGTTTACGCCCAGGGTGATTGCGGATTGGCGCATCGCTGATTTCCTGCTTGCTGCGAACGTGGGGTATCGGGTCAAGGAGGGGCAGGAGCTGGCAACCTATGATGCCGGAGGCGAGGTTCTGCTCGGGCTCGGTGCCGAGTACCGCCTGTTCGATGACCGACTCGGGATCCTGGGCGAGCTCCTTTCCTCCACGAACCAGGAGGACTTCTTCGGTCGCAGCGGTACCACGCTGGAAGGCCAGATTGGCCTGAACTACTGCATTGCCGGCGTGAGCCGCGTGTACGCCGCCGGCGGCGGCGGCATGCTGGACGGGATCGGCGATCCCTCTCTGCGCGTGACCGCTGGCGTTCGGATCGAGTCGTGCGGTCTGCCGCCGGAACCCCCCAAGGACAGGGACGGGGACGGAGTTGTCGACGGTGATGACGCGTGCCCCGACGTCCCCGGAATCGAGACCCGCGACCCGGCAACCAACGGCTGCCCGGCTGACAAGGACGGCGACGGCATCTACGATAAGGACGATGCCTGCGTGGACGTTCCGGGCGTGAAGTCGGACGACCCGAAGAAGAACGGCTGCCCGTCCGACCGGGATCAGGACACCATCATCGATGCCGAAGACGCCTGCCCCGACGTGCCCGGACCTCGCTCCGACGTGAAGGAGCTGAACGGCTGTCCGCCTCCGAAGGTCACCAAGGAGAAGATCGAGATCCTCCAGCGCATCGAGTTCGAGGTCGACAGGGACATTCTCCTTGCCGCGTCCGAGCGCATCCTCGACGAAGTGGCCCGGGTCATCCTCGAGAACCCCGAGATCAAGATCGTCACCATCGAGGGACATACGGACAACACCGCTGCGGCGGACTACAACATGAAGCTCTCAGAGAAGCGGGCCAAGGCCGTCAAGGCGTATCTCATCAAGAAGGGGATCGAAGGCAAGCGCCTCAAGACGGTCGGCTACGGTCTGACTCGCCCCATCGCGGGCAACGACACCGAGGAAGGCAAGCAGAAGAACCGACGCGTCGAATTCAAGGTCCAGTGGGAAGAGAAGTAGGAGCAAACGGGGGAAACCATGAAGAAGATCCACTTTCCGTTCTATGTCCTGATTGCGGCCCTGCTCGTCCTGTCGGCGGGCTGCACCGGTGGAATCGTTGAGCTGGGTGGGAGCGGAGGGCCATGCCTCGTCGACAGCCAGTGTCCCCAGGGGGCCAGCTGCGTGGCCGGCGTCTGTACCGGAGGGGAGGACGTCACCGCCGAGGTAGAGCCGGAGGAGACCGCCTGCACCCCGTCCGACGAGGTCTGTGACGGTGCGGACAACGACTGCGACGGCGACGTGGACGAGGAGCTGGGTACCTCGACGTGCGGAGTCGGCGCCTGCGAGGTGACCGTCGACAACTGCGTGGACGGCAAGAAGCAGACCTGCGTGCCCGGGGACCCGGTGGACGAAGTCTGTGACGGCGAGGACAACGACTGCGACGGCGAGGTGGACCAGGAGCTGGGCACCACCACGTGCGGCGTCGGTGCCTGCGAGGTGACCGTCGACAACTGCGTGGACGGTGAGGAGCAGACCTGCGTTCCCGGGGACCCGGTGGACGAAGTCTGTGACGGCGAGGACAACGACTGCGACGGCGAGGTGGACCAGGAGCTGGGCACCACGACGTGCGGAGAAGGGGCCTGCGAGGTGACTGTCGACAACTGCGTGGACGGCAAGGAGCAGGCCTGCGTGCCCGGGGACCCGGTGGACGAGGTCTGTGACGGTGCGGACAACGACTGCGACGGCGACCTCGACGAGGAACTTGGCACCACGACCTGCGGCGAGGGGGCCTGCCAGATCACCGTGGACAACTGTGTCGACGGCAAGGTCAAGGAGTGCGTGCCCGGCGATCTGACCGACGAGAAGTGCGACGGAATTGACAACGATTGTGACGGCACGGTCGACCAGGGGCTGGGCACGACAACCTGTGGCGTCGGCGCCTGCGAGGTCACCGTCGACAACTGCGTGGACGGCAAGGAGCAGGTCTGCGTGCCCGGGGATCCGGTGGATGAAGTCTGCGACGGCGTGGACAACGACTGCGACGGTGAAGTGGACCAGGAGCTGGGCACCACGACGTGCGGGTTCGGCGTGTGCGAGATGACTGTGGCCAACTGCGTGGACGGTGTGCCTCAGATCTGTGCGCCGTTGCCGCTGGTGACCGACGAGCTCTGTAACGGCCTCGACGACGATTGCGACGGTGCAGTCGACCAGGGGCTGGGCACGACGACGTGCGGGCTTGGCGTGTGTGAAACGACCGTGGACAACTGCGTGGAAGGCGTGCCTCAGGAGTGCACGCCGCTGCCGCTGGTGACCGCCGAGCTCTGCAACAGCCTGGACGACGATTGCGACGGAGCGGTCGACCAGGGGCTGGGCACGACCACCTGCGGCGTGGGAGCCTGCACGGTGACCGTGAACAACTGCGTGGAAGGGGTATCGCAGAGCTGCGTGCCCGGACCCAAAGCGGACGAGACGTGCGACGGCATCGACAACGACTGCGACGAGACGACGGACGAGGAGCTGGGCACGACGACCTGTGGCGTCGGAGCCTGCACGGTGACCGTGGACAACTGCGTCGAAGGGCTGTCGCAGAGCTGCGTGCCCGGACCCAAGGCGGACGAGACGTGCGACGGCATCGACAACGACTGTGACGAGAAGGCGGACGAGGAGCTGGTGGTCAACTGCTATGACGGCCCCGCCGGGACCAAGGACGTCGGAGTGTGCAAGGGCGGGACTGCGACCTGCCTGGAGGGGCAGTGGGGGAAGTGCCTGGACCAGGTTCTTCCGATCCCCGAGCTTTGCGACGGGAAGGACAACGACTGCAACGGGGCCATCGACAACGGAGTCACCTGTCGCAAGCTGTACGGTTCCGTCGTGGGCGTGGGAGGACAGCCGGTTCCCGGCGCCCCGGTGACGCTGTACCAGGGGGAATGCGGGACCGGGAAGGTGTTGGCCTCGGTCGTTGCGGACAACAACGGTCACTTCGAATTCCTGCTGGCGGACGGGCTTGACGTGTGTGTTTCGACCACGCCGGAAGGCTACGTTCCGACGCTGAGCACCCCGTTTACCGCGGATACGGATCGTCGTGTGGATCTGGTCGTCACCACGGCAAACGACGTTCCGACGAGCTCGATTTGCGGCGTGGTGTTCGAGCACTTCGAGGAGCCGCCGCTGCCCAGCCTGGCTGCGCTCGTGGAGCACTTCTTCGTGGACAAGAACCAGCAGGAGAACGGTTCGGACACGACGACTCCGGCGGACGGGACGTTCTGCTTCGATGCGTTGCCCTTCGACCCCATCTGGAGCTCGCTGACGGGGAGCCGGGAAGGGGTCGGGGAGGATACCCTGATCTACACCGACGGCGACTACACCCTGTCTCCGTCCGTGACGACGGTCGTCGACTTGCACCTGTTCCCCTGTCTGTCGAGCCTGTGCGTCCAGGTCTACGTGCTGGATGACCAGGGGCAGGAGATTCCGCTTGCCGGGGCGAATGTCCTCTTCTACGCCGGCGGACCGGACTGGGGATTCGAGAGCACCGGAGTCACCGGAGAAGACGGAGTCTACTGCTTCGAGTGCGTGATTCCGCCGGAGGCCATGCCCGAGCCGTACTACGCCTACCTGGCCGTGGAAGGGGCGAATGTGAAGCCCTATTCGACGGAGTTCACGTCCGACTCCCCGAACCCGCCGTTCGTGCTGAGCAAGACCGGCAAGACGACGGCCAAGGTCGTGCTGCTGCCCGACCTGCCGCTCAGCTTCTGTGGCACGGTGACCAGTGCCCAGACCGGGCTGCCCCTGGCGGGAGCCAGCGTGCAGCTGGCCAAGGATCAGACCTCCAATGTCGTGGCCTCGGCCAACACCGATGCCCAGGGGAACTACTGCTTCCAGAATGTGCCGGCCGAGAGCCAGAGCTACTTCCTTTCGGCCAAGATGGCGGGGTACAAGTCGCAGACGAAGTCCAGCAACGCGGGTGACTTCCAGCTCATCCCGGGCAAGACGGTGGATGTCGACTTCGCCCTCGCTGCGAGCAACTACAAGGTCTGCATCAAGGACAACTTCGAGACCACCAACCTGGTCTGGGTCGCTACCGGGACGGGGGAGGTCAGCTGGAATCGACGGCAGAATGCCGTGCTGGTGAACCAGGGTATCCCCGTGTGCATCTCGGTCAGCGATGCCGAGAAGTGCGTGCCCGGGGTTCCTGGCTGCATCTTGTGCGGCAACGCACAGGCGGTCGGATGCATCCCCGCGACGGGAGCGCTCCCGAATTCGTGGGAAGGGCAGTACTCGTACTGGTTCGGCAACCCGGCCACGGGCAACTATCTTCCCACTCAGGGGCAGTGTTCGGAAGGCAATGGCGGCTCGGGCGGGCCGAGCAGCGGGACGCTCACGTCCGAGCTGTTCATGATCCCGCAGACCGGGAACACCGTGGTGCAGTTCCGCTCCTGGTGGGAAATCGAGGGTGTGGATCCCAGCGGACCGGACAGCTTCGACCAGATGCTGGTCCACATCGTGCCTCAGAATGGCTCCGCCACCCTCGTGGGCTGGATGAATCCGGAAGTCGACTACGATTCGGCTTCGAGCCAGGGATGCACGTCGGGCGGACTGATGGCGCCGCCGACCTGGGGGCTCTATGAGTTCGACCTGACGCAGTTTGCGGGCCAGCTCGTTCAGCTCCGGTTCACATTCAACACGAAGGACGGTCTGTACAACGGGTTCCGCGGCTGGGGCATCGACGATCTGGCCGTGCTCGGCGAGAGCTGCCTGCCCTAGGCCTTTCGTCTACTGCCACTTGAAGACTCGCAGTGCCAGCAGGAACCCCCCGATTCCCCACACCGCCATGACGAGCAGCGCCGACGCATGAGCAAAGAGCGAATCCCCGTGGTTCACGATGCCCCGCAACGAGTCGTTCATCGCGGTGAGCGGCAGGAGGCGGACGAGCGGGTGAAACATCTCGGGGAACCGCTGATAGTCGAAGAACGAGCCGGACAGCACCCACATGGGGAGCTGCACGAAGTTCATCCAGCCTGATGCCACCTCGGTGGATTCTGTACGCGACGCCACCAGCAGGGCCGGTCCGGAGAAGGCCACGGCCCCGAGCAGCGCCACGGCGGAAACGGCCAGCAGCGAGCCCTGGATTTCGAGGTCGAAGACGAGCACGCCGAAGATGAGGAGCGCTGCCACCTCGAGCACCAGGAACACCAGTCGGGCCACCAGGTGCGACAGAAGGAAGTGGGTTCGGTTCATGGGAGTCACGGCAAACCGCTTGAGCAGCTTGCGCCGTCTGGAATCGACGAGGTTGTACCCCATCCCCCACATGCAGCTCCCCATGATGTTGAGGCCGATGAGGCCCGGGATGAGGAAGTCGATGTAGCGGACGCCCGGGTCGGTCCCGGCCGGCGACACGCCGGGCGGGCAGACGACCTCGCAGCCGGGCATGGTCTGTGGTCCCTCCCGGAAGGCGATGCCGAGGGCCACCGCCAGCAGCATCGGAAACACGAACACCCAGAAGAAGGCCCCGGGGTCACGCACGAACTCCAGGAGCCGGGCCCTCGTGAGCTCGATGAGCGGATGGCGTGGTGCGAGTCGGCTCATGGGGCAGCTCGCTTACGGTTCCTGGTCATCCCGCAGTCCCCTTCCCGTGAGCTTGACGAACACGTCGTCAAGCGTTGCCTTGCGAACCACCACCTCCTCGCTCCCGAGGCTGGCGACCAGGGCCGAGGGCGTATCCCGCGCCACGATCTTCCCCTGGTGCATGATCGCCACGTTGTCCGCGAGCCGTGCCGCCTCGTCCATGTAATGAGTGGTGAGGAGCACGGTCCCGCCCTGCTTCTTGAACTGTTCGACCAGGCGCCACACCGACTGGCGGGCGGCAGGATCGAGACCGGTCGTGGGCTCGTCCAGGAACAGCACCTCGGGCTTCCCCACGAGGGCACAAGCCAGGGCCAGACGCTGCCGCTGCCCTCCGGACAGGGCCGCGTTGCGGGCATCCCGCTTGTCCATCAGGTCGACGAGGTCGAGCACCTCCTCGACCGTGCGGCCCGTCGGGTAGAAGCTGCGGAACAGCCGGATGGTCTCGGCCACGGTCAGCTTGTCCGGCAGCCGGGTTTCCTGCAAGGCGGCGCCAATGCGCTCTCTAAGCTTCCGGTCGCCGGAAGTTCCCCACGGCTGCCCGAGCACGCTCACGGTCCCGCCCGAGGGGCGAAGCAACCCCTCCAGCACTTCCACCGTGGTCGTCTTGCCGGCTCCGTTGGGACCCAGCAGGCCAAGGCATTCCCCCCGGTGCACTTCGAGGTCGAGCCCGTCGACCGCCACGAGGCTCCCGTATCGAACCACGAGACCCCGGCACTGTACCACCACGTCCCGGTTGGGCAGGTCCATCGGCTCACGCTCCCTGGTGCCGCCTGATGCGGGCGGCATCGACGGCCATCTGCTGCAGCCTCTCCGGCCGGGATCAAACCCGGCACCCCGCATCCTGCAACGAAGAATGCGGCCGCCGCGCACGACTGTCAACACCGACCTCTCCGATAGCTACCTCCGATGCCAGCTCCGATGCCGGCTCCGATGCCGGCTCCGATGCCTCTTGTCCCGCGCGGTCCTTTGTCCTATCCTTCGACTCGACCGGGGAAGGTCAAAGCCAGCATGGGGGAGTCCGATGGAGCAGGTGCTTTCGCACAAGGAGTTCTACCTGGCAAAGCATGCCGGGGCCGATGTCATGAGCCTGGTGAACCGGAAGCTGTTGATCCACAAGCAGCTCGAGAGGGCCACCAGGACCTACGTCGTCTACACCGATCTGCACGGCTCGTACGAGAAGTACATCCAGTGGATGCGGACCGGCATGGGGTACTACCGGATAGCGGTCTCTGAAATTCTGGGCCAGGACTACGCTCCCGAGGTCTGCCGCCACTACGAGCGGCTCCTGCTCATCGTCAGCACCGAGCGGATCCGCAGGCTCGAGGCCTTCCTCGACGGCACTGAGCCGGAGTTCCGACACCAAGACTACTTCCTGCTTCCGCTCCCCTCCTCCTTCGTCGATGCCCTGGATGCCCTGGCCGGGTGCAACCTGTCCCCCAAACGGATCCTGAGGGATCTGCTGCATCTGCTGCGACGGATCACGAGGGGCGACGAGCACCGCATCTTCAAGGCAGTCCCCCGGGCCTTCCGGGAGAACATCCTCGCCCTCTACTATGGGGAGGAGACGCCCGCCTTCGAGTCCCTGCTCGACGGGATCGCTCGAGGTCCCTGGCTGTTCCACATGGCGGCATCGTTCCTGGTCAAGCTGGTCGTGCTGAACTCGTTCGAGAAGCACGTGAACCTGGGCGACACGTTCGACCGAGGGGATGGGGCGGACCGGCTGCTGGCCTTCTACCGTGCCTACTTCGACCAGGACGTGTTCACGCCGCACCTGCACTACCTCTGGGGCAATCACGACGTGCTCTGGCTCGGAGCCTCGGTCGGAAATCCGGTCCTGTGCGTCACCGCGCTGCGCATCTCGCTGCGCTACAACAACATGGAGTTCCTCTACCGGTACGGGTTCTCGGTGGAACGGCTCAAGGAGTATGCCCGGAGCTGCTACCGCCTGCCTCCGACCGGGGCCTACACCAAGGTGGCCGACGAGACGAAGTACTCGCTCGACGATGCCCGCAAGATGACCAAGGTGCTGCTCGTGCTCGAGGCCAAGCTGACGCTGCAGTACCTGCGCAAGGCCATGACGATCCCCGGGCAGATCGACTACACGGCGGAGGAGCGGCGCTTCACGGCCCTGCTGGGCAAGTTCCCCACCGGGATCGTGGAAGATGCGGATGCCTGGAAGTCCCACATGGCCGGGCACCCGCTGTATTCGGACGTTTACTTTCCCACGGTCGATCCGTCCTGTCCCGAGCGGCTCACGGCCGAGGAGCAGACTCTGGTGGACGACCTGGTTTCCCAGTTCACCACGCTGCCGAAGTTCCAGTCCGACCTCCAGTGGCTCTTCTGGAAGGGGGAGATGTACCGCGTCGTGGACAACACGCTCTACTACCATGCGGCCCTGCCCGCGACGAAGGACATGCAGCTTGCCGAGTTCAAGGGGCACAAAGGGAAGGAGCTGCTCGACTGGATCCAGCGGGACCTGAAGCGGATCGGCGAGAAGTGGAAGGCGGGCGAATCCCCGACGGTCCGGGAACAGATGCTGTTGTGGTACCTCTGGTGCGGAACCGAATCTCCATTCTTCTGCAAGTCGAAGATGGCCACCATCGAGCGGGCGATCTTCAGCGAGGCGGAAGCCGAGTCCGACCCGCTCACCACCTGGAAGGAGGAGAAGAACCCCTATTACAAGCTGATCCGGGATGACCGCCTGCTGTCCAACATCCTGCGGGAGTTCCATGCCGAGAAGCTGGTCATGGGGCACACGCCGGTCAAGACGCCGGAGCAGGGGCGCCTGTCGGACATGAAGATGGCGTTCCTCATCGACGGTGGGGCGTCACCGGCTTATGGAGACAAGGGGATAGCGCTCATCGTGACGCCCGACTTCCTCTACGTCGCCGCACACCCGAGCCTCGAGGAGCTCCAGAAGGCGGAAGCGGAGAACCGCCTGCCCGACATCCAGATTCTTCCGCACCAGGAGCGCACCCGAGCTCGGCTTCGGGATGTCGAGAAAGGATACTTCCTCAAGGAGGAGCTGGCGGCCATCGACGAGCTCCTGGATGCCAGTTTTCCCGAGGTGTACCGACAGTACTTCAGCGGGGGACGGGGGTAGGGGGTTGGGGGGCGATTGCGACTACAATTACGATGCCGATGCCGATGCCGGGCTGATGGCTAGCTCTTCTTTCCGAGGTGGGAACGGACGGCTTCCATCATCTTGTTGAACTTCTCGTAGACGTTGCCGCTGGTACCGGCTTCGCGGGCGGCCTGGGCGATGGACATGCCCTCGACGAACACCAGCCAGAAGAGGCGGCGCTCGGCCTTGGAGTGCGTGGCCAGGATGGTATCGAGGCGAGCCAGAACACCGGCTCGGCCACGGTCACCCTCGTCCTTTTCCTCCTCGTCTTCCTGCTCCCGCCGGATCAGCAGCGATTCCGGGTCGTCGGAGGAATCCGGAGCATCGTCGTCGTCCCGTGTACGATCTTCGAAATCATCATCCAGAGCGGCCATCCGCAACCTCTACTTCTCGATGTCTTCGTCGCTGCGCGGCAGGATCTTGAAGTTGCCGTAGTCATAGGTCAACACGCCGGTGACCGACGTCAGCTTGTCGCCGACCTTGGCCTCGTAGGTCAAGTCGAACTTGTTCTGGATCATGACGTCGCCGGTGACCTTGAACTCGCCGTAGTTGTTCGGAGCCTCGGTGACCTCGACCCCCTTGATGCGGACGAGGACGCCTTCCCACTGCTCGGCCTTGTCCTTGGCCAGGTCGGCGGCCGTGACGTCGGAAATCGGAATGGCCCCTTCAAAGGTCTTGCCCGTTCCCTCGATGGAAGTGGACTTCACCTCGGTCAGGCAGTAGTACTCCATCCACTCGCCGGCCACGTCGATGATGTCGCCGACCTTGAACGCAGTGGTGTCTTCCCAGCCCACGGTCACGAGCAGGCCGGACCAGGCACCGCCCTTGCCGTCGAACACCCAGTAACCGTACAGCTTGTCCTTGGACACGACGTACTTCGGGGACAACACGATGACTCCCTTCAGCTCCACGGCCCCGGCGTTGAGGAAGTTCTGGTCGGTGCACACCGTGGACGTTTCGGACTGCTGCATGTCGGGAATGGAATTCTTGGCAGGCGGCGGCTCTTCGCACGGCTTGGCCTCGTCCGTGACCAGGTCGTCCGAGGTGCGGGGAAGCAGGAGATACTGCTTGAACGCATAGTCAATCACGCCGGTCAGCGACTTGTAGGTGCAGCCTGCCGCTGCGGCCGGAAGATCGGTGATGGAATCGGCCACCACGGCCCCGCCTTCGAGCACGATGTTGCCGTACTGGTCCACTTCGGAGACGGCCGTGTCCTTGACCTCGACGAGGACGCCTTCCCACTTCTCGGAGCCGGCCTCGCCCGCCGCGATGTCGGTGGACTGGACGGTGGACGCAGCCGGCGTTTCGGTCTTGCCGGTCACGGTGACGGACGTGGCATCGAACTCGGTCACGCAGTAGTACTCCTTGAGATCGCCGACGAGGTTGAGAACGTCGCCGACCTGGAGCACCGGGGCCGTTCCCTTGTCCACGACGACCTTGATGCCCGAGAACTCGCCGCCGCCCACGTCCTGGACGAAGAAGCCGTCCAGCTTCTCACTGGCAGCATAGACTGGAGCGGTCACGACCACGCCGTCCAGCTTGATGCCGGCATCGAGGTTGATGAACGTGCTGTCCTCGGGGCACTCGAGCCCTTCCTTCCTGTTCTGCAGGTCGGCAACCTTGAGCTTTCCCGGCTCGACCTGGTTGTCGTCCTCGACGGTCCCGTCGGGGCCCACGGCATCGGGGCCAGGCTCGGTCCCGTCCGGTCCGGCAACCTGATCGTCTTCCACGGTTCCGTCCTCGCCCCCCGCGGTGTCATCGACCGGCGTTGCCGAGTCCTCGACATCGACCGTGCGAGTGCAGCAAGCCATTCCCATCACCAGCAATCCCAGCAACGTCAGCTTCACGAGCCTCATTCCAAGACCTCCTAGTAGTAGGCCGACAGGAGCACGAATTGAGCCGTGTCCACGGCCCGGATGCTTCGAGCAGCCAAATCCAGAACAAAGAGCCGGTCCTTGACCGGAGACAGAACGACATCCACGGGCATGGAGCCCACCTGGACCCTCCTGGGCGAGAACCCGGAATCCACGGCGAACCGCCACACCGTACCCCGCTTGGGTGCGACGACTTCGACATCCCCTTCTTCCGTCATGCGGCATCCCGGGAAGATGTTGAAGGAGAGGATGGGGTTTTCGTACGGCGCCAGGACGAGGTCATCCTGGGGCTCGGTGACGGGACACGACGAGAGAACCTTGCCTTCAGGAAGCGCAGCGGGCAGGGCTCGGCCGTTGAACAGAACGTTTCCGGCCGGGTCGTCCATGCAGCCGTCGGGACCTTCCACCACGTTGTGGAGATGGCCCGTGGACGAGCCGTAGACCACGAACGTGCCGGCTCCCCGGACTTCGAGCTTCAAAAGGTTGGGGAAGCACTCCTCGGTCAGCTCCGGGGCCTTCTCCGGCGCGGGTTCCTCGTCCGGCAGGGTTCCGGTACCGGAGGCGGTCGTCTCGGTCTCTTCCGACTCGGGAATGAACCAGCCGCCGTCCGGAACCAGCTCGATCCAGTCGCCTCCGACGGCCTGGATGGGGTAGTTGTACGCGACATCGGCTTCGAACTTCCCGCATTCCGGCTTCGAGGACGGGGTGACGACGAGGAGGTCTCCCGGGCGGAGGCCGAGCTCGCACAGGCTGCCCCCCGCAGTGACCACCTGGTTGGCTCCCGCCACGTGGAACATGAGCTTGGACGAGCCGGGCAGAATCCCCTCGTAGGCCACGGTCCAGGTTTCGGCCCGGTGGGCCCGCTCATCCGAGGAGAACTCGATTCCGTAGTACCTCTTGGTTCCCTCGGCCTCGTCCAGGGTCTCGACCATGAGCGGCCCCAGGTTGGGGTATCCGACCGCGGGGGAGAGGCCGAGCTGGACTTCGGCACCGTCGACGTAGAGGTGAGGTTTTCCGGCCGAGGTGGGCGATTCATCCTCGCCATCCTCTTCGACCCGGTGGACGGCTCCGTCCTGGTTTGAGACGACGATGCGGGACAGCCGGCCCGCTCCATCGGTCACGTAGGCAGACAGGCCGTCCTCCGACGGAGAGAACAGCACGTCCGTAGGGCCTCCCGACACCGGAATGCCCATCCGTCCCGCAAACAGGTCCAGCGCGGCAGCCTGAGAATCCCCATCGGCTCCGGGCTGCACCGCCTGCATCGTCTCGAGGTTCGCGATCATGACCGCACCAGCCCCGCGGTGCACCGCGTAAGCCAGCTTCCCGTCGGCATCGACGGCCACTTCGGTCAGCGGCGGAGGCAACCCCTGCTCGGAAGAGTCCCCGGCAGCAAAGCAGTCCAGGTCCTGCGGGAAGTCGGTCTTGCCGTCCAGGTCGTTGTCCACGCCGTCCGCACAGGGCAACGGCAGGAAGCCGGTTGCCGGGTCGGTCGCCCCGGACAGCAGCGCATCGGTATCCTCGCTGCCGTCGAAACGGTTCCGGCAGCCGGGATCGAGCAGATCCGTCAGCCCGTCGCCATCGTCATCGGCTCCGTTGGCGCAGGCCGCCAACAGCGGAGCGGGGCACTCCTCCCCACCTTCCGGATCGCACGGCAGCGGGGCGGCCTCGTCCATATCCGAACGGTCCATGCAGTCCGGATCCTGCCCGTCCACGAGCCCGTCCTGGTCATCGTCCACCTGGTCCGCACACGCCGGGACCAGGCCCACCACGCCGACCTGCTCCAGCGTATCCGCAGCCAGGACGTGGAGGACCGGTGCATGCAGGTGGCCCACCACGATCACGTCGCCACCGGCTGCCAGGCTCGACGGTTGTCCCCCGAGCTTGAGACAGTCCCCATCCCCGGGCTTGCCCGCCTCGTCGAGCGGGAAGCGGCAGACTTTCCCCTGCGCCGGGAACGACACCAGGGCCGAGCTGCCGTCATCCGACAGGAGAATCCGGGAAGGAGGATCGGGGAGCGGGTACGTGTCGAATCCCCAGGTCACCGGGTCGACCACGACGAGCGTGCCCTCGGCACTGTCCAGTGCGAACAGGAGCGACGAATCGGGCCGGCTCCGGATGTCGGTCAGGCTCGTCCCCACATCCAGCCGGGTAAATCCCGGAATCATGGGGTCGGTATCCACGGCATCGCCGTCCGTCAGGTCGATGAAACCGATGTCCCCCGTGGAGCCGTTGGCGACGGCCGCCAGCAGACGGTGCGACGTCGTGTCGTCACAATCGGCAAGAGGGGCCGCCACATGCGCCCCGCCCGATGCCTTCTGGCACACGAGGGCCATCGCCACCGGGGAAGACAGAGAGTACTGATCCGCACTCTGAGGGCTCGTGCAGGCCGCAAGCTGGGCGGTCAAGCCCAGGAGCAGCGGGAAGAGCGTCAGGCTTCGGCTCACGGTCATATTCATGGCTAATGGATCTCCGCCACCGTCTGGTGATACCACGGGCTGACGGGGTCCAGGTCGACGACCGAGACCGAGTTGTCCAGGAAGTTCACCACGTAGCCTCGGGGCTTGTCCGACAGGTGCACCACCATGTCGTACGGGCCCGCTCCGACCTCGAAGCGGTCGACCACCAGCAGGGCCTCGGGGTCCACGACCCAGACCGAGTCGTCGCCGTAGCAGACGACATAGGCGAGCTCCTTGCCTCCCGGTCCCGTGGGGAACAGCCGTACCTGGCCGGGCTTGGGGCCCACCGGAACGAAGTCCACGAGCGACGGGGCCCAGTCGGATTCCTCGGGCAGCGCATCCACCACCGCGATTCCCGCCGGTGCCCGATAGGCCAGGAGCAGGTACCGCCCGTCACCCGAGAATGCCATGCCCCGCCCGTACTGGCCCGAAGCGGCGTAGGGGGACGGAAGAGGGACCGGATCGAGCGACTGCAGCTTGGGCCCGCTGTCTGACTCCACCACTTCGAAGCGGTAGAGGTAGGGGTAAAGCCGGTTGGTCACGTAGATGAGCCCCGTGGCCGGATCCAGCGCCGCCGTGTGGGCACCGGCCACCATGCCGCTTTGAGCCGAAAGGACGGGCTTGCCATCGTCCTCGAGGTCGAACAGGGACAACGTTCCGCTCTTCGACGCCGCCAGGAAGAGACGGGCCGGCATTTCGTCGTGAGCCGGGATGAGAGCCAGGGCAAACGGGTCGGAGCCGAGGGTGACCTCTTCGTCCTCCGAGTCTGCGGCATCATCCTCGGCCGGGAGCACCGTGTCGGTGATCACGTGGTCGCCGCTGCATCCGGAACCCTTCCCGTCGTCGCTGCATTCCAGGGTCACGCCGTCCCCTTCCGGGCTCGACGTGAACCAGGTCAGCGAGTTGTCCCCTCGGACAGCGAGATAGCCGGTGCTCTTCTTGCCGTCCTTGGACGGAACGAGCAGGAAGTCGGCCGGGAACGATCCGAAGCTGGCAAAGCCCGGCACGAACTTGTGGGTATTGAGGTCCACCGCCACCAGCGAGGCGTCCCGGTATGCCAGGTCGAAGTTCGAATTCACCACGTAGAGCAATCCGTTGGCCTGATCCACCGCACCGGCGATGGGGTAGTACAGCCCGTCGTCCAGCGGCGGGCGCCCCCGCAACTCCTCCGCACATCCGAGGAGAGACAGGACCAGTGCCGCGGCGAGCAGAGCGGTCCCACGGCTGACGGTCGACTTTCCCCTCGACTCCGCTCGGGGCAGGCTTTGTTCCATGATCGCCCTGTGCACCGGTGTCCTCCCTCTGGCGGGACAAAATCCCATGCTACTTGAGCACCGTCACCTTGTTGATGATGATCGGCTCCTGCGGAACCTCTGCAGGGAACATGCCGGCCGCACCGGTGCGGACCGAGCCGATGGCATCGACGACTTCCATCCCCTCGGTGACCTTGCCGAATGCGCAGTAGCCCCAGCCCTGGGGAGACTCGCCCCGGTAGTCGAGCATCGTGTTGTTCCGCAGGCTGATGTAGAACTGCGACGTGGCGCTGTTGCGCTGGTTCGTCCGGGCCATGGCAATGGTCCCCCGGGCGTTGGAGATGCCCTTGGCCGCTTCGTTCTCGATGGGGGCCCGGGTCGGCTGCTCGGCGAGGTCCTTGGTGTACCCGCCGCCCTGGATCACGAATCCCGCCACCACGCGGTGGAACACGGTCCCGACGTAGAAGCCGTCCTCGGCATACTGGAGGAAATTCTGCACGGTGAGCGGGGTCTTGTCCGGGTAAAGCTCGATGCGGATTGCGCCCTTGGTGGTTTCGAAAATGACTTCCGGGAACTCGCTCTTCTTCTCGAACTTCTTCTCCACTTCACCCTCCTTGGGCGGGGTTTCTCCCGCCGGTTGTTCTGCAGTCGGTGCGCCTTCGGCAGGCTTGGCCTCGGCGGCCTTCTCGCCCTCGGCGGCCTTCTCGCCCTCAGCGGCCTTCTCGCCTTCCGGGGCCTTCTCGCCTTCTACGGCCTTGCCCTCCGGGGCCTTCTCGCCTTCCACGGCCTTGCCCTCTGGGGCCTTCTCGCCTTCCGGGGCCTTCTCGCCTTCTACGGCCTTGCCCTCCGGGGCCTTCTCGCCCTCGGCGGCCTTCTCCTCGGCGGGCTTGGTTCCATCGGCTGTCGCCGGGGCCTTTTCCCCGTCAGCGGCCTTGGCTTCAGTTGGCTTCTGGCCTTCAGCGGCCTTTTCGGCCTGCTTTGCAGTCTCGGCCTTGGGGGTTTCGGCCTGCTTCTGGCAGGCAAGCAGGAACAGCGGGAGCAACAGTGCGATTACCGTGATTCTCATGTGAGCAACCTCCACGTTGGCTTGGCCCCGGGTCGGACGTTCAAACACTCCGACCTTCGGACGTGCGGGAATCTTTACCATACGCACGCGCGGGAATGCAAGGGACTTGGGGCGGAATCCTATCGGCGGGGACCCCCATCTGTTGACCTTGGGCTGTGGGACCGGCATGATGGGGCGGAGCGGAGGGGTGCAATGACGAAACACAGCGGGTTGAGGGGGCTTTCCGGTACCAGGTTCGGGCTGGTCGTTGGACTGGCGGCAGCGCTTGGCGCCTGGACCGCATGCTCGGGTAGCGGCACGGTCGTTGCCGTTGATTCCGCGGCCGAGGGCGTGGCGGAAGTAGCTCAGCCCGACGTGCCCGAGATCATTCCGGAGCTGGTCGAGGAGCTTGCTCCCCTGGATATCTGGGCTCCCGAGATCGACGAGGTGGGCCCGGAATGCCAGTCTGGGAGCGGCTGCTTCGGGGAGCCGTGCCAGGAGGGGGCCGATTGCCTCTCGGGGCACTGCATCGAGCACATGGGCGAGGCAGTCTGCACCCGATTCTGCCAGGAGGAATGCCCCGCCGGATTCTCCTGCAAGCTGCTGGCCGAAACCATGCCCGATGCCATCTACATCTGTGTGTCGCTCCACCCCAATCTCTGCAAGCCGTGCTCGATCGGCAGCGACTGCAAGAGCTTTGGAGCCGATGACGACGTCTGCGTGGGTTACGGCAGCGAGGGGAGCTTCTGCGGAGGGGTCTGCACGTCCGATTCGGATTGCCCGTGGGGGTTCGAGTGCAGGCAGGCGATGTCCGTGGATGGCATCGAGACAAAGCAGTGTGTGGCAGCGGCGGGGGTGTGTCCGTGCACGGGTCAGTCGTCGCTCAAGGGGCTGTTCACGCCGTGCAGCGTGACCAACGAGTTCGGCACGTGCAAGGGCAAGAGGGTCTGCACCGATGAGGGGCTGACCGACTGTGATGCGGCACTGCCTGTTGCGGAGACGTGCAACGGTGCGGACGACGACTGCGACTTGATGACCGACGACCCGGACCTGGTTCAGGGGGAGTTCGTGGACCTGTGCGACGACGGGAATCCGTGCACCGAGGACACGTGCCAGGGGGTTTCCGGTTGTGCCCACGAGGAGCTGACCGGAGGCGAGTGCATCGACGGCGATGCGTGCTCGGTCGGGGACCATTGCGAGGCCGGGGTCTGCGTGGGGCTTCCCGTGGCGTGCGACGACGACAATCCGTGCACTGATGACCTGTGTGACGGGCAGGGAGGATGTACCGCCCAGTTCAATTCCGACTCCTGCGACGACGGCGATCCGTGCTCTGTGGCGGATACCTGCAGCCAGGGGAGCTGTGTCGGCTTCAAGGTCGACTGCAACTGCCAGGACGACGGCCAGTGTGCGCTGCTCGAGGACGGAAACCTGTGCAACGGTACGCTGGTGTGCGACAAGGCCAAGCTTCCGTACCAATGTGCGGTGGACCCCCAGACCGTCGTGGTGTGCCCGCAGCCGCAGGGGGTCGATTCCATCTGCGTCAAGGCCGTGTGCGCCCCGGAAACCGGGGAGTGCAGCCTCGTGCCCGATCACGAGGGATTCGCGTGTGACGACGGGGACCCGTGCACGGTCGGCGACAAGTGCCAGACCGGTGCGTGCAATCCCGGTCCAGCCCTGAGCTGCGAGGATGCCAACCTCTGCACAACCGACTACTGCGTGCCCAAGACGGGGTGCATCCACCAGGAGAACGCGCTCGCGTGCAGCGACGGGGATTCGTGCACCGTCGGGGACGTCTGCTCGGGCGGGGAATGCAAGGGCGGGCCGGCTCTCGTCTGCGACGACGCCAACCCGTGCACGAGCGATGGCTGCGAGGCTTCGAAGGGGTGCACGTTCACTCCCCAGTCCGGCGACTGCGACGACGGTAACCTGTGCACGACCGGGGATCACTGCGAGGCCGGCAAGTGCGTGTTCGCTGCCGGAACGGACTGCAATGACTCCAATCCATGCACCAAGGACTCCTGCAATCCGGCCACGGGGTGTGCGTACCAGCTCGTCGCCGGGCCGTGCGACGACGGCAACCCCTGCACGCTCAACGACACGTGCAAGAACGGGGCCTGCTCGCCCGGCGCTGCTCCCGACTGCAACGACACCAATGCGTGCACCTCCGACTCGTGCGAGAACGGTCTGTGCGTCCATGCTCCCCTTTCCGGAGCCTGCAATGACGGCAACGCGTGCACCGTCGGAGATATCTGTGAGGCCGGCAAGTGCGTTCCGGGGAATGCGGCCTCGTGCGACGATGCCGAGCCCTGCACGACCGATGCGTGCGACCCCAAGACCGGCTGCGTCCACTTCCTCAACACGGTCCCCTGCGACGACTCGAACCTCTGCACGACGGGGGACAAGTGCGACAAGGGGAAGTGCACCGGCGGAGCCCCGCTCACCTGCAACGACAACAACTCCTGCACCGACGACTCGTGCGATGCCAAATCGGGGTGCATCTTCACTCCGAACAAGGCACCGTGCGATGACGGCAGCCTCTGCACCCAGGGCGACTCCTGCAGCAAAGGATGGTGCGCCGGCGGAGCTCCGGTCGACTGCGACGACAAGAATCCCTGCACCGACGACCTGTGTAACTTCGTGCTCGGCTGCCAGCACTTCGACAACAGCGTGGTGTGCAACGACCTGAACGCGTGCACCGCCAACGAGTTCTGCTCCAAGGGCTCCTGCGGCGGCGGAGTGCCCATCGTCTGCGACGACAAGAACGGCTGCACCGACGACACCTGCGATCCCCAGAAGGGGTGCGTGTTTGTCAACAACACGGCATCGTGCTCGGACGGGAACGCGTGCACGACGGGCGACACGTGCAAGGACGGGCAGTGCGGCCCCGGCGGCGCCACCGATTGCAACGACGGGAGCGTGTGCACGACCGACACGTGCACTCCGGCGACCGGCTGTGCCCATGCTCCAGTCGCCAACGAGACCCCGTGTGGTGCTGACGTCTGGTGCCAGGCGGGGCAGTGCGTCCCGAAGCTTAAGTGTCCGGCCGCCACCGGCCACAAGCTCGTGTTCACCTCGGATCAGACCTGGCAGGTCCCGGGGGACGTGAAACACCTTCGGATCATGGTGATTGGCGGCGGAGGCGGCGGGGCACAGGGGCACGGCAATGGCGGCGGCTCCGGCCACGTACGCAAGGCCGAGTTCGACATCGAGCCGTGCACCAGCGTGGCGGTGACCGTGGGGAACGGCGGTACCTCGAACCAGAACGGCTCGGCCTCTTCGTTTGGAGCCTACACGAGCGCCAACGGCGGCTACGCCGGGCTGCAGAACACCCCGGGAAGCGGTGCCGGAGGCTCGGGCGGCGGCGGTGCCGGCAATGACGGGTGCGGCGGAGACGGCGGTACCGGCGGCTCGAACGGTCAACCCGGGTGCACCTACGCCGGCGGTGCCGGCGGCAATTTCGATGCCGTGATCGGCGGGGTGTTCAAGTACGCCACGGTCACGCACGGTCAGGGTGGTGCCAAGGGGACGTCCTCGCACGCTGGCGGCGGCGGCGGGGGCGGTGCGCTGATCGACGGACAGGGGACGGGCGGGGCCAAGGGGGAGTACTCCTGGTCGGCCATGGGCGGTGCCGGATACGGCGGCGGCGGTGGCGGTGGCGGCTACAACGGCCCTTACGCCGTCGGCGGAACAGGGGGCAAGGGGGTCGTGTACGTCGAGTGGGACTGAGCCTGCCAGCTGGCCTCCATCACCCCGCCCGACAGCCCCTGCGAACCCCCGCAAAAAGCGCTTGACAACTGCGCCGCTCCTGCCCTATAAGTCGGCCCGTTGACAAGTTGCGGGAGTAACTCAGTGGTAGAGTGCAACCTTGCCAAGGTTGACGTCGCGGGTTCAAATCCCGTCTCCCGCTCCAGCCGTACACCACGCCGGTCGACACATCCTGCACCCGAACCTGTGCCGTGATCTTCGGGAGTCGCGGGTAGCGGTCGGCGAGCGTGGCCGAGTGGCGCCCTTCAAGGCCCGG
>CAITUV010000083.1 GCA_903895725.1 uncultured Myxococcales bacterium | reverse complement strand
CCTCGGCCTTCTTGGCAGCCGCTTCCTCTTCCTTCTTCTTCTTCTCCTCGGCCTTCTTGGCGGCTTCCTCTTCCTTCTTGGACTTCTTCTCGTCCTTCTTCGCCTCTTCGGCGGCCTTGGCTTCCTCGGCCTTCTTGGCTTCCTCGGCCTTCTTGGCTTCCTCGGCGGCCTTGGCTTCCTCGGCCTTCTTGGCTTCCTCGGCCTTCTTGGCTTCCTCGGCAGCGAGGGCGGCGGCGGCTTCCTCGGCCTTCTTGGCCTCCTCAGCGGCCTTTGCTGCCTCTTCGGGCGTCAGAGCGGTACCGGTGTCACCCTCGAGGCTTTCCTTGATGGCGGCATCGGCCCGAGTGGCAAAGCCGTTGAAATCAGTGGAAAGCGTCTGCAGGCGCTCAATCGCGGGAGCCGCAGCTGCGGCGCCGTCCGGGATTACCAGCTCGGTACCGCGCTTCTCCAGGGCAGCCAGCTCAGCGATGAGGGTGTCCATGGCCGCTACCTTCTCCGGATTGCCCTTGGCGGCCCAGACTTCCTTGCGCTTCTCGAGGGCCGCCCGATACTCGCCGGCGGACTGTCCGAAACGCATCAGGTCGCTGCGGGCCTGAAGGACCTGCTTCTCGGCCTCGAGGCGGGCCTTCTCGGCCAGGAGGGCTTCTTCCTTCTGGCGCTGCTCCTCCCGCATCTTCTCCTTCTCTGCCTGGAGGCGGGCCTGCTCGCGAATCTTGGCCTTGAGGGCCTCCTCCTGGGCCTTCTCCTCGGCCGCCTTGCGCTCCATCTCGGCCTTGAGCTTGGCCCGCTCTTCCTGGCGGCGCCGCTCGGCCTCTTCTTCCTTCTGCTTCTTCTGGACCTCGCCTGCGGTCTGCTTGGGGCCGTCCCCTTCCGCCTTGTCCTTGCCACCGAGGATGGAAACGAGGAAGACGATACCGGCGACCAGGACGATGGCTACAGCGCCTACGATGATGTAGAAGCGGGCGCTGGACTGCGGCTTGCGGTCCGCCCAGTTGTCGGTGACCTCGCGGGCTTCGAGCTCCTGTGGGGACTCGACGAACCAGTCCTCATCGGCCCCCTGGCCGGCGGCCTTTGCCTTGGCCGTGCCTTCCGCCGCAGCCTTGGGGGCATGGGCCGGCTTCCCGACGGCCTCAGCCTTGGGTTCCGGCTTGGGCTCCGGCTTGGGCTCCGCCGGCTTGGCCGCTGCCTTGGCCTGTTCGGCGCCGCGAAGAACGTCGGCCGCCTCGAACATCTGGGTGACGGCCCGGGGACGCTCGACGGCAGCTTCCTCTTCGGGGACATGAGACTCGGCGGCCCCGACGTCTTCTTCCGGTACCTGGGCCACGGTCTTCTCGATACGCTCGGGCTCGGGGGCCGGGGCGGGGGCCGGCTCGGAAGCCGGGGCATCCCCGAGGCGAAGCGTGTCGCCGGCCTCCTCCTCATCCTTCTCGACGGGCTTCTCCTCGAGTCGGATCGGCTGAGAGTCGAGCGGAGCGAGCTTCTCGGAAGCAATGCCGGGGAACATCATGGTGGACGAGCGGGGCTCGTCCGCTGCGGCGGGGGCCACCGGCCTGGGTGCTGCTTCCACCGGCGCCCCCTGTCCGGCCCTGGGCCAGGATGCCGGCGGGGCCGCTGTGAACTCGAGCTCGGGCACGAACTGCTCCTGGAATGCCCGAATCTCCTGGGCCATCAGGGAGAGGCTCTCGGTGCGCTTGCCCGGCAGCTTCTGAAGTGCCTTGAGGATGATCTTCTCGAATTCGGCGATGTTGGGAATGCCACGCTTGAGCAGGTGAAGAGGCAACGGCTTCTCATACACCTGGCGCTTGATGGTCGTATTGAAGTTGCTCGAAATGAACGGCGGCTTGCCGGTCAGCATCTGGTAGACCAGGATGCCCAGCGAGTAAACGTCGGACTGGTCAGCGTACCCCTTTCCCGAGCAGACCTCGGGGGCCATGTACTCGGGGATCCCGTAAAAGCGCTCGTCCTTCTGATTGGCCGCGTAGGCCGGCATCAGGATGTCGAAGCCCCAGTTGACGATGCGGGCGATCTGCCCCCCGGTTCCGACGACCGAAACCATGACCGTGTGTGCCGAAAGCCCGCGGTGGAACACACCTTCCTGGGCGGCGACACCGAGGCCGGTGGCGAGCTGGAACGACAGGTCCACCACTTCCGGCAGCCCGAGTCCGCCCTTGCAGTAATCAGCGAGGGACACGGCATCCGGCAGAGCCGTCACGACGTACGTGGAGCCCTGGTCTGTCTTCCCGGAATCGATGACCGGAACGAGGGTTGCGCTCCCGACGTCCGCCAGGCGCCCGGAGACTCCGAGGATATGCTTCACCTGGGCGTCATCGGCAGAGATTCCTTTGTCCAGGATCTGCACCAGGACCGGGAACCCTTGAACGACCTCCCTTGCGGAATAGGCAGTCGCCAGCTTGTCCGAGAACAACTCCTGCTCAATCCGGTACCTGCCCGCCACAGTGGTTCCAATCATACATTCACCTTATGCATGGCCGCCTCGTCCTGAGAGCAGCGACAGGGCTGCCTGGACGGCGGATACACCAACCCAGCGTCCGGCAGTCTAGATCCCGAAACAGGCTTTTGCAATGACAAAATCGCCTCCATGCTTCGCATTGACACGTGGGCATGCCCCCCACTAGAATCATGCGGCCGGGCTGCCTGCACCGGCGGAGGGGGCGCCGCATACGAATGGAGTCGCTGGCCGGTCTTGACAGGGATTGGGATGTCTTCTTCGAGACGGGTGCACCGGTCGGTCTCGACCGGGAGCGCATCATCCGCGCATTCCTTCCGCTGGTACGCGTCATCGCCCGTCGCCTGAAGACGGGGCTGCCCCTATCGGTGGATTTCGAGGATCTGGCATCGGCGGGAACGCTGGGGCTGATTGCAGCAGTGGACCGCTATCGCCCCATGGAAGGGGGGAGCTTCCGCAAGTACGCCTCCATTCGAATCCGGGGGTCGATGCTCGACGACCTTCGCCAGGCAGCCTGGGCACCACGCTCGGTGAGACAGGAGGGGGGAGAGCTCGATTCGGTTCGTCGAGGGCTGGAGGATGCCCTGGGGCGGCGGCCCACCACGGACGAGATGGCGAACCGGATGGGATTGGACAGTGATGGCTTCTCCAGGCTCGTTCGCCGCATCGCCCCGCGGCGCGTCATGCGCTTCTCGGAAATGGGGGGAGACGACGAGCGAAGGGATCCCCTCGAGGTGATCCCCGACGCCTCCTCGCCCGACCCCCTGGCCGTGAGCGATTTGCGAGATCAGGGAGATCTTCTGGCCGCAGCCTTGTCCGAGCTCAAGGAACGTCTCCGGCAGATGATTACGCTCTACTACTTCGACAACCTCTCCATCAAAGAGATTGCTGCCGTGTTCGGGGTGACCGAGGGGAGGGTGTCTCAGCTCCACACCGAGGCCCTGGGCAAGCTGGCCAAGAAGATGCGCCGGATGGACTATCCCTCGACCGCAGCGTGACGAGGCTCAGGCCTCGCTTTTCCTTGATTCACTCCGGAGCATAGAGTACAAGTAGCGAAGTTTTCTTGAGAAGCGGGGCTTTGAGATGGACCAGACCGAAATCGGAAGCCGCCTGCTGCCCCTGGGCGAAGCGGTACCCTGGAAGAGACCTCGGGGAGAGTGGGCGGTGCGCATCGGCGTTGTCGTCCTCCTGGCAGCGTTGTTCCTTCCGAATCTGGGGTCGTTCGGGCTGTGGGATCCCTGGGAGACTCACTATGGGGAAGTGACCCGAAACATGGTCGAGTCCTACGATTGGGTCAACCCGTGGTGGGGCTATCGCACCAAGATTGGCGACCAGGTGAAGCAGGGATCCTACTTCTATTCGAAGCCCATCCTCATCTTCTGGACCGAGGCCGCGGCAGTTCGACTCATCGGTTTCTCGGAGTGGGCCATCCGCCTCCCCATGGCACTGTTTGCCATGCTGACGGCCTTCTTCGCCTACTATGTGCTGACCAAGGTCTGGTCAAGAAAGGTGGGGCTGCTCGGAATGCTGGTCGTGGCCACCAGTCCACAGTTCTTCATGCTGGCCAGACAGGCGCAGACCGACATGGTATTCGTGGCCCCGCTGACCATCGCCCTTCTGTTCCTGGTGCTGGCGCTGTTCGGCCCGGACGAGAGCGGGGCATCGACGGCGGGCTATCTGGCCAAGCTCGGATTCTCGCTCCTGGTCTTCCTGGTGTCGGCGGTCCCGCAATTCATCGTCATCGGGACCGACCTGGTGGACGACCGGACTTTCGACAACCTGTCGGGAGTTGCCCGACTGCTGGCCCTGGTGAAGTCGAACGGCATCTACCACTCCATCGCGTATGGGGTTCTCACGGTTGTCCTGCTGGTGTGGATGCTGTTCCCGATTGCCGTGCGGCTCATCCGACGGCAGCCGCTGGACGGCGAGCTGAAGGATCGCACGCTCCGGGAGGGGCACATCCTGGTATTCGCCACCATGGCCGGCCTGGCCACGCTGGGCAAGGGGCTCCTGGGCTTCATGCTGCCGGGGGCCATTCTGTTCATGTTCCTGCTGCTCACGAACCAGTGGCGTCTGCTCAAGGCATTCCGGGTGGTCCGGACGGTCCTGGCGTTCGTCCTGGTGTCGTTCCCCTGGTACGTGGCGATGTTCTGCCGCCACGGGAATGCGTTCTACTCGCGGTTCTTCGTTCACGACCACTTCAACCGGCTCGGGACCGGAGTTCATCAGATTGACTCGGGCACGTTCGAGCACTTCCTCAAGTGGCTGGGAGTGGGGCTGTACCCGTGGGTTGCGTTCGTTCCGCTGCTGGTGTTTGCTGCGGCACGCCTGCGCTTCCGCGAGCGAAGCCGAGAGAACCAGTTCCATCTGTTCGTGTTCCTCTGGTTCTTCATCTCCTACCTGCTGTTCACGCTGGCCAAGACCAAGTTCCACCACTACATCTTCCCGGCGCTCCCCCCCGCTGCCCTTCTGATCGGCAAGCTGCTGGCGGACAACCTGAAGTCAAAGGCCATTGCGGTCAAGGCCGCAGCGCTCCTGGGGCTGGGCCTGTTCGTGGGCCTCACCTACAACCTTGCCAAGGACGAGCAGCTGCTCCGCAACATGTTCACCTACAAGTATGACCGCCCGCTGCCGCAGCATGCGCCTGTCGACGCCACGGCCCCGTCCAGCGACGATGCCCCCGTGGCCTGCGCTTCCGATGCGGATTGCGGCCCGCACGAGACCTGCCGTGCGGACCTGACCTGCGACAACACCTGGGCGGCCTCCCAGTTCTACAACTACACGACCGACACGGTCAAATGGGCGCTCAACCAGGATGCGCTGTTATACGACAACGTGGTCCGGTTCCTCGGCGTCCTTGGGGTGGTGGCCTTTCTCCTGTTCCTGTTTGCCAGGACCCGGGCCGTCGGTGTCGGGGGTCTCGGCCTGGCCGGCGTGCTGCTGCTGCTGTGGACTCTGAACTACTACATGCCGATGCTCTCGCCCCACTGGTCCCAGAAGTCCGTGTTCGAGGACTACTATGACCGGTGTGGAGACAAGCTCCAGCACCTGGAGCGGGAGGCCTACGAGCCGATCATCCGCAAGATGGGCTTCGAGGGGCTCTACGAGTACTTCAACGGTACGGACAAGCGCGTCTGCCCGTACCACATCACGTCGTGGCTCATCGTGTGGCGTGGGGAGACCTACTACTCCTACAACGAGCTCATGCCGCTCGAGAAGAAGAACGTCCAGATCCGTCCCTACCTGGAGAGCATCAACCCGGCCATGCAGAACCTGCCGTCGGACTGCCCCGTGACGAAGGCCCTGTGTCCGAGGCGGTTTTACGTCTTCATGGAGAACCGCAAGTCCAACACCGCCTCCTCGGTGGCCAGCGGAGTCAACGGCGAAGTCAGGACCATCAAGAAGGATGGGGCATCACCTGCGGCCCAGGCCTACGCGGATCTGGAGCGGTTCGACGCCCTGCAGGTCAGCAATGAGAACGACTTCTTCACCCTGTTCGAAGTGAACCCTGTATACTCCGAGAAGGCTGGCCACTGCAGCTGCGCCCAGGCGGCGATGCCCTGACGCAGCTCGTGAGAGGGGGAGCGCCATGTCCGAGATCGTCGAAGTCCTCGGTCGCGAAGTGCTGGATTCCAGGGGAGAGCCCACCGTGGAAGTGGAGGTCTACCTGTCCACGGGCATCATGGGACGAGCCATGGTTCCGTCGGGCAAGACCACCGGGAGGCGGGAAGTCCGGGAGCTTCGGGACGGAGATCCGGCCAGGTTCCGTGGCAAGGGGACCCAGAATGCTGTCCGCAACGTCAACGAGCTCATCGCTCCCGAGCTGATCGGCCTGGATGCCCGAGACCAGCGCCTCATCGATGGCGTGCTCATGGGGCTCGACTCCAGCGAGCGGCGGGAGACCATTGGAGGCAACTCCATCCTGGGGGCCTCGCTGGCCGTCGCCCATGCCGCAGCCGAGTCGCAGGGCATCGGTCTCTACGAGTATCTCGGGGGCAAGCTTGCCCGGCGTCTCCCGGTGCCGCTCGTCAACGTGATCAACGGCGGTGGCCACGCGGCCAACAACCTGGACATCCAGGAGTTCATGCTGGTGCCGACCGGCTTTGCCTCGTTCTGCGACGCGATTCGAGCCACGTGCGAAGTGTTTGGCCGGCTGCGAGAGAAGCTGGAGGAGCTGTCGGCCTCGACTTCCTACGGCGACGAGGGGGGATTTGCCCCGTGCCTCGACTGCAACGAGCAGGCCATCGAGCTGCTGCAGGAGGCCATCCGCAAGGCCGGCTACGAGGTTCACAATCACTTCGGCCTGGCCCTGGACGTGGCTGGCAGCCACCTCTTCGACAAGACCTGCGAGCGGTATCGGCTCCGCATCCGACCGGACCGTGATGCCGCCCCCGAGACGGTCGAGCTCACCACGGCCGAGCTCGTGAAGTACTATGAGGGACTCCTGAGCCGCTTCCCGGCCATCGTCAGCATCGAAGACCCGTTCCACGAGGACGACTGGGACGGGTTTGCAGCGCTCACTGCGGCCGTCGGCTCGCGGGTGCAAATCGTCGGAGACGACCTCTTCGTGACCCAGACCCGCTACCTCGAGCGCGGCATCAAGTTGCGTTCCGCCAACGCGATCCTGGTGAAGCCCAACCAGGTCGGGACGCTCTCTGAGACCCTGGATACAATTGCCATGGCGCAGCGGGCGGGCATGGGAACCATCATCTCGCACCGCAGCGGCGACACGGAAGACACGACCATAGCGGACCTGGCCGTGGCGGTCGGGGCCGGACAGATCAAGACCGGCTCCGTGACCCGCTCCGAGCGCTGCGCCAAGTACAACCGGCTGCTGCGGATCGAGTCCCAGCTCGTGGACCCGGTCTACCTGGCACCGTTTGCCAGGCTTGCCTGAGCCGAACACGCACCGGCTCGATGCGGGGCCGGGGAGGAGCACCATGCGGGAGCTGAAGTCCCGGACCGTTGCCCATGTCGGTCCCTGTTTTGTACTGCTCGTCTTGTCCAGCGTGGCCTGCCAGCCCGAAAGCACCCCGACCACGACTCCGCAGCCGCTCCAGACCTGCCAGGGAGAGGAACAGTACCAGCAGGCCACGGCCCCGGCCGGTTTCGAGGGGGATAACAGCGCAATCGTGCCCATGGGGCGCCGCGTCTCTCCGGTGGGCACCCTGGTCACCGTTCCCTACTTCCCCATTGCGGCCGCCTTCTCGCCGGACGGCTCCAGGGCCTACGTGGTCCACAGCGGAATCTACGCCATGGAGGTGGTCGATACGTCGACCGGCCAGGTTCTCCAGACCCTCCCTGATACCGGAGGATTCCGCGGGATCGCAGTGGGGGCCGACGGTGCCGTGTTCACCGCACAGGCCGCCCGCGGGACCGTGTCCCGTCTCGACCCGGCCGAGGGGGGAACCCTGGCTCCTTCCGTGACGCTCGAGCTGCCTGGGATTCCCACGTCGATCGCGTTGTCCCCCTCAGGCGACTCGCTGTTCGTGGTATCGTCCTCCAACAGCCTCGGCTGGGAGCTCGATTCGCAGACCCTCTCGATTGTCGGGCAGTTCAAGACTCGGGGAGTCTACCCGTACGGGCTCGCCGTCACCCAGGACGGCAGTCGCCTTCTCGTGACCCATGCGGGCGACGACACGCTGACCCTCATCGACCGCGAGACCGGAGAGGTGCTGGAGGAGCTTCCCACAGGCCTCAACCCGATGGGGCTGGCACTCGACGAGCCCGGCAATCGGGCCTACGTGGTGAACAGCGACTCGGAGTCGCTCTCCGTCTTCTCCATCGAGCCGCTGGCGGCCCTCGAAACGGTCGACATCTCGGGAACGCCGGGCAAGCTGGCGGGCGGCTCGCCCAACGAGCTGGCGCTCTCGGCCGACGGAAACCGCCTTTACGTCTCGTTTGCAGACCTCAACATGGTGCAGGTCTACGAGACCGAGGGATTCAGCCGGGTTGGAGCGATCCCGACGGGGCACTACCCCACGGGCCTGGCGCTCTCGGCGGACGGGACGAAGCTGGCAGTCTGCTCCTCCAAGGGATGGGGCGGAGCCACCAAGCTCAAGAACGAGGCCTCGGTGGTCTCTCTCATCGGGCTGCCCATCCCCCCCGAGCAGCTTGAAGAGTGGACTGCGACGGCCGATGCGAACCTCGGGCGCACCCTCGAGTTCTGGGACGGCACCTGCCCCGATCCGGTCCCACTCCCGCTCGACCCGTTGGCGGAGCCGGTGGTCCGCCACGTGGTGCTCATCGTGCGGGAGAACAAGACCTACGATGCCGTGATGGGCGACTTCGAACGGGGAAACGGTGACCCGGCCCTCGTGGTGTTCGGCGAGCAGTACACCCCCAACCTCCACGAGCTTGCCCGGCGCTTCGTGAACCTCGACAACTACTACGCGGATGCCCAGGAATCCTTCCAGGGCCACACCTGGACCACGCAGGCCGACTGCAATGACTTCTTCGAAAAGCTCTACCCCAGCGACCTGGCTCAAATCGTTCTGGGAGGCTACGACCCGTCCGCGATCATCGGAGAGCACAGCGTGTTCGACCATCTCTTCGAGCAGGGGGTGACCTTCCGCAACTACGGGGAGTTCGAGAGCTTCACCAAGGACATGTTCGACCTTTACGCAGACTTCATCGACTTCAAGTTCCCGTACTTCAACATGGCCATCCGGGACGTCTGGAAGGCGGAGGAGTTCATCCGGGAGCTCAACCTGGGCATCTTCCCGGAGTTCGTGTACGTCGCGCTCCCCAACGACCACACGGCAGGCTCCAAGAAGGGCTTCCCGACCCCCGCGTCGATGGTGGCGGACAACGACGAGGCAACGGGCATGATCGTCGACGCCATCTCCCACTCGGAGCACTGGGAGGAGACCGTCATCTTCATCATCGAAGACGATCCGCAGGGATGGGGAGGCGATCACGTCCACAGCCACCGGAGCATCTGCGTGGCGGCCGGACCGTGGATCCGCACCGAGTTCACGTCGAGCGTCCACTACTCGATTCCTGCGCTGTACCGGACCATCGGCATGCTGCTTCGAGTCCCGCCGATGCACAAGAACGACGCGTTCGCTCCCCCCATGTACGACATCTTCCGGAGCGGCCAGGAAGCGGACGTGGCGGACCCGACTCCCTACGAGGGGCTTCCGCGGCTGATTCCCGAGGAGATGAATCAGGATGGGGCTCGAATGCAGACCGAGAGCGAGCTGCTCGACCTGTCAGAGCCGGACGAAGCTCCGGGAATGGGCTACATCCTGTGGCGCATCATGCGCGGTGACGAGAATCCTCCCCCCTATGCGAAGTGGTCGGACCGATGAAGACGACACGCACCGGAACACTCCTGATGCTGCCGGCCCTGGTGGTCCTGGGTTCGTTGGCCTCCGCCTGCGGGGATTCCGCCCCTGGAAACGCTCCGGACGGGACTGCGTCGGATGCGTTGCGCCCGGATCTGGACGGGCGAGGTCCCGACGAGGATGCCCGGCTGCCCGACGCCTCCGGGTCGGACCTGACCGGCGTCGATGTACGGCCGGACGCGCCCCCGTTCGACGGCGACGTACTGCCCGATGCGGTCCTGCCGGAGGTGCAGGCTCTGATCGATGAAGGGAAGTACTGGCTTTCCAACGCGGAGCCGGGCATCGCAGCCAAGAAGTTCGAAGAGGCACGGGCACTGGCTCCGGAGAACCGGGATGCGATCTTCGGGGCCGCTCTGTCCCACTATGTGAGCGCCCTCGAGCTCCTGTCCATGGTGCTCACGCTGCCGAGCCAGTTCTCGAGCTACGGAGCCGGCTCCGGGACCCGCTCCGACCCCGAATCGCAGAATGACCAACTCGTCGAGCAGGTCCACGAAATATTCCTCTTCCTGCGCCAGGGGTTTGCCGAGGCCGAAGTGGGCTTCTCCGCCATCCAGGAGATCGATTTCCGCTTCGACATCGAGGGGGTGCCCATCTACGTTCAGACGCGCCCGAGTCTCGTGTTGAGAGGCAAGTTCGACCTGGCCGACGTGCGCCTCCTGGCCGGATCCAACGCCTTCTTCCTCTGGTTCACCGAGCTTCTGGCGGCCCAGGACTTCCACAGCGACCTGCTGTCGGCCGCGTATGCCGGGATGAAGGCCAGCGACGAGGGGCTCGACCTGTTCACCATCCTGGATCTCCTGGGGCACCTCATCGCCTCGGACGAGCGCTTCTTCACGCTTCGCGAGGAGGACGGGAAGGAGCTGTTCGATGCCGGCATGAAGCACATGGTGGATGCCGGGGCAAACCTCATGGAGGGGCTGGCGCTGCTGGAGGAGCTCAGTGCGGAAGAGGAGGCCGGGGAGGCCATCTCCGTGACCTGGGATGGGGATGACGTGGTCCTGGTGGTCCACAACCAGGTCGATTTTGCCACGCTGGAGGAGGTCCCGCTCGAGATTGCCTTTTCGCCCGAGCTCATCGAGAGTTCGAAGGCATTGCTGGAGCAGATGCAGTTGCCGGGCCAGGTGGTACCGTTCTCCGCTGGGCCCGCCATTCAGCTGGGAACGCTGCTCGGACTCGCCGCACGACTCGACGTGCTGAAGTTCATGCCGGTGGAGATCCCCCTCGACGTGTCCGGCCTTCAGCCCGGCCAGGTCACGACGCTCCTGGTCCTCATGTTCCAGGACAGCGTGGGCTTCGACTACGGGACGCTGGCCAGCCAGCCGACCGGGCTGCGGACCCTCCTTCCCCTGCTCATGAAGTCGCCCGATCCGCAAGGCCCGGCGGACTTCTGGATGGAGTGGGAATGCCCGGGCGAGACCGCGGGTACCGGAGCCCCGCTTGCGGCCAAAGGTTTTTTGTGTACCCAGGAATCGGAGCTGGTGGATGCCCCACACTTTGACGGGACACCGCACGAGATGGCTGCGGACGGATACCCCTCTCCCCTCCCGTACCTGGTATGGGAAGACCCGAGCTGGAGCGGATTCCTCGCTGTCGATCACCACTTCCCGCCCATGGGAACCGGGGATCCGGAGTTCGTCGAGCCGGATCTTTCGATGGCCAATACAGCGCTTCACCTGTGGCTGAAGCAGCTGGTCGGTCTGCTGCAGTAGCGGCAGGTGAGCCAGCCTACGATTTCACGATCAGCTCCTGCAGCGTCTGGATTGCGTCACGCAGCTCAGCGGCCCGCTCGAATTCGAGCCTCTTGGCCGACTCCTTCATCTGGCGACGGAGCGCTTCAATTTCCTTGAGGATCACGTCCTCGTTCCAGTCGGCCTCCCGGTCCCCTCCGGAGGCGGCCCGGTCGGCCAGTCCGGTCCGGGGCATCGGCATGAGCGGCTTGCTGACCGTCCGCGGGATGATCCCGTGGGCCTGGTTGTGCGCCTCCTGGATGCGGCGCCGGCGATCCGCCTCGGCCAGCGCAGCGGCCATGGAGCCGGTCACGTGGTCGGCATACAGGATCACCTTGCCGTCCACGTTGCGGGCGGCCCGACCCGACACCTGGATCAGGCTCCTCTCGCCCCGCAGGAATCCCTCCTTGTCCGCATCGAGCACGGTGACCAGCGACACTTCCGGAAGGTCGAGCCCCTCCCGGAGGAGGTTGATCCCGACCAGCACGTCGAACCGCCCTTCCCGCAGCGCGTGCAGCAGCTCCATGCGCTCGAGCGTGTCAATATCCGCGTGTAGATAGGCGGCGGAGATGCCCTGCTCGCGCAGGAACTCGGTCAGATCCTCGGCCATGCGCTTGGTCAGGGTGGCGACGAGGACACGCTGCTTCTTCTCGACCCGGAGGCGGATTTCGGGCAGGAGGTCTTCGACCTGGGTGCGGGCCGGGCGCACCTCCATGACCGGGTCGAGGAGCCCCGTCGGCCGGACAATCTGCTCGACGACCCGGCCCGAGGCGGAGCGGACCTCGAAGTCGCCCGGGGTGGCGGATATGTGGATGATCTGGCCGGTCCTGGACAGCCACTCTTCGAAAGTGAGCGGACGGTTATCCAGGGCGGACGGCAACCGGAAGCCGTAGTCCACGAGGGTCTGCTTTCGCGAGCGGTCTCCCTTGTACATCCCCTGGATCTGCGGGAGGGTCACGTGGCTCTCGTCGACGATGCAGAGGAAATCCCGGGGAAAGTAGTCGAGCAGGGTCCACGGGATGGCTCCCGGCTTCCTCCCGTCCAGGAACCGCGAGTAGTTCTCGATTCCGGGGCAGTGCCCGGATACCTCGAGCAGCTCGAGATCATAGGAGACCCGCTGCTCGAGCCGCTCGGCGTAGTGCGGCTTGCCCATGTCGGAGAGCTGGGCGACGCGGACCTTGAGCTCCCTGCGGATTTCGCCCATGGCACGGTCGATGACCTCGCGGGACGTGACGTAGTGGGTGTTGGCCAGGATCAGGGCCCTGTCGAGCGTTGCCAGCTTCGTCCCGGTCAGGGGGTCGACCTCTTCGATGCTCTCCACCATGTCCCCGAACCAGGAGACCCGCAGGGCCCGTGATGCCTCCCATGCGGGGAAGAGCTCCACCGTGTCCCCGCGCCAGCGGAAGGTCCCGCGATGGAAGTCGAACTGCTCCCGCTCGTACTGCATCGCGGCCAGGGCCTCTGCCAGCGCTTCCGGAGGCAGCTCCTGTCCGACGCGCACCTCCCGCACCATGCGCCGGTACTCCCCGGGGGAACCCATGGCGAAGATGCACGACACGCTGGCCACGACGATCGTGTCGCGCCGCTCCAGGATTGCCCGGGTTGCCGAGTGACGGAGTCGGTCGATCTCGTCGTTGATCGAGGTCTCCTTGGCGATATAGGTATCCGTGGTGGGAACGTAGGCTTCGGGCTGATAGTAGTCGTAGTAGCTGACGAAGTACTCCACGGCGTTGTCCGGGAACAGCTCCCGGAACTCACGGAAGAGCTGGGCAGCCAGGGTCTTGTTGTGGGCCAGCACGAGGGTCGGTCGCCCGAGTCGCTGGATGACGTTGGCGACGGTAAACGTCTTGCCCGACCCCGTGACTCCGAGCAGCACCTGGTGCGGTTGGCCTGCAAGCGCTCCCTGCACGAGCTGCTCGATCGCAGCAGGCTGGTCACCGGCCGGGCCGAATTCGGAGCGGATGCGGAAATCCAGGGGAGCCCCCTACCCTTTGACCAGGTTCCGTCCGCCGCGCTTGGCTTCGTAGAGCCGTTCGTCCGCGGCCCGGAGCAGATCGGAGACGGTATTGGTCTCCGCGGTCACCGTGGCAACGCCGACGCTGACCGTGACTTGAATGGGCTGGCCTTCGAACTCGAACTTGTGCTCCTCGACCATCTTGCGGACGATCTCGCCGAACCGGAGCCCGATGTCGAGCCCGGATTCGGGGAGGACGATGACGAACTCCTCCCCGCCGTAGCGTGCGAAGAGCTCCTCCTTGCGAATCCGTCGCCGCAGCAGCCCCGCCACCTCCTTGAGCACATAGTCTCCGGTGAGGTGACCGAACTGGTCGTTGACGTTCTTGAAGTGGTCGAGGTCGAACATGATGAGCGAGAGCTCGCGCTCGTACCGCTTGCAGCGCGAGAACTCCTTGTCCAGGGCATCGAGGAGGTAGCGCTTGTTGGCCACCTGGGTGAGGCCGTCCCGGATGGTCATGTTGTAGATTTCTTCGTGGTACAGGGCCTCGACGTTGGCCCCGGTGAGGTACTTGAAGATGGTGTCGCCGATCTTGATGAGGTCGCCGTTGGAAAGCACGGCGGACCGGATCTGGATGTCGTTGAGGTAGGTGCCGTTGGTGCTGTCGAGGTCGCGCACCGTCCGCCCGGAGTCGGTCAGCTCGATCATGGCATGCCGCCGGGAAACGCTGTCCGAATCGAGCGTGATGGTGTTCTGCGGGTCGCGCCCGATGCTGCAGATCTGATCCAGCAGGTCGTATTTCCGCCCCAGGTGCATTCCGTAGATCTGGATGATGCAGTCACTCCCATCCAGGCTCCCGGAGATGCTGTGCATCGAGGTGACGCGTGTGGTATCGCCGTTGTTCTTCACCACTGCCTCCGCGGGGCGTGCTCTCACGCATTCCGAAGGTACTCTAGTGCAAAGGTCCCCGTGGGTCAAGAACGGCGAGAACAGGCAGTTTCGATGATGCCGAACCTGCCCGGTCGTGCGGAAACTTGACGCACGCGCGGCAAATGAATAGCCTCAGGCGGCATTTGGCGGGAGGGCGGGCATGGGAACTCTCGGAATCAGGAAAGAAGACAAGAGCAAGTGGGAGAGGCGGGCGCCGCTGGCACCGGACCAGGTGGAGGAGCTCCGCAAGGCGGGCATCGAGGTGCTGGTCGAGTCCAGCCCCGTCCGGATCCACCCGGACGCCGCGTATGTGCGGGGCGGGGCGGACCTGGTCGGCGGGCTCGAGAAGGCTGACGTGATCCTGGGCATCAAAGAGGTGCCGGTCGCCAAGCTCCTGCCTCGCAAGACGTACGCGTTCTTCTCGCACACCATCAAGGGGCAGACCCACAACATGCCCATGCTGCGCCGCCTCATGGAGCTCGGCTGCACGCTCATCGACTACGAGCGCATCGTGGACGGGAAGGGACGCCGCCTGGTCTTCTTCGGCTACCACGCCGGGCTGGCCGGAATGATCGATACTCTCTGGCTCCTGGGACGGCGCCTGCACGACGCGGGCGTGGAGACTCCGCTGGCCTCGGTGCGCCAGGCGTTCGAGTACGAGGATGCCCGGGCGGCCTGCGATGCGCTGCGCCTTGCGGGAAACGAGATTGCGTCCCGGGGGCTCCCCCGCTCCGTCGTGCCGCTGGTCATCGCATTCGCCGGATACGGAAACGTGTCCCGAGGGGCGCAGCATGTGCTCAGTCATCTGCCAGTCACGGAACTGGCTCCAGAGGAGCTGCCCGGGCTCTTTGCGCCCGGCGCCGCGGCCAATCCGCATACCGTGTACAAGGTGGTGCTCAAGGAGCAGCACCAGGCCGAGCGGATTGACGGTGCGCCCTTCGTCCTGGACGACTACTACCAGAACCCGGAGCAGTACCGGGGCATCTTCGAGCGGTGGGTCCCGTACCTCTCGGTCCTGGTGAACTGCATCTACTGGGACGAACGCTATCCCAAGCTGCTCACGCGGCGCTTCCTGCAGGAGCTCCATGGCCAGAAGCGGCTTCGCCTGCTGGCCGTGGGAGACATCACCTGCGACATCGACGGGTCCATCGAGATGACGACGCAGGCGACGAACCAGGAGAGCCCGGCCCTGCGATGGGATCCGGCAGCGGACCAGGTCACACGGGAGGTATCGGGCCCCGGCGTGGGCATCCTTGCAGTCGACAATCTCCCGGCGGAGCTGCCTCGCGATGCGACGCGGCACTTCGGGGAATCGCTCAAGCCATACATGGCAGCGCTGTCGGCCATCGACCCCGGGGTTGCGTTCGACACCGCGTCACTCCCCCCGGAGCTCCGCAAAGCCGTCATCGTGTGGAACGGCAAGCTGACTCCGGACTACCAGTATCTCGAAGAGTATCTGTGACATCCCATCAAGGAGGTTTCCGATGAGCAAGACGGTTCTCGTGCTTGGTGCCGGCCTCGTCGCAAGGCCGCTGGTTCGCTACCTGCTGGATGGAGGCTTCCGTGTGGTCATCGCCACCCGCACGGTGGACAAGGCACACACGCTCCTCGACGGCCATCCGGCGGGCGTTGCCGTGACACTCGACCTGACCAACCCGGTGGACCTGGATGCCCGCATTACGGACAGCGACCTGGTGGTGAGTCTTGTGCCTTACACCTACCACGTCCAGATTGCGCGCCGCTGCCTGGCGCTGGGCAAGCACCTGGTCACCACGTCGTACGTGAGCAATGAGATGCGGGAGCTGTCCGCCGAGGCGGAGCGCAAGGGGCTCCTCCTGCTCAACGAAATCGGCCTGGATCCGGGCATCGACCACATGTCGGCCATGCGGGTGATTCACCACGTGGAGAATGCGGGCGGAAAGATTGTGTCGTTCCGCTCGTACTGCGGCGGGCTGCCGGCCCCCGAGGCCAACGACAATCCGTGGGGCTACAAGTTTTCCTGGAGCCCCAGGGGCGTGCTCCTGGCGGGTCGTAACGCATCGCGCTGGCTGGAGAACGGTGCCGTGCGGGATGTTCCTTCCGAGGAGCTCTTTGCCAACCACTGGCCCGTGGAGGCCGAAGGGGTCGGGATGCTCGAAGGCTACCCGAACCGCGACTCCACTCAGTACGTCGGGTTGTACGGTCTCAAGCACGCGGCCACGATGTTTCGCGGTACGCTGCGTTACCCCGGCTGGTGCCGGATGATGAAGGGGCTCGTGGACATCGGCTGGCTCCAGCTCGCTCTGCCGCCTGCCGGTGCCACCACCCTTGGGGCCATCACCGCGGTGCTCTGCGGCCTGCCCGCTACGGCCGGCCCCGATGAAATCCGGAAGGCAGCAGCCCGCAAGGCGGGGCTCGAGCCCGACGGCGATGCCGTCCGCCGCATGGAGTGGGCCGGCCTGTTCTCCGCAAAGCCTGCGGCCCAGGTGGCCACCATCCTCGACGTTCTCGGTGCGGTGCTGGAGCCGGCGCTGGCCTACAAGGTGCGAGAGCGTGACATGATCGTCCTCCTGCACGAGTTCCAGGCCGTGCTCGCCGATGGACGCAAGCAGCGGATTACGTCCACGCTGGTGGACTTCGGCATTCCGGACGGCGACAGCGCCATGTCCCGCACGGTGTCGCTTCCCGCTGCCATTGCGGTCAAGGCAATCCTCGATGGGGAGCTAAAGGCCTCGGGCGTGAAGATTCCGGTGGACCCGGCCGTGTACGTGCCCGTTCTCGCGGGCCTGGAGAAGGCCGGCATCGTGTGCAGGGAAGTGTTCCATTAGAAGGCCTCCCCCCTGGTGAGGTGAATGCCCATGAGACCGCTGTCGATTGTGCTGGTTGCGGGGGTCGTGCTGGCCGCAGCCTGTCAGAAGCCTGCCGAAGAACCGTCGGCCGTCCAGGACGACGCGGGGAGCGCTCCGGTGCTTCAGTCGTTCCAGGTCCGTGACGGGGATGCCACGCTGGTGTTCCAGTATGCGGCCCCGGGGACCGGGAAGCTCGAAGTGGCTCGCAAGGTGGCCGATGTCCCGGAGCAGGCCCGGGGAAACGTGATCGTGCTGTCGACCGCGCTTCGCAAGGGGGACGTCCCGGCCAACCTGATGATCGTGGCGAACCTGTCCGAGGCGAGCAGCGACGGGACCTATCCTTACCGCCTCGTGAGCCGCTATGACCGGGTCCGGCCGACGGGAAGCACCCAGGGACCAGGCCCGGCGGGTGGCACCTCGGGCCCGAGTGCGACCGCCTCGGACAAGGTCCTTCTGTTCTCGACGTCGTGGTGCCCGCATTGCCGGACGGCTCGACAGTGGCTCCAGGCCAACGGGGTGCCCTTCGAGGAGAAGGACGTCGAGAGCGATCCCTCGGCCCAGAGTCTCCTCGTGGAGCTCGGCAGAAAGCAGGGGCTGTCGGAGAACATGCTCAGCAGCGTCCCGATTCTGTACGTCAAGGGACAGCTCATCCTCGGGTTCAATCAGGCGGAAGTGGCGCGGCTGCTCGGCCGGTGATCCCCGCCAGCCCGTAATCCCGGTACACCCAGTCCAGGTCCTTCCGGATCCGCTCCGCGTCCAGCCCGAACCGGGCGAGGTCGTACTCGTGGGGGCTCTTGCGAGTCTTCTGGATCCTGTCCTGCTTGTCCAGCTCGTCGAGGAACTCCGGAACCGGCTCGATCTCGAGGAAGGGCAGGAGGCGGGCCATCGTGCCGGACAGGTCCTGCATGATTTGGGGATAGGTGACGATGCGCAGATTGGCCTCCGGGATCCGGCCGGCCTTCCAGGATTCGTGAAACGCACCGTACATCCGGCAGGATGCCTGGTAGAGGTTCTCCATCCAGCGTGCGCGCCGATCAGGCGAGGTGGCGTTGAACACGTCGTAGGACCGGGACAGCACGCCAGTCAGGAGGGAAGCTCCCGATGGAATGGCTTCCAGGGGGTCTCGGACCATGTACACGATCCGGCAGTCGGGGTAGCGGCGGATGAGCTCTTCGGGCCGGAGCGAAAACAGGCTCGATTTGGCCACGAGCCGCCCCCGATTCTTGTAGACGAGGTTCCTGCGCCAGCACGCTTCCAGGAAGCGGAACATGCGGTCCTGTTCGGGCAGCGCCCGTTCCCCGGTTTCGAAGAAGTAGCGGCGGCAGAGGTCGCTGCCCCAGGTATCTTCCCAGGCGAGGAAGTAGGACCAGAGGAACCCCCCTTCGACCATGTGCAGGAAGACCATGGCATCATCGGTCTCGACGTCGCGAAGCCCCGCCTCGTGGGCATCGCCGCTGTGATAGCGGCCGGGGGAAAACGGTGCCAGCCGGTCCACGGCACGATGCAGCAGGCGTCTGGCCGTGATTGCGGGGAACAGCATCTCCCAGAGCTCGAACGCACAGGGGGTGCCGGTGCGCAGGAGGAACCGGTGCATGAACGTGGTTCCGCTGCGCGGGTTCCCCAGGATGAAGATGGGACGGTCGATGCGGGCCTTGCGGATGGCCGGGAAGAACAGGTGGTCCGCACCTCGGCTGGTCCGGGAGAAGAGGGAGTGCAGGCACTTCATGAAGAACGTGACCAGCGGCCGCAGGCGAAACCCGAACGTCCTCAGGATGGTGCCATAGAGCCTCAGGTACTTGAGCATGAGCGCTCAGCCTTCCCAGGTACCGGCGACGGAGACCAGGGAGACGCCGGCGGCGGCCCCCGTGAGCAGCATCTTGTCTCCCGACCTGACCGGTCGCGATTCGAGCAGGTGGTGCATGGCCATGGCCACGGTGGTGGAGGCGGTGTTGGCGTACAGGTGATGGATGCGCACGGCGCGCTCGGGGTCCACCCCCATGTCGGCCAGCACTTTCTGGACCATGTGGTCGCTGGGCTGATGCGCAACGTAGTGGTCGACGTCGGTCACCTTCCAGCCGAGAGTTCCGAGGAAGCGGACGAGCTCCGGGGGCACGTAGGAGTTCAGCTTGAACAGCTCGTGCGAGAATGAAGTGAACGATCCGTCGATGGGAGCCTGACAGAGCACCCAGTGCTGCGGGCGGGAGAAGTTGGCAGCTGCCAGGAGTCGGAGCGACCCGCCGGGCAGAGGCTCCCGACGCACGAGCCATGCGGCCGCGGCATTGCCGATGGTAAGCCCTGCAAGCTTGTGGACGAGCTCTTCCGGGGACTGGATGTCGTACGAGAGGAACTTGCGCGTGAGCTCGGCCGACACGACCAGGGCGGTCCGGTATTCGGGATGGAGAGCGAAGTGGCCGCAGGCGATGTGCACCGCCTCCAGGAGCCCGACGCAGGCGCTCGTGACGTCGAAGGCGTGGACCGTCTCCAGCCCGACCCGGGCGGCCACTTCCATGGCGGTTGCGGGCTCGAAGTACTCTCGGGCGATGCCCCCGTAAATCAGGAGGTCGACCTCGCCGGGCGACACGCGGTTCCGTTCCAGGCAGGAGCGGGCGGCCGTGGCGGCAAATTCCCCCGGCCGACGCTGCTGGTCCGCCTCGATGTAACGGAACTGCGAGTTGCACCGGGAAAACACGGTCCGCACCCCGGCCTCGATGATCGGCCAGACCGACTCATCGCCGCGGAAGTTCTCACGGATCCGGCGCAGGACTTCCTCGTTGTCGAGGCGCTGCTCCGGGAGTGCCACCGAGGGGCGGGACAGGAAAACGACCGGAAAGGACATGGCGGTTCACCTCCCGGGGGGCGACTGTATGCACTGTGCGGGCGCATGTCAAACTCAACCGCATCCGAGGGCGAACCCCATGATAGGCGTCCGTCTCGGCTCTGCCGCCAGTTGCGTCGCGATGCCGGGTGACTGTATAGTGGGCCGGCCGGACCAGGAGGCCGGCAGCTGAATGACTCGTCGTCCTTCGCACACACACCTGGATCTGCTCGAGTCCGAATCGATTCACATTCTACGTGAAGTCGTGGCCGAGATGGAGCACCCCGTGATGCTCTACTCGGTCGGCAAGGATTCCTCGGTCATGGTGCACCTGGCCCGCAAGGCCTTCGCCCCCGGCCGGCTTCCGTTTCCCCTGCTCCACGTCGACACCGGGATGAAGTTCCCCGAGATGTACGAGTTCCGGGACCGGTTCTGCCGGGAGATCGGTGCGGACCTCAGGGTCTTCCGCAACGAGCCGGCCATCACGGCCGGGACCAACCCGTGGGACGATGGGACGATCCGCTGCTGTGCTCAGCTCAAGACGCGGGCACTGCTCGAAGCGCTGGCGCAGGGCGGATTCGACGCGGCCATGGGTGGGGCACGACGGGAAGAGGAACGCTCCAGGGCCAAGGAGCGTGTGTACTCGTTTCGAGACGTGCACGGCCAGTGGGACCCTCGAAACCAGCGGCCCGAGCTGTGGAGCCTTTACAACGGGCGGCACGCTCCCGGTGAGTCCATCCGCATCTTCCCCCTGTCCAACTGGACCGAGTTCGACATCTGGCTCTACATCCACAGGGAGAGGATCCCGGTGGTGCCCATGTACTTTGCGCGCAAGCGGCGCATGGTGCTCAGTCAGGGTCGCCTGATCCCGGTGGAAAAGGGCACGCGCCTGGCCCCGGGGCAGGACCCCGTCGAGATCATGTGCCGATTCCGGACACTCGGCTGCCATCCGTGCACCGGGGCCGTGCCATCGACGGCCCGCACCGTGCCGCAGATCCTCCGGGAGCTGGCCTCGGTGAGGTACTCGGAGCGGATTACGCGTCTCATCGATCATGATCAGGACAGCTCCATGGAGCAGAAGAAGCGGGAGGGATACTTCTGACATGGCCCGAGCGCTCGACCCCTTCCTGCGAACCGACCTGCTGCGCTTCACGACGGCGGGCAGCGTCGACGACGGCAAGTCGACCCTGATCGGCCGGCTCCTGCTCGACTGCCGGGCCGTCTACGAGGACCACCTGGCTGCGCTCGCGGCGGACTCCAGGCGGCTCAACCGGGAGGTTACCGACCTGGCGCTCCTGACCGACGGTCTCAAGGCGGAGCGGGAGCAGGGGATCACCATCGACGTCGCGTATCGCCACTTCGCCACACCGAGGCGACGGTTCATCATTGCGGACACGCCGGGCCACGAGCAGTACACGCGCAACATGGCAACGGGGGCCTCCACTGCCAGCCTGGCCGTCATTCTGGTGGATGCTCGGCAGGGGCTGCTGACCCAGTCCCGCCGGCACGCATTCATCTCGGTTCTGCTGGGCATCCGCCACCTGGTGCTGGCGGTCAACAAGATGGACCTGGTGGACTGGTCCCGGGAGGTATTCGAGCGAGTGCGCTCCGAGTTCGCCACCTTTGCGGGCCGGTTGGGCCTCCACGACATCGTCTGCATCCCGATGAGCGCGCTGCTGGGGGACAACGTGGTGACGCTCAGCCCCCACATGTCCTGGTACGAGGGCGTGCCCCTGGTCTCCCACCTGGAGAGTGTGCCTGTCGCCGCTGCCGAAGCGAATGCTCCTTTCCGGATGCCCGTTCAGTTGGTACTGCGCCCCACCGAAGGCTACCGGGGTCTTGCCGGGCAGCTTGCGGGTGGCCGACTGAGAGCCGGGCAGCAGGTGCTCGTGCAGCCGGCGGGTCACCGGGCCACGGTCCGGAGCATTCACGTGGGCGAACGGAGGGTGACCGAGGCAACTCCCCCCAGCTCCATTTCCGTGGAGCTCGAGGAGGATCTCGACGTGGGACGTGGAGCGCTCCTGACCGATCCGGACTCTCTTGCCCGGGTGACCGACCGTGCCAGGGCGGTGCTCCTCTGGATGAGCTCGACCCCCCTGTCGAAGAAGACCTGGCTGGCCAAGCTCGGCACGCGCTCAGTCCGGTGCACCGTCGAATCGCTCGACTGTCGGATAGACCCCGACACACTGGCCACCGAGGAGCCAGGGATTCCGGGCCTCAACTGGATCGGTCGGGTGTCGGTTTACTTCCACGAGCCGGTGGCATGCGACCCGTACGCGCACAACCGCACCACCGGGAGCTTCGTCCTGATCGACCCGCTGGCCAACGACACGGTCGCTGCGGGGATGATCCTCGAAGACGACGGTCACATCGAAGGGCTCGGGCCTGCAAGGACCTCCCCCTCCCCGACCCGCCTCCTCACGCCGGAGGACAGCCTCGTGTCCCCTGCAGAACGCTGCGCCCTTCTGGGACAGAGGCCGGTGACTCTGTGGCTGACCGGCCTGTCCGGCTCCGGCAAGTCCACCATTGCCAAGGCGCTCGAACGGAGGCTGACCGATTCCGGGCACGCCTGCTACGTGCTCGATGGGGACAACGTCCGCCGAGGCCTCAACCGGGATCTCGGATTCTCGCCGGCCGAACGCACCGAGAACATCCGCCGTGTGGCCGAGGTCGCTGCTTTGATGAACGAGGCCGGGCTCATCGTGATCACCGCGTTCATCTCCCCCTATGCCGAGGACAGGGCTCAGGCGGCCCGGGCCATCGGGGCATCACGGTTTGCCGAGGTGTTCGTCGACGCCCCCCTGCCCTTGTGCGAGGCCCGCGACCCGAAGGGGCTGTATCGCAAGGCGCGGGAAGGGAGACTGCAGGAGTTCACCGGCGTCTCCGCCCCGTACGAGTCGCCGACGGCCCCTGCCCTCCGGCTCGACACGTCGGCCTGCTCCCTGGCCGACTGCGTGGAGAGCATCGTGAGCTGGCTGGAAGCGAGGGGGTATCTGGGGCCCTAACAGGAGGGAGAGGTGGCCCCTCCCGCGTGGTCGGGGCTGTGGGGCGCAAGCATGGAAAGCCCGTCTCGAACCATTTTTACAGGATTCAGCTTAACTCTAAGTGTTCCTTGACTTGCGAAAGGGCGATCGCTAGATTGGTGACGTCCGGTCGTCCGGTTGCGTTCGCAGTTCGCTGACAAGGAGACGACCATGAAGTCACCTCCCATTCCCCCTCAACCGCTCGAGTACAGCGCAATGCCCAATGCTATTCGCTCCCATTCCGCTCGTCCCGACACCCCCTTTCTGCCGGCGTTGGCGATCGCAATTCTGCTCCTGTCCCCTCTAGAGGGGTGCGGGAACGGAGGGGGCTCGACGCCGGAACCGGACTTGCCCCCGGATTCGGCTCGCGCTCCGGATGCCGACGTCCTGATCGAGGACGCTCTCGAGCCCGACCATGCGGTCCCGTGCGCCGACTGCTCGGAGACCCTGGCGGACCTGTCACGCGATCCCGATGCTCCGGCGGCACCGGACTCGTTGCTCGACCAGCAGCCGGGGGAGCTTGAGCCCGGTGATGCCCTGCCCCCGGACCAGACGGGTGAGGTAGTCCAGGATGTCTCAGACTGCGAGACCACTTGTGCGGGACTCGAGTGCGGGACGGTCGGCCCGTGCGAATGTGGCCAGTGCGGGGAGGGGCTGGAGTGCTCGGCCGAACGCAAGTGCGTGACGCCTGCCGACTCGTGCAAGGCGGCCTGCGAGCAATCCAGCTACGAGTGCGGGGCCATGACCTCGCAGTGCGATTGCGGAAGTTGCGGCGAAGGGATGATTTGCGCCTACCACCAGTGCGAAGAGGATCCCTGCCCGATGCTGTGCGAGGGCCGGGAATGCGGAGTCGTGGGGGCTTGGTATCTCGGGGTATCGTGCGATTGCGGCCAGTGCGCCCAGGGTGAAGTCTGCGACCTGTACACCTGGACATGCAAGTGCCTCCCGCAGTGCAAGGATCCGGTTTCCCTCATCCAGTACGAGTGCGGAGACGACCACTGCGGCGGACTGTGCGGTACCTGCGCCGAAGGGCTGGTCTGCAACGCCGAGCACAAGTGCGTTGGGGAGGGGACTCCATGAAAAGAAGTGTACGGCTCCCGAGCCGAGTCCCTGGCCTCCTGTCTGTCGCTCTGGTCCTGGTGTCGCTCGGATGCGGCGGGAAGGACTCCATTCCCTCGGATGAGTCCGACGGCACCACCGTCGATGCCGTCGGCGACCTGGCGGCTGATGTGGCCCTCCCGGATGCAGAAGGGACGGAGGCGGATGGGGGCGATTTCGACTCCAGCGGGCTCGGGGACGCGGCCGGCGAGGTCCTCGACCCGGTTCTGTCCGGGCTGGAGGTGCAGACCTTTGAGAACGCCCCCCTGTCCGCTCTGCTGAAGGTCACGTCGACTCCCCCGGCCAACGTCGAGGTCGTCGTGGTCGAGGCAGGAACCGACCGCTCGTTCATGGTCCGGGAGAAGACCGGGCCGGCGTCGCAGCACGAGGTGCCTCTGTTGGGCCTCCGCCCCGACCGCAGCTACGAGCTGTCGGTCCGGGCCGTTGTCGATGGAACACCGGTCGGGCTCGAATCGACGGCAGCGTTGAAGACCCCCACCCTGCCTGCAGACGCTCCGCCCGTTGCCGTCACCGTGACGAACCCTGAGTCCATGTCTCCCGGGTTCACGCTGCTGAACCTGGGGCGCTGGGCCTTCATCCTCGACCTGAGCTGGGGGCGCATGCTTGCCCTGGACGAGGCGGGAGACATCGTCTGGTACCTCGAGCTTCCGTATCTGGCGCAGGGGGTCGAGCATCTGGCCAACGGCAACCTGCTCTTCGTGGCCGGCGTGGACTCGGTCGTCGAGGTAGACATGCTCGGGAGGACCGTGGGGAAGTGGGTGGCACCGGACCTGGGGCTGGACACCTTCCACCACTCGGCAACCCGCTTGCCCTCGGGCAATACGGTGGCACTGAGCACCGAGATCCGTCTCATCGACGGCTACGTCCTCAACGACGGCTCCACGGCATCGTTCAACGTCGTCGGCGACGTGGTGGCCGAGTTCTCCCCGGACGGCAAGGTCCTCCAGACCTGGAAGCTGCTCGACCTTCTCGATCCGCACGTGATCAAGCCCGACTTCCTGCTCCCGTTCTGGGACCTCATCTACCCGGGCCAGAAGGGCGGAACGAAGGACTGGTCGCACGGGAACTCGGTCCGCTACGTCGAGGCGGATGATTCCTTCCTCGTGACCCTGGCCACGCTGTCGTGGGTCGTGAAGATCGGCCGGACGTCGGGCAAGGTCGAATGGATTGCCGGAGATGGCGGGAATCTCGACCTGACCGGCCCAGGGAAGTGGCCGGTCCACGCCCATGCGGGCAAGATGCTCCCGAACAGCCGCGTGCTCCTGGCCGATGGCGGGCAGAACGGTGCCGAGCATTCCCCAAGGCCGGTCATCTACGCCATCGAGCCTTCGGAATCGCCCGAGGCGAACGGAACAGCCTCGGAAGAATGGAGCTTCGAGCAGGAGCCGTTCGTGGCCCTGGGCCCCGGGGATGCCGACTTCCTCGAGAACGGCAACATCCTGTTCACGGACGGAACCCACGTGGAGTATCCAGACCTGCCGCCCCTGAGCCCGTCGAACCTGCTCTGGGTGCGAGTGCAGGAGCTGACGCCGAAGATGCCTCCCGAGCTGGTGTTCGAGGCAACGGTCAAAGACGTTGCGGAACAGAAGACGCGGTACATGTCGACCGGGAGCGAACGATTCGGCTCGCTCTATCCGCCCGGTTTCGAGGTCGTTCCCGTGAACACGGAGGGCAGGCCGCCGCAATGAAGCACGGGCTGCACATCGTGGCGGTGGTTTTCTGGCTCTCCGCCTGCGGCACGCCTTCACGGTCGCCCGACGTCCTCGCACCTGCGGACGAATCGGCGGCTCCAGAGATCCCATCCACTGCCGACCTCGCCGTGCCGGACGATGCGGTCGAGCCCGTCGACGCCGTCTTCTCGGATTCTGCCGAGCTCCATGGTGCAGACGGGGTGACGAGCGACCCCGGGGTCGCTCCCGACGTCCAGATTGTCGATGGGCAGAGCGAGATGGATTCCGCTGCAGCCGACCTGCCGATCCCCTCCGATGTTCCGGTCGGGGATCTTGCGGGAGGGGACTCGCTCCTGACCGACTCAGCCGCCGACGTTGGCTCCCCGGATCAGCTCTCCGTCGACACGGTGCATGCAGACGTGAATGACGAGGTTCCGGCTGCACCCGATTCACTGGACGATTCTGCTGCCGGGGACGCAAGCGGGGACTCGGCCGGAGCGGCGGATGCCGAATCGGACGTCGGGGAGGATCTGTCCGGCTGGGACGTGTTCGTCCTTTCGGATACGACCATGCCGGAGGTCATTCCGGAGGAAGATGCGGATGCCACTTCGTGGCCCGAAGTCGAGGACGTGCCCCCGATTCTTCCCGACGTCCCCGTTGGCGTGGACACGGTGCCCCTCGAGGACGTGGTCCCCGGCGACGATGGTTCGCCCGACCTTCCTCCCGAGCCGCTCGTCGATCCCTACGAGCCGAACGACAAGGCGGACATGGCCTACCCGCTGGGTCTCATCGGGCCCGAGGGCTACGACTCTCTGCCCGGGACCTCCATCGACCCGGGGTCGGACCACGACTGGTTCTCGTTCTTTATCGAGGATGCCGCCGTGCTGCAGGTCCGGGGAGTGCCGGCAGCCGGACAGAACCTGGTCATCCTGCTGCGCGATGAGAAGGGAAGCCTGCTCTGGTTTGCCGACGGCGGGCCCGACGGAGCGGAGGAGAACCTCTTCTATGCCTTGCCGGCCAACAGTCACTGTCTCGTCGAGTTCAAGACGTGGTATGGCAAGGGAGGAAGCTACAGCTTCCGGATCAGCCCGAACCCCCCGGCCGACAGCGAAATGGACTGCTTCAACAAGCTGGACGATGACGTCGACGGGGTGACGGACTGCTCGGATGCCGACTGCGCCACAGCCGACCTGTGTGTGGGGGAAACTTGCCTGACCGCGTACCCGGTCAACGATGGCAAGCCCATCTCCGAGGCGGATTCCGGTTTGACCCTGACGTACAACGACACGACGGAGGGCCACGCCAACGACTACTCGGGCGACTGCGGAGCAGGCTATGCTCCCGATGTGGTATGGTCTTTCACTCTCGAGCAGGAAACCCAAGTCGAGATCACGCTCGATTTCAAGGGCTGGATCAACAGCTCGGCGGTCTTGACCCTCCGCAAGGACGGGTGCGATGGCCAACTGGTCCAGTGCAAGGCCAGCAAGTTCTACTCGCCCGTGATCCAGGAGGAGCTCGGTGGGGGCACGTACTACGTGCTCATCGACCGGGCGGGCATTGGTTCTGGCCCCTACTCGATCACGTTCAAGTTCGTCGACGTCGTGACCGGGGATGACTGCACCAACGGAATCGACGAGGACGGTGACGGCCTATTGGACTGCGAGGACCCGGACTGTGTCGATTCCCCGTTCTGCCAGGGGGCGTGGTGCGCCAATGCGCTCCCGGTGAACCAGGGCCAGGCCATCGGCACGGACGATGATGGGCTGGCCCTGCAACTTTCCGGTTCGACGGCAAACCTGTTCGACAACTACGACTGCAGTTGCGGGTCTGATTCTCAGACCTCCGGTTCGGAAGCCGTCTGGAAGCTGACGCTCTCCGATCCCATGCTCGTCAGCATGTGCCACCAGTTCGAAGACTTCACGCTGCAGCCGCTCCTGTATGTCCGGGGGGCGGACTGCGCTCCATCCGCCGAAATCGCCTGCGGGAACAACAATCCGGCCATGATTACCTCCCTCCTTCTGGACAAGGGCACGTACTACGTCTTCGTGGATTCCGAGGAGATCGGCGCCATCGGCAACTACACCCTCTACATGCACTTCACGGCCTTGTGACCGGTGAGCTCGTCCGCTGGTGCGGGTTCTCCGTGGATGAGCCGAAGGCAAGTCCAGACGGGCTCGACCGGATTGCAGGGAGGGTGGATGCTTCAGCGGGCAAGCCCCGGCACTCCTTGACACTGGGCAGCGGGACTGCTCTAATCCCGGCGGATTTCGCCCCGGAGGCCCCCATGAGGCGCCAGCTCCTGTTTGCCTGCTCCATCCTCGTGAACCTGACTGTCCCAGCATGCGGAAGCCCGCACCAGCCTTCGGATACCCGGAACATCGATGAGGACGACCTTCCGGGCGCTACCGATGCGGCTGCCGCCCCGGATGCACTCCCGGACTCGGCGGAGGTGAACCCGGCGGACATCCCGGACGCCCCGGGGTGCGTTCCCCTGTGCGAGGGAAAGGGGTGCGGGCCGGATGGGTGCGGGGGTGACTGCGGAAAGTGCGGCGGTCTCCAGGTGTGTCTCGATGGCGTCTGCTGCTCTCCGGCCTGCGAGGACCGGGACTGCGGGCCGGACGGTTGCGGCGGAAGCTGCGGCCACTGTGAGGCGGAGGCAGTCTGCCTCGACGGGCTCTGCTGCGAGGCCGCCTGCGACGGCCGGGATTGCGGGCCGGACGGTTGCGGCGGAAGCTGCGGCCAATGCGGGCCGGGCCAGTTCTGCATGACCGGAGTGTGCTCGGATCCGGACCAGGACTACGACGGAGTGCCCGACGTGGCGGACCTCTTTCCTCAAGACCCGGGGCTGCCCGGGACGGTCAAGCCCAACACCGTCTATGCTCACACAGCGTCCACCCTGTATTCCATGGACGTCAAGCTATACAAGCTGGACAAGGTGGGTGACTTCGTTTGGCCCGACGACGAGGCTACGCACAAGATGACCGACATCGGCATCGACAGCTACGGCGTGCTGTACGGCACCAGCTACGAATACCTGTACACGTGCCATCCGGTGACCGTGCAGTGTAGCCTGGTGGCCAAGCTCCCGAGCGCGTTCAACGGCCTCACGATGGTACCGGCGGGACTCATCGAGCAGGACCGCGACGTGCTCGTCGGAATCAGCGAGGAGGGTGGTTGGTTCCGTCTCGACGTGGTCGAAGGGGAGCTGAAGGCCTCGAAGCTCGGGGGCTACGGCTCCCAGTATGCATCGGCCGGCGATGCCTACTCCATCGCAGGCGTGGGTACCTTCGCTGCCGTGCACAAGGACGGCCAGGACTCCAACCTTCTCGTGTCGGTAAACCCGGCTGACGGGCATGTCCTGGCCGACATCGGTCCGATCTCCGGCTACGTGGGGATCTTCGGGCTCGCCGGCTGGACGGACAAGGCCTTCGCATTCGACAAGACGGGAGACGTGCTGCTCATCGACACGGGCAGTGCGGAGGTCAAGCTGCTGCACGAAACCGAGATCCCCTGGTGGGGAGCCGGCGTCAAGACCAAGCTCGAATGATGGGCTGTGAACCAACCTGCGGGACCGGAGCGACACCGGTCCTGGCCCGCGCTCTGGCAGCGGTGCTGATCGGCGTTACGCTGGCAGCCTGCAGCGCCGGGTCGACCGACGGCCCGCCCGTGGGATTGGGGGTCCCCGATGCGGACTTCGAGTCCCGCCGGCAGACCGACCTGCAGGCCGACCGGGAAGCTGCGTACCTCCCCCCCTACCCTTCGTACCCGCTCGACGACGTGCTTCGCCTCAACCAGATCCAGGTCAAAGGCACGCACAACAGCTACCACCAGCTCCCGGACGAGCCCGTCTACGCCGACTGGCTCTACGAGCATGCGCCACTCGACGTGCAACTCGAGGAGTACGGGGTGCGGCAGGTCGAGCTGGATGTGCACTGGGACCCGGACGGCGAGCGGTTCCATGTGTTCCACGTTCCGATTCTGGACGACAACAGCTCGTGCGATACCCTGGTCGAGTGCCTCTCGATCCTGAAGGGCTGGTCGGATGCCCACCCCGGCCACCACACGCTGTTCGTGCTAGTGGAGCCCAAAGACGACATCGACCCGGCCCCCATCGTGGGTCACTATGACGACCTGGATGCTGAAGTGCTTTCCGTCTGGCCTCGAGATCGACTACTGGTGCCCGACGACGTCCGTGGAAACCACCCGTCGCTCGAGGAGGCCATCTTGACCGACGGCTGGCCGACGCTGCGCCAGGGACGCGACAAGGCGCTCTTCCTCATGCTCGATTCGTCGATCCACAAGGACAACTACCTGGCTGGAAACCCGACACTGTCCGGCCGCGTGCTTTTTGTGCGGGGTCAGCCGGGGGAGCCGTGGTGCACTTTCCTGGAACGGGGAGATCCGCTGGCCAGCCAGGAGGATATCGAGAGCCTGGTCAGCTCCGGCTATATGGTCCGAACGGCCGCGGATGATACCGCCCCGGAGAAGCGGGAGGCAAACCCGGCCATGGCGGAGGCCGCGCTGGCAAGCGGGGCTCATCTCATCAGCTCCGACTTTCCCGCTGCTCAGGAAGGCTACTGGTTCGAGTTCCCGGCGGGCAACCCGTCCCGCTGCAACCCGCTGACTGCGCCCCCGGAATGCACTTCTCAAGACGTGGAAGATCTCTGACAACGGTCGACCGCCGGTTCCGTCGCCGGGTCGAGCGGTCGCTTCGCCATCGCTCGACGGACGGGCGAGGCGACCACCGGAGTCGCTGCAGAGGCTCAATCGTCGTCCTGCGCCCCGCAAGTCGCTCCGTTCCGCCCTGCAGACACGCCGACCTTGCCCGCTGGCCCCACCTGTGCTCCAATGGTTTGTCGAGGTGCGTTCGGCAGCGACGGCGGAGGCTTGCGTGATGATACCCCCGAAGAGCTTGCTTGCGATGGCAGTGCTGGTGGTCGGAGTCGCTGCTGCGTGCGGAGGGGGTGCGACCTCCCCCTCCCTGGACATCGGGTCGGAAGGGATGCCACGTCCCGACGACGCCACTGACATGGGGAGCTACGACACCTTCCTCGAGCTCGCCGAGTCGGATACTCTGTCGGACAAAGCGTCGCCGGATGAACCCGAGCCCCCTGATTCGGACGGCAGCGGCCTGCCGGAGCTGCCTGACTGGAGCGACCTCACACCGCTTCCAGACTCGAGCCTCGATGCGTGGGCGGACTTGCCGGCCCCTCCGGATTCCGGCCCGGATTCGCTCGAGGACTCCGTCGGCGACGTGGCCCAGGATACGGAGACGGTCGAGCCTCCGCCCACCGGAGAATGCCTGAGCAAGAATCCGAAACCGTGGTCGAGAAGCCTCTCTCCCGTCGGCGGAATATGCGTATTCACCGAGATCATGTACCAGCCGGCGGCCGGCATGCCCGCTACCTGGGTGGAGCTTTTCAACCCGCTTTCCATCGACCTGGATCTGTCGGATTGGAGGATGGAGGGGGCCGTGGAGTATGCGTTCCCGGACGGGACGTTCGTGCCTCCGGGTGGCTACGTCGTCGTATCCTCCGACCCGGCGGCCCTGGCAGAGGCGGGCGTGCCCGGGACGCTGGGACCGTGGACCGGAAAGCTCCCGCCGGAAGGGGGCCAGCTGGATTTGGTCAACAACAGTGGGCGCCTGATGGACCGGGTGAAATGGACCGCAGCCGAGCCGTGGCCGGTCACAGCAGCCGGGTCGGGGGCCACTCTCGCCAAAGCGGTCCCCCCGGCAAGCAGCGAGATGGCCGAAAGCTGGCGGGGCAGCGGTGCCGTCCGCGGAACTCCCGGAGCGGCGAACTTCGCGGATCCGCTCGAGCCGCCCAAATGGGTCACGCTGATACCGCAGGACGCCGATTGGACGTACGATGCCTCCGGGGTCGCCGTGCCGCCCGATTGGCCCGAGATGGGTTTCGATGATTCGTCGTGGCTCGTGGGCACTGCTGCGTTCTTTGCTGGAACCATTCCCGTTCTGGACCAGGAGGTCACGGCCCATTTCACTGCGGACAACTTCTTCTCGATATATGCCGGTCCTGCGGATGGCTCGGCCCTCACGTTCATTGCGCGAGATGCGGTAGGCGACTGGTCCACGGTGGAGGACTTCACCTTTGCCGTCGATTCCGGCGACCACCTCTTCGTGGCCGCATGGGAGGCCGTCGAGGGAGACCAGGGGCCGCAGATGCTCATCGGTGAGGTGGCCACTCCGAACTCCATCATCTCGACGACTGCGGCGGGGTACGAGTGGATCATGGGGCCCCCCAATGCAAGCCCCGGCGGCTCTCTCTCCGCACCACCCCCTTCCGTCGAAGTGCTCCAGGGACTCATCGCTCAGGCCAATGCAGCGGCTGTGTGGGCTGCCCCTGCGGTGGAGGCGGACAAGGGCTCCGATCCGTGGGCCTGGGCCGTGTCGGGCGAGTTCCTGGCGCCCACGCACTACATCTGGTCGGATACCTTCGCCAGCCTGTCGCAGAGCAACGTTCAGAAGACCTATGTCCTGTTCCGCACGAAAGCCCCGGTTCTGCCGCCCCCCGGGCAGACTGAGCTGCCGGCCGAGCCCGTCACCACGTACTTCCGCCACGAGTTCACTCTCCCCGCCGATCCGTCGCAGATTGTGCTCTGGCTCGATGCTCTGGTCGACGACGGGGCCGTGTTCTACCTCAACGGGACCGAGGTGCTTTCGCTCAACATGCCCGAGGGGCCTGTGGGTCCGGACACTTTTGCGGCGCTGCCCGTGGAGACTCCGGAGACGTCGAAGGCCAACCCGCTTCCGAGCGACCTTCTCGTGCCCGGCGTCAACGTGCTGGCTGTCGAGGTGCACCAGGCGGCCCCGGGCGGTGGGACCATGGCCTTCTCCGCCAAGCTTTCGGCGCAGGTCTGGCCGCTGCAGCTCGCGGCGGATCTTCCCGGCCCGCGGTTGAATGAGGTATCCGCGGGGGGGGGGGAAGGTGTGGGTTGAGATCATTAACACGGCGGACACGGATCTCGATGTCGGCGGCATGGTGCTGGCCACTTCCGGCGGCTCCGAAGTGTTGCTTCCCTCTGCCATGATTCCGGCGGGAGAGATCAAGCTGTTCCCCAAGAGCCAGCTCGGCCTCACGGCGCAGCCGGGGGAGATTCTCTGGCTCTACCTGGCCGAGAAGGAATTCGTCGTGGACGGCGTCGCGATTGGTGCGGACCCTCGAGCGAGGCTTGACGGTACGGGGGGCTGGTTCTTCCCGGGCATCCCTACGCCGGGGAGCTCGAACCCTCCGCCCGCTCTCGCCCCGGTGGTGATCAACGAGATCATGTACCGCCATGCCTCGCTGCCTGCCGAAGACGGCACCCCGCAGTCGTCCGACGAGGAGTGGATCGAGCTTTTCAACGCGGGGGCCGACACCGTCGACCTCAGCGGATGGTCGCTGGTGGACGGCGTCGAGTTCGCTTTCCCCGAAGGAACACAGCTGAGTCCGGGCGGCTTCCTGGTGGTGGCGGAGAGTGCAGACGCACTGGCGGTGCTCCACCCTGGTATACCCGTCATCGGCGACTTCAAGGGAAGGCTGGCCAATTCGGGCGAGCGCCTGGCCCTGCTCGACTCGTGCGGCAACCTCGTGGACGAGGTCCGGTACCGCGACGGGGGTCGATGGCCCCAGTGGGCGGACGGTGGAGGCTCCAGCATGGAGCTTCGCAGCCCACTTGCGGACAACTCGGTACCCGAGGCCTGGGCCTCGAGCATCGAGTCGGGGGCATCTGCGTGGGAGCAGGTGCTCATCGAAGGAGCGGTTTCGGCAAGCTCCGTCGGCCCGGACGGCGTCTGGCAGGAGCTCGTGCTGGGGCTCCTCGAAGAGGGCATCGTGCTGCTGGATGACATCAGTCTCGTCGAGGATCCCGCGGGCGCAGCGCTGGAGCGCATCCAGAACGGCAACTTCGAGAGCGGCACGGCCCAGGGATGGCGGCTGCTCGGCAACCACCGGCACAGCCAGGTCATCGTGGATCCCGGCAACCCCGGCAATCACGTCCTTTCCTTCGTCTCGACGGGAACTGCCGAGCACATGCACAACCATGTGGAGACGACGCTTGCCGGTGGTGCAAAGATCACCAACGGGGTCACCTGGAGGCTCAGCTTCAAAGCCCGTTGGATGGCAGGCTCCAACCAGCTCAACAGTCGTCTCTACTTCAACCGCCTTCCGGTCACGACGCTGCTCAAGCGCCCGTCGGACAACGGGACGCCCGGTGCCGCCAACTCCGTGCTCGAGACGAACATCGGCCCGACCTACCGGGGCTTCTCGCACTCACCTGCGGTGCCGGCACCGCTCGAGCCCGTGACCGTGAAAGTCGAGGTGTCGGATCCGGACGGCGTGGACACGCTGGCCCTGTGGTACTCGGTGGACGGAGGAGAGCCGGCTCACGTTCCCATGGAGCCTGCCGGCGAACTCTTCCAGGGTCAGATCCCCGGGGCCCCCGACGGTGCCATCGTGCAGTTCTGGGTGGCCGGCACGGACGGTGCGGGCGCGTCCAGCTTCTTCCCGGCCGGAGGATTCGAATCACGGGCACTCTACAAGGTCGATGCCACTCCGGAGACGGATGCGGGCATGCACACGCTGCGGATCATCGTGACCAAGGCCGATGACGAGTGGCTGTTCACCTCGCAGAACCTGATGAGCAATGACAGGCTCGGGTGCACCGTGATCTGGGACGAGCGCGAGGCATTCTACGACGTCGGCGTGCGGCTCAAGGGAAGCGAGCGGGGACGGCCGGTGACGGCTCGTGTCGGGTTCTCGCTCGATTTCGCTGCGGACGGGCCTTTCCACGGGGTCTTTCCCGCCGTCATGGTGGACCGCTCCGAAGGCGTCGGCTTCGGTCAGCGCGAGATGCTTGTCAACCTGATGATGGCCCGCGCAGGAACGGTCACTGCGGAGTACAGCGACCTCATCAAAGTCATCGCCCCCAGGGACAAGCACACTGGTGGCGCCGAGCTCCAGCTCACCCGCTTCGAGAACGAGATGCTCGATGCCCAGTTCGACAACGGCAGCGAAGGGCCGATGTACGAGTACGAGTACATCTACTACCCCACCACCACGACGGACGGCAACCCGCAGAGCCCCAAGCTGCCCCAGCCTGACAACGTCGTGGGCTCGTCCATCAAGAGCCTTGGAAACGACAAGGAAGCCTACCGGCACATCTTCCAGCTCAAGAACAACCGGTGGCGGGATGACTACGACGATCTGATCGCCTGGGCCCAGTTCTTCGGCAGCACGAGCAACCCCGACTTCAACGCACAGGTGGGGGCCTACATCGACGTCGACCAGTGGCTCCGCTCCTTCGCTCTGGCCACCCTGCCCGGTGCCGTCGATCATTTCACCAACGGGGACGGACACAACGCCGTCTTCTATTTCCGCCCGAGCGACAATCGTGTGCTCTACTTCCCCCACGACCTGGACTTCTTCTCAGGCAGCCCGACGGGCTCCATCGTGAAGAACAAGGAGCTCACGAAGCTCATTGCGTCGCCGACAAACTCGCGTATCTTCTACGGGCACCTCTACGACATCCTGATGACTGCCTACAACGGTGACTACATGGGGCACTGGTGCGACCAGATGGGCAAGCTCCTCCCGGCTCAGAATTTCGCAGGCCACCTGACATTCATCAAGGACCGGGCGGCATGGGCTCTCAGCGGTGCTCCGGATTCCGTGCTCAAGGCAATCCCGGAAGTGCCCTTCGAGATCACGACCAACGGAGGGGCCGACCTCTCCATCGATGCAGCACTGGTCGTGCTCGAAGGTACCGGCTGGGTCAACGTGCGCAGAGTCTGGGTGGCCGGGGATCCCATTCCACTGGCCCTGACCTGGTCTGACGCGGTTCACTGGTCAGCGTCGGTGTTTCTTGGGTGCGGGGCCAACCTGATTGAGCTGGAGGCCAGGAACCACCAGGGACTGGTAGTGGCAACGGACTCCATTCTGATCAACCGGATTGGATGCGAGTGACCTGGAAGCGGCGCAAAGGCCGCATCTCAACAAAGCGGGAAACTACTTCTTGCCAGCCGGCTTCTTTGCAGGAGCCTTCTTGGGTGCGGGCTTGGGTGCGGGCTTGGCTGCGGGCTTCGGTGCGGGCTTCTTCACCGCGGCCTTGGGAGCCTCGACCTTCTTGGGAGCGGGCTTCGGAGCGGGCTTCGGAGCGGGCTTCGGAGCGGGCTTCGGCGCTGCCTTCTTCGGCTCGGGCTTCTTCGGGGCGGGCTTCTTGGGCGCGGGCTTCTTCACCGCGGCCTTGGGAGCCTCGACCTTCTTCGGCTCGGGCTTCTTGGGCTCGGGCTTCTTGACCGCGGCCTTGGGGGCCTCGACCTTCTTCGGCTCGGGCTTCTTGGCAACGACCTTCTTCTCGACCTTCTTCTCGACCTTCTTCATCAGCTCCTCCTCCTGGTTGGCAGCCGCCTGATTTGCGGTGCCTGCATGGGTCCGGCTGCCTCGAAGCACCCCATGCGTCCCGGCAGCCTTCCGCTTCAAACCGATTTTGAAGTCGCCTCCGGTCCCGCTGGCTCGCTAGAGCCCCATCGCCCAACTTCCCGTCGAAGGCCTATTCGATTCCCTACCGTCAAGAAAAGCGCGTGTCAACGCAAACTATCGTCAGGACTGATTTTTTTTTGAGGTGGCCCGATTCCCCCGCGCCCGGGGGCGGCGCGAGCTTGACTTCCGCGGGCCGGCGATCCACCGTCAACGTCCAGGGTGAGGACGACGGATGGGCGACACCACGATTGGCGTTCTCGGTGCCACGGGCTTTACGGGGAGGCTGGTCTGCCAGGCGTTGGAGCGACGGGGGATTCGTTGGATCGGAGGGGCCAGAAATCCTGCTCGACCGATCCTCTCGTCCGAGGTCGCTGACTCTCGGCAGGAAGGGATGCGCTCACCGCACGCGCTCTGCAATTCGAGATCGGAGATCCTTGCCGCTGACGTGCACGACAGCGCCAGCATCTTCCGGCTGCTTCGCCGATCGGATCTGTTGATCAACTGCGTGGGGCCGTATGCCGAGCTCGGTCTTCCGGTGGTGAAGGCGGCTCTGGAGGCGAGAGTCCCGGTGTTCGATCTGTCAGGCGAGCAGGAGTATGTCCGGCGGTGCGCCGCATTCGACGCTCAGGCGCGGCGCGCCGGAATCGTGATCGGCAACTCCATGGGGGTCGAGGTGGCCCTGTCGGACTGCGCTGCCGCCCTGGCCGCGTCGGGATTGTGCCAGGTCGACGAAGTTCACGTGGCCGGTGCGGCAAAGGACTTCCGGACGTCTCCCGCGACACGAAGCTCGGCTCTGGGCGCGATCTGGGGCGAAGGATTCACCCGTGAGGGGGGCTGCTACAGGCCCGCTGCCGTGGCTCACCGCATCCGGCAGTTTGCACTGGGCACTCCGTTCGGCACCTCGCTGTGTGCGTGGTATCCGGGAGTCGAGTGCTACACGATTCCACGGCACCTGAGCGTGCCGACCGTAGCGACCTACATCCGAGTTCCGGACTGGAGCCCAGCGATGCTCAAGCTCGCAGGCAGGCTGGCGGCGGTCCCGCACCGGCTGGGGGTGTCTCCCCATTCGGTGGGGCTGTTGGCGGCACCGCTGCGCCTGGCCCGCAACGCCGCCGGCCTCCTGGGGGGGGCCCCCGGACCCAGTCGGCCGGCGCGATTCGAAATCCGCGTCGATGTTCTGGGACGAACGGAGGTCCAACTCCCCACGGCCGGACGACGAGGCGATCAGACGTCGCAGCCTTGCTCTTCCAGCGCGCAGCGCTCCGTGTCGGTGACAGGGCTCGATCCGTACGGACTCTCGGCCGAGATCCTGGTATTGACAGCCATGCGCCTGCTTTCGAGCGGTCCAGCCGTCGGGCGTGGAGGGATCCTGTCACCGTCTCAGGTCGTGCCTGCGGAGTGGCTCTTCTCTCAGCTCGAGCTGCTGGATGACTACGACTTCGGTTGGCGCTTAACGGCTCCCTGGAGCCAGGAGAGCAGCCCGCCGCCTTCACCGGCCTCGTCCGCGAGGTAGTCGATGAGATGCTCCCCGGCCCCGAACTCGAACGACATCGTCAGGGAGAAGGCGGCGATTGCCTCTCCGGCCAGGAAGAAATTCGGGTCGAAGAACCGCACCTCCGGCTTCCTCAGAAGCTGATAGCCGCCGATGCTCAGGATCTTGAACGGGAGCTGCACGAGCTCATCGACCTGGTAGACGTTTACCTCCGTCGACGTGACATCGGGGATCTGCTTGTGCAGGAAAAGCCGAACGAACGGAAGGGGAAGCGGGCTGTCCGGCCGGAACAGGAATTCGTAGGCTGCCCCGGAAATCCTCTTCAGGACCTCCGGAAAGTACGCCTCACCCAACGCCTCCGATGCAAAGCTCGACGCGAACTCCGCCGGTGTCGCCGCTCTACGATCCGCGAAGGATGCCCGGGCCACCATTCGGTCCGCCATGGCGAAGTCGACGCGATTGCCGCTGCGCTGCGTGACGCCATGACGCTTGGGGAACCCGTACAGCTCGCGGCCGAGAAGGATGGCCAGCACATTGTCGGGATAGAGCTCCGCACAGTAGGCCCCCGGCGAAAGACAGGGACCCAGCACCGGAATGAACGGAACCGTCTCGTTGTACCGGAAGCTCTTGTTCTGACCGGCCGGGTTGGTCGTGGTGAGGCTCGGGAAGAAGCTGAACGTGAGCAGGTACATGTCCGAGAGGCCGGGAATGGGCGACAACCCCGGCGGCAGCAGGGCCCGCAGCCTGGCCGAATCCCACTTCATGAGGAAGATCAGCATTTCGAAGGGGTCCGCCCGATACGGCCCCGGCACGATCCGCGCATTGGGTGAGAGGAAGAAATCCTCGAGGTGGTCGTGGAACAGCTTCTCCCGCTCGTATCCCTCGCGAAGCTCCTTGACCAGGTATCGCGCCACGTTGCGGGCGAATCGGGCGCTGTGTCGGAACAGGTGCTCGAACGCCGGCTCGTCCATGGAAAACAGCTCGCAGCGACCGAATGCCTCGAGTGTGGCCGTGCGCCCCTCGTCGTCGAGCAGTGCCACCAGGCCGATGGTCCGAGGTGCTTCCAGCAGCCCCATGAGATGCCCCTGGGACTTGACCGCGATCTCCCCTTCCGAGAGGAAAAAGACCTGTTTGCCCGGGTCCCCCTCGCAGACCAGCGTCTCTCCAGGCTCCAACTCCCGGAAGACCATCTGGGAAAGGGCCGTCTGCTGCTCGTCCTCGGACAAACCGTTGAGCAGATCGAAGCACCACAGCCGCTCGACGGATTCCTCGAAGTGACGGTGGTTTGCCCGCCTGCTTCCTGTCTTCTTCCTGTTCACCTGGCGGCCGCTCCTCTGCCCCCTCTCAGGACCCCCTGCAATGCCCGCATGTGCGCCGGGGGCGGCGCAGGGCGCAGGATTTCGTAACGCTCCAGGCCGTGGACCTCGAGCAGCTCGTTGGCAGCGGTCAGCCCGGTCTGGCAGGCCCGCTCCGAGTACAGGACGGGCGATCCTCCGTCGATCCAGTCTCCGCACAGGACCAGGTCCCGGAAGCAGGTCTTGACCTTGGGGAACGAGGTTCCGCACCCCACCGGGAAGTTGATGTGCGTCGCCGCGTTGCGCACCACGGTCCTGTGCACAGCGCTCTTGCGAATCTCGGGGTATGCGTTTTCGAAGTCCGCCTCCACCCGGGTAATGAGCTCCTCATCGGACAGCTCGTGGAGGCTGAGCGGTGCGTAGATGTGCGCCTCCGACACGGCCCCGCCGGTTGCCGAATGCCAAGCGGAAAACTCCTCCTGGAAACGGTCGAGCCAGAAGAAGCAGTCGATCACGGCGCGTCCCGAGAACACCCCGCTCTCCGCCCAGTCGAGAGGCGGCCTCCGGGTCCACCAGGTCCGAATCACGGTGGAGGGACGTCCCGCAAACACGCTGATGTCACCATAAACTCGAGCCAGGTCCGGAGACCGTTCCAGGAGCTTGCGGGCGGCGGAAACGTCCACGGCCAGCACGACCTCGGGGGCGAACAGCTCCCCGCCGCCATCGGGCATGGACGTGGCCTCCGGGATCGGCCCGCTGCCGCGACGGCGCCATCGGATCCTCCACCCGCCGTGCGGAGTCCGCTCCAGGTTCTCGACCTCGATCCCCTTTTCCGTCAGCCCGCCCAGGTCGCGAATCCGCTGCAGCAGGGGCTCGAACAGCGACGTCACGATAGGCCCCCGGGTGAACTCGAACCGCTGATCGTCCCGACGCAGGAACACGTAGTACTGCAAGGCGAGCATGAACGCCCACAGGGAAACCTCCTGCGGGTCGGAGAAGAAGCCGCTGCGGCAAAGGCTCCTCAGGAACGCCTGGAAGAACAGGGGCATCCCCTTGGTGAAGTCGGACACGGGAGTGCGGTCGTACTCCGCCTTGCGTACCTCGTCATACGGGTCGAAGCGAATCGCTTCCAGGACCCGGGCGGCCAGGATTCCGAGCCTGGGCAGTTCGGAGAACCCGATCATGCGTCGGATGTTCTTCTTGGCAAGCAGCCTCACGTGATGGAACGGCTCGGGGACTGCCGTAATCTGCGTCTCCTTGCCCACGTTGGTCTTGAACACGCTCTTGCCGTCGAAGAACACGATCGCCTGGTCGTCCGCGTCGATGAGCCGCTCGCGAAGACCGTACCGCTCGACGAGGGCCAGGAAATTCTTGTACTGCCGCCACCACCCGTGCATCCCATGCTCGAGAGTGAAATTCCACTCACGGCCATGGTGCTCGAACCGCGTGGGCGGCTTGGAGGCGACCCGACCGCCGAAGGAAACCGGGTCCATCTCCAGCAGGAGCACCTTGAGCCCTCGCTCGGCCAGCGAAAGCGCCGCAGTGATCCCCGCAATCCCTCCTCCCACCACCACGACGCGTGACGCCACCGTGCCCATTGCCCCTCCCCAATCCTCGCAACAGGCCGAATCCTAGAGAACGGCGATTCAAAGATCAATCCGATAGTGGTACGAATCGGTCCGAAGGAGAAGCGCCCCACTGGAGCCCACTGGAGAGCTGCAGATCGGGCACCGTCTCCCTGAGGAGCGAGCCCTCATGCCGCTTGCCACCCAGCCGGGAAGCAAATCGACCGGGACTGACGTGATCGTGGTCGGAGCAGGACCATCCGGCCTGGCGACAGCGATCCAGCTGGCCCGGAGTGGCATGAGCGTGTGCGTGTTTGAACGCCAGCCGGGCATCCCGGACCGTCCCTGCGGGGATGCGCACACAGGAGCCAGCCGCCGGGCGCTCTCGGCCCTCGGCGTGCTCGACGGGCTGATGGCTGCCGGCTCGATGAGCCCAGGCTACTCCGTCTGCCTGGATGGAGCCCATCCCGTGGAGTTCCACCCCGGCCTCGAGGGGAACTGCCTGCTGGTTCCCAGACCGATTCTCTCCCGAGCCCTTGTCGACGCAGCAGTGAGCGCGGGGGTAGAGATTCACTCGGGCCGCGGGGTCACCGGTCTTGTCCGAGGCCCCGGCGGAGAGGTTTCCGGTGTCCGGGTCCGAATCGGTGGCGGTGAGCTTGTCCGCTCGGCCCGCCTGACGGTGCTGGCAGTGGGTGCGGGCCTCTGCACCTCGGCCTGGCTCGGTGCTGCCACCGTGCGACTCGGCTGGGCCGCACGGTGCATTCTCGATGGTCCTCACGACGTCAGGCTCCTGGAGTTCCATCTCCACCCGGACTTCCTGCCAGGGTATCTGTGGGTGTTTCCTCTGGCCCCGGGCCGAGTCAACATCGGCGTCGGCTTCCCGAACGGAACCGGGGGGCCGCGACTGCTGCGTCGTGCGATGGACGATTGGCTCGCACCGTACGTCAGGCGCCGATTCCCGGGCGTCCGGGCGGCATTGCGCTCCGGTGCCATCGGCATCGAGCCCCCACCCTGCCAGTGGCCGCCGGGGATCCTGCTCGTGGGCGATGCGGCGGGAGTTGCGGATCCGTTCACGGGCGAGGGGATCTCCATGGCGCTCGAAACCGGAATGCTCGTGGCGCAGCGAGTCGCGCAGCACGGTCTCTCCAAGGGCGCCCTGACCGCGATGTCGGAATCGATCCCGTCGTTGATGCGGGAGCGCTATCGACAGCGACGCCGGGTCGCGGCGTCGTTCTCCCGCCTGGCGTCAATCCCCGGCCTTGTGCGCTTCTCTCTGTGCGCTGCCAGGCTGTCTCCTGCGGGCCTGCACGTGATCAATCGTTTGATGACGCAGCGGTGACCGGAGGCGACGGTCGTGCCGCTGCCGGCACCTCTGACCTGCGCGGGCTGGACAGGCCGGCGGACAGCCCCTACATTTCGCCCACGGGAGGTGATGTGCCATGTCAACTGGATGTCTGCCGAATGCAACCCACACGGCCCGCTCCGAGGGCGGCCGTCGGGTCCTGCTCCTGCTCCTCTCCCTCGGACTTCTGACCGGTTCGTGCTCGGGGTCGACCGGAGGCGACGCAGACCTGCCGACGCTGCAGGACGCAACCGCGGACTCGGAGCCGCCGGCTGATCTTCCTCGCTCCGATCTGGCAGGCGAAATCACGTCCGACGCGAGTCAGGATGGAACGCCGGACGCGACGCCGGAAGCCTCGTTCGACGCGGGTCACGATGCGCCGTTGGATCTGCATCAGGACGTGACTCCAGACGGGGAGACCGCAGTTGCCGAGGACGCCGCCCAAGACAGCGGGGTGGACCTGGCTGCGGATCTGTCCGGAGATCTGCTCGAAGATGCTTCGTTCGACGCGGTAACGGATGTAACTACCGACGTGCCCTGGACCGACCTCGCCGTCGATGCAGGGCCCGACGTGCTGCCCGAGTGCGTCGATGAGGACCCCGCCCCCTGCATCGGCTCGGGCCCGGATGGTCTGGGCGGCTGCAAGCCCGTGCCCCTGACCGGAACACCTTGCGATGATGCGGATCCGTGCACAGGACCCGATTCCTGCTTGCAGGGCAAGTGCCAGCCGGGCAAGGCGCTCTGCGAGTGCGAGTCGGACCAGGACTGCTCTTCTCTTGAAGATGGCGACCTCTGCAACGGAACGCTCGTGTGCGACCTTTCGGAGTTCCCCTATTCCTGCGAGGTCGCCCCGGGCACGGTGGTCCAGTGTCCGGATGCGGAAGGGGTCGATGCCTTCTGCTTCACTCCCGACTGTGACCCAGCCACAGGGAAGTGCTCCCTTCTGCCGGCCAACACCGGCAAGGCCTGTCCCGACGGCAGCGTGTGCACCGTGGGAGACTACTGCACTCCCGAGGGCTGCAAGAGCTACTTCACGGCCGATTGCGATCCCGCAACCACCGGAGTCCTCGGAACCTGTGACGGGGCCCTGGGATGCCTCTTCGACGCTCCGCTGTGCGGCAACAAGGTGCTGGACCCCGGAGAGGAATGTGACGAGGGGGTTCCCCTTCCCCAGGGAACCTGCACCGGCGGATGCCAGAAGAAGGACGTTCAGATCGTTCACCCCTGGCAGGTCACGGACATGGACGTGGCCTACGACGGTTCGCTCGTGGTCACCTCTCAGGACTACCAGTTCGGCCCGAGGGTGCAGTGCTTCGGCCCGGACCGCAAGGCCAAGGGTGATCCCAAGCTGTGGCTGACCCTGTCCGACAATCTCGCCACCAATTCCGACCCGCCTCGCGTGATTGTCAGCGGGGCCGGCAAAGTGGCACTGGCAGGATGGAGGCATTACACCGTCAAGGATCTGGCGCAATCCCGACGCTTGACCGTGCGCTTTGTCAATCTGGACTGCACGTTTGCTTCCGAGCCCATTCAGATATCCGAGGACTTCGCTGATGAATGGTGGGACATGGATATCGACGACGCCGGCTGGTCCGCGGTTGCGTGGATGCACCCGCTGGGCCATCCGAGAGCGAAGTTCTTCTCCCCCTCCGGCAAGGAAGAGGCGGCAACACCGGATCTCCTGGGCGGCGAGTGCGGATTCGGAGTGCATACCGCGCTCAGCCCCATCGCGAACGGCGCCATCGTCACCTGCCAGGGGCACTCCAATGGGATCTGGGCCTGGACCTTCGATGCGTCGGGCCAGTTGGTCGCCAGCGGGGTCGAGGTCCCCGGTGCGCTGGGGCACTCATCCTGGTATGACTCCCACACGGTCCTGGCATCCGCCGGCGGGCACTTCCTGGTCGTCTGGGCGGATGCGCCAACGAACAAGGTGCAGTACTCACTGATTGGCCTCGACGGCAGCCCTGTCTACACGGGGGTGCTGTTCAACATCGCGAATCCGACCCCCTTCTGCTACGACATGTACCGCTGGTATGACAACAAGAACAACGTGGTCGAGGGGCACTTCGTCGTGCCCTTCGTGAACGAGGGGGACTGCTTTGCCAAGGACCACCACGGCCTGGCCGTAATCCCGATCGCCTCTCCGGCTGCTCCCGCTATCCTGTCGCTCAACGAGCGCCTGCAGACCATCACCTTCGATGCTCGAGGCGGCACTTACATCCTGGACAAGGACTGGCAGGTGCGGGCCAACGCACTCGCACTGCCTTAGCCCGGTAGAGAGAGCAAGGAACTGCAGACGGAACCCGGCTTCCGCTCACCAAACGCACGGCAACTGCGGTTCAACGCGGCTCACGGAACGCAGGGGAACGGCTTTCCAACGCAGTCGAGGAAGCCTTTGCACTGGCTCTCGGTCGTTCCCCAGGGGGTGACCGAGTAGACAAGCTCCGCGGGAACCGGTGCCTCGGGGTCCGGCGAGCCCAGATGGACCAGCTCGCCCACGATGCCGAGATTCCAGAGGTCCGGGCTGGCGCATCCCTCGCTCGGAATCAGGCCCGGCTCCAGGATCTCCAGGTACTCTTCGTAGAAGCCCGCCCGATTCTGCGGTCCGGGATGAGGTTGGACGGTGTAGTACCAGCCCTGTTCGGGGTCGTCCGGGGCAACCGGGGCTGCAAGGGACTGGCATCCTTCCACAGAGCCGTTGATCACCGCTGTGGTCATCAGGAACGGCTTGCTCGCGAGCCGCCCGTTCGGAACGTCCGTGACGGGGTCCGGGCTCCACTCTCCGCTCATCACGTCGTGAGACGACGGCTTCTGCGCGGTCGCCGTCATCCAGAACCAGATGGACCCCAGGAAGAGCAGCTCCGGGTCGGCGCTCACCAGGTCCGGCCACATCACCAAGAGCTTCGGGTTCATCTTGCCATCGGCATCGAAGAAGGTCTCGGTGGAGACCTCCCCTCCGTCGACGGTGACCTCGAAGCTGTACTGGTCGTGCGGGAAGCGCTCCGGATTCAGGTAGTGTGTGACGATCCCCTCGGACGAAAGCCATTCGCCGAACGGCTGGTAGTTGAACTCGTAGCTGAGCTGCTTGCTTCCACGGCCGAAGTAGCCCTGACCCTCGTAGCACTCGTACGGACTGAAGGGGTCGATCTCCGCATTGCAGTACCGGTGAGCCAGCGAGCCTCTCGCACCGTTCTCCTCCCGGAAGAACAGCAGGCCGTCGACAGCCCCCGTCTCCTGCCTCATGTGAGCAAACACGGCAGCCAGCTCCCTCACGTTGTCCTCGGGGTCGGCGGCCGAGTTGAACAGCTCCGGAAAGCGCCGCACGGCAAGCACGAACCCGTCGTAGCTGTACTCGGCGTTCTCGTTGCGTCCGTCCTCGATGTGGCCGATGTAGCCGTAGACGTCTCCATGCGAATCATGCTTCGAGCCGTTCCGGTTCGGGGCCAGCTCGTTCTCGAAACGGTCTCGGGAGAGAATCTGCGTGATGTCCAGGAATCCCACGGGCAGGTCGTCGGGAACGGTTTCCTCGGCAACCGGCAGGGGCCCCGGATCCTGCGGGTGGCACGGATGCCCCGGCGGCCAGGCCTTCCAGTCGATCGGCCCCTGCTTACTATGGCAGATCACCGGGTCCGTCGGTGCAACGTCCACGGACTCTGCGTCCATGGAGACCCCGGCGTCGCTCGAATCCCCCGTTCTCGAAAGGCCGTCGCCGGCCGGGGAGCCATCGCCCGTCAAGGGGCAATCTCCCCCTGGAAGGGCATCACCCGCAGCGGGAATATCCCCCGCAGGGAGGCCCTCCCCGCCGAGGCAGCGGAGATCGCCGGCAGCATCCCCGGGCGTTGCGTCGCTTCCGCCACAGGGCAGGATACAACCATCCTGGGCGAACTCCCCGGGGCCCGGTCGGTCTCCGGACGACGAGCAGGCAGCGGTCCCGGTCAGGAGGAGCAACACAAAGCCGAGCAGAATGTCTGATGCCAGCCGCACGCACACGCCCGGTACCTCCGATTGCAGGTCCTGTGGGGATTCCCCGGCATCCCGCACTCTAGCGTCCAGTCCCGGTCCGGGTCAAGCCCGGCAGCCCCGACCGCTCGAGCCCTGAGACGCCCGAAAGCGCTTTACGAGCTCGCAGGTCTCCTGCTATCGTCGCTGGGAAATCAGCGGGAGCTGCCAACGATGCGGACGCGGCTTCCCTTCGGGTTGAGACGAGGGATCGGATGGGCGGCAAGAAGGTGATCATCGTTGGAGCGGGGCCCGGAGGGTTGACCGCTGGAATGTTGCTGGCGAGCCGGGGGTTCGAGGTCGAGATCCTCGAGAAGGAAGCTGTCGTGGGTGGCCGCAACGCTGCCATCGAGATGGACGGCTTCGTCTTCGACACGGGGCCGACCTTTCTGATGATGCGGTATGTCCTGGACGAGATCTTCGCTCTCGCCTCCCGGAAGACGTCGGACTACCTGGATATCCGTGAGGTGGACCCGCTGTACCGCCTCCGATTCGATGCCCAGCGGGAGTTCTTCCCCAGCCGCAATCGGGAGGCCACGGCGCAGCAGATTGCGCGGCTCTTCCCGGGGGACGAGAAGGGGTACGAGCGCTTCCTGGCAAACGAGGAGCGGAAGCTGGCCAAGGCCATTCCCTGTCTCCAGGTCCCCTACGGCTCCTTCTTCCACCTGGCACGGCTGCGACTGCTCAAGGCCCTCCCGTTCCTGGACATCCACCGCACGCTCTATGACCATCTGGCGAGCTACTTCGACCATCCGGACCTGCGAATTGCGTTCACGTTCCAGGCCAAGTACCTGGGCATGTCACCCTGGCAGTGCCCCGGGCTCTTCAGCATCATCTCCCTCATCGAGCACGGGCAGGGCCTCTACCACCCCATCGGAGGCCTGCACCGGATAAGCACGGCCATGGCCCGGGCAGTCCGGGAGGACGGTGGGACGATCCGCCTGTCGACACCAGTCCAGGAGATCCTCGTCGAGAACGGAAGGGCCGTGGGCGTCCGGCTGCAGGACGGCGAACGTCTGACCGCGGACTTCGTGATCGTCAACGCGGACTTCGCACATGCCATGACACGGCTGGTTCCGGAGCAGCACCGCCGCAAGTACACGGACAAGGCCATTGCGGGGAAGAGGTTCTCCTGCTCGACGTTCATGCTCTACCTGGGAACCGACCGGACGTGGGACATACCGCATCACAACATCATCTTCGCTCCGGACTATCGCAAGAACGTGGCCGAGATTGCCGAAGCCCACGAGCTTTCCAGGGACCCATCGGTGTACGTGCAGAATCCGTGCGTCCTGGATCCGAGCATGGCCCCTCCCGGCAAGTCCGCATTGTACGTGCTGGTTCCTATCACCAACAATGAGTCGGGAATCGACTGGGAGAAGGAGACGCCGGCTTACCGGGAGCTTGTCCTGGACATCCTGGAGAGCCGCGCCGGACTTGCCGGGCTGCGGAGCCACATCGTGTGCGAGAAGGTGCTGACTCCGCTCGACTGGGAGCAGCGCTACAACGTGTACCGGGGGGCGACCTTCAATCTGGCACACAACGTGGGTCAGATGCTGGTCTGGCGGCCGCACAACCGTTTCGAGGAATTCAAGGGCTGCTACCTCGTGGGGGGCGGCACCCATCCGGGAAGCGGGCTCCCGACCATCTATGAGTCCGCCCGGATCTCGGCCGAGCTGCTCATGGAAGATGCGGGGATCCGCTTTCCCTTCGCTGCGGCCAGAACGCAGGGCTGATGCTCCTGTCCTCTACTTGTCGTTGGTCGAGCAGATGACCCAGCCGTGGATGTCCATCGTTCCGCCCGCGTCGTTCCAGTTTCCGAAGTCGCAGCCCGTGGTCCGACGGTAGAGGGCGTTGTTCACGTCGTTGTCACCGTTGGGCTCGAAGTTCGTGCAGCCGCACGAATCGGAATCGGACATCCAGTAGCTGCATGACACGCCCTGGCAGCGACCGGTCCAGTTCGACAGCCCGTAGGCGCCATTGTACTTCGGGAAGACGTTGACCACGTTGGGAGGCTCGCCCTTGTTCCAGGCCTGGATCGACATGGCATGAGCCTTGGTCCTGGGGCAGATGACCTCCATCCCCCTGGCCGAGCAGTAGGCCCGGTAGTTGTCCTGGCCACCCGAGAGCCCCCCGTCGTCGAAGCGCACCATCGTGTATCCGCCACCGTCCGTGCTCATGTCGCAGCGGACGGTGAGCGGCGAAATCGGGCCGGCAGCACCATCCGGATCGATGGTGTAGTCGCCTGTCGGGAGCGCCGGGTACTTGGAGCGAATGGCCTTGCACGACGCCAGCGGCTCAATCTTGCAGACCGGGCTGCAACCGTCCCCGGCCTTGAGGTTGCCGTCGTCGCAGTCCTCGCCGGCCTCCGTGACGCCGTTGCCGCAGCAAGGGGTTTTCGGCGTATGAGAGCAGCCGGTCTTGGAGTCGCACAGGTCGGTCGTGCAGGCGTTGCCGTCATCGCACGAGAGGCTGCCTGCCCCCTGGCATTTTGCCGCCACGCAGGCATCGCCGGTGGTGCATGCGTCGCCGTCGTCGCAGGGTCCCTCTTGCGGCAGGTAGGCGCAGCCCAGCGCCTTGTCGCAGCCGTCCGAGGTGCAGAGGTTTCCGTCATTGCAGTTGAGGACTCCCGAGCCGACGCAGATGCCGCCGGCACAGACATCGGTGACGGTGCACGCATCTTCGTCGTTGCAGGGAAGCGTGTTGTCCGCATGCTGGCACCCGAGAAGCGGGCTGCACTTGTCCGTCGTGCACGGGTTCGAGTCGTCGCAGGAAACGAGGTCGAGCCCGAGGCAGGAGCCTGCCGTGCAGGTATCGTTCTCCGTGCACGGGTTCGAGTCGTCGCAGGGAGAGGTGTTGGCCACATGCGAGCAGGCCCCGGTAAGCGGGTCGCACGAATCATCCGTGCACGGGTTCAAATCGTCGCAGGCCTTGCCCGACGCGATACACGAGCCGAGGTTGCATGCCCCGGTCGTGCCGCAAACGCCCCCTTCCTCGGTGACGCACGGCTTTCCCTGCATCGGCTTGGATGCGTGCACACACCCCGCCTCGGGCGAGCACGCATCGACGGTGCACATGTTGCCGTCGTCGCAATCCGGTGCCTTGCTGCCCTTGCAGGCACCGCCCACACAGACATCCACGGTGGTACATGCGTTGGCGTCGTCGCAGGGCAGAGCATTGGCGACGTGCACACAGCCCTTGGCCGGGTCGCAGGAATCGTCCGTGCACGGGTTTCCGTCATCGCAGACGAGGGCAGGGCCCCCCACGCAAACTCCAGCGGAGCAAGCGTCGGCCGTCGTGCACGGATCGGAATCGTTGCAGGGCGCCGTGTTGGGGGTTGCGCTGCAGCCCGAGGCCGGCAGGCACGAGTCGTCGGTGCAGGGGTTCTTGTCGTCGCACAGCACGTTGGTACCGCCCGAGCAGAGCCCCTGGCCGCACTTCTCCCCCAGCGTGCATGCGTTCGAGTCGTCGCAGGGACTCTGGTTGTGAGTGTGGATGCACCCGGCCACCGGGTCGCACCAGTCGGTCGTGCACGGGTTGTCGTCGTCGCAATCCACGACCGAGTCTGCAAGGCACTTCCCCTTCACGCAATGGTCCCCCGAGGAGCAGGCGTTGAGATCGTCGCAGGCTCCGTCCGCCGCGGCATGGGTACAGGCCCCGGCCACGCAGGCATCCTTGGTGCAGGGGTTGAGATCATCGCAATTGACGGGGGTACCGGGCTTGCACGCCCCGCCCACGCATTTGTCGCTCACGGTACAGGGGTCACCGTCGCTGCAACCTGCTTCGAGCGGCACGTGATCGCATCCGCCCTGAGCCAGACAGATGTCCTTGGTGCAGGCGTTGCCGTCGTCACACTCCAGACTCCCGACCCCCTTGCACTGGCCGTCAACGCACACATCGTCCGTCGTGCACGAGTTTCCGTCGTCGCACGTCCCGGCGAGGGAGCCGTGCGTGCAGCCCACCGCCGCGTCACAGCCGTCCGTCGTGCACGGGTTCCCGTCGTCACACAGCAGCACGTCACCGGAAACGCACGTCATCTGGGCACACACGTCGCCCACGGTGCAGTTGTTGCCATCCGAGCATGGCTCCGTGTTGGCGTCATGCTTGCACCCGACGGTCGGGTCGCACCAGTCCGTGGAGCACGGATTCTCGTCCGCACAGTTGGGGGCAGTCCCGCCGCTGCAGACACCATTGGAGCAGGTCTCCTGGACGGAGCAGGCGTTGGCATCGTTGCACGCGCCGCCCTCATTGGCCGCGGCCACTCCGCACTCGCCCGTGACCGCGTCGCACACCGACTTCAGGCACTCGGCCCCGATGCCCGTCGGCTGGGGACATGCAACGACTGTGGACAGATCCAGCACGCACTGGTGGGGAATCACCGCCGTGTCGCATACCAGGGTCCCGTTGCACACGTCACCGTCCTCCAGGGCCTTGCAGTCTGCCGTGACCTGGCAATCACACGACACCGCCACTCCGGCGCAATCTCCCTTCTTGCACGAGTCCGCGACGGTGCACGGATCGCCATCGTCGCACGATGAGGTGTTGTACGTGTACGTGCACCCGCCCAGCGCATCACAGTTGTCGTACGTGCACGGGTTGCCGTCATCGCAGTCGATGGGCTCGCCCGTGCACTCCCCCTCCTCGCAGTGATCCGCCAGCGTGCATACGTTGGCATCGTCACAGCCACCCTGCGACGGGACGTTCTGGCATCCCTGCTTAGGATCGCACGTGTCCAGGGTACAGGGGTTGCCATCGTCGCAGGCCCCCTCGTCCACGTCGCCGTCGCAGTCATCGTCCTTGCCGTTGCACACGTCCTGGCCCGGCTCGGGCGCGCTGCAGCCGCTCATGCCGTCGGGTCCGCACACGCGCTGGCCACTGCACTGGCCGTGCTCGTTCTCCCGGATGCACGGAGTCGCCAGCCCCAGGGAGATGGCCTTGCCCGAGCACGGGCAGTCGCCTGCATCTGCCACGCATTGCTTGACCGTCGTTCCTTCCACCGTCAGGGCAGGCACGCACGAGAACCCGGTGGGACACGTGCCCCCCGCACACTCGGCCCCGCAGAAGCTGCCGCTCGCACCGTAGTCCAGGCAGGAGACCTTGCCGCCCACGCTTTCACAGTCAGCGTTCGAAGCGCACGGCAGGCACAGCGTCGTGACGTCGGAGATGCAGACGTGCATCGGGTCGGGTCCGACCCCGTCGATGAGCTTGCACGTCCAACCGTCCGGGCACTCCTCCACGCACGACTGGGTGCAGGCAAGGTCTCCCATGTGGTCGACACAAAGCCCCGAGAGGCAATCCGCAGCCTCCATGCAGGGGTCGAGGAAGCAGCCGGCTCCCGCGGCACAGCCGGAATCCGCTCCAAGGTCGACGCCGCCCAGCTCCCCCGCATCCGGAAGGTCCCCTGCAGTCCAGTCCGGCTCGACCAGCTCTGCGCCCATCCCGTCCTTGAAATCCGCCACTTCGCTCGAATCCCCCTCTCCCGGCCCGTCCAGGCTCACGGTCGTGGTACCACCGCCACACGCACAAGCCAGACCCGCTGCCGCAACCAGAAAGAGCCACTTGCACCCGTTCATTCGCGTGTCCTCCGAGAGCACTGGGAACGTCCGTGCCATCCTGCTGCATCACCGATGCACCCGCCAGGGCTTCCTGAAGATTCTAGCCCCTCGTGCAGGAAAGACAATGGCTTCGGTGAGCTTGGTGCAGGCTCCCGTCGATTCCGGCCGAAAAACGGAGAATCCAGCGATCTCGGGGTTGCCATCGAAGCTCTCAACTGCTATCGTTCCAGTCTGAAGGACATTCCCGGCCTCGGCCGGTCGATTCTGCGTGGAGTCATGGGCCGCTTTGGGTTGCCTGCAATTGTGGTGCTATTCGTGGTCCTCGCAAACTCGTGGACGGCGTCGGCCACCACGATTCTCGAATTGACCGGCTCGCACGCGTTCGTGCTGCCCAATTCGGGCCGGGTGGTGCCCGGTGACCCGTCGGTGGCCTTCTTCAACCCCGCGCTGCTGCCCTGGGTAGACGAGGGGTTTTCGGTTTCGTCGTTCAGCCTGGGACAGCTCCTGGACATCGACCTGGACCAGCGCCCGGCCGGTGCCGACATCTCCGCCGGCATCTACGACGCACGTCTGCTCCTGCCGGACGGCTCGACCACGCGTCTGCCATACCGTCCGCTCGCGACCGAGGATCTGCGGAGTACCCGTGGCTCTGCCGACCCGGACGACTTCGCCGAGTACATCGGCATCGGGACCGTGCTCCACTTCATTCCGGAGCGACTGGCCTTTGGACTTCACGCGATCGTCCCCCTCCTCGATTTCCAGGTGCAGCAGGCCTACTTCCCCGACGAGCGCGAGCAGTTCTTCTCCAACAGCCTCCACTTCGAGCTCCTGGGCGATCGGACCCGGGTCAACGTCTTCTCGGCCGCTCTGGCCGGCCGGCCGCTGCGCTGGCTGTCGGTGGGAGCGGGGGTGACGATGTCTACAGCGGGCAAGGTGAGGACCCAGGTCTATGTGCCCGACGTGACCTACCAGGAGACGGCGGACATCAATACCGAGCTCGGCATCGACGTGCGCCTCATTCCCCATTTCTCGCTGGCAGCAGAACCCCTGGAGCACCTGCTCCTCTCCGCATCGGTCCACCTTCCGTACCGGTCGCAGGTGGCCGGCCGCTCGGAGCTCCAGATGTGGAACTACCCCTACGCTGAGGGCAAGGACAGCCTCGACCACGTTTTTGAATTCACCTACGGGTACGAACCGTTGCGTGTGGCTCTGGGAGGCTCCTTCGAGCACGACCTCCGGGCGGACCTTTCGATCTTTGTGGCGGGACAGGTGCGATATGCCCGGTGGTCGGACTATCTCGACCGGCACGGGGAGCGTCCTGCCGATGCATGGAGCGATACCGTGTCCGGCTCACTGGGCGGCGGCCTCCTGATTTCGGGGCACCGGATTGGCCTGGAGTGCGGCTTTTCGCCCTCTCCTGTGCCGGAACAGACAGGTCGCAGCAACTACGTCGACAACCACAGGGTCGTGGGAGGAGCAGGGTGGGAGATGCCGCTTGCGCTCGGGCCCCGGACGCTTCGCGTTGGAATCAACCTGCAGGTTCAGCGGCTGCTTCCGCAATCGGTGAAGAAGAGCCCCGACGCTGCGCAGCCGGTTTGGGATGAGTTCCCGGATACGGTGGTGGATATGGTTTCGGGCCAGCAGATTCCCGAAGCCGCCGGACTCCAGACGAACAACCCGGGCTACCCCGGATTCGGAAGCTCCGGCTGGCTCGTGGGAGGGGGCGTCTTTGCCCGGACAGCGTTCTGAGGCCCGTTCTCTCAAGTGGAGGCCTGCCATGCATCGAGTGACGCTTTTGCTGCTCCTTTCCCTGCTGCCCCTCCATGTGGGTTGCTCCGGGTCGTCTGACGCACCCGACCTGCTGGCTTCGGAGGATGCTGCGGCGGCAGCGGACGTTGTCGGGCAGAGCGACGTCGCGGCGGAGCTCGCCGGGGCCGAGTTGTCGCGTCCCGAGGACGATCTGACGGGGCGCTGGGCCCATCTGCAGCTCATCGGTACGCTGGTCAACGCACCCGTCATCGGTCAGATTCCGACCACCAACCGGGCCGTCCTCCTCTGGGATCTGGTCCAGGGGGAAGACGGCAGCGTCACGATCCTTCAGACGACGTGCGACCTGACCCTCCAATCCGAGTCGCAGTTCTCGGAAATGATCATTCCCGATGCCTTCGTGGCGGCCATATCCCCCTACTCCAAGGCCGGCACGGTGGACTTCACCTCGAACCCACCGCTGCTGAACGTTCCCCCCTTCCCGGAAGTGCATGGGGCGAAGCTGACAGACCCGCTGTCGGAGCCTCTGCCCACCACGGGCGACGATCCACGAGTCGTGGACGCCGACGGCGACGGGAATCCGGGGCTGACGATGTTCGTGTCGGGAATGGTCGACGGTGCCATCTACGTGGTTCGGCGCAACGTCGTGGGCATTGTAGACGCCACGGTCTTCCCGGATCGAATGGAAGGACTCCTGATCTGGTCACAGGAGCAGGTCGTCCTTGGCTCGGACAACCCCATCCTTGCGGAGAACCCCACACAAATCGAGGTCGATCCGGATCCGAACAAGACTCATTTCACCTGCGTTCGGATTCCCGAGGAGTGGGGATGCGAGGAGGTGCTGGCCGCAGGGGACGACCTCTTTGCCAGGTAGCCTGCCAAGGCTCCGGGTCCGACACGGGGCTGCATCCCCCCCGCCCCCAGATAGTCGGTACCAGGTGTAGGCAGGGAACCGCGTCACAAAGCCTCGTCCGAAGTGACCGCGGCCGACGCTGCGGAAGTGCCGAGGAGCTTCTTCACCACGGCGATGAATGCCCCGGTCAGCACGAGATTGAGTGCCAGAGAGAGCGCTGCCACCACGATCATCGGTCCCCCGATGCCATACCCCAACGACAGGATCAGCACCCCGGCCCCCACCTCCCCTCTCGGCCACATGCCGATGCACACGGCCAGTCGCTCGCGCCAGGTCGCCTCATCCCGGTAGACGAAGAACGGGAACATCTTGCCCAGGTTCGCCAGGCACGTGACGAGCAGGACGTGCAGCGCCACCTCCCCCCAACCGGGCCCACTCCCGCTCATGAGCGAGGAGAGCGCCGGCATGCTCAATCCCACCAGGACCATGAACACGGCCGATACGATGGTGGACACCCTCTGCTCGCCCTCGTCTTCCGGCCCCTCCTGGTGCCCCTCACGGGCGTCATCGCCGTGCGGATCCGCTCCGGTCGGCCGAGCCAGCATACACCCCAGCACGAATGCCGGAAGCAGCACCTCGATGTGGATCGGCACCACGTCGTCCACGAGCTTGCTTCCCTGGTAGATCGCCTCCGAAACCGCAACGATAACGAGCGAGTACGTCAACACCGCAGGCCAGCGGATGCTCCATGAAAGGCGACGGTACATCTTCCATGCAAGCCACAGCTGCACGGCCATGACCGCGACGATGATGCCCATCTGCCAGCGCATCCCCACAATGAGCATCTTGAGAGGAATCATCAGCAGGACCGTGTCCAGGTCATCGAAGATAGCCAGCACACGGGCCTTGCGGAATACCCAGGTCGCCGACAGCCCCGCCGCAGCCAGCATGGAGAACAGCACGCCGGCGGAAGTCGGCGCGGCGAAACGTCCGGCGAGAAGCGCCGGCTTCCAGGCCTCCAGACTGCCCCAGGAGCCGTCGGGCCCCAGAACCAGCACGAAGTAGGCGGAGACGAAGATCCAGGGAAACGCCGCAGCCGTAGCCGCTACGCCGTAGTCGTAGGCAAGGGCACGGGGCCGCGCCCGGTCGACTTCGAACTCGTATCCCACGTGGATCATGATGAACGCCAGCGCCGCCATGGTGCCGAGCCGAACCACGAGAGAAGCCGACGGCCACAGGTCGCCCAGAAGAGTCGGAACCACCTGGGAGCCGACCAGACCGGCCACCAGCAGCATGGAGTAGAGGAGAACCCTGCTCATGTCAGTATCCCGCCAAGAGAATGTCCAACATGCCTGAGGATCTGAAATGGAGGTGCAGATGTCAAGGATGGCCTCCTGGCTTGGAGCTTGGATCACTCATCGAGCTCGCCCTCACCGGCTTCTGCTGAGTGCTCGTACCTGGAAGGTGGAACCTGTACAGCGGCTAGCGCCGGCCCTACTTGTGGCAGCCGTCGCACTTGGTCGGGGCCGGACTGTCTGCCTTCTGCTCGACCTGCTTCTTGTGACAGTCCTTGCACGTCTTGTGAAACACGTTCTTGAGCGACGGAGTGTCTCCGTCACTCGCACCGTGACACTCGCTGCAGGCAGTGTTTCCCTCATGATGGCATGACTTGCATCCAAAGGCCTTGGCGTGGGTCGAATGGGACAGAGTCACTGCCGACTTACCCCCCTTGTAATGTTCGAGGCTGATCGTTTTGGGCGCAGAGGGCTTCGGCTTCTCGGCGGCAGGTGCGGGCTCCGCAGCCCCCGTCCTGACCTCGGAATCCGGAGGCTGTGCGGCGGGCTCCGTGGCAGGGCCGGACGCTGCCGTCCCCTTGGCCTCAGGTTCCGCGGCCTTGGCCGGGGCTGCCGCCGACTTGACTGCCGGCTGTGCCGATGCTTCCGAAGCCGACTTCTCGGCGGCCTCTGGTACTTTGGCGGACTGCGCGGCAGGCTCCGCAGGGGCTGAAGGTGCCTCCGCAGGCAGGGCGGCAGGCTCCGCAGCGGCTGAAGGTGCCTCCGCAGGCTGCGCGGCAGGCTCCGCAGCGGCTGAAGGTGCCTCCGCAGGCTGCGCGGCAGGCTCCGCAGCGGCTGAAGGTGCCTCCGCAGGCTGCGCGGCAGGCTCCGCAGCGGCTG
>CAITUV010000082.1 GCA_903895725.1 uncultured Myxococcales bacterium | reverse complement strand
GGCGGCGGAGAAGCCGGCCGAGGGTGCGGCGGACAAGCCGGCCGAGGGTGCGGCGGACAAGCCGGCCGAGGGTGCGGCGGACAAGCCGGCCGAGGGTGCGGCGGACAAGCCGGCCGAGGGTGCGGCGGACAAGCCGGCCGAGGGTGCGGCGGAGAAGCCGGCCGAAGGTGCGGTCGGAACCGAGGGGACGGAGGCGGCTGCCCTGGATTTCCCGCATCTTCCGATCGCCGAGGTGCTGTCCCGACAGGCCAGGTTCGTCCCGACCCGGCTCACCTGGGAAAAGTCGCTGCTCGACGAGAAGGAGACTGAGCTGGTCCGCACGCTCGTCCGGGCGGCCAGGGTCATGGACCACCTCTTCTGGATGCAGGCCTCTCCTGACGGCCTCGAATGGAGGCAGAGGCTTGCGCAGGAGCGGACGCCCCAGGGCAGGGCACTGTTCCATTTCCTGATGACCAACTACGGGGCGTTCGATCGCCTCGGCAATGGTGAGCCGTTCCTCGGGGACAAGCCCAAGCCCAAGGGGGCGAACTACTACCCGGTCGACCTGACCGTGGAGGAATTCGACCGTTGGCTCGCAGCAAACCCCGGTGATGCCGAGGCATTCCGCAGCAACTTCACCGTGATCCGTCGGGATGGCGACCGACTCAAGGCAGTGCCCTACTCGGAGGAATACAAGCGAGAGCTCGAGGCTGCGGCCCGGCTGCTCGAGCAGGGGGCAACGCAGACCGACAATGTCAGTCTGAAGACCTACCTGCTTTCCCGTGCCGCAGCGTTCAAGTCGAACGACTACTTCCAGAGCGACATGGACTGGATGGACCTCGACTCCAAGATCGAGGTGACGATCGGCCCGTACGAGGTCTACGAAGACCAGCTCTTCGGCTACAAGGCGGCATTCGAGGCCTTCGTGACGGTGCGAGACCCGGTGGAGACGAAGAAGCTCGAGGTGTTCAAGGACTGGGTCGACCGCATGGAGAGCAATCTGCCCATTCCGGACGACGTCAAGAACTTCAAGCGTGGTGCGAGCAACCCGCTTCTCGTGGTGGACGAGATCTTCACGTCGGGCGACACCCGTGCCGGCGTCCAGACACTGGCGTTCAACCTGCCCAACGACGAGCGCGTCCGCGAGAAGAAGGGAAGCAAGAAGGTGATGCTCCGGAACGTGGGGGCCGCCAAGTTCCAGAAGATCCTCACGCCCATTGCCGGTCGGGTCCTGGCCGAGCCCCTCGTGCTCGAGCTGAATGAAGAGGCCTACTTCACGCACACGCTGCTGCATGAGATTTCGCACGGCCTCGGGCCGGGCACGATCAAAGTGGCGGGGGTCGAGACCACGGTCAACCTGGCGCTCAAGGAAATCTATCCGGCCGTCGAGGAAGCCAAGGCCGACATTCTCGGGCTCTACAACGCCCTGTTCCTGATCGACAAGGGGGTTCTCAAACTGGCGGACATCGGGAACGGCAAGACGGACCGCTCCGTGTTGCTCGAGCCCGCAGCGGCCAAGAGGGCGGTGCTCACCACCTTCGTTGCCGGAATCTTCCGGTCGACCCGGTTCGGCGTCGAGGAGGCCCACGGGAAGGCGAATCTTGTCCTGTTCAACTACCTGGTGGAAAAGGGCGGAATCTCGGTCGACGAGGCCGGGCGATTCACTTACGACGAGGCGAAGCTCACGGCAGGAATCACGGACTGTGCACACGACATCCTGATGCTCCAGGCCGCTGGGGACTATGAAGGCTGCAAGAGCTTCATCGCCCGTTACGGGGAGGTCGGTGAGCCGATGAAGAAGGCGCTGGCCGGTCTTGCCGACGTGCCGGTGGACATCGAGCCGATCTACGACGTGCCGTAGGGGCGGGGCTCGCGGCACACATTCGGGTGGGCATGCAATGGGGCGGGTACTGGAGCGGGGACGTGAGCTCCTGAGACGCTGGTGGTTGCCGGCCCTCGGGTTCTTGGCGGGGGGATTGGCAGCGCTCCACCCGCTCAGCCGTGCGATCGACTATCCATTATCCCTGATCGGGTGCGTCGTGCTGTCGCTGGCGGGGGCGGTCTGCGGGGCCCTGACAGAGCCGGGGGATGGCACCGGGACCTTGAGGGACTTCTACTCGCCGGGGCTGCGTATGGTGCAGGCCGTGGCGGCTCTGCTGGTGATTCCTGCGCTCTCGTCGCAGCTCTCAGGACGGCCCTGTGAGCCGCTCTACGGGCTGGTGTTCATGCTGGTCGGCCCGTTGGCATCGGGGCTATGTGGGGTGGCCGCCGGCCTGGTGTCCCGGGCGTTGCTGAAGGGGCCGGTTGCTTCGCTGGTGGCTGCCGTGCTCCTGGTTGCGTTGTCGCCACTGCTGGCGGTCGGAGAGTTCTTCTGGACCCCGTGCGTGCGCTTCTACGGGACCTACTTCGGGCTTTATCACGGGGCGATCTATGACGAGGCCGTCTTCGTGGAGTGGCCCTATGTCTGGCTGCGGCTGTGGGATGCCGCAGGTGTGGGGGCAGCGCTCCTGGCTCTGGAAGCCCGAAGACGTCAGCGGGGCGTGAAGTATGCTGCGGCCGGTCTCCTGTGTCTGTTTTCGCTGCTGGCGGTGCTGGGGCCGAGGCTCGGGTTCATCGCTTCGTCCGCTCCCCTGGAGGAGGCGCTTTCGGAGCGGCTGGCCGGGGAGCACGTGGTGGTGAGGTTTGCACCGGGGGGGCGGGCTGCCGAAGTTGCCCCGCTGATGCTCGAGGACCTGGAGTTCCGGTACCGGCAGATCCAGGTGCAGCTCGGCCTGGACGAATCCGTGTGCGTGACCGCCTGGCTCTATGAGAATGAGCGGCAGAAGGCAAGGCTGATGGGGGCAGGCCGGACTTCCATCGCCAAGCCGTGGCAGGGGCAGCTCCACGTCCACGAGTTGCAGCCCGGAGCCGGGGTGCTGGCTCACGAGCTGGCTCACGTGATGCTGGCCCCGGTATCGGGTTCCGTGCTCGGGTTGCCGTCGGGGGCCTTCGGGTTGCCGAGGCCCGGGCTCATGGAAGGGGCCGCCGTTTCGGTGGAGCGGGGGGGGGACCGCATGACCACCCACCAGTGGGCACGGGCCATGAGGGAAGTCGGCTTTCTGCCCGACGTGGCCCGCATTCTCGACGGCCTCGGCTTCTGGGGGGAGAGCGCTCAGCGAGCGTACACCGCATGCGGGAGCTTCGTCCGCTACCTCCTCGAAACCCGGGGGCCCGGGGAATTCCTCAAAGTATACGGCGGGGCGGAGTTCGAAGATGCGTACGGGCTGCCTCCCGAGGATCTCGTTGCCGAGTGGAACCGTTTCCTGGATGCAGTGCCGCTCTCCGACGGAGACCTGGAGCTGGCTCGCCTCGTGTTTTCCCGACCTCCCGTGTTCGGCCGGGTCTGCCCGTATGCCGGCGGGCGATGCATCGAGCGGGCCGTTCGAGCCGTGCAGCAGAAGGATCCGCAGCAGGTGTTGCAGATCGCTGGCCAGGCGATGGCGATGACCCGCAAGGACCTCCAGACCGGGCTCAAGCTCGTACGGCTCCTGTTCACCGTCGGCAGTGCGGACGGAGGGCTGAAAGTGGCCGACCTCGTTGCCGGCGCCCTGCCGCCCGATGCCGGCGTGGCGGCCTCGGCCGCCGTCGAGTTGGCGCGGGCCGATGCGTACTGGCTCCGGGGAGATGGCGAGACTGCGGCCGCCCTGTATCAGCGCCTCGCAGAAGGGCCGGCCGGAACCTGGCTGGCCGCACCGCTTCGCCTTCGGTTGCTGCTGGCCGGCCGGGCGCTGGACGAGGAGGTGGTCCCGCTCCTGCTCGACGCCTGTCCCGGGAAAGATGCCCTCGAGCGGGCCACTGCCGTGCTCTCGTCCCGGAAGTCGGGGCTTCCGGAGCGGTTCAAGGCAGCAGCCGTGCTTGCTCGGCGCCCGTCGAGCATGGTCGAGGCCGAGACGGAGCTGCAATCGCTCGTGCCGCGGCTTTCAGCCGAGCCCACGCTAGCGATCGAGGCCGGTTTGCTGCGCCTGCGGCTCCTCTGCCTCACCGACCGAACCGCACAGGCAGACAAGCTCGCCCGTTCCCTGATCGAAGGAACACTGACTCCGGCACAGAGAGAGGAAGCGCTGGACTGGCAGGAGCGGGCGGGGTGGAAACGGGCCCGATGAACTGCCGAAAATTCTCAGGACTGCCGGGACTTGAGGAGCCGGGTCAGGCGGGACACATAGTGGCCGGCCCGATTCTTCGGGATGACTCCCTTGGCCGCGACCTTGTCGACCGTCGAGATGGCCTTGTTGAGGATCTCCTCAGCCTGGGCGCTCTTCTCCTCGACGGCGGCCAGTGCCTTCTTCATGGCGGTCTTGACCGTGGACGTGAAATGCGAGTTACGCAGAGCCCGCTGCTGCGACTGCCGGTGACGCTTGACTGCTGACTTGTGATCGGCCATGGTGCCTCCAAACCCCAAAAAATGCCGGGTTTGATTACCACCGGCGCTTCGTCCTGTCAACCAAAATCGGATCGGGTGACCACTTGTATCTCCTGCGGCAGGACCCGACCGCCCCCGTTCACTTCCGGATCGGCAAGGAAGCTTGCCGCTTTGCGGCGTTCCCCGTTGACTTCCCGGGAACGTTCGGCTAATCAGACTGACATGTCAGTCTAGTTTTGAGTCTCCGGAGGTTGAAAAACATGGCGATCAAGGCAGTGGGCATCGACGTCGGCTACCTGTATTCGAAGGTCGTTGGACTGGACCGTGACGGAACCGTGGTGCATCGGGATTGCAGGCACCACGGAGGGCAGGCAATCTCCGTCCTGGCCGAGCAGCTTGCCGCACTCGGCGCCAATCCCGACTGCTCCGCAGCGCTAACCGGCACCAAAGTCGCCTCCTGGGACGACGCACGAGGGTGCTGGCTCCACGAGGCCAGAGCCATGGCCCGAGCCGCCGCCGCTCTCCATCCGCGCCCGGCCGCCCTGCTCCAGGTGGGAGCCACCGGCGTCTTCCTGGCCGAGCTCGATGCCGAGGGGCGGGTGCGTTCGTTCACCGGCAACACCCTCTGCGCCGCAGGGACCGGGAGTTTCCTCGACGAGCAGGCCGCTCGCCTCGGGATCTCCTACGACAACCCTCAAAGCCCGGCCGATGATGCAGCGATCCCGACCGTTGCCACCCGGTGCAGCGTGTTCGCCAAGTCCGACCTGATCCACCGCCAGCAGGAAGGGTTCTCCAGGGAGGCCATGTGGGCCGGGCTGTGCCGTGGCATGACCTCCACCCTGTTCCAGACCCTGCTCAAGGGCCGAGGCCTGCCCGGACCGACCGTGCTCGCCGGCGGCGTGTGCCAGAACCCTCTGGTGGTGCGCTATGCCTGCGAGCGCTTCCCCGGCGAGCTCCAGGTGATGCCGGATGGGCACCTGGCAGGGGCCGTGGGGGCTGCGCTGCACGCGTTGGACGGAGGAAGTGCGCTGACGCTCGAGAACGCCAGGGAGCTGGCCCTGCGTCCGGCCTCGGCGTCGGGGGACGAATCGGAGCGTCATCCCCCCCTGCGCCTGGTGAAGAGCCGATATCCGTCCTTCGAGGCCCTGGAGTCGTGGACCGACGACCTGGGCAACGAAGTCCGTCTCCTGCAACCCCTGCTCTCGGAAGCCCGAACCATGCCCCCGGTGTTCCTCGGCCTGGACGTCGGGAGCACGAGCACCAAGCTGGCCGTGCTGGACGATCGGGGGGACGTGCTGGCCGACATCTACCGGCGCACAGCGGGGGAGCCGCTTGCCGCATCGCGGGCCGTTCTCAAGGCGCTGTTCGACCTGGCGGACCGGCGTGGAGTCGCTCTGGATGTCCGGGGGCTGGCGACCACGGGAAGCGGGCGGCGGCTCGTCGGCATGGTGCTCGGGGCCGATGTGATCCTCAATGAAATCACGGCGCACGCACGCGGCGCGGCCTCGGCCGCAGGAGGCCAGGTCGAGACGATCTTCGAGATCGGTGGGCAGGATGCCAAGTACATCCGCATGCTGGACGGACAGGTGCGGGAGGCGAACATGAACTTCGTCTGCTCCGCAGGCACCGGCTCGTTCGTGGAGGAGCAGGCCCGGAAGCTGGGCATCCCTCTGACCGAGGTGGGACGGATGACCGAGGGGGTGAGCCCGCCAGCCACCTCCGATCGCTGCACGGTGTTCATGGAGCAGGACATGGCCCGCCTGCTGTCCGACGGGCACAGCCGGGAAGAGGCCATGGCCGCAGTGCTCTACTCGGTCGTCAAGAACTACCTGAACAAGGTGGTGGGCAACCGCCAGATCTCGAGGACTCGCGTCGTGTTCCAGGGGGCGACGGCCCGGAACCGGGGGCTCGTCGCCGCGTTCGAGAACCTCCTGGGAGTCGAGGTCGTGGTATCCCCCTTCTGCCACGTGATGGGCTCGATTGGAGCGGCCCTGGTGGCCCGGGAGCGGGTTGCCGGCAAGAGTCACTTTGTCGGGCGCGAGCAGCTGGACCGCCCCATCGAAATCCGGCACGAACGGTGCGAGCTGTGCTCCAATCAGTGCCGGATCACCCAGGCCACGGGCGGGGCCTCCTGGGGGTACCTGTGCGGCCGGGACGCAGACGGCCCGGCACTTCCGATGCGCCAGGACCGGGCATTCCGGATGCTGCGCAACATGGAGGTCGAACGGCTCCGGAACACTGCCCAGTCCGCTCGTCCGGAGCTCCCGGTGCTGGGACTGCCCCATTCGCTGTCCGGGCTCGGGCTGCTTCCGTTCTGGGCCGGCTTCTGCCGCACCCTCGGGCTGCGACTCGTCCAGGACGGGCGCACCGATGCCGAGGTCAAGGAGCTGGGGGCCTCTCTGGCAGCCGCCGACTTCTGCTTCCCGGTCAAGGCCCATCTCGGGCATCTCAAGCGGGTGCTGTCGGACCCGGAGGTGGATTTCGCCCTGGTCCCGTTCTTCATCAGCGACGTGCCCAACCGCCACACGACCCAGAGCCTGATCTGCCCCTACGTGGAGGCATCGCCCTCCCTGTACCACACCGTCGCAACGGGGGACGAGACACAACGTCTCATCTCCCCGGTGCTCGACTTCCGCTGGTCGGACGGCAAGCAGGCCGACGAGCTGTACCGTGTCTTCTCCCGAATCGTCCCCGGGCTCAAACCCCGGCTCGTGAAGCAGGCCCTCAAGGCTGCCCGGGCCGAAATGGCGGCCTTCGAGCAGGAGGCCATCGAGAAGGGGCGCAAGATCCTGGAGGAGGTCCGCCGTGACGGGCAGATCGCCGTGGTGTTTGCCGGCCGCCCCTACAACGTGCGGGACGACGGCGTGAATCTGTCCATCCCCAGGCTGTTCTCCCAGCGGGGGTACACAATCCTGCCTCTCGACATGCTCCCGTTCCGCCCCGAGCTGCTTGGCGACGAGTTCAGCAACGTGTTCTGGGCCTACGGGCAGCGCATCCTGTCCGCGCTCCGGCAGGTCGCGGCCGATCCGTCCCTCGTGGCCGTCTACCTGACCAACTTCTCCTGCGGACCCGACAGCTTCCTCCTGACCTACGCCGAGGCGATGATGAAGGACAAGCCGTTCCTGGTCCTCGAGCTCGACGAGCATGGCTCGGAAGGGGGCTACCAGACCCGGATCGAGGCCTTCCTGGACGTGATCGCCGGCGTCGGAAAGAAGGTGAGCACCACCTCCATGAGGCCCTGGAGCTCGGACAAGTCGGAGTTCGAAGGACGCACTCTCTGGATCCCGCCCATGCAGCCGACCTCGGCCCGCCTGTTTGCCGCGGCGTTCCGTGCACACGGTCGTGACGCCCGGATGATCCCGGTGGAGACGCAGGCGGCATTCGAAATGGGAAGGGCGAGGACCCGAGGGTCCGAGTGCCTTCCGACCAGTGCCACCATCGGCGGCTTCCTCGCCCTGCTCAAGGAGAGGCAGCTCGACCCGGCAAAGCAGGCGATGTTCATGGGGACGGCCAACGGGCCCTGTCGGTTCGGCCAGTATGTGCTGCTCCACCGTCAGGTTCTCGACCAGGAGGGGTACTCGAACATCCCCATCCTGGCCCCCTGCTCGCATAACTCCTACCAGGGGATCGGCGAGGACATCCGTCACCTTGGCTTCAAGGCACTGCTGGCCGCGGACAACCTCTTCAAGGCACGCTGTCGCACCGCTCCCTACGAGAGGGAGCCGGGCAGCTCCGAGGCCCTCCTCGAGAAGTGGACCCGGCGCATGGAGGAGGCGGTCGAGCGTCGCGAGAAGCTCGAGCCGCTCCTGCGCAAGGCCGTGGACGAGTTCTCAGCGCTGCCGGTCCGCAACGAGACCCGGCCCCTGGTCGGCATCGTGGGCGAGATCTACGTCAGGAGCAACCCGTTCACCAACGACTATCTCGTCCAGGCCATCGAGCGTTACGGCGGTGAGGCGTGGCTGACCCCCATCACCGAATGGTTCCTCTACACGGCCCAGATCCAGGCCTGGTCGGCCTCGGAAGGGCTCAACGGACTGGCGTCCCGCGGGCTGTCCGTGCTCAAGAACGAGTTCATGAAGCGGGACGAGCACCACTGGAGCCTGATGGCCGGACCGTACCTGGCCGACCGACGGGAACCGAGCATGGCCGAGGTCCTGGCCGAGGGGAAGAAGCACCTTCCGCTCAACTTCGAGGGGGAGGCCGTCATCACCATCGGGCGGGCCGTGATGTATGCCCGACAGGGTGCGGACATGGTGGTCAATGCAGCCCCCTTCGGCTGCATGCCCGGGACGCTGACGACGGCCATTCTCCGTAAGCTCCAGGACGAGCTGGGGATCCCGGTCGTGGGGATGTTCTACGACGGCACGCCCGGGCTCAATCGGATGCTCGAGCCGGTCCTGAAGGGGCTGTCGGTCCGGCGCCGTTCCACACGGTCGTCGGAGATCGGGAAGCCGGGGGCGTAGGGCGCGGTTCGGGGCTGGGCGTTCGGGGCTGGGCGTTCGGGGTTCGGGGAGGCGAAACAGGGTTGGGGGTTCGGGGACGCGACACTGGGGCCGGGGCTACCAGGTCGGCGGGGCCGTGCCCGTGGTGAACTGCCAGGTGAACTCCCGATCCTGAGCCTTCCACTTTCCCTTGATGGAAACCGTGTACTGGGAATTGGCAAGGAGCGGATCGTACGAGTACATCGACACCGTGTCCTGGAGGAACCCGGCCGGGTCGTTGGAAGGATCCACCCACTGGTGCGGCACCGGGTTGCCCTGCGGGTCGAGCAGGTCGTGCGACGCAACCGTGAACGGTGAAGAGCCGGGGAAGGTGAGGGTGATCACCGGTCCGCTCGGGTAGGTCTGCCCCTTGGGAAGCGGGGGCTGGGGGGCCTCGTAGCCCATCCAACTCGGCGAAACGCCCGTCTGGCCGTCGTACGGCCACGCCACCGGTTCCTGGACGGTGACGTTGCCCGTCCTCGAGAAGTCCATCACGTCGGTACCGGTGGCCCAGTTGTAACAGCCCCCCTTGGTCGTCCCGAAGCCCAGCTCGAGGGTGCTCGGGTTGACGAAGGGGATGCGGTGGTAGAGGGTCTCCATCCATCCGTCGACCGCGGCCTTCGGCTCCCCGATGAACGCCATGACTTCCCAGCCGGGGTTGCCGGTGAACCCGAAGTGCAGCATGCGGTCGTAGAAGTCCACGCCGGTAAACCCGGCCTGCCACGCCTGACTTTCCTGGTGGGGGCTCAGGTTCGACGTGAGGTACTCGGAGCAGTGCAGCTCGAAGTACTCGGCGTGGGCCTGGGCCGCCTGGTTGATCGACTCGATCTCGGTGATGAAGGGGAGGCCGAGCACGGACCGGATCTCGTTGACGTAGTTGATGGCCGTGATCTGCTCGGGGGTGGCCGACGGAGGGTACAGACCGTCCGGGATCGGAACGAGCTCTTCCTGGGAATCCCCTGGCGAGACGGCATCGTCTGCGAGGCTGCCCAGGTCGGGTTCTTCGTAGGGTTTGAAGAACTCGGCCGCCCAGGTCCCGGACACGGTGCAGCAACCGTCCGAGGCGGTGAACCTGTAAGTCCCGCTCGCATACGTGCTCGACTCGAAGATGCCGGTCAGCTCGACGGTGCCGAGCGGCGGCTCGACCGTGCCGGAAAAGCCGGAACCCTCGATCTGGAACTGGATGTCCGGGAAGAAGCGGTTGCCCTCGGCAAAGCAGCCATCCTCTCCGTTGCACGAAATCTTCGAGGTCCCCGGCTCGATGACGAGGCCGTCCTTGACCTGGAACGTGAGGCGGTCTCCGACCCAGTACCCTTCGAGCGGGCCGCCGCCGTCCGAGCACCCCGAGCCGAGCGTCGGCAGCAACAGGAACGGGAGGAGCAGTGGGATGAGTGCACGTCGCATGGTCACCTCCGGGGGAAGAGTATTGCAACCGGACTCATGAGTCAATGCAACCCGATCCGGACCGTTCCGGCAGTCGTCGCGAACCTGATGATTTCCTTTGACCTGGGTCCCCGGCTGCGGGATATTGAGCTTGGGACAGCCCCGGCCGAAGGGGCGAGCTCGACAACCAGGGTAAGGGAGGTGCCACCATGGGTGTTCCCGTGCCGCACGAATTCCTGGAGAAGGCTGCGCAAAGGTACGCCTACAACGTGGGAGAACGGCGTCGCAAGACCGATGGGGCAAGGACCCGGCCCCGGGTGATTACCATCTCACGACAGTTCGGAGCGGGGGGCAGGCAGGTGGCGCGCCTGCTCCATCAGGTCCTGGGGTGGACCGTGTGGGACAAGGAGATCCTCAACGTACTGGCCACCGAGGGGGAAGGGCGGTACCAGCAGAGGATGTTCGAGTCGCTCGACGAGCGGGCCCAGGGGGAGGTCGAGGCGGTGCTGTCCGCGGCCTTCGGGCAGCTCGACAAGCATATGTACTATTACCTCCTGCCCAAGGCCATCTACACCATTGCCCAGGACGATGCCATCGTGCTGGGGCGAGGTGCCCACAGGTTCCTGCCGAATGCCCTGAAAGTGCGCCTGCAGGCCTCTGTGCCCACCCGGGTCCGCAACCTCGTGATGCTGTACGAGATGTCGGAGAAAGATGCGCTCGACACGGTCCACACGAAGGACCGGGAGCGGGCAACCTTCATCAAGGAGCTCGACAAGAGCCTGGGGCAGGTTCCGAAGATGGAGGCCGAGCCGGAGTTCGATCTCGAAATCAGTACGGATCGGCTCGATTTCGAGGGGGCAGCCGGGGTTGTTCTGGCTGCTGCCGCCCGCAAATTCGGGATCGACCTCTAGACCCGCCCGAGTCGACCACCGGCCATTCTTCCCTTGAATTTCGCGCATGATCAGGATAGTTAAGGCAGCCTTGGCTGTTCGTGCGCGGAGGGTGGGGAATGAAGCTTGTCGAGTGTGTGCCAAACTTCAGCGAAGGGCGTGACCGGCGGGTGATCGATGCGATCGCCGCTTCCATCTCGGGCGTGGACGGAGTGAAGCTCCTGGACGTGGATCCCGGGGCCGCTACCAACCGGACGGTTTACACGTTCGTGGGCGAGGCCGAGCGGGTGGTCGAGGCTGCCTTCCGGGCCATCCGGACCGGCTCGGAGCTCATCGACATGAGCCGGCACACGGGCGAGCATCCCCGCCAGGGGGCCTGCGACGTCTGTCCGTTCATCCCGCTCTCCGGGGCTACGATGGACGACTGTGTCGAGCTGTCCCGGCGCCTGGGGAAGCGGGTCGGGGACGAGCTTGGCGTACCGGTGTTCCTGTACGAGTACGCAGCCACCCGGCCGGAGCGGAAGAGCCTGGTCAATATCCGCGTCGGGGAGTACGAGGCCCTGGAGAGCAAGCTGAAGGACCCCGCCTTCGCACCGGATTTCGGGCCCGCCCGGTTCGTGCCGAAGTTCGGAGCGATGGTGACCGGAGCACGGGAGTTCCTGATTGCGTACAACATCAACCTCAACACCCGCAACGTGAAGATTGCCAAGGACATTGCCCTGGAGATCCGGGACAGCGGCCGCATCGCCCGGGACGACGAGGGACGCAAGCTGGCCTCCGAAGGCGGGGGGACCCTGCGCAAGCCGGGCAAGTTCGAGAACTGCAAGGCCACCGGGTGGTTCATCGAGGAGTACCGCTGCGCCCAGGTGACCATGAACCTGACCAACTTCCGGGTCACGCCGGTGCATGCCGTGTTCGACGAGGTCTGCCGCCTGGCGGAGGCGCGGGGGGTGCGGGTCACGGGAAGCGAGATCGTAGGTCTGGTGCCGCTCGAAGTGCTGAAGATGGCTGGCGAGCACTACCTGCGGAAGCAGGGGGCCTGCGCCGGCGTCACGGTGGACCGGCTGGTCGAGGTCGCGGTTCAGAGCCTCGGGCTCAAGGACGTGGCACCGTTCGATCCGGAGCGCAAGGTCATCGAGTTCCAGACCGGGAACCGGAATCGAGGGCTCATGGGGCTGACCGTGAACGGGTTTGCCGATGAGCTGTCGAGCGATTCTCCGGCCCCCGGCGGCGGGAGCGTGGCGGCCCTGTGCGGGGCCCTGTCGGCCGGATTGTCGGCCATGGTGGCGCAGCTGACCCACGTGAAGAAGGGGTTCGAAGGGCTCCGGGACGAGATGGATGCCCTGGCCGTGAGGGCGCAGCAGCTCAAGGAGTTCTTCGCCCGGGCCGTGGACGAGGATACCGACGCGTTCAACCAGGTCATGGCTGCCATGCGGCTGCCCAAGAAGACCGATGCGGAGAAGGCTGCCCGCCAGGAGGCGATGCAAGCTGCCACACTGGGGGCCGTGATGGTTCCGTTCGGCGTCCTGGAGCGTTGCAGGGAGGCGGCCGAGCTTGCAGGCATCGTGGCGGCCCGGGGGAATCCCAACTCCCTGTCCGATGCCGGCGTCGGGTCGCTGTGCGCCAGGCTGGCAGCGACCGGAGCGTGGTACAACGTGCTGATCAACCTGCCCGGCGTGGAGGACAAGGCCAAGGTGAGGGAGCTTTCGAGCCGGGCGTATGAGTTGCTCTCCACCGTGCAGGCCGCCTGCGATGCGGTCGACGCATCGGTGCGGGAACGGCTGCTGGGTGGCCTGGCCGGGTGAGCCGGGCCACCGGAGTAGGCACCGGCGGGTCCCCGTCCCGGCCGGAACCTCAGTCGATGACGGGAATGCCGGCCCCCCGGAGGGCCGACCAGCAGGGGTTGGAGATGCTCAGAGGCGAGAGAATCAAGGAGATCCTGAAGCAGGGAGGACCCCGCGAGGGGGTCGTTCTGTCGGGCTGGGTCCGGTCGGTGAGAGACAGCAAGCAGGTGGCTTTCGTCATGGTCAACGACGGGAGCTGCATGGACAGCCTCCAGGTCGTGGTGGACGCTGCGCTCCCGACCTTTGGCGAGGTCATCAAGGCGGGGACCGGTGCGGCCGTCCGCGTGACGGGGAACGTAGTTCCGTCGCAGGGGGGCGGGCAGCAGTGGGAGATCAAGGCCACCGCAGTCGAGGTGATCGGCTCGAGCGATCCCAGCTACCCGCTGCAGAAGAAGCGACACAGCTTCGAGTACCTGCGCACCATTGCCCACCTGCGGATGCGCAGCAACGTGTTCGGCGCCGTGTTCCGGGTCCGCAACGCGGCCGCCTACGCCATCCATCGGTTCTTCCAGGAGCGGGGATTCCTCTGGGTGCACACCCCGATCATCACCGGGAGCGACTGCGAAGGGGCCGGCGAGATGTTCCAGGTCACGACGTTCGACCTCGAAAAGCCGCCCCGCACCGAGGATGGGAAGCTCGACTTCTCCAAGGACTTCTTCGGGAAGCAGACCAGCCTGACGGTGAGCGGTCAGCTCGAAGGGGAGACCTTCGCCCTGGCATTCGGCGACATCTACACGTTTGGACCGACCTTCCGGGCCGAGAACTCGAACACCCCCCGACATGCCTCCGAATTCTGGATGATCGAGCCGGAGATGGCCTTCTATGACCTGGGCGACAACATCCGCCTGGCCACCGACTTCCTGAAGTCCATGACGTCCCACGTCCTGGAGCACTGCTCCGGCGACATCGACTTCCTGGACCAGTGGGTCGAGAAGGGGCTTCGAGCGCGGCTGGAGCAGGTCGTTGCCTCTCCGTTTGCCGTGCTGACCTACACGGAGGCCGTCGAGCGCCTCATCGCCTCCGGGGAGAAGTTCGAGTACCCGGTCAAGTGGGGAATCGACCTCCAGACCGAGCACGAGCGCTACCTGACCGAGACGCTGGTCAAGGGGCCGGTCTTCGTGATTGACTACCCCAAGGACATCAAGGCCTTTTACATGAAGGTCAATGACGACGGCCGCACGGTCGCCGCCATGGACCTGCTCGTGCCGAGGATCGGTGAGATCATCGGCGGGAGCCAGAGAGAGCATCGCCTCGACGTGCTGCTCGGCCGTATCCGGCAGCTCGGGCTCCAGGAGCAGGACTACTGGTGGTACCTCGATACGCGGCGGTACGGAACCTGTCCTCATGCCGGGTTCGGTCTCGGGTTCGAGCGGGCGGTCATGTACCTGACCGGAATGACCAACATCCGGGACGTCATCCCCTATCCCCGGGTCCCCGGAACGGCGGAGTTTTAGGCAACCGGATATGCGAGGTGGCACCATGTCGGCGAGAATCCCTTGTCCCCGCATCGAGAATGTGCGGTTCCCGGCTCTCCGGGTGGCAGCGCTGCAAGGTGCGGCGGCCCTCTTCCTGCTCGGGATCGTCGGATCCGGAGTGTGCCTGGCTCAGGGCTCAGCCCCGAGCCGCAAGACCGTCGCCGTGCAGGTGATGCCGGCCGTGGAGCAGGACGGCGAGCTCGCCGTGCAGGTCACCAAGATTGCGCTCGATACCCTGGAGAACCAGCGCAACATGGTCACCCGCCGCTATCTGGCGGACAAGGACACACGGGCTGCCGAGGAGCTCGCCAAGTCGATCGTCGAGGCGAATCGAAAGATCTCGACCGGGGCTCGCAGCACCGTGTTCGACCAGGGAAACGAGGAGATCCAGGGGGCCTACCTCCGCAGCAAGGAGCTGCTGGGAGAGCTCGATGCCAAGCTGGTCGCGGACCTGTACCTCGGGCTGGCAATGGCCAAGGCCGTGCTGGGAGAGGCTGGGCTCGCCCAGGAGTACATGGCCATCTTCCGCAATCTTCTTCCCGACCGGGCCCGCCAGTCGGTGGGGTATGCCAAACTGTTCCTCGATCTGTTCGACACCGTTGAGAAGACCCGGGCCGCGGGCAAGAAGCGGGTGACCGTGACCACGGAGCCGGCTGGAGTCCTTGTCGGGATCGACGGGGGTACCTGGGGCAAGTCCCCGCTCCAGCTCGACCTGCTGCCCGGCGGCCACCTCGTCCAGGTCGAGGAGGAGGGGTACTACCGGGCCGGGTACATCAAGGACCCCAAGCTGGATGGGGACAAGTGGAAGATCACCCTGCGCCCCATCGAATCGAGAACCCGCTTCCTCGATACGCGCAACCGTCTGCTTTCGAGCTACTTCCCGCCGCCGGCTCCGCCCCCGGGCAAGAAGAAGACTCCCCCTCCGCCTGCACCGTTGTCCGCCGACGAGTCCGAGAGGCTGCTCTCCGCACTGTCCGAGCTTCTGTCCGCTGACTGCCTGCTGTTCCTCGGAGTGACATCCGAGGGCGGAGGCTCCATGCGGCTTCGTGGAGCGTTCGTCTCCACGTTCGGGGTCTTTCCCGTGGATACCCTGGTCGCACGCGACCTCAAGGTCATCGAGTCGGTGCGGGCCGTGGTGATGGAGGCCTCGGACCTGGAGCGCCAGAAGACCCAGCTCGCCCAGCTGGCCGGAGAGAAGAAGCTCTCGCGTCTCTCGGCCTGGGCCGACGAGCTTCAGGGGGCCATGGCCTCGGGCGAAGGAAACCTCATGGACCGAGCCCGCGGATGGAAGACCGTGGGGCAACCCCAGAAGGCCGAGCTGTTTGCTGCCACCGCGGCCGACGTCTCCGTCCTCAAGGGCCGGGTGCTGACCGCACGGGGCCGGATCGCAGCGGAGCCCGATGCCGCCCGGGATGCGCTCGACCTGTGCGCCACCGAGTGGAAGGTGCTGGAGCCCAAGGTCCGCTCCCTCCTGGCCTGGGACCTCGAAGGGGCATTCCGGGCCCGACAGGCCAAGGATATCCGCGAGATGTACGATTCCGCCCGCAGTCGCCTCGATTCAGTCCGCAAGATGCGCACCGAGCTGCGGACCAGCGTGGACAAGAACGAGCTCAAGGACATGGACAAGCAGCTCGGAACCGTGGAGAAGTCCCTCAACGACGCCGACGGATTGCTGCGCAAGGACCCGCTGTCGGCCGAGGCCAAGCGGCAGATCTACCGGGCGGTGCTCCTGGAGACCGAGCTGCGTCGACGGCTGGAGTTCCTGCTCGGAGGGAGATGACATGCCCGTTCCCCTGCTCGACCTCTCCCGCATCCACGCTCCGCTGCTCGGTCGGATGACCGAGGCGGCTGCCGCAGTGCTGGCGGAAGGAAAATACATCCTGGGTCCCAACGTTACAGCGTTCGAGAAGGAAGCAGCGCAGTGGCTCGGGACGCCTCATGCCGTCGGGGTCAGCAATGGCACCGATGCGCTCAGCGCCGCATTTCGGGCACTGTCGCTCACCCGGGGGACCGGGCGAGTCGCCACAACTCCGTTCACGTTCATCGCAACGGCGGAGACCATTGCCACCGCAGGTTTCACGCCGGTCTTCGTGGACGTGGATCCGGAGACGGGGCTGCTCGACCTGGACCGGCTCGCACAGGTCCCCGACCTGGTCGGCGTGGTCCCCGTGCACCTGTTCGGCCAGTGCGTCGACATGGACCGGCTCATGACGATTTCCCGGGAGCGCGGCTGGTGGGTCGTGGAGGATGCCGCCCAGTCGTTTGGGGCCCGCTGGGGAGGAAAGATGTCCGGGACGCTCGGCACGGCCGGCTCTTACTCCTTCTTCCCCTCCAAGAACCTGGGGGGCGTCGGGGATGGCGGTCTGGTCACCACCTCGGACCCGGAGCTGGCTGCGCTTGTTCGCTCGGCCAGGGCGCATGGCTCCTCCGGTCGCAAGTACCACCACGATTTCCTCTCGGGCAACCTGCGACTCGACGAGATGCAGGCGGCGATCCTGAGGGTCAAGCTTCCCCATGTCGCGGCCTGGAACGAGGAGCGGCGGAACGTGGCCGCACGCTACGACCGCCTCCTCGAGCAGAGCGGCCTTCTGCCGCGAGGCCAGGTGGTACCGCTGCGGCGCAACGGCGACCACGTGTTCCACCAGTACGTCGTTCGGGCCGTGGAGCGGGACCGCCTCGCCGAGCACCTGCAGCGCAACGGGATCGGCCACGCCGTGTACTACCCGGTCCCTCTGCATACCATGAAGCCGTTCCAGTATCTGGGGTACCGGCCTGAGGATCTGCCCGCATCCATGCTCCTCTCCCGACAGACGTTGGCGCTGCCGGTCTTCCCGGGGCTTTCCCAGGACGAGCAGGAAGAGGTCGTCGGGCGCATGGCGGCCTTCTTTGCAGGAGAGGGGCGATGACGCTGTTCGTCACAGGGGCTGCCGGTTTCATCGGTTCGCACTTGTGCGAGGCGGCATTGGCGCGGGGTCTGCAGGTCGTGGGCATCGACAACTTCGACCCCGGCTACCCCCGGTCGGTCAAGGAGGAGAATCTGGCCTGCATCCGGCGTCTGGGCGGGAGCTTCACGTTCCTGGAGGCCGATGTCCGAGACCCGTCCCTTGCCGGCATGCTTCCGGCCCCGGGACCCGGTGATGCGGTGGTGCACCTGGCCGCCCGGTCGGTGGCGCGAGAATCGATCGAGCAGCCTGCCGCCTACCTGGACATCAACCTCAACGGCACCCTCAACGTGCTCGAGCTGGCCAGGAATGCGGGAATCCAGCGCTTCGTGATGGCCGGAACGTGCCTGGTCTACCGGGGAGTCGACGAGGGCCCTCGCACCGAGGACGACCCGGCCGACGAGCCGCAGACCCCGTACGCCGTGTCCAAGCGGGCAGCCGAGCTGCTCTGCCGCGCCTATCATGCGCTCCACGGGATGAACGTCGCGGTCCTGCGGTTCTTTGCCGTCTACGGGCCCCGGCAGCGCCCGGACATGGCACTGTTCAAGTTCGCCGACCTGCTGAAGGCAGGGCGGGAGGTCCCCCTGTTCGACGAGGGCAGGGCCGTTCGGGACTTCGCGTTCGTGGAGGACGTGGTCCAGGGGATTCTGGCCGCCGTGGACCGGGTCAACGGCTTTCGGATCTACAACCTGGGGCACAGTCGGCCCTGCACCATGGCCGAGCTGGTCTCCTTGTTGGCGGGTGCGCTCGGCCTTCCGGTCAGGACGAAGCTGCTCCCCGCCCAGCCCGGGGATCCCCGGGTTCTGTATGCGTCCATCGACAGGGCTCGGCGCGAGCTGGGCTACGTCCCGTCCGTGGAGCTGCCCGATGGGGTGGCGAGGTTCGCCAGGTGGTATTCGGCCAGGGAGGCAGGATTCGTGCTTGCCGACCGCGGTCCTTTGGGTTCATAGTGGTAGCCATGACGGTTTTTGCTCGAAATAGGCTTTTGGTGGTTTTGTTGGGTGGGGCGGTGCTCCTGATGGCATCGCCCGTTGCTTTCGGAGAGGTGCTCACCGGCAAGGCGCCACCTCCGGTCCTGTCCCCCTTGCAGGGGCCGGGGGCCGAGCGGCTGGACACGCTCTGGAGAGAGTGCGTCGAGGCCTATCGGGATGGCAAGTTCCCGGACCTGCTGGTGAGGCTGGACGACCTTCGCAAGGTACAGATCGACGCGGGGATTGCCAACCTCACGGCGATCTCGGCTGCACTGGTTCGAATGGCCGACGAGATCCTGGAGAAGTCCCCCAACGACTCGGACCTGGCGGAGAACCTGCTCCAGCAGGCCGAGGTCTTGTCGCCCGACATTCCCGACTTCATGTTTGCGCGCAGCAACCTGCTCTTTCGGATCGACCGCTCGAGGCTGGGGGAGTATGTCGGAGCGTTCTTTCAGGGGGTCCGGGCATCGCTGAACCATCCGCCGACGCTGCAGGGAGTGATGCTCGGGCTGCTGGGGTTGTTCTGGCTGGCCGGGCTGGTCGTGATGGTGCTCTTCTCCCTGAGCCTTCTGGTCCGGCATCTGGCCACGTTCGCCCACGATTTCGGCCACCTGTTCCCGAGGGCGTTGAGCCCCCTCCAGCTCAATGTGATGGCGCTGGTCCTCCTGTTCGTTCCGTTCCTGGCGGATCTCGGCCTGGTTCCGTTGTTCGTCGGATGGTGGATCGCCTTCTGGCTGTACTCGTCGAACACCGAGAAGGCGGTCACGCTGGCCATGGTTCTCTTCCTCTATGCCTGGCCGTTGCTGTCCGGGGTGCTGGCCGGCTCCATGTCGTTTCCGGACAGTGCTCCCGAGCGGGCCTACCGGTGCATGACCGAGATCTGCACGGAGAGCGAGGTGGAGGAGCTCGAGCGGCAGTTGGCCGAGGAGCAATCGCATGGCCTCGTCCTGTATGCCGCAGCGCTGGCCCGGTTCCGTTCTGCCGAGGAGCAGACCGATGCGATGGAGCGGACCTTCTCGTTGTTCCGCCGCGGGGAGAAGGAGCTGCAGGGGGAGATGCGGGCGGACTTTTCCGTCGGGCTGGGCAATGCGTTCTTCGTGAAGGGGATGCAGCGCTGCGCTCGGGCCGATGGGCTGCTGGATGCCGGCCTGAGCGATTTCCAGAGCGCAGTCAAGAGCTACGACACGGCACTGGGCATCCGGCCCATGGATTGGGCAGCGGCTTACAACAAGTCGAAGGTGCTGACCGTGCTCGGCGATCCATCGGGTGCGGAAGAGCTGCTCGCCAAAGCCGCCGCCATGGCTCCGGAGCGGGTGCGGGATTTCCAGCAGCGGACCCAGATGTCCGGCGACAAGGGGTGCACCCAGTCGTTCAGCGCCAACCGAGAGCTGGCCTTCCACATCCCGGCGTTCCCCGTGTTCTGGGGGGAGGCGTTCGGGGTGCAGAAGCTGTCGTCCGAGTCGTTCCGTCTGCCGGTCGGTCACGACCTCCTGATGGGAAACCTCCCGATGACGGCGCTTCCGGTCCTGGCCAGTGTCGGCATGATAGCCTGCATCGTGCTGCTGGTGGTGGGGCGGAAGTGGCACGTGGCCGGGCGGTGCATCAAGTGCCATTCGGTGAGCTGTGTGCGGTGCCGACCGGAGCTGACCGGCTCCGGTCTCTGCAATCAGTGCGTCCACTACAAACTGCGCAGCGCGTACGTGGACCCCAAGGAAACGTGGTTGAGAGAGAAGCGGATTGAGGGCGGAATCCGGTTCCGCCGGCGCTTCGAGATGGCCCTGACACTCCTGCTGCCCGGGGCCGGGCATTTCCTTCGAGGGCGTGCCCTGCGAGGACTCGCGTTCCTCTGGATCTTCGGCATGACGGTTGGGGCGGTGTTCGCCTATCCGACCCTGGCCGCTCTCGCATCGCCGCCCGTGGCGGCTCATGCCGTCGCCTCCGTGGTCGGGGTGGCGTTCTGGTCGGTCGTCTCGTTCGTCGTGTTTTTCCTGGCCCTGCTGGACATCTACTCCTGGAGATAGGGATGGAGCAGACCCGAAAGCGCGAGCCCTTGAGCTTCGCGGACATCCTCAAGTTCCTTGCCTCCAACCGCAAGACCGGAATCCTCAAGGTGATCAGTGCGGAGGGAGAGCTCCTGCTGCACTTCTCCGACGGGAAGATCGTCGGCGTGGACATGCCCAAGGGGCAGGAATGGGTCATCGGACAGTACCTGACCGAGGGGGAGGTCATCTCCGAGCGCAAGCTGATGAAGGCGCTGCGGATCGCTGCGGACAAGGGGCAGACGCCCGAGGAAGTGCTCGTCCGCAAGCGCTTCGTTTCTCCCGACGTTCTCAAGCGGTTCATGGACCTCTACTCGCGGGAGGTGATCCTGCCGCTGTTCTCCAAGGTGGGATTGGTGTGCTCGTTCCTGTCGGATCCTCCCGCAGAGAACCGATGGCTGCCGCCGGTATCGGTGGCGTTCCTGCTCAAGGAAGGAGACCGGCGGGCCCGGGAATGGCCCCTGCTGACCAAGCGCATTCCGTCCCCGGGAGTCGTGTACGCCAAGGACAAGTCGTTCATTGCCCAGGTGGTGAAGGACGGGGACGAAGGGGGAAACCCACTCTTCTCGGACCGTCTCGACCCCGAGCTGGGAGCCAATGAGCGAATCGTCTACTACTTCGTGGACGGCAGGAAGACGGTCAAGCAGGTATCCCGGGCTGCCGGGCTCGATCTCTTCTCCACGTTCCGCGCCCTGTACACCCTCGAGAACAAGTTCATGGTCAAGATGGTGTCCTCGCAGGGAACCGAGATTGTCCAGGATTCCGTCCTGGTCCATGCGGCCGTTCGGGTGGCCTTCTACGGGCTTATCGTCCTGGCGCTCGCGTGGCTTGGGGCGGTTCGCCCCGGCCCGCTCAAGCTTCTCAGTGGTGAGCGCAGCCTGGACCTGAGCGAGGTGAAGGACTCGTTCTATCGTGCGGAGCGGGCGCTGGCCCGCTCGGAGCTGGAGGCCGTCAGTCTCGAACAGCTCGCGTGTCCCGAGGGCGATGACGAAGGGCTCTTCCGGGTCAGCGTCCCCGGGTTCGAACCGGCCAGGCTCGAGCGCCACTGCACGAAGAATGGGGCTGTTCGTTTCGGCCCCCGGCGGGAGTAGCTGCCCCCCATGTCCGACCGCCTCAAGGAGACGCATTTGAGAAGAATCACCGATCCTCGAGAGGGCCAGGTGACCAGCTCCCTGGATCTGGCCGATCCCGCTGCTGCCCGATTGCTGTTCGGAGAGCAGGGCTCCAACATGAAGCTCGTGGAGAGCCTGTCCGGTGCCCAGGTTGCCTACCGGGGCAGTCGCCTCCTGGTGTCCGGCGAGACGGAGGCCGTCGGTGTGACGGTCCGCCTGCTCCAGCAGCTCTACGGCCTGGTCGAGAAAGGGTACGGAATCCGCACCGAGGACATTCACAAGGCTCTCGACATGGTCAGGCACGACCGGCTCGCCCCGGTCCAGGAGACCTTCTCCGACGCAATCCCCATCCCCACCGCCTCCCGGGCCATCGCCCCCAAGAGCGCCGCTCAGAGGGCCTACGTAGAGATGATCCGGCAGAAGAATATGGTCTTTGCCATCGGTCCTGCCGGGACGGGGAAGACTTACCTGGCCGTGGCCATGGCGGTCAGCTTCCTGCTGGCGAGGAAGTTCAAGCGGCTCGTGCTGGCGCGACCGGCCGTGGAGGCGGGTGAGAAGCTGGGATTCCTGCCAGGCGACATCGCCGAGAAGGTCAACCCCTATCTCCGTCCCCTGTATGATGCCCTCGAGGACATGATGGACGTGGAGCGGGTCCGCAAGTCCATCGAGAAGGGCGTCATCGAGATTGCCCCGCTGGCTTTCATGCGCGGCCGCACGCTCAACGATTCCTTCGTCATCCTGGACGAGGCGCAGAACACCACGCCGGAGCAGATGAAGATGTTCCTGACCCGGCTCGGGTTCGAATCGCAGGCCGTGATCACCGGGGACATCACGCAGGTGGATCTGCCGCCCGACAAGGAGTCGGGCCTGGTCCACGCCACCCGGATCCTGGAGGGGATCCCGGAGATCGGCTTCTGCCGCTTCTCCTCAAGGGACGTGGTGCGCCATCCTCTGGTCGCCCGTATCGTCGAGGCCTATCAGAAGGACGAGGAAGGGCGCAAGCGCAACGGAACCGCAGGAGCCAACGCCACTGCGCCCTCCCCGACCGGGGAGGGCGAGAGAGGGGGCCTCTAGCTTCCCTACTTCTTCTTCAGGATTTCCTTGTCGATGAGCTCGATCATCTTGGGCCCCTCGCGAGGTCCTTCATACTTGCGGCCGTTGATGAAGATGGTGGGGGTGCCCTGGACGCCGGCCTTCTGGCAGAGAGCCATGTCCTCCTTCACCCGCTCCTCGTAGGTCTTGTTGTCGAGGGCAGCGGTGAACTTGTCCATGTTCAGGCCGACCTTGCGCGCATAGTCCTCCAGGGCGGCGCGTTCGAGCTTCTGCTGATTTGCGAACATCTCCTCCGAGAACTCCCAGAACTTGTCCTGGGCGTGCGCGGCCATGGAGGCCTCGGCTGCAAGCTGGGCCTGCTTGTGGAACCCCAGCGGGAAATGCTTGAACACCAGGCTCGCCTTGTCTTCCCCGTAGTGCTTGATCACTTCTTCGAAGAGTGGACCCACTCTTGAGCAGTACGGTCACTGGAAGTCGGAGCACTCGGTGATCACCACCTCATCCCCGTGCCCCTTCCTGGGGGAATCGCCGATGGCCAGCTCGGCCACCGCCTTGGAGAACGGCTCCTTCTCCGCTTCCGCCTCGGCTGCCTCGACCGCGGGGGCCGGCTTGCCTTCGATCACGAACCGCTTGTACTTGCCCTGAACCGCAGTGCCGGTCAGCACCGCGTGCAGCGCCTCGGCCGGGACCTTCTTCTCGAGAAGCTTGTTGGCCTTGTCGACCTGCTTGTCGATGATTTCCTTGAACTTCTCGAAGTCCTGCGCACCGCTGAGGAACTCGCCGTTGATGAAGAACGCCGGCGTTCCGCTGGCCCCGAGCGCCGCAGCGATGGCCTGGTTGTTCTTGAGCCACCCCTTGACCTGCTCCGAGTCCTTGTCCTTCTTCCACTTCTCCAGGTCGAGCCCCGCGTCCTTGGCGTACTTCTCGAGGTCCGCATCCTCCAGGGCCGACATGTTGTCCCAGAGAATCTTCGCATAGGCCTCGAATTTGCCCTGGAGATGGGCCGCATACGCCGCCTGAGAAACCGGGAATGCCCGGGCGTGGAACGGCAACGGGTTCTGCACGACATACACTCTCACGTCTTCGCCGTAAGTCTCGAGGATCTGGTCGACCGTACCGGTGACCCGCTTGCAGAACGGTCACTGGAAGTCGATGAACTCGAGAATCGTGACCTTGGGCTTCTCGCCGCCCTTCTGGGGACAGTGCTCCACCCCTTTGGCCACGGTGGGCAGTTCGGCGGCCTGCTCGGCCGTGATGGTGCTCTCCCCGTCGGGCGTCCCGCGGCTGCCGACCACGTACCCGATGACGAAGGCCACCACCGCCGTCGCCACCAGCGACAGGATGACATTGACCTTGCTCATACAACCCTCCTTCCACGTGCTGAAGTTGATTTGGACATCACCCGGCAGCCGCCTCGGCCAGGCCAGCCGATCCGGGCGGGCGAAGTATATATCAGACCCCGATGGCGAAGTCAAAACCGGCATCGGCATCGGCATCGGCATCGCAGTCGTAATCGTAATCGTAATCGCAGTCGACGCCGTCCACGCCCGACTCAGCAGAAGTCCAGGTCGCAACCGCAGTCGGCCTGCAGCACATGCTCGGAGTGGAGGCGCCGCCAGCCTCGCTCGGGCCGTGGAGGCGGCGTCCACTCCCGACGCCGCAGCGCAAGCTCATGGTCGTCCACGAGCAGATCGATTCGCCCCGCCGGCACGTCCAGCCGGATCCGGTCTCCATCCCGCACCAGCGCCAGAGGCCCGCCCGCAGCTGCCTCCGGTGCGGCATGCAGCACCACCGTGCCAAACGACGTCCCGCTCATGCGGCCGTCCGAGATCCGCACCATGTCCCGAACCCCTCTTTCCGCCAGGTAGCGCGGAATGGGGAGGCTGCCTGCCTCCGGCATGCCGGCCGCCCGGGGGCCGGCGTTGCGAAGCACCAGGACGTGGTCCGGCGTGATCCCCAGCCCGGGGTCATCCACCCGCTCGGCAGCATCGTCCGGCGACTCGAAGACCGTTGCAGGGCCCTCGTGCACCATCAGGGAGGAGGTTGCCGCAGACCGCTTGAGGATCGCACCGCCCGGGGCCAGGGTGCCCCGCAGTACGACCAGGGCCCCAGCGGGGCCGAGTGGTGACTCCAGAGTGCGGACTACCGCCTGCCGTGAGTCGGGCTGCGGCGTCGAGGACAGCAGGTCGGCCAGCCGGGTACCCTGGACGGTTCGGGTTGAAACGTCGAGCAGCGGTTTCAGCACCTTGAGCAGCGCAGGCATCCCTCCGGCAGCGTGGAAGTCCTCCATGTAGCCGGTCCCCGAGGGCTTGAGATCCACCAATAGGGGGACCTTCCCAGAGACTTCCGCCAGGTCGTCCAACGTCAGCCGAACCCCCGCCCGACGGGCGATGGCCAGCAGGTGGATTACCGCATTGGTCGAGCCTCCCAGCGCCAGCAGAACGGTAAGGGCGTTGCGGAATGCCGGGGGGGTCAGCACGTCGGAAGGCTTGACGGGGTTAACGGCCAGTCTGGCGGCAACGCGTCCAGTGTGAACGGCCGTACGCAGCCGGTCTCCGCTTCCGGACGGCGGAGTGGCAGACCCGGAAAGGGCCATGCCCAGCGCCTCGGCCATGCACGCCATGGTCGAGGCCGTGCCCATGACCATGCAGGTCCCTGCCGTTGAGCACAGCCGAGTCTCCACCTCCGCCATCTGGTTCCCGTCGAGCTGCCCGGCCCGGTGTCGTGCCCACAGTCGCCTGCAGTCAGTGCAGGCGCCCAGCCGCTCCCCGTGCCAGCTGCCGGTCCGCATGGGGCCGGTCACCAGGGAGACGGCCGGCACGTCGGCCGTAGCCGCGGCCATGAGCTGCGCGGGCACAGTCTTGTCACAACCCCCGAGCAGCACGACTGCGTCCATCGGCTGGGACCGGATGAGCTCCTCGGTCTCCAGGGCGAGGAGGTTACGGTAGAGCATGGTGGTGGGGGACATCAGGATTTCGTGCAGCGAGCAGGTCGGGAAGACGAGCGGCAGCGCCCCGCCCTCCAGCACACCCCGCTTCACGGCCTCCGCCAGCGCAGGCATGTCCCGGTGGCACGGGTTGTAGTCGGACGACGTGTCCGCAATGCCGACGATCGGTCGTTCGAGGTCCTCCCCGTCGTACCCTGCCGATGCCAGAAACGTCCTGCGCAGGAAGCGGCTGAACTCCGGGTCCGCATACGACGTGAGGTTCTTCTGCATGCCCTTCATGATCTGCGCTCCATCAAAGCCCGATGTCGTGTCGAAGGCGCTCGGTATTCTCCGCCCAGCTCCCAACGTTCCATCGGCCGAAGGCGCCAAGGCCGCCGAGCGGGTTCGGGCCGAAGTAGACGGGGACATGGATCAGCGAGAGGCCCTGATATTGTCCGGCCTTGTCCAGGGCCCTGCGGAGCGAGGCGGGAGAAAAGCCTCCATGCAGGGCCTGGACGCCGCTTACCGCCTCGGCCATCTTGACGTAGTCCACCTCCACATCGTCCGAGGTGGCGAACTCGGCGTCGTACTGAGCCCGCTGGAGTCCAGAGATCGCGGCCATGCGGCGGTTGTCCAACAGCAGGATGGTGCCACAGGCCCGGTGCTGCACCGCATCGATGAGTATCTGGGGGTTCATCATGAAGGAGCCATCCCCGGAAAACGCAACGGCGCGATAGGAGCTCGTCGCCATGGCCGACGCCAACAGCGCCGAGACAGCAAATCCCATGTAGCTGGCCCCGGTCTCCGTGATCGTACGTCCCGGAGCCTCATCCTGGGCGATCTGGAAGCCGTTGGCCTGGACGTCCCCGGCGTCGAAGAACGCGACGGCATCGTTCCTGCGGGTCCAGTCGAGCCCCACGCGGATGGCCGCCGGCTGCGTCAGGACCTGCCGCCCCCAGACCGGGTCAACCAGGCACGGATGCGAGAATCGCTCTGCCTTGAATCGCTCCCATTCCTTTCTTCTGGCTCCGCATTCCCGTCTCCAGCTCCGTGCTTCCCGAGGAGGCCTGTGGTCGCGAAGCCGCTCAAGAAGCAGCCGCAGCGTTGCCGCAGCATCCCCCACCAGCGGGGTGTTTCGCGCATAGTGGTTCGCGGTGAACGGATCCGGGTTGACGGTGATGACGCGCTCGACCCTGGGATAGCCGGTCCTCGAGCTGTCCGACTGGCAGACGAAACGGGTTCCTACGGCCAGCAGCAGGTCTGCATTCTCCATCGCATAGTTGCCACAGATGGAGCCTTTGGACCCTCCGACGCCCATGTTGGCGGGGTGGCTGGCCGGGACGATTCCGGTGGCGATGGGGGTGTGGACCGCCACTCCCTGGACCCGGTCGAGCAGAGCTTCGATTTCGGGACCTGCCCCGAGGGCTCCCCGGCCGAGCTTCACCAGGATGCGGCGAGCCTTGGACAGCGCGTCGGCCGCGTCCTCCAATGCGGGGCCAGGGGCCGCCGGCCCCACGGACATCCGGGCTTCCGAGGGGAGCGCGTCCAGCCTGAATCCGGTCAGAATCCTCGCCTGGACGTTCATCGGCAACAACAGGAAGAAGGGGCCCGGATTCCAGGGGTGGTCGACGCGTGAACCGCCTCGGCGCAGGGCGGAAAAGACCGCCTCCGGAGTGTGGAGGGAATATGCGTCCCCCATGGTTCCGAAGAGCCGGGTGAACAGGCCCTGCTCATGCCGAGGGATCTGCTGCATGTTGGGGCCCTCGTCCTGCGTGGTTTCGTCCCCGTACACATGCCACACTCCGATGCCGTCGCTGGCTGCAGCCAGTGCCCCGGAAAACGCCTGCAGCGCCCCCGGTCCAATGGAGGTGAACACGGCGGCCTTCTCCCCGCAGACCCATCGGAGCGCCATCGCCGCATGGGCAGCTTCGATCTCGTGGCGGACCGCATAGGTTCTCACCAGCCCCGCTTCTTGGTAGTGGCGGAGTACCTCGCCGACTGCGGTCGTGCCGTGACCGAAGACCCCGACAAAGGCTCGCACTCCCTGTCGGAGCAACCCGAGCACCACGGCCTCGCTCAGCGACACATCGGCAATTCGTGGAAGCGTTCCCTGCTTCAGGGCCTGCTCGAACCCACCGGCTGCACGGATGGCAGCCGCCCGCTTGAGCATGGCATCCCGGCGTTCATCTCTGGGACTCATCCCGTCCCTCCTCCTACAAGTCGAAAGCGCTCCTCAGCTTGAGCGCCTCCTCCACTCGTCCCGAATAGCGGATCTTCCCCTGCAGCACAGCGAACTCAATCCGCTTCTTCTTCAGCAGAATGGCCGCCCACACGCCAGGGGCCATGGTGACGACCAGTGCGGCCTCGGCCGGGAGCTCGCCCTGGAGCAAGGTCGCCCGGTTGTCCCGGATCACAAGGCCCAGGCGCTGCTCGGGCAGGCCGTCCCCCTGCAGCACGAGGCCGATGCTCGTGTCCGGAAGGGGCGGTTCCCCGGGCACGAACCGGGAGACCATGCTCTCGGTCAAGCCCACGGCCTGGCCTGCGTACTTCGAGGTTCCGCCGGTCAGCCGGGAGAACCACCCCTCGCTGCCGGTAGCGGCCTCCTTCCTGGAACGACGGGTGCGCCGCCAGGCGTCCAGGGCAGGCCAGGCGGCATCGAGCTCGTCTACCCAGACTTCACGCCTGACCCGGGATGCCTTCTGAAGGGCCAGGGAGAACCGCAGCACAAGCCGGGCCTGCTCACCGGTCAACGTGGGCGTCGCTCCGTCCCGGACAGCCCTCACGAAGTCCCGTGTGGCGCCGACGAATCCCTGCCCCCAGTCCGCGTCGACGTCCGCCCAATCCCGGAATAACTGTCCGTCCCACAGCCTCACCGGCGGGCCATCCTGGACGTTTCCCGTGCATCGCCGTACCTGGAGGATTCCTCGACTTCCGAATACCTCGATCCACTCGTCGTTGGAGTAGTACCTCGACGGGACCCGCAGATGATCACCGTGATGGAACAGGCAGCACCCGTACCGCTTGCCGTCCCGGTACTTCCAGAGGAACTGCGAAGGGCAGTCGACCAGGCCGTCATTGCTGTCGACCCAACCGGTAACCCGCTCCGGCTCGCCCATCAGGAACCAGGCCGTCGACCACAGGTGGTGGCCGTGGTCGAAGGTGGACGGTCCCCGCCCTTCCCGTGCCTCCTGCATCCGCCATTGCCAGGCCTCGGCCGGGACCTGCCAGCCCCCCTCCGGACCGCTGATGAACTGGATGCGCAGGCTGACCGGGTCACCAATCGCTCCCTCCGCAAGGAGCTTTCGAACCAGGACCAGCGGCGGGTAGAACACATAGTTCTCGGTGACCTTGAACACCCGGTCCGAGGCCGATACGGCAGCCAGGATACGGTCGGCGCTCGCAAGGTCCGTCGACAGCGGCTTCTGAAGGGCCACGTGCTTCCCCGCGCGCAGAGCGGCAACGGTCTGGGACTCGTGCAGCTTCTGCGGAGTGAGGATCTCCACGGCATCGATGTCCGGATCGGCCAGCATCTCGGCGAAGTCCCGGTAGGTGCGGTCCACACCCCACTGTCGGCGTCGGCTTTCGAGCACGTCGGAGCTCGTGTCACAGATGGCCAGCAGACGGGCGTGCGGATTGTCCTCGTAGCCGGGCACGTGCAGGTCCGCGATGCGCCCGCACCCCACGAAACCGACGTTGAGCTTCCCCAGTGCGCCCGCCATGCCCCGCCCCCGCGATGCCCCCGACAATACCATCGCCCGGGCCGACAGTCACGCGTGCGTCGGGAGCCGAACCGATGGCACGCTCGGCCGCCATCGCGGGATTGGCCCCCTAGCAACAACAGCCAACTAGCACCCTCTGCCTCCCAGTCAAACCCACCCCCTAGCTCCCCCGCGTCCTATGTCTTCCATTCGTCCTATTTGTCCTATTGTCCTATTGTCCTATTCCCCCACCCCCGTGCGGGTGGTACCATGGGGTCCAACCTGGAGGCAAACATGGGAGATGCCGTGGCCGTTGATCTGCACTTCCTCGGACGGGAGCTCCGCCTGGATCTGCCCCGGGGGTGGCACCTCGTCGGCGAGTACCCGCCCGAGCCATGTCCCGGCCTTGCCGAGCCCGGTGGCGGTCTGAGGGCCGCGCTCGGTGCTCCGATCGGTGCGAGGCTTCCGGCCGATCTCGGCGGCCTGCGAATCGTCCTGGCGGTGGACGACATCAGCCGTCCGACCCCGGTTCGGGATTTCTTTCCGGCTCTCGTGCAGTGGCTGGAGTCCAGAGGGGCCAGGCGTAGCGATATCTGCGTCCTCTTCGCCCTCGGCGTTCACCGCAGGATGACGCAGGCCGAGGCAGCCCACCGCCTGGGATTCGAAGAGAGCTTCGACCTGGCCTGGCACAACCACGACTGCCGGGATGATACCGCGCACGTCGATCTCGGCACGACCTCCCGCGGCACGCCCGTGCATCTCAACCGTCGCCTGGCCGAGGCCGACCTGATCGTGTGCGTGGGGTCTGTGGAGCCGCACCCTCTCCTCGGGTTCGGAGGGGGACTCAAGATGATCATCCCCGGCCTTGCCCACGAGAGGACCATCGCCGCCAACCACATGCAGGGGGTGACCCCTCAACGGTGCAACTTCGTCGGCTGCACCGAGAGCGACATGCGCCTCGACCTCGAGGAGGGGGCGCTGAAGCTCGGTCGTCCCATCTTCATCGTCAACGCCCTGCTCAACGAGCGCCAGCAGGTGCATGCGTTTGTCTGCGGAGACCCCGTGCAGGCCCATCGGGAAGCCGTCCGTCGAGTCCGGGAAACCGCGTCCCGGAGGCTTCCCGGACCTGTTGACGTGGCCATCGTGACCTCCAGCCCTCTCAACGCGGACCTCCGCCAGGGGATGAAGGGAATCGCTCACGCCGAGCCGGCCGTGCGAGAGGGCGGATTGATCGTCGCATTCCTCGAGTGTCGAAGCGGCATCGGCGACCTGGCCATCGGGAAGAAGTCACTGCCGAACGGAGTGCTACGGGCGATCCTGCGGCTCCTGGGGCCGAGCCGGGTTCTCTGGTTCGTCGACAAGGTCAAGCGCGGGGCGGGAACGGAAGAGCGCTTTCTGTCCCACTTCTCGCTCCAGGTCGTTCGGAAGAACCGGATCCTCGTGTTCTCGCCGAATCTGCCCCCGGACACCGGCAGGCGGATGGGCATCTTCCTGCAGTTCGATTCTCCGGAGTCGATGTTGAAGGAGGCTGCCCGGCTGGCTCCGGCCAGGGCTACCGTCGCGGTCTTTCCGATGTCAGCTGCAACCTACGCAGATTGTCCTTTTTGACGAGGTGTGCCCTCCGGGGTCCCCCACCCCCGCCCTTCCGGTCCCGCCAGTCTCCGGCCACTGCCCTCGACCGACCCGCCTCCTTCCCCGCCCGCCAATCTTCGGCCGCTGCCGTTGACCGGCCCACGCCCTGTCCCGCCCGCCATGCCCCAGAATCCACCGCCACCTGGCCCCCGACCGTCGCTGTCGACCGCCGGAGGGCATCACCTCCGCCCTCTATGCCGTGAGGGCCTTGACCACCTGCTCCGCGATGGCTTCCACGGTGCGGGCGTCGAAGTCGAACTGAGCCGGGCCCGTGAGCTTGGGCTGGATCACGAGGCAAGGAATCAGGTGATCCGCTTCTCCCCCTCTCAAGGCCGGCAATGCCCGAACGGTCCGAGTCAGCGAGCCGGGAACCTTGCCCTGGTCCGCAGCCTCGAGCAGGACCACCCGGTCCGAACCCTGGTGCTCACGGAAGACCTCGCTGAGCGAGTGGTCCTTGGCTCCGTGCACCACCGAGACCGGGAGGCCGGCATCGAGCAGCATCCGGATGACCCGGTATCCGAGTCCCCGATGTCGCTCGAGCATCTCGCCCGATGCCATCAGCGTCACCGTCTTGCCCCACTTGTCCGCCACACGGACCCGGTTCACCCAGGGCGGCAGCACGCTCGCCCAGGACTTGTCCGTCAGCACCGGGTGCTCCGGTTCCCTCGGAAACACGCTGGCAACGGTATTCATGGCTTCCTCCTGGTTGAATGGCCCCGTCGAGACGACGAAGGCCCCAGACTCCCGATACCCTCCCTCCCGAGAAGAGGATTCGCACGCCAGAACCACCACCCGGCAATCCGGGTGGGACTCCTTGAAGTAGTGGATGATGCGGGGGCCGTCCCCCCCGACCGCCTCGTCGTCGAAGAACAGCGCTCGGGTCACACCGTCGCTGAAGAGTGACGAGGCCTCTTCCGGGTTGCAGACGGCTCGAACCTTGCAACCCGTCTGCTCGAGCAGACGGATCTGCCCTTTCCCGCGCACCGGGTCCGGGTTGGCGAGGACGACGGTCCTGGAGCCCAGAGCGCCGAAGTCGCTCTGCGCCTCGGACCCCTCCACTTCAGCCAGCCATAGGTCTTCAAGGCCGCCGAGCCGGCTGACAGGAGCCCCTTCGGCCAGAACGGCGTTCGCGCGGCGGACCTTCCCGGAAACGGACGCCGGGATGAGCCGCATCCCTCCCCCTCTCAGTGCAACAGCGGCGGCCGGAATGCCCCGGTAGATGCGCTCCCCCGTGCGGGGCAGGTGAACCGACTCGACGCGGCCCAGCTCGTCGGCGGAAAGGAACATCCCGACCCGGACGCTGCCGTCTTCCCCTCGGCGGGCCCAGCCGTCGTCCAGGAAGCGGATGTCCGCATCCGCCGGTCTCCACGCCGGAGCCGGACTGTCGGCCGGAGACCGAGCCGGCGTCGCCCCTGCGATCGGCACGACCGCTGGAGCCGGTCTCAGCCCTCTGGACACGGCCTCGAGCAGCTCGACCGGAGTGAATGGCTTGTTCACGTAGTCGGTGGCCCCGAGCCTCATGGCAGCGGTCGCACTGGTCAGACTCCCGTATCCGGTGATGATGATGACCGGAACCTGCGGATCGGTCTCACGCAGCTTCTTCAGGAACTCGATGCCGTCCAGCCCGGGCATCTTCAGGTCGAGCAGGATCATCGAGAAGTCCTGGCTCGTGGCCAGGCGCAGCCCTTCGAACGGGTCGGTGCTGGCCACTACGTTGAACCCCCTGGACTCGAATGTCCGGGAGCAGCTCTCGCACACCACCGGCTCGTCGTCCACCACCAGGAGCCTGACGTTCTCGTTTCGTGCGGCGCCCATCTGCCCACCTCCCGTCCTCCGGTACAGCAACTTGCGTGCCAACCTCAATTGGGAGTGCGAGGGAAAGCGAGCAGGGCCTCATGCTGCCTGGGGCAAAGACCGATCCAGCCGTCAGCGAGAGTCGGCACCACACGGGCCGGAAAGGCCTCGAAAGTGTATGATCTCGTCGTACACTGTAGGGGCAAACCGTTCAGGAGGGCTCGCCTGCCGTGGCGTCGTCGAGACGCGGGAAGGGCCCGCAGCCGGACCTCAGTCCTTGGCCTTCAGCCCGTGCTTGCGGATGAGAAAGTGGAAATTGGTCCTCTGCATGCCGACCATCTCCGCTGCCCGGGTCACGTTTCCGCTGGACTTCGCCAGCACGTCGGTGAGGAAGCGGCGCTCCAACTGGTGGGCGGCAGAATCAGAGGCCTGCCTCTTGAGGCGCTTGAAGTCCTCCCACGTTTCCGGGAGGTCGGTGGCCACCACGGCACCACTGGTGGGGCGCAGCTCGGACGGGAGGTGGGCCAGCTCAATCCGGTCCGAGTCGCACAGGATAGCCATGCGCTCCACGACGTTGCGAAGCTCCCGGATGTTGCCGGGCCAGTGGTAGGCCTCGAGCGCGTGCAGGGCCTCGACGGTGAAGCCCCGCGGCTTTCTGGAGTTGGTTGCCGAGATCCTTTCGAGGAAATGCTGGAGCAGGAGAGGCACATCCCCCACGCGCTCCCGCAGGGGGGGCAGCTCGATGGGGAAGACGTTGAGGCGGTAGTACAGATCCTCCCGGAAGGCTCCCTCCCGGACCATCTGCTGGAGGTCCCGGTTGGAGGCGGCGATCAGGCGGATGTCGACATCGAACTCCTCCGTGTCGCCGACCCGCCGAACCCGCCTCGTTTCGAGGGTGCGCAGGAGCTTGCCCTGTATTTCCAGGCTGATATTGGAAACCTCGTCCAGGAAGAGGGTCCCGCCGTCGGCCACCTTGAAGAGGCCCTGCTTGGCGGCCACGGCACCGGAGAAGGACCCCTTGGCGTGGCCGAAGAGCTCGCTCTCGAGCAGGGTAGGGACCAGGGCGGAGCAGTCGCAGGCCAGCAGAGGCTTGTCCGCTCTCGGGCTGAGCCGGTGGATCGCTCGGGCCGCCATTTCCTTGCCCGTCCCGCTTTCGCCGGTGAGCAGGACCGTGCTCAGCGTCGGGGCTACCCGGCGGATCAGAGAGCAGACCCGCTCTACGGCCCGGCTCTGGCCGATAATCCCCTCGAAGCCGTGCCCCTGGGCCAGCAGGCGGCGCAGCTCAGCGTTCTCCCGGAGCAGGGCCGACCGCTCGCAGACCTTCTTGAGCGCCATCCGGAGCTCCTCGGGCGTGAACGGCTTGGAGACGTAGTCGGCCGCACCCAGGCGCATTGCCTCCACGGCGCTTTGAACCGTCGAGTAGCCGGTGATGATGATGACCTGGGACGGAACCCCTGCCGCCTTGAGCCGCGCAAGGACTTCCTCGCCTCGCATGGAGGGCATCACGAGGTCGAGAAGAATGACGTCGAAGTCCCCGCTCACGGCGGATTGGAGCCCTTCCTGGGGATCCTGCGAGGTCTCCACGCGGTGGCCGTCGGGGTCGAGAATCCGGGCGCAACTCAGACACACGACCGGATCGTCGTCGATCACCAGGATTCTCTGGGGGGGCAGCTCTCCCGACAACTCGGCGCTCATGGCTCATCTCCGCTGGCCTGTCGTGCAGCTGGGAGCAGCACTGTGAAACGAGTTCCGACTCCGACTTCGCTTTCCACGAGCATGGTGCCTCCGTGCTGCTGGACGATACCGTAACTGACGCTCAAGCCGAGCCCCGTTCCTTTGCCCGGCGCTTTGGTAGTGAAGAACGGGTCGAAGATCTTGTCAAGATGCTCCTTGGGAATTCCACACCCGGTATCCTCGACCCGGACCACGGCCTGATCCCCTTCCCTGAGCGTGGTGAAGCACAGGTGGCCCCCTTGCGGCATGGCCTCCCACGCGTTGAGGGAGAGATTGAGGAACACCTGCTGGAGCTGGTTCGGGTCGGCCGTGACCTGCGGGATCTGGGGATCGAAGCGCTCCTCGATGGAGATGGTCACGTCCTTCTGGCTCCGGAACAGTCGGATGGTCTGTGAGATCACCTGGTTGAGGTCCACGGGGCGCCGGACCGACGGGGCTGCGCGCGCAAAGTCGAGCAGGCTTCGGACGATCTCGCGCACCCGGGTCGTCTCGCGGATGATCACGTCCAGATCCTGGCGGTCCTGCTCCTTGAGGTAGGGTTTCTCCTTGAGCAGGTGCGAGAAGGTGAGCACGCCGGTCAGCGGGTTGTTGATCTCGTGCGCCACGCCGGCCGCCAGGCGTCCGACCGAAGCCAGCTTCTCGCTCTGTCCGATCTGTTGTCGGGTCACTTCCTTGAGCTTCTCCTCCCGCTCCACCACGGCCTCGGCCATCCGGTCAATGGCCTCGCAAAGAACCCCCATTTCACCGGGGGGCCGGATGCCGACCCGTGCCGCCATGTCTCCCATCTTGAACCGCTCGGAGAGCCGCACGATGCGTCCCACAGGCTTGAGCACGTTGCGGGTAACGGCCCAGGCCAGCGTGAGGCTCAACAGTGTCGTAAATGCCATGATGGCCAGGAAGACCGCCTGCAGCACGCGCTGGGGACGGGAGAAGGGCTCCTCGAGAAGCCCCACGTACAGGACGCCGATGACGCGGTCCTGCGGGTCCCGAATCGGCTCGTACGCCGTGATGTACCAGTCGTTGACCACGAAGGCCCGGTCCGCCCAGACCTCCCCACGCTCGAGCACCGCCTCATACACCTGTGCGCTCAGGAGAGTCCCGATCGCCCGCTCTCCCCGTTCCGTGAGCACGTTGGTCGAGATCCGCAGATCCTTCTGGAAGATCGTGGCCGTTCCGATGTCCTTCCCCTGCCACATCTGCCCCTGGAACACCACTTCCTTGATGCTGTCGACCAGGTCGAAGCGGCGGTTGAGCAGGTTGGCGCTGCTGAGTATGCCCACCAGGTTGCCCCGGGCATCCAGCAGCGGCTGGGCCGCTGTGATGGCCATTCCGTCCACTTCCGTGGTCCGGTCCGTGGGTTTGGCCGCCGGCGTCGGCTGGAGCTCGAAGACCGCCCGAGCGGCCAGCTCCGTCCCCTCCCGAGCCAGGACGCCATGCGGGACCAGCACCGTTCCGGAGGCGGGCCGACGGGTTGCGAGCACCTGGGCGATCACCGGGTCCTCGGCCAGGGAATCCCCCACCACGGTTTGATCGGCCCCTCGCCATAGCACGCGGCCCGACGAATCCAGGAGGCGCAGGATGTCCATCCTTCCGGCCGCCCGCATTTCCTCGAGCAGCCTGGCCGCCCTTCCCATGTCCCCCGTCTCGAGCGCTTCGGCGATGCGCACGCGGTCCAGGCTCACGGCCTGGAGGAAGCTCTCCATCTGCCGCGTGTGGCCCTCGTAGACCTGGCGGGCCGCATTGAGGTCCAGGCGCACTCGGGTCTGCACCTCATCGAGCAGCACGTTACCGATGTTGATCACCGTCAGAGCGGAAACCACCGCATTGGCCGTCACGAAGACCGCAATGAGCCCCAGCGTCAGGCGAAAGCTGATGGAGCCGCGTAATCCAGACATCCAGCCGCCCGTTCCCCGGTTCGGGACGCAGTCACCCGAACCAAATCCGTTGTTCGGAGAGAAGCCTCTACCGGGGCCTTCTCACCGGGAGCCACACCGTGAAGGTGCTGCCCTTCCCTTCCTCGCTGACAAGGTCGATCCAGCCGCCATGTTCCCGGACCACTTTCCTCACCAGAGACAGCCCCAGCCCGGACCCGAAATTGACCGCCTTGCGCGCGTTGCGGGCCCGATAGAATTCCTCGAACACTCGTTCCTTCTCATCCGCCGGGATTCCGATTCCGGTATCCTCGAACCGCAGGAACACGTGCTCCTGCTGCACGCCGACGGTCACCTCGATGCGTCCCCCCGCTGGGGTGTAGCGGACCGCGTTGGAGAGAAGGTTCTCCACCACCTTCTCCATCCCCTGCCGGCTGCACCAGAACGGCAGCGGGTCCCCCGGCACGTCCGCACACAGCATCTGTCCCTTCTCCTCCATGACCGGTGCCACGCTCGAGAGAGCCTCCCGTACCAACTGAGCCAGGTCGGCTTCCTCGTGGTAGTCCCGGACGTCCGACCGGTCCACGCTGATGGCCAGCATGTCGTTGAGCATGGCCAGCATCTGCTCGCAACGGTGCACCGAGCGGTCCACCAGTCCCCTGGCCCGCTGGCCGACCTCGTCGGGAGAGAGCTCCTGCAGGGCCCGAAGGCTCGATGTGACCGCCACGAGCGGCGACTTGATCTCGTGCGAAGCGAACCGGAAGAAGCGGAGTCGTTCCTGCTGCGGTCGCTCCTGCTCCCGAATCCTCTCCTGCTCCAGGCGCAGCTTCAGGCTGTCCAGGATGCATGTTCGGTACATGGAGAGCCGGCGCATGGCCAGCGAGATGTGCTCGGGTCCGTTGATTGGCTTGCGGATGAAGTCGTCCGCCCCGGCCCGGAGCACCTCGAACACGTCGTCCACCTGGGGGTCCCCGGCAAGCACCAGCACCGCCAGTGCCGGGAACTCCCGTCGCACCGACCGCACCACACCGACCGTGGACCGCCCCAGGCAGCCCATGTCCAGGATGAGGCAGTCGGCCCCCAGGCGAACGGTTGCCGGTACCCCGTCCGCTGAGCCGGTGAAGAAGCTGACCTTCCAGCCATCCTCCTCCAGCCCTGTGCGCAGGACTCCTCGAACGACCGGGTCATCGGCCAGCGCAAGGACCGTTCCCCCAGCCCGGGTCATACTGGACAGCAGATCCATCGATGCCTCCTCCGGTCCAGCATTCTGTCACAACTGGGAGTACGATAGCAAGCTGGTCGAATCTGTAGTCTTCGGGAGTAGGAGCGTCCTCTCCGCCTCGTGTCAGGACCGGACCAGCACCTGCCGAACCGCCCCCTGCGAGTCCTTCACGGTCACCTCCATCGGGTAGTGCCCCGGCAGGCAGTGGGTCGCACACGAGAAGCAGGGATCGTAGGCCCGGAACGCCATTTCGATCATGTTGAGGAGCTGCTCGGAGACCGGTTTGCCCCTCTCGATGAGCGCCATGGCCGCCTTCTTGATGGACATGCAGATGGCTGCGTGGTTGTTCGTCGTCCCGACGATCAGATTGGCCTTGCGGATGATCCCCTTCTCGTCGGTCGTGTAGTGATGGGTCAGCGTTCCGCGTTGGGCCTCGACGATGCCCACCCCCTCGGTCGGAGTCCGGGTCGGGAGCGTCCGGACGTCGGGGCTGGTGATTTCCGGGTCGCAGGCCAGCTCGACGGCCCGCTCGCAGGCGTAGAGCAACTCGATCAGGCGGGCCCAGTGAGTGGCCAGGACGAGCTTGCAGGGCTTGCCCACGGTGTTGAAGAAGCGCTCGTACTCGGCCTGGGCAAGCGGCGTGGCCATGCCGTCCGCCACGTTGAGCCGGGAGAGCGGCGTGGCGCGGTAGACTCCGCTCTCCGGGCCCTCGACAAGCCCCTTCCAGCCGAACCTCTTGAGGTAGGGGAACTTCAGGTACGTGTAGCTTTCGACGTGCTCGGCAAGGTTCTCGAGGTACTCGTTGGGCTCATACAGGGCAATCTCGTTGCCCGCCGTGTCCTTGACCCGGACGCGGCCGTCGTAGAAGTTCACCCGGTTGTGGGCATCCACCAGCCCCATGTCGTGCACATCCAGGACGTAGGCCGGACCGGTGATGATGTCCATGTAGGCCGGGTTCTCCAGCACCACCTTGCCGAACAGGTCGAGACTGAACCGGGCGAACTCGACGCACTCGCGAGCCATCCGCTCGACCTCGCGACGCTGCTCCTCGGTCAGGGGGCGGGAAACGCCTCCGGGCACGTTGTAGACCGGGTGCTGACACTTGCCCCCCACGAGCTTCATGATCTCGTGGCCATACTTGCGGAAGGTCAGCACCTTGGAGCCGATTTCGAGCCCCACCTTCTCCACGATGCCGAGAACGTGGCGCTTGGCCTTGTCCGAGCCGGGACCGAGCACGAAGTCCGGGGCAGCCAGCGCATAGAAGTGCGCCACGTGGCTGTGGATGTACTCGCCCATGAAGAAGAGCTCCCGCAGCTTGCGGGCCGCGGGGGGCGGGGTCACGTGGTAGACGGCATCGACGGCCTTGCCCGATGCCATGTGGTGACAGGCGGGGCAGACGCCGCAGATGCGGGGGACGATTCGGGGGGCCTCCTCCACCGGCCGCCCTTCCAGGAATTTCTCGAAGCCGCGAAGCTCCGGAATCTGGAAGTACACGTTGGCCAGCGCACCGTCGTCATCCAGGAACAGGGTGATCTTCCCGTGCCCTTCCAGGCGAGTGATCGGGTCTACGACGATCTGCTTCATGCCTTCTTCCTCCCGAGCATGGACTGCGACATGCTGAACCGGTAGTAGTACCCGGCCTGATCCGGCAGGGTGGCTACGATCTTTCGGATGTCCTCAGGCTCCCTGGCATCGATGACCGAGGCCACGGCGGCAATCATCTTGGCCCCCTGATCCGTGATCCCGGGGGGCAGCCCGTAGCAGCCCCGGCACGGCATGTTCGATGCCTTCACGCACTGTTGGCCGCAGCCATCCCGGGTCACGGGTCCCAGGCAGATGAGCCCCTGGTCCAGGAAGCAGATGTCCGGATCGAGCGGAGTCGTGGCCACCCGATTGAACCCCGTGATGCGCTTGTCCTCCGTCCTCTTTCGCCCACAGGAATCACACAGGGCCCGCTCCCCGGCCCCGATGACCGACCCGGGCGGAGGCAGCGTCGCACCGGAAACCACGGCGAAGAGTACCTCCCAGATCCTCTCGGGATTGGGCGGGCAGCCGGGGACGTAGTACTCGACGTCCACCACCTGGTCGAGCGAGTAGACGTGGTCGAACATCGTCGGGATGGTCAGCTCCCCCTCCGTCACCGGCGTCGCCGTCTGCGGGAGGGTCCCCTGCGGGTTGACCGTGGAGGGGCTCTCGACGTAGGCGCGGTGGAAGATCTGATCCTTCGAGTAGAGATTGGCCAGCGCCGGAATCCCCCCGGTGTGCGCACACGACCCGAATGCCACGAGCACCTTGCTCTTGCGCCTCAACAGCTCCGCAATGTGCTTGTTCTCGGAGTTGCGGATTGCCCCGTTGAAGAGCGTCAGGTCGATGTGCTTGTCCGGAAGCGCCTCGACGTCCGCATACTTGAAGTCCATGGCGATGGGCCACAGGAAGAACTCGCAGGCCTCGTTGACGGCCAGCACCTTCTCGTGGATGTCCAGGATCGCCACGTCGCATCCACCGCACGAGGCCGCCCAGTAGACGGCAACCTTGAGCTTGCTCATGCCACCCTCCTCTCGGACTCGTTGCCGACCCTCTTCCATGCCAGCGGCCCGAGCCTGCGGATCTCCTCGGTGAAGCTGTCCGCCAGCTTGGCGAACCGGTCTCCCTCGGAGGCCGAGACCCACTCGAGCCGCACCCGGTCGCCCTCCAGCCCGAACTGGCCCAGCATCTCCTTGAGCATGTGGAAGCGGCGCAATGCCTTGTAGTTCCCCTCCTGGTAGTGGCAGTCCCCGGGGTGGCAGCCGCAGATCAGGACCCCGTCAGCCCCTTCCTTGAGCGCCTTGAGCACGAAGGAGGGCTCGATGCGGCCGCTGCACATCACCCGCACGATGCGCACTGCAGGCGTGTACTTGATCCGGGACGTGCCGGCGAGGTCCGCTCCGGTGTAAGAGCACCAGTGACACAGGAACGCTACAATCTTGGGATCGTTCGTCATAGTGCCAACACTCCTTCGATTTCGTTGAAGATATGGACATCCTTGAAATGCCGTGCCTGGGCCGCCCCGCTCGGGCAGGCCGCCGCACAGGTTCCGCACCCCTTGCACAGAACCTCGTTGACGACCGAGATCTCCTTGGCCGTATCGAACGAGATGGCCTTGTACGGGCACAGGGAGACGCACAGCTTGCAGCCCGCGCAGACTTCAGGATCGATGCAGGCCGTCCGCCCTTCCGCCTCCACCACTCCCCGGGTTGCCAGGGCCAGCGCCTTGGCCGCAGCGGCCTGGGACTGAGCCACCGTGTCCGGGATGTCCTTGGGCCCCTGGCAGCAGCCGGCCAGGAACACGCCGTCCGTGGCCGTATCGACCGGGGCCAGCTTGGGGTGCTTCTCGATGAAGAAGCCGTTCTTGTCCACCGCACACTTCAGGAGCTGGGCCACCTTCGAGTCCCTGTGCGCCGAGAGCCCGGGGCTGAGCACCACCATGTCCACGGGTACCCGCAGGCGGCTGCCAGCCAGCGTGTCCTCGGCCACCACGATCAGCCTGCCCTGCTCCTCCGGATTCACGGCCAGGTCGGTGACCTCGCCGACTTTGCCCCGGATCAGGTGGGCCCCTTCCTCCCGGATACGGTCGTGGAATTCCTCGTAGCCCTTTCCCGGCGACCGCATGTCGATGTAGAACTCGAACACCTCCGCCCCGGTCTTCTCCTTGACCAGGTGCGCGAACTTCAGCGAATACATGCAGCAGACACGCGAGCAGTACTCCTGGTAGTTCTTGTCACGGCTCCCGATGCAGTGGAGGATGGCCACCGACTGGGGTACCCGACCGTCGGCCATCCGCAGCACCCCCTCCGTCGGCCCGGACGCGTTGTTCAGCCGCTCGAACTCCAGTGCGGTGATCACGTTGGGATACCGGCCGTGCCCGTACCAGGAGAGCGCCTCCCCCCGGTAGAACTCGAACCCGGTGGCCACGATGATTGCCCCCACCTGGATCTCCTGGGTGCTTTCCTGCTGTTCGAAGGCGATGGCTTTCGGCTCGCAGAACCGCTCACACAGCCGGCACTTCCCCGTCCGGAAATACGTGCAGGCCGCCCTGTCGATGACCGGCTTGTTCGGCACTGCCTGCGGGAAGGGAGTGTAGATGGCCTTTCGCTTGGAAAGCCCTTCGTCGAACTCGCTCGGGACCTTGACCGGGCACTTCTCGACGCAGGCGCCGCAACCGGTGCACTTGTCGTGGTCGACGTAGCGTGCCTTGCGCTTGACCTTCACGTCGAAGTTCCCGACGAACCCTTTGACCTCCTCCACCTCGCACGAGGTCATCAGCGTGATGTTCGGGTGGGAGCCGACGGCATTCATCTTGGGCGTGAGGATGCAGGCCGAGCAGTCGAGGGTGGGGAAGGTCTTGTCGAATCGGGCCATGTGGCCGCCGATGGTCGGCTCACGCTCCACGAGGTACACGTGATTGCCGCTCTCGGCCACCGTGAGCGCTGCCTCAATGCCCGCAATGCCACCCCCGATGACCAGGACCTCCTTGCGGACCTCCACCTGCCGCGTCTCGAGCGGCTCGTGGTTCCGCACCCGGCGGACCGCGGCTCGGGTCAGCGCAATGGCCTTGCGGGTGGCCTCCTCCTTGTCCAGGGTCACCCAGGAATCGTGCTCCCGGATGTTGGCCATCTGGAAGAAGTACGCGTTCACGCCGGCCTTGCGGCAGGCGCCCTGGAACGTCCCCTCGTGCATCCGCGGGGAACAGGCCGCCACGACCACCCGGTTGAGACCGTGCGACTGGATGTCGTCGATGATCATCTCCTGGCCCGGGGTCGAGCACATGAACTTGTACTCCCTCGACAGCACAACCCCGGCCTCCGACGCCATCTCCGCTGCAACCCGCTTCACGTCCACGACTCCGGCGATGTTCACGCCGCAGTGGCAGACGTACACTCCGATTCTCGGCTCGTGGCTCATTCCACCCCCCCCTGTGCAATGGAGTCCGACAACAGCTCGCTCACGGTCCGCACCTTGATCTTCCCTTCCAGGTTCAGTCCCAGGACGCTGGCCTCCAGCATCTGCACGCAGTAAGGGCAGGCCGTGACCAGCGTGTCTGCACCGGTGCTCACCGCCTCCATCACCCGCAAGTCGCCCAGGCGCTCCCCCTTGGGGCGCTCCATCCAGGCTCCGCCGCCGCCCCCGCCGCAGCAGATCGACCTCTCGTGGTGGTGGGCCATTTCGACCAGCTCGATTCCCGGAATCGCCTTGAGAACGTTTCGAGGCGCCTCGTACACGCCGTTGTGTCGACCCAGGTAACACGGGTCGTGGTAGGTCACCCTGGCGGCCCCCCCGCGGGAGGGCTTGAGCACGCCCTCCCGGAGCAGCTCGTCCCACAGCTCGGTGACGTGCCTGAATGTCATCCCAAGCACCGCCGGATAGCGGTTCCTGAAGGCATTGAGGCAATGCGGCGAGATCGTCACCGTGGTGCGGGCCGACACGCCACCAAGCGCATTCAGGTTGGTCTTCCGCAGCAAAGAAAAGAGCGATTCCGCGCCGGTCGTGGCAATCAGATCGCCGCAACAGGTTCCTTCCTTTCCCAGGTAGCCGAAGGAGACCCCCGCGGCCTTCATCAGCCCCGCCACGGCAACCCCGTCCCGCTGGTTGCGTGCCTCGTACTCGTTGGCGCAGCAGGCAAACAGGACCACTTCGTGCTCGGGTGCGAGCGCGGGAACATCATTCTTCGTGGCCCAGGCCGTCTTCTTCTCGCGTGGCTCGACCCAGGGATTCCCCTCACCCCGAAGACCGGCCAGGGGCACACGCAGGGCCGGCGGTGTGCTGCCGCCCTCGGAGAGAACTCCCCGCACCGCACGGAAGATCTGCGGGATGTCGATCTGCTGAGGACAGCGGTCCTGGCACATGCGACACTGGACGCAGGTCCAGGTGGCTTCCTCGAACCCCTCGAGGCCGAGCCGGGCCGTCTCGATGAACCGGCGGGGGCTGAACTCGATGAGGTTTCCCCACGGACACACGGACGTGCACGTCCCGCACTGGTAACAGGTCTTCAGCTCCTCGCCGCCCGCCTCGAGCAGAGCTTGTGCCACCTCGAGCATCGGGCTTGTGCACCGCATGAATTCCGCCATCGGCCCCTCCCCGGTGTATTGTCAGATCATCCAGTATCCGAGAGCAATACATACCCCCGAGCGGGGGGGCGTGTCAACATTGTTGTTTTTGGGATTTTTCAGGGGAGCGCCCCCCCCCCTGTCTGAGTGTACATTGGAATCGTTCGATCCGTGCCGGAGGATCCGGGATTGGGGCCTCGCGATCCGGGTTGTGGATGGCCATTCAGGTCGGTTTCTGGAAAAAAAGCCATGTATCATGTCGGAATACGCTTGGCTTCTTTGCGGGCGTTTGCTATGGAGGCTGCGGTCCCTAGCGCAGCAGGGGGGGGCCGGGGGGCAAAGGGGGGCGAGGGTGAGGTCAAACCTGCAAATTCTCACACCACGGAGGGGCAGATGAAGAGCGGGAAGCCGCGTCGGCTGGACGCTGAGGCTACGAGGTCTTTGCGAAAGGAGTTCCTGGAGCACGTGAAGGAGCTTCCGGACGGCGAGAAGGTCATGGAGTGCATCCAGTGCGGAACCTGCTCGGCCACCTGTCCATCCGCTTCGCGCATGGACTACTCGCCGCGTGCCATCGTCGCGGCGCTTCGGGCCGGCGACCTCGAGCACGTCCTCGAGTCCGATTCCGTGTGGCTGTGCGCTTCGTGCTACGGTTGCACCGTGCGCTGCCCTGCCGGCATTCCTTTCACCGACATGATGTATGAGCTCAAGCGCCTGGCCATGGCCCGGGGGTTGTTGCCCAGGGCCCGGCAGGCTTCGGTCATGGCCGGCACCTTCGCAGAGACCGTGAATCGGCTCGGAAGGAACAACGAAGTGGCCCTGATCCGGAAGTACTATCTCCGGACCAACCCCTTTGCCGCCATGGGCCAGATGGGGTTCGCCCTGCGGATGATGAAACGCGGACGGCTGGAGCTGTCCTCCCATCGAATCAAGGGGATCGAGGGGCTTGTCAAGATGCTGTCCACCGTGGAACAGGAGGGGGCGAAATGAGGAGGTACGGCTATTTCCCTGGGTGCTCGCTGATGGTCACCAACCGGGCCTACAGCATCTCGGCCACCCGAGTGGCACGTGAGCTCGGGGTGGAGCTGGCCGAGGTTTCCGACTGGAACTGCTGCGGGGCCACCGCCTACCTCGCTCTCAGTGAGGCCAAGGCGTTCGTCATGTCGGCACGGAACCTGGCGCTGGCCGAAGCCGAGGGGCACGACACGCTCGTGGCCGCGTGCAGCGGTTGCTACGTCGTGCTGCGCAAGACCGGCAAGTACCTGGACGAGAAGCCCGCGGTGCGGTCCCGGGTCACCAAGGCCCTGGCTGCCGGGGACATGACTTACAATCGCACCGTCAAGGTCCGGCATCTGCTGGATGTCCTGGTCAACGACTGTGGCGAGGAAGGCGTCCGCGCCCGGGTCAAGAAGCCGCTCGAGGGGCTCAAGGTGGCCGCGTACTACGGCTGCCAGGTGGGCAGGCCGTTCGGCGAGGCCGACGATCCGGAATTCCCCGTGACCATGGACCGGCTCATGGGATGGCTCGGGGCCACGACGGTGGACTTTCCGGTCCGGGCCGCCTGCTGCGGCGGTCTGACCATGACCACCGAGCCTGACCTCGGCATGGAAATGACGGGACGGATCCTCCGGGTGGCCCGGGAGCGCGGGGCCGATTGCATCGCCACCGCGTGCCCCCTGTGCCAGATCAACCTCGAGGCCTACCAGGACAAGATCGGCCGGAAGCTCGGCACCGACCTGCGGATGCCTGTGGTCTACTTCACCCAGTTGATGGGGCGTGCGTTCGGCCTGTCCTCCCAGGAGGTCATGGCTCAGGACAGCCTCACCGACGTCTCCGCCGTGCTGGCTTGAGGGAGGGCGCAATGAGCACCAACGAACGAATCGGCGTCTACATCTGCCATTGCGGGTCGAACATCGCCCAGACCGTGGACTGCGGAGCCCTGACCGAGTACGCCAAGACCCTTCCCGGCGTGGTCGTTGCCAAGGAGTACAAGTACATGTGCTCCGACCCCGGCCAGGATCTCATCAAGAAGGACGTGGCCGAGAACAAGCTGACCCGGGTCGTGGTTTCTTCCTGCTCTCCGCTGATGCACGAAGAAACCTTCCGCACCGCGGTCGAGGATGCCGGCCTCAACCGGTTCCTGTTCCAGATGTCCAACATCCGGGAGCAGGTATCGTGGGTCCACAAGGACAAGGTCAAGGCCACGGAGAAGGCCAAGAAGCTGCTGCGCGCGGCCGCCAACCGAGTGCTCCATCAGCGCCCCCTCGAGCGCCGGGAAGTCCCGGTCATGCCCGAGGTCGTGGTGGTGGGCGGTGGCATCGCCGGAATCGAGGCCGCCCTGCGGTTGGCCGACGCGGGCAAGAAGGTCCACCTGGTGGAGAAAGAGCCGACCATCGGCGGTCACATGGCCCGCTTCGACAAGACCTTCCCCACGCTGGACTGCGCCGCCTGCATCCTTACGCCCAAAATGGTCTCCGTGGGACAGCACCCCAACATCAACCTCATGGTCTGCTCCGAAGTGGAAGAGGTTTCCGGCTACACGGGCAACTTCAAGGTCAAGGTGCGCAAGAAGGCCACCTGCGTCGACAATGAGAAGTGCGTCGGCTGCGGCGTCTGCTGGGAGAAATGCCCGGCCAAGAAGATCTCGAGCGAGTTCGAAGAAGGGCTTGCCAACCGCACGGCCATCTACATCCCGTTCCCCCAGGCCGTGCCGAAGCGTCCCGTCATCGACCGGGACAACTGCATCTACTTCAAGACCGGCAAGTGCAAGGTCTGCGAGAAGTTCTGCGACCGCAAGGCCATCGACTTCGAGCAGAAGGACGAGGTCGTGGAGCTGACGGTCGGTGCCGTGATTGCTGCCACCGGGTTCGAGACGCTCGACCCCAGGGAGCTGCCCCGGTACGGCTACGGTCGGTTCGACAACGTGCTGTCTCCTCTCGAGTTCGAGCGCATGACCAACGCCAGCGGTCCCACCGCGGGCAAGGTCCTGCTCAAGGACGGCACGGCTCCCAAGTCGGTGGCGATTCTGCACTGCATCGGCAGCCGGGACGAGAAGCACCTCAAGCACTGCTCCCGGGTCTGCTGCATGTACTCCCTCAAGTTCGCACACCTGGTGGAGGAGAAGACCCACGCCGAGATCACCAACTTCTACATCGACATCCGAGCCTTCGGAAAGGGGTACGAGGAGTTCTACCACCGTCTGCTCAAGGAGGGGGTGACCTTTGTGCGTGGCAAGGCCGCCGAGGTGACCGACGTGGTCGAGGCCCCCGAGGAGCAGGGCAAGCTCGTCGTCGTGGCCGAGGACACCTTGCTCGGCAAAGTGCGTCGGGTTCCCGTGGACATGGTCGTCCTCTCCACCGGGCTTCGGGCCCGCAGCGATGCCGGCCACATGGCGCACGTGCTCGGCATCTCCCGTTCGGCCGACGGCTTCTTCCTCGAGCGGCACCCCAAGCTCGGCCCGGTGGACACGCCCACGGAGGGCATCTACCTGGCCGGTGCCTGCCAGGGGCCCAAGGACATTCCCGATTCCGTGGCGCAGGGGGCCGCTGCCGCCGCCTGTGCCCTCTCGTTGATCGTGCGGGGACGGGTGGTGCTCGAGCCGGTCACTGCGGAGATCGACGAGAAGAAGTGCGCTGGCTGCAAGCTGTGCATTGCCAACTGCCCGTACTCGGCCATCGAGTACGACGAAGGAAAGAAGGTGTCCGTGGTCATCGAGGCACTGTGCAAGGGGTGTGGAACCTGCGTGGCCACCTGCCCGTCCGGGGCTGCCAGGCAGAAGAACTTCGAGGATGCGCAGATCTCCTCCGAGATCGTCGGCATCCTCGCCTCAATGTAGGAGGCAGGGAGCATGGAAAACCAGGAGAGATTCGAGCCCAGAATCGTCGGCTTCCTCTGCCGGTGGTGCACTTACACCGGTGCCGATCTGGCCGGTACCAGCCGCATCCAGTACCAGCCCAACGTGGCCGCCATCCGGGTCATGTGCTCCGGCCGCGTCGACCCGTCGTTCGTGCTCCAGTCGTTTGCCGAAGGGGCCGATGGGGTCTTCATCGGCGGCTGTCACCCCGGCGACTGCCACTACTCCGAAGGGAACTACAAGGCCGTCAGGCGCTACCGCCTGCTGCTCAAGATGCTCGCCCAGTTCGGAATCGATGAGCGGCGGGTACGCCTCGAGTGGGTCTCCGCATCGGAAGGGGAGCGGTATGCGGAAGTGATCAACGAGTTCACCGACAGCATCCGGACGCTCGGGCCGCTCGAGTGGAACAAAGAGCAGCCCGTCGTCTCGGAAAGGAGCATCGCATGAGCAAGCTCAACGTTGCCATCTACTGGGGGGCCGCGTGCGGTGGGTGCGATGTCGCGATCCTCGACATCCACGAGAAGGTCCTCAAGGTCAAGGAGGCCTGCAACTTCTGGCTCTGGCCCGTGGCCATGGATTTCAAGTACAAGGATGTCGAGGCCCTGGCCGACGGCTTCCTCGACCTGACGCTGTTCTCGGGTGCCGTGCGCAACACCGAAAACCAGCACATCGCGCAGCTTCTCCGCAAGAAGTCCAAGGTGCTGGTGGCGTTCGGCTCCTGCGCCCACACCGGAGGCATTCCGGCCCTGGCCAACTTCTACCGCAAGGAGGACATCCTCAAGCGCGTCTACGAGGAGAGCCAGTCCACGGACAACCCGAACAAGGTGCGGCCCCAGGTGAGCCACAAGGTCCCCGAGGGGGAAATCGAGATTCCCGCCCTGTTCGACTGGGTCAAGTCGCTGGACCAGGTCGTCAAGGTCGACTACTACGTCCCCGGATGTCCACCCAATCCCGAGCGGATCTGGGAAGTGCTCCTGGCCGTCGTGTCCGGCGCCAAGCTGCCTCCCCCCGGTGCCGTCCTCGGCGCCGGAGACAAGGCCTTGTGCGACACGTGTGAGCGCAAGCGGTCGGAGGAGAAATCGATCAAGGAGTTCAAGCGAATCGCGACGACCATCCCCGACCCTGAGCTCTGCTTCCTCGACCAGGGGCTCATCTGCATGGGCCCCGTGACGCGGTCCGGCTGCGGAAACCAGTGCACCGTCGCATCCAACATGCCCTGCCGAGGCTGCTACGGGCAACCCGAGGGAACCATGGACCAGGGGGCCAAGATGGTCGCCGCCATCGGTGCCGCGCTCGAGGCCAAGGACCCCGAGGCTATCGACCGGGCCCTCGATTCCCTCCCCGATCCGGCCGGCTACTTCTACCGCTTCAGCATGTCCACGTCGCTGCTCGAAAGGAGGAAGGAATGAAGACGATCTCCATCGATCCCATCACCCGTCTCGAAGGGCACGGGAAGATCACCATCTTCCTCTCCGACGAGGGGGAGGTGAAGAACACCTACTTCCAGATCCCCGAGCTGCGGGGGTTTGAGAAGTTCCTCGAGGGCCGGCCCGTCGAGGAAGCCCCGAGGATCGTCCCCCGCATCTGCGGCGTCTGCCCCGCCTGCCATCACATGGCCTCGGGAAAGGCCGTCGATGCCGTCTACGGCGTGACCCCGCCCCCCGCAGCCCGCAAGCTTCGCGAGCTCTTCTTCATGGGCGAGTACATCCACAGCCATGTCGCCCACTTCTACGCCCTGTCCGGTCCCGACTTCGTCATGGGCCCCGGGGCCGAGAAGGCCAAGCGCCACATCCTCGGCATCGTGGACAAGGTGGGCCTGGAGATCGGCTCCAAGGTCATCACGTTCCGCAAGTACGGCCACGAGATCATGAAGGCCGTGGGCGGCAAGTGCCAGCATCCGGTCTACAACGTCCCCGGCGGCGTGTCCCGGCCCCTCACCGCAGATCAGCGGGCACAGGTCGAGAAGATGGCCCGGGAGTGCGTCGAGCTCGGCAAGTTCACCCTCAAGCTGTTCGAGGACGTCGTCCTCAAGAACAAGGCCTACATGGACATCGTCACCGGCCCCGTGTACCAGCTCAAGGTGCACAACATGGGCCTGGTCGACGAGAAGAACCGCGTCAACTTCTATGACGGCAAGGTCCGCGTGGTCGGGACCGACGGCAAGGAGATTGCCAAGTACGCCCCGTCCGAGTACCTCCAGAACGTGGCCGAGCACGTCGAGACCTACACCTATCTCAAGTTCCCCTACCTCAAGAAGTACGGCTGGAAGGGACTGGTCGAGGGGGCTGACAGCGGCATGTACCGCGCCTCTCCGCTGTCCCGCCTCAACGCGGCCGACGGCATGGCCACTCCGCTTGCTCAGGCCGAGTACGAACGATTCTTCGCCACCGTCGGCAAACCGTGCAACCTGACCCTCGCCACCCACTGGGCTCGGCTCATCGAGCTGCTCTATGCGTGCGAGCGGGCCGTCGAGCTGTCCCAGGACAAGGAGATCCTCAGCCCCGAGGTTCGAACCCTGCCCACCCAGACGCCGCACGACGGTGTCGGCATCGTCGAGGCGCAGCGCGGCACCCTGACGCACCACTACACGACCGACGAGAACGGCATCATCACCAAGGCCAACCTCATCGTCGGTACCACCAACAACAACGCTGCCATCACCCTCTCGATCCAGAAGGCCGCAGCGGCCCTTATCCAGAAGGGAAAGCCGGTGTCGGAGGAGGTGCTGAACATGATCGAAATGGCCTTCCGGGCATTCGATCCGTGCTTCTCCTGCGCCACCCACAGCCTTCCCGGCCACTTCCCGATGGAAGTGACGTTCGTCAAGGCCGACGGCGAGATCCTCGACGTTCTGCGCCGCTCGTAGCCGCAATCTCCTCCTCCCCCTTCGCCACCCGGGAATTCCTCGACATCCGCAAGCGCACGTGCTAGTCACAAGACCTCTCGTGTCCGTGTGGCCCGGCCGCTCAGAAGGCGGACGCAGGGCTTGCCGGCGGCAGGCGGTGACGATGAAGATTGCAGTGCTCGGAATGGGAAACTCGGTGATGACCGACGACGCCGTGGGGCTGAAAGTCATCGACGTCCTCGAGAACGCAGATCTGGCGGCCCGGCTCCCGGCCGGCGTCGAGATCGGTCTCCTGCGCAACGAGGCCGGCGGGTGGGAGATCCTCGACGATGTCGAAGGCTTTGATGCCCTGGTGCTGGTCGATGCCTGCATCGCCCCTTCCCTCGGGGTCGGCCAATGTGCGTGGTTCGAGCCCGGGCAGTTCACTTCGCCTCGAATGAGCGGGACACACAACATGGACGTCTTTTCCGCTCTCGACCTGGGCCGCAAGTCGGGGCTGCACGTGCCAGCCCTCGTCGTGGCGCTCGGAATCGGGGCCAAGGAGATTTACTCGTTCTCGGAAGAGCTGACCCCAGCCGTTGCCGCTGCCGTGCCGGTAGCCGCAGACCTCGTTCTGGCCAAGGTGCTGGAGATCGCCGGGGGGCGGTGATCTCGTCGCTGGCTGCCTGCGGAGCAGCCCTCTGGCTGCGGTCCACGCCGGTCCAGAGGGCTCCCCTCCGGTCCGGCTCCTCGCACCCGTCCCGTGCCCGGTGACCTCGTCGCCGGCTGCCTGCGGAGCAGCCCTCTGGCTGCGGCCCACGCCGGTCCAGAGGGCTCCCCTCCGGTCCGGCTCCTCGCACCCGTCCCGTGCCCGGTGATCTCGTCGCTGGCTGCCTGCGGAGCAGCCCTCTGGCTGCGGCCCACGCCGGTCCAGAGGGCTCCCCTCCGGTCCGGCTCCTCGCACCCGTCCCGTGCCCGGTGATCTCGTCGCCGGCTACTCCACCTTGACGTAGCGCAGCTCCCCGTGAAGGAGGGTGAGCGTGGCCTCCGGGCCGCTCAGCCCGGCCCCGGAGACCGTGCCGTCGAGGGAGAGAGTCTGTCCGAGCTTCCCCGGCGGAATCGGCACGGAGAAGGTGCATTCGTTGTCCTTGGGATGAGAGTTCCACGTGGCCCAGACCGTGTCCAGGCCCTCGAAGCGGAGCGCATGGCAGTGGGTGGAAGGGGATGCATCCTCGGCCAGGACATGTCCGGTGAGCAGCGACCACAGAGTCGACAACGCCAGGTAGGAGGGTTTCGGGGCCGGCGGGATTGGGTCGCCCGGGTCCGGGTCGTACAGGACCAGCCCGAAGTAGTTTTCGGAGAAGACCGAGGCCGTCCCGTCCCCGTCCATGAAGTCGTACCAGAAATGCGCTGCGGCTCTCTGCTTCCAGGCGATCAGCGTCGAGCGCACGGCGTAGGAAGCCTGTTCCTCGTAGCTGACATTGGGAATGAACGGGGGCGGCTCGAGCGGCGGGCACGGACAGGCCGGCCAGCCGATCTCCGTGAGCCACACCGGCTTGCGTTCCAGGCCGAACCGGCCCAGCACGCTTCGGGCAGCAACGAGCAGGTCCTCGAACGTTCCGGCCGGGCTTTCCTGCTCCGGGGCCAGGCTCTGGGCCAGCGTGTAGGGGTGGATCGCCAGGGCATCGAAGTAGCTTCCAAGGTCCGGATGAGCCCGAAGCACCTCTTCGAGGAATCCCCAGGTCTTGCCCACCGCGGCGGAAACCGAGCTCAAGCCACCGAACAGGACCTTCGCTCCCGGGTTGGCCGCCTTGATGGCTTTGCAGGCCGCTCGGAGAAGCTCCCCGTAAGCCTTCGGGTTCGGTTCCGGCTTGAAGAAGTTGGGCAGATCCTCCTCGTTCCAGACCTCGAACGTCGAGATGCGCCCCTTGAAGTGCTCGGCCACGGCCCCGGCGAAGTTGCCAAACTTCTGGGCATCGAGGGTGGAGTCGTCCCCCGGGACGCCTTGTGCCCAGCCGACTCCGTAGTCGAGGAGGCCGATCACCTCGATACCTTGGGCCAGCGCCTCGTCGACGAGGGGGTCGTAGGCCTCGAAGTGGAGCTCCCCCTCCACCGGCTCAATGACCGACCAGGAGAAGTCCGTGCGGATGGATTGGATGCCGGCCTGCTTCTCCAGAGCGAGCTCCTGCGCCCGGGCAGGCGACCCGGGCCCGAGCGCAATATGAGTGGACACGCCGGGCCTCGGGGCCGGGATCTCGCGGGGCAGCATCACCCGGACCTGGTAGATGCCCGGAACGGCCGCATCGGGCGTGAAGCGCGCCTCTCCGCTGCCGGACAGAAGAACAGCGGGGCATTCTTTCCCCTGGGGGTCCTTGCAGTCGACCTCCGCCCCTTCCGGATACAGGAGCATGGGCACGCTGACGACTGCGTCCCCGGTCGGCCACTCCCCCGTCGTGTCGAACTGGAGCTCGAACGACCGCTCCGTGCGATCGTGCTTCCACGACAGGATGGCCCCGGGGACTCGCTCGGGGCGGACCTGGGTCAGCCGCTCGAGCGACCAGAGGGGCTCCTTCTGGGGGGAGACCAGGCAGAAGTAGCCGGGGCACGGGTCGTAGGTCCAGGCGGAGAAGCTCAGCGACATCTTGCCGAACACGGCGATCTGGTGGTCCGCGTTCAGGAGATCTCCCTCGTTGCCCAGGAAGAAGCCCCATTCGCCGAGGAAGAGAGGGCCCCCGACCTTCCATGCCTCCTCCCAGAACTGCTGGAAGAGGGCCTCGAGCTGCTCCGGCTTGCCGTCGTAGAAGGCCAACAGGTCCATGGTCGGGCAGTAGTAGTGAGTGGCCAGGGCGACCTTGTCGTCCCCGATGGGTCCCATCCCGCCCAGCACCCCGATGGAGCGGGTGGCCGTGGGCTCAATAAACAGGATGTGGTTGTTGTCCACCGTCCGGACTCCCTGGGCGACCGCTGCATAGAACGGGACCAACTCCTCGGACTCGAACGCGGCCACCTGCGTCACCGGATAAGTTCCCTGGTACGGCTCGTTGATGATGTCGTAACCGATGACCGTGTGGCTGTCCGCAAAACGGCTCGCCACGTGGGTCCACGCCTGTATGTAGTGCTGTCGGATGCCGTCCACGTCATCCCAGAAGCTCTGGAATGCCTGCCGGACCGCCGGCTCGCCGTAGATAGAGAACCACATGACGCCTTCGGGAGGGTCGAACGGGATCCCGTTGTCGACGGTGGCCCAGAGCGGGGCGCCGTTTCCGCCGAACTTGGGTCCCCAGAGGTCCTGGTGCATGTCCAGGATCACATACAGCCCGGCCTTCTCAGCCCACTCCACACGCTCCTCGACCAGGTCCAGGTAGGCCTCGTCATACTGCCCCGGTGACGGCTCCACGTACTGCCACTGCATCACGAAGCGGATTACGTTCATCCCACGGACGCCAATCCGCTCGAAATCGGACTCGTCCAGCCATGGGGGGAAGGACGGGGAGTTCTTGTTTCCGTTGGAGACGTTGACCCCGGCAAGCAGCAGGAGCCGCCCCAACTCGTCGCGAAAGTACCGGCCGTCGGTCCCGACGAACCCGGTGGGCGAGTAGGGCGGGGGAGGGGGGAACTCAAATTCAGGGGGGCCCTCGACATCGGCCACTTCGCCGCCGGGCGTGTCCGGGAAGTCTGGGACATCCCCCTGCGTGGCATCCGGCCGGGCGTCATGCAGGTCGGAGGAATCGGCACGCGTCTCGTCCAATCCGCTCCCATCGGCTTGTACCGGGACATCACCGTCGTTGCGGGAATCGGTTTGCCGGATTCCGTCGGCCGTGGATGGCCCGTCTCCCGTTGAGGCTTCGGACGTCAACGTGTCGTGCGGTGAGGTGGTCGAGGATGCACACCCTGCGATCAGGAGGAGTGCGGCCAAGAGCCTCTTCTTCCCCCAGCCCCCAACCCCTGATCCCCAGCCCCTACTGCGGTTCTTCATAACACTTGTGGTAGGTCTCGGGGTCGTTCTTGAACGTGCCGCACAGCATCCCTGGCGGGCAATCGAGCGACTTGGCGCACTGGATGCAGTACTCCTTGCCGTCGGCCGGGTCCACCCAGTAGACCGGGGCGGGGTCGGTGCAGTTGGCGATGCAGGTCAGCGTCGTCTGGTCGCAGATCGGCTTGTCGTCCGTGCAGTCGCCGTTGGTCAGACACTGGGCGCAGCCCCCATCCTCCGTGCACAGCGGCGTCGGATCCTTGCACGAGCACGGGTTGCAGTCGAAGCCGTAGCAGCAATCCTGCCCCGTAGGCACGCAGATGTAGATGCCGTCATCCCGGATCTGGCAGCCCGAGGCCAGGGGGCAGGAGAAGCTCTCCTTGCCGCACTCAGGGGCGCAGAAGACCGACCCGCCATCGCTCATGTAGCAGCGGTTCCCGAAGCCGCACTCGTAGTCGAAGGAGCAGGCCCCGCACCATTGGACCCGGGGAGCGCACTCGCCGCTCTTGAAGTTGCAGGTGGTCCCCGCCTCTTCGCAGCCCGGAGGCGGAATGCACCCCTTGCACTGCCCACCCATGGGCTTGCAGACCTCGGACTGGCACGTATAGCCCGAGGGACAGTCGGCACCGCTCGCACAGGACACGGTGCAACGTCCCACGCCCCCGATGTCCGCACAGACCCCCTTGCCGCAGCCGCAGTCATCCGCTGTCTTGCACTGGGCGCACAGGTAGCTGGTCGGGTCCAGGAAGAGCTCCGGATGGCACGGCTCGGTGGTCTCCTCGACCGTTTCGACCACATCGACCACTACGTCCGGTGCAAGCTCGATGCACACCTGGTCGTCGAGGTTGCATTCGCCGGACGGGCAGTCCGTGTCCTTCTCACAGTAGTCCACGGGCTGGCACTTGCCGTTGTAGCATTTCTCGATAGGCTGCTTGCACTGCGTGCTGTTCTCGCAATCCGGCTTGGCCTCGATGCAAAGGAACTGGATGCACTCCTTTCCCGCTTCACACTCGGGCATGCCCGTTCCGCATTCACGGGCGGAGCAGAGGCCGATCTCGATCCAGCAGAAGGTTCCCGAATAGGTCTTGGCACACTCGGCATGACCCGTGCAGGGCACCTCGACGCACTTGCCCGAGTCGCACACGAGCCCGCGGCCGCACTCCAGGCTGTTGGCGCACTTGGTCCCTTCGCTTCCCGAACACGCTGCCACGGCCATCACAACGGCCAGCAATGCAAGTCCTCTCACGTCGCGCCCTCCCGCCATGCGGCTCTACGAGCCGTGTTGCCAGTAGCAACTCAATACCAGACGCACACGCACGAGTCAAACCCGGCGGGGAAAAAAACGTCGCGAATCGGTCGGGATGAACCCCGGTTCGGGGAAGCGCCGGGAGATCGCCCGAGAACAATGAACAGGGAGGGGCTTGACACAGCCTCCGAATGGCGTAGCATACGGACCGGATGGTTAGACCGGATGGTCTGATGCTCGGTCCAACCGGCAGTAGGACCGCCCGGTACGCTCGACGGAGGTGGCCAGTGCCAAGCCCCAGATTCCACAAGCTCCCGCCGGAACGGCAAGCACGGATCATCGCCGCGGCTCGCGACGAATTCCTCGAACACGGATTCGCCGACGCATCCCTCAACCGGGTGGTGGAGCGTGCCGGCCTCTCCAAAGGGGCCGTTTACTACTACTTCGACAGCAAGGAGGACCTCTTCACCCTCGTCATTCAGGGGATCGTCACCGAGTTCCTCGAGGCCCTCGGCGAGCTGCCCGCGGTCGCCACCGCAGAGGAGTTCTGGTCCGCCACCGAGGACGTGATCCGGCACGCCAGCTCCATGTGCGAGGGCAACGAGCCGGTCATGAAGCTCAGCCTCGCCTTTCTCAAGGAGATCGGGACCGGCGCCTCCGGCATCTCAGCCCACGCGCTGTACGCCGACGCCATGGGCTGGATCATGCGGATGCTGCGGGCCGGCCAGCAGGTGGGGGCCATCCGCACCGACCTGCCGCTCGAGCTCCTGGCCGCGCTCCTGGCCGCAGTCGATCACGCAGTGGACCTCTGGATGGCCTCCACGGCAGAGACGATCGATTCCTCGGAAATCGAGTCGCATGGCCGGCTCGTGATGTCGCTGGTACGGAGGCTGCTGGAACCGGAGGTCGCCCCGAACGAAGAACGGCAACCGACCCCGGGACGCCGCTCTCGAAAGGCCCCCCGGGGTCACTCCATCTCAAAGGGAGGAAAGTGATGAAGAGACTCCTCGCAGGCATCTGCCTTCTCCTGTCGGCGGTTCTTCCCGGCACGCATGCCGCCCGGGCGGCCGACACAGGGTCCGACACGGGGAAGCTGTCGGAGAAGATCGTCGATGACATGGAGAACCTCATGCGGGGAAAGGCCTCGGTGGGGGAGCTCGAGATGTACATCCGGCGATGGGACCGCACCCTCACCATGAAGTTCTCCGAAGTTTACCCGGACAAGAGCCTGGTTCGCCTCACCGCACCCGCCGAAGATGCCGGCATGGCCAGCCTCAAGCTCGGAAAGGATCTGTGGAGCTACAACCCCAAGATCGACCAGGTACAGAAGATCCCACCTTCGCTCATGCTCGATTCCTGGATGGGAAGCGACTTCACCAACGACGACATCTCCCGCAGCTCCAGCGTGAAGCTCGACTATGACGTGCTGCCTGCCGAGGCCGGCAAGATGTCCGATACGGCCACCTGGCGGGTCACGTTGAAGCCCAAGCCGTCCAGCCCCGTGGTCTGGGAGAAAGAGGTGATCGAAGTGGCCCAGGACGACTTGCGCCCGCTGCGCCAGGAGTTCTATGACGAGAAGGGGAAGCTCGCCCGGGTGATGGTCTTCTCCGACTACCGCAAGATGAGTGACGGACGGAACTACCCGTTCCTGTGGAAGATGGAGAACCTGCAGGATCCTGGTCGATATACCGAGATCCGGGTCAAGAAGATGGAGTTCGTCGAGTCGTTGCCGGACAAGACGTTCACGATCCGCAGCCTGAAGAAGGGACGGTAGGGGGCTTCCACATGCTGAGTTTCCTCGCACTCTGCTGGCGGGACCTGTGGCGCAACCGGAGGCGGACCTTGCTCACGGGCCTGGTCATGGTGTTCGCCGTGGCCGTGATGATCCTGTTCGTCGGCATGGGCGACGGCATGCACACGCAGATGATCCGGAGTGCCACGGATTCCTACCTGGGGCACATCCAGGTGCAGCATCCGGGCTACAACGACGAGCCGGACCTGGAGCACCAGATCGCAGGCTCCAATCTCACGCAGCTCGTGCCGGTGCTGGAGGGCATGCCCGGCGTGCTGGGGTTTGCTCCCCGCCTGCAGACCGGCGGGCTGATCAGCAAGAAGATCCCCGATCCGCCGGACGAGGAGGACCTGGCATCCTGGCAGGGCATGACCTCGGAAGGGGCCTTCGTGGTCGGAATCCGTCCCGAGCAGGAGCGCAGGGTGAGCACGCTGGAGTCCTCCCTCGTGGCCGACGACCCACAGGAGCGCTGCCTGCGGGGCTGTCGGGCCGCCCGGGCCGAGATCTACTCAACATCCACGGACTGCGAGACCTTGTGCCCGACTCTGCCGAGCCTCAGTGAGAGCTGTGGAGAGGCGGCTGCCGCCATCTGCAAAGGGCGCTGTCCCTCCGGCGACGAGCTCTGTGACGACGAGGACTGCTCGGACCGGTTCCAGGATTACTGCGCTCCCGCTCGCTTCCTTTCGCCTTCCGATCCGTTCCCGGACAACCCCTACCTGGGCGAGGTCGTGCTCGGCACCGGCCTCGCCATGCTGCTCGACGCCGGTGTGGGCGACCGCGTGGCCCTCACCACCGGAACGGCGAGGGGGCGGGCTTTCGCCTCCCTGTACCGGGTCGTCGGGCTGGTAAAGACCGGCAGTCTCGACATCAACCGCACGTTCGCCCTGACTCACATGGACAAGCTATCCGTCGGGCTCGAGACGAACGGCGGGGCCTCGTCCGTAGTCCTCGCAATCGAGGATCTCGAGGGAGCATCGGATGTCGCCGCCGAGCTCGGTCACCGTCTGGACTCCGCCGGCCTCGGCCTTGCAGCGCTCTCCTGGCGGCAGCTCTCGCCCGAGCTCGACGTGTACGTCAAGCTGGACCAGGGCAGCCTCCTCATCACCCTGGCCCTGCTCATCATGATCGTCGGCGTCATCCTGGCCAACGTCGTCACCATGTCCGTCATGGAGCGCACTCGGGAATTCGGCGTGCGCATGGCCGTCGGCGAGCCGCCCGGAAGGATCGCGTTCGGGCTCGTCACCGAAATGGTGCTCCTCGCCCTGCTGTCCGGCGCCCTCGGGACCGTGCTGGGCGAAGCATTCAACTGGTACTACGCGGTCAACGGCTATGATCTCGGGATGGGAGAGATGTCGATCACCGGAGTGGTCCTGAGCACCCGCTACTACACCGAGCTCACCCTGTACGGAGTCGTGTTCTCGGTGGGAACCGTGCTGGCCTATGCGGTGCTCGGATCCATCTACCCGGCCCTGCGCATCCACCGCCTGCGCCCGGTCGATGCCATCCGATTCGTGTAGGAGGGGCAGATGCTCGTGAGCATGGCGTGGAGAAACCTGTGGAGGAACCGTCGACGGACGCTGCTGACCGTGGCTGCCATCGGCCTCGGCCTGACCGTCCTCATCACCATGGTCTCGTTCACCGAGGGGTTCATGGATATGTTCATCGAGCAGCTCGCCCGCTCGAGCCTCGGGCATGTCCAGATCCACCATCCCCAGTACCGGGAGCGGCAGAGCACCCAGCTCCTGATTCCGTCGGCCTCCAAGGTGATGGAGGCCACCGAGGCGAGCCCGGGTGTCAAGGCGGCAAGCCCTCGCCTCCTCTTTTCGGGCAGCATCCGGTCGAGCCTGTCCAGCACGGTGCGCGTCGTCCGCATCGTGGCCGTGGACCCTGAGCGAGAGCGCCATTTCAGCGCTCTTCCCGACAAGGTCGTTGCCGGCGGATTCGTCGTGCCCCCGCCCGAAGCGCTCGCCCCGGATGCGCCGGAGCGATTTCGCCAGCGCAGGGGAGTCCTGCTCGGGGCCAAGCTTGCACGCCAGCTCAAGGTGGAGCTCGGATCCAAGGTCCGTGTGGATTGCGCCGGATTCCATGGGGCCACGGTTGCCCTCGCCTTCGTCGTCACCGGGATCATCCAGACCGATACCGATGCCTTCGATTCCCAGATGGTCATGGTCTCGCTCAAGGACTTCCAGGAGGCAACGGGGGCCGGCGACGCGGTGCACGAGATCTCGGTCATGGTCACGGACTCGACCCGGATTCCCAAGGTCGTGGAGGACATCCGGGAGAGCATCGCTTCGGCAGGGCTCGAGTCGACCGAAGTCCTCGGGTGGTACGACGTCAACCCCGACATCGCCGAGATGTTCTCCATGGTGGATGCGTGGAACGGCCTGCTCTACCTCCTCATGCTGGTCATCCTGTCCGCCGGTATCCTCACGACCCTGTTCATGGTGGTGTTCGAGCGCCAGCGGGAGTTCGGCGTGCAGCTCGCGCTCGGGGCCCGGGGGCGCAGCCTGTTTGCCGGCATCATGTGCGAAGCCCTGTTCATCGGTCTGCTGGCCAGTGCGCTCGGCCTGTTCGTGGGCGGAATCCTGGTGGCCGGACTCGTCATCTGGGGGCTGGACTTGAGCTTCATCGTGGACGGATTCCAGTTCAACGGGATGTTCATCGAGAACGTGTATCGAGGAGCGGCCAACGCCAAGGTGTTCGTGGAGCCTACCGTCGTGGTGCTGGCCGGAATCCTGCTCTTTGCTCTGTGGCCTGCGATGCGGGTCGCCCGCATGAAGGCGCTTGCTGCCATCAGGTGTGAACATGTCTGAGCCGATCGTGACTGTCAATGGGGTGACCCGGGTCTTCAAGATGGGGGATGTCGAGGTCCATGCGCTCAGGGGAATCGACATCGGCATCCAGCCGGGAGAGTTTACCGCGGTAGCGGGGCCTTCCGGTTCAGGGAAGACCACGCTATTTAACCTGATCGGAGGGCTCGACGAGCCGACCTCGGGCGAAATCTCCGTCGGTGGCCGTCGCCTCGGGGGGCTCTCGCGAAAAGATATGTCGCGGCTGCGCCTGGAGAAGATCGGGTTCGTGTTCCAGGCCTACAATCTGATCCCGGTGCTGACCGCGGGCGAGAACGTAGAGTACCCGCTCATCCTGCGCGGTGAGCCCGCCGACGTGCGCCGCCGCAAGGTCCAGGCGCTGCTCGATGCCGTGGGGCTTTCCGACATGGTCGACCGCCGCCCCATGCAGATGAGCGGCGGGCAGCAGCAGCGGGTTGCCATCGCCCGGGCCCTGGTGTGCGAGCCGGTCATCGTGCTGGCCGACGAACCCACCGCCAACCTGGATTCCGAGACCGGGGCCGCCCTGCTGTCGCTGATGAGGCGGCTCAACCGAGAGAAGGGGCTGACATTCCTCTTCTCCACGCACGACCCCATGGTCATGAAGGCCGCAACCCGGCTCGTGCGCCTCAAGGATGGTCGAATCGATTCGGATGTCCTCCAACCCAACGGAGCCGTGCCTTGAAAACAGCCTTCGGCATCGGCATCGCAATCGTAGTCGCCATCGTAATCGTAACCGTAATCGTAACCGTAATCGCAATCGCAGTCGGACTCGCCCCGTCCCCTGCTCACGCCCGCGAGCTCTGGTCCAGCCAGGACGAGACGTTTGCCCTGGAAGGGGGCGGCTACGTGAAGTCGCAGCTCCTGGGAATGCACTTTCGCGACCTCTGGTTGTACGACTGGATCTCGGGGGATGACTCCGTCGATTCCGGCGGCATGTCGGTCACCCGCGCCCGCATCGGCGGCGACGCATACTGGAACGACTTCCGGCTCGGGCTGGAGTACGAGCTCTCGGCGATGGTGATGTCCTCCGCATTGGAAGACATGCAGTCCGGAGGAGCCTTTGGCGGCACCGGGAGCGCCTCGGGGAGTGGCGCGGGCAATGGCTCGGGCGGTGATGAAGGGAGCGGGGCATCGGGGCTTTCGATGTTGGGCCTTTCGGGCACTGCCCGCCCTCGACTCTGGGATCCCGACCCGCACCGCGGGGACGGAATCTGGCTCGAGCACAACATCGACCGGGCGTTCGTCCACCTCCCCTTCGGCCCGGTCGATCTGCGCATCGGTCGCCAGGCGATCTCGTGGGGCACGGCCTGGTTCTGGAAGCCCACCGACCGCTTCAGCCCGTTTTCCCCCACTGACATCGATCCGGACGTCAAGCGGGGCGTCGACGCGGTCCGAGCCGAGATCTTCCTGGGCGAAAGGACCAGCCTGGACCTGGTGGGGTCGTTCGAGCGGCACGAGGGGGTAGGCGGGGCCGGCGAGAGTGGGGGGAGCGCCATAGAGAACCGGGAATGGTGGGCGCACGGAGGGATGCGGTTCCGAACGGGGATCGGGCGGTACGATCTTGCGGTGAGCGCTGCCCGATTCCAGATGTCGCAGCAGGGCAACTGGATGGCGGGTCTGGAGACGACCGGGCCGCTCGGCCCCCTGGGCTTTCGGGCCGAGGCCGCGTTCAATTTCATGGAGGAATCGCACGACTGGGATATCGAAGCCGTGGCCGGCCTGGACTACCGCTTTCCGTTCGGCCTGATGGTGGCGGGCGAGGCGTTCTACAACGGCTACGGCAGCGACGACCCGGACGAGTACCTCGGCTACTACATGGACATGTCCGACCCGTTCGCCGGCAAGATGCCCGAAAAGGGGGAGCGGCTGGCCCGGGGCGAGACCTTCAACATCGGCCGGTACTACCTGGGGTTGGCGCTCGATCAGGAGGTCGTCCCGGTCCTCCACGTGACCCTGTCGGCAGTAGGCAACCTGATCGATCCGTCGGGATTCCTGATGGCCGGGCTTGACTGGTCGGTCGTCGAGAACGCCCGCTTCTCGGCCGGCGCTCTGGTCCCGCTGGGCGAGAAGTCCACGGGGCCGGGTCTCGATGCCCTGCCCGTGCCGAGCTCGTTCGACCTGAGCTCCGAGTACGGCCTCATGCCCGTGATGGGGTTCGCGGTGCTGAAGCTGGCGTATTGAGGTGCCCAAGGCACATCCGCATCTCCCGCCCACGGCACATCCGCCGCCCGGGGTCGTCTGTCACCCCGTGGTCATTCACGGGAGCCCGTTCTAACATCCTCGGGCCGGAGGCAGCGCAACCCCTTGACCATGGCGAAGTGGCGGTCTGCGGTGACCACCGAATCCAGGCCGTTGTTCATCATCACAGCGACATGCAGGGCATCCCGCACAGGAAGGCCGGTGCCCTTGAGCAGCAGCTTGCAGGTCAGCTCGATGTCGTGGGCGGAGACGGGAAGCACCCGAGTGACCAGCTCGACGACGCTCGAAACAAGGGCAGCACCCTGCCTGAGCATCCCCCGGCGCTCCAGAACATACAACAGCTCCTGCAGCACCTCGGCATCGACCACGGCTTCCACCGTCCCGTCCGCAACGGCCTTGAGCACCCTTCCGCACGGCTCCTTGAGCGGGTGCGGTCCTCCCGCTGCGTACAGGAACACGTTGGTGTCAAGGAAGAGCGCCATTGTGCCCCTCCACGATGTCCCGCTCCGCCTCGTCCCACTCGATGACGGGCAGGTTCATGCCGCAGATCCGCCTGGCCGCCTTCGGTGCGGCCGTGGTGGCCGCAAAGTACTGCTCCTTGACCGCCCTGCGGATCAGCTCCGCTACCGACACACCGCCTTGCCGGGCCAACTTCTCCAGCCGGGAGTATTCCCCGGGCTCCATCAGTATCTGCGCCCTCCGGGTCTGCGCCATGGGTACCTCCTACTCATCAGTATGAGTATACCATGAACGGCTGGGGGGTCAATCGGGCCGATGTTGAGGGCAACCTGACGGCCGAGGCGCTTGAGGCGGTGGCCGTCGGCAAGGCTGCCCTTGATAGTCTCGTGCCCGGATGGCGGCCCGGGTGCAGCAGGGTGGTTGGGGCGCCGCTAGCTTCCCCAAGGATCGCCGGTCTGCCTGGGCGTACCGGGGCATCGGCCTGTGCCCACGGCACCTGTCATCCTGACGCCCCCGCGCACGGCCTCTTCCCCTGGCAGTGCCCCCCTGGAGGAGGCGGAAGGATCTCGGCCGGGGCAGTCGGCACGGCCGCAGGTCCTGCGGCCGTGCGAACGCAAGATAGCCGAGATCCTTCGCTCCCGGTAGAAGCGGCAGATGTGACTTCATGGGTAGGAGGGCCGGGGCGCCCAGGATGACGTGCCGAGCATGTAGGCCGATGTGTATGGGGGCCCACGGCACATCCCACGAGATGCCCCCGCCGCTCCGGGCAAGCCCGTCGCGCCTCCCCCACTGGGGGCGGCCCCCCGCCCACGGCACATCCGCAGGGTGACCCCGGGTCCGCTCCCGGACCCGGGGCTATAGTGGGCCGAGGCGGTGCAAAGGCCGCTGGGCCACCCCCCGGGTCCCCGGGGGGTTCAAAGGAATGGGATCGATCGGGTAGAAGATGGGCACATCCGCCGCCCGGGTCCGTTCGCCGCCCGGGTCCGTTCGCCGCCCGGGTCCGTTCACCGCCCGGGTCCGTTCACCGCCCGGGTCCGTTCGCCGCCCGGGGCCGTTCGCCGCCCGGGGCCGTTCGCCGCCCGGGGCCGTTCGCCGCCCGGGGCCGTTCGCCGCCGCCCTATGCCTTGTGCTCGGGCATCGAACCGAACCGCTTCCAGGTCTCGGGGCTGAGCTTGCGGGTGTGCTGGGCGATGAAGGGCAGATCCAGCGTCTGAACCTTGCCGTCGAACATCAGCCACTTGCCGTCCACCATGGTGTGCGTCACGGCCGAGGGCTGGATGCCGAACAGGAAGTGCCCGTACCAGTTGGCCGTCGAGATCGGCGTGAACGGGTAGTGAGCCACAATCACGAGGTCGGCCGCAGCACCAGGCTCGATGACGCCAAGCTTGACCCCGAACTGTTCGGACGCGAAGCGGGCGTTGTTGCGCACCAGCATGTCCACGGCCTCGCCGAACGCGACGGTCGGGTCGTGCTTCACGTGCCGGTGGAGCAGCATGGCCACGCGGGCCTCGTCCAGCATGTTCGAGGTCATGCCGTCGGTTCCCAGTCCGACCTTGACCCCCATCTTCAGCATGCCCAGCACGTCGGCCGCGCCGACTGCGTTGTTCATGTTGGATTCGGGGTTGTGGACCACGAACGTGCCCGAGTCCTTCAGGAGCTGCTTCTCCTCGTCATCCACGTGGATGCAGTGGGCAAGAATCGTCTTGGGGCCCAGCGCACCCGCATCGGCGAAGCGACGGACCACGCGTTTGCCGTACTTCTTCAGGCTGTCTTCCTGGTCCGAGACGTCCTCGGCCGCGTGCACGTGGATGCCGATGCCGAGTTTCTTTGCGGTCTCGACCGCTCGAGACACGGTGTTCTCGGAAACCGTCATGGAGGCGTGCAGGCCGAACATGCCGCGGACCATGTTGCCCGGCGTTCCGGCGGCCCGGGCCGCAAACTCGGCGTTCTCCGCGAGCCCGGCCTCGAGCGACTCGGTTCCGTCCCGGTCCGAGACCTCGTAACAGAACGAGGCCCGCACACCAGCCGCCTGTGCGGCAGCGGCTAGCGTGGACAGGCTCCCCTTTACCGCGTGGGGTGATGCGTGGTGGTCGATGATCGTCGTCGTGCCGGCCCGGATGCAGCGGTGCAGCGGGACCATGGCGCTGAAGTACACGTCCTCCATCGAGAGCGCCCGATCGAGCTTCCACCACAGCTTGCGCAAGATCTCGGGAAAGTTGTAGGCCGGGTCGCACCCCAGTCCGCACGCAAACGTGGAATACAGGTGGTGATGGGCGTTGACCAGGCCGGGCATCAGCACCGCACCGTTGGCGTTGACCTGCTGAGCGTCGGGATGCTTGCGGCACAGGTCGCGGCTCGTGCCGACGGCTCCGACACGGTTCCCCTCCACCAGGACGGCCCCCTCCTCCAGCACGAAGTCCGGGCTGCCTTGGCTCACGACGGTCGCATTGAAGATCAGCTTCTTTTCCATTCTAGAAAGAACCTCCTCGTTGTCGATGGCCTCAAACGGACTACTTGGTTGCTTCCTCTACCTGGACCTGCCCCGGAGCGGCCGGGGCCGCACCGGCCTCGGGCTGGACTGCCCCCTCCGCAGCCGGAGGGGCGGCCTCCATGTTCTCCCTGGCACGCAGGTCGTCCAGCTGTCGCTTGAGCTCCCACTTCTTGTCTTCCAGGGGCCACAGCTCCTTGTGACGCCGCTCGTCCGCCTTGTACGCGTCGATGGCCTTGTCGAGCAAGGTAGAGGCCGACTTGGGCAGCGTTTCTCCGCCCACGACATGGAGCAGGTCGCACACGTACAGACCGCCCTCCTGGCGGGCGACTGCGGCCGTGACCCCGATGGAGGAGAGGATCTCTCCGGCCAGCCGGTCCGACTCCGTCTCGATGTCGTCCCGGGTCTTCTTCGCCTGTGCCTTGACCTCTTCATACTGGGCCAGCAGCTTCTTGTATTCCTCGGATTGCGGGGCGCCGTCCTGCGCCAGCGGCGTCTCCCAGTCTCCCTCGAACCGGACCGCCCGGTAGAACAGGTTGCCCAGCATTCCCAGGTCCACCAGGGCGATGCCGAAGCTGTCCGGAGTGGAGAGGAGCCCCTTGAGCTCCGGGTCGCCGATGGAGGCCAGGTAGGTCCCCTTGCCCGCGGCGAGATCCGCAGCAAATCCCTCCTCCGTCGAGATGACAAGCTGCCCGCCCTCGGCCTTCACGAACAGCGACTTCCATTCGGGCACGTCCATCTGCCATCCCGCCTCGGTCTTGCGGAAGAGCGTCGAGACCCCGGGAAGCGTGGCCACCTTGTCCAGGACGAGTGTCGCCTTGGCCGGATCCTTGAGACCCAGCGTCCCCCACACCTTGATCCCCTTGACGTATTCCTTGGAATCCCCGGCGGCTCCGAGCTGCGGGGCCGCAAGGGCCAGCCCGATCTCTCCCGAGAAGGCCGCCAGGACGTCGTCTTCCAGACCCAGGCCGACCGCCTTGCGGAACTCTTCCTGGACCGTCTCCCAGTCGAGCCCCTGCGGGGCCAGCATCGTCTTGACCAGGTCCACGTAGGCCTCGAGATCCACGTTCATCTGGGCCAGGTAGACCGGCTTCTCAGGCAATGCCTTGAGCAGTGCGGACGTCCCCGGGACCGGGCGGGCGAGCTTGGCCATCTTCGACTCAGCGTCGAACTCGTAGACCATCCGGGCCTTCAAGCCCCGCTCGGTCAGCTCGGCACCGACCCCCACGTACTTGACCGGAGCAAACATCTCGTTGATGAGCTTCGCCTCGTTCTCCCGCCGTTCCCGGGCACGCTTGGCCCACTCTTCTTCTTCGGCCAACCGCTGCTCGGCCATCTTGATGGCCTCGGCATCCGTCCCCTTGCGCAGCTCCTCCAGGTCCTTCTTCTGCCGCTCGACCGACTGGTCTTCCCAGCCGACCTTGGGCATGTCCCTGTACTGCGCCAGGAGCGAAGCAACATTCGCCACTGCAGCCACATCCCGTCCGAACGTCAACCGGGCCACGTCCTTCTTGAACGCATCCGACGTTGCGAGCGAGGGCTCGGGCTTGGCACTGGCAAACTCGAGGGCCATGAGCAGCCCCTTCTCGTCCCCGGCATCGACCGCGTGCAGGAACACATAACCGTTCTTGAGAATGAAGCAGACCTCTTCGTCGTCGCGGGGGCAAATCGCCATGGCATCCCCGGCGACGTGCGGCTCCATTTTCTCGCGGGCCCGCCCGGCAATGGCGTAGAGCGTGTTCTTGAACTTGTCGGCATCGGTCAGGCGGGCGAACACCACGACAGTGATCGGATCGAGCTTGAGCAGGGCAACCCCCATCGGCCCGTGGAGATCAAGCCCCATCTCGGTGTAGGTCTTGGGCGACAGCAGATTGTAGCCGGTCTCCTGCGTCACCTCGGCCACGGCCTTCTCATAGTACTCGGCGTACTTCTTGGCAAACTCATCCAGTGGACCGCCCACCACGCGCTCGGCAATACCCAGCGGGTCCGCCGACACGACCACCACCGGCGTTCCTGCAGGCAGCGCACTGAACGCCTCGACCCCTTCCAGCGCATTGAGCGGTCCCTTCGGCTTCTCGGGCTCAGCCGGCTTCTCCGGTTCCGCAGGCTTCTCAGGCTCGGCGGGCTTTCCGGGCTCGGCCGGCTTGCCCGGTTCTCCGGGTTTCCCCGGCTCGGCCGGCTTGTCCGGCGTGGGCGTCTCCACCTTGGCGCCGCTTTCCTGCTTGGCCCCCTCTTCCTTCTTGCAGCCAGCAAACATCAGCACCGTTGCGAACAGACAGATCGCCGATACCGAAACCAGACGTGTTTTCATCTTCTCCCTCCGGAAGACGTCGTTGCGCCAGTGTAGGAACCGGGACCGGGAGATGTCAAGCAGGGTTTGACTGCGAGCCCCCAGCCGTCGCCTCCTTCTCCACCGCCCACGGGTCGGCGAAGTACTCCTCGACGAATCGGGCAAGCCTGCCCCCGAGGAAGCCGTCCATGACGCGGTGGTCGAAGGTGCAGGACAGGACGCACATCGGGCGGATCACGATCTCCTTGCCGGAGGGCCCTTCCCGAACCACGGGCTTATCCTCGATGCGTCCAACCGCGACCAGCAGCGGTGTGGAGCTCATGGGGACCAGCGGAGGCCAGCCCTCCGGAATCCCAAGGCTCCCGATGCTCGATACCATCGCTCCGCCAAAGGGGTCGCGAGGGATTCCCAACGATTTCAGATTCAGGTTCAGCGTGTAGGAGAGGAACGCAATGAAGTTCAGGATGAAACGGCTGAACATCGAGGGCAGGCGATCGAGGGTGTGCCGGGTCTTGACCATCTCCCGGTCCCTGCCGTTGCGCACTTCGGCAGCCTTGTTCTGGAGCTCAATGGCCAGGTCCCCCGGGCGCTTTCCGTCCGCGTCCCGCAACACCGTGCCGGACAAATCCGGCTTCTCTCCGGGGATTGCGATCTGGCAGAACACGTCGACGTGCTTCCTCTGGTACACCCGGCGCCATCGAATCAGCGCATTCGCATCGGGGAAGCGGGCCAGGGCGAGGGCCACCGCACGGACGACCAGGTGGGTCGGGGTGACCTTGGCACCGGTCCTGACGCTCTCCTCGTCGGCAAACCGGAGGGCGCTGGACATGTCGATCTCCAACCTTCCGTAGACCTGCGGATCGACGGGGTCGGCCCAGTTGGCAAACGACATCCTTCGCCACATCGAGGGACGGGAGTATGGTTGAAGCTCGACATTGGGCATGGCTGCCTCCACGGTTCGACTCCGCGCGTCATTCTAGTCGCGAGGGACCCTTTTGGCCACTCAATCGGCCTTTCCCTTCTTGACGGGGGGGGGCCGGTTCCGTAATCTCGCCTTGGTTGTCGAGGCACCCCCTCCTCGTTGTTTGCCGACCATGGAGCTGAAATTGTCGAAGATGACCCAGCGTGTCTTACTGATACCACTGTTTGCCCTGTTTTGCGCGGTTGCGCCGGGGTGCGGCTCCAGCGGGTCCGGCCCGGGCGCTCCCGACTTGGCGGAGGATTCCGACTTGGCAGCGACGGTCGAGACTCTGTCGGATAGCCGGGAAGACCGGGGCGGCGAGATTCCGGGAGCCCCGGACTCAGCCGAGCTTGCGGACCTCCGGGAGAACGTGGACTCGGATGGGCACGGGGACCTGGATGGGAGTGCGGACTCGGACGGGCACGGGGACCTCGACGGGTGCGGGGAAGACGAAAGCGACGGCGATCAGAGCGCCACAGGAGACGTCCAGGGCGTCGATGCGGATACCCTGGACCTTTCACCCACGGATATCGGTACGTCCGATTCGGACGAGGCCGACCTCGATGGAGCGGACGGAGGCGGCGACGCCTCAGCGTGCGCCAACCTCTGTGCCGGGCTCGAATGTGGAACGCAGGGAGACTGCTTCTGCGGCGACTGTTGGGGAGACCTCGAGTGCTCGGCGGAAGGGATGTGCGTGTCAGCCGAGGCGGCCTGCAAGTCCCAGTGCGGCAAGGTGGGCTACTCGTGCGGTCCCTTGGCGACCGGGTGCGACTGCGGCACCTGCGACGAACCGCTCGTCTGCCTGGGCCACGAATGCAAGGAAGACCCGTGCCCCATCGTGTGCCAGGGGGCCGAGTGCGGCGTGATCGGAGCGTGGTACTTCGGGGGCGAGTACTGCATCTGCGGGACCTGCCAGGCTGGATTCGTTTGCGACGAAAACTACAAGTGCAAGGCGGCCAACCCATGAATCATCGTCGGACCGTTCGGAGGGAGGCGGGCTCCATCGTCGTTCTCCTGCTGCTTGGCGGCATGGTCGCGGGCAGCTGCTCGCAGTCCGGGGCCCACCTCGACGCGGTCGACGGGACCATGGCGGATCGTGTGGGCCAGGATGCCTGCTGCACGGACATCCGGCCTCTGGACAGTGCCTCCGATGGCACTCCGGAGGCGGACCCGGGCCAGCCTTCGGATGTCCCAGGCGACGAGTCCGCCGGCGAGGGAGCGCAAACCGCTGAGCCGGTCGAGGATGTCCCGACCCAACCGGATCTGGCGGATGGCTCGACAGTGACCGACGCGGTCGACCTCCCGGATGCCGTCGACCTCCCCGACGGTCCTGGCGATTCGGATGCTCCGCCCGCGGAGGACATTCTCCAGGATGAGGCCGGGGAGCTTCCCCCGCCTCCCCTGTTCGGTGCCATCCAGACCAAGGCGGCCACCTCCTGCGACTTGGCCGTGCGGGTCAAGTTCAAGACCTCCGTGCCGGTCCATCCGTCCCTCCTGGTCCAGGAGTCGGCCACGGGAAAGAGCTGGCAGATTGAGGGCCCGGAGGGGGGCAAGATCGATCACAGCATCGAGGTTCTCTGGCTCAAGCCGGCCTCGGGCTATGACTTCACGGTGACTGCCGAGAAGGAGGATGGCACAGCCGAGGGGGCGCCGCCGCTGCACTACGAGACCAAGCCGCTCAAGGCTGGCATGCCGTCCTTTGCGGTCACTGTGGCAAAGCCGGAGCAGGTGGCCCCAGGTCTCACGCTCATCAGCACGGTCCGATGGGGCGGGCAGAGCATGGACCCCTGGAACGGCCTGCTGGCCGCAGTCGACAGCGACGGGATTCTCCGATGGTACATCCCGGCCAACTGCGAGGATTTCCACCTCATGCCCAACGGCCACATCCTGTGCGCGGAAGGGACCAACTTCATCCAGGAAATCGACATGGTCGAGGGGGTGAAGAAGAACTGGAAGGCAGCGGCCATGGGGTTCGACTGCTTCCATCACGCGGCCTGGCCCCTTCCCAACGGGAACATCCTGGCATTGAGCACGGAGTTGAAGCAGGTGGGAGGCTTCGTCGGCCCGGACGGCAAGGAGGCGACCTACAACCTGGTCGGAGACGTGGTGGCCGAGTTCCAGACGGACGGTGCGGTCGTCAAGACCTGGAAGCTGCTCGACCTGATGGATCCCCACAAGCTGCCGCAGTCGTCCGGATGGAATTCCCCCACCTGGGACATGCTGTACCCCGAGGCGGAAGGGGGCACAAAGGACTGGTCGCACGCCAATTCCCTCTACTACGAGGCGACTGACGACTCCATCGTGGTCTCCCTGGCCAACCTCGATTCCGTAGTCAAGATCAGCCGGGCCGACGGGTCGCTCCTGTGGCGATTCGGCCCGCAGGGGAATTTCACCCTCATGTCGGGCACGTGGTCCTCCCACCAGCATGCCGCCCTGATGAACCCGTTCGGTGTCCTGCGACTGTTCGACAACGGCTCGGGCAAGAATCCGCCCGCCAGCCGGGCGGTCGAGTATTCGCTCAAGATCGACGAGCAGTCGCCCGAGGACTGGAGCGCCTGGCAGGTGTGGGAGTTCACCGACGACCAGCCGTTCCTGTCCAACGTATTCGGCCACGTCGACGTGCTGAAGAACGAGAACGTGCTCATCACGGTCAGTGCCGGGCTGACGAATCCGTACCTGCCGTGGGAGGATCCGAACAACGGGAAGTTTGCCCGTATCATCGAGGTCACGCACACCACGCCTCCTCAGAAGGTCCACGAGATGCTGGTGCCCGACCCGCTCGTGGAGACGAAGTACGGGTTCTGGGTGGTGCGCGCCAAGAGACTGGACGTGCAGGTGCCCTGAGATCTCCTCACTACCGTTGCTTGACCCTTCTCCTACTTCCCATTAATATGGCACTCCGAGCGGTCTGCGGGGGGACGGATGCTGGCGAGATACCTGGCGCTATCGGTGCTCGTTTGGGGGTGCGGGTGCAACCCCGACGAAGCGGTCCCCGCAGTGGGCTCCGGCCCTGGAACGGAGAGCTCCAATGAGCGGGCAAAGCCCCTGGCACCGGGGTCTCCGGCTGAGGCCGGTGCCGCGACGTGCCGGGCCGAGGAGGAACCGCCCGCCGTGCTCCGCTTCGGCGTCACGCCGTACGTCGGCAGCGAGCTCGTGACCCGTCAGTTCGAGCCGATCCTGGCGCACCTGGCTCGGGAAACGGGGCTGAGCTTCACCATGGTCATGACCTCGGATTATCAGGATCTGCTGCGCTCCCTGCTCGACGGGCGGGTGGACGTGGCATCCCTGTCCCCGCTGCTTTACGTGGAAGCCAAGGAGCAGCAGCCCTGCATCCGGCTGCTGGCTACGCAGGTGTCCGCCGGAGCCACTTTCTACTCCAGTTACATCCTGGTACCCGAGGATGCGCCGTACGAATCCGTCGAGGATCTGGAAGGGAAGAGGTTTGCGTTCGGCAGCAGCAGCTCGGCTTCCGGGTATCTTTTCCCGCTGACGTTTCTCATGGACCGAGGCATCGAGCCGGGGCGCTTCTTCAGCGAAGTGAAGTATGCCAAGGACCATCTGGATGCGCTCAAGATGCTCCTGGACCACCGGGTGGACGCGGTGGCGACGTTTGCGCGTGTGCTGGAGCCGGCCCGCTCTGCAGGGCTCGACGTCGGCAACCTGCGGGTGATTGCGGTGGCCGGCCGAGTTCCGTTCGATGCCGTGGTTGCCCGGGAAGGCCTCGAGCCGGAGACTGCGGCGCGGGTTCAGGGGGCACTGCTCGGGCTCACCGGGGCGACCCGGGAGGGGCGGGAAATCCTGGCCGGAGTCATCGAGCTCGGGGGCTGGGTGATGTCCGACGACAGCGTGTACGAGCCGGTTCGGGACCGCTTGCGCAGGGTTCGTGAAAGGAGCGCACCATGAGCGTCCGCCTGCGTCTTCTCGGGACCGGCGTCGGCATGGTGACCCTGGCCGTGGTCATCGTCGGCTACTACATGACCGTCCAGCAGCGGGAGACGTTCGAGCAGGAGCTCGAAAACAAGGCCGGGCTCGTGCTGGCCGCCATGGCCGTCCCCTGCCTCAACGCACTGGCATCCAACCGGATCGAGGACCTGGACCTCACGGTCGAGGAATTCCAGCTCAGCATGGGGCGGACTGCGGACGTGGAATGGCTGTCCGTGCTGGACACCCGCAACCGCATCGTGGGTCATACCGACGAAACCATGTACGGCCGTCTGGCCAAGGACGACTTCTCCCTGAAGGCTTCGGAATCGCCGGACGGACTCGTGCGGGTGGTGCACGAGGATGGAGGGCGGGCCATGCTGGTTTCTCTGCCCCTCGTGACCCGGGTGAAGGATCTGCCCGGGATCCGCTGGGGTACCATCCTGGCCCGCCTCGGCATGCAGCGGGCCGATGCCGAGATGGAGGCCACCATCCGGACGAACGTCCGTCTGCTCGTCCTGTTCGCCTTCATCACGGCGCTGCTCCTGTTCTTCATGGTCGAGCGGATGATTCTCCGCCCCATGGCCGAGCTCACCCGGGCCGCCCACGACCTCGGCCAGGGGGATCTTTCCGCACGCACCGGGCTGACCGGTAGCAGCGAGGTGGCCCGGCTTGGAAGCACGTTCGACCGGATGGCCTCGCAGCTCGAGCAGCACACCCACCACCTGGAGCACCTGGTCGACGAGCGTACTTCAGAGCTCGAGGCGTCGAACACCACTCTCCGGCGCACCGCAGAGCAGCTCACCGAGGCCAACGAGAAGCTGGAGGAGCTCGCCCGGACCGATGCCCTGACCGGGCTGTTCAACCGGCGCTACCTGAAGGAAACGCTCCAGTACTACTTCGCCCTGGCACGCCGCGGCGGTCGTCCCATCGCACTTGCCATGCTCGATGTCGATCACTTCAAGCTATACAACGACACGCATGGCCATCCGGCCGGAGACGAGGTTCTCAAGGGCGTTGCCGAAACCATGCGTGAACGTGTCCGCTCCACGGACATCCCGTGCCGTTACGGCGGGGAGGAATTCGCCATCCTCTTTCCCGATACCGACGTCCGGGAGGCTTACAACGTGGCCGAGTTCCTCCGCCAGAAGCTCGAGGACCGGCCGTTCCCCAACGAGGAAACCCAGCCCGGCGGTGCGCTCACCGTGAGCATTGGAGTTGCCGGGCTCGACCCCGACCTGCGAGACCCTGTCGAGCTCATCCAGCGGGCCGATGCCGCGCTCTACCGGGCCAAGGCGCAGGGACGGAATTGCACCGTGCTGAACGAGTAGCCGAAAGGAGAAGAGGCAATGGATGAGAAGCGACCGACGGTTCAGGAGCAGTACCAGGAATGGCTCGAGAAGACGCTGAGGCCCGGGGAGGCCAAGGTCGCTCCGCGGCGCAAGTCTTATGTTGCCTCCGACGGTGAGGAGCTCCAGCCCCTCTACGTCCCGGAGGGCGAGCTCGACTACGCCGGCAAGCTCGGATTTCCGGGCCGATACCCGTTCACCCGGGGGGTGCAGCCCAACATGTTCCGCGGTCGCCACTGGACCATGCGCCAGTATGCGGGCTTCGGCACGGCGGAAGAATCCAACGCCCGCTATCGCTATCTGCTCGGACAGGGTCAGACCGGCCTCTCCGTCGCATTCGACCTGCCCACACAGATGGGCTACGACTCCGACCATCCCCTCGCCCGAGGTGAGGTCGGGAAGGTCGGCGTCGCCATCGACTCGCTGGCCGACATGCGCATCCTCTTCGGCCAGATCCCGCTCGACAAGGTCTCCACGTCGATGACCATCAACTCCACGGCCGCTGCCCTCCTGTCCATGTACATCGCAGTGGCCGAGGAGAACGGCGTGGCCCGTGCCCAGCTCAACGGTACGATCCAGAACGACGTGCTCAAGGAATACGTGGCCCGCGGGACCTACATCTATCCCCCCGGCCCGTCCCTGCGGATCATCACCGACATCTTCGAATTCTGCTCCCGGGAGGTCCCGAAATGGAACACCATCTCCATCTCCGGCTATCACATTCGGGAGGCGGGAGCCGATGCCGTCCAGGAGGTCGCGTTCACCCTGGCTGACGGTATCGCCTACGTGGATGCAGCCATCCGCAAGGGGCTCGACGTCGACGAATTCGCCGGGCGCCTGGCCTTCTTCTTCAGCGTCAGCAACAACTTCATCGAGGAGGTCGCCAAGTTCCGAGCGGCCCGGCGCATCTGGGCCCGCATCATGAAGGAGCGGTTCAAGGCCAAGAATCCCAAGAGCTGGCCGCTGCGCTTCCACACTCAGACTGCCGGCTGCACGCTGACCGCACAGCAGCCCCTCAACAACGTCGTCCGGGTCACGCTGCAGGCCCTTGCTGCAGTGCTCGGCGGCACCCAGTCGCTGCACACGAACTCGTTTGACGAGGCCCTGTCCCTCCCCACCGAGGAGGCCGTCACGGTTGCGCTCCGCACCCAGCAGATCATCGGGTACGAGAGCGGCGTGGCCGACTTCGTCGACCCCCTCGGCGGCAGCTTCGCCGTGGAAGCGCTGACCGACCGGATCGAGGCCAAGGCTCAGGCCCTCATCCAGCGCATCGACGACATGGGGGGCATGCTGCGGGCCATCGAGTCCGGGTTCGTGAAGAAGCAGATCTCGGATACCTCGTACCGCTACCAGCGGTCGGTGGAGACAAAGGATACCGTCGTCGTCGGAGTGAACCAGTTCCAGAAGGAGGAGCCGCCGCGCAAGCAGCTCCTCAAGGTCACTGCCGCTGCCGAGGAAACCCAGCGGGCCCGCCTGGCCTCGGTGCGCAGCGAGCGCAGCCAGGCCGACGTAGCGGCCGCCCTCGAGCGCATCACGGCCGTTGCGGCGGGGACGGACAACCTCGTTCCGCACATCCTCGATGCCGTTCGCCGCATGGCCACCCTGGGCGAGATCTCGGCTGCCATGGAGAAGGTCTTCGGCCGGTTCGAAGAGATCATCGAGCTGTGACCCTGCGAGGCAGCCCCTTGAGCACCGGACAGACCATCGACCCCAAACGCCCTGTCGTCCAGGTTCGGGGGCTTACACACCGCATCGGGGGCCGTCGGATTCTCGACGACGTCTCCCTGGACCTCCATGCCGGAGAGGTGGTCGGCCTCATCGGGCCCGGTGGGTCGGGAAAGACCCAGCTCATCCGCTGCCTCGTGACGCTCACCTGGCCGTCCCGGGCTGAGCTGCGCCTGTTCGACAAGCCCGTGTCGCTGCTTCGCCGCCGACACCTCCGCGAGTGCCGGAGCCGGATCGGGCTCCAGTTCCAGAACTTCGCCCTGTTCGACTATCTCGACGTCTGGAACAACGTGGCCTTCCCTCTCCTCCATGCCCGCGGCATGACGAGGGCGGATGCCGACGGCCCGGTTCGGAAGGCACTCGAGCGCGTCGGCCTGGCCGGCACCGAGGAGAAGCTTCCGGCCGAGCTCTCGGGCGGCATGCGACGCCGGGTGGCAATTGCCCGGGTCATGGCTGCTGCGCCCTCGTTCGCCGTGTTCGACGACCCCGTTGCGGGGCTGGATCCGGTGAATTCCGCCAAGATCATGGCGCTGCTCAAGGACTACGCCCGGAGTGCCGAGAGCCTCGTCGTCGTGGCCACCCACGACCTCGAGAGGCTGCTTCCCATCACGTCCCGGGTGGTAGCCGTCTTCAAGGGGAGGATTGCGTACGACGGTCCCACCCATGATCTCATGAGCACCGCTCCGGACGAGGTCCGGCGATTCGTTGCCGCGGCCCTGTCCGGGGAGGCCGACCCCGAGCTGGACGAAGCACCGGGCGGGCGGGGGGCATCATGAAGATGCTGCTTGCCTCGTTCGGGAGGGACTTTCTCGACTCGCTGGCCCGGGTCGGCTCGCTCAACGTCATGTTTTACCGGACCCTCCGCTCGCTCTTCCCCCCGCGTTATGACCGGGAGGAGCTGTTCCGCCAGCTTCACCGCATCGGGGTCCGCTCGCTGCCCATCGTCATCCTCACGGCCCTGCTCGTGGGCGTCATCATGGTGCTCCAGAGCATGACCTACGTCCGCAAGACCGGGGCCACGGGGTTCGTCGGAGCCGGGGCCGGTCTGGCCGTGCTGTCCGAGCTGGGGCCCTCACTCATCGGCCTCATGTTCTCCGGCCGCGTCGGGGCCAACGCGGCGGCCGAGCTCGGCAACATGGTCGTCTCGGAGCAGGTCGAAGCGCTGCGGGCGCTGGCCATCGACCCGATTCGATTTCTGGTGGCTCCCCGATTCGTCGCCATCGTGACGTCGCTCGTGCTTCTTACCGTCGTCGGCGACCTGTGCGGGCTGGTCGGCGGTGCCATGGCCTGCCATTGGCTCCTCGACATCGACTGGAGGACTTTCGTCGCAGGGCTCATGGAAGTCGAGCTGCTCGACGACTTCATCGTGGGGTTGGTCAAGGCGGCAGCGTTTGGAGGCGTGATCTCCACGGTCAGCAGCAACTACGGGCTGACCGTGTCCGGAGGTGCTCAGGGAGTCGGCCGGGCCGTGAACGGCTGCGTGGTCACCACGGCACTGGGGATCTTCATCGCCGACTATGTGATTACGTGGGTGTGGTTCCAGATTTAGAGGGGACGCATGGCGCTGTGGATCACCGTCGGACAGATGCTTTCGCTCAGCCTGTGGGCGCTGCTGCGCCTCCGGTTGGGTGGACGGGAGATGGTGCGCCAGGTCTACGAGACCGGCAACCGCTCCATCCTGTTCGTCGGAATCACGATGGCGTTCATCGGCATGATCGGCGTGTACGAACTGGCCTCCACCATGGAGGCGGTGCTGCCCGAGTACTCCACTCTGGGGGCGGCCACGCTCCAGGGGCTGACTCGTGAGATGGGTCCGATCATGGCCGGCCTGCTGCTGGCCACCCGGGTCGGCACGGGCATGGCGGCCGAGATCGGCTCCATGCAGGTCTCCGACCAGATCGATGCCATGAAGCTTTGCTCGGTCGACCCGGTCGAGCTCCTCGTCCTGCCTCGCCTGTTTGCCTCCTCGATTGCATCGCTCGGGCTTGCTGCCCTGGGGACGACCATCGCGTTCTTCTCGGGCATGGCCGTTGCCTGGTTCGGGTTCTCCATCCTGCCCGACACGTTCATGTCGCTGCGCTTCGTCGTGACCGGCGATCTGATCATGGGGATCTCGAAGGCTCTCGTCTTCGGCTTCACCGTCCCGCTCGTCAGCTGCGCGTGCGGATTCCAGGCGTCCGGGGGATCCGAGGGAGTCGGCAAGGCTACGACCCGGGCCGTGGTCCTCTCCTCATTCCTCGTCATCGTGGAAGACGCCCTCATCACCTACATCGGCGAGGTGCTCCAGTGAACCCGGCCGGTCGAGACGGCGAGGTGCGGCCATGAGCGAACCGACCCCGGTTGCCCGACTGATCGGCGTGGATAAGTCGTTCGGCAGCCACACGGTGCTTGCCGCCGTCACCCTCGAGCTCCCTGCAGGCCGCTGCACCTTCGTCGCCGGCCCGTCCGGCACTGGCAAGTCGGTCCTCGTCCGCCACCTCGTCGGCCTGCTGAGACCCGATGCCGGTGAGGTCTGGTACCGAGACCTTCGGGTCGACCAGCTCGACGAGCAGGCCCTCCTCGTCCTTCGCCGCAAATGCGTCTACGTCTTCCAGCATCCGACCCTCTTCGATTCCATGAGCGTGGCCGAGAATGTGGCACTGGTCGTCAAGTACCACAAGGGAGTCAAGGCTCGAGTCGCTGAATCGCTGGCTCGAGCCCAGTTGGAAAGGATGGGCCTCTCGAGGCTGGCCGACGCCCGCCCCCCCGAGCTGCCCTCCGGCGAGCAGAAGCTCGTTTCATTGGCCCGGGCCCTTGCCCTCGAGCCGGAGACCCTCATCCTGGACGAGCCGACCACAGGGCTCGACCCCTACGCAGCCTTCGAGATCGATGCGCATGTCCGTCAGCTCAAGGAGCAGGGGGTCACGCTGCTCGTCATCTCCCATGATCTGCAGAGCATCCGGCGACTGGCCGACGAGGTCGTGTTCCTGTTCGACCGGCAGGTCCGCTACCAGGGCGGGATGCAGGGGTTCTTCGAGGCGAATGACCCCGTTCTCGACCAGTTCGTGCATGCCCGCGTGCACGGGGCCATCTGAATCAGACGCATTCCAGGGTACTGTGCCAGATTGTCTCAGCATCACCCGGTTTCCGGGCGGAACAGCTGGTGAGCGAATTCCGGTGCGTGGCATCGGACCCCGGCGGAATGCGGGGGCGAGCGAATGCGCACGCGATTCGGAGTCCTGCGCCACCTCGGTGTGCGAAATCGCCGTGGCAGAGCAGATACGGCTTGCCATGGCATATGGATAACTACTAATCTATCCATGGCAGCAACGCCAGGGCTTCTCCGTGGTGTTTGCTGGAGGAGGCCCCGATGAGAAGATTCGAGTCCGTCCTGTCGATCGCCATGGCCGTCACGTTGTCGCTTGCCCTCTCCTGTGGAGGCTCCGGAAAGAAGAAGCCGTTCATCGGAGCGGACGCCCCGGACATCGCGGGGGCGGACGAGGGCCTCCGGGGGGAAGGCGGGGGCTCAGAATGGGGAGACCAGCTGCAGGAGTCTCGGGTCTCAGAGCTTGGCGAAGCTGGTGCCAGCTGCCAGTCCGAGCCGTTTGCCTTTGGCTGTCCGTGCAGCACCAACACGCAGTGCCAAGGAGGCTTCTGCGTGGACAGCGATTTCGGCTTTCTCTGCACCCAGGAGTGTGTCGAGGAGTGTCCGGACCCGGCCTACGAGTGCAAGGGGATGAAGGGATTCGGTCCCGATGTGGTGTTCCTCTGCATTCCCAAGTCGGTCCCGCTCTGCAAAGCGTGCGAGACCGACGTCCAATGCGATGACGGTGTCTGCACGACGATAGGCGATGCCAAGTACTGCACCTCTCGCTGTGGAAACGCCAAACCCTGCCCGAACTACTACGTGTGCAACGAGGACGGTCCGGAGCCGCTCTGCATGCCGGCCTCGGGAAGTTGCGGCTGTACCCCCGAGACCGAGGGGGAGCTTCGCTACTGCGAGCAGTCCAACGAGTTCGGCGTGTGCGAGGGAGTTGAGACCTGTGACCCCAAGGTGGGCTTTGCGGACTGCACCGCAGGGGAGCCGGCGCAAGAGGTCTGCGACGGTGTGGACAACGACTGCGACGGGAAGCTGGACGACAACCTGGGCGAGCCCCCGACTTGTGGCTCGGGCGCCTGCACTGAGGTGGGCGTGTGCGCCGGTGCTCTCGGATGGCAATGCGAAGCGCCGCTTGCCGAGCCCGAGGTCTGCGACTTCCAGGACAATGACTGCGACGGTGATCCGGACGAGGATTTCAAGACCGAGGGGAAGTACGTCGGGCTGAACCACTGCGGTACCTGCAATCATGATTGCGTGGGGACGATTCCAAATGCGGTGGAGAGCTGCAGTGCGGAAGGGCCGCTTCCCCAGTGCGTCGTCGGGGAATGTGACGAGGGCTACTTCAAGTGGAACGACTACCAGTGCCTTCCCGAGGGGCAGCTCCTCTGCAAGCCGTGCACCGCGGACCTCGAGTGTGCCGGCGGATCCTGTCTCCAGGTTCTGGGCGGCGGCTACTGCTCACAGAGCTGTGACGTCGAAGCGTGTCCGGAGAGCTTTGCATGTTCCTCGGTGGAAGGCGAGCAGGGCAAGTGGTGCCTCCCCGCATCCGGGGCCTGTGACTGCTTTGCCGAGCTGGCCGGGACCAGCAAGCCCTGCTTCGCAACCGGAGAGCTGGGCACCTGTGTAGGAAAGCAGATCTGCGATCCCCTGGTCGGCTGGTCCGCATGCTCCGCCACCGCTCCCTCCGCAGAGGTATGCGATGGCCTGGACAACGACTGCAACGGCATTCCGGACGACGGGCTCGGCGGTGGGTCCGAGTGCGAAAAGAGCACTCCCGGCATCGGCACGTGTAAGGGGACGCAGTACTGTGCCGGTGCCCCGGGCTGGGTCTGTGACGCGCCAAAGCCTTCCAGTGAGACCTGCGACTACGTGGACAACGACTGTGACGGCAGCATCGACGAGGACTACCTCGAAGACGGCAAGTTCACCTCCATTCACCACTGCGGCGGGTGCAACAAGGAGTGCGAGGGGGCGTTCCCCAACGCCACAGCATTCTGCGACCCCACGCTGGCCGTGCCCGAGTGCCGGGTCCAGGCCTGCAACGACGGGTACTTCAAGCTCAACGACTACCTCTGCATTCCCGCCCAGGCCGTGGGCTGCAAGCCCTGCGTCAACGACTCCGACTGCTTCGCTCTCAAGTGCGTCCCCCTGGAAGAGGGCATGTACTGCCTCGAGCCTTGCCAGGAGGGCCAGTGCGCCGACGGTCACCAGTGCACGGAGCTGGGAACGTTCGGGAGCATCTGCGTTCCCGATACCGGGAGTTGCGTCTGCTCCGAGAAGAGCGCAGGTACCAAGAAGGGCTGCTCGGTCACCAACGACATCGGAACCTGCTTCGGGTTCGAGACCTGCGAGTCGGGAACCGGATGGTCCGATTGCAATGCCCCCACTCCGGCAGTCGAGGTCTGCGACGGCCAGGACAACGACTGCGATGGGTTGGCCGATGACGGCTTCGGTGCTGCCGAGCCCTGTCAGAACGACAACGAGTGGGGTACCTGCACCGGATCGTCCACGTGCCAGGGGGCCAAGGGGTGGGTGTGCGACGCGCTGGTTCCCGCCCAGGATCTCTGCAACGGACAGGACGACAACTGCGACGGGGCCAAGGACGAGGGGTTCCAGACGGACGGCAAGTACGTCGGGACCGAGAACTGCGGGGCCTGCGGGAACGACTGCTCGGCTGCAATCCCCAATGCCACCGTGGCCTGCGACGGGACGTTCCTCGTCCCCAAGTGCGTGGTCGTGCTGTGCGACCCCGGCTATTACCAGGCCGGTCCTGGCGAGTGCCTTCCCAAGCCCGATACGACCTGCGAGCCCTGCAAGAACGACTCCCAGTGCCTTGGCGGGATGTGCGTAACCTTCGACGACAAGCTCCGGTGCGCAATTCCCTGCTCCACCGATCTTGACTGCGCACCCGAGAAGGTCTGCCTCGACTACCCGGGCAAGGGGCTCATCTGCCAGCCCCAGTCCGGAAGCTGCGAGTGCAGCTCGGCTTCGGCCGGCTCCAAACGGGCCTGCTCGGCATCCAACGGTCTCGGCACGTGCGCCGGGATCCAGACGTGCGATCCAGTCGCCGGATGGTCGGTCTGCACGGCCCAGCCGCCGTCCGAGGAGATCTGCAACGGTCTCGACGACGACTGTGACGGGAGCGTAGACGAAGGGTTCGAGATGTCGGCCCCGTGTGAGCAGTCCAACGAGTGGGGAGTCTGCACCGGCTGGTCCACCTGCCAGGGCAAGCTCGGCCTCGTCTGCTCGGCTGATGTCCCGGCCGAGGACACCTGCAACTACCTGGATGACAACTGCGACGGAGTCGCGGACGAGGGGTTCGTCATCGACGGCAAGTACGCGCTCACCCAGGCCTGCGGAAACTGCAAGACCGACTGCACCGGGACCATCGCCAATGCCACGGCCAAGTGCGATGCCACATACCCCGTCCCCAAGTGCGTGGTGGACCAGTGCGATGCCGGCTTCTACGAGGCCAACCCCTTCCTGTGCGAGCCCAAGCCGGATACCACCTGCGAGCCCTGTGTGACCGATACCGACTGCCTCGGCGGTCTCTGTGTCATCATCGACGGCAAGGCCCGCTGCTCGGTCGAATGCTCTACCGGCGACGATTGTTCCGGCGAAAACGAGTGCCTCGAATACCCCGGGGGCGGGCTCATCTGCCAGCCCGTGACCGGAAGCTGCGAGTGCAGCTCCGCCACGTCCGGGAGCAAGCGCTACTGCACCGTGACGAACGACATCGGCACCTGCTCCGGATTCCAGACCTGCAATGCGGTCGCCGGTTGGTCCGATTGTACAGCCCTGGTGCCGGCAGCGGAGACGTGCAACGGCGTGGACGACGACTGCAACGGCCAGATTGACAACGGCCTGCCGGCAACCCAGCCCTGCGAGAAGGCCAACGAATTCGGAACCTGCTCAGGAAGCGCTTCGTGCGCGGGTGCGCTGGGGTGGCTCTGCCAGGCCCCGAATGCGGAACTGGAGACCTGCGACGCGAAGGACAACGACTGCGACGGGCAGGTCGACGAGGACTACACCAAGGACGGCAAGTACACGCTGTTCGACCACTGCGGCAAGTGCAACGTCTCATGTGCTTCGGGCTTCCCGAACGCCACGGCCAAGTGCGACGAGACGGCCCCCGTCCCCGAGTGCGTCGTCGCATCGTGTGCCCCGGGCTACTTCAAGATCAACAAGTACCAGTGCGTGAACAACGTGGGCAGCATCTGTTCCCCCTGCGCGGTGAACACGGATTGCGTGGGAGGGGGAGCCGAGTGCACTCAGCTCAACGACGGCAAGTACTGCATGAAGCTGTGCACCGAGGACGCGGATTGCTCGCCCAGCTTCAAGTGCAATACCGTGGGGCAGTCCAAGCTCTGCATTCCGGCCACCAACTCGTGCACCTGCACGCCCGTGACCGTGGCCACGGTGCTTCCGGTGGAAACCTGCGTCGGTGACCAGACCATCACGGTCACTGGCACCGGCTTCAACGAGGGAACCCTGGTCTACCTCGGGGAGACCTCGGCCGACAGCGTCACCGTGGTGTCGTCCACCAAGGTGGAAGCGTTCTACAAGGACCTCAAGCCTGGCACGTACGCGCTGACCGTGTCCAACGGCGGGATCTGCGTGCAGACGGTGACCGATGCCGTCACCATCATTCCCAAGCCGAGCCTGTATTTCATCGACCCGCCCGTCACGTACAACGGGATCAGCATCCAGGTGACGGCCTTCGTAACCGACATCCAGGGCGGCGGCGTCACCTTCTTCGGAGTCCGCCCGACCGGCACGCAGGAGCCGTTTGCTGCACTTGAGTACACCTTCTCCATCGACAGCCCGCGCCGTGTCCGGGCCGTCGTTCCCGCAGGCCTGACCCCCGGGCTCTACGACATCCAGCTCGAGGTTGCCGAGGGGTGCGGTGCCATCCTCGAGAAAGCGCTCACCGTCACCGATACCGTGAGCGTGAACCTCACCGCGGTCGACCCGTCGTTCGGCTGGAAGGGGGCGACGACGGACGTGAGCCTCTATGCGCAGCCCATCCCGGCCCAGAACAAGAGCGGCTTCAAGAGCCTGCCCCGCGCCTACCTGACGCCGGCCGAGCCGGGCCCCGGCGACCTGGCTGCCGGGCTCGAGGCCATCGGGTACGTGGACGAGACCCGCGTAACCGCCGTCGTCCCCAAGGCCTTCAAGATCGGATTCTACGACCTCGTCGTGGTCAACCCGGACGGCGGGGTCGGGCTGCTCGACAACGCGTTCCGGGTGACCGATGCGGAACCTCCGGTCATCACGTCGGTATCCCCCGGGTCGGTCCCCAGCAACGTCGTCCCGGATGTCACCATCCTGGGCAAGAACTTCTACGGGCCCGCACTCTCGCTGAAGTGCAAGCCTCCGGCGGGGGCCCCCGTCTCGCTGCTCGGCGTCATCAAGTCGTGGAAGTCGAATTCCATTTCCGCAACGCTGCCGACCAAGGGGCTGGCCGCAGGAACCGTCTGCCTGGTCCGGGTCACGAACGCGGATGGTGCCTACTGGGATTACTCGGCCGTGGGGCTGACCAACCCCTCGGAGAACCTGGAGCCCATGGTGTTCGTCAGCTCCATGCTGACCCCGAGGCGGGCTCCGGCGGTGACCACCGTCCGGGCCACGGCCAGCGCCCAGTTCCTGTACGCCATTGGCGGAGACGATGGGACCGCTGCCGGGGCCCTGGCGTCCATCGAGGCCGTGCCACTTGATCCTTACGGCGTGCTCGGGACCTGGCGGGCGATCCCCGGCGGGCTGCCGCAGCCCCGTACGCTTGCAGCCGCAGTCCGCTTGGGACAGTTCCTCTACGTGGCCGGCGGAAACAACGGGCAGTCCCCGCTTGCCTCGGTGCTGCGGGCCAAGGTGCTGTCTCCGGACGACTCGCCGGTGCTGGACGACCTCACAGTCGACCTGGGCGAGACCGGCCTGAACCCCGGAGTCTGGTTCTACCGGGTGTCCGCCGTTCTCTCCGCCAACGACCTCGACAACCCGGGGGGCGAGTCGCTCCCCAGCGACCCGCTGCCGGTCCTGGTCCCGGCCGGGCTTCCTGCTCCGCTCGTTCCGACCATCTACTGGAAGCCGGTTTCCGGTGCCGTTGCCTATCGCGTCTATCGCAGCCCGTCTCCCGGGCTTGCGGCGGGCTCCGAGCTGCTCGTCGCCATTGCCGAAGCGGCAGCCACCAACTGGACCGATACGGGTGCGACCGCTCAGGCCGGTGCGGCACCCCACACCATCGGCGATCTCGGTACCTGGCACCAGCTTCCCCCACTGAACAAGGCCCGGGAAGGAGCTGGAATGGCCTACGTCAATGATCCGGTCGATGCCAACACCGGCTACCTGTACGTGGTTGGAGGTCGAGGCGACGACGCCATCCCCCTGAAGACGTACGAGTACCTCCCCATTTCCACGGCAACCGGACGGCCCGTCACGGGGGCTGCCTGGACCGAGGTCGTGGCCAATCCGCTCGGGGTCGGGCGGTGGCAGCACGCCCTCTACGTGGTCGATGGCTCCGTCACGTCGCACGTGGCCGCCAACGAGGTCTGGCTCATGGCCGGTTCCGGCATGGGGGCCGGCCTGGTCCCCGTCAGCAATGTCGATGGGGCCAAGGTGCAGGCCGGCGGGCTCCTGTCCGCATGGACTCCCTCCGATTCGCTGGCCCCGGCATTCGTCGGCTGCGGGTTTGCTGCCGCGGCCAACCAGCTGTGGGCGTTTGGCGGTCAGAATGCCAAGCCGTCGGTCAGCGGCAAGTCTGCACAGCTCTGCGGCATCGGCACGTCCTGTGGCGCCCTGCCCGCGCTTGGCGGCTGGAACGCCGGCATCCAGCTCAAGCAGGACCGCTACCTCATGGGTAGCACGGTCGGTGCGGCCCACATCCTGATCGTCGGCGGCGTCGGCACCGGCAACGTGCCGCTGGCCTCGGTCGAAACCACCGTGTGGTAGGAGCCCAACACCGCCAGGCAACGTTTTCCCCTCTTCCCGAGCCGTTGCGCACCGGTACTACCGATTCGTCAGGTCCTGCCCGCAAAAAGAAAGGGCCGGGGGGAGAACCCCGGCCCTCGCTGCAGGCCGCAATCACCAAGGAAGGAGGAAGTCGCTTCGTCAGCCGGAAGGAGGGGAGCCTCCGAAGCGCCGGTCAATTGTCAACCCGATGGGAGCATATGCAATCGGCGTGCCAGCCTGAAAAAGGCCGTCGGCAGTGGGTATTTGGGCCTGATTCCACGACATTGGCGCCCGGGGATGGCGAGAAACGCTACAGTCTGTCCTCCAGCAGCATCTCCAGGTCGAGCAGGCGCTGCTCGTCCGGCTTCAGGCGCCGGGCCATCCGGACCTCGAGCAGAGCGTTTCTCCAGACCCGCTTGTTGAGGAACAGGAGGGCGTTGCGATAGTGGAACCAGACGAGCAACTTGGCCAGCTCGGGGTGCAGGTTGCCGGAGCTCTCGAGGTCCCGGTAGAACCCGGTCCAGAAGTTCCGCTGGTTGGCGGTTTCCCGGGCCTCCTGGCCGGCAGCCGGCGACAGCAGCACTCCGGGCCCTTCCAGGGTGAGCTCCCGGGCATCGACGGGGAGGCCGGAATCGCCAAGGGAGAACGGTTGGAGGCTGTCGTCGTCGACGGTCACCCGCATGGTGTCGTTTTCGAGCAGCACTTCCCGGACCGAGGCCAGCTGCCGGAGCGACGACAGGGGGAAGCCTCCTGTTGCCAGGTACTCGCCTGCGAGCGGAGCCAGGTCGGGCTCCTGGGTGGCGAGATCCCGGCAATAGGGGGTTCCCCCCTGGAATCTGGAATAGAGCGACTGGTGGGCGAACAGGAGGTCCGGGCGTCGCTTCTCCACCTCCCGGAAGTACAGGTGGTTGAAGTAGACCGGGTAGTAGCTGGGCATGAGCAGGGCATCCGGTGGCACCCGCCCCTGGAAATGCCGGTTGAGGTAGTCGGGGCCCGTGAATCTGGACAGGTCACTGTTCGCCCGCCCCTCGGAGTAGAGGAGCGCTGCGGACCCCAGGCCGGCCAGCAGGATGACGAGGGGAACCCCAAAACCCACTGCAACGGCCAGCGGCCCTCCGAGCCTCCGTCTGCGCTCTCCGGTCTCCCGCCCTGCCTCGGCCGATGCGCCGGCGCCGCTCCTTCCGTTTCCCCCGACATTCTCACCCGCATCGGCCGCTTCGCCGGAAACCATCGACCAACGCCTGCCCCGAGGGAAGCCCAGGCGACCATCGACTATCGAGAGGATTCCCGCTGCTGCCGCCGCCAACGCGGTGAGCCCCACCAGGAAGTAGGCGTGATCGTCCGGGTTGTCCAGGTCGAGGTACATGATGGCCTTGGAGGCCCCCCCGGCAAACAGGAGCAGGGCCATGAGGAAACCCTCGGCCCGTCGCTTCAGGAGCAGCATGCACAGCCCGGCCATTCCGGCAAGGAACAGCGGAAGACCCAGCAGGTCGATCCACTTCTCGAGGATCATGAACCAGGCGACCAGGAACGGGGCCCGGGGCATTTCCGTGACGCTGATGTGGAAGGCCTCGGCAGACAGCAGGGACTTGAATCCGGCCAGCGTGGTCGGGTCTCCCCACATCTTCCAACCGTCCATCGACCGCAGCGGAAGGTACAGGTAGGTGGCAAAGCCGGCAAGCCCCAGCGACGTAGCCAGCGGCAGCACCCGGAGCAGCTCCATCCGCGTGGAGCGCTTCAACAGCAGATAGGCGAGGCAACAGGCTCCGGTCAGAGCCGTGAGGAAGTGATGGTTGGCCAGGCCCAACCCTCCCACGAGGGCCAGCATCAGGAGCGGTCCCCGGGGCGACCGGCTCTGCTCCGCCCGTTCACCGACGGAGAGCGCCAGCAGCACCATGCCCGTCGTGAGGGCCGTGTTGAGCGAGTACACCTCGGCCCGCACCGATTGAAACCAGATGGCGGGAGACAGGGCGAACGCCGCCGCGATTGCTGCGCAGGCCAGAATCCCCGCGAGCCCCGCCCTGCTTCGCCTCCCCGAGCTGTATGTGCCGATGCGAGCATCGTGGGCTGCGTAGGGCAAGCCCCCCGAACTCCCAGCCCCGCCCCGGGGGCCTAGCCTCAGCGCCAGCGCATACACCAGACACACGCACAGCCCGCCGAGCAGGCAATTCAGCAAGTGGACCCGCAAGGCCACGTTCCCGACCGGCAGCGCACGGGCCACCAGCGAGGTGAGGACCATGTAAAGAGGCGTCCCTGGGGGGTGTGGGATCCCGGCCGATGAGGCCACTGCGACGAATTCGGCGGAGTCGAGCCAGAACGTCTCCTGTCCTGTATGGAACCAGTAGAACAGGCTCGCACCGAGGAACAGCAGCAGCCCGACCAGTCCGGTCAACCCGAGGTCTCGACCGCCGGTTGGCTCGTTGTCCCGGCGACCCTCGACCCCTCGACCATGCTCCATGCTCTGTTTCGTCGCGGCCACTTCCAACGTCTACTCGCCCCGGTAAGTGCAGGACGAGGTATCCGTCTCACGGACCGTCACTTCGAAGAGCCCCGGGACCAACCCCTTGAGCTTCTCGAAGATGAAAACGGAGAGGGCCTCCGCGGTCCCCGACTCCAGGCCCGGGACGTCATTGATGTGCTTGTGGTCGAGCATCAGCCGGATCGGCTCGAAAGCCCGGGCGATGTCGCCGTAGTCGAGGAACCAGCCTCGGGACGGATCGATTTCCCCGGCCACACCGATCTCAACTGAATACGAGTGTCCGTGGATGTTCCGGCAGCGATGCCCATCCGGTGCCAGAGGGAGGTGGTGTGCGGCCTCGAACTTGAGTCGCTTACGCAGTTCCACACGCATGGAGACAACCTCGGACGGGGGTGGATGGGACGAAACCTACTCCGCCGCGATCTCGAAGTACTCGATGTCGTCCAGCGTGCCCTTGCGCTCCTTCTTGGGCTTGAACACGGCCTGGACATGGGCACCGATGGCGAGATCCTCGATGCAGCAGTCGCAGATCCGGTGCACGAACGTGTTGTCGGCACCATCGAGCTGGATGGCTGCAATGACCTGCGGGCAGTCGAGCTCCTTGCCCTGGTCGTCCTCGGTCACCACGGTAAACGCCACGACGGTCCCCGTGGAGGGCAGCTCAACCCAGCTGTCCTCGAGGGAAGCGAAGCAGCGCTCGCAGTAGACGGAGGGGGGCGAGTAGATCACGTCGCACTCCTCGCAGTGCGTACCGACGAACTTGCCGTCCTTCTTGATGGCGGTGAAGAACTTGTCGCCGGCCAGACCGAGCGTGTACCTGTAGTGGACCGGGATCTTCCCATCGAACGCGGTCAGATCCACGTTTCTCTGATGCTTCTCCAGAAAGCTCATGGGACCCTCCCTTTCCTAGTACGGCTTGAAGTACTTGATGTCGGTGATCTTGCCCTCGCGCTGCGCCTTGGGCTTCCACACGGCCTTGACCCGCATGCCGATCTTGACCTTCTTGGGGTCGACCTCGCCGAGCAGGTGGAGGATTCCCATCCCCTTGCTGGCTCCGTCGATCTCGACGACGGCCGGGATCAGCGGCGGCTCATCCGGCCCGCGGCGGCTGGCATCCCAGTTGACCCGGGTCACACAGAAGGTGTTGACGACGCCGGTATCCTCGACGAATGCCCACTCGTCGGTCGGACGGTAGCACAGCTCGCAGAACATCCGGGGCGGGAGCATGGTGCGGTTGCAGCCGCAGCAGGTCCGGGCGATGATCCGGCCTTCCTTGAGCTCCTTCAGGTAGCGGCCGATGGCGATGCCGTCATCCCAGGAGTACTCGAGGTTGGGATGCTCCTCGATGGTGATCGACTTCTCGAATTCCTCGCTGCTGAGCGGGGTTCCGGGCAGAATTTCCTTGCTCATGGTCTCCTCCTTACCTGCTCATGACCACGACGGTACCCACCTGCATGAGGTCACCCCATGCCTGGGCCACGCCGATTCTGGGATCGCCGGGGACCTGCCGCTTTCCGGCTTCGCCCCGGAGCTGGAGGAACAGCTCGATGATCTTCATGAGTCCCGTGGCGGCAATCGGGTTGCCGACGCCGAGCGCTCCGCCCGACGGGCAGCAGGGGAGCCGGCCGTTGCGGGCGGTCACTCCGTCTGCGACGAGCTTGGCGGCCTCACCCCGCTTGCACAGCAGGAGCCCTTCCATGTGGTGGAGCATCTTGTAATCGAACGGATCGTACGGCTCCGCGATGTGGATTTCCTTGTTGGGTTCCCGGATCCCGGCCATGTCGTAGGCCATGCGGGCCGCCTTCTCGACGTACTGCGGGTAGTAGAGGTCACGGGTGGCCCAGTAGGCCGTGTCGAGCGCCCAGCCGACGCCGGAGACCCACACGGGCTTGTCCGTGATGCGCCGGGCCTTGTGCTCCGACGTGAGGACGATGGCCGCCGCACCGTCGCTGGCCGGGCTGATGTCCAGTCTCTTGACCGGCCACGCCAGCACTTCCGACTCGAGCACGTCCTTGACCGTAATCTTGGCCCCGAGCTGGGCTGCCGGGTGGTCGATGGCGTTGAGCTTGTTCTGCACCGACACCTTGGCGATGTCGGCCTCGGTCAGGCCGTACCGCTGCATGTAGCGGTTCATCTCCAGGGCGAAGATCCAGATCAGGGTCGGCCCGAGGGGCTGCTCGGTCGTGTGGTCGAAGATGGTGATGAAGGCACCGGCAGGGGCCGGGAAGCAGCTCGACATCTTCTCTTCGGTCACGACCAGGCAGGTCTCGAACTTGCCCGATGCGATGTGCTGCCAGCCGTGGATCGGCGCAAACACGCCGGTTCCGCCGCCGACGAAGTGGCGCATGACCGGCTTGCAGAATCCGCCGGAGCCGTCGGCCAGGTATTCCCCCTTCATGTGCACGCCGTCGAAGGCGTCGGGGGCCGTGCCGATGACCACGCAGTCGATGTCGGCCAGGGTCATGCCGGCATTGTCGAGGGCCATCTTGGCCGCTTCCCAGGCGAGCTCACGGCCGGTTTCCTTGGCCCGCCGCACGAACTTGGTAATGCCCGCTCCGACGCAGGCGACTTTTCGGTATGACATGTCGTTCCCTCCCTCTACTCGTTGCCGACGATGATGACTGCGGACGTGGTCGTGGGAACACCTCGCCACGCCTGCGCCAGGCCGACCTGCACATCCGGAATCTGCCGTTCGCCCGCCTGATAGGTCAACTGGAGGAACAGCTCGAGCAGCTTCTGGCCGCCCGTTGCCTCCAGGAGGTGGCCCACGCCGAGGGAGCCGCCCGACACATTGGTCGGCAGATCCCCGTCCGGCCCTAGCCGCCCCTCGTCCAGGGCATGCGCTGCCTGGCCGCGGCCCACGACGTGCAACCCTTCGAGTGCCTGCAGCTCCTTGAACGAGTAGGTATCGTCGACCTCGAACAGGTCGATCTGCTGCGACGGTACCGTGATTCCGGCTTCCTTGTAGGCCATCTGAGCCGCGATGTCGACCGACACGGGCTCGCCCCATGCCCGGTTTTCCAGCGTGCTCGATTCCGTGGCCCAGCCCGTCCCCAGGATCCACACCGGCTCGGACGCCAGGCTGCGGGCCACGCTCTCCTCGGCCAGCACGGTCACGATGCACCCGTCGCTGCGGGGAGCGATGGACAGACGGCTCACCGGCCATGCGACCGGGTCCGAGGCCAGCACGTCGGCCACGGAGATGATTGCCCCGTGCCCGGCGTTCGGGTTCGAGAGAGCGTTGGTCCGGTTCTTCACGACGATCCGGGCGCAGTGCTCTTCGGTGGCCTTGCTCTCCGTCATGTACCGGGACATCTCCAGCCCGGCAGCAAAATGCGGGGTCACGCGCAGCGACCGGTTGAACACCGGGTCGAGGCCGAAGCTGTGGATCGCCTCCATGTTCTTGATGTTGGAGGCCTTGCTGTGGGATTCCACCACCACGATCTTCCCGAGCCCGCTCTGAATGATCATCGCCGCATTGGCGATCGCCTGCAGGTACTCCCCGCTCACGGTGTGCACCGGCTTGAGCACGGCACCGAGCTGATCGTTGCAGTACTCATCGCTGATGGAGTACCCCTCGCAGAAGTCCTCCGCAGCGCAGATGAACATGTCCACGTCCCCCGGGCCAATCCCGGCCTTGGCGTAGGCCTTCGAGGCTGCCGCATACACCAGCTCGCGGAAGCTCAGATCCGGGGTCACGGGCGAAAACCCGTGGTACCCCATGCTCACGATTCCCACCTTCCTGTTCATTCTTCCTCCTTCCGTGACAGAGATCGGAAACTCCGGGTCGGTTTATCCCGTTCTCCCCCCCTGTGTCAACGATGAAATCGAGGAAGCGGATGCTATTTCCGAAAGACCCCGGCAAGCCAGCCCGAGAAGGCGTCTCGGGCCCGATTGACCACCGCCTGTCGTTTTCCGAGACGGCCCGAGCCGCGGCCGGGCGGCAGGAGGCCGAAATGAATGTTGCTCGGCTCCAGCGGGGAGGTCGGGCACGTGGTCACGTATCGCAAGAGCGCCCCCAGCGCCGTAGTGTCCGGCGGGATCGGCGGCTCCCTCCCTTCCAGCCGGGCCAGCACGAACAGCCCGGCAAGAAGTCCCAGCGCCGTGGACTCGACGTACCCCTCGGCCCCGGCAAACTGCCCCGCGGCAAACAGGTCGGGCCGTCGTCGGAAGGACAGGTCCTTACTGAGGACCCGGGGAGAATCGATGTAGCTGTTGCGGTGGAGGCTGCCGAATCGGAGGAACTCCGCCCGCTCGAGCCCCGGAATCATCCGGAACACCCGCTTCTGCTCCCCCTGCTTGAGCCTCGTCTGGAAGCCGACCAGGTTGAAGGACGTTCCCGTTTCGTTTTCCGCCCGAAGCTGGACCAGGGCATGGAGCCGCTCGCCCAGCGGGTTGCCTGCAAATCCAGTCGGCCGCATGGGACCGTGCGCCAGCGACTGGAGCCCTGTGATCGCGATGGCCTCGATGGGCTGGCAGCCGGGGAAGAGCGGGAGCGGCTGCCCCGCCTCGAACCCGTGCGGAACGAACTGCTCAGCGGCCAGCAACTCCTTGACGAACCGCTCGTAGGTTTCCCGGTCCATCGGTGCGTTGAGGTAGTCCCCCCCCTCCTCCGAGCCGTACCGGGAACCTCGGAACAGCCTCTCCATGTCCAGCGAATCGGCGGACACGATGGGTGCGATGGCATCGAAGAAGAAGAAGCGCTCAGGCCCGGCCAGCTCGGCAACGGCCGCAGCCAGCGCATCCGAGACCAGGGGACCGGGGGCGAAGATGGAGATTTCCCCCGGAATCTGAGTGACCTCCCGGCGCTCGACGCGGATGTGAGGGTTCTGCTCCACGGCCCGGGTCAGAGCCCGGGAAAAGGCGGTCCGGTCCACCGCCAGCGCCGTGCCGGCCGGAACCCGGTTCCCGTCGGCTGCAGCCAGCACGGCCGAGCCCAGCCGGCGCATCTCCTCTTTCAGGAGGCCCGCCGCCGTGCTGGTGTCGTCGGAACGGAGGGAATTCGAACAGACGAGCTCGGCCAGATCGCCGGTCGCATGCGCAGGAGTCATGCGCTCCGGCCGCATTTCGACGAGGGTCACGTCGACCCCGTTCCGGGCCAGCAGCAGGGCCGCCTCGGTACCGGCAAGCCCCCCGCCGACGACGGTCACGCCGCTATGCTTCACCGGTTTCCTGGATTTCGCTGGAGTGGCCGCACTTGGGGCAGCGCAACGACCTCGCCTTGCCCCGCCCCTTCTCTTCCATGTAGGCATGGTTGCACGAAGGGCACGGAACCGCCTTGGGGCGTCCGAACGAGACGTGCTCGCATTCGGGGCTTCGCGAGCAACGATAGTAGGTCGAGTTCTTCTTGGACTTCTTCTCCACGAGCGTTCCCGTGCACCCTTCCCTGGGGCAGGCAAAGCCGGTGGAGAAGGGACGGGTGCCGCGACACTTGGGGTAGCTGGAGCAGGCCCAGAAGCGCCCGAACCGTCCCTCGCGAAGCACCATCTGCGCACCGCACTGATCGCACTTCTCGTCCGCGACCTTCTCCTGGATCACCTGCAGACGGCCATCCTCCGACCGCTGGAACGCCAGCGTGGTCTTGCACTCCGGGAAGGCGGAGCAGGCGAGGAACGAGCCCTTGCGGCCGAACCGGACCACCATCGGGCTTGCACACTTGGGGCAGACCACGTCGGTCTTCTCCGGCTCACGCTTGACGCTCTTCATCTGCGTCTTTGCCGTCTCCAGCTCGACCTTGAATTTGCCCCAGAACGTGCTGAGCACATCGGGACGCAGCGCGTTTCCTTCCTCGATGCGGTCCAGCTCCTCTTCCATCTGAGCCGTGAACCCGACGTCGATGATGTCCGCGAAGTTCTCCCGAAGCAGGTCGGTGACCACGAACCCGAGGTCGGTCGGCCGGAACTTGCCCTTGTCCCGCTCCACGTAATTCTTGTCCTGGATCGTGGACAGAATGGTCGCATAGGTCGACGGCCGTCCGATCCCCTTGCGCTCCAGCTCCTTGACCAGCGTGCCTTCGGTGAAGCGAGGCGGAGGCTGGGTGAACTGCTGCTCCCCGTCGACCGACAGCAGCTTGAGCAGCTCCTCGGGACGCAGCGGAGGCAGTCGGTCGTTCCCGTCTTCCTGGGCCTCGTCGTCCAGGTAGAGCTTGAGGTAGCCGTCGAACAGCAGAACCTTGCCCGTGGCCTCAAAGATCCACTTTTCGTCGGCAGCGATCGTGGCCACCGTCACGTCATACCGGGCCGGTGCCATCTGGCAGGCCACGAAGCGGTTCCAGATGAGGCGGTACAGCTTGAGCTCGTCCTTGTCGAGGAACGAAGCCACCTTGTCGGGGTGGAAATCGAGCGACGTCGGCCGGATTGCCTCGTGGGCATCCTGAGCCGACTTCTTGTTCTTGTAGCGGATGGGGGCATCGGGAAGGTAGCTCGCTCCGAACTGCTCCTCGATGAACTTCCGCACGCCGAAAACGGCCTCGTCGGCCAGCCGGGTCGAGTCGGTACGCATGTAGGTGATGAGACCGTGCGCTCCCATCTCCCCCATCTCCACGCCTTCGTAAAGGCGCTGGGCCAGCGACATCGTCTTCTTGGTGGAGAACCGGAACAGCCGGAATGCCTCCTGCTGCAACGTCGAGGTGATGAACGGAGGCGGGGCCCAACGCCGCTTCTCCTCGCGCTCCACCGACAACACTCGCCAGGCCGCGGTCCTGAGTCGCTCGATGAGCGGACGGGCCGTGGCCTCGTCCCCCACCTGGGCCTTGGTCCCGTCAATCTTCACCAGGCGGGCCTCGAAGTCAGGCGGGTTGTCCCCCTCGAGCCGGGCTCGGATGACCCAGTACTCCTGTGGCACGAAGGCCAGGATCTCCCGCTCCCGGTCCACGATCAGCGCCACCGCCACCGATTGCACGCGGCCGGCGGAGAGGCCTCCCGTCACCTTCTTCCAGAGCAGCGGAGACAGCTCGTACCCCACCAGGCGGTCCAGGATGCGCCGGGCAAGCTGCGACTCGTAGCGGTCCTTGTCCAGCTCCCCCGCTCCATCCAGCGCCTTGCGCAATCCGGTCCGGGTGATTTCGTGCAGGAGGACCCGGTAGAACTTCGGCAGCCCTTCCTGCGACTTGCCGCGGGAGATCTCCTCGGCAACGTGCCAGGCAATGGCCTCCCCCTCACGGTCAGGGTCCGATGCCAGATACACGGCCTCCACGCCTGCGGCGGCTTCCCGGATGGCCTGCACCACCTTGGTCTTTCCCCGGATGATCCCGTAGGAAGGAGAGAAGTCCCGGGCAACGTTCACGCCCAGGCTGTTGGAGGGCAGATCCTTGATATGCCCGACCGTGGCCTTGACCACGAAGTCGCGGCCGAGATACCTGGACAGAGTCTTGGCTTTTGCCGGCGATTCCACGATGAACAGTGACTTGGACATGGGCTACCTCTCCAGCCGTACCAAACTGATGTAGCGATTCCCCGGGGCCTTTTCAACCCACCCCCGCATTTCCAGCGACAGGAGCAGGAGCGCCAGCTCCCGACCTTCAAGACCCGTTGCCGCCCCCAGATCATCAATATGGCATGTCTCCTGGGAGAGCCGCTCGAGAAGCCCCCGTTCCTCCGCAGGAACATCGGACAGTCGGACCGTCCGGGGACCCCTCTTTTCCAGGGGAAGGCAGGGGGACGAAGGACTGCGGCCGGTCATCTGCGCAAACAGCCCCTGCAATTGCTCTGTGCCTGTCATTGCGGGGACTCCCTGGACCAGCAAATCGAGACCTCCAAGGCAGGACTCCTCGTCCACCGGAGCGGGGACTGTAAACAATAATCTCCCGGTTTTCAACGCAAAGCGCGCCGTGTGCAGAGCGCCGCTATCGCGGCGGGCCTGGACCACCACCACCGCCCTCGCCAGAGCAGCGATCAGACGATTGCGCTGAGGGAAGTTGAACGGCAAGGCCCGGGACCGCATGGGAAGCTCACTTGCGACCGCTCCGGTCTCGGAAATCGCGCAGAAAAGGGGCAGGTTGCGCCTCGGATGCAGCTCGCCAAGCCCGGTTCCCATCACCGCCACCGTGGCCCCTCCGCCCGCCAGGCATCCCTCGTGCGCTGCCGTATCCACGCCGATGGCACCGCCACTCACCACCCCCCCTCCCATCCGTGCCCACGCCGATGCCAGCGAGGTCGCCACACGAACCCCATATCCAACGCCGTGCCGGCTTCCCACCAGCGCCAGCAGCGTCGGCTGGTGCAGCACCTCGACGACCCCACGCACATACAGCAGGACCGGTGGCTGAACGCAACCGTCCAGAGCGGCCGGCCATCCCGGAGCGCCAGGCACCAGCAGTTTCACGCCATGCTCCTCCTGCAGACGAAGCTCCTCCTCCACCCGCCGCACGGCCAGCTCCGGGTTGCGCAGCCAGTCGGGCAGTCCCCCCTCCTCGACCGGGCCGGGCAGCGGGTCTGCCGACCGCTCCGCTCCCGCTGTTTCGGCGGTTCCCAGCTCCAAGAGCCCGCTCGAGCCGGTCTCAGTCCGCCCGCTCGAGCCGGTCTCCGGAGATGGCCGGGAGGACAGCTCTTCCTCCAGCAGACCGAGTGCGCCCCGTCCCGTGCCATGCTTCCGTACATGCCGCCGCAGCGCCTGGGCATCCTGCAGCAGACAGAGCAGCGCGGATCTTGCCCGGGGCTCGTCCAGAAGCCCTACTCTCCGTTCCAGCACGTCCAGCATGTCCATTGGCCTTCCCCCATCCTTCTGGTAGACTGACCACGCCTTCGGTTATCGAGGTGACCGATGATTTCGCGCGTTTTCCCGGGTGTTTTGCTAGTGATGTCGCTGAGTTGCGCTGGTGGGAACGGAGGGGGGCTCTCCGTGGACGGTTCCGTGCTGACCGACCTTTCGGCCGACCTGCCCACGTCGGGCGATGCTGCGCCTGCGGACGAGGCTGTGGAGCCTCCAACCCCGGTCACGATGCAGCAGGAGTGGATTGCCTCCGGATCTCTCTCGCTCTATGCGGAATCGCACGTGCCGTCCGACTGCATGAAGGACAACCCGTGCCCGGCTGTGATCCTCGTGCCGGACCAGCTCACACCGGGGATCGACCAGTTCTCCTGTTGTGCCGGCAAGCTGGCCGAGAAGATGCATTCGGTCGTGATCACCTACAATCCTCCCGGCCGCGGAGTCGGGGGCCAGGTCTCCGGCGGAGAGGAGGACTTCGGCGGCATCGTCGCCCAGGACGCCTTGAAGGACATTGCGAATCACTATCGGAAGAAGGGGATCATCGACATCGAGGATTTCGGCATCATCAGCGTTGGCGACGGGCTGGCGGATGCGGCGGGGGCGATTGCCCGCTTTCACGGGACGTCGCTCGAGTTCGTGGACTGGCTCATCGACATCGAAGGCCCCACGAACCGGTGCTACATCACCCAGTCCCCATTCTTTGTGCCGCCCGACAAGCAGAACTACATCAACGAGGATGGTCCGGGGGTTTCCACGACCCGATGCGACTTCGACCTCAACATGCGCAAGGTGAAGTTTCCCGCCGGCACCAGCGCGGACGGCGAGGGGACCGACGGCACCCCCAACAGCTACATCTGCAACAAGAACGCTCCGGTCCTGCTGGCATCCGGCAAGGAGTGCGGGGACGACAACTGGTGGAAGGAGAGGGAGGCCAAGACCTACCTCCCCGACCTGCCGGTCCACTACCTCCGCCTCCAGTTCCTCCACGACCATCGCCAGCCCACCCGGTACAACGCCCGCGAAGCCCTTCACTGGGTCACCCAGTCCGATGCCCCCACCTACCAGATCAATAATGTATCCGTCGACAACAACCTGAAGGGGTACAGCGAAGCCGACCTCGAGAGCATCGGTGCCTACCTCAAGCCCAAGGCCGGAAACGGTTTTGGCACCGACGTGTTCGACGACAACGGCGATTTCTCCGAGCTTAGCCTGCCGGAGCTGTACCTTGCCGTGCTCCCCGCTCACATCAAGAAGATGAGGGAGCGGGCGAACGAGTAGTTCCTCACCACCGGCTCGTCGGTGCGACGGTGCAGTAACAGCTCACCATCTGCTGCGGCTCGACCTCGCCCGCCATTGAGTCGGCGGGCAGGACGGCTTCGCCTCGGGCCTGGTCCGGGGATGGGATCTCCCACTGGGCGCCGTCCGGATCCAGGTACGGAACGTCCCCCATGGCCACGGATTCGCCGGCCGCAGGTGGCGATACCGTCACGATCCCTGCCGCTGCAGCCACCGTCAGCGCCGAGGCCCACAGGGCCATCCGCCACCGGTACGCCGCCGTCCCGCGCCTCTTGCCGACCGACAGCATCCGCAGTCCGGCCAGGAGCAGCAGGAGCACGCCGAGAAGAACCAGGCGAAACGTGGTCATGGGTCGCCTCCGTCCCCGTCGCGCACCAGGATACTCCGGGCAGCGGGGCTAGGGAAGCTTCATCCCCATCACGTGGAAGACGAACGCGAACATGTCGGCCGCTTCCTGGATCTTCTTGGCGGTGGGTTTTCCGGCCCCGTGGCCGGCCTTCGTTTCGACCCGAAGGAGGATGGGCCGTTTCTGGCCCGGGTTTGCCTGGAGCGTTGCGGCAAACTTGAGCGAATGGGACGGGACGACCCGGTCGTCGGTATCCGCAGTAAGGACCATGGCCGGCGGATAGTCGACTCCCTCTTTCACGTTATGCAGCGGCGAATAGGCGTAAAGGAAGGGGAACTGGGTCGGGTCGTCCGCTGACCCGTACTCGGGCACCCAGTAGCGGCCCACGGTGAACTTGTGGTAGCGCAGCATGTCCGTGACCGGCACCACGTCGAGCACCGCACCGAACAGGTTGGGCTGCTGCAGCATGCAGGCGGACACGAGAAGGCCGCCGTTGCTGCCCCCCATGATCGCAATGAGGGACGGCCTGGTGTACCGCTCGGCCACGAGGTATCGGGCCGCGGCGATGAAGTCGTCAAACACGTTCTGCTTGCGCCCCAGCATGCCTGCCTGGTGCCACTCCTCGCCGTACTCGGAGCCGCCCCGAAGGTTGGCCTGGGCAAGTATTCCTCCCGCCTCGAGGAACACCAGCCGCATGGTGCTGAAGTACGGGGTAACGTTGATGTTGAACCCGCCATAGCCGTACAGCAGGACCGGTGTGTTGCCGTCCGGCTCGAGCCCCTTTTTCATCGTCAGGAAGAGCGGCACCCTGGTCCCGTCCTTCGATTCGTAGAACACCTGGCGGGTCTCGTACGGGGCCGTGTCGAACGGAACCCTGGGAGAAAACACGGGCTCCGACTTCCCGTCCGCCAGGCTCACCCGCCAGACCTCCGGTGCCCGCAGGAAGGACGTGAACGAGAAGAACATCTCGCCGTCCCCCTTCCGGGCCGACATCCCGCTGACCGATCCCATCTCCGGCAGCGGCACGTCGTAGCGGCGTGCCCCGGAAAGGTCGAACACCCGCACCCGGAACCAGGCATCCTTGAGGAGGTTGACGACGAGCCCGTCCCCGGCCATGACCGCGGACTCGATGACCTCGTCAGAGCCTTGCGGAATCACCTCCCGCCAGTTGGCCCGCTCCGGGCGGCCGACGTCGATGGCGACGATCCGCCCTCGCGGGGCCGCAAGATCGGTCTGGACGTAGAAGGTCTCCTCGTGGCATTCGATGAACACGAACATCGCCTCGCCCGGCTCGAGCAGGCGGACCAGGTTCTTGCCATCCGTCCGGGAGGAGGCGTCGAGAGGGAAGTAGTAGAGCCCGTACTTCGGGTCGGTCCCCCGGTAGACCGCAACCACCAGGAAGCGGCCGTCGTCCGTCACGTAGGAGCCGAAGCCGAGCTCCTTGTCGTCCGTACGCTCCAGGATCACGGGGTCGTCGGCCTGGGGCGTCCCCAGCGCGTGCCAGTAGACCCGGCTGAAGTTGTTCTCGTCGCCGGCAGGGACCGTGCCGGGCTCCGGAAACCGATCATAGTAGAAGCCGGACTCGTCCGGTATCCACGCAAGGCTCGAGAACTTGCACCAGAGGATCCGGTCGGCCAGCTCTCTACCCGTTGCCACTTCCAGCAGACGCCACTCCTGCCGATCGCTCCCGTTCACCGACACCGCGTAGGCCAGCAGCGTCCCCTTCGGGCTGACGGACAGCCCGCTGATGGCGACGGTCCCATCGTCGCTCATGGTGTTGGGGTCGAGGAGCACGCGGGGGGCCTTGTCAAGCCCGTCCTGCACGAACAGCACGTCCTGGTTCTGCAGGCCGTCGTTGTGGAAGTAGAAGTAGTAGGGTCCCCGATGGAACGGCGTGGTCCAGCGCTCGAAGCTCCACAGCGTTGACAGGCGGTCGAAAAGCGGCTTGACCAGCCCCGTGCGCCCCAGCCAGTTCTGGGTGACCCGGTTCTCGGCCTCGATCCACGCATCGAGCTCTGGAGTCCCCTCCTCTTCCATCCACCGGTACGGCTCAGCGACCGGCGTCCCGTGGTAGTCCGTGACCGTGTCGGCCTTTCTCGCAGCGGGGTATTCAAGCGTCGGTTGCCCAAGGTCGCCGGCCGCGCTCGGGTTCGTGGTGGCGCAAGAGGCGAGGGCCAGCGACGCAGCCACGATCCACCCCGAGATGTTCCGTGCGGCCGCGCCCGGTGCGCCTGCGGCTTTCCTCGCAACCCGTCCTGGTCCTGTCTTCATCGTTTCCATGGATCCCCTCTCACCACATGCCCGTCAGACCCACGGCCGGCGCAATCACCACGCCGTCGTAGTCACGGCGCTCGTCGAGCACCCTGGGCCGGAATTGGAGCCTCATGACCGACATCTCGAGGTTCACGAATACGTACCGGTAGCCGAGCATGATTCCGGTGGTTCCTCCCCAGTAGATCATCTTCTCGTCGCCGAAATACTGGGACGGGTTGTAGCTCTTCAGGCTCTCGGGGAGGTACTCGAGCAGCTTGGCGCCGGGCTTGGCTTCGACGTTGATCCAGGACACGAGTATCCGGGGAGCCACGTACCAGCGGAACACCTTGCCCGGCTCTGCGCTCACGGGCAGCATGATGTCCAGATCGTGGCGTGCCCAGTCGTTCAGGGAGAGGTACTCGAGCAGGTCTCCCACGACCGAGAACTGGTACGCGTACCCCACGTCGAGTGCAGCGTGCCACACCTCGTTGGAAGAGCGCCAGTATTCCACCTTGGCGTCCCCCTTGACCGTGGTGCCGTTGAAGCGCACGCCGATGTCGAGCCCTCCAGTCTCCCATCCGGCCAGGCCGATGCGGGCGAGGGCTTCGGGGCTTCCGCCGGTGAGGAAAAGCGCCCAGTTGAATGCGGCATCCAGCAGAGTGCGGAACTCTTCGTCGGTCAGCTCGGAGACCTCCTCCTTGTCGATCCGGTCTTCGAGCAGCTCGGCCGCGTCCACCACACCTTCCGCCAGGTTGGTGTGGATGGGCAGCGAGTAGTCCACCGTGATCTGCATGTGCCCCGGCTGCAACGCCTTGGCGGGGGCCAGGTGCGTCATGGTCGTGGTGCAGCCGGCCCCCGGGAGCAGAAGCGCCAGAAGCACGGCCAGCGCACAAGGATGCCCCGCATCCTTCGGGACGGAGAAGCACGAACGCATCGTCTGGGAGCGTCTCACCACACGACCTTCCTGGTGATGGTCGTGAACACCGCCATGACGATCACGGTCACGACGATCAGGACGACCGCATACGGGACCTTGCGGTCGTCGGGTATCCCCATCATGGGGCCGATTCCCACCCACAGGAGGTACAGGCAGTAAATCCCGACCAGTGCGGACAGCAACCCGACTGTCGGGACGAGCATCAGGATTCCGGCCAGGGCCATGGGCAGGGTCGCCATGGTGACCAGGGTCACACCACGATCCAGGCTAGAGGCCCCGCCGAACTTCGGGGCCAGCGCAGAGGCGAGGAATCCCACCAGCCCAGCGGCCACCAGCCCCTGGATGTAGGCGGAGATCCCCGCACCCAGGGCATTTCCGAACGGAACGCCAATGTTCCCAAACGGTCCGGCACTATATCCAAAGAGCACCAGCCCCAGGAATGTCGCCACTGCGGGAATTGCCTGCACGATCAGGAGGTACTTCAGGTAGCACTCCGCCGCCGTGGTGTTCTCCTGGCTCGTCTCCGCCCAGAACTCGCCCGGCTTGAGCGCGATCTTCAGCGTCCGGTCCACGATGTACTTGTACGGGTAGTCTCCAGCCATTTCCTTCCCTCCGGTTCAGGGCCGTTCGGCCCGTAGCGGACATACCACAGAGCGGCGTCGACCGGCAACCGTGACCGCACTCCGTCCGCACCCCGCCGCAGGTGGCCCGAGAGGGTGTCCAGGGAATTGTCGGCAAATTGGAGCCCGCCCCAACCAATGGTATATTTGGAGAGACAGGTGACGCGGGACGGCCCGGCCCGTCCGGTGCGTCGAGGCGGTCAAACATGAAGAACCTCTCATTCATCCTGGCAGTTGTAGCAGCGCTCCTCTCTTCCCCCACGGCGTCCGCAGCCCAGAGTGACGTCAAGCCCGTCTCTCAGCTTCGAAGCTCCGGATTCGATGCCGGGGCCTGGAAGATCGAGCGGCAGTGGGACCGACAGGCGGAGCTCGAGTTCTCCGCATGGGTCAAGGCCATCGGCGAGGCCCGGGAGAAGAAGAGCTTCCGGCTCATCAACGGGCTGAAGGACCCCACCGTCAATCCCCTTTGGACCGAGGCGGACAACCAGCTCAACGTCCTCCTCGACTGCGCCAACCTGCCCTACGCCATGAGGGCCTACTTCACTTACAAGACCGGCCGCCCCATGTCCTTCGTGGCGAACAAGGGGCACCGGTACAAGGCAGGCAACCGGCCCCAGGAATTCAAGGACTTCAGCCAGTACAAGGACTTCCCTTCGTTCCTCGACGGGCTGCTCAGCGCAACCAGCTCGTCCGCATACCGGATGGATGCCTCCCTCGAAGGGACCGATACCTATCCCATCGACGTGACCATCGACAGCCTGATCCCCGGGACCGTCTACTATGACCCCAACGGCCACGTGCTCATCGTCTACAAGGTCGACAACATCAACGGGGACATCTACCTGCTCGACGGCCATCCGGACGGCACGTTCACCCGCAAGGTCTGGAACCCGTCCTACGCGGTCGGTACCGCCCGTTTCGGAGGCGGGTTTCGAGCCTGGCGCCACTTCCGGGTCGAGGTGACCGACGCGGCCAAGGGGGGCTTCCGCATCGAGCGGCTCACGAACAAGGAATCCTATGCCTACAGCGCAACGGCCCAGTACCAGGGGAAGTTCCACTACGACCAGTTCGAGCTGACCTACCATGAGTGGGTCCGGGCGAGAATCTCGAAGAACGGTCTCTATGTGTTCCCCGTCGAGGACCTGACCAACAGCCTCAGCTCGTTCTGCATGTTCGTCCAGGAGCGCATCGGGTCGGTCGACGAGGCCCTGGCGTTCGGGATCCACCAGAAGTCCCACCCGGTCGACCTGCCTCCCAACATCTACGGTGCCGAGGGGCTGTGGGAGGAGTACGCCACTCCTGGTCGAGATGCGCGGCTGAGATACTCGGTCTTTGCTTTGCGTGACCTCGTGACCAAGAGCATCAACATGGCCTACGAGAAGAACGCCCGGCTCAGGTACCAGGGCGAGCCCCTCCAGCTCTACGCGGACCTCGTGCGCATCTGGAACTCGGCGCTGTCCAGCCCGGAATGCAGATTCGTTTACTCGAACTCGGCGGGGGAGAAGGTCACGCTGACCCTGTCCGACCTCATGACCCGGGTCTACGACCTGTCCTTCGACCCTTACCACTGCCCCGAGATGCGATGGGGCGCACCGCTCGCGGATGCCGAAGGGAAGCCGACGCCTGAGATTGCCACGTGCCCGCAGGACAAGCGGAAGTGGTACTGGTACCGGGAGGAGCGCCGGCTTCGAAACCGGATGACCCGGCTTCTCGACCGGAACACGGCCACGCACCGCGGGCCGGAAAACCCCGAGGACATCAGCCTGGCATCCCTGTTTGCCTGCTACGACCAGAACCGGAGCGACCTGAGGGTCTGCCACAAGAGAGTCGAGCTCAAGCCGCTCGTCCCCGTCAAGAAGAAGTAGTCCCGCTGGCCGACTCCGCCTGGCAAACCATGTGCGTTGACTGTGCGGCCGGCGTCGGGATAATCGAGGGCGGCGTGCGGGGCCGTCGCTGCTCAGGGGGCATTCATGGCACTGTGGGTTCTGGGTTCCGGTGCATGGGGCGTGTGCCTCGGCCTCATCGTCTCGGGAATCCGAAAGGCCCGCTTCGACCGGAAGGAGCTCCCCTTCTGGCTGGCCGCAGCGGCCATGCTGGCCCTCAGCCTCCGTCTCGTGCTCGACCCGGAGCGTGGTTTCACCTTCGTCGTCGATGACGCCTACTACTACCTCCAGATCGCCCGAAACCTCGATGCCACGGGGATGGTGACGTTCGACGGCCTCCACGAGACCAACGGCTTCCATCCGCTCTGGCTCGGCATGCTGGCGACCCTCCACCGTCTCCTGCCCGAGGTCTCCGACCTGGCTTTCGTGACGGCCGTCCAGTCGGCAGCGCTGTTGCTCGCTGCAGCGGGGCTCGCATGGCTCCAACGGCTGCTTGCCCCGGTGGCCGGCCCGCTGGCCCGAACGGTCGGAGCGCTCGTCCTGTTCAACCCCTGGGCGCTGTCCCGCTTCTGGCTGTCCGGCATGGAATCCTCCCTGGCGCTGCTGCTGCTCATCGCCTTTCTGTGCCACTGGCGTGAGCTCCTGGAGAGCCCCGACTTCGACCTGCTCCTGCGCTCCGGGCTGCTTGGCGGGCTCGTCTGCCTGGCCCGGCTCGACCTGGTTCTCGTGGTGGTCCCTGCCGTCGTCCTGACGGGCTGGCTCTGGCTGCGGGAAGAGACGGGCTTCGGGGCGATGCCGAGGGGCGCAATGACCGCCTGGCACCTGCTCGCCGGGGGAGCGGCGTTTGCCATTCCCGTGGCCGCCTGGCTGGTCTGGAACCGGGTGCGCTTCGGCTCCTTCGGTACCGTGTCCTCCTACGTGAAGACGGCGCTCTGGCCCATGAGCCTGGCCGAGCGGTACGACAACCTCTGTCTGGTCCTCCCGAGCCTGAAGTTCCTGTTCCCGGTGCCGGTGCTTCGCATCGCTTCGCCGGTGCTCCTGATTGCCGCGGCCCTGGCGGCCTGGCGACTGATCCGCACGGTGCCTCGCGGCCCGGCCCGCATCACCTTCTCCCTTCTGGCATGGACCGCAGGGGTCCACTACGTGCTGGCCCGGGGGGGCGTGGCGGAATCCTACTCGTGGTACTACCTGCTCGAAACGCTTCTCGCCGTCAAGGTCGCCGCTGCGGCCGTGGGGCTGGTCGAGCCGGGCTCAGGCAGGTCGGCTGGCCTCCCGGAGACCCTGGCCCGAGGTGCAAGCGCATCGGGCGCCGCAGCAGCCGGTGCCGCTGGCCGCCGTCGCCTGGCCGCTGTCGTGGTAGGGCTCGCCGTCCTGGTGTCGCTCTGGCTCGTCACCGACCTGCTGCGGGACGAGCCGGGCTGGTTCGTGTCCCGGGCCATCCAGAAGGAGGGAAAGGCCGCTGCAGAATGGATTGGCCGGGAGACTGCGGAGGATGCGGTGGTCGCTGCGTGGGATGCGGGCATCCTCGGATACTTTGCTCACCGACCGGTGATCAACCTGGACGGGCTGGTCAATGACTGGGAGTTCGTGGAAGTGATGAGGGCCCGCACGTTCCGGGACTATCTCGTCCGCAACGGGGTTGACTACGTGGCCAACTCCTTCTTCGTCCTCGAGGATGGGAGCCTGTGGCATCAGCGGGAGGGGATGGACGAGGTGACCCCGTGGCTCCGTCCGATGTATCGGGGCCGTGAGGTTCCGTTTCTCGGCGTCCCGGTGACCGTTGGCGTGTTCCGGTTCGAGCCCGGAGGAGGACCATGACAGGGAGATGCCTGCTGTTGCTCCTGCTGCTCCTTGCATCGTGTCGGACCACGGACACGAAGGTGGCGGTCCATCCGGTTCCAAAGGCCCGCCCGGAGCCGGTGGAGCCTGTTGAGCCGGAGCGGGTGGAGCCTCCCGCTCCACTCCCGGCCCTCCCGATCGAGCCGGACGAGCCACCCGAGGCGAAGGAATTCGGTGAGCGGCTGGCCGCGGAGGCCCGGCGTTTCCTTGAGGAAGGGCTTGTCGAGGTCGAAGGCGTCCGATTTGCCATGCGTTGCTCCGAGCTGGTGCATGCCGCGCTCACGGCGCTCGGCTGTACGGAGGGACCTTCGGGCGGGCTCGGAAAGGGGGGGACCGCCAACATTCACGCCTGGTGCGAGGGGCAGGGCTACCTGCATTCCGGGGTTCCCATGGCCGGCGACCTGGTCATCTTCGACGACACGTACGATCGCAACGGAAACCGGCGCAACGACGACCCGCTGACCCACATCGGAGTCGTCACCGGAGTGGAGGAGGACGGCACGGTGATCTTCGTGCACGTGGGGTCCGGGCGGGTTAGGGAATCGCGGATGAACCTGGCTCGCCCCGGGGCGCACCGGGATTCGAAGGGCAACGTGCTCAACGACTACGTCAGGGCGCAGGGGAAGAAGGACCGCAAGGGCACCCGCTACCTGGCGGGGGAGCTGTTCCGGGACTACTGCCGGCTGCCGGGGTGTTCCGGGACTTGACCCACCCCCCCACACTTGTGTACTGTTGCGTAGTCTGAAGTACCCCTGAACGGCAGGGGCCGGAGGTTTGCTCTTGCAGCGACAGACGCCGTTCGAGACAGGCATTTCCACGGATCGCGGACAGGTCAGGCAGGCCAACGAGGATTTCGGGCTGGTTCGTGAGCTGCCCCACGCGATGCTGCTCCTGGTCGCGGATGGAATGGGCGGCCACAACGGCGGCAGCGTGGCCAGCCAGCTGGCTGCCGATACCGTGGTCCACGAGATGGAATTCGCCGACATCGAGTGGAAGGACCCGCACCAGGTGAGGAGCGTCCTGGAGCAGTCGATTTTCAAGGCCAACACTGAGGTGTTCCGGGCAGCCCAGGCGGATCCCGAGCGGCGGCATATGGGGACTACCCTTCTGGCCGTCGTGATGCAGGGGCGCAACGCATTTATCGGCCATGCCGGCGATTCGAGGCTCTACCTCGTCCGAGGGGGGCGGGCTGTCCGGCTCACCGCGGATCACAGCCGGGTCCAGGACCTCGTTGCCAGCGGGCAGCTCGAGCCCCGCGAAGCCCGCAGGCACCCCGATGCCCACCTGCTGACACGGGCCATCGGAGTCGCACCGGAGCTGGAGCCCGAGGTACGCCGCAGCCCTCTGAAGCTCGCCCAGTCCGACGTGCTGGTCCTCTGCTCGGACGGCCTCTACGAGAAGGTTTCCGGAGCAGAGATTGCCAAGGCCTTCAAGCTCTTCCCGCCCCAGACCGCGTGTGAGCGCCTGGTCGCGCTGGCCAACCGCCGGGGCGGGCACGACAACATCACCGTGGCCGCGTACAAGTGGAACCTCCCGGAATCGGCCGGGGACCGGATCGTCCGGGTGCTGTCGAGGGAACGCTCCGGCGTGCCCCTGTGGACCTGGATTGCAGCGGGTGCGCTGGTCGCGGTCGGGGGTCTCCTGCTGGGGTTGGCCGCGCTGAACTGGTAGGTCGGGTCACTTCGGCATCGACTTCCTTCTGCTCCCGAGTCTGCAAGCTGTTGCATCCACGCACACGACGCGTATAGAATACCCGTGCTTGGGAAGGGAAGTCCCTCCGGGCCACCATCGCTGTCTGGCGGAGGCATCACATGAAGAGACTGCTGGCGGGCGTCATGATCTGGCTTCTCGTCGTCATCGGCGCGTGCTCCGGGGGAGTCACCACCAAGGAGGAGGACCAGGGAGGCCGGCAGCCCGATGCGGGTACCGAGGACTGGAACGGCCAGGGCAGCGATGGAACCATGGAGATCGGCCTGGACGATGTCCTCAGCCCCGACGGCAAGGTGCATGACGACCAGGCCGGTCAGCCGGACTCGGATGCGGCGACGACGGACGGAGCGACTCCGGACGGGAACGTTCCGGATGCTGCCCCCGAAATCCCGGTGCCAGCGGTCACGGTGGCCACCTACACCGACGTTCAGACCGTGCCGGCCGGAGTTCCGCTCCAGGTGAAGTGCGAGGTGACCGGTCTCGACGACGGTACCTACGTCACCTACCTCCAGATTTCCGGTCCGGCCGACGTGGATGTCGCAGACCTGGCCATCACGTTCTACAAGGTCGGCAAGTACAATGTCGCCTGCCGGGCCAAGTGGGCTGACGGCGAGGTCGCGGACGAGACTCCTGTCACCATCTCCGTGACGCCCGGCAAGGCCGCCACCATCGACACCGGTCTCTCGAGCAGCAACGTCAAGGCCGGCGAGACGGTCCTCGTGAGCTGCGGCATCGAGGATGCGTACGGCAACAAGATCGAGTTGCCGGCCAAGGTCGCTGTCAATCCCCAGGTCGGGCTCGACCTGTTCGGCATGAAGATTGTGGCCATCAAAGTCGGCACGTACCAGGTGGCATGCGTCGAGCCGGTCTCCGGTCTTCAGGACGATTCACCGGCGACTCTGACCGTGGGATGGGGGATTCCCAAGAAGATCGAGACCACCCTCGAGAAGGACACCATCGTCGCGGGCCAGTCCACCAAGGTGAGCTGCAAGACCGTGGACGCGTTCGGCAACACCGTTCCCGACTATCCGATTGCCGTGTTCCTGTCGCCCGGCCTCACGCTCCAGGGCTTCAACGTCAGCGGCACCAAGGCCGGTGCCTACCAGGTCATCTGCGTCCCCCAGAACGAGAAGTGGGAGTACTTCACCCTGACGCCCCGACTGCTCAAGGTCCTGCCTGGACCCGCGGTCGGCGTCGAGCTCCAGGCGGTGCCGGACAAACCGGTCTACTTCATGTTCGAGACCGTCGAATTCATCGTGTCTGCGGTCGACCAGTACGGCAACCCGGTCGAAGGGGTCAAGCTGCTGCCTCTCACCTACGAGCCGGCCGACCCGGGGATCAAGCTCAAGGGTGACATGAAGTACAAGTTCGAGACCGAGGGAATCTTCCTGTTCCAGGCCTGCCTGGAGGAGAACCCCAAGGTCTGCGGGCAGAAGGAGATCAACGTCGACGGCTATGGGCCGGTCATCACCATCAAGTTCCCGTCGCGTGGGGCGACGCTCCAGGGCAAGCCGTCCGTCAACGTGGCCGGCAACGTCATCGATCCGGTCAGCGGCATTGCCTCGTTCACCATCAACGGCAAGAAGGTGCCGCTCGACGAGAACGGGGACTTCGTGTACCCGATCACGGCGGTCCAGGGAATGAACCTCATCGTTGCCGTCGCCGAGGACCCGAACGGATTCAAGACCTGGCTCGTCCAGGCCTTCTATTACTCGCCCGTCTGGTTCAAGGTGGACATCAACGACCCGGAGGGCTCCAAGTTCAAGGACGGAATCCTGTTCCACCTCGCTGACGAGTTCTTCGACAAGCTGCCTCACGACTACTCGAAGCCAGACAACCTGTCGACCATCGCGGAGATGGCGCTCAAGAAGCTCGATCTGGGCAGCTTCATCCCCAACCCGGTTGCGTCTGCCGGGCCCTACAAGGTCTACGTCGGGCCGTTCTCCTACGGTCCTCCGGTGGTCCACCTGGACACGATCACCGGCGGCATCCTGGCCGAGGTCCATGTCTACAACATCAGCGTGCACGTCGAGGCGATCGGTGAGTGCAAGGTCCTGTTCATCGACTTCTGCCCCGACGTGTCGGGCAACGTCATCATCCAAGAGCTGCAGATGTGGGAAGGCCTCAACGTCTGGGCCGAGAACGGCCAGGTCAAGATGTCGAAGTACGAGAACTTCATCGGCATCTACGGGCTCGAGGTCAACATCGACGGCATCATCGGGTTCCTGTTCGGCTGGCTGGTGGACTGGTTCGTGGGCAGCTATGTCAGCACTCTCGAACAGACTGCGATGAAGATGGTGGACGACCAGGTGCAGGCGATTGCCGGAGGTCTGCTCCAGCAGCTGGCGCTCAACCAGCAGCTCTCGATTCCAAATCCGCTCAACCCGAATGCACCACCTGTCGAACTCTCGCTCGTGGCCTCCATCCGCGAGCTGATCTTCGACCACACCGGAGTCGAGGTACGGCTCGATGCCGCGGTGCTCGCACCGAAGAACATCAACAAGAACCCGCTCGGCTCCATCGGCCGGGCATCGTGTCTCAAGTGGGTCCCGGAGAACTTCGTCATGGACAAGGAGAAGTTCGCCATCATGGCGATCCACGACGACCTCATCAACGAGGTGCTCTTCTCCGCCTGGTGGTCCGGCCTGCTCGACATGCAGCTTCCCGTCGATCAGTTCCTTGATCCGGCAGCGCTCAAGGATTTCGGGATCAACAGCCTGGAGGATCTGGGAATCAAGGACATCACGGCCCGGACGGAGTTCTTCCTGCCGCCGATCATCACCTCGTGCAACGACCAGTTCGACAAGCAGCTCCAGATGCAGGTGGGCGACCTGTACGTAGAGCTCAAGATGAAGCTGCTCAACGAGCCGGTCACCATGGGGATGTTCGTGAGCATGGCCGCCGAGGCCAACATCGAGATCAAGGAGGAAAACGGTTCCCAGGTGCTCTCTCTGGGCATCGGCGACATCGACCCGATGGTGGCCCAGATGACGTACATTTCGGACAACCTCAAGGGGTCCGAAGTGCTCATGACGATGATCATCCAGGGGATGCTGCTGCCCCAGCTTCTGAGCGGCTTCGCCAACAACGTTCTGACCAGCTTCCCGCTGCCCGAGATCGACGTGTCGGCCCTGAGCAACTTCCTCCCGCCCAACATCGTGTGGAAGTTCGTGGTGGACAAGTTCTGGCGGGAGCTGGGCTTCAACGCCATGATCGCCCACATCGAGGCAAAATAGCTACACCCGGAACACGTGGCCGAATTCGCGGGACTTGGCGAAGAAGAAGAGGGCCGAGGCCGTCAGGGACTGCGCAATCCGAGGAGTCTGGGAGAGCCGTTCGTCCAGCGTCGCCTTGACTGCGGGGGGAACGAGCGACAGGGCCGCTGCAAGGGGCGAAGGGAGGTGGTCCGCACGCCCGTCCAGCACCGACAGCGTCTCGATGGACTCGAGGTTGTAGATGCGGGACGCCTGCTCCAGCAGGTCCGCCCTCGAACGTGCCCCGGACGGAGAGACGGATGATGCCAGCCGCCGACCCAACGTCATGAGCGGAGCGGAAACACGCTGCGGAAAACGATCCAGCAGCGACGCCGCCCTGGGAAGGGCCAGAGCAGGCTCCGGAAGCAGCGGCAGTCTCAGCAGCAGCGTGCCTCCGACCTTGAGATCCCGGCGTGTCTTCTTGAGGAACGGGATGGTCTCCATGTCGGATGCCACACCGTCCCAGGCCAGCAGGTAGGCATAGGAGCTGGACAGGAACTCGATGCTCGAGTAGGGGCGCCGGTCCCAGGAGACCTGGTGGTCCACCCCCTTCTCCCGCAGCGGAGCCATGAAGGCCTCCATCCGGTCAGGATCGGATTCCACCACGGTGATGAACAGCCCGTTCTGTGCGACGTGGATGGCCACCTCGGGCAGATTCGCACCGACAAAGAGCATGCTCCCGCGCCGGTTGTCCAGGCGGGCTTTCAGCAGGCGTACGGCACGGCTCTGAGCCGTCAGGGAGGCGGGGAGGGCGAGCTTACTCACCGGTGATCTCCCTCGACGCGATTTCGGCCAGGCAGCGGGCGATGAACTCGGCCACCGGCAGGGCACCGAGTTGCTTGTTGCCGCGCGTGCGGACCGAGACGGCATCCTGCTCCGCCTCGCGCTGCCCCACGACGACCTGGTAGTTGTAGCGATCGAGCTGGGCTTCCCGGACCTTCTTGCCCACGGTCTCGTTGCGGTCGTCGAGGTGCGCACGCAGCCCGGCATCGGCCAGCCGCTTCGTCACGGCCCTGGCATAATCCGTGTAGGCCTCGGCCACGGGCAGCACCTTGACCTGCCTCGGCGAGAGCCACAGCGGCAGCTTGCCCGCATGGTGCTCCAGCAGAATGCCGATGAACCGCTCCAGGCTCCCGAGGATGGCCCGGTGAACCATCACGCACTGATGCCGTTTCCCGTCCGCCCCTTCGTAGAACGCGTTGAACCGCTCTTCGGACGGCATGGAGAAGTCCACCTGGACCGTGCCGCACTGCCATGACCGGCCCATGCAGTCCCGGATGTGGAAATCAATCTTCGGCCCGTAGAAAGCCCCGTCCCCCGGGTTCAGCTCGTACTGGATTCCCAACGACTTGAGCGCATGCTCCAGGGCCCCCTCTGCCCGGTCCCAGATTTCGTCACTGCCGATGCGTCCCTCGGGGCGGGTCGACAGCTCCACCCGGACATCGGAGAAGCCGAAGGTCTTGTAGATCTCGAACACCAGCCGGACGACCCCGATGACTTCGTCGGGAAGCTGGTCCGTCGTGCAGTAGATGTGGGCGTCATCCTGGGTGAAGCAGCGCACCCGGAACAGCCCGTGGAGCACTCCCGACATCTCGTGGCGGTGCACGGTGCCGAGCTCTGCCAGGCGGGCCGGAAGATCCCGGTACGAGTGCCGGCTCGAGGTGAACACCAGGAGCCCGCCCGGGCAGTTCATCGGTTTGACCGCGAACGGGCGCTCGTCGATGCTGGTGAAGTACATGTTCTTCTTGTAGTGATCCCAGTGCCCCGACCGGTGCCAGAGCGACTCGTCCAGGATGAGCGGAGTGGAGATCTCCTGATATCCCTCCCGCCGGTGCACGGAGCGCCAGTACCGGACTACTTCTTCCTTCAGGATCATCCCGTTGTTGTGCCAGAACGGGAAGCCCGGCCCCTCGTCGTGGAACGAGAACAGCTCCAGCTCACGGCCGATCTTGCGGTGGTCCCGGAGCTTGGCCTCCTCGAGCATCTCGAGGTGCTGCTTGAGCATCTCTTTCTTGGGGAAGGTGATGGCGTAAATGCGCTGGAGCTGCGGATTGCGGGAATCACCCCGCCAGTACGCCCCGGCGACCTTGAGCACCTTGATGGCCTTGATGGCGGCAGTGGAAGGGAGGTGCGGCCCGCGGCAGAGGTCGATGAACTCCCCCTGGCGGTAAGCCGAGATCTGTCCTTCCGGCAGATCCTGGATCATTTCCACCTTGTACCGGTTGTCCCGGAACATCTCGAGGGCCTGATCGCGGGTCAGCTCGACTCGCTCGATGCGCTGGTCCTTTGCGGCAAGCTCCAGCATCCGGGTCTCGATCCGCTCCAGGTCGTTTTCCGAGAAGGGAGCGTGGTCGAAGTCATAGTAGAAGCCTTCGTCGACCGGCGGGCCGATTGTCGGCCGGGCCTCGGGGAAGAGCTGCAGCACCGCCTGGGCCAGCAGGTGAGCGCTCGTGTGACGGAACACCTCGACCCCTTCCCGGTCGGCAAAGGTCAGGATTCGAATCGATGCGTCCGCCGTCAGCGGCGTGGAGAGGTCGATCAGCCTGCCGTCGACCCTGGCCGCCACCGCAGCCCGCGCCAGACCGCCCGAGATCGCCTGGGCGACCTGGAGCGCAGTGGTTCCTTCGGGATGCCGGACCTTGCTTCCGTCCGGGAGCTCAACGTTGATGAATCGAGAATCGGCGTTGTCCATGTCCTCTCCTGTCTCAACAGCGGGCACACTACTTACCACGCCGGCTACCAGGATGCAAACCGGAACGCATGAATAGGCCGATTCCCTGGACGTCCAGCGGCGCCCTGTGCTATATGGCACCCTGGAAACGAGGTGAGGAACCATGAGCTGGACAAGAGGACTGCTAGAAGCGGCCGTGCTCGGAGTTGTGCTGGTGGCGTTGGGCGCGTCGGCATGGGCCCAGGACGACCCGGGCGTCACTGAGCGGAAGGCGACGGCGGGCAAGATGAAGACCCACTCCGTAGGCACCGCAAAGTCGACGGGGACCGTGTCGATCGATACAGGAGACAGCCGGACCACCGACGATTCCCAGCCGGCCAAGACCAAGAAGAAGACGAAGAAGAAGAAGACCACGAAGAAGAAGGCCAAGGCCGACGAGCCGAAGGTGCGCCGGTACGGGGTGGGATTGAAGTTCGGCCTCCTCCCGTACAACACCATGAGCGCGCTCCGGACCGATGCTTCCGGGCGGACCGAGTATGACATGGCATTCGGCTGGGGGTGGGGGGCTACCGGTCAGTATCGGCTCCTCAGGAACTTCTACCTCACGGGCGAGATCATGTATTGGTACACCCGGGTCCAGGGCAAGCCGAGCAACTACCCGGACAAGGGGGGAGAGGAGTACAAGATCCGGGAGGATGACGGCCTGCTGAACATGGGCGTCGGGCTCCGGTTCAACGTCTACGGGGGCGAGAAGAGCCGGGACCGCGTGTTCCTGCTCGGCAAGGTCGGGTTCACCGACTACATCGCGGACGATGCCAACCCCGACGGGACGAATCGGGCCGGGATCTATGGCGGCGGCGGGGCCGGATACGAGCACTCGTTTGCCGACCTGCTGTCCGTGTTTGCCGATACCGGCGTGTACTACAACGGGTTCATGTCGACCGGGGCCAGCGAGTCCGAGGCCTCCATGTGGTACTGGGCTGCCACGGCCGGCTTCCTCTTCCACTTCGACAAGAACTGAGCGCCCCCCCCTGGTCTGCACCCCGCATTTCCCGGCCACCGTCCGCATCGGTCCGACCGTCGTCACGCTGCCGCTGAGAGCCTGTTGCAATTTCCGATGCCTTTGCGCAGAATGGCGGCACTTTGAGGGGGGGATGAATGCGCAAGCTCCCGGTCTGGCTTCTCTCCGTTACGGCCCTTGCGGGCATTCTGCTTCCGCTGCTCGCTTCCTGTCCCGCACACGCTGCTTCGGCCCGAACCCTGGTGTTCACTGGGCAGCTCTCCGATGAGAAAGGGGCACCGGTGGCCGGCATCTTCTGGTTCCGGTTTGCTCTGCACCGGGGCCGGTCGGACAAGAAGATGATCTGGTCGGAAGAACTGTACGTGGCGGTGGACCGCGGAAGCTACCGGCTCGAGCTGGGCAAGGAGAGGCCGTTGCCCCAGGCCGTCGACCTGACGTCACTGTTTCTCTCCGCCGCCGTCGACGGCGTCGAAGTGCAGCGCGTGTCCATCGATGCCTCCATGGTCGCTGGCACCGCGCAGGACGACCTGGCTGCTCCGTCCGCCTCGGCGGGTGGGTGCGACGCGTGCAAGAGTGCCGAGAGGGCGGCGGATTGCGACAAGCTCGCCGGCATGTCCCCGGCTCAGCTCATGGACACGATGGGGCGCAAACAGGTCGAAATCGGGAGCACCTCCCACTTCACGTCTCCGGTCGGCAGCGGAGACGGTACACCGTTCCGTCTGACCTGCCCGCCTGGCTACGTGGTGACCGGCATCAAAGGAAAGGCCGACGACCGGATATCCAACATGCAGCTCGTCTGCAGCCCGCTGGAGACACGATGATCGAGAATCTGTCCAGGCCGCTGATTATCGGGATTGCCGGCGGAACCGGTTCGGGCAAGACGACGGTCGCCCGCAAAATCATGTCGTCCGTCGGGACCGACCGGGTGGTGATGCTCGACCAGGACTCGTACTACCGGGATTTGAGCCACATGACGCTGGTCGAGCGGCGCCGCCACAACTTCGACCATCCCGATGCCGTCGAGTTCGCGTTCCTGCGGGATCACGTGGCCCAGCTTCGCCGCGGCGAACCGGTCCGCAAGCCGGTTTACTCGTTCGTGACCTCCACCCGCACCGGCGACTACCAGCTCATCCAGCCGGCCGAGGTGATCATCGTGGAGGGGATTCTCGCCCTGTGGGACGAGGGTCTCCGTAACATGATGGACGTGAAGATCTTCGTGGAGACCGATGACGACATCCGGATCGTCCGCCGTCTCTCGAGGGACATCCGGGAGCGCGGCCGTGAGTTCGACCACGTGGTCGAGCAGTACATGGCCACCGTCCGCCCCATGCACCTGACTTTCGTGGAGCCGACCAAGCGGTACGCGGACCTCATCATTCCCGAAGGCGGGATGAACGAGGTCGCCATCTCGATGGTCGTTGCCACGCTGCAGCACTGGCTCAACCAGGTCGCACCGTCCGCAAAGCGGGAGTAGCCGTTGGTCGAAGGTCGTCTGGGCAGTCTGGTTCTGGGGCACTACCGCCTGACGGCGCTGCTGGCGACGGGGGGCCAGGGCGAGGTCTATGCCGGGCACGACGTGTCGACCGGCAGGCGGGTCGCAGTCAAGCTGGCCAGGCGGGATGCTGGAGATCCTCGCGTCGAGGAGAGGCTGCTCGTCGAGGGAGAGGTGCTGTCCCACGTGTCCAGCCCCGGTGTCGTCCGGCTCGTGGAGATGGGGTTCGATTCGGGGTTACGGTCATTCTGCCTGGTCAAGGAGCTCGTGGCCGGCGTTCCGCTGACGTTGCTGCTCGAGCGTGGCGAGCGGTTGTCGATCGAGGAGGTGCTGCGGCTGGCGCGGCAGGTGTCCGGAGGGATGGAGGCGTTGCATCGAGCCGGGTTCCTCATGCGGGATATGTCTCCGTCGCAGGTCATGGTGGACGGTGCAGGCGATGGAATTGCAGGCGTGATCGTCGACCTGGGGATGGTGCGGCGCAAGGGGGACGAGGCAGGGCTGACCGACCCGGCTCATCTGGCCGGTACCCCGGGGTACGTGGCGCCGGAAGTCGGGGATGGCTCACCGGTGACTCCGGCCGCGGATTCCTACTCGCTGGCCGCACTCGTGTTCCACCTGCTGGCCGGGTTCGGGCCGTTTGGAGAGGGGCGTCCCGAGTCGATGCTGGCCATGCAGCTCATCGATGCCGCCGAGCCGCTGCCCCCAAGACACGATCTGCCGGAAGCCGAGCGGTTCCGCCTCCAGGAGACGCTGCACAGGGCACTCTCGAGCAACCCGACGGCCCGACCGGCATCTCCCTCCCTTCTCGTCGACGAGCTGGCGCAAGTCCTGGGGGGACCAAGGCCCGACTGGCGGCGACGGCTGCGACGCTTCCTCCCTTGATGCGGGGAGCGACGGGAGCCGTTCCAGAGCAATGGCCCATCCGCATGGCCCCTCCCGCGTGGTCGGGGCTGGGGTTTCACTGCCCGTATCCCCTGCATCGACCATCGACCATCGACCATCGACCAATCCCATCGACCATCGACCATCGACCATCGACCATCGACCATTCTCGGTCCGGCAGCACAGGCTGCCCTTCGCCCCGCTATTTCCCTTGACCCGCGCCGTTCGCGAAGAGTACACGGAAGGCTATGAATCGCGTGCTCGACTTCTTCCGGACGCGTCCGGACCGCCCCCTCATTTCGACCGACCCGGCGGTGATTCGGCGCATCTATGAGAAGAAGCGGTGGAGCGTGTTTCTGTCGGTCACCCTCGGCTACGGCATGTTCTACGTCGGCCGGATCAACCTCGCGGTCGTGAAGAAGCCGGTGCTCGACCTGGGGCTACTTACCGCCACGGAGTTCGGCTGGGTGGGGTCCGCCCTGCTGGGCACGTACGCAATCGGCAAGGCGGTCAACGGGTTCATCTCGGACCGCGCCAACATTGCCCGGTTCATGTCCACGGCGCTGCTCCTCTCGGCCGCTGCCAACCTGGCGATGGGTTTCTCCTCCTCCTTCTGGCTGCTGATGATCCTGTGGGGGCTCAACGGCTGGTTCCAGTCGGTCGGCTCCGCCCCGAGCGTCGTGTCGCTGGCCCAGTGGTTCTCGAGGCGGGAGATGGGGACCCGCTACGGCGTCTGGAGCGCGAGTCACGGAATCGGCTCGGGGCTTACTTCTTATGCAACTGCGGCGCTGGTGACGTGGCTTGGATGGCGCTGGGGCTTCTGGGGACCGGGGTTGGCGTGCGGCATCTCCGCCCTGGTCATGTACCACACCATGGCGGACCGGCCGCAGACGCTCGGCCTGCCCGCGGTCGCCGACTATCGGGACGACCCCGTTCCCGCCGAACAGAATCGACCCTCGCTGGCGCAGGCGCAGCTCGAGGTGCTCCGGCGGCCTGCCATCTGGGTGTTGGGGATCGCCAGCTCGCTCATGTACGTCGTGCGGTATGGGGTCAACTCCTGGGGCATGCTCTACTTCCAGGAGGCCCGGGAGTACAACCTCCTTTCTGCCGGGGCTGCCCAGTCGTTCTACTTCGTGGCGACCGTGGCCGGTGCCGTGGCCTGCGGGTTCATCTCGGACCGGTTCTTTCGGTCGGACCGGAATCGGCCTGCGCTGCTGTTCGGGCTGCTGAACGTCGGAGCGCTCCTCGGGCTGTTCCTGCTTCCGCCGGGGTGCGTGTGGCTGGACTACCTCCTGCTGGGGGTGCTCGGGTTCGCCATCGGCGTGCTGGTGGCATTCCTGGGAGGGCTGATGGCCGTCGACATCTGCCGGGAGGAAGTCACCGGGGCCGCCATGGGCATGATCGGCGGTCTCTCGTACGTCGGGGCTGCCATCCAGGACGTCACCAGCGGGATGCTCATCGACGCGGGACGGACGATGGTGGACGGGGAGATGGTCTACGACTTCGACTCCTGCTTCTGGTTCTGGATCGGCACTTCGGTGGCTTCGGTGCTGCTGACCCTCACCGTCTGGAATGCCAAGCGCCCGGGAGAATGATCCAACTGGCCAGACATGGCGCTTGACAAGTTCGGTAGTTCCATGCGATCTGGAATTGTAAGCAGGATGCAACATGGATCCCGTTCGAAGTGCGGATGGGATGGCGTCCCGGAGGCAATCTGTCGGCGAGTGAGCGCGTCCTGCGATATGGGGGTTTCATGATGGCAGGAGACGGTGGCAACCTCTTGCTTGGCGGCAGCCCGGACGGCTCCTTCTCCCGACTGCTGGGAAGGATCGTCCATGACTTCAACAACCCGCTGGCAGCGATTATCGGTTTTGCGGATCTGCTCAAGAATCCGAATATCCCTCCAGAGAAGCGGGAACGCTATGTGTCCAGGATCTACGAGCAGGCGGTGAAGCTTTCCCAACTCGTCGAGAACATGGCCTTCTTCTCGGCCATTCCTTCTCCCGCACTGGCGCGTACCTCGCTGGTGCGGACCGCTGCGGACGTGGTCGCTCTTCGCTCCGGGGGCTTCCAGGGGCTCGGCATCGAGCTGTGCAACCGTGGCGGAGGCAGTGACATTGCCGTCATGGCAGATCGCTCCGCACTGGTGCGCATCCTCCACAGCCTGCTCAATAACGCGGAGCAGGTGTACAAGGAGAACCCGACGCTCGAGCGGAAGGTGGTCGAGCTGCGCTGCCGGGCCGAGGGCAACATGGGACAGCTCGACATTGCGGACAGCGGAACCGGAGTGCCGGCCGAGCTGAAGGACAGGATATTCGAGCCATTCTTCTCCACCCGGAGGTCGGGCGGGCTCGGGCTCGGGCTCACCGTTTCCCGAGGTCTGGCCCGGCAGATGCAGGGGGACGTCGAGGTGCTGGAGACGCCGGATCCGGTGCTCGGAGGCGCCGTGTTTCGAATCACCCTTCCCCTGGCCTGAGCTGCCCTGACGGTAGGAGTCACACCGCAGGCATCCAAGTACCCGGCGGCCAAAGTTGTTGCTTGGTGGGGCCTGTGCTATAAACAGATCGGGTGGAGTTTTTTCCACCGTTTTGCCGGCCTGGGAGTCGGCTGTTTTGGAGGAAACAATGCAGGTCGTGAAGCAGCTATCCATCTTCCTCAAGAATCGTCCCGGAACCCTGGCCGATGTCTGCCAGCACCTCCAGGACGAAGGGGTCAACATCATCGGTTTCTGCGTGTCGGATACCGTGGATCACGCCGTGGTCCGGATGGTGGTGGACGAGCCCATGCGGGCCATCCATCTGCTCGGCAATGCCGGAGTTCTGGTCGTCGAGAACGAAGTCCTGGTCATCGATCTCAAGAATGAGCCGGGGCAGCTTGCCACGCTCGGGCGCAAGCTCTCCGCTGTCGGCGTGAACATCGACTATGCTTACGGCGGACTGGCCCGGGATGCGGCGTCCGGCGTCCTCTACGTCCGGGTATCCGATGCCCGCAAGGCGTACGAGGTGCTGGGTGAGGAGTATCGCTAGGGCGGGTTCGACAGGCCGTCGCCCGGTCGGCGGGGCCGTTCCTTGTTCGTGACTTCATGCAGACTGTCGGGAGGTGCTGAATGTCGCTGCCGCGTGTTTCCGTAGTCGGGGCCACCGGGCTGGTGGGGCGCAAGATCCTGGAGAAGCTGGAGCAGCGCAGGTTCCCGGTTTCAGAGTTGCACCTGTTTGCCTCGGAGAGGTCGGCCGGGGCCACCGTCGAGGTCTTCGGAGACCCTGTCCGTGTCGAGAAGCTGACCCGGGAGGCCTTTCTGGCCAACACCGACATTGCCCTGGCCTCCGCCGGAAAGGATGTCAGCACCCTTCTTCGGGAGTGGGCCCGCGGCAGCGGCGCTGTCGTGGTGGACAACAGCTCAGCGTTCCGGATGGACCCGGAGGTGCCGCTCGTCGTGCCCGAGATCAACCCCGACGATGCGTTCCGGCATTCGGGATACATTGCGAACCCCAACTGCTCCACCATCCAGCTCGTCATCGTTCTCAAGCCCATCCTGGACCGTTTCGGCCTGCGCCGCGTGGTGGTTTCGACCTACCAGTCCGTGAGTGGTGCAGGGCAGAAAGGGATCGACGAGCTGTCCACGCAGGCCATCGCCCTGTTCAACCAGGCGAAGATCGAGTCCAAGGTCTTCCCCAGGCAGATTGCGTTCAACTCGATTCCGCAGATCGGGAAGTTCTCGGACTACGGGTACACCGAGGAGGAGCTGAAGGTCACCCACGAGACCCGCAAGATCCTCGGAGTGCCGACGCTGGGGGTCTCCTGCACTGCGGTCCGCGTGCCCACATTCGCCTGCCACAGCGAGTCCGTGACCATCGAGACCGAGTCCACCCCCACGGTCGACGAGCTGCGGGAGGCCCTGGCGGGATTCCCCGGGCTTCGAGTCATGGATGACACGGCCGACGGTATCTACCCGGTTCCGCTCGACGGAGTCGAGGAAGATGACGTGCTGGTCGGGCGCATCCGCAGGGACATCTCGGGGGGCGACAACGCGTTCAACCTGTGGATCGTGGCGGACAACATCCTCAAGGGGGCGGCCCTCAACGCGGTCCAGATTGCCGAGCTCCTGCACGCGGGGCGCCCGGGACGTTGACAATATGTCCACGGCTTCCCCCGGCTCCACCTGATTTTGACAAAAAGGCAACGCGGGCGCTTCCGGACCCGCGCCTCCGTGCATGTGGAGGCCGAAGGAGCCACGCCGTCGCAAGAACCTGCAACCCGCTTTGCAGGCCGCTCCGGTGCCGTTTCCGGTCCCGATTCCCCCAGGGGGAATATGTTGCTGGTACGGGTGTTGCATGATAAAACCGCCCGAGGCGTGGGAGGTGACGTGATGTCCAGAACCTGGTTGATTCTGCCGGTAGTTGCCGGCCTGCTGCTGGCGGGGTTTCCGGCTGGGGCCGAAATATCCGGATTCCAGCTCAACAAGATTGAGGGGGTTGGCGACCTGGAAGGGAAGCTCGAGGACCGCCTCGTGGACGACCAGCTGGTCAGCTACGCAGACTGCCTCGTCTACCTGGCCGGGGCGCTTCCTGTCGATTCGACCAAGGCCTGCGACGCGGATGCGGACTGCACCACGGGCAGGTGCGTCGAGGTGGACGGCAAAGCGCAATGCCTGGAATGCGTGTCGGCTGCCGACTGCACGAACGGCGACATGCCGTTGTGCGACGTGGCGACGCACACCTGCTCGGCTGCCCCGGCGACCGGTGACTGCAAGGTCGACTCGGATTGTCTTGATCCCCTCCTGCCGGCCTGCGCCCTGGTGGATTCCAAGTGGACCTGCGTCGAATGCACCGACGATACGCATTGCTCCGACGGGAACGTCTGCCTGGCATCGGGGGGCACCTTCCAGTGCGTTCCCGACGAGGGGCCTGCCGAGTGTGATGCGTGCTTCGCCGGCGACCAGTCCTGCGCCTTCCTGAGCGACACGTGGAACTGCGTCGGGTGTGTGCTCGATTCCGACTGCGAGAAGAAGCAGGCCGGCACGGTGTGCGACCAGGGGACGCATGAGTGCATCCTCCCGCCTGCCGAGTCCGGCTGTGCGGCGGCCCCGGACTCGTGCCCCGTTGACAAGCCGTTCTGCGTCCCGGTCAACCAGAGCTGGCTTTGCGTGGCCTGCGTGACCCAGTCTCACTGCCAGGCATCGGGGGCCGCCTTCCACTGCGACCAGAACAGCCATTCCTGCGTCGACGGATGCGCCCAGTGCCCGCAGACTTGCCTCCCCATCGAAGGGGAGTGGGGCTGCGTGCCCTGCCTCGATTCCAACGGCTGCGGACTCAGCCAGGTCTGCAACCCGCTGACGCACCAGTGCGTCAATCCGCCGGCGACCGGCGACTGCACCACCAACGCGGACTGCCTGGGAACCGGGAGCTGCTTCCTGTACGACGGTACCTGGCGATGCCTGGAGTGCGCCGACAACCGGGATTGCACGAACACGCTGCTGCCCGCCTGTGCCACCGTGAACGGGCAGCCCAAGTGCGTCGAGTGCGCGGCGGACGCGGACTGCTCCGAGGGAACCTGCGACCTGACTACGCACGCCTGCACCACGGAGACCACGGGAACCGGCACGGGAGAAAAGCCCAAGATCCTGGTCCGCTGGTCCTTGACCCCCTCGTCCGGCTATGACTACGCCATCAAGGTCGGAAGCTGCTCCGATACCGGTGGAATCGGGGACGAGGAAACCGATACGTGCAAGTACGTCGTGACCCGGCAGGCCCTGCCCGGCTCGACCAACAACGAGTTCCAGGTGGACCTGCGGGATCTCATCGGCAGTACCTGCGAGTTCGGCGACACCGGGACGGGCTCTCTCTACTTCTTCATCCAGTATGGAGACGACGTGACCACCAAGGAAGTGGAGGTCGTCGACTTCGAATGGGACTACGAGCCGCCCGACCAACCCCAGAACATCCAGGTCGATGCCGGCGAAGGAAACCTGAAGGTCACCTGGGAGGACGAGAGCGGTACCGGGGCCGAGGAGTACAAGGTGTACTGGTCCGCCGAGCAGTTCGACGACGCCTCCAAGGCCGATGCGGACTCCAAGGGCTCCATCACCGCCAAGTCGTACCAGATCTCGGACCTCGAGACCGGGACGACCTACTTCGTGGGCGTCACCGCCGTCGACGAGTTCGGAAACGAGAGCAAGCTGCCCGAGCTGCTCAACGGAACGCCCATCTCGGTCGATGACTTCTGGGAGCACTACCAGAAGTCGGGTGGCCAGGAGGAAGGTGGCTTCTGCTTTGTGGCCACGGCGGCGTTCGGGACGCAGATGGAGCCGTCGGTCGTGACGCTGCGGGCCTTCCGGGACCAGGTGCTCATGGTGTCTCCGTGGGGACGCAGCCTGGTCGGAATCTACTATACGTGGGGGCCGCTGGCGGCACGGGTGATCCAGCACAGCCCCGCTCTTCGCCTGGCCTCTCGCACGCTGCTGCTGCCTGCCGTTGCCCTGGCGTGGCTGGCCGTCGAAGCCGGGCCCGCGGCACGCTTTGCCGCGGCCCTGGCGCTTGCCGCTGCCCTTGCGGCTCTGTGGAGGGTTCGCCTGGTGCGCAGGCGTGCGGGGTTGGCAGGCCGCTTTGTCGTGGAACCTGTGGGGAGCGGCTCCGGCAGCTCCGGGAGGGTCGCATGAGGCACCTTTTGACAACCATCCTGTCCCTCCTGACCCTGTCGAGCGTTCTGATGGGCACCGCTGCACGGGCGGAGGAGACTCCGGTCAACATGGCGGCCGAGTTCCGCATCGGCATGGTCAACCCGAAGATCGACTCGGAATTCGACAGCGGGACTTCCCCTTTCAAGGACGTATTCGGGGACGATTCCGCCTGGCTCTTCGGCGGTGAGCTGGACTACCAGTTCTGGCGCGGCTTCGGCTCCATCGGGCTGTTCGGTTCGGCCGCATGGGGATACGTCTCGGGGAAGGGCCTCCAGGCCGACGGTTCGAAGTCCTCGGACGATTCCTCCCTGTCGCTGGTGCCGCTGGTGATCGGGCCGGTCTACCGGTTCGACTGGCTTGCGGTCCGCTATGGGATTCCGGTCGTCCTGGCACTCAAGGCCGGGCTCGGCTACACAGTCTGGTGGATTCGGGACGGAGTGGACGACATCGCCTCCTATGAAACCGAGGACGGCTCCAACCGCGATGCATACGGTGGCACGTTCGGGGTGCACTGGGGGCTCTCCCTGCACCTCCTGCTCGACTTCTTCGAGCCGCACACCGCCAAGGTGTTCGACAACGAGATGGGGGTCAACAACAGCTACCTGTTCGTCGAGTACTCGGGCGACTGGACCAACGATTTCGGCAGTGACAAGAGCTTCGACCTCTCCCAGAACGGAGTGGTCTTCGGCCTGGCATTCGAGATGTGAGAAACTTTCTCCTCTGGCTTCGATACGACGGGACGGATTTCCACGGCTGGCAGCGGCAGGCCAACGCTCGCTCGGTCCAGGGGGAGTTGGAGACTGCGCTCGGCAGAATCCTCGGCGAGGGGTTTCGACTCGGCAGCTCGTCACGGACCGATGCGGGTGTTCACGCCCTGAACCACCCGGTCAACGTCTGGACCCCGGCCCGCATCCCGGCCGACGGGTTGCGCAAAGGGCTCTCCTCCCTGCTCCCGCGCGACCTGGCCGTCACCGAGGTGATCGAGGCCCCGGAGCACTTCTCGGCCCGCAAGTCCTCCATCGGAAAGACCTATCTCTACCGGATCCTGCAGGGCGACCGCCGCGACCCGTTCGTGGAGCGCTACGCCTGGCGGATCCGGCACCACCTGGACGTGGAGGCCATGCGGCAGGGGGCTGCCTGCCTGCTGGGTGAGCATGACTTCTCCGCATTCCGGTCCTCGGAGTGCGATTCCCCCTCGCCGTGGCGACTGGTCACCGGTCTTCCCGTCTGGCGGGACGGACGGGAAATCCGCATCGTGGTCTCGGGAAATGCCTTCCTCAGGAACATGGTCCGAATCATCGTGGGATGCCTGGCCGAGGTCGGCACCGGCCGCCACGATCCCGAGTGGATGAACGAGCTCCTCGTCGGCCGGGACAGAACCCGGGCGGGAATCACGGCCCCTGCCCGCGGGCTCCACCTCTGGGCCGTCTCCTATGCTCCGGACCTGCTCTGCGACGGTGCGTACGAGTGGTGACGACCGATCAGTTCTGCACGCAGTACGTCTGGTTGTTGCTGCAGCAGGAGCCGCAGTTGCCCGAGTAGTTGTAAGACTGGGCGTGGTATCCGGACGGGCACCCGATGCCGCAGACATAGAATGAGCTGCCGGCATTTGCCTCGCAGTAGGTCTGGTTGTTGCTGCAGCACGAGCCACAGTTGCCCGAGTAGTTGTAAGATTTGGCGTGATAGCCGGACGGGCAGCCGATGCCGCACGAATAGAACGTGCTGCCTCCGTTGATTCCGCAGTAGGTCTGATTGTTGCTGCAGCAGGAGCCGCAGTTGCCCGAGTAGTTGTAGGACTCGGAGTGATAGCCGGAGGGGCAGCCGATGCCGCACAGGTAGAAGTTGCTGCCGCAGTTCGGCGCACAGTAGGTCTGGTTGTTGCTGCAACAGGAGCCGCAGTTGCCCGAGTAGTTGTATGACTGGGCGTGATGCGTGCTGGGGCAGCCGATGCCGCACTGGTAGTAGGTGTTGCACGAGGCGCACCCTGAGCACGAGTCGGGCCACGTGCACGAGGCCGAGCAGACCTTCGCCTGGCACGTGTTGTTGCAGCCGGAGCTCGTCTTCTCGTTGGGCGCGCAGACCCCCTGGCCCGTACAGGACCCCCAGACGTCCCACTGGCAGCTTCCCAGGCAGGCGCGGCTCTGCTTGCCACAGTTGCCGCAGTTCTGGGTCTGGCTCTGCCCGGGAGTGCACACTCCCTGGCCGGTGCAGGTGCCGTAGGCATCCCACTGGCAGGAGCCGTTGCAGGTTCGTGACTGCGTGCCGCAGAGCCCGCAGGTCTGGCTCTGGCTCTGCCCCGGGGTGCACACCCCCTGGCCGGTGCAGGAGCCGTAGGAATCCCACTGGCACTGGGCCGTGCAGGTTCGTGACTGCGTTCCGCAAAGCCCGCAGGCCTGGCTCTGCTTGTCATTGGGAGCACAAACCCCCTGCCCGAAGCAGGTCCCCCAGGTATCCCACTGGCACTGGGCGGTACACGACCGGGACTGCGTCCCGCAGTTGCCGCACGCCTGCGTGTCATTCTGGCCGGGGATGCAGACCCCCTCGCCGCCGCAAGCCCCCCACGAGTCCCACTGGCAAAGATCGGTGCACACTCGAGACTGCGTGCCGCACTTTCCGCACCCCTGCGACTGCTTGTCGCCCGGCGCACAGATTCCCTGGCCGAGGCAAGCCCCGTAGTCGCCCCAGGTGCAGTTGGCCGCACAGGTGCGGGACTTGGTTCCGCAGTTGCCGCATGCGACCGATTCCGCCTGGCCCGGAGAGCAGAGCCCCTGTCCCTGGCATTCTCCGAACGCGCCCCACTGGCACTGCGCCGCGCAGGTGCGGGTCTTGGTCCCGCAGTTGCCACACGAGAGGACCTCGTCTGCCCCCGGGGAGCAGACCCCCTGGTTGGCGCAGGCCACGAACTCCCACTGGCACGTGGCGTTGCACTCGTACTGCTTGGTGCCGCAATTGCCGCAGGCCCCTTCGTTCTTGATCTCACCGGTAGTGCAGAGGCCCTGGCCCTTGCACTCGCCCCAGGCCCCCCACTCGCACTTGGCCGTGCAGCCTCGGGTCATGGTCCCGCACAGGCCGCACCCCTGCATGTCGATTTCCCCGATGCCGCACTCGAACCCGTCGTCGATCTTCGAGTTGCAGTCGTCGTCGATGCCGTTGCACTTCTCCGTGGGCTTGTCCGGGCAGACGGCCACGCACGTCGGTTCCACGATGCACAGGGCGTAGTTCATGCAATTGATCGGCTCGAGCGCAGAGCAGGGGCCCCACTTCCCTGCCGAGCAGTGCCGCTTCCCTTCCTCGCAGTCCGAGGAGCACGGCTCGTCGAGCTCATCGATGACGCCGTCGCAGTCATTGTCCTTGTTGTCGCACAGCTCCGGGTTGCCCGGGAAGGCCGCTGGATCAAAGGGGTTGCAGTCCAGCCCGTCCTGCACTCCGTCGTTGTCGTCGTCCGGATCGCAGGCATCTCCCAGCCCGTCCTTGTCCGCATCGAGCTGATCCGGGTTTTCCACGTCCGGGCAGTTGTCCTTGCCGTCCTTGACGCCGTCGCCGTCATCGTCGTCGTCGATGCAGTCCGCCACACCGTCCTGGTCCAGGTCCGGGAGGTTCTCGTCGGCCTGGCCGTCGCAGTTGTCGTCCTTTCCGTTGCACTCCTCGACCGCCCCCGGGTTGACCGCCGGATTGATCGGCTCGCAGTCGCCCGGGTCATCCGCTGTGTAGAGGTCCTCCGGAGCGCACAGGCACTTCACGTAGTTCTCGACTCCGAACCCGTCCCCATCGATGTCCAGGTAGTAGTCGTCGCATCCGGCCGCACCGCCCTCGTCGGTCACGCCGCTGCAATTGTCGTCCTTACCGTTGCATACCTCCGGCTTGAGATGGGAGATTCCCGCGTCCAGCGGTGCGCAGTCGGTGGCATCGCCCTCCCCGTCGCCGTCGTCGTCGACATCACACTCGTTGCCGAGCCCGTCCTTGTCCGTGTCGAGCTGATCCGGGTTGGGCAGGCCCAGGCAGTTGTCGTTCCCGTCCGGCGTGCCGTCTCCGTCCGCATCATCGTCGCAGGCATCGGCGATGCCGTCGTTGTCGGAGTCCTTCTGGTCGGGGTTGGGCACGAGCGGGCAGTTGTCCTTGTCGTCAGGCAGGCCGTCGCCATCGTCGTCGCCGTCGCACGCGTTGCCCAGGCCGTCCTTGTCCGTGTCGAGCTGGTCAGGGTTGGGGTAGGCCGGGCAGTTGTCCTCCTCGTCCTCGAACCCGTCGTTGTCGTCGTCATCGTCGATACAGTCCGCGTCGCCGTCGACGTCCACATCGAGGAACCCCTCGTCGACCAGACCGTTGCAGTCGTCGTCCTTGCCGTTGCAGACCTCTTCGGCCCCCGGAAGCACGGACTGGTCGAACGGTGCGCAGTCCTCGCCGTCCGACACGAGGTCGTTGTCGTCGTCGTCGTCACAGGCGTCACCGATGTTGTCCTTGTCGAAGTTCTCCTGGTCCGGGTTCTCGACAGCGGGGCAGTTGTCCTGCCCGTCGGGGATGCCGTCACCGTCGTCGTCATCGGTCATGCAGTCGGCCTGGCCGTCCTGGTTCGAGTCCTCGAACCCCTCGTCGGTACTGCCGTCGCAGTCGTCGTCCTGCCCGTTGCAGATTTCGGGAACGGACCCTTCGTTGGGGTCGCAGGGGACCAGCTTGCCCTCGATGCAGTTGTCCGCAGAGTGCTTGCAGTTGCCCTCACCGCATTCGGTGGTGCCCAGCTCCTCGTCGGTTGCGCCATCGCAATCATCGTCGGAGCCGTTGCACTCTTCGGCGGCAGCGGCCGGCGCATCGCAGTCAGAGAGCCCTTCCTCAGCGCATGTCCTGTTGCCCGGACACGTGCCGAATTCATTGGTGGAGGCACATGCGGTCGAAAGCCCGAGCTTGGCCGATTTTTCAGTGCACTTGCACTCGCCGGCATCAAAGACGCACTGGTCGGAGGCCTTGCCGTCCACGGTCAGGGCGGCCTTGCAGGTGAACCCCTCGGGGCAGGGGGTCTTGGCATCGCAGAACCCGCCGCAGAAGGCCCCGAGCTCACCGTACTCGATGCAGACGTCCTGGCTGCCCTCGATGCTCTTGCAGTCTGCGCTGGAGTGGCACGGCTTGCACAGGTTGGCGTGGTCGGAGACGCAGATGAACACCACGTCGGGGCCCAGGCCGAACACCTGCTGGCAGCTCCATCCCGCAGGACATTCCTCCTCGCAGATCTGGGTGCACACCGACTCACCCATGTGCTCGACACAGAAGCCGGAAAGGCAGTCCGAGTTCGTTTCACAGCGATCCAGGAAGCAGCCGGATGCTGCACCGCAAGTCGAATCCCAAAGCACATCCGGGGGGCCGGGAAGCTCGGGCAAGACCTCGAGCTCCCCCTTCTGCTCGGGCAACGAGACGGGCACATCTTTGGGGACGTCCTGGCCGCAGCCGTCGGTGCAGGCATCGCCATTTCCGGACGAGATCGTTGCTCCGCCACAACCGGTTGCCGCTGCGGTGCAAACCAAGCCGACCAGCCACAAGCGTGCAGATGTGCGCATTCCGTGCCTCCTGACAAAACCACCCGTGCGCTATTCTACTGCGCCCGCGTGGCAAGGCAAGGGTCGCTTGATGGGGGGAGGCAACCGATCACTGCCGGGTTGACAATGGTCGATGGTCGATGGTCGATGGTCGATGGTCGATGGTGCAGCGGAGGAGTTGAGGACGCCAACCCCGACGTGATGCCGTGCTGGGGGGGAGTCGGCGCGTGTGGGGAATCTACTTGCACTCTCCGGAGACGAGCTCGCCGAGGATGTCGTGCAGCTCGGGCTTGTCCTCGGGCATCGCTTCCCCTTCTTCGAGCGGGGGCTCCTCGGCACCGGCCAGGCACTGGCCCTCCTCGACGACGACCGTCTGGTCCGCTGCAGCCGAGCTCTTCAGGGTGAGCTTGCCCTTGACCACCTGGAGGAAGGAGGCCGGGTCTTCCCCGTTCTCGTCTTCGGAGAACAGCTTGAGGGTCGGCTCGGCAGCGGAATCGAGCAGGACGGTGAAGGTCTCGTCCAGCATGAACTTGGGCAGATCCTCGAACTCCTTGGCCACCGCGGTCATGCCCCAGGTCAGGACGAGGTCGAACAACGGGTTGGTCGACAGGACCACGTCGTCTCCGTCCATCGCAAGGGTCAGGTCCAGTGCCCGGCCGTTGGCCTCGTTCAGGTCAAGGGCGAACAGCGTCTTGGAATCGAGCTTGATGGTGGAGGAAGCATCTCCGAGCCCCAGGCCGGTGACCGTGATGGTCTCGGTCTGACTGTCGAGCACGAGGTTGCCGGTCAGGCCGGCAACGAAGATGGTGAGGTCTCCCGTTACCTGCGGGGGCTGCGATTCATCGGTGATGTCGTCGGCGGGCTGGGGCGGGTCGGCAGGCTCCTCCGGAATCACGGGCGAGGTCTCGCCCCCTTCCACCGGCTCGTCTCCTCCCCAGTTCATGTCGATCCAGGTCTGGTAGGGGAACTTGACCGTAACCGCGCCCACATCGGCATCCCAGGAAAGAGTCTGGGCCACCTTGTCGGCCTGGGCCGAAACGGACCCGGGGGCCACCTGCACCGAGAACTGGTCGTCGCCCTGAGTCACCGCCACCTTCACGGTTTCCTTGACCGAGTAGGTCAGGCCGAAGCGGCCCTCGTCAATCTTCTTGAGCTCGATACGGACGATCCCTTCGAACACGTCAGGAAGGAAGTCTTCCTCACCCTCCTGGTCGTAAGCGTCGATGTACATCTGAACGACGTCCTTCGTCTTGGCCAGGTCGACCTCGAACGCCAGCATGTCCTTGTAGAACTGAATGTGGACCGGGTCCACCATTTCAGCGCCGAACAGAACCCAGATATCCAGGTTCCCCTGCGTGTAGGACTCGACCTTCACCCGGATGGAGACCTTGTCCAGCATGTCGGCGCAGTCTTCCTGGCCGCTGACCTCTTCTTCCTCAACCGGCATCTCCTCGGGGACCGGAGCGGCAGCATCTTCCTCCCGCGCCCCCCCGTCCGCCGGAATCGGCTCGGCCGGCATCGGCTTGCGGGGCTCTTCCCCCTCACCTTCCTCTGCGATCTTGCAGAAGATGTCGGCCTTGAGCACGTAGACGATGGTCTTGCCGTCGTCGGTCTCGACCTGCCCGTCATGGAACACATACTCGGTGAGCGAATCCGCGATGGACTCGGCCGCGTCCTTCATCGCCTCGTCGATCTTCATCTCGTCTTCTCCCGTGCCCTCATCCTCCGGGCAGGGGATGACCTCTTCGTACGGCTCGCTCCCGTCCTCCGGGTAGACCATCTGCGCGCACGAAGCCTCCTCCTCGGGCAGCAGATCGAACACGTGCTCGAGCACGGTGGCTTCATCGAGGAACTTCAGCACGGCCCCGAGGCTGACCAGGTTGGTCTTGACGTTCTCAGAGGCAGTCAGCGCCGCCTTCTGCGTCTCCAGGTTCAGGGGCTCCTTTTCGTCCGAGCCACCGCAGCCACCGGCCAGGATGGCCAGCAAGGTCAACAGCACGGCGAATCTTCGCATCGGGTCACCTCTCCTTTGTCACTGTTCTCAGCCCGGATGGGGCAAGTTCCGGCGGAGCATACTCATGTGAGATTTGAGAAGCAAGCCCTTGACACGACGGTCGGCCTGGGGCTAGGGTACGCCTCGGGTGCGGAAAGGGAAGAACGGTGCAAAGCCGACGCGGTCCCGCCGCCGTAAGCGAGGACGAAACCGGCAGGTCGACCACTGGGGCGATGCCCTGGGAAGGTTGCCGGGAGTAGGACGATTCGCAAGCCGGAAAACCTGACGTACCCGCTCATGGACCTTTTCTCTCCGCGGAGGGAGGATCGGCGCATCGCCGTCCCCGCCGGAATGCCGGCAGAAGAGGAAACCCAGGCTGGCGGCCGCCTTGGCCGTCGAACGTGCGGGGCCATCGAGGATGCCTCGAACCGGTGCTCCGTTGGCGGACGCCGCCCCCGCAAGCTGCCGGGGCCCGGATGTGGCTCCGGACATCGGGAGGTGTGGACATGAAGACTCTGGTGAGACTGTGCGTGACTGCCGCAGCAGCGGCCTTTCTGTTTGCCGGCATCGGCTGTGGAGATGGCGGGGACGAAGGGAAGGATGATGCCGGAACGGACGTGCCCGCCCCGAGCGACATCGAGGGGGCGGACGGGGCCGACGTGCTTGCGCCGAGCGACGTCGAGGGGGCGGACGTGCCTGCGCCGAGCGACGTCGGGGGGGCGGAAGCCAAGACCTGTGCGGACCAGGTGTGCGGGGCCAATGCCGTGTGCGACGAGGCGAAAGGGGAATGCGTCTGCCTCGACGGCTTCGTCATGCAGGACAACGGCGACTGCATGAAGGAGGCGGCACCGGTGCTGGCCGACCTCGAGGATCTCACGCTGCCATCCGACGGGTTCTGGAACGGATCCGACGGTTCGGGCGGCTTCGAGAGCGGCGTGCTGAAGTTCCACAACGACTACAACGCGGAGTGGGCCGCATGGAACGGGTTCGCCTATTCGAGCATGGCGGACACGACGACCCCGGGGTTCGACAACCAGTACAGCGCCATCACGGGCAAGGGTGCGGAGGACTCCAAAATCTATGCCACGGCCTATGATGCCAGCGGCATGGGCTCGCCGGCCCCCACGATTTCGTTTGCGGGGGCGGGCAGCGGATTCGGTCCGTCCGGCGTGTACGTGACCAACGCCACCTACCCGTACCTCTCGATGAAAGACGGCGATGCCTATGCCAAGAAGTTCGGCGGCGAAAGCGGGACCGACCCCGACTGGTTCCTGCTCACGATCACCGGGCTCGACGGAGACGGCAAGGAGACGGGCACGGTCGAGTTCTACCTGGCCGACTTCCGCTCCGACGATTCGGCAAAGGACTACATCGTCAGCGACTGGACGCTCGTGGACCTGACCTCCCTGGGGGTTGTCGCCGAGCTGCGGTTCACTCTCTCCTCGAGCGACATGGGCGAGTTCGGCATGAACACGCCGGCCTACTTCGTTCTGGATCAGGTTTACGGGCAGGTCGCAGAGTAGGACCCCCCGGCCTCCTCCCTCCGGACTGACTCCTGAGCCCATCAAAACAGATGCGCAGGGGGCTGTCATCTGGTACACTTCCGTTCCAGTTGAGGCGGAGGTGCATTCATGGCTCGGAGCTTCATGCTGAGCGCGGTGGCAATTATGCTCGCGGGCGCGTGCGGGGGTGGCGGCGGTGGCCCGTCCGGGAACCTCGGCGAGATGTCTGGAACCTGGGACGGTGGGGAAGGGGAGCTGACCGAGGATTCCGTGGTGGTCCCCCCCGAGGTTGTGCCCGATCTGCCCAGGCCGGAGGAGGTCATCCCGGACGTTCCCGTTGAGCCCGAGCTGCCCGACAGCCCGAAGCCGGGGGGGCCGTGCACCAGCAATGCCGACTGCGTGAGCGCTCCGTGCGTGCCCACGCCAACCGGGATGCAGTGCTCCATGCTCTGCGACGAGGACTGCGGCGGTGTCGACGGCTGGGCCTGCTTCGACAAAACGAACGAATGGGCACCGGGATTGTGCCTGCAGCCCGAGTGGATCCTGTGCCGCGCCTGTAGGGACGATGCCGACTGTCTTGAAGAGTGGAGCGGGGAGACGTTCCCGTGTGTGGACTACGGCGGGGGGATGCACTTCTGCTCGAAGGAATGTGGTCAGGACGGGGATTGTCCGGAGGGCTTCATCTGCAAGGCAGCGTCGTTCAAGGGAAACGTTGTAGAGGGGCAGCGCTGCGTGCGGGAGGACGGGGAATGCCAGTGCACGGGGTTCCACGTGGGAGCCAAGTCCGACTGCGTGAAGTCGAACGAGTTCGGATACTGCGGCGGCTCGCTGCTGTGCTCGAATGACGGGTTCGTCTGTGATGCGCCGGAGCCGGCCGCTGAATTTTGCAACGGCAAGGATGACAACTGCAACGGCCAGGCGGATGAGGAGCTTGGGACCAAGTCCTGCGGCAAGGGTGAGTGCTTCCACGAGGTCCCCGCCTGCCAGGACGGGAAGCCGAACTTCTGTAACCCGGTGGAAGGGTCCTCGACGGAGAAGTGCAACGGCAAGGACGACAATTGCAACGGAGAGACCGACGAGCTCTGGGCGGAGCTCGGAACCCCGTGTGACACCGCCGACCCGGACCTGTGCGCCAACGGCACGTGGGAGTGTACGGTGGACCAGCTTGCCGTCGTATGTGCCAACGATTCCGCTGCTGCCGACGAGGTCTGCGACGGAAAGGACAATGACTGTGACGGTCAGGTGGACGAGGGGATGGGGAGCACGTCCTGCGGGGTCGGGGCATGCGCCAAGACCGTGGCCAACTGTGCGGGGGGCGTTCCCCAGGTGTGCGATCCCAACGAAGGAGCCCAGCCCGAGGACCTTCCCGACGACAAGGGAATCGACTCCAACTGTGACGGGACCGACGGGGACAAGACGCTGGCCGTATTCGTCGACGGTGTGACCGGGGACGATGCGGCTCAGAAGGGGACTCCGGAAAAGCCGGTCAAGACGCTTTCCGCCGCTGCGGCGTTAGCCACGCAGCTTGGGAAGAACCAGATCTACGTTTCCAAGGGAACCTACTCCGAGGCGGTGCAGCTGGCGGCGGGGATGAGCTACTACGGCGGCTTCGATGCTTCCAAGGGGTGGACCCGGGACATCAACAACCTCACGCAGATCGGCTCTGGAAGCCCGGGCGTCACGTGCAATGGGGTATCGGGGATTCTCCTGGAAGGATTCTCGATCAAGGGAGGCAACGCCTCGGGAGCCGGCGCCAGTGCGGTGGGCATTTCGCTGGACAAGTGTACGGACATCGAGCTTCGCAGCTGCACGGTGCAGGCGGGGAACGGCACGGCCGGAAGCGCTGGGGCCGGCGGCTCTGCGGGGGGCAACGGCAACCCGGGGGGGAAGGGGAATCCGGGGTGCGGCTATGATGGTGCCGGTTGCGGAAACTGCGGGGCCCCGGGGGCTGGGGCTGGCGGGAGCAGCCCCTGCGGGGCCAACGGAGGCAACGGTGGCGCGAGCGGCGGACACTGGCAGGGAGGCAAGGCGGGAACGGCAGGGGCCGTGAACGGTGGGGCCGCCGGTCAGGGGGGGAACGCTGCCGGCGTGAGCGGCCAGAGCGGCAGCACCGGGGACGTCGGAGCCCCCGGACCTGGTGGGAGCAGTGCGGCGTGGTCGGGGAGCTACCAGCCGACCGGGTTCGTGCCGGCCTCGGGAACGGCCGGAGGCAACGGCGGGAACGGTGAGGGCGGCGGCGGCGGCGGAGGCGGCGGCGGGGATACCGGCGGCTTCTGCAGCTACTACGGCGGCAGCGGAGGCGGAGGCGGAGGCGGCGGCTGCGGCGGTACGGGCGGCAAGGGAGGAACCGGTGGCGGAGGCTCCTTTGGGATGTACGTGGTCGACAGTGAGCTCAAACTGGTCAAGACGAAGATCTTCGCCGGAATGGGCGGAACGGGCGGTGCCGGCGGTGCCGGGGGATCCGGAGGACAAGGTTCCAATGGAGGCAGCGCCGGCGGTGCCTCCGGTGTGGACGATGATGCCGCAGGCGGTTCCGGCGCCCCGGGGACCAACGGCGGCAAGGGCGGGTCGGGAGAAGGCGGACCGGGCGGTCCGGCCGTGGCCGCAGTCTGCGTCGGGTCCAGCAAGATCGTGAGCGAGTCCTCCACGCTGTCCCCCGGGCTGGCCGGATTCGGCGGCGAGTCTCCCATGGGGGGAAACCCGGGGAAGAACGGGCCTGCGCTCCCGTCGGTGGGATGCGAATAACTCACGAGGTTCCGGGCCGCTGGTTGCGAGGGCGATGATGTCGCACGCTCGATTGGAGAGTCCCATGTCGATTCGAAGTCTCGTAGTGATGGTTTCCGTCCTGGCCAGTGCGTTGGTGGCCACCTGTTGCACTCGGGAATCGAACGAGGAGCGGTCCATCCGGTTCGCCACCACCACCTCGGTGGAGAACACGGGGCTGCTCCAGGCCCTCCTGGCACCGTTCACCGAGCGTACGGGCATCAAGGTCCACGTCGTCGCGGTGGGGACCGGGCAGGCCCTCACCCTGGCCAGGAACGGCGATGCCGACGCGGTGCTCGTGCACGATGTCGACGCCGAGCTGGCCTTCGTGAAGGAGGGATTCGGAATTCACCGCGTGGGAGTGATGCACAACGATTTCGTCCTCCTGGGGCCTCCTGAGGACCCCGCCGGGGTCAAGGGGCTGCCGCCCGCACAGGCGCTGGCGAAGATCGCTGCTTCGGGAAGCACGTTCGTGTCTCGCGGGGACGAGTCGGGGACCCATCGGCGGGAGCTGAAGCTGTGGCAGCAGGCGGGAGTCGAGCCGTCCGGGCGGTGGTACATCGAGACGGGGCAGGGGCAGCGCCTGACCATCCAGATGGCCGACGAGAAGCGGGGCTACTGCCTGACGGACCGAGGCACGTATGTGGTGGCCCAATCCAAGGTCAACCTCTCCCTGCTCGTAGAAGGGGGAGAAGAGCTGCTCAACCCGTACCATGCAATGGCCGTCAACCCCGCGGTGCGCCCGGGGGTCCGGTATGTGGAGTCGTTGGCTCTGCTGGGATGGCTGATGTCTCCCGAAGGGCAGTCGATGATCGGCGACTTCCGACAGGACGGTATCCAGCTCTTCCATCCGGACTCGCCTTCTCCGGAGTCACTGTCCGGTGCCGTCCCATGATCCTGGAGGGCCTCCGCCGCGCGTTCGAGATGCTCCTGTCGTTCGACCCGCAGGTGTGGGGGCCGGTCCGAGTCAGCCTGGAGGTCTCTTGCGTCGCCACGCTGCTGGCCGCGGTGGCTGCAATTCCGCTGGGGGTCGTGATCGGCCTGTCCCGTTTTGCCGGGCGGCGAATCATCGTGAGTGTGCTCAACACGATGCTTGCCCTGCCCACGGTGCTTGTCGGGCTTCTGGTGTACGGCCTGATCTCCCGGAGCGGGCCGCTGGGGGCATGGGACATCCTCTACACCCCCACGGCGATGATCATCGGCCAGACGATCCTGGCAATGCCCATGATCTGTGCGTTCACCGTGGCATCGGTCGAACGCTCGGACCCAAGGATCCGCTTGTCCATGCTGTCGTTGGGGGCCGGGAGGATCAAAGCCTCCGTGGCCGTTGCCCTGGAGAATCGGGCTGCGCTTGCTGCTGCGCTTGCTGCGGGCTTTGGCCGTGTCTTCTCCGAGGTGGGCGTGGCGATGATGTTGGGAGGCAATATCCGGGGCTACACCCGCAACATCACGACGGGGATAGCGTTCGAAACCGGGAAGGGAGAATTCGCTCTCGGCGTTGCGCTCGGTACGGTCCTGCTGGTCGTGGCGCTTGCGGTCAACTTCGCCGTGGGCTATTGGAACTACCGAGGCGGGCGCAGGCAGTAGAGGAGGCTCATGCAGCAGGCGGCGGGCAACGGAACGATGTTGAGCCTTCGCGACGTGCGGATCGTGCGGGGCGAACGCACGGTTCTGTCCGTGGAGAAGCTGGACCTTGCAGCCGGTATCCACGTGCTCGAGGGGCCCAACGGGGCGGGAAAAAGCACGGTGCTGCTGGCGGCAGCGGGACTCGTGGACCTCGCCGCCGGGCAGGTCCTGCTGGACGGAACGGTGCTTCACGACGGAATGGCCCCCGCTCCGGTCGAGAGGCGCCGCAGGATCGCACTGGTGTTCCAGGACCCCTACCTCATGTCCGGGACCGTGCGGGAAGCCGTGGAGATCGGGTTGAAGATCCGCCGGGTGGGGAGCCAGGAGCGTAGGACACGGGTCGACCCGCTGCTGGAGCGACTGGGGCTGAAGCACCTGGCGTCGAAGCGCTCGACCAAGCTCTCCGGAGGGGAACGAAGGAAGGTGGCCCTGGCCCAGGCTCTGGTCCTGGATTCCCAGGTTCTACTGCTGGACGAGGTCACCGTGAATCTCGACGAGGCCTCGAAGCAGACTCTGATCGACATTCTCCGGGAACGGGCCGGCGGGGGGCATCAAGTCATCGTGATCGCCAGTCACGACAGTGAGCTGGCCCACCGCCTGGATGCCCGGGTGCATCGATTGGCGGGCGGGAGAGTCCTGGACGACGGGGTACGCCGGCCGTGAGCGAGGCGCCGTAGCGGGGGGGCGGTCGAGAAGTGTGGAGCGACCGGTCGTTCCCAGGCCTCTGGCGCAGCACGTGCTTGACAAGCGGGCTGCCCGGCACGACGATGCAATCGTGCTCGTGTTTGCACAGGAAGGTGGGTGCGGATGAACATCGATCCCCGGACGTTGGCCGACTACCAGGCGCTCCTCGAGCGCCGGGTGGAGGCCCCCGACGAGGAACAGCTCATCCAGGCAGCAGAAACCGGCAGAAGGCTGGTGCTCGCCTCCGTGCCGCTCGAAGACGCGCTCCGCGTGCACAGGACCGCCGTGTCTTGTCTGACAGCGAGTCGGCCGGGCCTGCTCCTCTCCGTGGCCGGTCCGGCTTGCAGCGGACTGCTCCTGGAGCTCGTGAGGGCCTACCTCGAGGCCATGCGTCACCAACTGGACGACGCAGTCCGGGCGAACACTTTGCTCGAGGAGGAAAGGGCCTGCCGCCGCAAGGCGGAGAAGGAGCTGGAGGAGAAAGTCAGGGAGCTGGACCGGACCAACCACGAGCTCGAGCAGTTCTCCTACAGCGCATCCCACGACCTGCAGGCCCCGCTTCGCCAGATTTCTGCGTTCGTCGAGCTCTTTCGAAAGAAGTACTCGGGCAAGCTGGACGAACGTGCCGACGAGTTCCTCCATTTCATCGTCGAGGGGGCGGACCGGCTCCAGACGCTGGTTCGCGACCTTCTCAAGTTCTCCCGCGCCGGCAGGGCCGAGCTCGTGTGCCAGGAGTTCGACCTGGCCGAAGCCGTCCAGGAAGTCCTTGCCGGCCTGAAAGTGGACGTGGAGGCCGCTTCAGGTTTGGTGGAGACGGCTCCCGATCTGCCACGAATCTCGGGCTCCAGGTCGCTCCTTTCGCAGGTGCTCCAGAATCTGATTGAGAATGGACTGAAGTTCCGGCGAGAGGTCCCCCCGGTAGTCCGAGTCTCCTGCAGCCGGACGGAGGACTCGTGGGTGATCTCCGTGACCGATAATGGCATCGGGATCGAGCCGGAGTACTTCGAACGGGTCTTCGAGCCATTCCAGAGGCTGCATCCCGCGGGCAGGTTCCCGGGGAGCGGGATGGGGCTCACACTCTGCAGGAAGATCGTCGAGAGGCACGGTGGACGGATCTGGGTCGAGTCTACCTTGGGCCAGGGATCGGTCTTCCGTTTCTCACTTCCATTGCCGGCCAGGGCAATGCCATCGCAGCGTGACGGGAGGTAGTTTCCCCATGGGTACACAGCAGTCCGAGCTCGACATCAGGGCCGCCGTCTCTCCTCTATTCCGGTGGTCTGCTCTCTTCATGCTCAGCTTCGTCGTGCTGGCGGTCTACTACGCGTATGACTCGCTCAACCCGATCGGCGAGCTGCTCAAGCACGACCTCGCCATCACGGCCGCTCAGTTCGGCCTTCTCAAGCAGTCGGCCGTCTCGATTCCCAACGTCGTCATCCTGATCTTCGGCGGGATTCTGATCGACCGCGTGGGCTCTCGAGTCGGCGGAGGTCTGTTTGCCGGCATCTGCCTGGCCGGCACGATTCTCACCGCGCTGGGGGGACAGGTCGAGTCGTTCTGGATGATGTTCCTCGGCCGGGTCCTGTTCGGCTCGGGCGTCGAGGCCCTGATCATCGCTCAGAACAAGATCATCGCAAAGTGGTTCTCGGGCAAGGAGCTGGCCCTGGCATTCGGGCTGAACCTGTCCATCTGCAGACTGGGGACATTCTTTGCCACGACGACCATGAACGGCCTGACCCAGACGTTCCGCTGGCAGGGAGCATTGTGGGGAATCGCCATGCTCATGGGAGCGGGCTTTGCCGTGTTTCTGCTCTACGCCCTCATCGACCGCGGCGTGGAGCGGCGACACCAGGTGGCGGAGGAGAAGTCGGACCGCATCGAGGCCGCTCAGATCTTCGGATTGCCCAGGTCGTTCTGGTTCATCACCGCCCTGTGCGTGACATTTTACTGCGCCGTGTTTCCGTTCCTCGACTTTGCACCGCAGATCTTCGAGCGGCGCTTCGCCATGGAGAGCGAGTACGGTTCGCCCGTCTCGAGCCTCGTCATCCTGCTGACCATCGTGTTCACCCCAATGGCGGGGTATCTGTGCGACCGGTACGGCCGGCGTGCGACCATGATGATGGTCGGAGCGTTTCTGATCGTGCCCATCCACCTCAGCATCGGCTTCATGACGGGCGGGGCCGCTGACCGTCCGGCCGAGCCTATGTTCTCGATCCTGGGCAACAACATCTACCGGGTGTTTCCGTTCAACTCGACCGACATCGTGCCCATCCTGCCGGTCATGGTCCTGGGCATCGCATTCTCCCTGGTTCCGGCCGCCATGTGGCCGTCGGTGGCCCGCATGGTGGAGCAGAAGCGCCTCGGGACCGCGTACGGAATCATGGGGCTTCTCCAGAACGTGGGGTTGATGGTGCTGTCCCCCACCGTCGGATGGGGAGAAAGCCCTGAAGCAGTGCAGGGCATCCTCGGCCCCTTCCAGCTTTCCAGCCTGATCCTGGCGGCGCTCGGCCTGCTCGGGTTCCTCTTTGCCGTCCTGTTGAAGATGGAGGACCGAAAGGCCGCGGTCAGCATCGAGGTTCCGGAGAAACGCTGATTACTTCATCAGGTTGTAGGATTCGGCCTTGCGCCCCTTGATGTAGTCCTTCTTGGCCTCTTCACTTTCGGCCGCAGCGTCCATGGCCGCACCGCCGGCAGCTTCGAGCGCCTTGACCTGTGCTTCGAGGCGGGGGCTCGGGGTGGCAGCCGCCTGCGCCCGGACTTTGTCGACGCTGGACGACATGATGCCTCGTGCCGCAGCAAAATCGCCGCGCTCGACGGCCCTGGCGGCCTGCTCCATCTCGTCTGCGCTCTGCACCTCAGTCACGCGGATGGTGACCTCGGTCTTCTCCGACTTCTTCACCGCCTCCGTATCGGCCGACACGGCGAGCCCGACGGGCATCTCTTCCTCGACGTCCTTGCCCTCCGCAGTCACATCCTTGAACGACAGGAACAGGGTGCCGAGCTGTGACGCCGGGATCTTGGCATCGCTGACACGCAGCCGCACGAGGATTTCCCGGGTCTGGCTGGAGTAAAGCCCGCCGACTTTGATCTTCGCCATGCCGTCGTTGTCCTCGACCGGGTAGCCGAACACCTTGTCCAGGCGGACGCCGCTGGCAGGACGGAAGGCGATGAATACGCTGCGTGCGACGGACGACGACAGACCGGCCAGCTCGTCACCCAGCACGCCGGTAATGGCTTCCGCATTCTTGATGAAGTGGTAGCGGCCGCCGCCCTGGTCCGCGACTCGGGTCATGAGGTCTTCATTGTAGTCGAGGCCGACGCCGAGCGTGGTGACCGAGACTCCGTGCGAGAAGCCGCCGGCCGTGCGGGCCGCCAGGATCTCCGGCCTCGTTTCGCCGACGTTGGCCAGTCCATCCGAAAGCAGGATCACGTGGGCAAGATCGGTTTCTTCCCGCTGCGCCTTCTCGAGGATGTCGAGCGCGGTGAACAGTGCGGGCCCGAGCGCCGTGCGATCCGTGGCGTTGATCCCTGCAATGATCTTGCGGAGCTGCTCACGTCCCGGGCCGTCCATGGGGAGGCGCTCGGCCTCGACCGTGACCTCGGTGCTGTAAGTGATCAGCGTGACGCGGTCGGTCCTCTCGAGCTTGTCCACCAGCTCCATGGCGGCCTGCTTTACGAAGCGGAGCTTGTCACCCCGCATGCTTCCGGACCGGTCGAGCACGATGGCCAGGTCGAGCGGCGGCCGCTTCTGCGCTTCGGTCTTGGCCCCCTGGAGCTTGATGAGCAGGTTCATGTCGCTCCCCTGGTCCGCAGGGAGGAGCGTGAAGTTCGGGATGACTTCCATGGTGACCGGGCCGGAAGTCTTGGTCAGGTTGAGCTCCACGTTGCCACCCGCAGTGGGCTCGGCCGGCTTTTCATCTTTTGCCGGCTCGGCCGGATTCCCCGGCGAATCCGTCTTGGCCGGCTCCTTCTCCGTCGGCTTGTCCGTGGGCTTGTCGACCGGAGCATCGGCGGGTTTGTCGGCCGGAGCATCGGCGGGCTTGTCGGCCGGAGCATCGGCGGGCTTGTCGGCCGGTTTGTCGGCGGGCTTGTCAGCCGGTTTGTCGGCGGGCTTGTCAGCCGGTTTGTCGGCGGGCTTGTCGGCTGACTTCTCGACGCTCCCGGTCTGCGGAGTCTGTTCCTTTCCGGTGTTCTGAGGCTGGCACGACAGCGCCAGCACCAACGATGCAGCAAGAACGATTGTGGTCCATATCTTCATGATGTCTCCCTCCGTGGTTGCCTGGTTGACAGGGGCGGCGTGTTACGCATGTTCCTCAGGACGGTTCTACAGGGTGGCAGACGAGGCGTCAACGGATTCCGGGGAGGGGGACGTGCCACCTGTGCGGGATGCGGATGTGGCTCCGTTGCGGGATGCGGATGTGCCTCCGATGCGGGGGCCCTACATCGGGTCCTGCTCCATCCTCGCCTGCAACGATTTCGGGAGGAGGGGGAAGAAGCGGCCATGGGCGGAGCGGCGTGCGAACATGGCGCGGGCATCGGCGGGACCGCCCGGTTCCACGAAGACCCGGTTGCCCTTGGACTGAACGATGCGCCAGCGGCGGCCGCCGAGGACCAGCCCCGTCTCGGCCGGACCCGTGAGCTGTCCGATGGGGAGGCCGGTTCGGGCATCGACGACCTCGCGTGGGCGGCTGTCCGCAATGTTAGTGTGGACCTCTCCTTTCTCGGCCAGGTCGAGGACTCGCTGGGAAGGCAGGAGGCGGTTTCCACGTCGCTGGAGCCAGTCGGTGAGCACCAGGTGATCGAGGATCTGCCCCAGCGTCTCCATGTCTGCAAGGGGCTTCAGGTAGGTGAAGAGCCTTTCCGGGTCGAGGCCGGCCGGGTTGGCAAATAGCAGGGAGAACGACTGCTGGATCGCCACCGAGAGGTCGGGGCGCGCAAGCGGGGAGCTGAGCTCCTCGTTGAGCGCCATGTCGCGGTACGCGTCAAACGTCTCTTCGTCCTCCCGGGTCTGGGCGATGCCGAGCCCGAAGATCTCGGACTCCCGGCGGCAGGCTCTTCCGAGCCGCTGGACGAAGGACGCAGCATCCGGTGGCGGACGAACGAGGACCGCAGCGGAGACGTCGCCGATGTCCACTCCGAGCTCGAGCGTCATCGTGGCAAAGCAGACCGCAGCCGTGGCGGCCCGGAAATCGGCTTCGAGCTGACGTCGGCGGGCAGCCGTGAGGCTTGCGTGGTGCACGAACACCCCGTCGGCAGGCCACAGTCGGCGGCGGACGGTCTCCTCGGCCAGGTTCTCGCACTCGGCGCGGCTGTTGCAGAAGGCGAGCACCTTGAACCGGCGGGCCGAGCGGCAGGTCGTCAGGGCTTCCTCGATGGTCCGTTGGACTTGGAAGCGGATGGGGCGGGCGCGGCCCCGCCCTGCGACCTCGGCTTCTCCGATATACCGCTGAGCCATGCCGGGCGGATCGGCCACCGTGGCCGACAGGATGACCTGCTGCGGCGGCTTCTTCCAGGAATCGATCCGCAGGCGGTTGAGCAGGACGCAGAGCTGGTCCCCCCGGGCATCGCCGTGGAGGAGGTGCAGCTCGTCGAGGACCAGGAAACGAACTCGGTCCCAGATGCCCTTTCTCCGGCAGAGGAGCGAATCGAGGGACTCCGGAGTGGTGAACAGCGCATGCGGGAAACGGGCCGGCAGATACGGGCTGTCCGAAGTCCGGAACGCTGCCGTCAGGCCCAGGTCGGCCAGGACGTCGGCAAACCGCTTCTGGAGGTCCGAAATGAGCGCTCGAGTCGGTGCGATATACAGCAGAGCTGGACCTTCCTCGGCTCCCTGGTCGAGCAGCGTCCGCACCGCAGGGGCCAGTGCGGCTTCGGTCTTGCCGCTTGCCGTGGGAGAGCAGATGACTGCGTTGCTACCGGACAGCAGGATGGGAAGTGCCTCGATCTGAATGGGGGTCAGCGAGCCGAAGCCCGAAAAGAACGGCCCCCAGACTGCTCCGAGGCGGTACCGTATGTCCCGAACCTGTTCGAAATCCGTGGTCATCAGAACGTCCGGTAGCGAGCGAAACGCTCGAGCGGCTCGTTGGGATAGTGGCGGAGGAAGTCCAGCACCTCCACGGTGGCCTTGGCGAACCCGCGGACAGAGCGGGACGCAAAGGCCTCCTGGAGAAGCTGCGTGAACACCCACTGCTCGAGATGGGAAGGGAAACGCATGTCGTGCAGGGCGCAGTAGGTCCCGGCAATCTTTCCGAAGAGGCGGTAGAGATCGGAGCGACGGATGTCGGACAGGGCCAGGACCGGCTGGCCGTTTCGCCACTCCCGCAGCCGGCCAGTCACCCGACACTCGGTGAGTGCGAGCATGACCTTCAGATGGCTGGGAGAGCCGAACGAGTAGCTCAACCCCGGATGGTGACCGCAGTACACGAGGCCCGAATTGGCACCGACACGGTACCCGGCAACGGCCCGGGCGACCGGTTCGGAGAGGATGGGATCGTCGTTCGACGCCAGCGTGAGCCCGCGCAGGAAGTTCAGCGTCCGCTTCCAGTGGTAGGCGTGACGGCGTACTTCGGACGTCTCCACCTCGTCGACGAGCAGGACCAGCCCCTTGGCTCCCCCTTCCTGTGCCAGGAAGCTGGAGAACGCTGTCAGCATGTTGCACGTGACATTGGCAGCGGTCGTCATGCCGTGCAGATTTGGAAAGTAGTGGGATTCGGCCCGATCGCCGAGGAAAGCCTGCCAGTCGTTGCGGCGGTCGACCCCCTGCTGGATGGCCCTTGCAAAGCGCCCGAAGAACGGATGCCCGGCCAGTGTGACGCTCCGGCCGGTCATCGCAGCATCCTGGAAGACGGACACGGCATCATCGAGGCCGTCGGTCCGGGGAACCCGCAGGGCCTTCATCACGTGCCCGTAGAAACGGTACGGGAACGAGCTGTTCTCCTCCCCCGGGTCCACGCGGACCATGGCCACCGCAAACCCCTGCTCGAGTGCCTGCTGTTCCAGGTATCGAAGCATGTGAGTCTTGCCGGACCCGTAGGTACCCAGCAGGATGGCGCTTGCTTCGGTCGGATCGGCCAGCCATTCGAGGACCGACCGGAATTCTTCTTCCCGTCCAACGGTCCAGTCTCGAAGCGCGAAATCGGGGACGATGCCGATGCGGAGGCTCTCCAGGATCTGCCGGGAACGGAAATCGATGCTCTGTGGGCGAACGAGCGCGGTGGGAACGGGGCGTCCCGGACGCTGAGCGGATGCGGGTCCCCCGGCGGGGGCACCGGTCGTTCGGACTGCCCCGCTGGCGATGACGGTCAGCACTTTGCAGGGGACCCAGAGGGGGTGCCCGAAGAAGTTGACCCGAGCATCGTACCCCATGTGCCGGATCTCCAGCACGACGCCCGAGCCGAGCCTCGGATGCTGGACCAGGTCGCCGACCCCGATCATGCGGGTCCTCCGCTCACGAAGTTTTCGACGATGGCCTCGGCCCACGCTTCGTCGAGGTCGAAGTTCTTGCGCCGATGGACCTCGGCCAGCCCGCGGACTGCGGACTGCACGAACAGGCGACGGAACGAGATGTCCGCAAACCGACTGTGCAGGACCTGCCGGGCGAGCAGGCGCAGGGCCGGCTCGGCCAGCTTCGGGTCGAGCTTGATGCCGTAAGCGATCTCGTAGATCCGCCACAGCTTGGCGCCGACCGACTGGAGGTGGCTGAGCAGCTTGTCCTCGCTCAAGTTGGCATCGAGATTGATGCGGACGCCGCTGGGGTTGTAGAAGTCGAACATCGAGGCCGTGCGCCCCTTGACGGCCTCGTAGACGCCGGTCTTCCCGTCGAAGAAGCGGTAGTCCGGAATCGCGTAAGCCACGAACGATGACTGGAGCGTGCCGCGGGCGGTCTCATCGATGAGCTCCCGCAGGTTGCTCAGGAGGTACTCGCGCTGCCGTCCGGAGAGGCTCGGGGTGCGCTCGGCCTCGTCGAAGAGGATTGCCATGCCGGAGTAGCCTGCCTGCCGGACGAAGCGGGTCAGCGAGCGAAGGGAGGAGAACGCATTGCTCCGATCGATGCCACCGGCGATGCCCAGCTGGCGGTAACGGGTGCGGTCGTGCCCCTGGGCGGAGAGCCAGAGGACCATCTCCTCGGCCTCTTCCTCCTGCTGGGCGAGCAAGGCGGACAGGGCGGCCTTCATGGCCCGCTGGAAGTTGAGGTTCTCAAGGTCGCGCACGGCATCCTGCGCCTGCATCTGCAGGAGATCGTCCGGGCCATTCTGGGCCTTGGCCCGCCAACGGGCCACGGTTGCCTTGAGGAGGGGCATCATGCCCTGGGTGACTTCACGTCCTTCGGGGGGGTAGGCCACGGAGGAGGCAACGGCGCGGTAGACGCGGTCAAGCTGGTGGAACGGCGTTTCTTCGGGGGTGAGGCTGACGTAGGCGACGACGAAGTCACGCTCCCAGGCCAGCTCTCGCAGGAGGTAGAGGAAATGGGTCTTTCCCCCACCGTAGTGACCGACGAGGAGCTTGAAGGTGGCACCGCCTTCCTTCAGGTACGAGTTGAAGTAGTCCTCGTCGAGGAGGCGCAGCGTGTCTTCGAACCCGTCGGTGAAGTAGCGGGTCCCCCAGAGCGGGGGCTGGCCCGCCTCGCCGACGGTCTGGATGATTCGCCGGGCATCGAACTGGTTCAGATCGCCGTTCATTCGGCCCTCCTGAAGGAGAGAGTGGAGTAGTGGACGCCTTCCCCCCGGGCGGCGCGGGGAACCCACAGGCTGTGGCCCTCCCTGACGTCCTCCCGGGTGGCAATGCCGAGGGCCATGGTCATGCCCTCGGCAGAACGGATTTCACAGCGGGAGAGCTGGTAGGAGAAGCTCGTCTGGCCGTAAGGGCGGAACGTGGTCCGAGAGGGGTTTCGGAGGAACTTCTCCTCCTGGACGGAGAAGCAGAGCTCCGCCAGGACGCGAAGGAGGGGGACGGGGCCTTCGGGGGACCTGCCCCAGCGCAGGTGGACCATCCGCCACGCTTCCAGGAGTGAGGGGAGGAAGGTCTCCTGGGGGAGCAGCCCTTCTTCGAGTGCCTTGCGGGCTTCGAGCACGGCCTTTTCGACTTTCTCGACCTCGGCCCCGGCGACCTGCTCCAGCCGGGCGATCCTCGGCCCATAGAACAGCGTCACCTGGAGCCCCTTGGCGGAATTCTCGAACAGCAGGGTGAACACGCCGCAGGTGAGCTCCGGGTAACGTCCCTCGAGCGGCAATCCGGATGCGGAAAGGCGCTGGCTCAGGGCATCGAGCATGCGCACGACTTCGCGCTGGGCATCGGCTTCGGCCGCCTGCTGGAGCGGTGCCAGTGAGTCGTTCAGGCCGGCAACCAGCTGCGGGAGGTTCGAATCCTTGAGCTCGGGCAGGGTCTTCTTGAGCAGAGCCAGCTCTTCGGCCCCCTCGACGACGAGATTGCGGCCGGACGAGGCTAGCTTGCCCAGCTTGCGCGCCGCCTCGGCGGCCTTGTCGGTGCGGGCGGCAAGACCGGCCAGCTCCTTGCTCAGCTTAAGGTACTGCTCCAACAGGGTTGCATCCACGTGCACGATGCACCTCCACGTTCTCGATCAACGGCCCCGGGAGATCCTCGAAGGCCGGCCTCGCCGCTCCGCCGGAGCAGGAGAGCCAGACATTGTACGTCCGGGTGCGTGAAGCGGCAAGTCGGAACGGATTGGGCGAGGCGTGGGGCGGATGGACGGAAGAAACGAGACGGCTCAGGGGGTCAGGGCGAAGCAGTAGAAGCCCCCGTATCCGCCGCCGGAGCCGACGGTGTTGGTACCCGGGCGCGGGGGACCCGACTGGACGAGGTTGACGCCCGGAGCGCAACCTGCCTCGTCCAGAGCCGAGATCCAGTTCTTCATGTCCTTGCCCCCTCCTCCGGGCGGAGGGGCTGCGAACTGGCCTCCACCGCCCCCGCCCTCGGTCGGCCAGGAATGTCCGACGCGGGGTTTCCCTTCCGCTGCAGACCCGGTGCTGGCCGTCCAGTCCTTGCAGGTGGCGCTGGCAGAATAGAGCGTCCCCTGCTTGCTCGACCCCGTCAGCATGTCGTGGTTGTCGACCTTGGGCTGGGTGGGGTCGGGCTGGTGGTTAGGGACCCCCCACTCGTTCGGGAAGTCGTTGATGATCGCGGCGTCGGCCGTGGTGGGGCGTTCGTAGAGCAGGTCCGACTTCTGGGCGGCAAACTGCCTTCCGAGGCGGTCGTACCAGGGCCCGTTGCCGATCCGGTCGATGGCGTTCACCTGCTTGCCATTCTCGTCGGCCGTCGCGCTGAGAAATGCCCGCCATTGCTTCGCCCCGGCTCCGGGCATGCTCATTTCGGCGATGGCCGCGCAGATCTTGTCCGCGCCGCGCAGCCCCGCACCCGGTCCGGTTTCGCCGAACCGGAGGTCTCCGCCGAACCCGGCCTGGCTTCCGGACAGCTTCTGAATCGAGGCGAGACTCGTGACGAAGAAGCTGAAGTGAGCGAGGTCGCTCGGCGTAGAGCCGGAGTCCGCCGCCCCATCGGGCAGATCGGCCTGCGACTGGATGTCCCCGGGCTCGAGCGCGTCGGGCAGCCCGGGCTCGAGGTCCTCGCCGGCCTGGTCACCGGGGGCGGAATCCGGGGACGCACTGCCCGTATCATCGCCCGGCGCCGCTGTTGATTCCGAGGCATCGAGGGTCGGCCCCGCCGAGTCGGCGGACACACCGAGATCCTCCGACGTCCCTGTCGCATCGTCGCCGAAGACCTCGGTCACGTTGCCGCCCTGGCAGGAACAGAGCCCCCCCAGGAGAAGTGCGGCAAATCCAACTCGAATCAGGCTTCCCGGCATCCACATGGCAGCTGACCTCCAGAAGTGATAACTGACCGGAATCTCCTGCCCCACGGCAGTTGAACGTCTCATTTGCAGAAAAGGCCGACCTGGCAGGTCTGGCCCTCCGGGCAATTCTCGTCCGACGTACAGGAGACGTTGCCCGGAATGTCCACGAGCACCTCGACGTCGGCAGATACCTCCAGGTCGATTCTTCCCGTCGGGACCATGGTCGACCCCGTGGATTTCCGGGTGACGAGGATCGTCGGGAAGCCGGCCACGCCCAGCGCGACCAGCTGGTCGACCAGCGCCGCCTCGATCTCCAGCAGCCCGTCGTCCAGGGTATCGCAGAGGATCTTCCCCTTGGACCCCGCGTGATGGCTGATGTCCAGCTTGACCGACACGGTGGAGAGCCCGGGAATGCCGGGAGGGACCCATTGAAGGACGACCGGCGACTCGGGCTCAACCGGAACGGACTCGTTGAGGAGCACGAGCGGGGCAACGCCGGATGCCTCGAGGGTGAAGGCCGGAACCGCAGGGCTCCCCTTTGCGGCCAAGGAGATCGCATCCCCTTCCTGTGCCGCGGGGTAGGGGAGCTGTTCGCCGCCCGGCGGCTGGTAGAAGCCGCCCAGGGGCTCCATCGAGAACGATTTGTCTCCCGCCTGGTTGATCAGCCCGGTGACGGTCACGGTTCCTACCACAGCGGGGGCCGGGTAGGGCATGCAGGTGCCGTCGTCGACGCAGGCCCCGGCCCCGCACCCCCCCTCGCAGAACGGGACGCTCGGCTTGAGGAGGCGGCAGTCGCCGGCTGCCGACACCTCCTCCCACAGCGTGGTGTTGGGGGTCGGGCCGTCATACACGCTTCCGAAAACATAGGTGAAGGCAGCCTGAGCTTCGCTCCAGGCGGTCTCGGGCCTCTCCTCGATGAACTGGACGAGGAAAGCTCCCACGAGGACATCGGGGCTGGCCACTTCAGCGTCGGAGGCTGCCTCGACGTCCTGTCCCCCGGAAAGAGCCTCCGGAAGACCCTCTTCGTCGGAGAGAGCCTCAGCCCGGGAAGTGTTACTGACGTCGCCGGCCCCGGCTGCGTCCTCGACTGTCTGGGCATCCGGCTTTTCGCCGCCTGCCGAGCAGGACGCGGTCACCAGCGCCATGACCGTCATCAGGATCCGAAGCGTCCGCCTGTTCGCCGTGCCTCGTAGCGCCCCGCAATCCATGCCCCCCCCTCCGGCTCCGGTGTGCCAATTGCCCGGGCAGTTGAGTTTCGTCGAGGAATTATGCAAGGCACTCATCTTCTGTCGGCCCGGCTCCCCGGCCGCGGCCGCTACGTCTTGCAGCCGGACAGCGGTGGTGGCCTTGGCGGAAGGGAGTTGCGGGGCGGCAGAGCCGGACTACAATGAGGGCACCTTCGCCTGGCGGAGGGTGAGGAGGGAGTGGAATGGTGCATCGTGCTCTGCTGGCATCGGTCGTGGCATTGGCGTCAAGCATCGGTCTGTCGCAGGCGGGACTGGCTCAGCCGGTGGGATTTGGAAAGACGCCCGTCGTCGAGGAGGAGACTCCGACGGACCTTCCCGGTTTTGCCAAGGCCCGCACCCGGGCCAAGGGGCGGGTCGAGCTGCAGGAGAAGCGGCTCCAGGCAGCCGGAACGCACGAGGCCAAGCGCCTTCGGGCTGCCATCGACCTGGCGCAGCAGCACTGGGATCTGGCGCAGCTTTGCGACTTCGAGGCACTGTCCGGGTTGCTGGAAGAGGCGCTGGACAAGGCGGGCAAGGACGGAGACGAGGCCGCCGTGCTGGAGCTCAAGGCTCGGCAGGCCGAGGTGGAGCAATGCGTGTCCGCGAATCGGCAGGCGGCCCAGGAGCTGCTGGCCGAGAACCTGGGGGAAGGGGAATCTGGCACGTTCCAGGACGAGGCGCTGTTCTACCTGGGATGGTACGAGCTCCAGGCCGGGCGCAAGAAGGAAGGGATGGGGCATGTCACCCGGCTGCTGCGGGAATTCCCCCAGTCTCCGTTTGCTCCGGAAGGGTGGCTGCTGGTGGGGGAGTACAACTTCGAGCTGTCTGCCATGGAGAAGGCGGTCGAGGCCTACCAGAAGGTCACGGCAGACACGAAGAACCGGCTCTACCCGTTTGCCCTGTACAAGCTGGCGTGGTCCCACTTCAACATGGCGGAATACGACCTGGCCCTCAAGGAGCTGATGCAGACCGTCAGCGCTGCCGGTGAGTCGCCGCATTGGCAAAGCCTGGCCAGGGAGGCTTCAGATTCGCTGCCGACGTTCTTCGCCGAGGTGGAGAAGCCCGCTGTGGCACTGGAGTTCTTCAGGAAGATGGACCCGGAACGGGCCGAGCGGCTGCTCGCCAAGCTGGCGCTGCTGTACAGCGACCAGGGGAAGTTCAACGATTCGACCTACCTGTGCAGGACCCTGTTGTCCGAGTACCCGAAGTCACAGAAGGCTCTGGGATACCGTCTCCTGGTGGTGAAGAACCAGGGGGCACGCGGGGATGCCAGTGCTCTGGTCTCGGAATTCGAGGCTCTGGCCGATGCGTCGGAGGGAGCCGACCCGGCGCTGGTAAAGCAGGCGTCGGAAGAGGCGGCCATGTGGATTGCCTCCTTCGAGAAGGAGCGCTCGCCGGCACGGGAGCCGCTGATCCAGAGGCTGAAGGTCGTGCAGGAGAAGCTGGGGCGCTAGACTCAGCTGTTGAGCAGGCATTGAGGTTGTTCCCGCGGGCGCACAATGGTATCCTTCCTTCCGGCTGCTGGGGAGCTGAGTGCAGCCACCCGTCTCGCGAGGTGACGAATGGGCAACGACGAATTCGAGGTCGAAGAGGGGAAGGAAGTGGTGCGTCGGACCATCGTCGGCGGCCGTCCGCTGGCCCGCAGGACCCGGACGATCCGGGTGCCCATCGGTGTCGAGAAGGTGCTCGTCCGAGCCGCAGCGGATGCCTCTTTCCGGCTGCGGCTGTTCGAGGATCGTGCGGCTGCACTGCGTCCTTTCTCCTGCGAGCTGTCGTCCACCGAGGCGGACATGCTGACCGGGATACCGACCGAGATGCTCCGGGAGATGGTGGGGCGCATCGACCTGAACCGCCATGCCAAGGGGCGTTTCATGAAGGGCGTGTTGGCCGCAGCGCTGGCGGCATCGGCGTCGACGCTGTTGAGCTGCGACGCGACCGAGGTTCACACCAAGGGCGTGCTGGCGGACGAGGTGGACGTGGTCTACGACCGCTCGGCCCCGGATGCCGGCGCGATCCCGGGGGCGGACGTCGCCGTGGACGACTTTGCATTGCGTGCGGGAGAGAATGTCCTTCCGTCCGACATCCAGGATTCATCGAATCCCGGCGAAGTCTCGGACGGCGGTCGCGCCCCGGACGAGATCGACGTGGAAGTACTTCCTGCTCCGGGAGGAATCCTCCCCGACGCCCGCTGATTCGGAGAAACCTGGTCGATGCACTTCCCCAGACCCATGCAGTTGCCCGTTCCTGTGAGAGCGACAGCGATGCCCTACCCAAGACCCGTTGAAGTCGCAGAATCCGGAGAGAGACCTTCCATGAGAACCCTCGTTCTGTTGCTGGTCGGCTGTCTTGTCGTCCCATTGGCGTCTCAGGTCTGCGCAGCGGACCTGTCGGAGTGCAAGGGGGCGCTGGTCCCCAGCGTGCCGGGTGGATGCGGTGCGGTGACGAGCGAGGGATGCTGCGATGCGTTCGGGCGGGTGCTCTATTGCAAGGGCTCCGACCTGTACTGCATCGACTGCACGGACGGGTTTCAGTACTGCGGCTGGAAGAAGGCGGGGTACTACGACTGCGGGGCCAAGGAGGGGGCAAGCGACCCCATGGGGAAGAACCCATTCTCCTGCGCCGGTGCCTGCAGCCCTCTGTGTCACGACGGCTCTGCGTGCAGCCCGGACTGCCCCGCACAATGCGGCTCGTGCAGCGGGGGCGGGATTTGCCAGGAGGACGGGACCTGTTACGAGCCTCTTTGCTCGGGCAAGGAGTGCGGGACCGATCCGAAGGGATTCTCGTGCGGGAGCTGTGAGACCGGCTTCGAGTGCGTGGAGGCGCTCGGCAAGTGCCTGGCGCTTCCCGAGCCCTGTGTCCCGAAAAAGGGGCCTGGCTGCGACGGGTGCGACTGCGAGGCCTGCGTCTGCGGCAAGTACCCCAACTGCTGCACCGAGAACTGGGATATCTTCTGCGTCGCTCAGTGCGAGATCGGGTGCGGCTACGACTGCTCGCCGTGTCCGGAGAAGCCTTCGTGCGAAGGCCTAGAATGCGGCCAGTTCTGTGGCATCGATTGCGGCAAGTGCGAGAAGGGAAAGGTGTGCAGCTACGGGAAGTGCTGTACGCCCGACTGTACCGGGAAGGAGTGCGGCAGCGACGGGTGTGGCGGATGGTGCGGAACGTGCCCGGGGACGGACGAGTGCAAGGACGGAGCCTGCGTTGCCTGCCAGCCGAAGTGTGCGGGAAAGGAGTGCGGAGGCGACGGTTGCGGGGGAGAATGCGGGACCTGTCCGCCGGACGCCAAGTGCGCCGAAGGGATGTGCAAGAAGCAGTCGTGTGCCGGTGCCTGTGGCGGGCAGTCGCAGTTCGAGTGCTTCTGCGATGCAGTCTGCTTCCAGTACGGTGATTGCTGCCCCGACGTGTGCATCGAGTGCCCGGAGATGTGCGGCGAAACCGGTTGCCAGAAGATCGGGGCGGAAGGGTGCTGCGCAGGGACGTTGCTCAAGTTCTGTGAAGGAGATGAGATCAAGGTATCCGAGTGCTCCGGTGCGCCCTTCTGCGGTTGGAATGCGGCGGGGGGCAAGTACAAGTGCGGCACGTCCGGCGGGAGCGATCCCTCCGGTACCTTTCCGAAGGACTGTGCGGGTCTGTGCAAGCCCCAGTGCGAGGGGAAGGAGTGCGGCAGCGACGGCTGCGGCGAGAGCTGCGGCACGTGCGCCGGCAAGGGGGCCGTGTGCAGCCCGGACGGGACGTGTTGCGTTCCGTCATGCGAGGGGAAGGAGTGCGGCAGCGACGGCTGCGGCGGCAGCTGCGGCGAGTGCGCAGAAGGGCTCTTCTGCAATGCGGGCACCTGCTCGGACCAGGTGCCCGCCGGGTGCGTGCCGCAGACGACGCCCGGGTGCGGCGGGTGCGGATGCGAAGAGTGTGTCTTCGCCCTCGACACGTTCTGCAAGGAGACGGCCTGGGACGATGTCTGCGTCAACGAGTGCATCCAGTGCGGAACGGAGTGCCCGTGCGTTGCGAGCTGCAACGGCAAGGAGTGCGGCGACGACGGTTGCGGCGGAGTGTGCGGTGAGTGCGGAAAGGGGGAGTTCTGTGAGGACTCCATCTGCGTGGCCGATTCGTGCGAAGGGATTCCTCGGGAGGGGTGCTGCGAGGGGGAGACGGCTCGATTCTGCCTCGACGGTGTGCTCCAGGAGCTCGACTGCTCGGATACCCCGTCATGCGGCTGGGACGGGGGGCTGGGCCAGTACTCGTGTGGCACCGACGGGGCCGAGTCGCCGCTCGACGACCTGCCGAAGGACTGCATCTTCTACTGCATTCCCAAGTGCGATGGAAAGCAATGCGGCGACGACGGCTGCAACGGGAGCTGTGGCGAGTGCGGCGAGGGGACCCTCTGCGTCAAGGGAGAATGCGTCGCCAACGAATGCGGCGACTTCGTGTACGAAGGGTGCTGCGACGGTTACTGGCTGAAATGGTGCGAGAACGGAGCGGTCGAGAAGCTCGACTGCCGCCTCAAGGGGCCGTGCGGCTGGAGCGCGGACGAAGGCTACTACAACTGCGGGACGGAAGGCGAGGCAGAGCCCTCGGGCAAGTTCCCGCTGGAGTGCCCCGGAGCATGCAAGCCCAAGTGCGACGGGAAGGTGTGCGGCGATGATGGATGCGGAAGCGTGTGCGGCCTGTGCCACGAAGACGAGGAGTGCATCGAAGGGGCCTGCATCGGCCCGCCCGCCGAGGAGGGAACTCCCGACGTTGCGACCGGCGAGGTCGATGTCGTGCCGCAGCCGGACGTGAAGCCGGCACAGGACGTCGAGAACCCCCCAGAGGCCGATGCGCCGCCAAAGAACGGCAGCAACGGCTGCTCAGCTGGAGGCATGTCGGGAGCGGCGGGAGGCGGGGCCTCCGGAGCGACGGGCGCGGTCTTGCTGGCGTTGCTCCTGGCCGGCATCGCGCGGCCTCGTCGGATGAAGAAGTCGTTGCACGGAAGCGCCAGGCGGTCGATTGAGCGGCGTCCGCTGGGAAGCGGAATCGCAGGCTGTGTTGTGGTTGCGATGGCTCTGTCATTCCTGGCCGGCGGCTGTACCGGAAAGCAGAACAACTCGCAGCCCGACCTGGCCCAGGATGTCGAGCACGAAGAGCGGGGAGCTCCGGATGCCGTTGCCCCCGACCTCGATGTGGTGTCCGACCATCCAACGCCCGATCTCGCCGACGATGTGACCGATGTTCAGGCGGACTTGTCGGATTCGACCCCGGACGAGGTCGAGCCAGCCGATGTCGTCGAAACCCAGGACACGCTGGACATCAACTGCCACAACCTCCCGTCCGGCCCGTTCCAGCTCGTCAAGGTGCCCGGGGCCATTGCCACTGAAGACCTGGCGTTCGATGGAAAGGGGAACCTCGTCGGGAGCAACTTCGAGGCCATCTTCAAGAGCTCAGCAGACGGCAAGGTCAAGGTCTTCGTGCCCGCGTTCCCGTTCCGGGCCGGCATGCGGATGATCCCCAGCGGCGAGCTCGTCGTGTGCGATGATCAGAAGGGAGAGCTCGTCCGGGTGGATGCCGACGGCGTTCGCAACACGATCCTCCAGGGGCTCAAGTACCCCAATGGTCTCACGGTCGACCTGCAGGGCTACGTCTACCTGACCGAGCACGATGCCCACCGGGTGCTCCGCATCCATCCCTACACGGGCGAGTACACCGTGCTCACGGAAGAGATCGGGAATCCCAACGGGATCGCGTTCAACCCCACCTATGACGTGCTGTACATCGGCACGTTCGGCGGGGCCTGGATCTACTCGCTTTCGATCTCGCCCGACGGAACGCCGGGGAGGCTCGAAAAGTGGGGAGACATGACTCACACAGCGGGGCTGCTGGACGGAATCGGCGTGGATGTCTGCGGGAACGTGTATGTCTGCGAGTACGGGTCCACGGACATCTGGCGGTTTCCTCCGGACGGCAAGAATGCGGTGCGGATCCTGGATTCCGACCCGGCGATTACGTATCTTCCCAACATGCAGTGGGGGCGAGGCGAAGGGTGGGACCCGAACTCGCTGTACCTGCCGGACGGGTGGAAGGTCGGTGTGTGGCGGCTCGAGATCGGGGTTCCCAGCGCTCCGTTGGCGTTTCCGTAGGGGCAGGGGCTACACAGCCCCGACCACGCGGGAGGGGCCCTGTGGATGTGCAGTGGGCACGGGGCAGCATGGTTGGCCGGAGGAGGGTGAGATGAGAGCAGTCGGCATCTTCTGCGTCGTCGGAATGTTCCTGGCCGGGGCGCTGGCGGGAGGCTGCGGAGGCTCTGACCCAGCAGCGGAAGACGTCTCGGTCAGCGACGCACCCTTCGAGATTGCCGAGGAGGTCGCCGCGGACCTGGGGCAGGTAGACTGGGGGGTTCCGCCCGAAGGGGAGTGCGTGATTCCCGAGGGGGAGAAACCGGACTTCACGAACGAGCTGGGCTGCTCTGCCGACTTCGAGAATCTGGCCTCGTTCCCTCTCGATGCCAGCATCCCGGGAGCCAGGTCGTCCAAGACGATCATCGACACGGCCGACAGTGATGCGCTCTATTTCACCCGGGCCGAGAAGTACCCGATGCACTACGAGTTCTGCAAGGAGTTCCTGTCGGGCAACGGGAAGCCCCCCGTTCCCGAGATGGCCACGTTCAACTCGACCGAGTACTACAGCCCCTACCGTCGCTTCCTGCTGGGGGCCGTGACCTTCTATGAGGGGCCCAAGGTCTGGGTCTACGAGATCGCTCCGTACGACGCAGCGACTCCGGAGATGGTGGCGAAGTCCTACGACATCATTGCGGCCGCGGCGTTTTTTGGAGACGTGCTGTACTTCCACCCGACGTCCGAGTCGGTAGCGAAGCTCGTGCCGGACCTTCCAAAGCACATCAAGATCATCACCACCGACGAGCTGTTCGCTGGAGTGACGTTCCTGCCTCTGAACCTGGGCGAGGCGCTGGGACAGCTCCGGTTCTTCGAGGTGGAGAAGCTCGAGGCCGGCGAGGTGTTCGTCACGGCCCGGGACATTGCGGTCCTCGATTCGGTACCCAATGACATTTCCGTCGTGGCCGGCCTCATCACGGCGCAGCACCAGACGCCGCTGTCGCACGTCAACGTCCTGTCGCAGAATCGGGGCACGCCGAACATGTCCCTGCTGGGGGCCATGACGAACCCGGAGCTGCTGGCCCTGGAGAACCAGTGGGTCCGGCTCACGGTCACGCCCTTCGAATACAGCGTCGAGAAGGTGACCAAGGAAGAGGCCGATGCGTGGTGGGAGGATCACAAGCCCCCGGCCGTCAAGGTCCCCGATCTCGACTTGTCGGTCAAGGAACTGACCGACGTGAAGGACATCGACTTGACGATGATTCCGGCATTCGGCGGCAAGGCCTCGCACTACGGAGTGCTGTCGAACATCGAGGGAGTGCCGGTTCCAGGCGGGTTTGCGGTTCCGGTGTACTTCTACAAGATGTATGAGCAGGCAAACGGGCTGGACAAGCAGATTGCGGCGCTTCTGGCGGACGGCAAGTTTCAGGAGGACATTGCCTACCGCGAGGCTGCGTTGAAGATGCTGCGGGACGCGTTCCAGGCGGGCGAAGTGCCGCCGGAGTTCGAGAAGCTGCTGCTGGACAAGCTGGAGACCGATTTCCCAGGGATGAGGATGCGCTTCCGATCCAGCACCAATGCGGAGGACCTGGACGGGTTCACCGGGGCCGGGCTGTACACGTCCAAGTCGGGCGATCCCAATGACCCCGCCTATCCGGTCGTCGATGCGGTCCGGGACGTGTATGCAAGCCTGTGGAACTTCCGTGCCTTCGAGGAGCGCACGTACCGGGGAATCGATCACACCAAGGTCGCGATGGCACTGCTGGTCCACCGCTCCTTCGCGGATGAGGACGCAAACGGCGTGGCGTTGACCAACAACCTGTTCGACCCGACGCAGCCAGCCTTCTACATCAACGTACAGCTCGGAGAGGTACCGGTGGTTCTCCCGCCGAAGGGGACCGTGGCGGACCAGTTTCTTTACTTCTTCCTCTATCCGGGCAAGCCGATCACGTTCCTGGCGCATTCCAACCTCGTGGCAGCGGGCGACACGGTGCTCACCGAGGTGCAGGTCGAGGCGCTGGGCCAGGTGCTCCAGCTCATTCACGAGGCCTTTGCCCAGTATTACAGCAAGCCGGGGCAGTTCTACGCGATGGACGTGGAGTTCAAGTTCAATACCGACCCGGAGGATCTGGAATCGAAGCTCTGGATCAAGCAGGCCCGCCCCCATCCCGGGTGGTGGACCGAGAATGCCGAGTAGGCAATCACGGAGGTCACGAAGACATGAGGGGGGCATGGTTGGCAGCAGTGCTTCTGGCCGCGTGTGGCGGCGGCGGGGGGGATGATGTCCTGACGCCGGCAGAGGTCGTGGGCGACGATACGGCGTTGGACGCCACGACAGTGCCCGATGACCTCGGGGGGGCGGACGGGGTCGGCGAGATTCCGGGCGGCGATGCGTTGCTGGAGATGTCGGCCCCGGACGGGGAGCCTGGCGAGGATGTGGTGGAGCCGGCCGATCTGCCCTCGTTCGACGTCGACCCGGAAGAGTGGGCCAAGCAGTACGGCCAGGGGTGTGACAGCGCCAAGAAGGTGGGATGGTTCACCGTGGACTGGAACTTCGGGACGTCGTCGGTCGTGGGCTCGGTCAACGACACGGTGGATACCGGGCTGGTCATGGAGAAAGCAGTGGAGGAGGGGACGTGTGCGCTCCTCAAGCGGGTGGAGCCGTTCTGCAATCCGGGGTGCAATGCGGGGGAGCAGTGCAAGCCGGGGGGCAAGTGCGAGCCATTCCCGAAGCCGCTGTCGGCCGGAACGGTGACGGTCAAGGGGCTGGTCAAGCCGGTCAGCATGAAGCTTGCGGGCAGCACTTACTTCGACACGGATTTCGAGGGCTTGGCGTGGGAGCTCGGGGCACCGATCGAGCTGTCTGCAACCGGGGGGGCCGTGGAGGCATTCTCGCTGCAGGGGGCGGGGGTGGAGCCGCTGGCGATTCCGTTTGCCGACTGGGTCCTGAAGAAGGGGACGCCGCTGGTGGCCCAGTGGGAGCCTTCCGGAGGCCCGGGGCAGGTTCAGGTGGAGATCAACCTGATGCAGCATGCCTCCAACTCGCACGACCTGGTCTGCGTCATGGAGGACACGGGCGAGTTCGAGATTCCGCAGAAGTTGACCGATGCGCTCATCGATCTGGGTGTTTCCGGTGCTCCGGTGGTGCTGATCTTCCGGCGGACCGTGGACTCTACCGAGGTCGAGCAAGGGTGCGTCGAGTTTCAGGTGAAGGCTTACGGGACTGCGTATCTTACCTTGAAGTAGCGCTAGCGGACGGTTCCGCAACCAGCCTCAGCACGGTGACTTCCGTGGGGACTCCGGCTCGATTGGGAGGCCCCCAGTAGCCGGTCCCCCGGCTCGTGTAGATGTGCGTGTCCCCTTCGACGAAGTAACCCGACGAGTACGGCTGCACGAGCGGGACGATCAGGCACCAGGGGAAGAACTGTCCGCCGTGGGTGTGCCCGGAGAGGATCAGGTCGAAGCCGAGGTCGAGCGCCTGCACGGCGGATTTCGGCTGGTGGGCCAGGAGAAGGCGGACGGCGGCGTCGGGGGCTCCGGCGATGGCTCCCTTGGGGTCGGAGCGATGGACCTCGCCCATGGGCTGTGCGGACACGTCGGTGACTCCGGCCACGACGATCTTCTCCCCGCCACGTTCCAGCACGGCATGCTCGTTGAGCAGGTTCTTCCAGCCGAGGGTCTCGGTCATGGCCAGCCACAGGTCGACCCCGGAGTAGTACTCGTGATTCCCGGTGACGAACCAGGTCCCGAGCGGTGCCGAGAGCTCGGCCAGGGGAGTCACGGCCTCTCTCAGAGCCGTCGTCGTACCATCCACGAGATCCCCGGTGACCGCGATGAGGTCCGGCCCGAGCGCATTGACCTGCGACACCAGGCTCCGGGTCTCCTCCGGCGTGGAAAGGGGAGTGAGGTGAACGTCGCTGAGCTGGACGATCCGCAATCCGTCGAGCGAGGCCGGGAGCCCCCGCAGCGGTATGTCCACCTGGACCGTCTTAGGCGCGGCCGAGGCCTGCACGTAGCCCCAGATCGTCAGGACCACGCCCAGCGAGAAGAGGGATAGTCGCAAGATCATGGCCGCCTGGGCCCGGCCCGCGGCAGCTGCAGGAAGGAGCACGGAGGAGACCGATGAGCGGCCCAGCAGACGGGCCACCTGGTCAGCGCCGAAGAGCAGCAGGCGCCCGATGTCCCACAGCAGAACTCCGGCCAGCAGGATGGACCACAGCCCCATGAGCAGGTAGCCGGTCCACTGCATGGCCTTGTGGAGCAGGTTGGGATCATCGACGCGCATCACCCAGAAGGTGGTCGGGATGAGAGCGATGTAGAAGAGGGCAGCCGAGGCCATCAGGAACCGCCAGCGACCGGCAACGGGCCAGCCCAGTCTCCAGGTTATGTAGAGAGTCCCACCGACGTGCACCAGCAGGGCGAACGTCGCAAAGGATGCCATTCGTAGCGCAGCCATCGAGGGGAATTGCTCCTTGGACTAGAGAGTCCAGCCGTCGGGGTTCTTTTCCTTGAGGTAGGGGGCCATTCTCAGATCATGTTCCGCAATGTGGCGGAAGAGCGCGTCATACAGCAGCGAGCGGACCTGGGCGAGGAGGTCCTGCGACAGTCCGTTCTTCCGGATCTCGCCCGAGAGCCGTTTGACGGTCTCGCGCATGACCAGATGAGCGGCCATGTGCTCGATCACGTTCGGGTAGTCGAAGGCCTTCATGGCGGTCTCTTCGAAGTCGAAGTGGATCGTCGTCTGCTCTTCGAGGAATCGAAGGGCCTCGAACACCTGCTCCTTGCTGGACCCGGCCTGACATCGGGCTTCGAGCTCATCGAAGCGCCGGTAGATGTCCTCGTGCTGGCGATCGATGAGGAGGAATCCGGTCAGCAGATTCTCCGGCACTTTACGGCTGGACATGGGGCCTCCTGCGGGACGCAGCCTCGTGCTCATCCCCGGCCAATGTAATAAAGGGCGACCGAAAGGGCAAGTCCGGGCAACTGACGGACTGTCGTTGTTCTTTGCCTAGCCGGGCGTCGAGGCTACAATACCGCCCGGTGGCAAGGAGGTGGCCCGTGGGCTCCAAGCGTTTCCTGGTTTGCTCGATACTGGCCTGCGCGGCATCCGTCCTCGGGGGGTCTGTCCTGTCGCAGGAGCGGGGTGCTGCGCCATCGGCCGATGAAGCATCCGGATTCCGCTTCACTCCGGGAATACGGCTTCACACGATCTGGCAGGTATCGGACCGTGAGGGGACACCCACGAACGAGTTCCTGGTGGAGATGGCGCGACTGGGGATGAGCTGGGAGGTCGGCTCGATGGTAGACGGCAAGGTATCCGCCGACCTGGAGCAGGTCTTTCGAGAGGAGAAGGCTCTGCTGCGGGATGCCTACGTGCGTGTCCAGCCGCTCAAGGCCGCTGCCCTGCGTATCGGCCAGTTCAAGCGCCCCTTCTCCGCCATCGAGCTGCGTTCCAGGGGCAAGCTCGAGACGGTCCGGAGGGGACTGGGCAACGAGCTGCTGATCGAGGATCTCGGGTTTGGCGATCGGGATCTGGGCGTCATGTTCGATGGGCAGGTCGGCGGGAAGAAGCGGCACGTGAAGTACATGGTGGGGCTGTTCAACGGTGGCGGTGCCAACGTGCCCGAGACGGACATGGATTGGAGCAAGGACCTCGTGGCCCGCGTCGAAGGGCGGCCCTGGAAGTGGCTCACTGCCGGCGTCAACGCCTCGTTCAAGTGGTTCGACACGGAAGGTGAGGTGCACTCTGACGAGGATGCGTGGGCCGTCGGGGCCGACCTCCGGTTCAAGCGAAAGGCGTTGTTCGTGCTTGCCGAGTGGATTCTGGCGGAGAACTGGGACCGCTGTCGCTACGCGGAATACGAGATCAACTGCAGGCTCGAGGAGCACACCCCCAAGGCATGGGACATGCTGCTGATGGCGGCGTACCGCTGGAGGCTGGGCGGTCCGCTGAACATTGCGCTCGAACCGGTCTTCAAGGGGGAGTACCTGGTCCCGGAGCACGACGTCTCGGGCAGCGGCGCCGGGCGCTTCTTTCCGGGGAGCAATCAGGCCGGGATCTGGTTCCTCGTACCTGGCGTCAATCTGCATCTGGGAGAGTATTTCCGGGTCATGGCGAACGTCGAATGGGCGCACGCCGGAAGCGACGTTCCGGCAGGCTGGGAAGTGCGGGAGAGTGTCCGAGAGTGGACGGATGGGACGCGGTTTCTCCTCCAGTTCGCCCTGGACATCTGAGGGGGAGGCCTAGGGGGCGTGGAAGAACTGGACGAAACGACGCGCGAGCGGGAAGCTCGGTCCTGGCGGGTCAGGCTGCTGGCCCGAATGGGCTTCACGCACCGTCCTCACGAAGGACCACTGGTCGGTCCGGTCGGCCTGTTCGAGAGGCTGTGGCACCTGCGACTGCCCGCGGCCATCGTCCTGTCGGCCCCGGCGCTGTTCCTCTGTTTCTGGTACAGCTACGAGGCGTTTCGGGTGCACCTGGCCTACAACCGGGCCTTCGGGCAGGATGAGCCGCTGACTGCAGAGCTGTTCCAACTCCACCTGCACGACCAGCTCAGGCGGGACTGGCGCCGGGCCAGCATCCCCACGCTTCCGTCCGATTCCGAGCTGCCTGCCTACTTTCTCTACCTTGGAAATGCCGAGCTCGACAAGCTCGAGAAGAAGCTCCCGCCGTCCGATGGAAAGGGCAAGTACGTCGAGGGCTATTTCCGCCGAGGCAAGCGGGTCTTCAAGGCAGACCTTCGATACCGGGGCAACAAGCATTGGCACTGGAACTATGCGCAGAAGTCGTGGAAGGTCCGGCTGCGCGGCGGCGGCTTCCTGGACGGGGAAGACGTGTTCGGCCTCATCAACACTCCCGAGGCGATGCCCTTTGGCGAGGAGATCCTGCTGGGCATGGCTCGACAGCTCGGTCTGTTGACGCCCGAGTATTTCCCGCTCCGCCTCTACGTGAACAACGCGTACCTCGGAGTCTACTACTACTCCGCTCAGCCGGACGAGGGGATCCTTCGCGAGGCCAACCGATTTCCGGGCAACCTGTTCTCCGGGAATGAGGCCCCCATCGACCCGGTCACCGGCGTGAGCCGTCTGTGGCTCGAGCCGGACATATGGAAGAAGGTGGCATCGGTCGAGGGGGAGAAGGAGGAGGAACGACGGGAGCTGAAGGAGCTGCTCGACGTCGTTGCGCACGGGACTGCCTCCGAGTTCGCTCAGTTCGCGGAGCGACATCTGGACTTGGAGCGCTTCATCACCTTCGATGCCCTCGACGTTATCTTCGGAGGCAACGAGCACGACTTCCACCAGAACCACAAGCTCTACTTCGACCCGTACCGGGGCCGGTTCGAGCCGGTGGGGTGGAGCTTTCGTGGATGGCGGCACGAGCCGGTGCTCAACCGCACGGACAATCCTCTGCTGCTGCGCCTCAAGGAGCTGCCGGAGTACACCACTTTGCGAAACCGGAAGGTGTACGAGCTGATTCGTGCTCCGCACACGCCGTGCAGCCCGGAGGAGATCCGGGCCCGGGCGGTCGACCGGCTCAGGACGCTGTCACCGGAGCTCGAGTACGACCCGTACTGGGATGCCGCCAGGCTGCTGCCGCCCGTGAGTCGGTACTATCGGCAGATGGTTCGCCCCATGGATCCGGGCCGGCAGGAGGAAGTGTTTTCAACGGTGATGTCGGTCTATGAGAAGCGGGTCGACTGGTTGAAGAAGGATCTGGAGAGCGAGGCCATCGAGGCGCGGCTGGTGCAGGTCGGAGAGGAGACCCTCCTCGATCTCTCGGTGGGCGGCAACTCGGGGTATCGCGTGGAGAAGCTGCAGCCGGAGTGGGAGGCTGGATGTACGTCTCCCAGGTGGTCGGTTCGCTCGTACGACGGCAGCGGCGGTTGGGGGGAGGCCCGACTGGATCTGTACCCGGCCTCAAGTCTGGTTGCCAGGACGCCCGTGCACCCCTATCGGGGAAACGTCCGTGCGGTTCCCGCTCCATCGAGCCACTTCTACCGGATCGATGCGGGGAAGTGCCGGGCGAGGGCGGTAGCGGTGACCGTTGCAAACCTCGTGACCGGGCAGGTCGTGGAGCGCACGGCCACTCTGGATCCATCTGCCGGCGCGGTACTCCCTTCGTGCGTCGACGAGCCGTTTGCCTCGGTGGCAGGGCGCACGTCGCCGCATGACTGGTGCGTTCGGCCTCCGGTTCCCGTCCGGACGGTGTTGGGACCTGGTGAAGTCCGGATGCGCACGACCCGCGTGTTCCCACCCGACGAGGAGGTCGTGGTCCAGGCCGGTACCCGTCTGGTCATGGGCCCTGGTGCATCGCTGATCTTCCGGGGGAGGGTCGAGGTTCAGGGGACTTCCGCCGAGCCGGTGGTCATCGTGCCGGAGCAGGAGACTTGGGGCGGGCTGGCCGTGCTCGGGGAGGCTGCTGCCGGTTCTTCCTTCCGCCACCTGAGAGTGTCGGGAGGAACACACGCCGACTGGTCGCTGACGCACTTGCCCGGCACCATCAATATCCAGGATACCCGAGACGTCTCGCTGTCCGAGTGCGTGTTTGCCGACAATGCTGCCGGCGAAGAGATGGTGCATGCCGCCTATGTCCAGGACCTGGTGTTCGAGAACACCATCGTGTCCCGCAGCGGAGGGGACGCACTGGATATCGAGCTCAGCCAGGGGCGCCTCGAGGGCGTGTCCGTCTTCGGCGCCGGGGATGACTGCCTGGACCTGATGGGGACCCGTCTCGACGTGCGCCGGGCGAAGCTTACCGGTTGTGTCGGCAACGCACTGTCTGCCGGCGAGCGGAGCCACGTCCAGGCGTACGGCATGCTGGCGGGGGCCTCCCGGACCGGGGTGCTGGTCAAGAACAACTCCCGCGTCGAGCTGGAAGGGAGCCTGCTGTGGCGCTGTAATACCGGGGTCGAGATCGACAGCCGGCAGGGGCGTTATGAAGGGAAGAGCCGGGTCAGCTGGGAGCAGCCGTTTGCCATCGACTGCGAGCGTTTCAGCCGAGTTCGTGACGGCGGGGACCGGCGCCTCGGGAGCTTCGCCCAGCCGGGGCGGGACGATCTGCCAACGCTTCGCAGCCAGGTTCTCGGGGTCTCCTCGTGGGACGAGCTGCCCGAAGCCTTTGAGGCCTGGAGCGGAGGGAGGCCATGAGGATCCCGTACCGTTATCGGCCGACGCTCGGTTTCGTGGTGCTTGCGTTGTCCTGGCTGCTCGTGGCAGCGTTCTTTCTCTGGGGGGCTCAGCGGCCCGACCTGGATGTCGTCTGGGGGATTTACGATCGCCTCCAGGTCGGCGACTCGGTGCAGCTCACCCGGGAGGAGCTCGGGGCGTTGCAGCGGACGCTCGCCCGGCATCCGGAGCTGGGCATGCGGATCACGCAGGACGGTCGTGCCGAGTTGACGGCAGCCGTGGACGACGAAGGGGATGGGGGCGATGGAGATTAGGCGCTTCAACCGGTACGAGCTCAAGTACCTGATCCACGCCTCCGAATACCGGCGGCTGGTCAAGGATCTCCAGCACTTCATGTCCCCCGATCCGCACGGCGACGTGGACGGGTTCTACCGGGTCACCAGCCTGTACTATGACAGCCCGGACTTCCAGTGTTATCGGGCCAAGATGGATGGTCTCCTATACCGGAGGAAGCTTCGTCTCCGGATCTACCCGGGGACGAACATTCTCGAGGTCAACAAGGGGTTCGTCGAGATCAAGCAGCGGATGAACCGGACCGTGCAGAAGCGGCGCATCATCCTGTCGCTGGGGGAGGCCAAGGCACTCTGCCACGGCGACTTCCAGCGGGAGCTTGCCGACCCCCAGGACGCGGCGGTGGCGTCCGAGGTGACCTACCTGGTCAAGGCCGCCCGACTGAGACCCACCTGCATCGTCAGCTACAGGCGCCAGGCATTCGCCGGCAGCCGGCTCGAGTCCGGGATGCGCCTTACGTTCGACATGCAGCTCCAGGGGCGAATCACCGCCCTGACCGTCAACGAACCGGCGCATAATCACTACTTCATGCCGCCGGACTGGTTCATCATGGAAGTCAAGGTCAACGACCGGATCCCGGACTGGATGACCGCACTGATCGCAAAGCACGAATGCCAGCTCCGCAGGGTCAGCAAGTACTGTGCGGTCGTGGAGGCCGGACTCCGCCGTTTCGGCAGGCTGATGGCCGCTGGCGCTTCAATTGAAGGCGGTACAATCGAATAGGGGGAGTGTGGACATGGACAACCTGCTCAAGGAAATCGAACGGTTCGGAGATCTCACCAGCACGTTCACACTGCTCGATGTCGTGCTCGTGTTCGGCCTGAGCCTGGTGCTCTCGATGCTGGTCGGATGGGTGTACCGGTTCACCCACAAGGGGGTATCGTACTCGCAGAGCTACGTTCACACCCTGGTGATTCTGGGCATCGTCGTGGCCTTCATCATGTTGGTCATCGGCTCGAACATCGCCCGGGCGTTCACGCTGGTCGGTGCGCTGTCCATCGTCCGGTTCCGGAACGCGATGAAGGAGACCCGGGACATCGGGTTCGTGTTCATGACGCTGGCCATCGGAATGGCCTGCGGTACGCGGTTCTACCTCCTGGCCGTGTTCGCGACCATCTGCATGTCGGGGACCGTGATCCTGATGAGCCGGCTCAACCTGTTCGCCAAGGTGATCCGGGAGCGCATCCTGATCGTCCGGCTTCCCCACGATGCGGACCATTCCAGGCTCCTTTCCGAGGCCTTCGAGCGCAACCTCGAGACGTGGCACATCATCTCGGTGGAGACGGTGCGGGAAGGGGCGCTCCAGGAGGTGATCTACTCCGTCGTCCTCAAGCGGTCCACCGATGCCACCCGGTTCCTGGAGATGCTGCGGCAGCTGAACGGGAACAACAAGGTTTCGCTCGTGCTCGGGCAGCAGGAAATCGACCTGTAGCCGGAGTCCGCCGACCTGCGGAAGCTCCTACTCCTGCGTGAGGATGTGCCACTTGGGGCGCTTGTGGGACTGGCGAAGCTCTTCGAGGGTGGCAGGAATGGCTTCCCCCTTCTTCTCATGGCCGTCCAGGAACGCGATGAAGTCGAACTGCTGAGCAGCGGTCCCCATCGTCTTGTCGAACTGGCGGATCATGCCGTTTGCCGGGACCACGCGGTGGCCGGCCACGGTCTCGATGGGGAACTGGAGCCCGGCAAACCCCTCGGCCGGCTCGAACGCCTTGAAGAGCAGTTCGGTGCACACCAGGGACGAGTCGGTCACGAAGTCGAAGTTGAAGTCATAGGGCCTTCCCGCATAGTAGATCGAACGGTAGAGACCTCGTGCGACTTCCTTCTTGGACAGCTTCGGGCGGAGCACGGCGAGGGAGTCGCAATCCGCGGAGTGCTCGATGGTCGTGAAGACAACGCCTTCCGAGATCGCCTCGATGCAGCGGTAGGGATGTTCGTGCTCGCCCGGTCCGTTGGCCGTCTCCATAGCCTTGGGGAAGCTTGAAGTGAGCAGCGTTTCGAGGTCTCCCGAGGGTTCACCCAGGGAGCGGACCCAATCAGCGGTTTCGGCATCTCCGGCGAAGAACGCACGGCGTTCCTCCTGCGTGCCGATGTAGATGGCGACGTGGGGCCAGAATCCGGGCAGCCCGATGTTCGAAAGGTACCATTCTCGTCGTTCGAACAGGGCGTCCCCCGGACGGAGGTCGGGGGTGAGCGTCGCGATCTGCTCCGGCTTCACCAGGGATTCTCCGGTGCGGTGCACCTTGGTATCCCCCATCCATTCCGAGATACCCGCCTGGACCGGGAAGTAGGCCGAGAACCCCGCCTTGCTGATGATCGTCCCCGCGTTCTCGATGGTCATCTCGATTCCCGTGCCCTTCCCCGCCTCCAGGACGTGGCCTCGTGCCTCCTCAATCCTGGCGCTCAGACCGAACACGTCGGGCTTCTTCAGGGCCGAGTACGTGACGTCCAGGGCGGCAAACTCGGTGGCAGCGGCCACGTTGAGGAACCGGGTCTTGAATCTCCCGAACGTCCCCTGCGACAGGCCGAGCTCCGGGATCGGCTCGTCCAGGAGCACGTCCAGGTCGGGGTTGTTGCGGGCAAGCTCCAGGAACTGGAGTGCCGTGCTGTACTGGACCAGGAAAGTGGTATAGAGGATTGCGAAGGAGTGCTTCCTGAGGCGCATGTTCGCGATGCGCCAGTAGTCCTGGTGGTACCGCTTGACCGAATCGAGCGCCATGTAGCGATCGAGCATGGAGGCCCAGAGGCTGCGAACCTCATCACGGCTCTCGGTGGGGAGCAGCTCTTTGCGGCCGCGCTCCTTCTCCGGGAACAGGTCGGGGCGCTCCCGGCAGAATGCAAGGGCCTCACCCAACCCCGTCGAGGCACTCTCGAGCAGACGGTAGTCCATGTAGATGCGGTGCTCCAACTCCAGCCGGCTCAGCTCGTGGACCGGAGGGGGCCCGCCGGAAGACGCACATGCGGTCAGCAGCAGAGCAGCCAGGATCAGAGCGCGCTGACGGGCAGGGCTGCACCCGTGCATCTGTTTCTCTCGACCTGTCGTCACGATGCTTGCGAACCTCATGTCGAAATCCCTCCTCTGGTTGGCAACGCCGGATGGAGAGGTCTCCCCTACTTAGGGCAGACCACCGAAATCGCAATGTCGTCGATGTAGATCCCTTCCCCCGCATTGTTCTTGTTGTCCACCGTGTCGAACAGGAAGCGGAGGTTGAGCGACTGTCCCTTGTATCCCGTCAAGTCGATCTGCTGCAGGTTCCAGGCCGGGATGAGGTCCAGCATGTCGGAGCAGGCGGAGAAGAGCGGCGTGTTGCCCGCAGTCACGGAGAACACATCGTACTTGGTCTTGTCCGCGGTGCAGACATCGACCTTGTCATGCAGCGCCAGGAGTCGGTACTCGAGCATGAGCTTGGTCCCGGCAGCCAGGGCCCCCGGGAGCGGTTGCGTCGGTGCCTGGGCGACGCCGAGGGCCTTCCCGTAGTTGTAGGAGTGCGACTGGGCATTGGAGTAGCCAAGGGAGAAGGGAAGGCTGTTTCGGCGGTAGTTGGTCACGTGCCAGTAGACACTGGCGTTGCTGGTGCTGAGCGACCATCCCGAGGAATTGCCGTCGTCGAAGTTGTCCGACCAGAGGACCGAGCCCATGGGATTCTGGCCGTCGCAGTCGTTGTCCTTTCCGTCGCAGAGAATCTCCTGGGCCTTGGGATTGACGGCGACGTCCGCATCGTTGCAGTCCCCTGCCGTCGTGAGGAAGTAGTCGAGGCTCGCCTTGCACAGGCACTGCGAGTCCGCCGGGTCGCCCCAGTTGTCGTCGTCCTTGTCCGCATAGTACGGAGTGCAGCCCACCGCATCGACCTCGTCCACCTCCGTGTCGCAGTCGTCGTCCGAACCGTTGCAGGCTTCGGCGGCATCCGGACTGACTGACTTGTTCGAGTCGAGGCAATCTCCTTCCTGCAGGGCCGTGAAATCGTCCTCCGGCTGGCAGAGGCACCGGCTCTTGCCCACTCCCCAACCGTCCTGGTCCTGGTCGGTCCACAGGTCGGTGCACCCGAGGGAATCCTCGGGATCCGTCGCAGCGTCGCAGTCATCGTCGGTGCCGTTGCAGACCTCGAGAGCGGTCGGGTTGACCGCTCCGTCCGAATCATTGCAGTCGCTCCCGTCGAGAAGCAGATAGGGGTCCTCGGGCAAACAGAGGCATTGGGACGAGCCGCCGCCGAATCCGTCGCCGTCGTCATCCTCGAAGTACTCGGCACAACCCTTGGAGCCGGGCTCGTCGATGAGGGCGTCGCAGTCATCATCCTGCGAGTTGCACGACTCGGTCTGTCCGTGGAAGACGGCATCGTCCTTCGGGGAGCAGTCGGCGACGTCGGGGTCGGAGTCGCCATCGTCGTCGACATCGCAGGCGTCCCCTTCGCCATCCCCGTCGAGATCATCCTGCGTCGGGTTGCTCAGAGTCGGGCAGTTGTCGTCCGGGTCGTCCTGGCCGTCGCCGTCGTCATCCGAGTCGCACGCGTCGCCTCCCTGGTCGCCATCCAGGTCCGACTGAGACGGATTGGCCACTGCGGGGCAGTTGTCCTCGCCGTCATCCCAGCCGTCGCCGTCATCGTCATCGTCGCACTCGTTGCCCAGGCCGTCCTTGTCGATGTCCTGCTGTGTCGGGTTGACCGTCACGGGGCAGTTGTCGCTGTCATCGTCCTGGCCGTCGCCGTCGTCGTCGTCGTCGCAGACGTCGCCCACCATGTCGTTGTCGAGGTCGTCCTGGGAGGGGTTCGCCACGGTGGGGCAGTTGTCCTTGGTGTCGGTGCGTCCGTCGCCGTCGTCATCGTCGTCGCACTCGTTGCCCAGGCCGTCTTTGTCGAGGTCCTGCTGGGTCGGGTTGGCCGTCACGGGACAGTTGTCTTCGAAATCCTCGAGCCCGTCACCGTCGTCATCCGCATCGCAGTCGTCCCCGTTGCCGTCGTTGTCGAGGTCCTTCTGGGCAGGATTCGAGAGGATCGGGCAATTGTCGGCGGCATCATCGTGGCCATCGCCGTCATCGTCTCCATCGCACTCGTTGCCCAGGCCGTCCTGGTCGAGATCCAGCTGGTCCTGATTGGGTGCGACGGGGCAGTTGTCTTCGGGATCTGCGAGCCCGTCGCCGTCGTCATCCGCGTCGCACTCGTCCCCGTGGCCGTCGTTGTCGAGGTCTTTCTGGCCCGGATTCGGGACGAGCGGGCAATTGTCCGCGGCATCATCATGGCCATCGCCGTCGTCGTCTCCATCGCACTCGTTGCCCAGGCCGTCCTGGTCGAGATCCTGCTGGCCGGGATTGGGGGTCACGGGGCAGTTGTCGGCGGAGTCGAGCTGGCCGTCATCATCGTCGTCGTCGTCACACTCGTCTCCGATGCCATCCTTGTCGAGGTCCTTCTGTGCCGCATTGGGGACGAGGGGACAGTTGTCGAAGGCGTCGGAGTGCAGGTCGCCGTCATCGTCTTCATCGCAGGCATCCCCAAGGGTATCGGCATCGGTGTCGGATTGTTCCGGATTGACGACATCGGGGCAATTGTCGGAGTCGTCCGGAAGCCCGTCGCCGTCTGTGTCGTTCTCACAGGCATCCCCGACGCCATCATCGTTCATGTCCTCCTGACCCGGGTTGACCACGAGGGGGCAGTTGTCCTGGTCGTCAGGCACGACGTCCCCGTCGTCATCCTCGTCGCAGGCATTGCCGGTCCCGTCCTCGTCGAGGTCGCCCTGACCTTCGTTCGGGACGTCCGGACAGTTGTCGTCTGCGTCCGCATGGCCGTCACCGTCGTCGTCGTCGTCGCATTCGTCTCCGAGTCCGTCCAGGTCGAGGTCTTCCTGTCCGACGTTGGTCTGCTTCGGGCAGTTGTCGTCCACATCGGGCACATCGTCGAAGTCGTCATCGTCATCGCAGGGGTCGCCGAGTCCGTCCAGGTCGAGGTCTTCCTGGAGAGGGTTCGGCAGAACAACGCAGTTGTCGACCGGGTTGAAGATGCCGTCCCCATCCGCATCGCCGTCGCACTCGTCCCCCTGGAGGTCTCCATCCAGGTCCTCCTGGAGAGGGTTGGGGTCCTCCGGGCAGTTGTCCAGAAGGTCCGGGATTCCGTCCCCGTCCTGATCCCCGGGGAGGACTTCCCCGTCGGGAACGACGTCCGCTGCATCGCCGGCATCATCGGCGTCGGGGACGACCAGCCCATCCGGAAGGTCGGCGGACAGCTCCGGGGCGAGGTCGGGCGAGCCCTCATCGATAAGCTCAGGGGGCAATTCCACCGGAGCCGCATCCTCCTGGAGGTCCATCACGTCCGGAAATGCCCCCCATTCGCTCGCAAGGTCGGTCCCCATGGTCGGCTGAGGCGAAGTCCCGCCGCATGCGGAAAGGGCAACGAAAGCAGACAGAGTCAGGAGCCGGTAGCGTGTGCGCATGTTCGTCTCCTTAGTTCTCCGGGAAGACAGGGTGGAAGCAGCGGGCCGTCCTTCCCCGCTGGTCATCCCACAGGTGCATGGAGTTGCCCTGGCAGCGCGACCAGTGGGTGCATTCGAGGCACTCGCCGGTGCGCATCCAGGTTCGGTCTCGGAATCGCGAGAAGCCTTTCTCCCACACGGTTCGGAAGTCGTCGGTGCGGATGTTGCCCTGGATGAGGGAGCGGGAGATGTTCGGGCAGGCGCTGATGCTGCCGTCGCAAAGGACGGAGCCGATGCAGATTCCGGCCCGGCAGAAATAGGGGTCCTCCCGGACGGTCCGGTCCACGTGCGGGGGGAGGAATGCCTCGCAGCAGTACTCCACGTCCAGCCCCTCGGGGGCCTGTCCGCTCCGCATGCCCGCGATGAACGTCATCAGGCCCCGGAACTGGTCGTCGGAGAGCAGGAGGGAGCTGTCCAGTGCCGCCCTCCCCGTCGGGAAGATGCTGAATAGGCGCCATTTCCGGACTCCAGCCCCACGCAGCGTGGCCGCGACTTCGTGCAGCTCGGACAGGTTGCGGGGATTGACGCAGGTCACGACATCCATCATGGGAACGGGCGACGCGGCCAGAAGGCGGATGGATGCAAGGGCCCTTTGAAACGACCCGGTGCGTCCTCTGAGCCAGTCATGGCTCTCCTCGAGGCCGTCCAGGCTGACCGTGACGCTCCAGAGCCGTGCCTGGTTCAGGAGTGCGAGCCGCTCCTCGGTCAGGGCATAGCCGTTGGTCACCATTCCCCAGTAGAGCCGGTTCTTGCGCAGCCCCTCCAGGATACGGGGAAGGTCGGGCCTGCACAGAGGCTCTCCGCCGGTCAGCACCAGCATGAGCCGCCGGGTATCGAAACGGGTCGAGACGTAGTCGAAGAAAGCCAGCCATTCCCCGGTGGTGAGCTCCTGGAACGGGGTCTCGGTGGTGCAGTCGCTCCCGCAGTGTCTACACGTAAGGTTGCACCGGCGTGTAATCTCGATGAACAGATAGCGGAGCGGGTGGACTCGGGTCTCCAGGGTGCGGTAGAGCGGGTGAAGCACCCGCCGCATTCTGCGGGAAATCGGGACCGTCAACTACCTGGCCTCTGCAGCTTCCGTGTCGCCGGTCAGAGTCTCGGTCGCCGAGTCGTCGACCTGCCAGTCGGCCGCCGAGACTTCCTGGCTCGCTGCCTGGTCTTCGGGCTTGAGGTCACGGGTATCTTCGGGGAAGTACCCGTATCCGGGACCATAGCAGGCCGACATGACCACTGGGCAGAAGAGGGTCACGACACCGAGCAGCAGCTTCGAACCGAGCCTCATGGACAATCCCTCCCGTAGGGTACTCCGGTCACCCGGTGTTTCCGGCAGGTCGGCAGGCCGCGTGCCACCGGAAAGCGACACCCTTCGAACGACGATTAATGTACCCGAGTTCGCCATCGCGCGCAACGATCATGAGAGGACTACCCGGGGGCGGGCATGTCCCATTGATTCGCAGACGCGAGGAGGCTAGAATCGTGCCTCGGAGAATCGCCTGTCGTCGTGTCGGGTCGAACGAGGTGCGAGTGGGGGCAGTCATGAGTCACCTGAGGCGCGTCGGATTCCTGTTCCTTTGCGGCGTTGCGTTTGCCTGCGGTTCGAACCCGGCGGGCCAGGGGTCTTTCGACCTGGTGGACGGGACGGGGCCCGAGGAGGTCGGCTTGGCCGACGTCCCGGCGGATCACGGGCCTGACCTGCCGGCAACCCCAGACGTTCCGGATGGTACGGCGCAAGACCACGATTCCTTCCCGGACGGTTTCTTCGCAGACTCGGATGCGGGACCTTTCGGTGATTGGGGAAAGCCCTGTGCGGGCAACGACGATTGTGAGAGCGGAGTGTGTATCGAGGTGGACGAGGATACCTCCGTGTGCACCATCAACTGTGTCGAGGAATGCCCCAAGGATTGGGTGTGCAAGGGGATCGCCACCGGGGGACCGGACCTGACGTTCGTGTGTGTGCCGCCCAAGGCCAACCTGTGCAAGACCTGCGGGGGAAACGACGACTGTCTGTACCAGGGGGACCTGTGCGTACCGGTCGGGGCATCGGGCAATTTCTGCCTCACCGACTGTTCGGGGGGCCAGGGATGCCCGCTTCACTACACGTGCACGGTGATGGAGATTGCCGGACTGGACGAGCCGGTGTCGCTGTGCACACCGGATACGGGGAGCTGCATCTGCACGCACGAGCTCGACCAGACCACGGAGGAGTGCTCGGCATCCAACGAATTCGGGAAGTGCTTCGGAGAGAAGCTCTGCGACGGCGACAAGGGGTGGACCGAGTGCGATGCCGCCACACCGCAAGCCGAGACGTGCAACGGCAAGGATGACGACTGCGATGGCACCGCGGACGAGGAGCTGGCCGACCTGCCGTGCGTGAAGAAGAATGAGCACGGCGAGTGCAAGGGAATGCAGCTCTGCCTGGGGCAGGAGGGCCTCCAGTGCGATGCCCAGGAGCCCGGGCCGGAGCTGTGCGACGGCGAGGACAACAACTGCGACAACCAGGTGGACGAGGGGTTCGACGACACGGATTCGGACGGGGCCTCCGACTGCATCGACCTCGACGACGACGGGGACGGAATCCTGGATACCGTGGACAATTGTGATCTGATTGCGAACCTGGGGCAGGCGGACCACGATGAGGACGGGCTGGGCGATGCCTGCGACGAGGACGACGACAACGACGGCGTGCCGGATGTGTCGGACAACTGCCCGTTCGTGGCCAATCCGGGACAGGGCGACATTGACGGGGACAAGCTCGGGGACGAGTGCGACGACGACATGGACGGCGACGGGAGCCCCAATCCGTGGGACTGCAACCCCACGGACCCCGCCATCTATCCCAATGCGGCCGACGTGTGCGACGGCCTCGACAACAACTGCAACCTGTTCTCCGACGAAGGGTACCCGGATTCCGACGGCGACGCCCTGGCCGATTGTGCAGACCTGGATGATGACAACGACGGTGACCCGGACGTGACCGACTGCAAGCCGCTGGACCCGGAGGTTGGCAACGGTCTTCCCGAGGTGTGCGACGGCAAGGACAACAACTGCACCGGCATCGTCGACGAGGGGTTCCCCGACTCGGACAAGGACGGCATTGCCGATTGCGTGGACATCGACTCCGATGGGGACGGAATCCCCAACTTCCAGGACAACTGCCCGCTCGTACCCAACGTGGACCAGGTCAATACCGATGGCGACCCGATGGGCGATGCGTGTGACCCGGACGACGACAACGACGGGATCCTCGACGACGGCGATGGCAGCGGTGTCGAGGGCGACAAGCGGTGCACGGGAGGGTTGACCAAGGGGTGCGACGACAACTGCCGGACCATCATCAACCAGCTCCAGGAGGACCTCGACCAGGACCTCCTGGGCAACGCCTGCGACCCGGATGCGGACGGGGACGGCTTCGTGAACGAGCAGGATTGCGGGCCCTTCGATTCGACGATCTATCCCGGTGCTCCAGAGGCATGCAACAGCTTCGATGACAACTGCAACGGTCCGATCGATGAAGGGTTTCCGGACGTGGACAAGGACGGCGTCGCCAACTGCGTGGACCCGGACGACGACAACGACCTGGACCCGGACCTGACCGACTGCGCTCCCTTCGATCCGGCCTTCCATCATGGGGCGCAGGAGATCTGCGACGGCAAGGACAACGACTGCAACGGGATTCCCGACGACGGCTGTCCGCCGGCGAAGCTGCGCTTCCACCAGCTGGAGGCCCGGATCATCGGCGTGGCGGGTGACGTGAAGGCCGAGCTGTTCTTCGGCAGGCCCGCCATCCGGGAGCTGGTCGGGACGGAAGCGGGGTTCAAGATTCGGTTCGGTTACGTGCATTGAGCGGGCCGGTGCCCGTGGAGGGATTTCGAGCTGACAGACCTCTTAGGAGTGGGGGTGGGCATGAGAGCTTCAATTCGACTGGGATTCGTGCTGGTGGTTCTGTTCGCTGTTCAGGGGATCAGTCCGTGCGCCCGGGCTGACTGGGGGCCGCCCGAGGTCGCGGTGCAGGGCATCCTGACCAATCTTGCGGACGAACCGGCCAAGGGGCCGGTCGATCTGACCTTCTCGTTGTATGACGGCGTCGACGGGATCCAGCCGCTCTGGACCGAGACCCACAAGAAGGTCCCGCTGATCGCAGGGCGGTTCGACCTGCTCATGGGGTCGATCAAGGCACTCGACAACCCGCCGCTGTTCGAGCAGTTCGACAACCTGTGGGTGGGCATCTCGGTGAACGGCGGACCGGAGCTGCCCCGGGCGCCGCTGTCGGCCGTGGGGTATGCGATGCAGGCCCGCCACGCGGTGTTCTGCGACCAGCTCTCCTCGGTTCCGACCGACCTGGAGTGCACGGGCTGTGTCGCGACCAAGGAAATTGCCGACGGCTCGGTCACGCTGGCCGACTTCGGCCCGAACGGCTGCACGCCGGGGCAGGTGGTCAAGCGCAACGCAGGAGGGACCGCCTGGGAGTGTGGCAACGACAACGATACGGGCTACTCCGCCGGCTTCGGCATCACGCTGGCCAACGGGCTGGTCTCGGTGGACAAGGCGGCGCTGGCACCGCTGTATGTGGAGCCGGACGAGGAGAATTCCGTGTCCATGGAGATGATCCAGAAGAACGCCGTGACCAACGACAAGATCGCGAGCGTCTCGTGGACCAAGCTCACCGAGGTTCCGGGCGGGTTTGCCGACGGCGTGGACAACGAAGGGGTGCCCGTGGAGGTCGACCCCTCCATCGGCAGCCTCGTGGCGGGCAAGTGGTGTGCGAGCGACGGCAACCAGGTCTCCTGCGATCAGGATCCGCCCGTGTTTACCGAGACCGACCCGGAGGTGGGGGCCAACCAAACGGGCTACGTTCCGAAGTGGAACGGCTCGGCCCTGGTGGCCGGGACCATCTACGACGATGGGAAGGTGGGCATCGGACTGGCTAATCCGGCGGGCAAGCTGCAGGTGGCTGGCGGGGTCGTGCGCATCGGCATCGCCGGGACCGTCGACGTGGCCAGCGGTGACGGAGACCTCTATGTCCAGGACGCGCTCGAGGTGGACGGGGAGGCCGTAGTCGGGGGAACGCTCACGGCCTCCGGGGCTCTCAACGTGAAGGGGGATGCCGACATCACGGGTATCGTCGACCTCCACCAGAGCCTCGACCTCAACACCCACAAAGTGGAGAAGATGGCCGCTCCCACCGCTGCCGATGACGGTGCCAACAAGGCCTACGTGGACGGCGAGATCGCCTCCGCCATCTCGGCTGCCCCCGCCATCGCCGCCCGGGCAAGACGCTACACCGTCGTGCTGGGCCTCAACGACGGTGCCTACTGCCCCCAGGGCTACACGCTGGAGAACGTCGATACCTACAAGGGGCCGGACAACAACCTGTACCTCAACATCAACGACCACGGCCTGTTCATGGGCGGGCTGAACTCGGCGAGCTACGGCCAGGCGCACCTCTACGTCCGCGTCAACAGCACAACCGGAATGACCAAGGTCTGCTGGCGGACGTTCACCTCCTCTTCGGGCAATCCCCACATCGCCATGATGTCCTTCAACGCCGGGGATGCCTCCCTGTGTCCTGCCGGGCACACCTACATTCCCAAGGCCAAGCTCCAAGGCAACAACGGGTGGGCCTATGCCATGGCCAACAAGGGCGGTGCCTACCTGGGCTACGTGGATTCCTGGTCGTACGGCAGCCACGACTATGCGGACGACACCGGCTACCAGCATCGCTCTTGGACCAGCACCGTGACGGGAGTCTGCTTCCGGGTCATGGGCGTGGACGAAGATCCGGCCACCCGGGACGGCGTCTACCCGGTGGTCTTCGGCCTCATGGACCCGGCCGGTTGCCCGCAAGGATGGAACATCCAGCCCACCACGTCGCTCGACGGCAACAACGACTGGTTCTACCTGCAGCTCAACGACAACGCCTCGTTCCTGGGCGGGCTGAACGACTGGGGCCACGGCGGCAACGACTACATGCAGATCAACTTCCAGCCGAGCCACGTCTCCTACGTCTGCTGGACCCATCTCGTGCGAAAAGGGCTTCCGTTCCACCACATCCGGATTCCGCAGGCGGGCAACTGTGCCGCCGGCTACACGTCCGTGTCGGCAGGCCTGCTGAAAGGATGGAATGCCAACGGGTACATCGCCTCCCACGGGCATGCCCTGTACATGGGCGGCCTCTCCGGCTGGGGCCTGCACGACCACACCCACGGCTACATCCAGCACAACTTCACCAACCAGGTCCTCAACAAGGTCTGCGTGAAGTTCGAGGGAGTACAGTAGAGGGGGGGGCTCGGGGCCGGGGGCTCGGGAAAGGCAACCGCACCCATTGCGCTCGATCGAGGGGCGGGACAGCGGGGCCGGCCGACGCAGAGCCATCCTCCTGGGCGGCAGCGGACCGGGAGCCTTGGGCCACCCGTCAGTAAGCTACAAATTGCAGACAGGCGCTGTTGTTTGTAGATGGTGATTGGCCGTCGCCTTGGGCTGACCGGTCTCATCCCCGCATGTTTCCAGGCCGTGGTCCTCCTGGCACGCCGCTTGCTTCCTCTCCGGGCGTTGACAACGAACGTCACGGAGGATTCCATGAGAGGACTCGAAAGCAGGGAGAAGACGGTAGGGACGGGGGCGGAGGAGCGGAGCGCAGCGGGGGAGGCCCCGGCCATCATCATCTCCGGGGAGGTCGTGTTGGGGGTGATCGTGCGGATTGCGCTGGTCATGCTCGTGTTCATGGCCTACGCGGCCAGCCGGGCCGATGCGCTCGAGCTTTCGGTGCAGGCCGAGGACGGCAGGGGGTTCGAGGCGGACCGGGTTCCGCTGCTGTTCCAGCAGGTGGAAGTGGACATCCACAACCAGGTCGCTGCCGCTCAGCACGGCTTTCACTTCCGCAGCGACCTCGAAGAGGACGTCCAGATCTCGTGCAGCTTTGCCCTGGGGCCTCGGGAGCTGGTCGAGGGATTTTCCTACTTCAACGGCGACGAACGGATCGTCGGTGAGGTGCTTGAGAATGAGGCCGCTCAGCAGGTCTACCAGGAGCTGACCGGAATCCAGCAGGACCCGGGAATCCTCGAGCAGGAGGGAGATCGGTTCAAGTTCCGCATCTACCCGGTCCAGCCCGGGGAGAACAAGCCGGTGGAAGTGCGTAGCATCCGGGTCCTCGAGACCGCCGAGGGAGTGCTCGAGTGGGTGCTGCCGGAGGAGAACCTGCCGCCCCCCGGCACGGTGTTCTCGCTGCGGGCCGATCTGACGGACGACATTCCCATCCTGGAAGTCGAGACGGTCGGCTTCGTCGGCGTGGTGACGAAGCTTTCCCCCCGGCACTGGCGGGTCGAATTCGATGCGGACGACCTGGGGCAGGAGGGCGATTTGCGGATCCGTTACCGGCTCGATTCGTCGAGAGTGGGGTTGCGGTTCACCGCCACTCGGGATGCCGGCGGCGAGGGGACGTTCATGCTCGTGGTGACTCCGCGGGACGACGTCGTACAGGAGGAGGTCTCCGGGCGTGACATCGTGTTCGTGATGGACATCTCGGGCAGCATGTCGGGCGAGCCTCTCGAGCAGACCCGGAGCGCCCTGGAGTACGTCATCGGTCAGCTCCACCCGGACGACCGGTTCGACGTGGTCGCGTTTGATGACGTGCAGGAGCCGGTGTTCGGTGCATTGCGCCGGGCGGACCCGGCGGCCAGGGACCAGGCGATCCAGTCGGTCCGCCGCCTACAGAGTCGGAACGGCACCAACATCCTCGGGGCCGTGCAGGCCGCCATGAAGGAGCTCCAGCCGATCATCCCGGGGCGTCCCAGGGCCCTGGTCTTCCTCACCGACGGGCAGGGGAACGAGCCGCCCGGAACGGTGCTCTCCGAGGTCCAGCGAACCGATTCCGGCTGCCGTATCTTCACGTTCGGAGTCGGCGTCGGTGTCAACAGAAGCTTCCTCGAGCGGCTGGCCCGGGAGAACCGGGGGATTTCGACGCTCGTGCAGGATCCGCAGCGCCTGGACAGCGAGATCCGACGCCTCTATGACCGGATTTCCATGCCGTTGATGATGGACCTGCGGGTCGATTTCGGCGGCATGCAGGTCACCGAAGTCCACCCCGAGAAGCTTCCAGACCTCTATCGGGATGCCGAAGTCGTGCTGTTCGGGCGGTTCCGCCAGGTCGGTAGCGGGCGGGTCACTGTTCGGGGAACCCAGGGGGGGCAGGACAGCACGGTCGCTCTCGATGTGCGTCTGCCCGAGGTCGAGCCGCGATACGCGTACCTCGAGAAGCTGTGGGCCGCGCGCCAGATCGACCGGCTCAACGACCGCCTCCAGGATGCAGGCCAGGCAGCCAGCCCGGAAAGTGAGCTCCTCCGCAACGAGCTGGTCAAGGAGATCACTCGGCTGGGCATCGTCTACAACCTGGTGACCGACTACACGACGTTCGTCGCAGTGCCCGAGTCGCTTCAGACCGACGACATCAAGGAGCTGATGCGCAAGGGGCAGATGGGGTACGACCGCAAGCTCGTCGACAGCATTGAGGGAATCCGGCTGTCCATGGCGTCCATGCCTCCGGGGGATCCGGTGCTGTCTGTGCAGGCTCCGGCCGACGCCCGCATGGTGGTGGCCTACTTCCCGTTCGGCCTGGTCAAGCAGCTACGCTACGACACGGTGCGGCGTCACTGGTCCGCCCGCTTCCTGGTCCCCCGGGATGTCCCGGACGGGCTGTACGAGATCCGGGTCCACATTGCCCGGAGGGATGGGCGCAGCGAATGGAAGTCGGTCAACTACTACATCGACTCGACGGCCCCGGAGTTCGAGGCCGAGGTTCCCGAGTCGGCTGCCCCCGGTTGTGAAATCCCCGTCGAAGTGGACCCGCTGGAGCCCGTGCTGGCCGTGTACGCCTACCTCCCGTCGGAGCCGGGCAACCGCGTCGAGCTGACCCTCAACCCGGATACCGGCACCTGGTACGGGAGAGTCCGGTTGCCGGACCGCTTCCCGGAAGGTCCAGTCACCGTCCGTATCGTGGTCCGCGACCTGGCACGCAACCGGTTCGAGCAGGACTTCGCCGTCTGGGAAGGCGAGGATTTCTAGCTGCCAGGCGGCCCTGCCGGCCAGGGCCCCCGCCACCAGCGCACCCCGTCAATTCAAGGTGAGAGAAAGACTTCGTTGCCTTCCGCAGCGGGTTGGCTACGATCCTTCCTCCGGAGGGTAGCGCCCGTGGGTGGTTCCCGTTGGATGAGACTCGAGAATCGTTGGCCGGCCAGGGGGCTTCTCCTGTCCGTCGCAATGCTCCACCTGCTCTCGTCCCTGGTCGGGTGCGGGTGGGAGCTGGCTCCGCTGTTCGAGACCGGGGCTGCCGATGCCGTCGGCCCGTCGCTTTCCGGCCGGACTCCCGGCGAGGCACTCGTTCCCGAGCACAAGACCGGGACTCCGCTCCAGGAGTCCGACCTTCGCCGCGGGGACGGCAGCCTCCGTCGCGGGAGTTTTGACAGGCAGCTCCCCATCGATTGTTCCTTGCGCCAGCGAATCCGGCTGGTGTCGTTCTTCCAGGAAGCGCTTCACTCGTCGGGGCGGATGCCCGGAATGCCCGGTGCCCGCCTGCTCTACCACCGAAAGAGCGGTGGCAGCGAAGAGGAGGAGTGCCCGCAGAGCCCTGCCTAGTTCGAATCTGGTGCCGTTCGTCTGAACTGAACCGTACCGCTGCAGGGCCCGGTGCCCCGCGGTAGTTCCCACAGGACAGGAGCTCTCAATGAAGTCGTTCACGATGATGCGATGGATCGGTGCAGGAGTCTGGGGAGTCGTCGGAGTCGGAATGGTCATCTTCTTCCTCGTCGCCAGCACGACGATGCGGGTGGAGAAGACCACCACGTCGGAAACAGAGCTGCAGAAGATGGTGACCGACGGGAAGATGACACAGGAGCAGGTCAAGGAGAAGCTGGCCGCGGAGAAGGCCTCGTACCAGGTCAAGCAGGATGCCTTCGACTTGATGATCAAGCGGACCATCTGGTACATGATTGTCGGGATGCTCGGGTTTTTCTCTTTCTTCATCATGAACTCCAAGCCCGTCATCGGCGGGGTGGTGGGCCTTCTCACCTTCCTGGGAATCGCCGGCTGGGAGTTCACCAATGCCGGTGCTGATGCCGGGGGGCTGGCCATTCCGTTCGGCGTCATCGGCGTTGCGTTCGCCGTGCTGGCCGCAGTGCTGATGGGAATCGGCCTCAAGACAGGCACCGGCAACTGGGAGAACGCGATGGTCGACTAGCCGGAGGAGTCTCCCACCGCTTGCTTCATCCCGGTATCTTTGCTGCAGGCGGTCAGGGAGCCTGGATGGCTTGGTGCATCTTGCGCCGGATCTCGTCCGGGCCGGCCCCGTCTCCGACCCAGTCGAGGTGAGGGTAGGTGCGCTTGAGGAGCCCGAAGCGGCGGAGCTCCTGTCCGAAGTCGTAGGAAATGAGGACGGGAAGCGCCGAGTACCCCTGCGCGGCCAGGTGAGCGAGGATGAAGAGCCCCTGGTGGTTCTGGAGGTATTTCCAGGCGCGTTCCTCCTCGCCGTTGCATGCGGCGAGCGCCTGGGCGAAATCGCCGACGAGGCGGTCCGACGCGATCCGGTCGAACCGCATGTCGAGGTAAACCAGATCGATCCCCCCTCCCTCGAGAACCCGGAGCGCTTCCTCCGCATCGTGCGCCTGCAGGTAGACCGGACCGGGAACGAACCGTGACAGGCTGTCCAGGTACTCGTTTCCGTCCTCGATGATCAGCACGCGCATTGGGGCAACCTCCTTTGTTGCTGCCCGTCCGTCCCGGGCGTCATCAGAGCCCCCCCCGGGGTCATGCGGTCTCGAGGAGCTCCGTGCAATGGAACGTGACCGCGACGACCTTGGTGAACCCGTCATTTCCGGGCAACACGGAAATGGAGCCTTCGTACCGGTCCACCAGCTCCACCACGATACTGAGCCCGCCGCCGGCCCGACCTCCCCGGATCTGCTCCATGCCCAGCGGTTCCGGCGATCGGTCCGCGACCAGGAACCAGGCCCTTTCGATCCCGGTCACGGGGTCTGCCACCCTTCGCAGCCCCAGCCCCACGACGGCGGGAGAGGCGTTCGAGCGGAGCATGGCCTGGACCGCGTTTCGGATCAGGTTGGCCAGGATGTCGTCGACGGCGGAGGCTGGGACCGGAATGCCGCACGGAAGCTCCCCCTCCTCCCCGTACTGCAGCTCGACGGCGCCTCGGGCACTGAGGTCCGGCTCCGCCACGACCCGGTTGAACGCTTCCACCAGGATGTTCCGATCGACACGCGTGGTCCGGAACCGGTCGAGGAGGTTTCGCAGGGCTTCGTACCCTTCCACGTTCAGCATCCGGGCGGCCTCCCCGAGCCGGGTAGCCAGGCGGCTCCGCCGCTGCGGGGGAAGGAACTCCACTTTCAACAGGTCCGATGCGCACCGCTCCAGTCTTTCAAAGCCCTGGAGCAAGGCTCCAAACGCGGGGTCACGTCGCAGGTTGATGCGGGCGCCGTGGGAGCGGCCCACCTGCACGAGCTGATTGCGGTAGTCCTGGAGGCGGCCTTGCGCCCCGTCACTTCCCCCTCGGCTTCCGAACAGGCCTTCGTGAAGGCGGGCTGCGTCGTCGGCCACGTTCTGGCCCTGCGACAGTCCTTTCACGAGGGCCGTCAGCATCAGGGTATTGTGCTTGAGAACCTCGTGCCGGACGGCTGCCAGAATCCGGTGCAGCTCCGGCGCTGCCTCCGGGTGCTCCCGCATGAGCTCGGCCAGGTCCATGCCTCCGTAGCGCCGCCGGAGGAGGAGGAGAAGGCCGAGCACCCCCAGGGCGAGCAATGCGGCCGGCAGGTACCAGCGCTGGGCAAGAGCGTCGGTCAGCGCGGCCGACAGGGCCTCGGCCCGTTCCCTTTCCGGGAACGAGGCACCGGAGTCGAGCAGAGAGAGAAGCTCACTGCGCAGAGTCTCCACCCGCTCCCCGTCCAGCAGGGCAACCCACCAGGTGGGCCGGCCAGCGGCAAGCGCTGAGAAGTCGAACTGGGCGACCAGGAAGCGGGCCGTCGGGTCGCCGCCGCCGGCCGCTACCCGCAGATAGGGCATGGCCTCCGCCAGTCGGCCGTCCTCGGCCAGCACGGCCCCGAGGAGCTGGCTGGCCTCGCTGTTTCCAGGCTCTGCGCTGAGCACCTGGCGCAGACAGACCACGGCTTCGTTCCGCCTCTGAACGGAGTGGAGGATCCTCGCCTCGAGCAGGAGGGCGGCCGGTCTTCGTTCCTCGCTGGCCAGGCGTCGCAGCTCGAGCAGCGCTCCTTCGGGGGAGCCGTGGGCGACCAGGGCTCTGGCCCTGGCCACGACGGATTCGAAGTCCGTTGCCTGGGGGGCGTCTCCGGTCGGGGGAATCGTCGCCGAGGCCCCGGTCGCGGGAATGAGTCGGAGCAGCTCGACTCGAAGCCGATCCGCTTCGTCGCGCTCGTCTCCATTGACGGCATCGGCCAGGAGGCGGTTGACCTCGGCCAAGGCACCGGTGAGGTCGCCCCCGGCCTGACGTGCGCGTGCCAGCTCGAGCCGCAGGCTGCTCCAGTCGGGGCGAAGCTTGAGTGCGTTGGAGAGGAAGATGGCGGCTTCCCTCGTTCTTCCCCCGTCCGGCCATCGACCGTACAGTCGGCCCAGCCTGGCGTGCGCATCCGCGTTGGCGCTTTCCATGGCCAGTGCCCGCAGGTACTCGAGCTCCGCAGCGCTCCAGTCCTTCCGCAATTCATGGAGCTCGGCAAGCCCGAGGTGAGCTTCTGCCGACTGCGGGGCCTGGGACACCGCTTCGTCCAGCAGGCGCCGGGCTTCGACCAGATCGCCCTCCTGCATTCTGGCCCTTGCCTGCGAGGCCAGCATTCGGGCCCTGAGGGGCACGTCGCTCCCGCGCGGCTGCCAGCCGAGACGGCGGGCCTCCCGGTCGACCTCGATCTGCCAGATCCGGCGGGCCGCCTGGCTCTTCACTTCGGTGCTCCGGGCATCCACCTGCCGGTACCAGGCCAGTGCCTCGTCTTCCCGTCCGAACTTCACGTACAGATCCCCGATCTCGAGCTTCTTCTCATCGCCGGGCGGCTCGGCCGCGACATACTCGTTCCAGAAGCGGACGGCCTCTTCAAAGAGGCCTCTCCTGCCGGCCACCCGAGCCTGTCGAAGGATGATGGAGGCCCTGTTTCCCTTGAGCTCTCTGGCCCGCACCAGGAGCGAAGCGGCTTCGGCAAGCCGTTCCGGGGTCTCCCCCTCCTCTCCCAGCAGGTCGGCCAGATTGACATGGGCCACATAGCGATCCGGGTCCAGCTCCAGCGTCCGGCGGTAGTACCGCTCGGCCTCGGCACGGTTGCCCAGGAGGTGAAGGAGATAGGCCAGGTTGTTGCTGATCTCCGGCTCGTCGGGGTCCAGTCTCGAGGCCTCGCGAAATGCCTCGAGAGCGGCGGGGTGGTTTCCCTTCTCGAACAGCCGCAAAGCCGCATGGTTCCTCAGTCTGGCGAGGTTCTTCCACGTGTCGGCAAGGGGGGGCGTGGCATCGGACTCTCCGGCCGAAATCGCATCCGAAGCGCTCGGGGAGGTATCCTGCGCCCTCACCGACGTGGGGAGGTTCATGAAGAGCAGGACCAGGAGTATCTTCTTCCAGCCCAATGTGTTCCTGTGCCCCATGAGTCTCAAGATCCCCTGCCCTCAACCCCGCACCCAGCCCCGAGCCCCCAACCCCGCCTCCTACTCCCTCAGCTCCCGCACCTTGAGCCCGAGCTGGTTGAAGCGGAGGCGGACGGCCCTCTCCCGGTCCGGGTCTCCCAGCAGCAGCTCGGCCATCCGCCTGAAATCCCCCTTGAACCGGTGGAAGAGAGCTAGGAAATATTGGCGCTCCGCGGTGTTGGACACGTCGTTGAGGGTTTGGCCTGCCTCGAGGCGAACCTCGACTCTCAGCGCGTCGTCCGTGTTTCCTGGAGATGGGGCGGCCGTCTTCCCTCCCGTGACCGTCCCGTAGCCGGTCAGGAGAGTGGCCACCAGACCCGGGTCGACCTGGAGCCGAGCGGACTTCAGGGGCAGCCCGGCACGAAGTGCGTCTGCTGCCTCGACCAGGGTGAAGGTGACGAGATTGTGCAGCACCATGGCCAGCTCCCGCACATTGCCCGGCCACGAGTGCGACACGAGGAGGCTCCACGCAGCGGGCGGCAGGGCAATGACCACGCCGGCTTCACCACCGTCTACGGTCCGTTGCACACGATCCGTTTTTCCCTTTCCTCTTCCCTCGGCTGCCCGAGATCCCTCGTCCGCGTCGATGCGAAGTGCCATGGGGAGCCCCGGTGCCAGCCCCACGGCCTGGGCGATGAGGTCGCGAAGCGGGGTCGTCTCGTCCTGCGCTCCGGCCCACTCGGTCAGTCTCCGGGCGAGGAAGGGCAAGTCGCCGGGCCGTTCCCGAAGCGGGGGAATCTCGACTCGTGTTGCCGGAGAGAGGCGCATGTACAGGTCCCGGCGGAAGCGTCCCTCCGCCACGGCCTGGGCCAGCGGCATGCTCGAGGCCGCAACCACCTTGACGTCGACGTCGACCTCGCGGGAGGAGCCGAGCGGACGCACCCGGCGGTCCTGCAGGACCAGGAGGAGCTGCTTCTGGACGTCGAGTGGGATGTTCTGCACTTCGTCGAGAAACAGGGTCCCCTGATCGGCCAGCTCGAACACCCCCTTGCGGTCGGCCACGGCTCCGGTGTAAGCCCCGCGGGTAGCCCCGAAGAGGTGAGCGGCGACAAGGTCGGGCGGGACCGTTCCCAGGTCCACCGTGACGAACGGACCGCTGCGTCCGCTGCGGGCGTGGAGGAAGCGCTCGGCCAGGTGGGACTTGCCGGTTCCGGTTTCCCCCTCGAGGATTGCGGGCATTCGCCCCTGCGCCAGCACGGACAGGCGGCGTCGAACCGCCCGCATGGCCGGTGAATGGCCCCACAGGATGCCTTCTTCCTCGTCGGGCTGGCTGGCCTCCTGGACAGCGGCGTTGATTCGTATTCGCAGGGAATCGAGGTCGTCGCCGTCCAGGAAGTAGGTCATGGACTGGTTGGCGAGGTCCCCCGCCAGCTCCGCCAGCGACAGGTCTCCCTGCGAGGTCAGCAGCACGACGGGAAGCTGAGGGTACCGCTTTCGCATCTCCCGGAGGATGGCGATTCCCTGGAATCTTCGCGTGCGGCGAAGGTCCGTCCCCCCGTCCAGCGGAAGGAGGCGGTCGGGGTCCAGGTCGAACTTCATGTCGAGCAGGACCACGTCGACTTCCTCGGCATGGTGCTGCAGGAAGCTCAGGGCCGTCAGCCCGTCCGCGATTCTCGGGGCATCGGCGGGCTCCCCTGCGGCAACGAGCTCGTACTCGGGAAGGTGTCTGGCCACGACGCGGGCATACGTGAGGCCGTCGTCGATGACGAGGATCCGGGGCCGGCGATCATTCATCGGCAGCTACCTCCATCGAGAGCCGCTGCAGAGCGACCGTCACCGCGGCCAGGTCTCGCTCGACCGCCTCGCGCTCGATTGGGGCATCGTCCTGCAGAGCCTTCTCCCAGGCCAGTGCCGCGTCCACGGCAGCGACCACGGCTTTCCAGGCGGCGTACGACTCGAAACAGCCCCCAGCCTCGTCGAGGAACCGCTTCCAGACGTCTCGCGCGGGCACGAATCCGTCCGGTCCCGAGCGGGTCTGGAGGAGGGCATGATGCAGTGCGGTCCGGACCTCGTCCCAGTCGGCACAGGGCGGCAGCATGGTGAAGGGCAGCCGGATGTACTTGCCCAGGTCGTGCTTGAGGTCGGACAGCAGGTCGAGCAGCTCTCCGTGTCGCATGGTTGCTCTTTCCCCCTCTTCGTTTCGCGAGTGTAGCGCCATGGCCGAGCGGACACAACAGGACACTTGGCCCGGGGGCCACGTTGACACGCTGCGGGGCCGTTGTGTACAGTGGCGTCCGCACGGTCGAGCCAGGCGCGAGGAGGTGCCATGAGCACGCGTTTCGTATTGCCGGCGATGGGATTCATCGGGATCTTCCTGACGGGATGCCTGGAGAGCAACCCTCAGCCGTTCCCTGGAGCGGGCGACACGAACGGTTACTGGGCCCAGGAGGCGGCAGAGCCGGTTCTCGACGACATGGTCCTGCCCCCGTCTGCCGACGCGGCCTCTGGCGACTTCGCATCCGGCGCGCAGGATCTCGCCGGTGAGACCCAGAGCCTGTCCGACGCGTTGGAAGCCATCGCACTCGATGCAGCGGAGGACGGTGAGCTGGTGCCGCCGGGCGAAACCGACACGGGCGAGATTCTGATCCCGGGCGTCTGGACGGTCGGGCCTGACGGGGCCGTTCCGTTCGAGCCCGGGGCCGACAATTCGGACAATGTGGTGCTCAACGGATTTGGCGACCTCCAGTTGGATTCCGGCGAGTTTCAGGTGGAGTCGCTCTGGCTGCCCTCCTCCACGAACGGGACGGTCACGAGGCTGTCCACGGATTCCGGCAAGGCCGTGGGCCAGTATCACGGCTGCCAGGGGGCATCGATCGGGGGCATCGATCTGGCCGGCAATTTCTGGCAGTGCTGCCTGGCCGACGGGGCGGTGGCCGGATTCGCCGGGGGCAGCGTCGCATGCGCCGACAAGAACTCCAACGGAACCATCGATACCTCCTCCGACAAGAACGGCGACGGGTTGATTGATGCCGGCGAGATGCTCGCCAAGGGGGTGGATGAGTGCATCATCGGCCAGATCGGCGGCTCCGCGGCGGACTGCCACGGATTGGCTTGCGACCCGGAAGGGAGGATCTGGGGAACCGGCCACTCGGGACAGTCCAGCCTTCGTCGATTCTCTGCAGACGGATCAGGAGTGGATCTGGAGTGGCCGACCTCGTTTGCCGGGACGGCATTGGCGTTCGCTCCGGACGGATCGGCCTGGGTGGCCGTCGCCGAGCCCCCCGGATTGCTCCAGCTGGACCCTGCCGGCAACGAGACCTTCTTCCCGGGAACCGATCCGGGCCTGGTACCCACTGACGTGGCTCTCGACGCGGCCGGGCGAATCTGGTTTGCCGCCGCCGACGGTGCCGGTGCCGGTGCTCTCGGCCGCTTCGACCCCGCCACAGAGGAGCTCATCTACGTCCCCCAGGCCACGCCTCCCAAGGCGATCATCGGATTGCCGGATGGGCTTGTCGTTGCCTCGCTTCCGGCCGAGGATGCCCTGGTAGGGGTCTTTAGCGACACCCCGGGAGTGTCGGCCGTGTCGGAGCTGCCCGGGTGCGCCCCCTGGGCCCTGTTCACGAGCAAGGGAACGGACCTGCATGTGTTCTGCGCCGAGGACAGCACCTTCGTCACGTTGGACATGCCTGCGGGGACCGTGAAGAGCTCCCTGGGCGTCCCCCCCAAGCCCGAGGCGACGGGGGCGCACTGGGGGGACTTCCACTGGCAGGAATATGCGGCCACCGGTACCTACCGGCATGTCATCGAAGCCCCGGGGGGGGCGGCCGTCGCTTGGACCGGGCTGGCCGTGGAGGGGCAGATTGTGGGTTCCGGGGAGTGCACCGTGAACGCCCGGATCCGGTGGGCGGACACGCACGAGGCGCTCGGGGCGGCCGAGTGGTGCGAACCCGGGCCCGTCCTCCTCCCCGGGCCCGGCAACTGGGAGCTTGGCGGGCTTCCTGCCGTCGGGGCCTTCCTGGAGCTCGAGCTGATCCTCGGATCACCGGGGAAGCAGTGCACGCCGACGATCCATCTCGTTTCGCTGACTTGGAACCAGTAGGTGCCCCGGGCCGAGGTCGGGCGTGTCGCCGCTCTGGTCGAAGTCGGGAATGGGCACCGAGGAATCCGAGCCGCAGTCGTGGGGGAGGCATGGAACGTATCTTCGAAAGTGATTCCTACGCCCGGACGGCAACCGCCCGGGTGGTGAGCTGCATCCAGGTCGCGGACGGCTTCGAGGTGCAGCTGGACAGGATGCTGTTCTACCCGGGTGGAGGGGGGCAGCCCGAGGATCGGGGCACGGTGGGCGGGATCCCCGTGCTCGGCTTCCGCAAGCTCGAGTCGGGCGAATACCTCCACCTGCTGGCGCAGCCGGTCCAGGGGGAAGTGGAGCTGGTGCTCGACTGGCCCCGCCGTTACGACCACATGCAGCAGCACACGGGCCAGCATCTCATCACCGTCGCGGCCTCGGCGGAATTCGGGCTGAAGACCATTGCATTCCACATCGGCGACGACGTCTGCGACATCGAGTTCGATGCGGCCAACGTGGACCGGGCCCGGCTTGACCGGCTCGAAAAGCGGGTCAACGAGCGGATTGCCGAGGGGCGGGGCATGCGGATCACGACCGCCGACCGGGAGGCGGTGGAGCGGGGCGAGATCCGAAGCCGGCTCCTGCCGCAGCACCTCGAAGGGCCGTTGCGCATCGTGGAGATCGATGGGCTCGACCGCAACACCTGCGGCGGCACTCACCTGAGCAACACCAGCGAGCTACGGCAGGTCAAGCTCCTGCACACCGAGAAGCTGTCCCGGGGCACGAGGGTCTACTACGTGGCCGGAGGAAGAGTGCTGGCGCAGCTGGCACGCACGCTCGAGCGTCAGGACGCTTTGACCGCGGCTCTTCAGTGCGGCCCGGAGCAGCACATGACAGTCCTGGGCAACATGCTCGCCCGTTCCAGGGAGCTGGAGAAGACGGCCAAACAGCTCCTGCTCGAACTTGGGCGGGCCAGCGCCGAGGCCCTCATCCGGGAGCCCGGTCCCGTCGTGTTCCTCCACCGGCCGGACGGCGACGCCGAGTTCCTGCGGGCTGTGGCCTCGGCCGTGAGTGACAGGCGTCCCGACCTGGTGGCCATCCTGGTTGCGGGGCAGGCGGAGCCGCCCCGAGGAGGAGCGGGAGGTGGCAGCGACCGAGCTGGCCCGGCCGGCAGCTTTGCCGTGGTCGGCCCGGAGGAAAAGGTGGCGGATCTCGGTCCCCGCGTTCGGGATCTCCTCGACGGCAAGGGAGGTGGCCGCGGCACGCTGTTCCAGGGCAAGGCCGGCAGCCTGAAGCGGCTGGACGAGGTGAAGAGGCTGGTATCCTGAACGTCGCCGGCCCCTCCCGCGTGGTCGGGCCTGTGTGCCGCAAGCATGGCTTCTTCCCCGCACCCTGGACCCCCAACCCCCGGCCCCGGAAGTCCTACTTCTTCTCACCGAACCCCGAACCCCGAATCCCGAACCCCGTTTCCACGTGCACGGTCCGGGTGGGGAACGCCAGGGACAGGCCCATTGCCCGCAGGGTCCGCATGACCGCGAGGAGGAAGCGCTCCTTGGCCTTTCGGTGGCCGACGAAGTCCGTGGCCACGGTGTGGACGACGACCTCGATGTCCAGACTCGATTCCCCGAATCGGAACAGGTTGACCGCATGCCCGTCGTGATGCAGGTCTTCCGCTCCCTCGATCAGCGCTCGAATGCCCTCCACGGCCTGTTCCACCTGTTCGGGTGATGTCTGGACCGTCAGACCGACCGTGACCTCGAACTTGCGTCGGTTCATCCGGGACCAGTTGACTACGTTGGCCGTTGTCAGGCTGGCATTGGGGACCGTGACCAGGCTGTGGTCGAACGTCCGGATACGGGTGGTGCGCAAGTTGACCTCCTCGACGGTTCCTTCCACGCCTCCGAGTGCGACCCAGTCGCCCAGTCGGAAGGGGCGGTCCCAGAAGATCACGATGGCACCGAACACGTTGGACAGGGTGTCCTTGGCGGCCAGTGCAACTGCCACGCCGCCCAGGCCGAGGCCCGCCAGCAGGCTTCCCACCGAGTAGCCGAGGTTCTGGAGGATGAACGCGCCGCCCACGAGGATGAGGAATACCCGCACCACCGTCCGGATGACGGGAATCGCCTGGCGATCCGCCGGGCCGGCCTGGTCGGCACGATGGTCGGCCCAGACATCGAACAGCCGGTCCGACAGCCGGATGACGAACCAGACGAGGAGGAGAATGCTGACTCCCTTGCCGACCAGGTTGAGCAGGCCGAGCAGGTCGATCGGCTCCTGGGGAAGCGGGAGGATCCGAAAGGCCGAGTACAGGCCCAGGAGCAGCACCCCCCATCCGGCCGGGGCGGTTGCGGCGTGGATGAGGACGTCGTCCATCTTCTCGAGAGCGGTTGCGCTGCGTCGCTCGGCCAGCTTCAGCAGACGGCCCAGGAGCCAGAGGACGATTGAACGGCCGAAGAAGCCGGCGGCCAGGGCGGCCAGGGCCCCGAGGAACTGACCGACCGAGCATCCCAGGAGATCAACAGTCCAGATTCGCTGCAGGTCATCCCACATCGGTTCACTCCTTGGTTACCGGGAGGTGGCTTCTCGCGAAGCGAGTCTCGCAAGGGTCTTCCTGCGGGCGACGTGAAGTGCCAGCAAGCCGGAGAGAACGGCAGCAAAGAGGGCCGCCGGAACGAGAAAGAGGGCCGACATCATCTGGCGATAGGAGGCGCTGTTGGCCAGGTGTTCGCCGTCGACCACCACGCCCCCCACCCAGAGCGACAGCAGCATGGTCAGGACCGACAGAAGGGCGGAGAGGAGGGCGACCCACAGGCCGGCAAAGAGGGTCTTCCCGTTTGCCCCGCCCCGCTCAGCCGAGATCCGGCCCCGCTTGAGGCCGAGCAGGGTCGAAAGCAGCAGCGCCAGTGCGATGCCCATCAACGGGGTGGACGAGCGGATGCATTCCCTCCACGCGGCAAGGACCGGGCGGGCGGTCACGGCCAGGGTGTCCCCGGGCAGACCGTCAAACGTCCCCGAGAGCCCTTCCGGAACCCGCTCCAGCGCAGGCCAGGATGCGGCCTCCCAGCCGGGAGGAAGCAGGACGACGACCTCGAGCTTCCCGAACGAGGCCCAGGTGCGAGCCGGCGAGAGCACATACGGGAGCTGATAGGCCTTGTAGATGCCCCCGGCCTCGTGAGTGGGCGGAGTCATGGTGTATCCGATGGCCAGCTCGTGCTTCCCGGGCGGTATCCGCACCTGGAATCGTGCGATGTCGCAGGTGGGACCCTCCTCACGCTCCAGGGTCGACGGATAGTTGATGGGGACTCCCTCCGGAAGATCCCAGGGGGGCAGCGGCGGAGAGTGGCTGGGCGGTGCAAAGCCCGGGGGGACCGGGACATCCTCTTCGATGGTGACGTCCAGCGGTGTCCGGTCGAGCGTGGCTGCAAGCGATGCCATGAACGGCGCCACGAAGACCAGATCCCCCATGAACTCGGGGCCGGGGTTGTCCAGGCTGTAGACTGCGGTGACCGGTACCCGCCGGCCGGCCATCCGAGCGATGTCGAGCACCAGCTTCTCGTTCTCGACCCGAATCCCGGCAAGCCCGTGCGGCTCCCCCGGGGAATCCCCATCGGTCCACGGGGCCGCCATGTTGGCCAGAGCGGGGGAGCCGACAAGCAGGCTCCACGCCACGAGTCCGGACGCGAGCGAAGCCCGCGCGAAGGATGCGGCGTCAAGGCCGACCCGACGGCGATAGCCCGGAACGTGGATGCCGCTCCAGAAATGCCGAATACCGCCCGGTTCACCCGGGACCACCACACTTCGTCCTTCCGGGTGCGAAGGACAATTCGACCCTCGACCTTCGACCATCGTCTGCCTCTCTACGGAACCACGAGCCAATACAGGTACCACACGGCGATGTCTTCCCCGTCCTTCGGCACGTGGCTCCCGTGGAAGACGATCCCATTGGACAGCGAATCGAACTCGAACCCGTCTTCACGGGAGCGGGGCACGAGGATGCCCGGCTGCCCCTGAGGGGCCCGGGCAACCCGAACCGTCATCGGAATCGGCACGTGCTCGAGCTTCGTCGTCGCCGAATACCCGATGGCCGCGTTGATGATCTCCTTCATCGTCGGGACCAGCTTGCCGTCCGGGAGATGTCCGCACGACCCTCCAGTCTCGGTCACGACCCGGTACATCCCGACGGCCCCCTCGGCATCGCCTCCGAGGCCGGGGATGACGAACATTCCAAACACCTTGGCATTGACCGGATCGGCCTTGAGCCACTGGATGTAGGGGTCGGTCACCTTGGCAAGCTGCTCGAGCTTGGCCGCGTCGGTAGGAGTGTTGTCTCCGAGCCAGGAAAGCTCGTTCTCGAACGCCTGCTCGTGCTCGTCGGTGAGCAGCACCAGGATCGTGGTGGCATCGGTGCGCAGCTTGGTCGAGTCGTTGTCCTTGCGGGGGAGGGCACGGTCAATGGCCATCAGCCCGGTGGACAGGGTGTACTCCGAATTGCCCCCGGAGTAGTCCTTGAGCGCACAGGTGGAGAACTTGGAGAGGTTGGTGGTGAACTCCCCGTTGCACAGCATCCCGTTTACGGGACCAGCGAAGTCGGCCGAGGCCGTGCAGTTGGTCTGCTTTCCCGTCAGCTCGTTGGTGAGGACCAGACTGGCTACGGCAGGCGACAGCCCCTGCTTGCCGCCGCTTGTGTCCAGGTCGTCGCATACCTGGTACGTGACCGCCAGCCGATAGTCCACTCCGGCGTTGGCAAGGAGGTTGGTGAACTTCGGCACGTTGTCGGCCAGGGTCTTCTGGTCATCGGACATGCTGCCCGAATTGTCCACGGACCAGATGATGTCCGCCTTGGGGATCTTGCCCACGAAGGTCTGGCACGAGTCGTCGTATGCGGTGAAGTCGGACACGCCGGCAACGCTGTCCTGGTAGTTGGCCAGGGCCGAGCCGTCGGCCAGATCATCCGAGTAAAGCCGGCACATTCCGGCCGGATCGTCGAACTGGGAGCGGACGGTCACGGTACCGACGATGACGACCCGGTCCGCCCCCCGGCTCTCGACGAGGTAGCTGAGCACCAGCTCCTGGTCCGTCGGCCCGAACGGGGCGGGAAGGTCGGGCGGAGCTCCGCCCAGCAGAGCCACGACAATGGAATTGCGGTAGGTCGAGAGGGGCTGTCCAGAGCAGGTGAAGTCGAGCACGACGCCCGCGATGAGCGGATATTTGCCGTCGAAGCTCGTCCCCTTGGTTCCCGACGACCGGACCGATGCCGCGCAGACGCCCTGTACCTTGGACAGCACGTGGCCGGACAGGATCTGGACGTCGGTCGTCCCGTCGGGCGGCACGAACGAGACCGCAAAAGCGGCCATCTTGGTGTCGGGCCAGTCGTAGTCGAAGGCGAAGGCGGACTGCCCGTCGGCCGGAGGGGTCAGGGCCACGACGGTGGCTCCGTTGTGGACGGCCAGGGTGTACCCACCGGTCAGGGTCTGGACGAACTGCGGCAGCGCCGGGGTCGGCTGGGCGCAGGCGAGCCCGAGAGGCTCGACCGGGTCACCCACCTGGTCGGAGTCGGTATCTCCGGACAGCGGGTCGAGGCCGGCCTCGGTTTCCGCTCCGTCAAGGAGGCCGTCTGAGTCGGAATCGCCCGCGTTGGGGTTGGTTCCCCAGGTCTTGAGCTCCTCGCCGTCAGACAGGCCGTCCCCGTCGGAATCCGGGTTCTTGGGGTTGGTTCCGGCGGATTTCTCTTCCCCATCGCTGGCCCCGTCCTTGTCTGAGTCGGGGATGAGCGGATCCGTACCGGCCGTGAGCTCGGCACCGTCAGGCAGTCCGTCCCCGTCCGAGTCGGGGTTCTTGGGGTCGGTCCCCCAGGCCAGCTCCTGGTCATCGCTCAGACCGTCGGCATCGGCGTCCGGAGGCGGAGGGGGGCCCAGGTCGGGTTCCCCGGCATCCGGCGGCTGCACGGAGTCCTCCGGGTTGCCCCGACCATCCTCCGACGCGGAATCCTCCGGCCCTTCCCACTCGTCATCCTGGCCGCGGCCATCCAATTGGCCTCCCGAACCATCGCCCGTGGGGCTGCCGGCATCACTCCCGGACCCGCCATCCTGGCCCGGCTTGTTCCAGGGCGTGCTGACGGAATCCTCCGGCTCGGCGCCGGCCACTCGGATCGTGTCCTGGCACGAGGCCAGTGAAATGAGCGCCAGGGCTGGGAGCAGGGCACTGCTGGCCAGGACTGCCGCGATTCTCATTCCCCTGAAGTACTTGCGGACCTGTTGCATCCTTCCACCATCACATCCGATGTTCAGAAACCAACTGTGCCACGCGCACCCGCGGAAGTAAAGACAGGGGAACGGCAGCTCCTCGCTCAAGATGAGATTCAAAGGGAATAGCGCACAGCGGACAGCCCTCCGTCCGTGGCCAGCCAGACCCGATTCCCCATGGCGACGGCATCGTGGATCTCGTCTCCCGGCAGGCCGTCCCTCGAGGACAGCGAAACCACACCGGCGGAGGACAGCACCGTGAGCCCCTTGAGCGTGCCGACCCACATCCGGCCGTCGATTTCGTTGACCGACAGGGTGTAGTCGTCCGCCAGCCCCTCCTGCCTGGTGAAGGTAGTCCAGCGTCCGTCCTTCCACCGGCTGACGCCTCGGGTGCACGTGGCGGCCCAGACGGCCCCGTCCTCGGCCACCGTCACGTCCATGACCCAGTTGTCGCTCAGCCCATGTCGTTCGTCGAGCACGCGGAAGGTCCGCTCCCGCCGTCCCTTGACCAGGAGTCCTGAATCCAGGGTCGCTGCAACGATGAAGTCCCTGCCTGCGGCGATCCGGGTGATCTCGGTCGTGTCCACTCCGGCCTTGCGGAAGTAGTGCTTCCAGCGGTTTCCCCGGATGTTGTGAATCGCACCGGCATCGGCCACCCAGACGGTCGCATCGGTGGGGTCGAGGGCAACGCCGGGCACCGACTGGTGCCAGGGACACGGGCCCCTGAGGTTGTCCACGCAGTCGGCCTCGACGTACCGCCGGAAGTGGCCACGAGTGTCCACCGTGACGAGCCCCTTGAGAGTGGCCACGAAGAGGAATCGCCGGGTCGCTTCCAGCCGGTTGACCATGTCGGACGGGAGGTAGTCCGGCCCGGCAAACCGGGTCCAGCCAGTCTTGTCCAGCCGGCACAGACCGCCGTCGAAGCCGCCCGCCCACAGGTGCCCCTGGAACACCTCGACGGAGCTGATCCGGGGGCCGCACGGGCAGCCTCCGAGCGCGACCGGCTCAACGCCAACCGCTGCGTCGGAGCCAGCCGCCGCCGGCCCGGCCGAGACGAACAGCCCTGAGTCGGTTCCGACGGCCACTCCTGCCCCCCATCGGGCGACCCGCGTCACCAGGGCTTTGGGGCTCCCGTGAGCAACCGGGGCGGCCCATGCCGCAGCTCCCGGTGCCCCCGAGACGCCCGGGGACAGGGGGACGGTCAGCGGAATCCCGTCCGCGTCGAGGTACTCGCTGAGACGTCGCTTCCGGGTGGTCGGCGGGACCGGCCCGGGCACGATCTCGTGAAGCGAGTCGGGAGTGAGCGCAGAAAAGCGACCGTCCGCAATGGCCTTCACGTCCAAGACCGGACCATCGAGCGGCACCGTGAGCCCGTTGGAGAGCACGAGACTCCCGTCGATCCCCCCAAGCCCCCAGGTCCCGTCCGAAGAGGCCGCCAGGGACAGTGCGACCGGGAGCTCACGCTGCACCACCTGCTTCCTGCATTTCTCCGGCCTCCCGTCGGCCCCGGTCGAGCCCGGGCAGACGAAGCGGAGCAGCTCTCCGTGGCCCGTGGACGCCAGCATGCCGCCGGGTCCCGCTGCGACGCCCAGGAATCGGCCCACGGCCACGGTGTCGAAGACCATCGAGCGCTCATCGAGCCGGGCGAGTCCCGAGTCGGTCGCCACCCACAGCCCGCCCACTCCACGGGCACAAGCGTTCACCCGGTTCCCGGGAAGCCCGTCCGCCGAGTCGAAGCGCTCCACCCGGTGGCCGTCCCAGCGGGCCACTCCTCCCCCGAGCAGACCGACCCAGAGACCGTCTCCATCCGGGACGAGGCACGAGACCTCCTCGGATGACCCGATGTTCTCCACCACCGAGAGAGCCGGGTGCGGAAACATCGAGGAAAACCCCGGAGCTCCGGCGGCCAGCACCAGCGTTGCGACGACTGCGGTCAGAAAGCTCATCTTTACCCCTCCGTCCACCAACCGCCCGGCAGACCTGCAACCTCCGTGCCGTTGGGGTCGGAATCGTCCAGGACCCCGAATTGGCAAGGGGCACGTCGTTCCAGTGGGCCTCATTGGCGGGGCGGAAGCTGCAAAATATAGAGTGAATCTTCTTCTTGTAGGAAGTGGTGCCCATTGAAAAGGTCGGCGCCCCGTGCGATCCTCCGTCCGTTGCGTTTCGAAGGGTGCCGTCACGTTCGCCCGGCAGCTCATCGAGGAGGATGCCTCCATGCGTCAGCGGTCTCGGATTCTGGTCCTGTCTCTCGTCCTGCTTGCCGGTGCCTGTCGGTCGGGCGGGGGGAGCATCGATGGTGGTGCGGACGCCAGGTCGGCCGCCGAAGGGACCGGTACGCTCGACTCGCAGCAGGACGTAGTCGCCCGTCCGGATGGGGCCACTGACGGTAATTCTGACGGTGCCGATTCCAACGGCCCGGGTACCGACGCTGCCGTCACCGATGATTGGGCAGCGGAGACTGGAGTGGCCGATTCCACTCAGGCCCCGGATTTCGAAGCGCCAAAGGATTCCTCCGGCTCTGAAGACGGAGGGGACGCCGGGGAGGAGCCACAGCCGGTTCCCTCGATTGCCTGGTTCGGGGAGGCCCTCGAGTCCGGGCAGTCCAGTCAGATGAACCCCTTCCTGGATGCCTGGGACGGCCCGTTCTGCGAGGCGGGGAAGTGTCTCCTGATCACCTTCATGCCGGGTTGTCCCGACGTCCAGTTTCGGGGGGAGCCAAACGACTGGAAGGAAGGCACTTTCATGACTCCGGTGGACTGGTTTCCGGGGTTGTTCTACCTCTATCTCGACGGCGGACCCGTTGACGGGCATCTCGAGTACAAGCTCTTCTGCAACGCCCAATGGAGCCTCGATCCTCTGAACCGGTACATCCGGTTTGCCGACATCGCGATCAACAGTGCCTTGTACGCGGCTGGACGGAGCCGCCTTGCGCTCGTAAAGGATGTCTATTCGCCGCAGCTCGAGAACAGCCGAGCGCTCTATGTCTATGTCCCGGCCGCCGCGTTCGAGAATCCGAAACTGCGGTTCCCGACCCTCTACATGCAGGACGGATTCAACGTATTTGCGAATCCCATGGCACCGTTCGGATCGTGGGATGTGGACCTGCTGTTGGATGGGCTGATCGCCGCAGGGGAGGTGGAGCCGCTCGTCGTCGTGGGCATCGATACTTCCGACCGGATGAACGAATACCTGTTCGCTCCGATTGTCCTGGACAAGGGCGACGAGCTGGTCCAGGTCGAACCCCGTCTCGATGCCTACGCAGCGTTCCTCGTGGACGTCGTGGTTCCTCTGGTGGAGGACGGGTTTCCCGCCCTGGAGGACCGGGAGCATCGAGCCATGGCAGGGTCCTCGCTCGGGGGCATTTCGTCGCTGTACATTGCCTGGACCCATGCGGAATCGTTCGGCCGCGTGGCGAGTCTCTCCGGCTCCTTCTGGGTAGGGGAGGAGGAGAGCGGCACCGATGAGGTCGAGTCCATGAGGGACGTCATCGCCCAGGCCCCGCCGACAGCGGAGCAGAAGTCGTTGAAGGTCTATCTCGATTCCGGAGACGGAGGCTACTCAGTGGGGGACGAAGACTATGCCTATGCGGAGGACGCAAGGGCCTACACGGACTGGGTCCGCAACCAGATCATCGGGCTCGGCTTCGACAATCGTCCGGAATGGGACGACGACGGGAATCTGGCGACGCCACCGAAGGACTTCCCTCTGGTCACACCTCCGGCCGACGTGCCGACGCTGTACTGGGAAGAATCTCCGCCAGCCGTCTACGGAGGTTGGGGGGACTTCCTGCTTCCACAGAACGACCTTCTCCACCTCGTCGGGGAGGGCCACCTGCACAACGAGGCAGCGTGGAAGGCCCGTTTCCCGGCGGTGGCCCGGTTCCTCTTCCCTCCCGAGGCGTGACGGGATGAGCCCAGGAATCCGGAGGGCGGGGCGGTCCTCGGCCGATGGGTTAAGGAGAATTGCACAGTACCTGGACCTGATCTAATCTCTCAGGGAGTCGTATACCGGCCGGCTCTGCTGGCGAGGTGAGCATGGATACCACGAAGTTCTGCCGCAAGTGCAAGCGGGAAAACCCGGTCAGCGCCCGGTTCTGTGTGCATTGCGGCAAGGAGTTCGGTGCCGACACAGTGATGGCCATGCCCGCACTGTCGGCACCTGCGGACGAGATCCCATGCCCGAAATGCGGGCAGCCGCTGCCTGCCAAGGCCAAGTTCTGCGTGCACTGTGGCAAGCCGATCTCAGCCAAGGAGGTCGCGGCGGATTCAGCCAGGGGACAGTCCGCTCCGGGAGCGGCCGGCGCCTTGCCGAAGGCCGTCGCCCCGTCTCCGGTCGTCCCGGGTTCCGACCTGGCCGCACTCCCGAAGGATGCGTTTCCCGGTGCGGGGCACGCCGGTGAGGCGAGATCGGGGGGGGAGGCCGAATCCGAGGAGCTGACGTCGCTGTACGAGGAGCCCGGACCCCGAAAGGGACGCAAGCGACTGGTGATAGGAATCGGCATCGGCGTGGTGGCCCTGTGGATCGTCGTGGGAGTCCTGGTGGCCATCGGCATGAGCAAAAAGGAAGGCGACGAGGCCCGGACGGATGGGGCCGTTGCGGCCTCCTCCGAAACGGCCGGCACGGTGGGACCCGACGGTACCGCAAAGGAGGCCGCTGCCGGCACGGAAAACAAGGCTGTCGAAGCAGTGGCAGCCGAAGCGGCGAAGAAGGCGGAAGAGGCGAAGAACGCTGCCGAGGCCAAGGCAGCGGAAGAGGCGAAGAAGGCCGCCGAGGCCAAGGCTGCGGAGGAGGCGAAGAAGGCGGAAGAGGCGAAGAAGGCTGCCGAGGCCAAGGCTGCGGAGGAGGCGAAGAAGGCGGAAGAGGCGAAGAAGGCGGCCGAGGCCAAGGCTGCGGAGGAGGCAAAGGCAGCGGAAGAGGCGAAGAAGGCTGCCGAGGCCAAGGCTGCGGAGGAGGCAAAGAAGGCTCAGGAGGCCGTTGCTTCCCAGGAAGGTCAGCCTGCCGACTTGGCGCACAAGTCGGCACCGCTGCCGGCAGATGCGGCCCGGGAGGCCGAGGAGGCCAAGAAGGCCGAGGAAGCCAAGAAGGCCGAGGAGAAGAAGGCGGCCGACGAGAAGAAGAAGGCCGAGGAGGCCAAGAAGGCCGAGG
>CAITUV010000081.1 GCA_903895725.1 uncultured Myxococcales bacterium | reverse complement strand
CGACCACGCGGACTTTCACAGCCCCGACCACGCGGAATTTCACAGCCCCGACCACGCGGAATTTCACAGCCCCGACCACGCGGAATTTCACAGCCCCGACCACGCGGAATTTCACAGCCCCGACCACGCGGGAGGGGCCCCCGCTGGTAACCTCCGATCATCGCTACGGTGCGAAGATCCCGCCTACAAATCCGGCAAGTCGGTGTTGGCCGGTTTCGGGTTCTTTCCTGACAGCAGGTAGGCCTTGATGAATCCGTGGATGGCCCCGTCGAGGACCGCGGTGGCATTGCCGACCTCGTGGCCGGTTCGGTGGTCCTTGACCAGGCGGTAGGGGGCGAGGACGTAGGAGCGGATCTGGCTGCCGAAGTCGATGCGCATCTTGCTCGACTCGATGGCCTTCTTCTCGTCGTCCAGCTTGTCCTTTTCGATGTCGTAGAGGCGGGCCCGCAGCACCTTCATGGCGACATCCTTGTTCTTGTACTGCGAGCGCTCATTCTGGCACTGGACCACGATGCCCGTGGGAAGGTGCGTGATGCGGACTGCCGAGCTGGTCTTGTTGACCTTCTGGCCGCCGGCACCGCTGGCCCGGTAGACGTCGATGCGGAGGTCCTTCTCCTCGATGGCGACCTCGATGCTGTCGTCCACGTCGGGGTACACGAAGACCGAGGCAAAGGAGGTGTGGCGCCGATGGGCCGCGTCGAAGGGTGAGATGCGGACGAGTCGGTGGATCCCGCTTTCCGCCTTGAGGAAGCCGTAGGCGTACTGCCCCTCGATGGAGAGGGTGACGTTCTTGGCACCGGCCTCGTCGCCGGCCTGGTAATCCATGATCTCGGTCTTGAAGCCCCGCTCGTCGCAGTAGCGAAGGTACATGCGCAGGAGCATCTCGGCCCAGTCCTGAGACTCGGTTCCACCGGCACCGGCGTTGATGGTCATGTACGCGTTGGAGCGGTCGTTGTCCCCGGACAGGACCAGGGCCATCTCGACCTCGTCGAACTTCTCTTCCGCCTCGGCCAGAAGGCGCTCGATTTCGGCCTCGTGCTCGCCGGTCCCTTCTTCCCGGGACAGCTCGAGGTAGACCTCGGCATCATCCAGCGGGACGAGGGCCTTGCGATACATGTCCAGCTCCGCGACGAGAGCGGACTTGCGCTTCTGGACGGGGGCCACCTTGTCCGGCTGGAGCCAGAACTCGGGAGCCTCTTCCTGCTTCAGGATGCGGTCGAGCTCCGCCTTCTTGCCGTCGAGGTCAAAGAAACCTCGCTAGTTGGAGGGAGCGTTGGCGCAGCTCGTGGACTCGTTCATCGAAGTTACCCAGCATGGGGTCCCCTCCTAGGCAGCCGGCATCGGGCCGGGTGGATTGGCCAGGGCGTTGCTGAGTCGTGCCGCGAGGTCGGGCGTGGAGCCGGCAACCCGGGCATTGGCTTCCAGGTATCCCTCCCAGGTCCCGAGGTCCAGGAAGGTCCCCGTGAACTGGTAGCCGTAGAGGCCGTGCTCCATGGCCTCTGCGTGGAGGGAATCGGTAATCTGGATCTCGCCGAGGGCACCGGGGCGCCCGTCTGCGAGGCGACGCATGAACCCTCGGGGCAGAACGTACCGACCCATGATGGCCAGGTCGGACGGGGCGGATTCGAGGGAGGGCTTCTCCACTGCGGCATCCAGGATAAAATGAGGCGCATCGGCCTTCTTGACGCTGACGATGCCGTACCGGGAGACCTCGGCCGGAGACACCTTGCGCAGTGCCAGGCCGCCCATCCCCCTCTCATCGTGCCCCCTGACCAGAGCGGGCAGCGGAGAGGGCAGAAAGTGGTCGTCCGGGAGAAGCACGGCACAGGGATCGTCCCCGACCACGGAGCGGGCCTGGAGAACGGCGTGACCAAGCCCCAGCGCTTCTTCCTGGTAGACGGCGACCAGTTCCACCCGGGAGCGGAGCTGCGCCACTTCCTCGGTCCATCGGGCCAGCCGGGAATCGAGCTTGCGCCCCTTGAGGCTCGGGTTGCCCATGAAATAGTGCAGGAGGGCCTCCTTGCCCCGGGCAAGCACGAGGATGACAGTCTCCACCCCCGAGGCCACAGCTTCTTCCACGACCCAGTGAATGGCGGGTTTGCGATCGAGCGGCAGCAGTTCTTTCGGAAGCGCCAGGGTAGCGGGCAGGAACCGCGTTCCCAGGCCTGCGGCCGGGATCACGGCCTTGCGAACGCTCATTCGTTCTCCTGGTTCGTCCCCAGCAGGAATCCCTTGATTCCGCCCTTGATCTTGCCGCGGAACTCGGCAACCTGCTTCTTGCTGAACTTGAGGAACGTCTTCTTGAGCTCACCGCGGGCCTTACGCTTCGAGGTCTTGCGCTCTTCCCGGGTCATCGTCTTGGTGTTGGCCATGCTAATCCTCCTAACCAACCAGCGAGGCGGTATCTTTACCAGATTCCCTCCGAAGATCAACCATTTTCGTCGTTGCCCTTCCCTGGCAACGTGCCTAGAATCGGCGCCGGGAGGGAATATTCATGTCGCTTCGTCGAGCTCTGTTGCTGCTGGCTGCCCTGGCCGCGGTCGTCGTCCTGGCCCGGACGGTGGCGGAGGAAGCGGGCGACGCGGACGACGGACGTGCGCGCTCGAAGGGGCGCGTGGACGGGGGGCGCGAGGGGCGGAGCGAGAAGGGTCGTGGCGAAAAGGGGCATGGCGGCAGGGGGAGGGAAGGCTCCCCCGGGGGCATGGCGGCAGGGGGAGGGAAGAACCTCGGTGCCATCCATGACGGGAAGCCGGATGACGGGCGGAGGATGGACGGTGGGGAGATTCGGGGTGGGCTGGCCGGAGGAGATCCTGGAAGGGCTCAGCGGGATTCGAGCGAACCCGTGGGGAAATACGGTCGGACGGTCGGGAGTCGAGAGGTCGGAAGCTCAGGTGGGGCAGGAGGGGCGATGGCCGGCGCCGGAGGCGTTCCGGGCGGGGCCTCGTCGCGGCCGGGGGACGGGGCGTACGAGACCGGTAAGCAAGGCCGCCGGCTCGGTCCGGGAGAGGATGGCCGAGGAGGCGAAGGGTGGGGGAACGGCAGTGCTGCAAGGGGGGGCGCTCGAGGGGGAACCTCGGGAGGGCCGTGCCGGGTGGCCGCCGACTGTGCCGGGCAGCCAAGTCCGGGGCCCTGTCTCCAGGCGGAGTGCATTCGCGGGCGATGCGACATCCGCCCGGCGCCGGCGGGGTTGCCTTGCGACGACGGGAACGCCTGCACCACGGGGGACGCTTGCCGAGCGGGGGTGTGCGACGGAATTCCGAAAGACTGCGACGACGGGGTCGCCTGCACCACGGACTGGTGCTCGCCGCAGACCGGGGAATGCCAGCACACGGGAGACTGCTGCACCACCATCGCCGAGTGTGCGGACAAAGACCCGTGCACCATGGACATCTGCGACCCGGACACGAACAAGTGCCTGTACGAGTCGGTCGAGTGCGACGACCTCAACGCCTGCACCGAAGACTGGTGCGAGCCGTTCGAGGGGTGCAGGTCCGCTCCCATTGCGGGGTGCCCGAAGTCCTGCCAGACAGCGGCCGACTGCGAGGACGGCAATCTCTGCACCGATGATTTCTGCGACCTTCCCGACCGGGTGTGCGTGCATTCGAAGGTCCGCTGCAGCGACGGCGATCTCTGCACGCAGGACTACTGTGAGCCCAAGGCCGGGTGCCAGTACCGGAGCATCCCGGGGTGTGAGCACTGCGACAGCGATGCGGACTGTCCCCTGCCGCTCGAGAACCTCTGCATCAAGGCCACCTGCGACACCGCGGACGGACGGTGCAAGTACGTCGAGCAGCAGTGCGACGACGAGGACCCCTGCACCGCAGACTACTGCGTCCCCGAGACGGGAGAGTGCTGGTGGGACCCGGTCTGCTGTGCGTCGGACCTGGACTGCGACCCGGACAACCTGTGCAGCGCGGGCAAGTGCGAAAACGGGCTGTGCAAGCTGGTGCCGATTCCGTGTGACGACGGCGACCCGTGCACCGTCGATTCCTGCGATACCGATGTGGGGTGTGCCCATGAAAAGAAAGCCGGATGCAAGCCCGAATCGAACTGACCCGGTCGATTTCGATCGGCTTGTGGAGCGCTTCGAGGCGGCCTACCGGGAGTTCCGGGAGCCGGTCGTCACGGCCATGACCCGGCTCGAGCGAAACCCGTTCAAGGTGCTCATCGCGACGCTCCTGTCCCTGCGCACCCGGGACGAGCAGACCGGACCGGCCTCGGAGCGGTTGTTCGCCCTGGCCGATACCCCGGAGCGGATGCTGCTGCTTCGAGTCGAGGAGATCGAGCGGGCCATCTTCCCGGTGGGGTTTTACCGGGTCAAGGCTCAGCGTGTGCTCGAGGTGTGTCGGTTGCTGCTCGACGAGCATGGCGGGCAGGTCCCTGCGGACATGGAGCCGCTTCTCGCTCTGCCGGGAGTCGGCCGCAAGACGGCCAACCTGGTGCTGACTCGGGGATTCGGGCTGCCCGGCATCTGCGTGGACACGCACGTGCACCGGATTTCGAATCGGCTCGGGTTGCTGAAGACCCGGGTTCCGGACGAGACGGAGAGGGTGCTGCGGGAGTTGCTGCCGCAGCGGTTCTGGATTGCCTGGAACGACCTGCTGGTTGCATTCGGACAGAACGTGTGCAAGCCTCTGTCTCCGCATTGCTCCCGATGCCCGGTGGACTCGATGTGTGCCCGGGTGGGAGTGGTGAGAAGCCGGTGACGGAGGTCGCATGAAGAATCCCTCGCTTTTTCCACCCCCTGGCGGTGCTGCCGAGGAGGTCCGACCGCTGGCCGACCGCATGCGCCCCGAGACGCTGGACGAGGTCGTGGGTCAGGAGCCGGTGACCGGCGAGGGGGGCGTGTTGCGCAAGCTGGCGGTGGCCGGGCGCAATTCCTCCATCGTGCTCTGGGGGCCGCCGGGAACGGGCAAGACCACGCTGGCGCACGTGGTAGCCAAGGCAACCGGGGCTCGGTTCGTGCCGTTCTCGGCCGTTCTCGGCGGGGTCCCCGAGATCCGCAAGATCGTGTCCGAGGCGGAGGAGTACTTGCGACGCACGGGGAAGAACACCGTGCTGTTCGTAGACGAGATCCACCGGTTCTCCAAGTCGCAGCAGGATGCCTTCCTGCCGCACGTGGAGAAGGGAACCATCGTGCTCATCGGGGCTACCACGGAGAACCCATCGTTCGAGGTCAATGCGGCGCTTCTGTCCCGGATGACGGTGGTGCGGCTGCAGTCTCTGTCCGCAGCGGACATCATCCGACTGCTCAAGCGGGCTGCCGAATCGCAGCGTGGGCTTGCGGGCAGGATGACCATTGACGATGAGGCAATCGCCGTGATTGCCGGGGTGGCCGACGGCGATGCCCGGCGAGGGCTGAACCTGCTGGAGCAGGCCGCCTGGGTGGCCGAATCGCAGGGAAGCGGCGTGACGGCAGCCCTGGTCACCGAGGTGTTCCGGAAGCAGCCGCTGCGCCACGACAAGGGGGGAGATGCCCACTTCGACGTGGTGTCCGCATTCATCAAGAGCCTGCGGGGAAGCGCTCCGGACGCTGCGCTGTACTGGATGTGCCGGATGCTGGAGGCGGGGGAGGACCCGCTGTTCATCGTGCGCCGGATGGTGATCTTTGCGGCCGAGGATGTGGGCAACGCAGACCCCCGGGCGTTGCAGGTGGCCACGAGCTGCCTGGACGCGGTCCGTTTCATCGGATTGCCCGAGGGGCGCATCCCCATGGCGCAGACAGCGGCCTACCTGGCGACGGCCCCCAAGAGCAATGCCTCGTACCTGGCGCTCCAGCAAGCCGAGGCGGCGGTGCGCGAGAAGGGGAGCCTGCCCGTGCCGATGCACCTTCGCAATGCCCCGACGAAGCTGATGTCCCAGCTCGGGGCGGGCAAGGGGTACCGCTACCCGCACGACTACCCGCACGGGTTCGTGGATGAGCGCTACCTCCCGGACGGCGTCGAGGGAGGGTTCTATCGGCCCAGGGATTCCGGCTACGAGAAGCAGTTGGCGAAGATTATGGAATGGCGGGAGGAGCTTGCCCGTCTCGAGCGCGGCACAGGCCCGGATTCGGGCGGGAAAAGTCGTTGACACGTCGCGTCCCGCTCTGATACCTTTTTCCCGACCTCGGAGTGTGCAGCATAGGACGATTGAGACAACGACAGGTGATGCAGATGCCGAGAACCGTGGCATTTCTGACTAGCGTGGCCGTGGCCGTCCTCCTGGCGGCCCCGGTGGCCCGGGCGGACAAGTACGACCTGAAGCTCGGCCGTCTCCTGTGGAACCAGAGCGGGACGCGGACGAGCCAGCTCGAGGCGGACACGGCGTTTGAGAAGCTGATGTGGGACATGGGCACGGCCCTGACCCCCCGCTTCCTCGGGCCGTCGGCCACGCTCGGATCGCTCGGATTCCAGCTCGCGTTCAACTACACCCTGTCGAACATCCCGGAGAATGCCACACACTGGGTGGACATCATGAGCCCGACCGGGCGCCCCGAGGACCCGTCCGTGGCTTCCGAGGGAGCCGACAGCTTCCTCCAGACCCTCCAGTTCAGCTTCCGCAAGGGGCTGCCGTTCTCCATCGAGGCGGGAGGCTCGGTCACCAAGCTGCTCCAGAGCAGCCTGTGGGGGGTGGGGCTGGAGCTCAAGTACGCTGCGCTGGAAGGGTTCGCTTTTGCTCCGGAGCTGGGATTTCGCGGTGGAGTGAGCACCTTCCTCGGTTCCCGTGACTATGCCATGCTGGTGGCGTCCGGCGATGCCATCCTGTCGAAGAAGATCGGCGTGGCCGGACTGTTCAAGCTGGCCCCGTACGTCGGGTACAACCTCCAGTACGTGCACGGGGCCTCGAACGTGATCCCGGTGACCTTCCTGGACCAGGCCGGTACCAAGGTCGACGATCAGGCGGTCTTCTCGGCGGCCAACGTGTTCCGGCACTACATCACCATGGGCTTCCAGGTCATCGCGACCGTGGTCGATACCGGCTTCGAGGTCGGTTTCGACGTGCGGAGCCCCGACCACCAGTCCTATTCCTTCCGCCTCGGCGTCGAGTTCTAACTTTTCGTTTCGCCCCCCCTCGTGCCAGGAGTATACTTCGTCCCCGGGAGGTGTGTTTCCATGGTGCGTCTGAGCCTCGCTGTCGCCCTGCTCGGGATCGTGTGCGTGCCCGCGACCGCAGAGGCCGTGGGCTGGTGCGGCGGAGTGAGCGATTCGTGCCAGTGCGGGGCGGACAATCCCTATCCCTGCTGCGACAATGGCAACGGCAAGTCGAGCAATTGCACCTGGGGGGCATGGCACATGGCCTGCTGCAACTGGGGCAAGGGGTTGCCCGCCCCCTGGCAGCATGCCAAGTACTGGGCGGGGAACTACGCCAGCCACCCCGACTACGAGGTCCACGGGAGCCCGTCAGTGGGGGCCATCGGCTGCCGGGCATCGGGTACCTACGGGCACGTGGCGTACGTGACGGGGGTCAACGGTGGAAGCGTCACGGTCCATGAACAGAGCTGCTGCGAAGGTTCGAGCTGCTGGCCCAACTGCTCCTGGTGCATCAACGGCTTCCAGGATGCCAACGACAGCGCCGGCTATTTCGACGGCGGGTACATCACGCCCAAAGGGGCGGTGAACTTCTGCGGCGACGGCAAGTGCAACAACGGGGAGAACTGCGCCTCGTGCTCCCAGGACTGCGGCGGCTGCTGCGGCAACGGGGCGTGCGACAACGGGGAGAACTGCTCGACCTGCTCCGGAGACTGCGGCCAGTGCTGCGGCAACGGGGCGTGCGACTTTGGCGAGGATTGTGCAAGCTGCGAAGGGGACTGCGGCATCTGCAACGAGCCGCCGGACGGGGAGCTGGAAATTGCCAACTGCCAGCAGCTGATGGGGTGGGCCCGCGACATCGACGTGGAGGGGCCCATCGGGGTCGTCATCAAGGCCAACGGCAACGTCATCGCTGAGATGACTGCGGACCAGCCCGTATCGTCGCACCCGGGGCAGGGGTTCTCTCTGTCGCTGGGGCACGAGCTCAAGGACGGCACCCTCTACGTCATCGAGGTCATCGGCAAGGACGACAAGGGGCTCGAGGATGCGGCCATCGCAGGGTCGGGCAAGCAGGTGCTGTGTCGCAACGGCATGGTCCAGACGGGCATCTGGACGCTGCAGTACCAGGATGCGGCGGGGGTCGAGATCGCACCGGTGGCCGGAGAGGGGGGCTGGACCGACCTGAGCTTCTTCCATCCTGAGGGGCTGGGCTATCCCACGTCGGGGCTCGTGCAGGCTGCCGCCGACATTTCGCTCACCCCCTTCGTGAAGGTGACGGCCGATCTCTGCGGCGGGCTGGCCTCGCCCCTCTACCAGGCCTCCGTCGGAGTCGATGGAGACTCGCTGGGTGAGCTCCCGCCGGAGCCGTCGCCTTGTTTGCGGGCCGAGTACCTGGTGAGTGGAAAGAGCTTCTCGGGCAGCCTGCTTGCCACCGGGATGGAGCTGGACTCGTCCGGTCGTGACGTAACGCTCCGGGGGCTGTCGTTCTGGTCCCGGGGATGGAGATTCGGGTACTCCTTTGATTCCTCCGGCCTCATCTGGGGGAGCGACGCCGTGGATCGGTTGCGCTTCTCGACCCGGCCTGAAGCCACGGAATGCCGGGGCTACGTCGCGGCCACGCACCAGTTCCAGCATCCGTTCCAGGGGGTGGAGCTGAAAGGGGAGCCGGGCAACGGCGAGGGGCCCAAGATGACGGTGCGGAGCGGCAACGGAGAGGCGCTGGACCTGGACGAGTGTCTGGCCTCCGGGACCTGCTCCATCGCGGGCAAGGACGGGGAGTCGGATCGGCTCGAGATCCGGATGGACTGTGGCGAGGGGGCTCTGCTCGGTGCCCCCGTCGAGCGGGAGCTGAAGGAGATCCGGGTATTTCGGGACTTCGTCGACGACGTGCCGCCCTGGAAGGTCTCGGGCATCAAGGTGTGGGGGCTTGCCCCGGACCTCCCGCAGGTGACCACCCAGGGGCTGGCGCTCCGCATCTCGACGTACCAGTCCGATTTCGTCCCGTACGGGGCAGTCGTGGGAGAGGTGGCCTTCTCCGACCCGCAGGTCGAGGAGCTGCGCGGCATGCTCTCCTACTCGCTTCCCGGGGCCTGCTACCATGGATTCCTCACCGTGGACGGAACCCCGGTGGAGTCGCTCCAGTTCGGGGAATCCAAGGCCCCGTTCCAGATCGAACGGACGTTCGGCACGTTCGGACTGGCCATGACGGCCAAGGAGGGGTGCGCCGAGGATTCCGCCGTCGGGTTCGTGGCCGTTGAGAACGTGAGCTACCTGAGAGGCGGGTGGTGGACGACACCCTCGACGACCCACCAGGGCCTCCGGGATTCGAGAGGAGAGGGATGCTCCCTGGCCTTCGAGAACCTCAAGTGGGTCGGCATGGAAGGGAACAAGGCGTTTGGCTCCCTGCTCGTCCACCGCTTCCTCGACCGACCGTTTGCCGGCGTTCGCATGAAAGTGAGCCACACGTTCGAGGGGCCGTTCTTCAAGCTCCGCCTGCTGCTCGACGGCAAGCTGGTCAAGGATTTCCCGCTCCAGAGCCCCGGGGAGCGCGCGGCCGAGGTCACCGGACGGGAATTCCAGGAGGTGGGGCTTCAGTTTGCGGTCGCTGCCAGCGACGTGTTCCCCTTCAAGTGGCGGGCCGACGTGTCGGACATCGAGGTGTTCCGGGAAGACACGGGCTGGATCTCCGTCTGCAAGGTGGGCACGGCCGATCCCGATCTGGAAGGGATCGTCCAGGGAGAGGACGTCACCTCGACAGAAGGCGGGGACGGCGCAAGCGGCTCGAAATCGTCAGGCTGCGGTGTGGGAACCGGCGCAGCGAGCCGGGGGATGACGCTCCTCCTCCTGGCAGCAGCCATCGTGGCGATGCGGCGGCGGAGGCTCTTCCGATGAGCGCAGGGGCGGGAAAGAGGAAGCCCCGGAGCCTCAGGGGAGTCGCTACCCGGCTGTCGGCTCGCGGGAAGGATGTCGGGATGAAGGGAAAGGCAACTGTCTGGACCGTGGCCCTGGCCGTCCTGCTTTCGGGCTGTGCCGCGGCATTCAGCGAGCTTCCGGCAGACCAGAGGAAAGAGACCTGCGCGTTTCTTTCCCACCGGGCGCTCCAGGGGGATTTCCTGGCCTGCTCTCTGGCTGCACAACGAGCAGCGGCGAGGCAGGCCGAGTTCAGTGATGCGGTGGCCCCCCGGTTCTTCGTGACCGCCGAGGTCGTGTACGCTCCAGACGGGCTTCCAGTAGGGCTGGGGAGACTCGACTCGGACGTGCCCGGGGAGGACAGCGATTCTGTGACCGGGTGCTACCGTTCCGCCCTCCTGTCGAGCGCGGTCCCCGGGTCCGGTCGCCAGATGAGAGTCCCGATCCGGTTCCGGTTCGACAGGCTCGGAGAGAAGGCCCCGGCCGCGGGAATCGGACGTGAAGAGCGGGGAGCGGAGGAGACGTTTTCCGGGTGCGAGATCGACGTCTTTGGAGAAGACCGGTGAGTCAGGAAGTCGTGACCGGAGGGGGCGATGCGTTGGTCAGATGCCCGCTGACCCGTGCGGTGCTTGTCAGCGCCTTGCTCTGCTCGTGCGGGGGTGAAGAGACTCAGGCCGTGTGCGGCGGCGGGTTCGGCCGGTTCGAGCGCATTGCACCGGTGCTGTCGCCCATCCACGTGGGAGCCGAGCTGACCTGGGAGGCTGCCGACCCGTCCGGTACCGTGGAGGTGGGGACGTCGCACGACCCGCAGGCGACTGAGCCGGACGAGTGGCAGGCCGGGGGACTCCTCGTGCTGGATGAGCCCGGGACCGTGAAGGTCTTTGCCCGGGTGCGGGGTGCTGGGTGCATGGCCCCTGAACGATTCGAGCAGGTGTACGACGTACGGGAGGCCTACCCGGGACCGCCCGATGCCCCGGACAGCTCGGCCGTGCCGCTGGACGACCCCAGGCTGGTTCGTTGGGCCGAGTCGGCCGTCCTCCCGGTCTCGTTCGGAGACGAGGTGACTGCAGACTGGCAGCATCCGGAGCAGGCGCTGGGGCCCGCCACGGGCAATCCGGCGGACGTGGTGAGCCTGGGACAGGGGGGGGAGATCGAGCTGATGTTCGAACCCCCCATCCAGGATGGCCCAGGGGCTGATTTCGCCGTCTTCGAGAACGGCGTGACCGACACTTTCCTCGAGCTGGCCTTCGTCGAGGTGAGCAGCGATGGCATCGAGTTTGCCCGTTTCGATTCCGCCTATCTCGGGGAAGAAGCCGTGGGTCCGTTCGCCGGGCATTCGACCACCCTGACCGGCGGATTGGCAGGCAAGTTCCGGGGCGGTTTCGGGACACCTTTCGACCTGGCTCTGCTCGAGCAGTTCCCGCTAGTGCGGGAGGGCAAGGTGGATCTCTCCTCCATCCGTTTCGTTCGTCTCGTGGACGTGGTCGGCGATGGGAGCCGGGCTGATTCCTTCGGACATCCCATCTACGCCCCGTTCCCGACCAAGGAGAGCGCGGGATTCGACGTGGACGGGATCGGCGTGCTGGAAGGGGAGCCGTAGAGAGCGTGGTCGATGATGGGCTGTGGCGGACCAGAGCCTCGTGCGAGGGCGAATGGTCGAGGAGCCGGGAACATGCTCGACCCGAGAAGATTCACGAGGTGGCTGATCGGCAAGACAGAGGCGGATGGGATGGGCCCGCCGTCCGGATTCGTCCGCCGTTTTGCCGGCCGGGGTCCGTTCTCGGAAGCCTGGTTCGGGAAGGTGGACATCGCTCCGGGACAGGCCTTCTGGTTCCGCTTTACGATCCTGGATGGGGCCATTCGGGAGGCCGGTACGTGGGCCATCTGGTTCGACGATGGCGAAGTTTCCACTGGCAAGACGGTCATCCCGCTCGACCGGTTCGAGCCTGACCGGTCGGGGCCTGGCCGGCCCGACGCATGCCCCCTGAAGTCGGCTGAGGGGGGAGGTGCGGCCGGCCGGATTTTCGCGGCCACCCATGTGTTCCATGCCGAATCGGGTCACCTGGACGGAAGATGCGCTGCGGGGCGGGCCGGGCCTATCTCGTTCGACATCCGCTGGGAGCATTCGGGGCGGGAGCACGACCTGGTGCCGGAGCTGCTCGCCCGGGCCCGCCTCGCCCGGTCCACGTACAGCTCCAGCTTCATCGACGTCCGGATGACGGGGCACGTGGAGAGAGCGGGTCATCGCGTGGACTTCGTCGCAGCAACCGGCATGGTGGGGCACATTTTTGGAACCCGCCTTCCGCAAGGGTGGGCCTGGGCTCACTGCAACTGCTTCGATGGCGGCGAGGATGCCGTGTTCGAAGGGCTTTCGGCCCGTATCCGGCTTACTCGATTCGTTTCGCCGCCGCTTTCCTCGTTCGTGCTGTTCGTGGGGGCTGGACGCTTCGAGTTCTCGAGCCCGCTCCACCTCGTGCGGGCGTCCTCCCGTCATTCGCTCGACGAGTGGACGTTCTCCACCCGAAGCCGTGCTGCCGAGCTTTCCGGCAGGGCGGTTGCGCCCTCGTCGGTGGCCGTGGTGCGATATACCGACACGGACGGTAGCCCGCTCTGGTGCCACAACAGCAAGCTTGCACGCCTGGAGCTGATGCTGACGGAGCATCGCACCGGCCGCACGACCCGCCTCGTATCCTCCCGCTCCGCCGCGTTCGAAGTGGTGACCCGCGTGCCTCCCGACAGGGCGGTGGACCTGTAGGGAGCGGAATTCGGCGGCGACCTGGGCGTGGGGTGTGGATGTGCCGTGGGTGCGGGTGTGGATGTGCCGTGGGTGCGGGTGTGGATGTGCCGTGGGTGCGGGTGTGGATGTGCCGTGGGTGCGGGTGTGGATGTGCCGAGGAGGCGGCCCGCCCCCGATCGATCCCCATCCATTGAACCCCCCGGGAATCCGGGGGGTGGCCCAGCGGCCTGTGCCCCACCTCGGCCTGCTATAGCCCCGGGTCCGGGAGCGGACCCGGGGTCACCCAGCGGATGTGCCGTGGGTGCGGGTGTGGATGTGCCGCCGGGTTGCCCGCACCATCGGCCGATGAGCCGCCTCGGCCGTCACGCTGCCTGCAGCTGCTGCACATCTCCAACGCATCGGCCCTGCAATGCAAACCCGGGCATGCGCCATAACCCACCTGGGAGTCTCGGATGGGCCGCATTTCGGGCCATTGCGTACAACCCGGAGTTGTCGGTTGGAGTTGGCGGGGATAGGCCCCGGTTGCGCCGGCTGATGTCACAAAGAGGGCACAGAGGAGTGCCGTGTCCGCAGTCTCCTTGATGCCCTCTGAGTTGCGCTCCAGGCGGATGCGGCATGCCTCCCTGCCAACCAACAGGCCGACGCAAGGTCGCGCTGATAGGCCCAGCGATTCCGCTTCCCACGCCACTCGCACCAGTGTAGCATGCCCGTGGCGGGGCGGGGGCCGCCCGCCAAGCGGAAATCGGACTGGCAGTGGTGTGGCCTCTGGAGAAACAGAATCCAAATATACTGGAGGCATCTTTGAAGAATACAAAGAAATGTCCTAAGTGCGGCGTCGGCGATATTCTTCGCGTTCCATCCAGGACGGCACATGGTGGTCTCGCAAACGCTATTCCCGTAAAAACTTTTAGTGTTGTTATGGTTACTCGATTCGTTTGTTTTGGTTGCGGTTTTACTGAGGAATGGATTGAATCTTTAGAAGATGTCAAGGCGCTCAGAGACAACAGACATGAGGAATGGTAGAGAATCTAGGGTGATGGCCTGCGCATCATTCAGGTGGACAACGGAAGGCCCGTCGTTTCAAGAACAACCCACGTGGGCTGTCGCTTGACTCCCTCGGTGACAGGAAGGCAGTCGGTCCGCGTGACCCATTCGTCCTGCTGTCGCACCCATGCAACAGCTTGCCCCCGCCCGGCGCTTCCGCCTCGAATCGACGGACTGATTGGCATTCCGGTACCGATGGCCGATGCGGCGCATGGGCGGCCCGGCACCCACGGCCCCTGCAACGCATCGGCCTAGGCTGATGTCACAAAGGTGGCACAAGGGGCGGGACTCGGGCCATCGTCGAGGCGGAGGTGGGCTCTTCGTCGCGCACCTCAACTGCTTCTGTGGATCAGGCCTCCAGCTGCCACGGATTCCGGGCGGGGCGTCTTCGGGAGCGGGCGATGTCGGCCGCGAGCCGTTGGAGCTCAACCAGGAGGCGCAGCTTCTCCTCGATCGGCAGTCGCACCAACTGACTCCTGCGACGGGCGTCGGCCGCCTGAACGGCCGACGGGAACCCGTTGTCCTCGCGCTGTCCGGTCACGCAGGCCTCCCTTCGGTCAGTGCGGTCCACCGGTGCACCAGCCCGTGGCGACTCAGGATCTCCATCAGCCGCCCCCGATCGACCTCAGCCTCCTCAATGAACAGTGCGGCCCTGGCACGGTCCTTGGGTCTTCCCGTCTGGAGCATGATGCAGAGCAGATGCTCCGGCGAAACCACCCGGACGGTCGTGTCTCCGAACGGCAATGGCACGGCGTTCTCGACGGCCTCCTCCACGAGTGCGTTGTATGCGGGGATGAACTGGACCGGAAGGCCCCCGACCAACACGTGCTCCTGGTCCTCAGCAAAGCCCATCCCTCGGAGCTTGTCGTAGAGCGGCGACAGGGAGACGAGCAGACCGGAGCTGGGTGGAAGCAGCACGAAAGCATCGAGGTCGTAAGTGAGAACGGGCTCCGCGTAAAATGTCGCCGCCACACCGCCGCCGATGGCGTACGCCTTCAGCGTGCCGTCCCCCACGAGCTGCTCCAAGATCTCGATGGCCCTCCTCATGCTCTCCTCTCTGGCGGTCTTCCGAGACAGCGCCCGCTTGTCAGGATACCACGCTTCCGGCTGGTTCTCCATGACCATGCAGCGGGCCTTGAAAACAGGCAGGGCTATGGCTCTTGGCAGAGGCCGGGGCCCTCGGCCCTGCAAGCCGCTGCGGACCGCCGACCTACGCGTGGTTTGCTGCCCGAACGCGCAGGCTGCCCAGGAATGCGGGCAGGGTGCGCAGGCGGAAGTGGACGACGGCCCGGGAGACAAGGCGGCCGTCCGAGATTCGGGTCACGGTGCCGAAGCACGTGGTGTGCGAGACCGGCAGGTTCCAGGCACGGATGTTGACCTTCTCGCCGACGAACCGGCACTGCCCCTGAGCCGAGTCAAACTCGAAGACATAGCGGATGGAGTGGCGGCCGAAGTAGTCGATCCGCAGCGAACCTGCGCAGGGGGCGTCGGCACACAGGCTGCCGGCGGTCACGGTGCCGGCCAGCGCTGCAGTGAGGAACTGTTCGCCCGGATGCAGGAACCCGCGCATCGAGTCCGAGCCCCACTTCACTACGAAGCGGAACGGGTGAGTTCCGGGGGGGCCCGCTCCGGGCTCGAACTCGTGCGTCCCGGCCATCACCTCGTCCAGGGAGTATCCGGCGTCGATGTGGTCTCTGAGCCATTCGGCGGCCTGATGAAGCATGGTTCACCTCGCTTCGGTTCGCTCGACCGACTTCTTCCTGTTCGGCTCTTCGGGACGGCGCCTGCCCCCCCGACGCAGCACCAGGTTCGACACCCCTGCGATGATCTCCGGGGCCAGCGGAAGGACTCGGCCGTAGAAGCCCACCAGGTTGAGCGGCGTCACCAGCTCGACCCGGCGGTGCCCCTCGACGGCCCGGACGATAGCCCGTGCCACCGTCTCCGGTCGGTTCGAGTAGTAAGGCACCAGGCGCATGGCCAGCCGGGACCCGGCCGTCTCGCCCGAGATTCCCTTGTAGAACCCTGTATTGACCATGAACGGATACACGGTGGTCACCCGGATTCCGGTCCCGGACAGCTCGAAGCCGAGCACCTCCGAGTAGACTCCGAGGGCGGCTTTTACCGCCGCATAGGCTCCCCAGGTCGGCAAGCGGAAGAACGCCTGTCCCGAGGACACGTTCACGATGTGCCCCCGGTTGCGCTCCCGCAACAGCGGGAGGAAGGCGTGGACCATGCTCACGGGGCCAAGCAGGTCGACCTCGACGAGTCGGCGCCAGACCTCGGGAGTCGTGGTAGCCAGCTCGCCCATGTGTCCGATGCCCGCATTGTTGACGAGCACGTCGGGGGCACATCCGGATTGTCGGCACCAGTCGGCCAGAGCCTCAATCTGGCCGTTGTCCGTGACGTCCAGGGGACGGCACTCGACGAGCCCCTCGCTGCCCGCCACCTGCTGAGTCGCGAGAGCCAGGCCCTCCGGGTCCCGGTCGGTCAGGAGCAGCCGGTATCCCCGGCGGCCAAACTCCCGGGCCAGTGCGATCCCGATCCCCCCCGCAGCTCCGGTGATGAGGCACCAACGCACATTCGTGCTCATTGTCTCCTCCTTCTGGCGGTACGTGTGGAAACGGACGGCCCGGCATCCGTCCTCCGCGGACCGAATCCGAAGAACGCCAGGTCGACGGCTTCTCGAACGCTCCCTTCCACCCCGATGTCGTCCAGGTGACCGTCAAAGTACACCTGCATCAGGCGCAACCCTGCGCCAACCAGCATCTGCCCGACCAGGTAACTGTGGCAGGGGCGGGCAAATCCGTGCTCGACCGCGTGATCGAGGTATCCCTTGGCCAGCAGAGCCAGCTGCTCGTAGATGGAATCCAGCCGTGCCCCGAAGTCACGGTCCACCGAGGGCCCCTCTGCAAGGAAGAGCTGGACGAGGGCCCGGTTCGAGCGCAGAAGACGGGCCGTTGCGGCCACCACGCGCACCGAGACTTCCCGGTACTGCTCGGCGTCGGAGGGGAGGTCCTCCGCAATGCGACTGATTTCGGCAACCACCTGGTCGACGAGGTGGTCGAACAGCGCCCCGAAGATCGCCCTCTTGTCGGGGAAATGCCGGTAGAAGGTTCCCTGCCCAACGCCCGCCTCTTCCACGATCTCCGAGATCAGGGTGGGGTGGTACCCCTGCCGGGCGAACACAGTTGCCGCCGCCTCGAGCAGGAGGGCCCGGGTTCGCTCCTTCCGCTCCTCATCCTTCCTCCTGCGCACGTCCGTCACCATCGCTTGCCCCTCCGCTTCGAACTGTGGTCGAAGCCGTCTACCCCCATCCGGCCGACACGAAGCATACCCCATCCGGACGGACTCGTCAATCCGTTTCGATTTCAAGATTTTGCGTTGCAGCACATTCCTGCTTGACAGGCCTGAGGAACGGCCCTAAATTCAATGCTGCATTGCAGCACCGCCGAACGGAGGGGATGCCATGTGGAACGGAATCTCGAGCGTAGATCATGCCCGGCGCTGGGCCCGGTACACCCCGGAACGCACCGCCCTTTCCGGGGCCGGCGGCACCATGACCTGGCGCGAGCTGGACGAGCGAGCAGAGCTCTGGGCGCACCAGCTGGTGGCCGAACACGACGTCGGCCGCGGCGACCGGGTGGCACTGCTGGCCCGGAACCGCACGGACTTCTTTTCGCTCTTCTTCGGCTGTCGGCGGGTGGGGGCGATTCTGGCTCCGCTCAACTGGCGCCTGGCAGGCCCTGAGCTCGTCGACCTGCTGGCCCTGGCTCGACCCCGGGTGCTGTTGCATGACGACGCATTCGCCCCGGTTGCCGAGGGGCTGAAGCGGCCGGAGGGCTGTGCGCTGGCGTGCCTGTCGAAGGCGGACTCCGGCACCAGGAGGGGAGGGCAGGAAGGAATCCCGGGCCGCAGCACGAAGCCGGCGGGTGAGGCCGACGCCGGAGAGGTCGACACGGGAGAGACCGACGCTGGAGAGTCGGAAGACAGCACCGCACTCCTCCTGTTCACGTCGGGAACGACGGGGCGACCCAAGGCCGCGATGCTGTCGGAACGGCAGCTCTTCTACAACGGGCTGAACACCATCTTCGCCTGGCGGCTGACCGGTGCGGACGAGACCCTTCTGTTTACACCGCTGTTTCACACCGGGGCCATCAACGTGCTTGCCCTGCCGCTCCTTCAGGTGGGAGGAACGGTCCACGTTCAGGAGGCATTCGATGCGCCGGGCGTAGTGGATGCCGTGGCATCGGGCAAGGTCTCGGTGCTGTTCGGAGTGCCGGTAATCTTCCGGATGCTGGCGGATGCGCCGGGGTTCTTCGAGGCAGCGACGCGGCTCAGGCTCTGCCTGTGCGGCGGGGCACCGCTGCCGATCTCGCTGATCCGGGAGTACGAGTCCCACGGGCTTACCATCACTCAGGGGTTCGGCATGACCGAGGCAGGTCCCAACTGCTTCTTCCTGCCCCCGCACGAGGCACTCTCTCGAGCCGGATCCGTCGGCATTCCTATGCCCTACTGCGATGCCCGGCTCGCCCGGGAGGACGGAAGTGAGGCCGCTGCGGACGAGGTCGGCGAGCTCTGGATGCGGGGACCCCATGTGTTTTCAGGGTACTTCGACAATCCGGCAGCCACTCAAGCTGCCTTCCGGGAAGGCTGGTTCCGGACCGGGGACCTCCTGCGGCGGGATGCTGACGGATACTACCAGGTGGCCGGGCGCGCCAAAGACATGTTCATTTCCGGCGGGGAAAACGTGTACCCGGCCGAGATCGAGAATGCTCTGGCGGGTCATCCGGACGTGCTGGAGGCTGCGGTGCTGCCGGTCCCGGATGAACGGTGGGGCGAGGTCGGACATGCGTTCGTGGTCCCGGTCTCAGGAGGATGCATAGTCCCGGAGGAGCTTTCGGCCTGGCTCCGCAATCGACTTGCCGGCTACAAGGTCCCCAAACGGGTCACCGTGATTGCCTCTCTTCCCCGCAATTCGAGCGGGAAGGTCGTGCGCAGCGAGCTGTCCGGGCTGTTGTGCGACGGCAGGAGAGCAGCGTGATTCACGAAGGGAGGAGGACGGCATGATTCGGGACAGCGTGGGCATCGTGGCCACTGCCATGTACCTGCCCGAGGGGCGGATGTCGGCAGCCGAGCTGGCGGCCCGGACCGATGGGGCGTGGACGGAGCAGGCGGTCATCGACAAGCTGGGAATCGAGGCCAAGACGGTGGCCGGACCAGACGATGGGGCTCAGGAGATGGGGGCCAGGGCGGCGCTGGCCTGTCTCGAGCGGGCCGGCACGGACCCCCGGGAGGTGGACGCGATCCTCTGCATCGGTGACGAGCTTCGCGAGTACCCGATGACCACGTCGGGCATCTACATCCAGGAGCGCGTGGGGGCGAGGCGGGCGTGGGCCGTGGACGTTCTGCAGAAGTGCTCGACGTTTGCCGCGGGGATTCGCCTGGCCCGGGCGCTGATGCTGGCGGAGCCTCAGACCCGGACGGTGCTGCTCGCGGGCGGCTACCGCAACGGTGACTGGATCGACTACAGGAACCCGAGGGTTTCGTTCATGTACAACCTGGCTCCGGGCGGAGGGGCCGTGCTCCTTCGGCGGGGGCACCCGGAAAACGAGGTGGTCGGGACCGCACTTCGATCGGACGGTGCAATGTCCAGGCTGGTACTGGGGCGAGTCGGCGGGACGGTCTCCCCGCTGGGCCCGGACAACGCCCTGGAGGCGGGCCGGTGCCTGGACGTGACGGACCAGGAGCGGATGCGCAACCTGCTCGCTGAGCGCTCCATGCCGAACTTCGTCGGCGTGGTGGACGATGCGCTGGCCGAGGCGGGGCTTACCCGGGCCGACATCGGGTATCTGGCCCTGCTGCACATGAAGCGCTCCGCCCACGACGAGATGCTCAAGACGCTGGGGTTGGCACCGGAGCAGTCGACCTATCTGTCGACGTATGGTCACATCGGGCAGTTCGATCAGATCCTCTCGCTTGAGCTGGGGCTGCAGTCCGGGCGGATTCGACCGGGTACGGTCGTGGCCTGTGTCGGTGCAGGCATCGGCTACTCCTGGGGAGCCGTGGCGATTCGCTGGGGTGAGCGCTCCGCCTGTCGCATTCAGGCTGCGGCAGGGGGCAACGGATGAACGAGGTGCACGACATGGAAGCAAAATGGCCCGGGGCGGGGGACGTGGCGCATTTCTGGGGCAGTCTGACGGACGGGTTTCTGGCCGTGGCCGAGCGGGAGGGGCGTCGTTTGACCACGTATCTGAACACCGCATTCCCCGCCGCACCCCCGAAGCCTCGATGGGCCACCCCGGGGCGGACCGTTCCGCTGCGGGACACGCTCGACCTGAGGATCTACGGGCGCTCCGTGAAGGGGCAGCCTCCCGTGCTCATCGTCACGCCGCAAGTCAATCACTCCTACATCGCGGACTTTTCCCCGGATCAGAGCCTGGTGCGCACGTTGCGGGAAGGCGGTGTGTCTCGAGTGCTGGTCACCGACTGGCTCTCCCCGCCGGAGGACCGGGAATACAGCATCGCGGATTCCATCGAAGACATCCGGGCCGCAGTCGATGCGGCGGGAGGACGGGCCCATCTCGTGGGGCTCTGTCAGGGGGGATGGCAGTGTGCGATCCTGGCTGCGTTGCATCCGGACTGCGTGGCGTCGCTGACCGTGGCCGCCGCGCCAATCGATACCCATGCCGGGATCACGCCGCTTCACGGGTTCGTGCGCATGATGCCGATGCTCTGGTACGAGGCGCTGGTGAAGGCCGGGGGCGGCTCGGCTCCCGGTACAGCCCTGTCCCGGGGCTTTGACCTGCTGCGGCCGTTCGAGCGCTTCTTCCTCAACGATGCGCTGCTGTACCTCAATGCACTGGACGACGGATACGTGGCCCGGTACTCGGCCCTGCGCAACTGGTACCGCCTGAACAAGGACGTGGCGGGACGGCTCTACCTGGAGGTCGTGCGGGACCTCTTCAAGGACAACCGCCTGGCTTCGGGAACGCTGGAGGTGGACGGGCGCCGGGTGGATCTGTCGGGAATCCGCTGTCCGGTATTCCTGGTGGCCGGTACCCGGGACCACATCACTCCGGCCGAGCAGGTGTTCGCCCTGGAGGAGCTTGCTCCCTCGGCCCGATGCACACGCTACCTGGCCGATGCCGGCCACATCGGCGTGTTCATGGGACGGGGGGCCTTGACCTCCGTGTGGCCCGCTCTGTGCGCCAGAATGCTGGAATGCCGCAGCTGATCTGGTTGACCCGCCAGCCGTTCAGAGCTGCGTTTCGAGGTAGGCCCGACGATCCTGGACGAATTCGAGCAGGTTCATGGGATCCCAGTCCGAGCCTGCGTCGCCAACGGAACTGACGTACTCGTCAAAGGGGAACATGGGGATGGGGTCGGTCTCGACGTAGGACCGGATGAGCTGATCCATCTCATCGATCCAGCCCTTCTGGACCTCCTGGGTGAACTGGCCATCCAGGAGCTCCTGGACATAGGCGAGGTACTTGTCGCGCCATGCCGGGACCGCCATGATCCGCTTGCCGAGCGGACGCTCCGATTCGCCGCAGAACGGGGGGAAGAGGGGGCCGCCCGTGTGCTCCTCTGAAGTGGAGCACTTGCTGCTGCCGTAGGTCTTGTTGAGGTCCCAGGGGATGAGGACCCACAGGTCGTTGTCCGGGCGGTGGTACAGGAAGAAGCTGTCGAGCTTGCCCAGATAGCCCTCGTAATCCGAGATCACGACTGCGACGGCCAGGTAGCGCAGGTAGAGGTCGACGTCGAAGACCGCTGCCAGCGCTTCGGGAAACGCCTCATCCGGCGTGTTGTTCACCAGGTCAAGGAATTCGATGAGGTCCGAGTAGTCGTTGAGCGAAGGGTCGTCCTCGTTGGTCTTGAGGACGAGGCCGCAGCCGTTGGGTTCGTCGCAGGACGAGATCACGTAGTCCTTCTTCTGGTCGCCCCGATACACGAGAGAGCAGCCGGGGGCAACGCACTTGTAGAGGTTGCCGTCATCGGCCCCGGCCTCCGTGCCGAACCAGAGCTTGAGGAACCGCTTGTCGATCTCCTGGACCAGGGTGTAGACGCCGAGGTCCTCCCCGTTGGCCTTGAGAGTCACCGTGGCCGACCGGGCGCAGGGGACTCCCATGGCCCTGTACATCCGGGACGCCAGGATCTCCCGCATGTGGCTTGGATCGGGCTTGTCGTTGAGCAGATGAACCGAGTCCATCTCGTGGAAGTGCGGTGCCTCGAAGAAGTCGAAGTTCACCTTGAACGAGAACTTGTCTTCGACCTGCCCCAGGCCCGACTTGAGCGAGCCCTTGATGCGGATGCCGACGTTGGTCTGCACTTCGTCGTCGAAGAGGAAGCTTCCCTGCACGTAGTCCATCGAGCCGCTGGCCAGATAGGCTTTGACAAGTGGGGCAAGCCCGCCTGCAAGCTCGATCTCGACGGCCGGAACCCGGTCCGACGGGAATACATGGTCGAGCGTTTCCGAGGGGTCGGGCGGGGTGACCGGAGCGGCTTCATTGCTCGAGCAGGCCAGCAGGACCGCAGTCAACATGGGGGCTACGAGCAAGGCGGGGCGGCATCGGGGATTCATCGGGGTCTCTCCTGTTCAGGGCAGTCGACAGATGGCGGGATAGGGGGATGAGCATTCCTTGTCCTGCCAGTCGCCCGTTTCGGTGGGGCTGAGGGCCGCACAGTTCTGGCTGTCCTCTCCGTCCGGCTGCTCGTTGCCCCAGCTGTCGTACGGGAGCGGAGAGCCGTCGGCACCGACGTAGGCGCCTTCCAGCGCGATGTCGTTTGCCCCGAGCCACCAGTACCCTTCGACCAGCGCCTGGGACTCGGCGACCAGGAACGCCTGTTCCTCATCGGACTGGGGAGATGCCAGGTGGCCACCCGCCTTGACACAAGCCTGTTCGGAGAGCTCCCAGCCGCAGGCGGAGAGCAGGAAGCGGAAGTTGGCCCCCGCAAACGACTTGTCAACGGAGGGACCCCCATCCGACGTGCACACCTTCCAGCCGTCATAGTAGTCGGCCCTCTGCTGGACGAAGTCCCTCAGGACGGCCACCTGGTCGATGTGCTCCTGCGTGGAGAAAGGCTTGTTCGTGTCCTCGGCCACGGCATCGATGATCTGTGCGGACCACTGGTCGATGCGGCCCTGGAGGACGGTGGGGTCGTACACTGCTCTGGCGGTATCGAGAGCGTCCTTGAACTTCTGCGACCACACCGGGTCCGCCATCACCGTCTCGAACTGAGGGGGCTTGCCTTCGAAGATCCCCCAGTCCACGGAATGGGTGATGGGGTCGACAAAGGGCTTCTTGTGGTCGAACGAGATGTCCAGATCCCAGGGGATGAACAGGAAGCCCCGGGTGGGATGGTTGTAAAGGTAGAAGTTGTCCGAGCCGATCCAGAAGCCGTCTCCGTCCGGAATGATGGCCTCCCCGGCCCATTCGAGGATTGCCTGGTCGAGGTCGACCTTGGCCGCCAGCTCCTCCAGTGTCAGGGAATCTCCGGTGAATTCCCCGGTCATCCCGTCGAAGAAGAAGGTCTCCTCCAGGTCGCTGGTATCCCCGTCGTCCTCGTTGTTGGCCTTGTAGAAGTACTTGTAGAGATTGCCGTCGTTGAGCAGGGGGCCGAACCAGCGGGTCAGGAACTCCTTGTCCACCCGCTCAATGCTGGTGAAGATGCCGTAGTACTCTCCGTTGATGATCAGTCTGGCGTTGTTGGCGCACGAGGCCGGGATTCCAAGGTCACGCATGACGGACATTCCGAGGCGGTCGTGGAAGAAGGTGGGATCCCAGGCCGGCGCATCGAGGAGCAGCTTTCGCACCCCGCGGAATCTCTGGTCCTTGTTGATCTGGGTGAACGAGATGTTGAACTGCATCTTGGTGGGAGACAGGGGCCACTGGAACGGGCTTCCCTTGGGGCGGATCATGACGTCGAAGAAGGTCTCGTCCTCGTAGCGGAACCACTTGGCCGGTCGGTACACCTTGACGGGCTTCCCCTCGGCTTCCCACACGTCTCCGTTCTTCCACTCCTCGAGCATGGCTGCCCAGACGTCGGGAGCGATCTCCACCTCGAACGTGGGCAGAAGCGCCTCGTCGTAGATCTCGGAGCAGGGTTGTACCGTGTGCGGAGGAATCGAGATGTCGGTCCACCCGGACCCGAGATCTTCCTCGCCTTGCGCACTGTCGGAGCTGCCCGTGACATCTGCACCATCAACCACTTCCTGGGGTGTCGAGATGTCGGCATCGAGAGGTGTGGTCAGGTTGCACCCCGCCGTGACCAGGAAGGCAAGCAGCAGGCTGGTACGGCAAGACAGGGCGGTCATCATGTCGTCCTCCACCGGGATGCACCCGGGAGCGTGTTGCGGCTGTCCTGGCATCCTCCCGGAAGATACCTTCCGGGGAGCACTCCTGTCAATTGCGAGGCAGAGTTGACTCGGGGGCAGGGGCCGCCTGCGCACCTCAGCGCACGAACGTTTGGCAACCGGCGGGAAACGTGCTAGGTTCAGCCCGGAAATCGGTTCTGTGCGAGGAGGATGCCATGTTCAAGAAGCTGCTCCCGTCCAATCTGGACTTCTTCGACCTCTTCGAACGTCATGCGTCGCTCGGGCTGGAAGCGGCCAAGGTGATGCTTTCGGTCCTCCAGAATCTGGCGGACCCGGCCATGAGGCGTCAGCTCTCGCACATCGAGGAGCTGGAGCACCAGTGCGACGAGGTCGTGCACATGGAGGTCGACCTGCTCCGCAAGAGCTTCATCACGCCGTTCGAGCGGGAGGAGATCCGGGAGCTGATGGTGGCCCTCGACGACATCGTGGACTTCATCGAGGCCGCGGCGCACCGGGTCGTGCTCTACGAGATCATGAGCGTCCCCGATGAGGTCGTTCAGCTCGCCGGCGTCCTGGTGAGGTCTCAGGAGAAGGTCCTCGAGATGGTCAAGATGTTGCGGAACCTGAAGGACGAGGTGGATCCGCACGGGGTGCTCAAGGGGCTCAACAGCCTCGAGAACGAGGCGGACGGCCTGCACCGGTCGGGCATCGCTGCGCTGTTCAAGGGGGGGTTCGACCCTCTGACCGTGATCAAGCTCAAGGAGTTGTATGAGATCGTGGAGTCGGCCACCGACAGCTGCGAGGATGTCGGCTACGTGGTGGAAGGCATCGTCATCGAGCACAAGGGGTAGCGGGGAGCTCCTGGAGTCGAACGATGCAGAACCGTGCGCCATCGGGTGAGGTCGAAGAATGTCGACCATCGTGATTGTAGGAGTTCTGCTGGCACTTGTGTTCGACTTCCTCAACGGGATGAACGATGCGGCCAACTCCATTGCGACGGTGGTGTCGACGCGCGTCCTGTCTCCGAAGTGGGCAGTGGCCTGGGCCGCGTTCTTCAATTTTGCAGCGGTGTTCCTGGTCGAGGTGAAGGTTGCCACGACCATCGGCAAGGGGGTCGTGGACCCGTCCATCGTGACTCCCGAGCTCGTGGTGTGCGCACTGGTCGGGGCCATCGTGTGGACTCACGTCTGCACGCACCTGGGGCTGCCCATCAGCGTATCCCATGCGCTCATCGGGGGGTTGGCCGGGGCCGCGATGGTGGAGGCCGGGACCAGTGCTCTGGTGGGAACCGGGCTCATCAAGGTGGCTGCGTTCATCGTGGTCTCACCGATCGTCGGAATGATTTTCTCCACCGGCCTCATGCTGGCGACCTTCTGGGTGGTGAGGAAGTGGAAGCGCAAGACGGTGGAATCGGCCTCGAAGAAGCTCCAGCTCTTTTCCGCAGCCGCCTACTCCCTGGGGCACGGCCTCAACGATGCGCAGAAGACGATGGGAATCATCGCCATGCTCCTGTTTGCCGCCGCGAACCTGGACCACTCGATGCCCTCCTGGATCTATGATACCAGCCGAGGGGAGTTCTACGTCCCGACGTGGGTCATCATCACCTGCAATGCGGCAATCGCACTGGGGACGCTGGCCGGAGGGCAGGCCGTGATTCGGACCATGGGGATGAAGCTCACCAAGCTGCGCCCGCTCAACGCATTCTGCGCGGAGACGGGCGGTGCCATGAGCATCGGCATCGCTTCGTTCCTCGGCATTCCGGTCAGCACCACACACACGATCACGGGAAGCATCGCTGGAGTTGGCATGGTCACCAACGTGCGGGCCGTCCGGTGGGGCGTGGCGAGCCACATCCTCTGGGCCTGGATCTTCACCATCCCCGTTTCTGCGGCGGGTGGCGCTTTGACGTTCTACCTGTACAAACTGATCGCCGGCTAGCGCGCACGCCACCTGTGCGTGGACTCCCGGCCGAGTCCCGTGTATTCTCTCGCCTGAGATGGAGGGTTTCCATGCGCGTTTTCCCGGTGGCCAGGTTGTCCGCATCCGCTCTCTTGCTTGCCATTGCGGGGTGCTCCGGCGGGGGAACGCTGATCTCCACGGATGCCCGCGACGATGCTTCGGACGTGACCGGCTCCGAGCCGGATCAATCGGCTCCGGATCTGGCCGCCGAGCTGCCCTCTCCGCCCGATCAGTGGGACGTGTGGACCGACGCTGCCGTGGACCTCATCGAGGACGACGGCCAGAGCTGCAAGCCGGGGCAAGGGTGCTTTCTGGACCCCTGTGAGGGCAACGGTGACTGCCTCTCCGGCGCCTGCATCGAGCACATGGGCAACAAGGTGTGCAGCCAGGGGTGCGTGGAAGAGTGCCCTGAGGGCTTCCTGTGCGAGCCGTTCGACGCAGGCGGCCCGGACCTGACCTACGTGTGCCTGTCGCCCTACACGACGCTGTGCAAGCCGTGCAGCGCCACGCAGGACTGCAAGTCCGAGGCCGGAACCCAGGATGCGTGCATCGACTACGGGCCGCAGGGGAGGTTCTGCGGAGCGGATTGCTCCCAGGGTCCCTGTCCCATGGGCTACGTGTGCAAGGATGCACTCACCGCGGAGGGGGTGGGAGTCAAGCAGTGCATGGCGGAGCAGGGCGTGTGTGCGTGCTCGACCCTGGCCAAGGCCCTGGGGCTCTCGACGACCTGCTACGTGGAAAACGACTTCGGCAAGTGCACCGGCAAGCGGGCGTGCGTGGCCGACGGGCTCCAGGCATGCAGCGCTCCGGTGCCGGCCGAGGAGAGCTGCAACGGGGTGGATGACGACTGCGACGGGACGACCGACGTGGGGCTGTGCGACGATGGGAATCCCTGCACGACCGACACGTGCGACCCGAAGTCAGGGTGTGTGAACACGCCACTGTCCGGCGTGGACTGCAATGATGGCAACGTGTGCACGCTGGCCGACCACTGCGATGCGGGGCAGTGCGTGGGGACGCTCATCAACTGCGATGACGGCAACCCGTGCACGACCGACACCTGCGCACCGACCGGGGGATGCTCCTACGGCTTCAACAACGCATCGTGCGACGACGGCGACCCGTGCACAGCGGCCGACGCATGCCAGTTGGGAAAGTGCGCCGGTGTGGCTCTCCCATGCGACTGCCAGAAGGACTCGGACTGCGTCGCCCTGGAGGACGGGAACGTCTGCAATGGGACCCTGGTGTGCGACAAGAGCACGATTCCCAACAAGTGCGTCGTGAACCCTGCCACCGTGATCAACTGCCCGGGACCGGCCGGCGTCAACGCCTCGTGTCTGAAGCCGTCCTGCCATCCCAAGTCCGGAGACTGCTCGTTCGAGCCGGCCAACAACGGCCTGTTCTGCGAGGACGGCAACGCCTGCACTGCGGGAAGCTCGTGCCAGGCGGGAGTCTGCTCCGGAGGGACCGCCGTCAACTGCAACGACGGGAATCTCTGCACCGACGACTCATGCGCCTCCGAGATCGGCTGCCAGCACGCCCCCAACAGCGCCCTGTGCAACGATGCCAACGCGTGTACGACGGGGGATATCTGCAGCGGCGGAGCGTGCGCAGCGCCCGGCTTCCTGGATTGCGACGACGCAAACCCGTGCACCGACGATTCGTGCAACCCGGCGACGGGATGCGTGCACAAGGCGAACATCCTGCCCTGCAACGACGGGAATGCCTGCACGACGGGGGACGTGTGCGTCGCCGGAATGTGTGCCGGCAAGGGGGTCCTCGCCTGCAACGACGGCAACGTATGTACCGACGACTCGTGCGACTCTGCGCAAGGGTGCGTGCACACGGCCAATTCCATCGCCTGCAGCGACGGCGATGCGTGTACCGTCGGCGATGCGTGCAGCCTGGGCATCTGCAAGGCGGGACCGGCGGCGGACTGCAACGACGGCAATGTCTGCACCGATGATTCGTGCGACGCGAAGAAGGGATGTCTGCATGCCGCCAATGCGGCCGCCTGTACCGACAACAACGCGTGTACCATGGGCGACCAGTGCAAGGGGGGGGCCTGTGTGACGGCCGGCGCCGTCTCCTGCGACGATTCCAACCTCTGCACCGCCGACACGTGCGCCCCGGACAAGGGATGCGTGTTCACCATGAGCACGGCACCGTGCGACGACGGGAACCTGTGCACTACGGGTGACAAGTGCGAGAACGGCGCCTGCAAGGGAGGTCCGGCACTCACCTGCGACGACGGGAACACGTGCACGGACGACTCGTGCGACAAGACGAAGGGGTGCGTGCACACTCCCAACACCGCAGCCTGCAACGACGGCAGCCTGTGCTCGGTCGGGGATGTGTGCAAGAACGGGTGGTGCGTTGGCAAGCCTGTGATCTGCGACGACGCCAACCCCTGCACCGACGACTCGTGCGACCCGGACAAGGGGTGTGTGCACGAACCGAACACGGCCCCCTGCAACGACGGGAACGCCTGCACCCTGCTGGACGCGTGCTCCGGCGGCAAGTGCATGGGCAGCAACACGCTGTCGTGCGACGACGGCAACGTGTGCACGGACGACTCGTGCGACCCGAAGGCCGGATGCGCCCACACTCCGAACGCTGCGGCCTGCAACGACGGGAGCGCGTGCACGACGGGCGACACCTGTGCGGCCGGAAGCTGCAAGGGAGGACCGGCGCCCGTCTGCACCGACGGCAACGTGTGCACGGACGACTCGTGCGACCCCGCAACCGGATGCAAGTACACGCCCAACACGGCTCCGTGCAACGACGGCAACTCGTGCACGACGGATGATGCGTGTGCCTCCGGAAGCTGCAAAGGGGGGCCGGCGCTCGCCTGCACCGACGGCAACCTCTGCACGGACGACTCGTGCGACCCCGCCACCGGGTGCAAGTACGCGAACAACACCGTTCCGTGCAACGACGGCAATGCCTGTACCCTGAGCGACGTGTGCGCCTCCGGAACCTGCAAACCCGGGCCGGCTCTCACGTGCAACGACGGCGAGGCCTGCACGACGGACTCGTGCGCACCCCAGACCGGCTGTGTCTACACCCCCATCGCTCCCTGCTGCGGCAACGGCGTGAAGGAGGGGGGCGAGGCGTGCGACAAGACCGACGCCCCCACCTGCCCCGGGAACTGCCAGGCCGACTGCACCTGCAAGAGCATCCACAACACCGTGACCTTCACTCCGACAGCGACTGCAGACGGCTGCTCCTACAACAACGGACATGCGATCAAGTGGCTCAATGCGGGCAGCATGACCTGGAAGGAGTGCGTCATAGCGGCCTCCAAGCGGGGGGCCATGATGGCCGCACAGGACTACACGGTGAGCGTGGGCTGGGGCTCCCACCGCAAGGGAAACAACGCCATGACCGGGAAGTGGTCCAACTACCAGCAGGCCGATATCAGCTCGCAGCAGAGCTGCATCCTGGCCCGTGACCCGCATGCCACGACCAACAACTCGCCGCTGGCCAACACCGTCGTCTACGACGGCATGACCTGGCACTACCAGGACTTCGGCACCAAGTACTATGACGAGTGCCAGACGCTGGCGGGCAATGCCGGTGCCATGATCATCACGCCCTACACGATCGGTCAGTCGGCCGACAACTACTGGGTCAACAGCGTCCACATGTGCAACACGTACGAATGGATCACGGGCAGCGGGACGAGCTTCTCGTACGACAACCTTGGCGCCTATGCACGCTCCAGTCAGCGCTCGTGCATGGTCGGGTACGTGGACTAGGAGGAGGACGACCAATGAGGAGAGCCTTTCCGGGACTGTTTGCCGTTGCCGCGCTCCTGTGCGGCGGGCGGGCCGTGATCGCGCAGGAAGAGCCGACGGAGTGGGCGGAGCCATCGGCCGACGCCAAGTCCACCATCGAGGAGCTTTACGAGCACCCGAGGGCCGGGCATGAGACGCTCAAGATTTCGAGCGGCGACTATGCCCTGTCGGTGAATCTCAATACCCAGGTGCAGGCCGCGTTCTTCACCCAGGACGACTGCCTCATCGAGAACTGGGATCCCGCCACGACGGAGGGATTCCGGCTCCGCCGGGGACGCGTGGGCTTTCACGGCACGGCCCACGAGTGGGTATCGTTGAACCTGGTGCTCGACCTGTACGAGCAGGACGCCGGCGGGAACACGGTCCAGACCGCGAACATCGTGCTCAAGCCATGGCGCTGGCTGGGCGCAGCGGTGGGAACGGCCCCGCTGCCGTTCTCCAAGGGGTCCATGACGTCGTCGGCCCTCCTGCAGATGATCGAGCGGCCCGTCACGGTGGCGCAGATGGCACCGCCCGGTCAGCTCGGGGCCTCGTTGTTCGGCAATGTCCTGGGCGGGATTCTCGAGTATGGGGCCGGCGTGTACAACGGCGGGCCCGGGCTGACCAAGGCCGATCGGGGAGAGGGGCTGCTCTACGCGGGTCGGCTCCAGGTGTCGCCGGTGGGGCCCGTGGCCGCAGGCGAATCGGACCTGGAGCGCTCCCCCTTCGGCATTTCGCTGGGGGGCGGGGGATACTACAACAACGACTCGAGCATCGAGACGTGGGCCGCTGGCGGCGACATCCGGCTCAAGTGGAAGGGGCTGTCGCTGCTCGGTGAGGTGCTGTGGGATCGGCGTGAGCCTGCGGACGATCCGGCCATGCCGCCGACGCTTCCCGAGACGGTCCAGCGGCTGGGCTGGTTCGCCCAGGCCGGCTACTTCGTGATTCCGGGCTGGCTCGAGCTGGCGGCCCGGTACGAGTGGTACGATGACCGTCGGGAAATGCCGGATGCCACCGACCTCTGGCTGGCCACGGGAGGGGCCAACCTGTTCCTCCTCGACGGGCTCGTCAAAGTTCAGGTCAACTACATCCACCGGGATGAGTGGAACGGCCCTGAGCAGTCCAATGACATTCTGTTCGGGCAGTTGCAGGTGAACCTGTGAGCCGGGGCTGGGACTTGGGGGCTCGGGGCCTCGCGAAATCCCCCCTTGCGTCGGCCTTGTGCGCTTCGCAGGCCGTTGGGCTCCTGGTCACTCTCTTGCCCGCGATCCTGCTGCTGGCGTCGTGCGCGGCGCAGCAGGAAACGGGCGGGGTCACGGTCAAACGCGTCGAGAACCGGGGCGAGCTGTGCGGCGGGCCGGTCCAGTACGCGGACGAGGGCGATTTCCTTCTCCAGAACTCGCGGATCCGGGCGGTCGTGCTCGATGCCGGGCACGGGGCGAGCCCGGCGCTGTGGGGAGGCGCACTGGTCGACGTGGACCTCGTCCGGCCCCAGGCGGAGTTTGCCGGAGGAAAGGGGCTCGACCAGTTCTTCCTGATCTTGCCGATGGTGAACCTGAATGCCCCCAACCCGGAGAACGGCTGGGTCACGTCCTGGCGGTCGCCCGACGGGAAGACCGGCGTGGTGCGGGTCGTGGGGAGAGGGGACCGCATCCTGGCCGTCCTCAACCTCATGGACAAGATCAAGGAGATGCCGGCGCAGCTCGAGAAGATGCTCGGAATGGACCTGCCGACCGTGGAGCAGCTCCTCAAGGCACTCTTCGAGGTGGATCTGGACCTTCATGCCGCTCTGGACATCAAGACCCAGGTGCTCACCTCCACCGACTACATCCTGGAGGAGGGAGACGCGTTCGTGCGCATGGTCACCACGTTCCGAGCGGTATCGGACGAGGTGTGCTCCGCCGACACGGATGCCGACGGAGACGGCCTGGTCGGGTGTGCGGACCCGGACTGCTCGCTGGACCCGACCTGCCCGGACTGGTGCGAAGGGATCAAGTGCGAGGGCAGCGCCCGGTGCGATGCCTTCTTCGGGGGGTGCTTCGAGCCCTGCTCTTCCGAGGGGACCTGTGCGGCCGGCCAGTGCGACGCCGTCACCGGACTGTGCGTGCCGACGATCCGCGAGATGAAGGCGCTGGCCGCCGGCACGAGCCTTCTCGACCTGCTCTCCGGGGGCACGCTCGACCTCGTCGGAGAGCTGGTCGGTGCCGACATGTCCAAGGTGCTGGATACCCTCGGACCCCTGCTCAAGGACATCACGGAGAAACCCGGATTCGCGGCGGGAGACATGGCCCTGCTGGGCGCAAATGCCACGACCTTCGTTCCTGGCATCGGCTACGAGCTCGAGACCCAGTATCGACTCATGTTCCTGCGCGGGAAGAACGCATTGCTCGAGCCGCTGGCCTTCGACGTGATGGCGGGGCTCTCGGACCGGGTGTCGTACGGCTACTTCTCCAAGGACGGCGAGATCCTGTTCCCGTTCTCGACCGAGTCGCTGACCGCCTCGGTGACGCACGGTCTCAACTGCCTTCATTCTCCGGATGACGATGCGGAATGCGACGACCTGGCGTTTGCCCGCTTCACCCGATACCTGGCCGTGGGGGAGGGGGACGTCGCCTCCCTGTATGACGTGATCTACGAGGTCCGGGGGACCCCGCACGGTCGCGTGGACGGGCAGGTGCTGGATGCCAGGACGTTCAAGCCGCTCTCCGGGGCCGATGTGTTCGCCATCGAGGATCCGTGCGACCCGAAGCGGTGCGGTACCGTGGTCGAGGGGTGCGGTCAGTTCGCCTCCTACGAGGAGCTTGCCCACGCGGCCCGCGTGTGCTCCGCAACCCCGGAGCTTCCCGACGGACGAGGGATGGTGGCCACGCAGTTCCGTACCGACCGGGGGACCGACAAGACGCCCGACGGGTCCTTTGCGGGACCCCTCCTGCCCGGCACGTGGTATCTCGTGGCAAGGGGGCCCGGGAGAATGCTCTCGGTGCCGTTGCGGGTGGACGTGGCGGCATCGGAGAAGGTGAAGGTGGCCATTCCGGTCGCCCCTCCGGCTCGGCTCACCTACCGGATCCTGGACGAGACCGGCGCGCCGCTTCCCGCCCGCGTGACCATCGGCCATTGCTTCCCCGAGTGCTCCCGAAGGCAGGATTGTGCGGACGATGAGATCTGCGACGCCTCGTTCCAATGTCGCCCGAAAGCCGGCTGCAAGGGGGCCGGCGATTGTGATCAGGACGAGGTCTGCCGCAGCGGCGTGTGCGAGTGCAACCCGGGCCGTCTCGCCGGCGACTTCTTCGAAGAGCTGGGCGACGGCTACCTCTCGGACCGCAAGGTCGCCATGGAGCTGGCGCCGTCCGGCAGCGGCGAGATCCTGCTGCCACCCGGGCGGTACGACGTGATCTTCTCCCACGGCATCGAGCACTCCATCGACTCACGGGAAATCGAGCTGTTCTCCGCCCAGGCGGAGTTCGTGGATGCACGGGTGAACCGGCAGGTCGACACCACCGGGCACATCAGCATGGACCAGCACGTCCACGGCAGCGGCTCCCCGGATGCTTCGGTGGCCAACGACAAGCGCCTCGAATCGGCCCTTTGCGACGGGCTCGATGTCATGATCACGACGGATCACGACTACATCCAGGCGCTCGAGCCGACCATCCGCAAGCTCGGGTTGTGGCCGAGCGTGGCCTCGTGGTCGGGCGAGGAGATGAGCACGCTGGACGTCTCGCATCTCATCGCTTGGCCGCTGAAATACGAGGAGAAGCTTTCGGCGCACGGTGCGCTCGAGTGGGAGGGAATGACCGCGGATTCGATTTTCCGATGGGCCCGCGAGCACAGTGCGCTGACGCCGGAGCAGACCGTCGTGACCCTGGCTCACCCCCGGGGCGGCATGACGAGCTACTTCGATGTGTTCAACCTCAACCCGTTCACGCTGGACGTCGAGCCGGGGACCATGCAGTCAACGACCCCGCTGCTTTCACCCGAGAACCTCTCGCCCGCATGGGACGTGCAGGAAATCGCCAATTCCAAGCGGTTCGACGTGGAGCGTATGCCCAGCTACGCCGAGGTGGTCCGGTACAATGCCGTCCTGCGGACCGCGCTCGAAGGGCAGGCCCTCAAGAGCAAGGAGGAGATCTTCGGAGAGCTGATCCCCGCCAGCGGAAAGATCGTGCGCTCCATGCTGGCCCGGACTCCCGAGGAGCAGGATGCCCACTGGGACCATCCCGGGCTTCCCCGCTGCGTTCTGTGCGAGGACGACAAGGGATGCCCCACCGAGCCGCTTCACCTCTGCCGCCTGACCCCCGGCCAGCCGGGCATCTGCATGGTGCCCTGTGGCGAGGAGGCCCCGTGCCCGGGAACCCTGGAATGCCTCAACGGCTGGTGCGGAGACCCCGAGTCGTTGCCCTGCGACGCAATCAAGGGGCTGTCGGACGAGTGGCTGCGCCTCCTCAGCTTCGGCGTGTTCAAGCCGGGGGTCGGAGGCTCCGATGCCCACGGGATCGCCAACTTCGAGATTGGAAGCATCCGGAACTTCGTGCGCAGCGATACGGACGACCCGGTTGCGGTGACGCTGCCGAAGCTTGCCCAGGCAATACTGGCCGGGCGCAGCTATATCAGCTATGGGCCGGTGGTGGATTTCTCCATCGACGGCAAGGGCCCGGGAGAGACGGCTGTCCTGGGGCAGCGCAATTCCGTCAAGCTGTCGCTGCGGGTCCAGTCGGCCGACTGGTTCGACGTGAGCCGGGTCGAGGTGCTGCGCAACGGCAGGATGGAGTACCTGTTCGACAGCAAGGCCGAGGATCCGGCCTTCCGGATCGCCGTGCCCAACGAGGGCATCGTGAACGTCGATGCTGAGCTGGACGTGGCCCCCGGGGAGGACTCCTGGTACGTGGTGATTGCCATGGGCGTGGAGGGAAGGACCATGGCCCCGGTCTACGGGTCGCTCGAACTGCCCCCCGTCTACCTCGGCGACCTGTTCCAGAGCGTATTCGGCTCGCTGCCGATTGCTCTGCCGTCCTACATGACGTTCCCGAAGATCCCGGTCTACTACCCGCAATTCCCGTTCGCGATGACCAATCCGGTCTTCCTGGACGTGGACGGGAAGGATGACGCGGGGTGCCTCATCTCGCCGCAGCAGGGACCCCCGCCCGCCTGGGTGTGCAACTATCCGGACGACTATCCAAAGGAGCGGATCCCGTGCGTGTGCAAATGAGACGGACGCTCACCGTTGACTCTCCAACCGCTCACGTCGAGGAAATCCCATGGCGCTGATTGACTGGATCATCGTGGTCCTGTTCCTGGTCTCCATGCTGGCCATCGGAGCCCTGCTGTCGGGCAAAGGCAGCGGCACCATGGCCGACTTCTTCGTGTCGGGGCGCAAGCTGCCGTGGTGGCTGGCCGGCACGTCCATCCTGGCGACGTCATTCTCCTGCGACACCCCTCTGCACGTGACCAAGGTGATCCGTGAATCGGGGTTGTCCGGGGCCTGGTTCTACTGGACCTCACTGCTGTTTGCACCCATGATCCCGTTCCTGTTTGCCAGGCTCTGGCGGCGGGCAGGCGTAGTGACCGACTGCGAGTTCGTGGAGCTGAGATATTCCGGAAAGGGCGCCGCGGCGCTGCGGCTGTTCATGGCGCTGTTCCGGACCTTTGCCATCGAGGCCATCACGCTGGGCTGGGTGGTGCTGGGCATGGTGAAGATCATCCGCCCGCTTCTCGACCTGCCCCCCGAAGTGTCCCTGGGCGGATTGGCGATGAGCACCGATGCCCTCGTGGTGGCGGTTCTCATCGGAATCGCGGTCTCGTACACGGCCATGGCGGGGCTCTGGGGAGTCGTGGCCACGGATTTCGTGGAGTTCATCATCGCCATGATCGGCAGCGTCTTCCTGGCCGTGGTGGCGGTCAAGGCCGTGGGCGGGATCGATGCTCTGCAAGGTGCGCTGACTGCCCATGGGGGGACGGGCGGCAAAGCGCTCGAGTTCATGCCGTCGTTCGAGCACGGGAGCGGCAAGCTCGGATTCGGGAGCTTCCTGGTCTACCTGCTCGTTCTCGGTTGGGCCCATGCCGAGGCGGACGGCGGCGGTGCCAAGGCCCAGCGTTTCCTGGCCTGCAAGGACGAGCGCCACGCGCTGTTCTCGGGGATCTGGACTCTGGCCGTGCAGAACATCATCCGCAACTGGCCGTGGTACGTGGCTGCCCTGGCATCGCTCGTGCTGTACCCGACGCTGGCGGACAACGAGATGGCCTATCCCCGGCTCATCGCAGACCTGCTCCCCGCCGGCCTGAAAGGGCTGATGGTGGCCGCGTTCTTCGCTGCCTTCCTGTCGACCGTGGATACGCATCTGAATCTTTCCGCCTCGTACGTGCTCAACGACGTGTACCGGCGGTTCATGGTGAAGGACAAGCCGGAGCAGCACTACGTGGGGCTGTCCCGACTGGCCGTAATCGGAATGGCCATCCTGGCCGGCGTCCTCGCCCTGCACATGGGGAGCGTGCTCGAGGCCCTCAAGTTCAAAGGGGAGCTCATGTCGGGGCTGGGCCTCGTGATGGTGCTGCGTTGGTACTGGCCCCGAGTGACGGCGTGGTCCGAAATCGCGGCCATGTCGGCTTCGGTCGTCTCCTGTCTCGTAGTTCGGTTCACCGGGCTTGGCGTAGCACCGACCGCGGCCCTTCTGGGCATCGACCCGGCGGTGGACGACCTCTTCCCCGTGCGCCTGCTCCTCATCGTGCTGGTCTCGGCCCTCGTGACCGTCCTGGTCACACTGCTGGGGCCGGCGAATGACCCGGTGAAGCTGGCCGAGTTCTACCGGAAGGTGGCCCCCCCCGGCGTTCGCATTCCGGCGCACCTCAGGGCCCGGCCGGAGCCGGCTGCAGGCGCTGCTTCGCACGACACGGCCTCCGTTCCGGATGGGATGCCCCGGCCCGAGCCCCTGGCTCCGGCACTGGTCAATTGGGGCCTGGCATCAGTCTTCGTGACCACTGCGATGTTCAGCGTTGGAAAGTTCGCCCTGGGGTTCTCTCTGCAAGCCGTCGGCCTGCTGGCGGCTGCCCTGGCATCCGGGGGGTGGTTGGGGGTAAGGGTGGCGAGGGGAAGTCGAAATGCGGAAGCTCAAAGAGGCAGTTGAGCAGGCTGTCAGCCCCGTCACAACCTGGACTCGGTCAGGACGAAGTCCGGGGCACTGGTCGCCGCAGAAAGCAGCTCGAGCAACTTGGGCAGAGTCGGGGCACAGCGGCCCTGCTCGTACCGGGCGTACGCATTCAGCGAGCGTGCTCCCAGCCTTTCCGCCACCTGGGCCAGTGTGAGTCGGGAACGCGTCCGGACCCGCCTCAGAAGAAGAGCGCCGAGCGTCGCATGATCCGGGGAGCCGACCTCGAAGTAGCCGTCGACCCCAGGAAACACCTGGACCGAGAAGTCCTTGCGATCCGCCAGCAACTCGATGGCATCCCGGATCATCTCGAGGGCCTCCTGCCGTGAACGTCCCTGCGTAGCCACGCCGAGCATCGGGACCTCGATGGCCCAATACCTGCCGACCTTCAGCAATTTGCCGGGGAATCTCATGGTACGCCCTCCGCTTCGGCCAGGATGCTCCTGGCCGTGTGCTCGTTGATCTCGGAGTGACGGGGAACCGCCACTTCGCGTTCCCCCTTTGCCCAGAGATCATGCCGTCTGCCGTGGCGCAGGAGCTGCCATCCCAACTTCATCAGCCGTCTCTCGAGCTCCCGCCGCTTCATGTCCAGTTTACACCGATTGGTGTAGGTGTCAACCTGGCCCTTCCCCGTTGAGAGGACCTCTCACTGGACGGTTATCGTCACGAGAACTGTTTTCGCGCACCTGTTCCGACAAATAGCGACTCGCCCTGGCAGCAAAGTCGTGCCATGATACTTTGGCGGAGGTGCAGGGATGGGGGCGCAGCGGGAATTGCTTTCCTGGAAGCAGACGTTTCGGCCGCGAAAGACCGGTCAGACCGTTCCACTGACGTTCGAGGTGCCGGAAGGCATCGAGCGGCTGGAGATCCGGTGCAGGCTGGTGCCGGGGTTCTGCCGGAACCCTGAGGCCAATGTGCACGCCGTCCTTCGGGCAGCGGAGCGGTACGCGCTCCAGGCCGAGCCGGTGCAGCATCTCTCACCGGACGAGGTCATCCGGATGAGAGGTCTGGAGAAGCTCCTGTCGGCCGTGGCCAACCTGCTCAACGTCACGGTGCACGACCCGTCGGGGCGGTACATCGGACGCTGGGACGCGCCGGACAAGGAGAATGCTGCCGCCGCCTTCCTCTCCCGCAGCGGCTCGTCCCCGGGCTTCGTCGCCACGCCGATCCATGCGGGCACCTGGCGGCTCGTGGTCGAGGCCTGGTACATCTTCCACGGGCCCGCCACTGCGTCAATCGAGATCCTCGCCCACCAGGCAGGGCCTGGTGCCAGTACGCCGCTGGCGCCCCTAGCCCGTGGCAATGCCGAGGCAAGGCAGCTGGAGAGTGCTGCTCGAAGAGGGGAGGGACGGGCAGCCGGGCAGGCGCCTGCTCGGCGTGCGCGCAAGGTGGGTTTTCGTCCTTCTCGCTGTCGTTGGCCCGGCGTGCTTCTTGGGGAGATGCATTCGCACACGACTCACTCCGACGGGGTCTACGGGGTGGACGAGCAGGCGGAGCGGGCGTCCGAGCTGGGGCTGGATTTCATCGCCTTGACGGATCACAACACCACGTCCGGTCATGCGGAATTTTCAGCGGATGCTCCAGTCGTGCAGATTCCGGGGGAGGAGATGACCACCTTCTTCGGGCACTTCTGCAACTACGGCGTCACGCGGTGCCACGAGTGGCACGACCTAGACGGGAAGCAGCGGATCCGGGCTGCAATCGCGGAGGCGACGGCCGAGGGGGCGCTTTCGAGCCTGGCACACCCGCACGCCATCGACCCTCCGGCCTGCGTCGGCTGCGGGTTCCGCAAGGGGACCGTGCCCTACCGGGAGTTCCGGCTGCTGGAGGTCTGGTCCGGGGCGTGGAAGGTCCGCTCGCCGGAGATCATCGCCACCCGGGCGCTCTGGGATCGGCTGTGGGCCAGGGGGACGCGCCTCGTCCCGATTGCGGCACGGGACTGGCATTCGGAGCGACAGGAGGATACTCCAGCGGTGCGGTTCCCGGTGACGGCAGTCCTGGCCGACGAGCGCACTCCGGCAGGCATCCTGGCTGCGCTGCGGGCGGGGCGGGTCTTTGCCACGTCCGGGCCCATGGTCCGATTGGGTGCCGAGGGGGGAGGCCGGTCCGCTGGAATCGGCGAGAGCCTGGCTCTCCCGGCGTGGGCACTGGCACTGCTCGAGGTGCATGTAGAGCTTCCGGAGAAGACGTCGGGCATCGTTTCCATCGTTCATGACGGGAGGCAGCTTGCTGCGCGGTCCATCGGCGAGTCCTCCGAGCTGTCGTTCCGGCTGGAGACCGCCAAGAAGGGGCGTTACCGAGTCGAGCTGTGGAGCTCGCAAGGGGAGCTTCTCCTGTTGACCAATCACCTCTGCGTCAGGTAGGGAATCCGAGCCTGCGGGCCGCTTGAGCCTGCCGCTTGTCGAGCGTAAGGAAGTGGATGTCAGAGGGGGACGGGGCGAGAAACAGCGCCGTGGCCAGGTGAAAGGCGTCCGGACCGCGAACGTAGCCGGCTGCAAGGACCAGGTCCAGTTGGGACGAAAGCCGTTGCCTGGGGTGGACCCATGTCACCGGCGCCAGCAACTCGGCCGGGGAAGCCGTGACCTTCTCACGCGCCAGGACGCACCGCAGCTCCGCCTCGAGAAGCGTCGACGAATACAGGCGTTCGAAGGACTCCAGCCTCTCTGCGGTGGAGCGCCAGGCGCGCTCTCCCAGAGCGATGCAGACGAGGCAGGACGAATCCACGTAGGCCGCTTTCATTCCCTCTCCTCCAGGAATCGCTTCAGCCCTCCAACCCGTTTCGCAATCGGGGAAAAGCGGGGCCTGTTCTTCGGAGCCCCGGACGTCGTCCCCTCGCCTTCCAGTCGCTCCAGCCGCTGTTGAAAAGTCTCCTTGGTCCCCTCGGTGGCCGGCGTGAGCAGGGCCACTCTCTTGCCATGGTAGGTGATGGCAATCGTGTGACCGTCCCTTACCATGCGAATGAGCTCGGACAAGCGGGCCTTGGCATCGTAGAGCGAGTAGCTGTCGCCCATGTCGGCACCTCCTTCCGATTCTCAGTCTAGTCAGACTAGTCAGAAAGGCAAGCGGAGTCTACGGCGTCAGCTCGAGGCAGGCAATCTCGAACGGCCCCAGCGGCACGGCCAGTCCACGTCCATCCCGGGTCATCGAGTCGGCCTTGAACGAAGCGCCGAGGAAGTCGGTGCGGCGGGCGCCTGCAAAGTCGAATCCGGTGGAGAGGCGGGCCGAGACATCGGCTCCGGTGGCGTTGTAGAGCGTGACCCTAACGCCGGCATCCCCCGGGGCTCTGCGGAGGCTGGACAGCACGACTTCCGGTGTGTCCACCCGGACGAGCCCGGCATGGGTCGCCAGGCCCCGAGGGAGGGAGGCCTCGTCCACGGCCCAGGCAACGGGAGGATTCGAGAAGAGATGGGCGGCCTGCCACACGCCGGTCCCGTCGGGCAGCCGCATGCCCCCGTCCGTGGGGGCAAAGGCGTACTCGAGCTCCAGGTCCCGCAGGCACTGGGCACCGGGCGTGTGCATCATGGGTCCGGCGTCTCCCGGACGGAAGGGCAGGTCCGGCCGCGACAGCCACTCCACCGAGCGCCACAGCGTCAGCGCCAGGAGGCGGTCTTCCGGCGTACCGAGCTCCACGAGCCCCTTTGCGAACAGGGCAAATCCCGACTTCTTGCCCGGGACCACGAGAAAATCGCGGAAGGGATGCCACGGCGGGACGGTCTCGATGGACGAGACCACGTTGTCCGGCGACACCGGGCGTTCCACGAATCCAAACTGGGTTCCGCAACAGACCCTGTCGAACGAGCGGGGCATCCGGAATGCGGCGTACAGCTTGTGATCGCAAGCGAGGTTCCGGACCCGGGTCGTGACGTGGACCACCGGGTGATCGGCAAAGACGAGGACCTCGGAATCCAGCTCCAGGACGACCTTTTCCGCCGACCGGCGCAGCTTCTCCCGGTCGAGGCGTGCCGGAAGGGCCATGCGAGTCCTGATGTGCAGCGCGCACGAGTGATAGCCTGGCTCCACGGACACGACATGGGACGGGCGTCGCAGCCTCGGCTCGCCCGTCGTCAGGGGCTGGAACTCATACTCGTCGCCGGCATCGGCCACGCTGGCGAAGCGGCCGAGGGGGCCGAACACGACTCCGCTGGTCTTGTCGTGCAGAAGCAGGCCGGAGCGTCCCCTGGGGGCAAACGTGAGCCTGAAGAAGCGATTCTCCACCGACGACGAGGTCACGGACAGGGCATCCGTTCCCCAGGAGGGGGGTTTGGTCTGAGCGACCGGGCGTAGCCGCTCGACGCCGCAGCCATGGACCGGCCGGTGCAGGAAGCGCAGCGTGTCGGCACCGGCCGTCGGGTCGATGCGGCAATCCTCGAGAGGCCGGTAGTTCGAGGCCTGCCTCACATCGACACCTACTGGATCGCCGCCGACCCCTTCCAGCGAAGGAAGGGCCCGGGCGTTGCGGAGCTTGACCGTGACGGGCCAGGGGACGTTCCAACCGGCCGGATTGTACACGGCCAACCCCCCTTCCGGAGAGGCCTCGTCGCATCGCCCGAACCGTTTCTGCGCCTGGTCGACGAGCGAGTCCGCCACCTGCCGGACCTTGGCGAAGCGGACCTCGTTCTCCTGGTGCACGGAATCGACGCTGCAGCCGCAGATCGAGTCGTGGGGGTGGTTCTGGAGGAGGAGCTTCCAGGCATGATCCAGGAATCCCTGAGCCGGACCGTCGGAGCGGCCGGCCAGCCCCGACGGACGGGCCGAATGCTCGGCCAGCAGGGACAGCGGCTCGGCATAGGAGCACAGGGCCGATTCGCAGGCTGCGTTCTGCTGTTTGAGATACACCCTAGCGGACAGGACGCCGGGGAGCAGGGGGTAGTAGCGGGCCCCTCGAAGCTCCCCGGTCACGACGGGAAGCCGCTCCGGGAGGAGGGGGACTTCTGCGAGGTAGTCGAGGTAGCTCCCGTGCTTCACCTCGACCCGAGTGGAGTGGCGATTGACATACTCGAGCAGCCCGGGCAGCTCCGGCTGGTGGCCCGTGTGGTCGGTCCCGTTGTTGAGCAGCACGATACCGGTGGGAGAGAGAGGAGACAGCGTGCTGGCCTCCCGCTCCACCTCCTCAAGTGCCTTGGCGGGAGACGGAGTGACGAGTTCCCCGGGCCGGCTCACGCGGCCGATGCCCAGGTTGGATGCGTTGCCGTAGCTGTGGAGCTGGAACAGAACCCGGGTTTCCGTCCCGTCGAGCCCTTTCCACAGGAGCTCGGTCTGGACCGCTTTCCCGTCGAGCTGAGGCCCCATGCCGCGCGTCATGATCGCGTCATGCATGCCGAACAGAGCCAGGAGCTGCGGCAGCTGAGGGGTATGACCGAACATGTCGGGTGTGTACCCGAGGGGGAGCCAGCCACCGACCTCCGAGGCCACGCGGATGCCCCGCTCGAAATTGCGGACCAGCGATTCGCCCGACACGAGGAATTCGTCCGGCTGCACGTACCATGGGCCGAAGAACAGGCGCCCCCGCCGCACCAGGTTCTCCAGCAGGGGGCGGCGCTCAGGGCGGATCTCGAGGTAGTCCTCGAGCACGACCGACTGGCCGTCGAACGTGAACGACACGAACGCCGGGTCTGACACAAGCGTGTCGAGGAGTCTGTCCATGACGTGGACCAGTTCAAAGCGGAAGCGCTCGAGCGGCCAGTACCATTCACGATCCCAGTGAGTCGAGGAAACGAGAATCGCTCGGATCTTTTCCATGCGGAGCTCCCTCCCGGGCCAACCGGGAAACGGGGCCGAGTATAGTCGGGCCGTCATTTCAGAAAAGAGAAATTGCATCCACTTGCCCGGCGGGGGCGCGCCACCGTATCATTCGTCGGCAGGGAGCCGGGCGTTGCCCCGGCCTCGGGAGGAAGCGCGGGAATGGGAGCAAATTCGGCAGCAAGAGTCCTGGCGGCGGTTCTGGCGCTCGTGGTGTGGGGTGGCCCGACCGAATCGGCCCGAGCGGGCGATGAGTCACCGGTGACGTCGGGGTTCCGGGCGGTACGGACGGACGCGACCCTCCGCTTCCTCGATCATGTCCGCAGGACCGGGCGGGAGGTGCGACTGCCGGGGCAGACGGTCCGCAGGGTCACGGACCGTCCGCTGGCTGCTACCCTCCGATTTTCCGGACCGCCGTCCGAGGGAGTGCTCGAGAAGCTGACCGCGGCCGGCGTCCGTTTCGTCTACTCCGGCGGCCAGCGACTGCACCTGGGGACCCTGTACCCGGTGCGGCTGCCGCTCTCGGCTCTATCCGCTGTCGAAGGTACTCCGGAAGTGGCGAGGGTCGAGGCGCACTTGAGGGCCCCGGCCCCGCTGATCAAGGACAATGCTCCCGAGCTCACCGAGGAGTCGGCCGCATGGATGACGCAGGGGGCCGACGGGCAGCCTCTCGGGGGCAGCGGTGTGACCGTCGGAGTGATCGACTCGTGGATCGACCTGTTCCATCCGTCGTTCTTCCGGGCGGACGGCGGCTACTACGAGTGGGTCGACCTGGACGGCAACGGCAAGTTCGATGTCGGCATCGACGGGGTGGACTTCGACGGGGACGGCAGCGTGGCCGGCAAGGAGGTGCTGAAGGTCCTGAAAGGGGCGGCCTCCATCGACCAGGGAGACGGGAAGCCCGCCCAGTTGGAGAACGAGGGTGACGACTTCGTGACCGACCTGGACTGGCTCTTCCTGGACCAGAACAAGACGGGCAACCGCGAGTTCGGTGCCAAGCCGGGATTCGTGGAAGGATCGGCTGCGTACGGGGAGCCGCTCTTCGTGGCGGACGACGTGGATCGGTCCGGCAAGCTGGATGCGGGCGAGAAGATCGTGCTGCTCAAGACGAGCAAGATCGGGGCCATCTATGTGCCCATAGCTGCCCAGACGTACGAGCGCGGGCTTAACCTCATCAACTATTCTCCGGGAAACATGGAGGACAGCCATGCGACCATGACCGTTGGCGTTCTGGCCGGGAATGACCGCATCCGAAGCCGCTTTCGAGGGCTCGCTCCCGATGCAGACATCCTGCTGGCGGACATGTTCAGCGCCTACGAATGGATGCAGTCCGAGGAGCAGGCTTCAGGTGCCTACGTCGAGGCACTCCTCTGGCTGGCGGACCACGGGGCCGATGTCGTGATGCACGAATATGGCTCGCCCGTCTTCGAGTTCGGGGACGGCTCGTCCGACATGGAGCAGGCCATCGACCAGGTGCTTGCCGAAAAGGGGATCCCGAGCTGCACCGCAGCGCACAACTACGCCGGCTATCCGATGCACGGAGCGACGTCGATCCCGCCGGGAGACGTGGCACCGTTCGACATCGACCTGTCTGTGTACATCGACTATCCAGACTACAAGGAGTACCTCACCCAGGTGCTGTATGCCACGTTGCGGTGGCGCTCCCCCGACGTAGCGGTGGAGATGGAGCTCACGCTGCCGGACGGGACGCAGCGCACACTCGCGGCCGCTGGGTTCGAGGAGGAGCTGGAGAACCACTACCTCTGGTACGGGGGGCACGAAGTATCGCCGCGCGGCACGGCGATGGCCAACTTCGTGCTCTATCCCAAGCCGGGCTACTCGCCGGACGGCGTTCCCGGAGTGCTGCAGGCCGGAGTGCACAGCCTCGAGGTGAAGAACCCGTCGTCAAAGCCGCTCCCAGTGGACCTGTTCGTCTCGGATCAGTTCGGCTACTTCGTGTCGGGGAAGCTCGACACCTATGCCACGGTGGAGGGCACCATCGCGCCGCCGGCGACCGCGGACTCGGCCATCTCGACTGGAGCCATGAGGGCCAACAACGATTCCTGGGGAGGGGAGGTGCCGGTCGGAGGTCTCTCGAAGTACAGCGGCCGCGGCCCCCGGATCGACGGTGTCCTGTCGCTCGACGTCGTCGCCCCGTCCGATGCGTTGGCAGCGTGGCACGACCCGAACACCGCCTATCCGCTCTATGCCTACGCCGGCGGCACGAGCGGTGCGCTGCCCCAGGTGACTGGAATCGTTGCGCTCATGCTGCAGGCCGAACCGGACTTCCCTCCGGCCAAGGTCCGGGACCGCCTGTGGGAGACTGCGATGAGCGATTCGTTCACGGGAAAGGTTCCCAACAATGACTGGGGGCACGGGAAGATCTCTGCGTACAGGGCGGTCTTCGGCCAGCCTCCGGACGGGAATCTGCCTCCGCTGGCGAAGGTGGCGGCTCCGGACAGCGTGTACCTGGATGAGGCTTTTACCGTGGATGCCTCGGGCTCATCCGACGCCCAGGATGAACCCGGAGCGCTCCAGGTCCGCTGGGACGTGGGCTACGACGGCGTGTTCGACTACCCGTACACGGCCGACAAGGTCCTGCCTCTCGGCCCCGTCGGAAAGCCGGGGATGGTCTCTGTCCTGGTCGAAGTGCGTGATTCCCGCGGAGCAACCGCCCGAAGGCTCGTGAGGATCGAGGTGCTCGATCAGACGATGCCTCCGCCGCCCGAGCCCTCCCCGGAGCCTGCGGCCGACGTGCAGGACATGGCCTCCGGAGAGGTGCCTATCGCCGACCCGTCGCCGGGGGACAGTGCTTCGGATGTCCAGCCGGCTTCGAAGCCCTCGGGCGGGGGGTGCTCCGCCGGCCCGCTCCAGCCCAGACATCCCTCCAGACCGACCACATCCGCTTCGGTCCTGGCTCTCCTGGCGCTGCTGGTGGCGGCCCTCAGGGGCCGTCGACGCATGGCCTGATTGCGCCGGCCCCATTGACCTCACCCGGGCACCGCCGCACGGAACCGGTTCGAGTACGGGGTTGACAACGCCTGCAGAACGTGTATACAGCGCACGGTTTTCAAGGACTTTGCCAAGGGGGTGTAACCATGAAGAGACTGGGATTCCTGGCGTGCATGGCGGCGGCGACGTTGGTCTTCTCGTGTGGCGGTGGGACGGAAGAGGAGCCCGGCGAGGATCTGTTCGTCGAGGATCTTGGCGGCGACGATGCCGTGATTCCGGAAGAGGTTGCGGAGGACATTCCGGGCGATGAGTGCAGCCCGGTGTGCGTGGCCGGCTTCCACTGCGAGGACGGACAGTGCGTGAAGGATGCCGGCGTATGCGGCGACGGCCAGTGCGAAGGGGAAGAAACGTGCACCAACTGCGCCCAGGATTGCGGCCAGTGCGCTCCGGCCTGTCCGGATGGCACCTGCAACGGGACCGAGACCTGCAATACCTGCGCCCAGGATTGCGGTGCGTGCCCTCCGGGGTGTGGCGATGGAACCTGCGGCGGGACCGAGACCTGCACCTCCTGCCCGGATGATTGCGGTGCGTGCCCCCCCGCTTGCGGCGATGGCACCTGCAACGGGACCGAGACCTGCGAATCGTGCGCAGGCGACTGCGGCCAGTGCCCGCTCGATTGCAACCCGCCCTGCGCTGCCGGTTCCCACTGCGAAGAGGGCAAGTGCGTCCCCGACCAGGTCGGACCGTGCCAGGCGACCGGCAACGTGGCCAACCTGAAGAGCTGTGCGGAAGGGAAGGTGGACGTCACCCTCAAGGGCGTCACCGTGACCTACGTGTTTTCGAAGGGCTACTTCGTCCAGGACGCCAGCGGCGCCACCGAGATCTACGTCGGTGACACCTGGGCCTTTGCCACGCCGACCGTCGGACAGGTCGTGGACATCCACGTCACCGAGTACGGCAACTACAAGAACCAGCAGGAAGTGACCATGGCCGATGCGCCGGTCGTCACGGGCAATACCCCCGTGGAGACGATGAAGCTTGACGTGTCCGCCGGTACCCTTCCCTCCGAGGAGCTCGAAAGCCGGCTCATCAAGGGCAAGGGGTTCGTGGTCAACACGATCAAGGGGAGCAACCTGACGGTTTCGTACGGCACTGCGGCCAACGTCGTGTTCCGGGCCGATGCTCCGGGCACGCTGTGCGAAGGGGCCAAGTTCGAGCTGGTTTCGGGCGTGGTCACGCAGTACGACGTGGACTACCGGCTCCAGTCGTTCGTTGCGGCCGACATCATCAATATCGACGTGACCGGCTGCAAGGCCGAGCCCGTGATGGACAACTCCAACTGGGGCTTCGAAGAGACCACCCAGAACGACCCGCCGGCCGACTTTTTCAAGGCCACCGTGGACTTCACCGCGAAGTGGACGGCCGCCCAGAAGCACGCGGGCAACAACGGGTGCGAGCTGATCTTCAAGTCGCAGGACAACCAGGACCTCGTTGCGGGATACTACCAGCCTGCGACCGAAGGCAAGAACGTCACCTTCACCCTGTGGACGCTGGACAACGACCCGGCTGGCCGCTTCCGCCTCTGCCTCGAGTTCTACGATGCCAGCAAGGTCTCCATTGCCAAGGAGTACTCGAGCGGTTACTCCGAGGACGCCGTCGAGTGGAAGCAGCTCACCTACTCCAAGGCGGCCCCTGCGGGCACCGCGTTCGTGCGCTCCTTCGTGCGGATGTACGATGTGGCGGACAAGTGGGCCGGCACGGCCACCCTCCACATCGATGATTGGGCTGTTGCGGTCCAGTAGTGCCCCCGGGCGTTCCGGCGGCACATCACCCCCGGACGGTCCAACGCTGCGAGGCAGTCGACATGGCGAGAATCAGGATCTATGAGCTGGCTGAGGAGCTGGGACTCGAGACGAAGGTCGTCGTGAGCCGTGCCAACGAGCTCGGCATCCCGGTCCGAGGCCACATGGCATCACTGGACGAAGAAGAGGCAGAGGCGCTCAAGGCGGCTCTGCTGGCTCCACCACCGGAGGTCGTGGTGGAAGACCCGGGGCTGCCCGTGGTCGAAGAGGAGGAAGACTCCTCTGCAGCGCACGAGACGAAGGGCGCTGCGTCCGATGATGCCGGCCACGATGCCGATTCGGCCGTGACGGAGGCGGGTGGCGTTGCCCAGGCGGAGGGAAGCCGACCGGCAGAAGCACCCGAGGGCGAGGACGAGGTCGACGGGAATCGGGATCCGAGCGTGCCGGCTCCGGGAAAGGAGCAGGGGCAAGGACGAGACCGCAACCGCCGCGATGGCGGTCAGGGCGGGCGCCGAGGCCGTGAGCGTCCCCTGTCCCAGGATGACCCTTACTGGCAGTTCGGGACTCCTCCGGAATCGTGGGGTCGGACGCGCGGCGACCGCCGCACCGATCCGTCGGGCCTTCCCCCGGATGACCCGTACTGGCAGTTCGGAAGCCCGGTCGAGAGCTGGGGATCGAGCCGGAAGAAGGCCGGCCAGCAGGAGCCCGGCCGCCAGCAGCAGCGGCCGCGGGTGTACCTCGAGTGCCAGAAGTGCGGCGTGAAGATCGAGAAGAAGCGCGCCCACGGCGACCGCAAGGTCCCCTGTCCCTTCTGCAACAAGTGGATGCGGGAAGTGAGATGATGCCGAGCACCGGCATTCTCTTCGAAAGCGGCCCTCTCTGTTCGTTCTCGGTTCGATACGGCCCTCGTGGAATCCAGGAGATCCGGCTGCTGCCTGACCGTGCAGTTCGAGACAGCGACCCGCACGTCTCGGGCGGAGGGCCGCAGGTTCCGTTTGCCGTTGCGGACCTGGCGGAGCGCATGATTCGGCTCATGCAGGGAAAGCCGGAGGATCTGTCGGACGTGGTGGTCGACTACGAAGGGACCGGGGAGTTTGCCCGGCGGGTGTACGAGGAGCTCCGCCGAGTCCCGGCCGGAGCGACGGTGACCTATGGGGAGCTGGCGGCGCGCGTCGGCCGGTCCGGGGGAGCGAGGGCCGTCGCTCGAGCCATGGCGACCAACCGCTGGCCAGTCGTGGTACCGTGCCACCGGGTCGTCGGGCAGGGGGGAAGCCTGACCGGTTTTTCGGGGGGGCACGGGCTGAGTACCAAGGCGCGGCTGCTGGCTGCCGAGGGCTGTCTGTTTCCACTGCCCACCGGCACCCGGCTCGACTCCACGCTGTTCGAGCCGTACTCCTGGGACGTCGCAGTCTGCACGTTGGCCCGACGGGACCGCAGGCTCGCTACGGTCATCAGCGAGGTGGGAAACGACCGGCTCAGGCAGGAGGCTCCGGGCCGCCCCTTTGCTGCGCTAGCCGAGGCCGTGTGCTACCAGCAGTTGGCAGGGAGCGCTGCGGCGGCCATCTTTCGGAAGGTCACCGCGGCTCTGGGGGGGGTGGTGTCGCCGGATGCCGTGCTGGCCACGGGCGAGGCGGGGCTTCGCGGGGCAGGGCTCTCGGGGAGCAAGACCGCAACGCTGCTGGAGCTGGCCGAGCGGGTGGTCGAAGGGCGTCTCGACCTGGACGGGCTTGCCTCGCTCGCGTACGACGACGTCCAGGAAGCTCTGACGAAGGTCAAGGGGATCGGCCCCTGGACGGTTCAGATGTTCGCCATCTTTCACCTCGGGCTTCCCGACGTTTTCCCTCCCTCCGATCTCGGAATCCGCAAGGCCGTGACGAGGATGCTGGGAAGGGCGGACTTGCTCAAGCCTGCCGAGGTGGCAGCGGTCGGGGAACGCTGGGCACCGCTTCGGACCGTTGCAACCTGGTACCTGTGGCGAAGCCTGGGGACGGTGACGATCGGCTAGCCCGGCGGCGGCGGCGGCGGCGGGTGGCGGCGGCGGGTGGCGGCGGCGGGTGGCGGCGGCGGGTGGCGGCGGCGGAAAAGACATAGGACGAATAGGACAGATAGGACGAATAGGACAAATAGGACCCGCCGCCGCCCCCCGAGGAAGAACGGCCTCTATCGCGGGATTGGCT
>CAITUV010000080.1 GCA_903895725.1 uncultured Myxococcales bacterium | reverse complement strand
TGTGTCTACGCCATCTTGCAGGTGGTCTACTTCAGGTGAGAACCCGGCTACACGGCCCGGGCAGTGCCGATCGGCCGATCCCGACCGTGGGTGGTATCGTCATGTGAGAAATCCCCGGGGCCGTTCTGGTGAGAGCCCAAGTCCTCGATGTCGTTGTAGCCGACCGTGACTTCCGCCCAGATGCCCCCCTCCAGGAGACGGTCGTTGTCGCGGTAGAACTTCTCCGAGATCGCCAAGCGCTGCGAGTTGAAGTTCTCCAGTGCCGCCCAGTGTCGTTTCTCCTTCTCAACATAGCGCACATGGACCTTGTCGAAGAACCGGTGCTTACCCTTGACCGCTACCTTGGACTGAGCAGCGTTGGCCTCGTCCGGACGGACATAATTGTCCTGAAGAGTCGCTATGACCGCCTCCAGCCCTTCCTGAATCTCGGCCTGGTCGTCGCTGGCGCAGTACCGGGCCAGCAGAAATTCCAGCACGAACGTCGGCACATTGGTGCCCTTTCTAATGCGGTGAAGCAGGTCCTTGCGCACCACCTTCCCGCCGAAGGCCTCGAGGAGCTTGATGTCCAGCGCGTCGTTTGCCATGTGCTACACCGTGTAGTCCGTCTCCAAGTCCAGTTTGCAATACAGCGTCAGCGTCACCGGGTCCAAGGCCTTTACCGTGAATCTGCCCTCGAACTCAAGGTCCATCCGCAGCGTGACAGGGAAAGACTCACCAGGTCTGATGGTCAGCGTGCGGGTTGCCGGATTCACCGCGCCGCCCGGTTTGGCCTCGCCGACCACATTGCCCTCCTTGTCGTGCGCTTCAATAAGCACCTCGAAAGCGAGCTGGCGGTTGAACAGGTCGCCGGCGCCAGCGCCTACCTCCACAACTGGCAAGCGGGTCGTGATCTTCTTCGTCCCCCGCTTGTAGGCGAGGGAAATCGTCGGAACCTGTGCATTCTTCCTTTCGCTCGCATGAAGGCGCAAAGCAATCACAGGTACCACCGCCTCCTGTAGCGACGCTCCGCCGTGGAAGTACCACTCCCCAGCGCGGTAAGAGACCATCGCCCGTGGTCCAGCGACCTGACCGAAGTCACCTCGGACACCGACCTGCGCGGCGGGAAGCATGAAGTTGTTGCCGTCCACGGCACCGTCCCCCAGCAACATCCGATCATGCATATTCAGCCAGTTGCCTTGGGGCTTCGCGCAGACATCCCCGGCTTCCGTCGCTGTGTTGAGGTAGAACCCGTGGTCAGTGACCACGAAGGCGTCCTCGAAGCCGAGTTCCCTCAGTTTGTGGATCGCCACCCGAATCGACTTCAGGGATTCGTGAATCAGCCGCAGCGCTATGTCCGGGGTTGATTCGAGGTGCTGGTCTATCGTCGTACTTCTCAGCACGAGCAACTCGGCAGCGCCCGGAACAGAGGCCCTCTCCCGAACGAAATCGCTCAGGCCCACCTCGGCAAAGCGGTCCCCATACCGTTTGCGAAGCACATCCATACGCTGGGCAACCTGCTGAAGGGGGTGCTCTCCGAGGGCCACGACCATCTGGTCGCCCTTGCGAGTCAGCCTGAGTGCCGCCCCAGCTCCAGGCAGCAGACTCGCCATCCCCACCGGAGTGATGCTCGGGAGTTGGGCGAACGCTGCATGGAGCTCAACGTTTGCTTCATCGGCGAGCTGCTTCTGCAACTCGACTCCCAGTTCGTAACGCAACGCATCGATCAGCAACAAGGCGACCCGCCTCCCACTTTCCTGCAGCTTCGGGGCGACCAGCTTGTCAAACACGTCGGCGTTTGCCAGGCGTCCGGCGGGGGGCCATCCAGACTGCTCCAGATGGCGGATGAACAAGCCCTGCATCTTGTCGACCAGCTTGCGGTATGCGGAACGAGCGTGCGGCACGACCTGATCCGCTCCGTCCTGTTTGATCAGCAGATCTCGTTCTGCTTCCTCGAACTCCCGCTGGAGTCGGTCAATCTCCCGTAGGCTCGTCGTGTAAAAGTCGATCACGGACGTCTGAGAACGGCTATGTTCAGGCAACTGGCGGTCTGCGTCCTCGCATGCCTGCACCAGGCTGAGGTGGGAGGAGCAGGGGTAGTCGCCGATAGCACCCATCCCGCGTGACGTCGCTTGCGCCGGCGCTGTCAGCAGAGCTGCTACGCCTTGGCGAGGGCATCCCCGAAATCGGCGAAGGGGAGCCGTTGAAGCATTTGAGCAAGCAACTGATTCGCCTCCCGACCGGCGACGGCACTCAACTGGTAGATGGCGAACTCGTCCTCCACGAGATGGAGTGCGGGCAGAACGTCCACCAAACGACCAGAGGCCAACTCCTCGAGGACCGTGTACTTCGGGGCAAGGCCGACCCCGAGCCCGGCCAGTGCCGCGTTCACGATTCCCCGCACGTGGGAGACGATCAGCACCCGGCCCGGGGAAGGTCGCTCGCCGCGGGGCAACGCATCGTACAGGTTGCGCCACCACTGGGTCTCCTCGTCCAGCGACAAGAGAGTCACGTCCGACAGGTCGGATGGTTTTAGAACCGGGTGTTGCGCCAGATACTCCGGGCTCGCCATGACCACGTACTTCTCGCGGAACAGGGGCGTCCGGACCAGGCCCGGGGAGTAGTGAGGCTTGCAGTCCACGGCCAGATCGATCTCGCCCTGCTGAAGGGGCTGCGACAGGTGGTTGGAGAAGATGAAGTCGACGTGGAGCCCCTGCTCCTGCTTGAGTTGAGCGGCGAGGCGTGGCACCAGGACCATGGTCCCGAACTCCACGGTCACCCCGAGTACGATCCGAAGCGGGCTGTCTGCGCTGCCTGCCAGATGACGTTCCGCCGTGTCCAGTTCGCGAAAGACCCTCTCGCAGACCTGGAGAAGGTAGGTCCCCTCCGGAGTCAGGTGGAAGCGCCGGCCTTTCCAGTCGATGAGCTTGCGTCCCAGTGAGACTTCGAGCTTCCGAATGGCGTGGCTGACGGCTGACTGACTGAGGTGCACTCGCCGGCCGGCCACCGTGTAGTTCTGGAGCCGGGCGGCCTCGAGGAAGATTCGGAGTTTGCTCAGGTCCATAGCCAACAGGCCCCCTCCACGTTTCAACGGCCATGAACATAATTCATCATCGGGATGAAATCAACGCGTTTCCGTCATCGGACAGCGGGGTCCATCATTTGGATTCGTCACGGGCGGTCCTGCCGGTGACGGAAGGAGTGAGTCGGATGGAAGGGAACGCCAATCTGCTGTCGGAAGTGAAGGCCCACTACGGCCGAGTGCCCAACTACGTGGATGGCAGGTTCGTGCAGTCGAAATCATACCGCGTGGTGCCCGTCATCAACCCGGCCACCGGCGCGGAGATTGCCGAAGTGCCCCTGTCCGCCAGTGCGGAGGTCAGCGCTGCGGTGGAGGCCGCCCAGGGGGCCTTCGACGAGTGGCGGGAGACGCCGCCGAATCTCCGGGTGCAGCCGCTGTACCGCTTGAAGGCGTTGGTCGAGAGAGACTACGAAGAAATCGCCCGCATCGTGACGCAGGAGCATGGCAAGGTCATCGACGAAGCCCGCGGGTCGGTGCGACGTCTGGTGGACAACATCGAGTTTGCGTGCGGCATACCGAGTCTGCTCCTGGGCGAGACTCTGGAGGATGGGGCGGCCCCCGGGATCGACGAGGAAGCTACGGTCTGGACGAGAGCGCACAGATGGGCCCGGTCGGGGCGAGACGTCACTACGACCGGATTCTCGGTTTCATCAATCGTGGCGTGGAGCAGGGGGCGACTCTGGCTCTCGACGGGCGTGACTGCCGTGTCGAGGGTTACCCGAACGGCTGTTTTGTCGGTCCGACGGTGTTCGACAACTGTACGCCGGACATGGACATCGTTCGGGAGGAGATCTTCGGTCCCGTAATTGCGATGGTGCGCGTCAAGGATCTCGACGAGGCCATCGCCGTTGCCAACGGCAGCCGCTTCGGCAACGCGTCGGCAATCTACACGACCAGCGGCAAGGCAGCGCGCACCTACAAGTGCCGGGTTCGTGCCGGCAACATTGGAATCAATATCGGCGTCCCCGCCCCCATGGCCTACTTCAATTTTGGCGGGCTCAAGGAGTCGTTCTTTGGCGACCTCCATGCCCAGGGGCGGGACGGGGTCAACTTTTTCACCGAGCGCAAAGTGGTCATCACGCGGTGGATGTGAGTCAAACGCAACAGGAGGGCCTATGGGCATCGAGTTCCCACAATTGACGTCCTTCGGAACGCTGCTGGCGTTCGCTCAGGCACTGGAAGAGACCGCAGCGGCATGCTCTCGCGACGCCGGCCATGTCGGCGCTGCACGGACACACGACAAGCGACGGACGCGCCTGGAGCAACTCAGGAGGGAACGCCTGAACGAGGTTGTCCTGCAGCCGCTGAATGGCATGAACCGGGACGACTACCTGCCAGCCGACCAGGGGAACCGCACACCGGTTGCCAGGGCCATCCACCTGGAGGAGACGATCTCTGTATTCTATCGCGATGCCATCCGCCTGGCGGCTCAGGTGCTCGGAGGGCTTGAGCGCACGTTCGAGAGGTTCGCCAAGGAGAGCGATGGCCTGGCGGCGGACGGCTTCGGGGATGAATCTAATCGGAGGTGAGCCATGATTGGGATGCATGAGGCGGTGGCCGACGCAACGCAGCTCGGTGTCTTCTTCGGGACATGGCAGGCATCTGGCCCGAAAAGGGCCGTTGCTTCGCCCATTGACGGCCGCGAGATCGGCCAGCTCATGACTGCGTCCGCTGTCGATTGCGAGCGGGTCATCGCCGCGGCGAGTGACGCGTTTCTCGCCTGGAGGACGGTGCCCGCTCCCAAGAGAGCCGATATCGTGCGCCAGATCGGGGAAGCCCTCCGGAGGGACAAGGAGGAGCTGGCCCTGTTGGTGACGCGGGAGATGGGCAAGCACATCCGAGAGGCGCTCGGGGAAGTTCAGGAGATGATCGACATCTGTGATTTCGCCACCGGACTTGGGCGCCAGATCGGCGGGCTGACGTTGCCTAGCGAGCGGGCAGGTCACCGCCTGATGGAGCAGTGGCACCCGCTGGGCGTGGTCGGAGTCGTCACCGCGTTCAACTTCCCGGTGGCGGTCTGGGCCTGGAACCTCGCGCTCGCCCTGGTGTGCGGCGACACGGTGATCTGGAAGCCGTCTTCGAAGACGCCCCTGTCCGCGATCTTCTGCACCCGCCTGGCCGCACGCGTACTCTCTGAGAACGGGGTTCCCCCCGCAGTCGCAAGCCTTCTCATCGGCCCCGGCCGGGAGATCGGGGACCGGCTGATCGAGGATCCCCGGGTGGCTCTGGTCTCCTACACAGGATCCGTGGCGACCGGTCGGCATGTGGGTGTGGCGGTCCAGCGGCGCTTTGGCCGAGCGATCCTGGAGTTGGGCGGCAATGCCGCAGTGATCGTCAGTGAGAAGGGGGACCTTCAGCAGGCGCTGGAGGCGGTGTACTTCGGGGTGATCGGGACCTCGGGCCAGCGGTGCACGACGACCCGTCGTGTCATCGTCCAGGAGTCGGTCATGCCTCGATTCCTGGACGGCCTGCTTCGTCTCATGGAGCGGACCCGGATCGGAGACCCTCGGGAGCCGGACGTCCACATGGGACCGATGGTCGATGGCGCGGCAGTGGAGACCATGATGGCCGCTGTCGCCGCGGCCGATAAGCAGGGCGGTCGCGTGCTGCATGGCGGACAGAGACTGCCGCTGCCGGGCGGCTGCTACGTCACGCCATGCGTCATCGAAGCCGGCAACGACCTGTCCATCGTGCAGCAGGAGACCTTCGCCCCGATTCTCTACGTGATGCCCTACACCGACATCGACCAGGCCATTGCGCTCCAGAACGGCGTGCCCCAGGGGCTGAGCAGCGCTATCTTCACCAAGGACCTGATGGAGGCAGAACGCTTCACCGGCCCGAACGGGAGCGACTGCGGGCTCGCGAACGTGAATGCCGGGACCGTCGGTGCGGAGATCGGCGGTGCCTTCGGAGGCGAGAAGGAGACCGGCGGGGGACGCGAGGCGGGCTCGGACGCGTGGAAGGCCTACATGCGCCGGCAGACCTCGGTGATCAATGGAAGCGGCCGGATCGAGCTGGCCCAGGGGATCCGACTGAGTGTATGATCCGGTGAAACTCCGGCCCGGGGCCTGTCCCGGGACCTTGGGAGGAGGTTCCACGATGGCGACGACGAAGCAGGCAGGATCGATGATCGAGGTCATCAGCCCCATCGACGGGAAGACCCGGGTCGGCGAGGTCCCGTCCCTGACCATTGAGGACGCCCTGGCCGCCACGGATCGGGCGAGGAAGGCCCAGGTCGCATGGGGTGAGGCCGGGTTCGAGGAGCGCTCGAAGGTGCTTCGCCGATTGCTCGGCGGCATCCGCGACCACCAGGACGAGATCGCTCAGACCCTCATCATGGAGGGCGGGAAGACACGGTTCGAGGCATGCGTCTTCGAAATCGCCTCGATTCTCCACCTCGGGGACTACTTTCTGCGCAACGCCCCCCGCATCCTGGCCCGGCGGCGGATCTCGATCTCCGTGTTCAAGAACCGCACCAGCTACATGCACTATCGCCCGCGGGGCGTGGTCCTGGTGATCGGGCCCTGGAACTTCCCCCTGTCCAACACGATGGGAGAGGTGCTCATGGGGCTCATCGCGGGCAACGCCGTGCTGCTCAAGCCTGCATCGCTGACGCCGCTCACTGCCGTGCTCCTGCGACGGATCGCGGACGAGGCGGGCCTGGCTCAGGACCTGTTCCAGGTGATCACGGGGCCCGGGCGGCTCGCGTCCGAGCTGATCGAGGCGGGACGGCCAGACTTCGTGAGCTTCACCGGCTCGACGGAGACGGGCCGGGGCGTCGCCGCTCTCTGCGCACGCTGCCTGATCCCCTGCACGATGGAGCTCGGGGGCAAGGCCCCCGCACTGGTCCTCGAGGACGCGAACCTCGATACAGCGGTCCGGTCCATCGTTTGGGGCGCCTTTGCCAACTCAGGCCAGATCTGCGCGTCCATCGAGCGCTGCCTGGTCCACGAACGGCTCTACGATGCCTTCGTGGAGCAAGCAGTGGCCCAGACCAAGGCGCTCCGGCAGGGCGATCCCCGGCAGGATGGTGTGGACGTTGGCGCGATGACCGACCTCCGCCAGGTCGCCTTCGTAGAGTCCCTGGTGCAGGATGCTGTGTCCGCAGGTGCCAAGGTCCTGGCGGGCGGGAAGCGGGCCGCGGCTGGCGCCTGCTTCTTCGAGCCTACGGTGCTCGTGGGAGTGACTCCGGAGATGCGGGTAATGAAGGAGGAGTCCTTCGGGCCGCTGCTCCCGATCCTGAAGTTCAAGACAGATGACGAGGCAGTCCGGATTGCCAACGACACGAGGTACGGGCTGGTCGCTTCAGTGTTCTCGCACAACTCGAGGCACGCCCGGGCGGTCGCAGAGCGGCTGCTGGCCGGAACCGTGATGATCAACGATACGCTCTCGACGCACGCTTACCCCGAGACCCCGTGGCAGGGGATTCGGGACAGCGGCTTTGGCCGTGTCCATTCTGACGACGGCCTCCGGGATCTCTGCTTGGCGCTCCACGTGAACGATGAGGTGTTCTCGATGGAGAATCCCGCCTGGTACCCCTACACCAGGGAGAAACTGCAGCGGGTTCTGGGCCTGGTCAGCCTCTCCCTAGCGGGCCTCCCCATACGCGAGCGCCTGGGCGCCATCCACGACATCGTGTGCAGCCGCAAGGCCCGGGACAAGTAACTGCCGGGCCGACAAGGCGGCCGTCAGTCATGCGGACTCGCTTTCGGCTGTGCCCCTTGTCCCCTAACGGGGAATCGAACTCTGCCGGGTCGGGCCGAGGCCCGGAAAAGTGCCTCTCAACCAGTCGCCATGCGGGTGAGATTCATTTCTGGACCGCGGTCTCGATTCATGAGGACTCGGTCGAAAAAGTCCGCATGATTTTGAGAAACAGAGAGGAAGAGGGCCGATTCGGGAGTCCTGAGGGGCTTCTTAAATCCGCATGACCGAGAGGGTGGTCGGAGGGGTCGGGAAGCGCAGCACCGCCTGCGGGCTGGCCGAGAAGGGCGTCGTCAGGGCAGACGGATGCGGAGGCCGGGAACGGGCGGAATGGGCGGTTTGAGTGAAAACCTTTGTGGGCCGGATCACGATCGAAACCCCGTCCGGCTCGCTCGAGACCGAGAGGCCTCCCTTCTCCACTTCGAGCTTCCAGGAGATCTTTCGGTCCTTCTGGATGTCCATCAGTTCTTCGTGCGCGAAGTAGCCGAACAGGCCCATGCCGATCACGTGGCTCCCTCGGAACAGCACGGCCTTGCACGGGGCCACGCAGCTCTTCTTCCCGTCAACGGAGACCTGCGCCCCCGTCGGTTCGCTGACAAAGCTTACGGTCACCGAGTCATCCGGTGCGGGTTCCTGGGAACGCCCCAACGGGGACAGCAACAGCAGGCCCAGCACGATGGCGGCAGGAAAGACGAGCCTCGGGCACATTGCGTACCGAAGAGCGGTCATCGGGCCACCGGAACCCTGGGCTTCCTGGGGGCCTTCTTCTCCCCTTCTCCCTTCCCGTCGCCATCCATGTCCTTCTCCTTGCCTTCGTCCTTCTCCTTCTCCCCGTCCTGCTTCCCCTTGAGATCCATGATTTTGTCGAAGCCCTTGTCCTCGGGGGGGCGGTTGTCGATGGTTTCTTCACGCGTGACCTTGCCCGCTTCGATGAAGATGTGCAGCTCCTTCTCGTACACGGACTGGTATCCCATGTGGACGTAGTGGAGGAGCTCCCCTTGCGGGGCTTCGAGCATCCCGGAGAACCAGGTGGCCTTGATCGGTCCCTTCTGGCCGGGGAAGACCTTGTCCAGGGGGATCTCGGGAGCATTCCCCGCACAGGTCCCCTCGACCAGCCTGAGAAGGTACAGGAAGCCGTCGTCCTTGATCTCCCAGGTTGCCACGTATCCCCGCCAGCATGCGGTGCACGAGGCCCCGAAGAGCTTGTCCGGCCTCGGGTGCTGCTCATCGAAGTACGTCTCCAGCGGGTTGGTGTGGATGTTGTACGTTTGGCCCTTGTAGACCAGGTTGTCTCCGAGCTGGGCCGTGGCCAGGGCCGTGGCAGACCAGAGCATGACCAGCGCGAACACGGCAATCCAGGTTCTCATGAGCGCCTCCTCCGTCCAGGTATGTCCAGCGACGCTGTCGATGCCATTCTCCCAGGCTGTCGACCCGGCCGGCATCTTTCCTTGAGCCTAGCTCAAGGCCGACCGGCAGTCCAGAGGCCCTGGTGCAACCTCCGGTCCGTCCCCCGGGGCCGGAGCGGACCCGGGGTCCCCTTGCGGATGTGCCGTGGGTGCCGGGTGCGGATGTGCCCCTCATGCTCGGCACGTCATCCCGAGCGAGCCGGCCCCCCTGACTCCGAAGCCGGATTGGCCCCCCTGCGGGGGAGCGAAGGACCTCTGCCTCCCTTGCGTTCGAACGGCCGCAGGTCCTGCGGCCTTTCCGTTGCCCCGGCCGAGGTCCTTCCGCCGCCTCCAGAAGGGCACGGCCGGAGGAGGAGGCCGTGCGTCGGGGGCGTCAGGATGACGCGCCAAGCGCATCGGCCGTCGGGTTGCCAGCAGCGGCGGCTCGTGCGCCGCATCGGCCGTCGGGTTGCCAGCAGCGGCGGCTCGTGCGCCGCATCGGCCGTCGGGTTGCCCGCCGCACCGATTGGGTGTGCTTCCGCTTTCGGCCGCCGAGTGGTAAGCTGACCTGCGTCAACGGAGGTCGAACATGGCGGGCCGGAGCATGGCGTGGAAGGCATGGGCAGCGCGGATCACCATCGCAGGTATTCTGGGACTCACGGTGGCTTGTTCGGGAGGTGGTGGGGGAGGGAAGGACGTTTCGCCCGTCGGGGACGTGCAGGCTGAGCTGACGGCGGACCTGTCCGCTGCGGACTTGCCGACACCGGATGCGCCGGCCGACGTGGCGGGTGAAACCGCTGAGCTCCCTGTGCCGCCCGACTCGGCCCTCCTGGATCTGCAGGACGTGCTCGCCGACGTCGCGGTGCCCGACGTGGCCCCCGAATTCGTTCCGAAAGAGCTCGAGCCCGGTGACGTCGGGCCGGTCGCCCCGACTGCGGCTCCGGCCGAGCCGGTGGAGATCGTCGTGCCCGACTGGCTCGTCGCCCTGGTTCCCGATCCGCAGAAGGACCCCATCGGCCCGGCGCTCGACATGGGCACGTTCGTACCGCCGGCAGGTCCGGGGAAGGACGGCTACGGAATCCAGTGGTACGAGGCCAAGCAGGGGGACGGAGGCCAGATGGGCTATGCCGGGTACTCCCTGTTCTATGCCGTGGCCAGGCTCCAGCTCGACGAGCCGACCCGACTCCTGGTTCGGGCCGACCGCTTCTTCCAGGTGCATGTCAACGGAGCCCCGCAGCCCGGCGATCCCTATATGACTCGGGCGCACCGGACACCGGCCGTGGGCGTGGTCGGAGAGAACATCGTGGTGGCTTCGGCCTACATGGCAGTCAAGGACCCCGAGATCGAGTTGTTCTCGCTGGACGGAGAGCTGTTTTTCAACCTGGCGGACGTGACGGCACCGGATCTGGTTGCAGGAAGCAAGGACATGCAGTGGTTGGGGATCGCCACGGCGAATCTGTCCAACCACCGACTGCGCAATGCCGTGGCGCGGGTGGTGGGCAGTGAGTGGTTCGAGGAGACCGAGGTGGTCTATCCCTCGCTCCCCGCAAATGCGGTGACGCAGGTGGGATTCAAGCTCGTGCCGGCCAAGGCCCCGGCCGCAGGCGGAGAAACCTGGCCCGTGACCGTGCGGATCGAGTCCCCCTCCCTGGACTGGTCGTACGAGCAGACGATCAACCTGGGAACGGTGGGGGCCGGGGCATCCTACAAGAGGACCCGGCGCTCGAACGTGGACCACTCGGTGCAGTACTACGGCGTGCTTCCCCCGTCCGGACCCGAGAATCCGTTCGGGACCGAGGGGGGAGGCGGCTATGCGCTGGCTCTGTCGCTACACGGTGCCGGCGTCCAGGGAATCGGTCAGGCCCAGGCGTACGGGCAGAAAGAGTGGGCCTACGTCGTGGCGCCGACGAACCGGCGGCCTTTCGGCTTCGACTGGGAGGAGTGGGGGCGCCTGGACGGCATCGAGACGCTGGATGATGCCATGGCCTCCTTCGACATCGACCCGTCGAGAGTCTATGTCACCGGGCACTCCATGGGGGGGCACGGGACCTGGCAGTTTGGCGTTCACTTCTCAGATCGGTTCCGCGTGGTCGGCCCCAGCGCCGGCTGGTCGTCGTTCTACTCTTACGGCGGAGCGACCAAGCCGACAGGACCGTTTGCCCGGGCCCGGGCATCGAGCGATACCCTCCAGTACGTGGGCAACCTCGCCAACCGTGCCGTCTACGTCATCCACGGCGATGCCGACGACAACGTCCCGATCTCCGAGGCCTACCTGATGGCGGATGCCGTCGAGCCCATCGCGGACGAGTTCTACTTCCACATCCAGCCGGGGGCCGGGCACTGGTGGGACGGACCGGAAGGTGCGGGGGCCGATTGCGTGGACTGGCCGCCGCTGTTCGACCTCATGCACGACCGGACCCTCGACGAACCCGAGTTGGACTTCGAGTACAGGACTCCGTCCCCGTGGGTGAACGGAACCTACTCGTTCGTGACTGTGCGTTCACAGATCGACCCCTACGAGGACTCGGTCGTGGAATCGGAGAGCTCCAACGGCGGGCTCGACGTGGCCGTATCGACCTCGAACGTTCGCAGCATGGTGCTCGACGGGGCCGCTCTGGGACAGGCGGGCGTCAAGAAGCTCACGGTTGACGGCAAGGAAGTCGCGCTCGAGAACGGCCCCGTCGCCTGGGGGCCGCAGGAGGGGAAAAATCCGGGCGTACAGGGACCGTTGAACCAGGTCTTCCAGCGGCCGTTCTGCCTGGTCTACCCGAGCGGTGGGAATCCTCTCTATCGACGGTACGCCAGCTATCTCGCATCCACGTGGAATATCATTGGAAACGGGCACGCCTGTGCGCTGCCGGTCGGCAAGCTCACGCCCGCATTGCGGAGCGAGTACAACCTCATCTACGTGGGCGTTCCCAGGAACGAGGTCCCCCTCCCGGAAAGCATCCCCTTTGATTGGAACGACAAGGCCGTCTCTATTGGCGACAAGGACTTCCCCGATGCCGCACTGCTCTTCGTCTTCCCGGAGCAGGGGCACCTGTCCGCAGCCCTGGTGGCCGCCAAGGAGGGGGCTCATCTGCTCTACTGGGAGCAGCCATTCTCTTCCCGGTCGGGTCTCCCCGACTACACGAGCTGGGTCAAGGATGGGGTCGTGGCAGCCGGCTTCTTCGACGGAGACTGGAAGTTCGACAAGGCGCTCGGGGTAGGGCTGTAGGGCAAGGGCGGGGCACGGGCGACGGCACGGGCTAGGGCTGGGGCTGTAGGGCAAGGGCGGGGCACGGGCGACGGCACGGGCACGGGCTAGGGCTAGGGCTAGGGCTAGGGCTAGGGCTAGGGCTAGGGCGGGATTGGGGGCTGGGGGCTGGGGGCTCGGGGGAGCGGCTACTCCTTGCCCGAGGCCTTGGCCTTCCTGAGCGCCTTCTTGGCTGCCTTGCTGGTTGCCTTGAAGGGGCGGTCCTGAGTCGATGAGGCTTCCTTGCCGTCGTCGGTCTCCGGAGCTTCCGCCTCGGCAAGCTGCTGGGCGAACTCCTTCTGGATGAGCTGCTCCCAGAAACTGTAAGGCTTGAACCCCACGATCCGGCCGATCTCGGCCCCGCCCCGGTACACGACCACGGTGGGGGTGCCTCGGACTCCCAGCCGCTGTGCGGAACGGGGAGCGGCCGCCGCATTCATCTCGCAGACCCGGACCTTGCCCTTGTAGGCTGCAGTGAGCTCCTGCATTACCGGCGCAAGCTGCGCACACGGTTGGCAATTCGGTCCCCAAACGTCCAGCAGACAGGCTCCCCTGAACCGGATCACGTCCTCCTGGAAGTTCGAATCGTTGATCGACAACGGCTGCATCTTGTCCGACATCCCAAGCATCTTCTTCAGCCAGCTCATACGTACCTCCTTGCCAACGCTTCCCTGCCAGGAGAGACCGGGCAGGGGGCGAAGGTTACACCGGACCTCTGCGAAACGCCAGAACGCTCAGGCAGATTGGCACTTGTTGCGGCCCTCATTCTTCGCCTTGTAGAGAGCGGCATCGGCCAGGGCGATGACCTCGTCGACGGACGCGGCATCGTTGGGGTAGGATGCGATTCCAATGGACACGGTGACCGAGCGCCCGGAGCCCAGCTCGGGGAACGACAGGGCGGCTACCTTCAAGCGCAGGCGCTCCGCCATCACGAGCGCGCCCGGCCCATCGGTTTCTTCGAGCAGGACGACGAATTCCTCTCCGCCGTAGCGGGCCACGAAGTCCACCTTTCGGATGGTCTCACCAAGGCATCGGGCGATTCCCTTGAGGACGCTGTCCCCGGCGGGATGGCCGTGGGTGTCATTGATGGCCTTGAAGCGGTCGATGTCGACGAAGAGGAGCGATACGGGCTTCTTGGAACGGTCCGCCCGTTGACCGGCCTCGATGATGCGAGCCCGGAAGGCCCTCTGGTTGGGGATGGCGGTGAGCGGGTCGGTAACCGCCATTCGCTCGAGCTCCTTGTTGGCCTCGGCATTGACCAGGGAGACGGCGCAGTAGTCGGCAAAGAGGAAGAGCGTGCTCAGCTCGTCCCGCACCACGGGCTTGCGGTTGTCGGCCAGGAAGAGGAAGCCCACGGTCTCGTCCCGGATCAGGAGGGGCACGAGGAGACAGGAATCACCGTCTTCCATCTCCAGTCCGAGGTCCGGCCCGAAGGGCTGGGGCATCCTCCCCTCGAAGATGAAGTTGGCAGGCAGGTGAGTCCGGTTGCGGGAAGCCGAGTCGGCAAGGCTGCTACGCAGTCCGAAGCGCTTGCCAAGGAGGCCTGACATCTGCTTGCGGCTCACCCCGACGACCTCGAACTCGTCCGATGCGGAAGTGACCCGGTGGGCCAGGATCGCGCTCGAAAATGGAGAGAAGGCGACGGCGTAACGGACCGCCGTGTCGTAGACCTGCTCGAATGCCCGGGCGGACGAGAACTGGCGGGCCGCCTCGTCCATCATCCGAAACTGCTGCGACAGGAGCACGGCGCTCTTGAGCCGGCGCTCGGTGACCAGTGCGTCCTCGACGGCCTCGGCCAGCCTGCGGGCGATGACGTTGTCGGGCAGGAAGAACGGCTCGACGCCGCTGCGGTCGAACAGGAATGCGCCGGCCAGCGTGCCTTTGTGGTACACGGGGACCGCCATGACGCCGGCCAACTCCACGGCCTTGCGGTAAATGGGGACCGAGTGAGACTCGCTCGGGGAGAAGCGCAGGCTGAGCGGCTCACGGGTCGACTTGAGACCGGACAGCCGCCCCTGCTTGAGCGAGATGGCAGCGTTGGTCAAGAGGTCGGAGCAGTCGGACAGGGTCTCGACCGGGACGAGCGCATCCTCGGCCTCGTTGTACCAGTAGAAGATGGCCGTGCGGCAGCGCAGCGACTTCTTGGCGGGCAGGAGGATGTTGCGCACGAGCGACTCGGTGTTGGAGACCGGCTCTCCGGCAGAGGCTGCGGGATTGGGAGTGGCCCCCCGCGCCAGCCGCTCACCCACCGATACCCGCACTTCCGCCTTGTCCCGAATGCGCTTGTTGTCCCGTGCGGCCAGAGCCATGACCCGGGCCCGAGCGACCAGCGGAATGCCCGTTGCGGCCAGGACCAGAGCCCCTCCGTTGGCCAGTGCGACCCACCACTCGGTCATCCCGCCGAGGGCCGCCGCCGCCTCGCCCAGCACGATGGCCCCGAGAACCGCCGGTGACCCGGAGGCAAGCCCGAACAGCCCGCTCGTCGTGAGCAGCAGTGCCAGGAACAGATAGGCGTGTCCGGGCAGCGGTTCTCCCTGCACGAGCGACACCGTGTAGAAGCTGAGCGTCACCACCAGCAAGGGACCGAAGGAAAGGAAGGATGCAAGCGACGCGGACGGCGAGAAGAACTTCTCGAATCTTCTCTTCCACCCGGCCTGGTTTCCCCGCTTATGTCGTCCCGGCAATCTCATAGCGCGCATCATAGCGCGAAACCGGGATCCGTCAAAAAATCACCGGCCGAGAACCGCGTCCAGGATCTCGTCGGGACCGCTCATGGCGCCGATTCCCTCTTCCCCACAGGCAAGCTTGCCGGCCGCCGGACCGACCACGGTCAGCCTCTTGCCCAGGTCCTTGCGGATGGTCTTCATGTTCCGCTGCAACGCAGGGTGATTCCACATCCGCGTGTTCATGGCCGGAGCGAGCACCACCGGGACCGTGGGGGCCAGAGCCAGGAGCACCGTGCTGAGAAGATCGTCCGCCAGGCCGCAGGCCATCTTGCCCAGGAAGTCTGCTGTCGCAGGAGCGACCAGGACCACGTCGGGCCAAAGCCCCAGCTCGATGTGCTCGATGGCCGCTTCCCGTCTTGGTCCGAACATGTCCATGGCGACCGGATGCCCGCTCACGGTCTCGAGCGAGAGGGGGGTGACGAAGTGGGCCGCCCGCTCCGTGAGGATCACTCTCACGTCGCACCCGGCCTTTGCAAGTCTCCGGACAAGGTCGGGGGCTTTGTAGGCAGCGATTCCGGCAGTCACTCCCAGGAGTACCTTGCTCATTCGAACCTCTCCATTGGCGGGTGGCGGGATGCCTGGCGCAGCTCCTCGAGCCGGTCCAGCAGGCGCACGGCAAGCTCGCTTCGGTTCGGGACGGCAACCGGCTCCCCGGTGCGTGCGACGAGCCAGGCTCCATGCTCGGGACTTCCGTGTCCCTCGATAAGGTTGGCCACGGCCAGATCCGCGCCAGAACGCTCCATCGATGCCCTCGCACGCCGTACCAGCTCGTCCACGGCCAGGCCGCTCTCGAGCTTGAAGGAGACCAGCGTGGCGGCAGGGGCCAGGCCGCGCATCCGGTCCACGATCTTCGGCGTCGGGACCAGCCGCACGATCAGCTCGGGCAGGCTCGAGCCGAGCTTCCCCTCCAGCGGAACCGGCGCATAGTCGGCCACCGCAGCTGTCGCCACGACGGCATCGAACTCGTACCGTGCCAGCAGCTCCTGGCAGCGGGCCAGCAGGTCTGCCGCGGACGTGAAGGTCTCGCAGACCAGGAGGCCGGTCTGGCAGGCCCACGAAGCCGGCTGAGCGCTGCCCACACCGGACAGCAGGTGAACCGTGTGGAAGCGCCGAACCGCTTCTTCGGCCAGCCCTACGCCGGTGGCGCCGGTCCCGACGTTCCCCACGTAGCGCACAGCGTCAATCGGCTCTCGGGTGCCTCCAGCGGTGATCAGGATCCGCATCGATTCCGCCTCCCATACCGCCCCTTATACTCGACCGACGTGGTTCAAACAAGCCACATGGCCCCCCCCCGGGCATGAGAATTGATTGGGGCAGGGGGACCGACTACAATGCCTCGGGTTGGGGGGGCGCCCCGAAGGAGAGGCATGAGCAAGCTCACGTACGGTCCGGTTCCTTCCCGCCGATTCGGCCTGTCTCTCGGCGTGGACGTGGTTCCGTTCAAGGCGTGCACGCTGGACTGCATTTACTGCCAGCTGGGGCCAACTGACCAGTTGACCGTGGAGCGACGCTCGTTCGTGCCACCCGAGGAGGTGGTGAGCGAGGTCGTGGCCGCTGTCGAGCGGGGGCCCCGTCCGGACATCATTTCCTTTGCGGGCTCCGGGGAGCCTACCCTGTACCAGGACCTGGGGACCGTTGCCAGGAGCCTTCGCGAGCAGTTGGGCATCAAGCTCAATCTCATCACCAATGGAACTCTGCTCTGGCGGGATGACGTGGCCCGGGACGCCGCCTGGTTCGACATCGTGGCCCCGGACCTGGATGCGGCCGACCTGGAAACCTTCTCGAGGATCAATCGGCCCCATCCGTCGCTCGACCTGGAGCAGGTGCTCGACGGGATCGCTCGATTCTCCCACCGCCATCCGGACAAGGTGCGCCTCGAGGTCTTCCTCGTCCCCGGAGTCAACGACACTCCAACGGCCCTCGAAGCCATCGCGAAAGCCGCCCGCCGGATCTCCCCGGCCGTAGTCGAGCTGAACACGGCCGTCCGGCCGACTCCCGGGCGCAATGTGGCGGGGCTGGGGCCGAAGGATCTCGAGCGCATTGCCATGCTGTTTGAGCCGCCGGCCGTGCCCGTGGCGAGCTTCTCGTCGGCACAAGGGGGGGCAACCGGGGCGGGGCCCAGCATTTCAACGGTGCCAGCGCTCGCTGTGCGCATCCTGGACACTCTGCGGCGTCGCCCCTGCACGGCCCGGCAGCTTGCGGCATCCCTTGGTGAGCCGCTGGAGAGCGTACAAGCGGCTTCCCGCGAGCTTCTTGCCGCGCACCAGGTGCGGGAGGAGGCGCGGGGGGAAGAGACCTACCTGGTAGCCTGACGGGAAGTCTCGGCAGGGCAGTGGTCGGACGGTACGGTTCAGCAGGGCAGTGGTCGGACGGTGCGGTTCAGCGGGGCAGTGGCCGGACGGTACGGTTCAGCGGGGCAGTGGTCGGACGGTACGGTTCAGCAGGGCAGTGGCCGGACGGTACGGTTCAGCAGGGCAGTGGTCGGACGGTACGGTTCAGCAGGGCATGAGTCGGACGGTACGGTTCAGCAGGGCAGGAGAGCGAGGGGGGATGCGTCGGGTCTTCAAATGGCTCCTGGTGCTCGGCGTGGTCCTGGTCGCGGGAGGGCTGCTGGCCATCGCCGCGTTCGAGCTGACTGCACTGATCGTCGAGAGAAGTCTCCCCGAGGTGGCGGATTGCGCCCGCTTCGATCGCGAGATCTGGAAGGTGAGCCGGGTCTACTCCAGCGACGGGGTCGAGCTGGCCGAGTTCTACAAGGAGAGAAGGACCGTCGTGCCGTTCTCCCGGGTGTCCGGGCCCATGGTGCAGGCACTCCTGGCCGCGGAGGACGACAACTTCTACTCGCATGAAGGGGTGGACTGGCTGGCCGTGGCTCGGGCCGTGCTGGTCGATGTCATTTCCGGGGCCATGGTGCAGGGCGGGTCCACGCTGACCCAGCAGCTCTCCAAGAACCTCTACGTCGGGCGGCAGCGGAGCCTCTGGCGGAAGGTTCGGGAGGCCCTCATGGCCCGCAAGATCGAGCGCTCAATTCCCAAGGATGCCATCCTTCATCAATATCTTAATGTGATTTACTGGGGGCACGGGAACTACGGGGTGGAAGAGGCTTCCCGGTTCTACTTCGGCAAAGGGGCCGACCGGCTGGAGCTGAACGAGGCTGCCTTGCTGGCGGGCATCATCCGGGGGCCGGAGAACCTGTCGCCGCTCAAGCAGCCGGAGAAGGCCAGGGCCAGGATGGAGCGTGTGCTCCTTCAGATGCAGCGGGACGGTTCGCTGCCGCAAGGGCCGCAGTCCGTGCCGTTTCCCGCCGTAATCGGGAAGCGGGGCGTGCAGCCGGATCTGTCGCCGTTCGGAGTCGATGCCGCGCTGGTGGAGCTGTTCCGCGTCGTGGACCGGAGCGAGCTGGAGACCGGGGGGTATCGCCTGGAGACGACAGTGGATTCCCGGCTGCAGCAGGCGGTCAACGACGGAGTCGCCGCGTTCCTTCCGGAGAACGGAATTTCGTTCCAGGCGAGGGACGACGAGCCGGAGAGCCTGTGCGACTGTCTGACTGACGAGACACTGCTGCCGGGCTGCCCGGTGTGGGTCAAGGTGCTCAAGCCGGGGACACCGGGCAAGGACGGGGGGCCGGCCGGGTACCTGGCGGACCTGGCGGGGCGGCTGGCCGTGATTCCCCAGGACAGTCTCAGACTTCCGGATGGCAGCGAGATTTCTCCCCGCGCCGGGAGCTGGCTGCGGGTCCTGTCCACCCGGGAAGTGGCCCTGGCATCGCCGTGGCTTACCGAGGAGACGGTGGTGGTGCCCCTGGTGAAGCCACAGCTTGCCGTCGTGCTCCTGGAGGCCCGCACGGGGAGGGTGAAGGCACTTTACGGAGGGGTGGACCACCGGTACCATCCGTTCAACCGGGCGCTGACGGCCCGGCGTCCCATCGGCTCCACGATCAAGCCGTTCATCTACCTGGCCGCGATGGAGGAGCTGGGGCTCGAAGAGGACAGCCGGATCGATGCCACCCCGTTCAACCTGAAGGGGCCGGAAGGGCGAACCTGGACCATCCGGGATACCCACGAGCGGGGCGACCGGATGACGGTGCAGGAGGCCCTCACCTGGAGCTCCAATTGTGTTGCCGTAAGGGTGCTTCGCGATCTCGGCACCGACCTGTTCCTGGAGCGGTGGAGGGCCTGGGGCATGCCGGACCTGGATGTGGAGGACCAGTCTCTGGCCATGGGGAGTGCCTCGATGTCGCCGCTGGAGCTGGCCTCCGCGTACGCCGTGCTGGCAGGGAGCCGATGTCGGCCCGAGCCGGTGGTGTTGTCCCAGGCCGTAACGTTTGACGGGAAGCCGGTGCCCCTGCCAGCAGCGGCCTGCACGGGGACTCCGCCAGCCGACCTGGCACGCCGGGTGCGGAAGATGCTCGTCGACGTCACCGAACAGGGCACGGGAAGGGCCGCCCGCATCGACGGGGTGTCGATTCCAGGCAAGACGGGCACTTCGGCCGGGGGGCGTGATGCCTGGTTTGCCGGGATCCTGGGCGACCTGGTGCTCGTGGTCTGGATCGGCTCGGACGATTTCGAGCCGGTGGAGGGGAACAGCGGTCCCGACACGGCGGCCCGGCTGTGGCGTGAGATCGGCTTGCGGATCATTGAGAGTCGCGGGTGGGAGAAGGCACGACAGTGACCCGGGTCTTGTGAAGCGCCACCCATTCCCGGCCTTCCACGCTGGCGGCAATACTGGGGGATGTGCTTTCAGGCTGGCAGCACACAGCCCCGACCACGCGGGAGGGGCATCGGCGGTTGCTCCCGGCCTTCCAGAATGGCGGCACTACTGGGGGATGTGCTTGAGCGCTTCGGGGTCGAGCCTGCGTCCCTGGCTCCGATCTTGGAGAAGCTTCTCACGAGCCTGGCGGCGCGCCTCGGCCGTTGCCTCGTCGGGGTTGTCCGGGTCGACCTTGCCGATGGGAGGCTCCTGCCCTTCGGGCACGCGGGTCTGCGTGAACACGAGCAGCTCGAGCTTGCGGTTGGGCCCCGCCAGGACCTGCAGGAGGCCTTCGCCGTCCCTGGCACGCACGGTGGCGCCGGCAGGGTTGCGCTCGACCTCGTAGCCACGCTTGCCATAGAAGGCAATGACATCCTCCAGCGAGGCGGCAATCTCGTAGGATTCGGTGTTGTCGTCCTGGGCCTTGGGGACCGTCGATTCGGGGAGCAAAAACCCGGCAGCGGGGGGCAGAGACGACATGGAGAGCCCCTCAGGCGGGATGATCGGCTGCTCCGGGACCGCCAGCGGCGGAAGCGTCACATCGGCAGCCAACGGCCGCAACGGCGGGGGGGCGGGGGCCTTCTCCTCGGCGCAGGCAAGAGCGAGCAGCGTTGCCGGGAAGGCATAGACGAGCCAGTGAGCCTTGCGCACGAGATCCATGGGGACCGATCCTAGTCGAACACCAGGCCCCAGGAGGTCGAGAAGACCGTCTGGGCCGGCGGGACGACCTTCTGGGCCGCCTTGTTTCCGGTCTGGGTCACACCGCCACCCTCAGGGGCCTCCATTCCCGGGCTGGAGACGCCCGATTGGCCGGTCTGCATGACCAGCTCGAGGCCGCCGGCACTGGCACCGGAGAAGCTGGAACCGAAATTGCCGCCGCCTGCGGTGAAGTTGCCGGCCGCCGGGACCTGCGCTCCCGGAGTGCTCTCCGATTCCCACGGCTCCCAACCCGACTTGTCGGCAAAACAGGTCGCCCGTTGCACGAGCTTGAGGCCGAGCACTTCCGACTCGGGCAGCTCGATGTATTTCGTGAGGTCCTGGGTGATGGGGTTCCCGTCCTGGTCAAAGGCTTCGATGACGTCGTCCACCGTCCCGGGGTTGTTGCCGTCGAAGTCCACCCCCCAGATGCGCCCGGTCCCGGTCAGGCAGAAGCCGTCGCCCAGGGCCTGGGTCGTGAAGTAGGCGGTCTGCTCGAACACGAGCGGGGCAGACGAGAACTCCTCTCCGGCCTCGAACTTGAGCTCCCAGTTCACCTTGGCCTCGAAGGAGGTGCCATTCCAGTACTCGGTGAGCGAGTACACCCGATCACGCTCCCCCTGGGGATCGAGCGCCTCGTCCGGGTCGCCTGTTCCGTAAATCACGGTGAGCAGCCCCCGCGTGAAGCTGGTGGCCAGCGAGGGGCGGAACACGAGCCCTCGGCGGAACTTGTGGTCGATCGGCTTGCCTCCCGCCGAGTCGTGGAAGAATTCGAGCTTCCAGTTGTCGGGGTCCGGTGAGGTCAGGTCCAGCCTCCACATCTGGCCGCAGGAATCGCCAACAAAGGCACGGCTCAACAGCCCTCCGATGAAGGCATCGTAGCCCGCCACGGCACCGATCATGGGGCAGTCGATGAATTCCTTGTTCTTCCCTGCCGGATTCGTGTCGAACACGTTGCCACACGAGTTGCAGAACTCCCGGATGAGCTCGCCGGTCCTCAAGTCGACCACGAACACGCTCTTGCCCGACTCGAGATCCCCCTCGATGGCCTGCCCACCGCCGAAGACCGCCACGGAGCGCTCCTGGTAACCGGCGTTGACCTCCATGTACACGGAGGCGATGACGGGCTCACTGTAGGACTTGCCGAGACGCTGGAAGTCCGTGGTGGCGGCGCAGGTCTTGATCCCGTCCGGGACGTTGTAGCATCGCTCCTCGTTGGAGATCTCCCAGAGGAAGCTCGGGGCCGTCGGGTCGGTGACATCGAGGGCGAAGTAGCCCCGGCCTCCGTCCCGATATCCGGCCACCAGGATCGACTTCCAGCGCTCAATTTCCTCGTCCACGGGCAGCACGGGGGATTCCTTGTACGTCCGCACCTCCTGGACCGCGACCGGGCCGTCGAGGAGGGACACGGCACCGTTGGCCAGATCGTTGGCTCGGGCCATGAGGTGCTTGGGCATGAAGGCCCACAGCTCCTCACCGTAATCGTACTTCGAGAGGGTCTTGTAGCGATCCACCCGGAACGCGTGCAGGAGGCCATCGTGAGTCCCGGCAAAGAGCACGGTCGGCCGAAGCCGGATCTTCTCCTGGTTCCTGTAGGCGATAAACGAGGTGATCGGCGCCGAGATGGTCAGCAGGTTGGGCTGCAGCACCGGCTGAGAATGCTGGATCGCCCCCATGGCGATACCTTCGCGCCGGCCGCCGGCATCAGCCCGGAGCAGCCGGATGAGCTGGCTTCGATAGTCGGCCCGGACCGCGGGGTTCGTCGCACTGCCCAGGGTCTCCCCCGAGTACAGAATCTGTCCGTTGGCCAGAACCTCGGGGTCGAGCTGGGGCAGATCGCCGGTAGTCGGAATGCCGAGCCGATCAGCGGTGATAGCCGCGTTCGATTCGACGAGCTCCTCGAAGGCGCCATCGAGCTGCGTGAAGATCTGGCGCGGCTTGGTCCGCTCGTTGAGCTGGTCGGAGATGGAGAAGATCTCGCAAAGGGAGGCTCCCCCTTCCCACTCGGCCGGTTCGCAGGTCTCGTCGCAGCGGAAGATGAACTGGTCGAGCTGTCCCACCCAGTCGAGCGGGCTCTTGGCGCTGGCGCTGTACGACGCGTTGAACTGGTACTGGGCATCCTCCAGCGTCTGGGTCCGGGTGGTGATCACGGTATCCGAGCGGGAGGTGATGGTTCCCTGGATCTGCGTGAAGATCGCTCCGAGCGCAGCGACGAGCTCCGCCTGCGAGGAAACGACGTAGGCCTCGTTGGTTCCGCCAGCCTTGGCGATCTTGCTCACAATCGGGAACGTCCCGGCCGGGAGCTGGAACCCGATCACGTATACCTTGATTCCCTTGGCCAGCAGATTGGCCGCGGCCACGTCCGAGTAGACGTAGCCGTAAGTTCCTTCCCCGAAGTTCGGCTGGCCGTCGGTCAGCAGGATGATGCTCTTGGAGCGGCAATCGTAGTAGGCGTCCCCGTCGTTGCCATTCCCCTTGGGAGGCTTCACGTTCTTGTGATTCTCGAAGAAATAGAGCGCATCTTCCAGCATGGGGGCGATGGGGGTGCCCAGGTAGGGCCGGGCCGCCAGGAGTTGAGCCTGGATCTCGTCGTTGGCCTTGCGGATGTCTTCGACCTTCTCCAACATGGCCGGAGGCACCAGTTTCCCCCAGGGGGCCGATTCGTTCCGGGAGCCGAGGTTGGCCATGAAGCCACCACCCGACTTCTTGTCCGGGCCGTAGCTGTACCCGCCGTCGGCCTTCGTGCTGGTCGAGAAGCGGGGGTCGAACGTCATCAGCCCGAACTTGATCTCGTCCCGACGAAGGTCGAGGAGACCGTCCTTCACCTGCTCGGAGCCGTCGACGAGGGTGCCTCGGGGCATCACGTGCGGAATCTCGTAGGCGTAATCCTCCCTCTTGTTGTCATCCAGGCGATCGTCGTAGGAGCACCAGTAGTTGTTGAACGTTCCGGTCAGCACCTCCAGAGCCACGGCCCATCGGGACCTGGCGTAGTCGAATCCGTCCTGCCGGCTGTCATGGCAGACCGGCATCTCTCCTTCATACTCGGTGGTATCGAGGCGGTACTCCATGCTTCCCGAGGTATCGATGAGCAGCAGGACCTCGGGTTTGGGAGTGGTCTTCTTGGCCGCCGCCGTCCCCGGGACCCCGAGCACCAGTAGTGCCAGGAGCCACGCAAGGGGAGGCGACCACGCTTCAGGCCCCCATTTTCGTTTTCGAATCATGACGACCACCTCAATATCCACACTGGAACGGTCCCAGGTAGACCTGGCTGACAAAGCGAGCTTCCGCCCTGTGCTGGACCGTGTCCGGCGTTTCCGTGTCGATGCCGGTGCCCTGGAGGCAGCCCTGCCCCAGGCACCCGTCGGCCGTGACCATGTACTTGCGATAGCAGAATCCCACGGTGGAGTAGCCCGGAATGCGACGGGTATCCACCGGATCCGAGAACCGGGTCACGAAGCCCCCCGCTCCAGCGGTGGAAAACTCCGGGCCGAACGAGCCCCAGGTGTCAAAGTCGAAGAAGTTGGGGCTGATGTTGGAGTTGCTGACCGTGAAATCGTTGGTGTTCAGGAAGCCGAGGAAGACATTCTGGTCCTTGGATGCCTGAGCGAGCGGCCCGGTGAGCCCGGCCTCGGTCACGTAGTAGCCCTGCTTCGCGATGCGGTAGGTCCCCGCATGGCGGATCTCCATGGTGACCTGTTGCACCACGACCATGGCGATGGCCGCCAGCACGACGAGCACCAGGATGGCCAGAAGGAGGACCGTTCCCTGTTCCCGGCGGTTGGTCTTCATGGTCCACCTCCGCCGGCTTTGAGGTTGCGGACGGCCAGCGACGTGAGCTCCACCCGGGAGGCCAGCGTCGCAGTCCTGCACGAGCCTTCCATGGTATCGAGCTCGAAGCCGTCCAGGGAATCGAAAAGAGTCTGACGCGCGGCGAACGTGTGGTTCGGATCCTCCTGGTCGGTCCGGACCGTGAGCTTGACGGTGACGAACCGCAGGTTCTCCGGTGCCGCGTTGAGCGTGGTTCCCAGCATTCCGCCCCCGCCGGCATCGGCCACCTGGTTGTACAGAGAGAACACCTGCAGCGTGGGGGCAGCACCGGTCGGGTCGGTATCGACGCCGAAGTCGTAGAACTGCAGGTCGACTGCGTAGTCGGCAATCACGAGCTGGCTGCCCGCGATGGGATCGGTCCCGTTGAGCTGGAGCTCTTCCCGGACCAGGTCGGTCTTGCCCACCGGCGCATTGGTGCGGCCGTCGTTGAGGAGGCGATATCGGACGAAGCCGGCAACGCTCACGTCCAGCCCCTCGCCAAAGCCCGCAACGCCGCACAGCGAACCGCCTCCAAGCACCGGGACCGACTGGTCCACGGTGATGCTGCGCTCGTCCCAATCCGCGCTCTGCACCGCCAGGTACATCTCGAACTGATCCTGCGTCACGATGCGAAGGTAGCGGGCCGATACCCCGCTGAACGGGACGAAGATCCGGTTGAACTCCACCTCGCTGGCGGGGAACGAGTCGGTCAGGGCGAGGAACACCTTGTTGTCCTGGACGCCCGCCGTCTTGTAAACCTTACCCGAGAAGAAGTCGCCAAACAGCGTGATCGCCGACGGCTGGATGTAGGGGTTGGCACTCGGCCAGGGCTGGTACACCGATCCGTTGCCCGGCAGCAGTGTCACGGCCCGCAGGTGGCTGGCCGGCGGCGGACACACGTCCGAGTCGATCGCACTGTTGGGCGTGGCCATGAATGCAGCCCGCCGGAAGTCCCGCTTGATGTGCTCGAGGCCGAAGCGCAGCCGGGCCTGCATGTCCAGGATCTGGCTTTCGATCCGGTAGCCCGTCACGCTCTGGGCATAGAGCATGTACACCGCGCCGACGATCACCAGGGCCAACACCATGGTGACCAGCAGCTCGATGAGGGTGAATCCCCTTGTGCCCTTTCCCCGTTCCATCCTTCCCCTACTGCGCAAACACATTGCGCATGACCGTTCCGGGGATGGTGACGCTGGCCACATTGGCCAGATCCGTCTCCATTCCCACGGGGCAATCCTGGTACAGCCCTACGTTGGACTCGTCTCGCATCCAGAGGGTCCGCACATCCGCCCGGATGAGGTAGTTCGGGACCACCCAGGTGAGCCGATAGTGGACGCAGAAGCGGCGCTCCCGCTCTGGTGAAATCTCCATGGCCGCACCGGCATCCCAGTTGTCGGATTCGACGATCCCGAGCGGTCCTACCCGACTATCCGAGTTGGTGGACTGGTAGGCACGGACCCAGCCGCTCCCGCCCCCTTCCGTCGGACTCCCGGCCAGGCGCAGGTGCGGGAACGTGGTGGGCTGCGAGGTCAGGATCGAGGCATCCCCGGTCCATGGCAACCCCTCGCTCTTGAGCGTCTCGATGAAGTGCTCGCTCAGGTTGACCGCCTGCATCATGGAACGGGACGTGCCGACACCCCGCAGCGTGCCGATCTGCAGGTTCACCAGGGCGAGAAACCCGATGGTCGTGATCGCAATGACGATGAGCACCTCGATGAGCGAGAAGCCCCCGTTGCGCATAGTCTTGTCAGCCGCCGTCGCCATCATTCGACCTTCACGATCCCGTTGTACGGCACAACCACCCGCTTGTAGAGGTTCGTCGGCTTGGCAATCTTCGTGGCCTGCGAAATCGAGTAAAGCTGCAACACGTAGACGGCTTCGCCGGCCGCATAGCCATCGGCCGAGGCTACCGGCATTCCAGAATCGAGCCGCAGCACCCGTCCGTCCGGCTTGAAGCAGAGTGAGGTCTGAGCCAGATCCTCCGGCACCATCTCGACGATACGGACTTCCGTGTGGTCCTCGGTGAAATCGACGTAACGGACGTCGAGCACCGGCTCGGGAGAAACCGTGTCCGGCTCAAACGTCGCAGGAGTGCAGGCGGTCCCGGCTCCTTCGTCGAGGTGGATGGCCCCGCTGTTCACCCCGTCGGAAGGAACGACCCTCAGTCGATAGGCCCGATTCCTCGCGGCCGCCTGCACCCTTGCGAACTCCACCTGGTTGACGAGGGCTTCCGTGGCATTGGACAGCTTCTGATAGGTCAGAGTGTTCATCACGGCAGGCACTGAAATGACGCCCAAGACGGCGATGATCAGCAGGACGACGACGGCCTCGAGAAGGGTGAACCCCCTCTCCTGTCCCAGCGGGCAGCGCATGTGCGTGAGGCCTTTCATCCGGGTGACACCTCCGTCAGCCAGGTGCACAACCGCCCCATACCGCAGCAAGTTCCGTGCCATCGCCGTGCTCCTCCCCCGAAGCGCCGAATCGGCCCGAATGGCCGCCCGCGCCCCGTCACGCCCCATTCCGGACCCGGTAAGTTTTTTGCACCTCCGCAAACTTTGCGTACTCGCCGTGCCGACTTGAGTCTATCTCAATATACGCGCGTGCGCAAGAACGCCCTCGAGTCGCCCTCGAGTCGTCCATCGAGTCGCCGAACGCCCTCGAGTCGCCGAACGCCATCGAGTCGCCCCGCGACTCCTCGGCTACCCCATTGGGCGTCACAAGTCGTCGGATGTTGCATCATCGCGGGAGTTATGACGCCAGGAGCGTCACAAGTCGTCGGATGTTGCATCATCGCGGGAGTTATGACGCCAGGAGCGTCACAAGTCGTCGGATGTTGCATCATCGCGGGAGTTATGACGCCAGGAACGTCACAAGTCGTCGGATGTTGCATCATCGCGGGAGTTATGACGCTGGGAGCGTTACAAGTTGCCGGATGTTGGCTCATTCCCCCGGAGCCGAGAGCGCCAGGGCAAGGGAGACTGCCCGAGAAGTGGAGGCTGGGCTCGCAATTCCCTTCCAGGCAATATCGTAGGCGACGCCATGCGCAGGCGACGTGCGCACGAGCGGAAGCCCGAGCGTTACGTTGACCGCATCGGAGAAGGCCAGCAGCTTGACGGGAATCATGCCCTGGTCATGGTACCAGCAGAGCACGCCGGCAAATCGGCGCAGGCTGACCGGTGAGAAGAGGGTATCCGCCGAGAACGGGCCGTCGATCGGAATTCCACGGTCACGGAGGTCACGAACCCAGCCCTGCACCTCGAGATCGAGCGGCGAGATCACTCCCCACTCTCCGCAATGCGGGTCGAGCGCTGCGACGGCAATCGGTGCCGTCCCGGCCTTGCCCGTCCGTTGAAGGAATCGGAGGGCCAGCTCCACTCCCCGTTCGAGTCGGGCTCGTGTGACGAGAGGTGTCACCTGGGACAGCGGGACGTGCCGGGTGAGCAGGCCCACCTGCAAGCGGGCACTGGCAAACCACATCAGAGGCTCGGAGTCGCACGCAGGCGAGAAACCGGCCTCGGCCGGGGACATGGCAGAATCGGCCGGGGACATGGCAGAATCGGCCGGGGACATGGCAGAATCGGCCGGGGACATGGCAGAATCGGCCGGGGACATGGCAGAATCGGCCGGGGACATGGCAGAATCGGCCGGGGACATGGCAGAATCGG
>CAITUV010000079.1 GCA_903895725.1 uncultured Myxococcales bacterium | reverse complement strand
TTGCCCTTGTCCTCGGCCTTGCCCTTGTCCTCGGCCTTGCCCTTGTCCTCGGCCTTGCCCTTGTCCTCGGCCTTGCACTTGTCCTCGGCCTTGCCCTTGTCCTCGGTCTTGCCCTTGTCTTCGGCCTTGCCCTTGTCAGCGGTCTTGCCCTTGTCTTCGGCCTTGCCAATGGGGGCGGACTTCCCGGAAAGTGCAACATCGTTGGCCGCCTTCTCTGGGGCCTTGCCCTTGTCAGCGGTCTTGCCCTTCTCTCCGCCCGGCTCATCGCCGCCGGCGCTTGCCTTTCCGCCGCCCTTGCCTGCCGGTGATGCGGACTTCTTCTCCTTCGGCTTCGCAATCGGGACCGGAGGTTCCAGCTCGAGCTTCTCCTCCTCCTGCGCCGGCTCCTGCTCCTCGAGGCGGGGCTCAAGCCTCTCCACCACCTTCGGCTCGGGCACGGGCTCGGGGGTCGCAATGACGTCTTCTTCCGCCGGAATCGGCGCAGCGATGTAGGCGTCCACCGGAGCGGGCTGCGGCGGCGCCTGGGCAGCGGGAGTCCCCACCGATTCCACGGGCTTGAAGTTGTCCGGGTCCGCCTTCTTCCAGGGGGCTGCCAGCAGGAGTGCCACGGCGAGGAACAGCAGGACTCCGCCGATGGCTGCGAACTGGAGCTTTCTGCGGCGGTCATCGGTCGACGAGGCCGGGACTCTCACGTTCACGGTCTGCTGCCCCAGTGGGCTGTGCTGGAAGAGCACGACGGAGACGTTGTCTCCGCTTCGTCGCTGGCGGGCGAGCTCGACCAGCTTGATGGCAGCCACTTCAGCGGGGCCGTCGACCGCGACCCGTGCGATGTCATCGTCACCGACCACGTCGAGAAGACCGTCCGAGGCCAGCACCAGAGCATCTCCAGCCTGGAATCGGATCGACGTCGGCAGGATCTCCGGCACGAACTCCTGGGACAATCCGAGCGGGCTTGCGGCAACGCCACTCACGGCACCGGGGGGCAAGGGAGGGGGTTCCTCTCCCTCGGGCATGGGCATGGGTTCCCGGGTCACGGAGACGCACCGTCCATCGCGCACCAGGAACAGCCGCCCTACCCCGGCGCTGGCCACGTAGGCACGCTCGTCCACGATCAGGGCGGCCACCAGACTGGCGGCCATTCCGGTGAAGCCCTCCTGACTCGGGGCCGACAGCAATGCCTGGTTGGCTGCCTGAAACGCCTGGAACAGCAGGTTGCGCACGGCCTCGGGCAAGGCCTCGTCGAGTCGGGCCTCGGCAAGATAGCGAACGAGAGCATCGACTGCGGCAGCGCCTCCCCGAGGGGTCGCCCCGGGCAGCGCGTCGGCCAGCACGAGCAGGCGTCCGAATGGCAGTGCGACGACCTCGACAGCATCCTCGACCGGCAATCCGGCCGTTCCCGGGTCCACCACGTGACCCACTCTCGGGTACTCACCGTTCATGGTCATTCCGTCTCTCCCTCTCCTTCATACTCGGGCATGCAATCCAGGAGGTTCTGCTTGATGTCCAGAAGCTTCATCATCTGAGCCAGCAGCTCGTCCGGGTCAAGCTCGTCGGGGTTGTAGTAGGTCCCGCCTCCGTCATCCGCAATGGCCATATTGTTGGCAGCCCCTTCCCCCGCTGAAAGGTCGATGACGTGGGTCATGATTTGAATAGGGTTCCCCTCGTAGTCGAGCAGGCGGGCCGGGGTCTCCGCCAGCATGGGGTAACCCCCGCCTCCGCCGTTGGGAAGGGGGTAGCCCTGGCAGACGCCCCCCTGGCAGACGGCGCCGTCGAAGCAGTCCTCCGGTCCGCCGCACCCCAACCCATACCGGAAGCGCTTGGCCTGGATTCGGGGGTTGAAGAAGTCGCCGATCGTGGTCGGCGGTTCCTCCACGCCGTCGGTGAACAGCAAAATCTGGTTTGCCCGGCAGTGGGCATACGGATCTTTGCAGACGCCTTTGCTCGAGCAATGATAGTTCCGGTTGGCGCAGTCGGCATCGGTGACGCACGGCTTACCGTTGGGCGTCATCTGCTTGCGGTAGATCTCACCTGCGTAGAACATCGACTTGCCGAGCGGCGTGTTGCTCAGGGCCCGAAGCTCGGGGTCGGAGTGGAGCCAGCAGACCTTTGTTGCCCCGTTGTTCTGGCACAGGCCCCCGGGGCAGTCGTCCTTGGTCTGGCAGGTCGTCTCGGTCGGGCCAATTTCCTCGTTGAAGTTGACCCACAGCTTGAGGTCGTCGAAGTTGTCCTCATCCCACGATTTGGGGAAGGGGACGGACAGGACCTCGTAGAGATACTTGTCGAACCAGCCGCCTTCCTCGGTCACATGGGAACCGTCATCCCCCGTGATCCAGTCCGACTCGCCCAGGGTCAACCCATACCAGCCGACGGCCATGGGGTTGAACATGCTGCCGCACGAGGGGCTGTTGGTCGCCTTCACCCGCATCGGGAAATGGGTCAGCACGATGTTGACGGTCGAGATCTTCTCCGACTCGAAGAACTTGTTGAACACGAACTTGCTCAGCCCCAGCTTGGATCTCGGGCAGAGCGGATCCTCGCACTGAGGGAACGGCTTGGTCTGGCAGGAGGCGCAGATGCAGGGCACCGTGTCGAACGAGGTCATGGAGGACATGGAGCCGGAGGTGTCGAAGATCACGAGCAGGTTGTGCCGGATGGGCTCGCACTGGTCGAGGAAGCAGCCTTGCCCCGGCGGGCAGGCGAACTTCATCCAGCCCACTCCGAGCGGATCACACTTGGCCACGAGCCCCTGCTCGCAGTGCTGCTCTCCAGGAGTGCAGACGACCTCTTTACACGCTCCCTGGGCGCACTTGGTTCCTTCTGCGCACGGGCTTTCCAGCCAGGATTCCCCATCCTCTGCGCAGACGGCCGAAACCTCGAACGACGGGCAGTCTGTGCTGCCGGGGACGCACAGCGTCTTCACACATGCCGAGTCCTTGCACCAGAGGCCGGGCCCCACACATGGGGTCTGCTCGTCGCAGTAGAAGCAGACTCCAGTGACGCCGTCGCAGAAGCCCTCGGGACATGCGGGGCCGCAGGGGCCGACGTCCAGCTCCGGAGGCAGGTCCGGGGTGGCCAGCTCGGGGGTGGCGGTGTCCGGGGGGGCGACGTCGACCGAGTCCGGGGCGGTCGGCAGGTCCGGAACCGTGTCGACCGGGAGGTCCCCCGGGATGCCGTCGGCCAGGTCCCCCGCGACCCCGTCCGGGGTGCCCGAATCGCCCCCGCCCTTGTTCCCGGAGCAACCGACACAGCCCAGCAGAGCAGAAACCAGAACGGCTGCAAGCGTCCCCTTCCGGGTCATGGGGCCCTCCGTCGTCAACCCGCCGCAGTATACTCGCTATTCTCTAGATGCCCAAGCAAAGATGCCTAGTCGCGGGCCTCGTGCATGCGTGTGCGAACCTCGTCGATGAAATCGGCAAGGGAGAAGTCGGGGGCATCGTAGTTGGGCGAAAGCACGGCGACGAGTCGGACGCTGACGCTGGTGCCGCACCAGGTTCGGACGGTGGCGCTGCCGGGGGGGAAGACACGACCGGTGCCGCTCAGGGAGACGATGGCAACCGGTGCCTTGCAGCGACGGGCCAGAGAGAAGGCCCCGCGCTTGAGCGGGCCGATTCCGGTGGTGCTCCGCCGCGTTCCCTCGGGGAACACGAACAGGTTGCCTCCCTGCGACAGGAACTGTGGGAGTCGGTCGATGACGCGTGCGAGGCGACCGATGAGCGGCCCTTCGTTTGCGGACGAGAGATACCCGGCCATCGCCATGGCCCAGCCGAGAAACGGGGCGGGGAAGAAGCTCCCCTTCACGATGGTCTTCTGCCGGGGAAACGCAGCCACCATGAGGATCGGGTCGAGGTAGGAGCGATGGTTGGCAACCACCACGCAGCCGGAAAGGGCCTTCACCTCCGGAGCGATGTCGATGCGGGTGCGGGGGTCGAGCAGCAGCAGCGCCCTCAACAGGCTGCGCATGTAGAGGTGATTCACCTTCTGCGACCAGGCCTCACGGTCTCGAGCGCCAATCCAGCCGACCAGGTGCATCGGGAAGAACAGGAAGAAGTAGCCGAAGACGAACCAGAGCCAGAGGGCCATCGTGATTGCAGCATCTGCGACTCTCAGAGCGGGCGAGGTGCCCCCGGGGGCAATGTCGTCGGTGGTCGCCATGAGGGCCCTGAATCAGGCTGACTGCATGCGCTCTCTCGAGAGCTTCACGGCAGCGAGGATGGCCTCGTACCCGGTGCAACGACACAGGTGGTGCCGCAACATCTCGACGATCTGCCCGTCATCCGCGGTGGGGTGGGCGCGGAGCAGAGAATAGGTCCTCAGGATCAGCCCTGGAGTACAGAAGCCGCACTGGACTGCGCCCGCGTCGAGGAATGCCTCCTGGATCGGATGGAGGACCGCTCCGTCCGCCATCCCCTCGATGGTGAGGATCTCGGCCCCGTCGGCCTTGCGGGCCAGGAGGGTGCAGCTGGTCACGGGCTCACCGTTGACAAGCACGGTGCAGCTACCGCACTTCCCGACCCCGCAGCCGACCTTGGTGCCGGTCAGGCCGAGCTGTTCCCTCAGGATTTCCGCCAGCCGGACGCGGTCGTGCTCCAACTCGATGGTGTGCGTGGTTCCATTGACCTTGAGAGTGATGGCCGCCATGTCACACCCCCTCCTTCCTGCGGAGCGCCTCGAGGACGTCCTCCGGCCGAACGGGCAGGCGGGTGAACTCCACGCCCGTCGCATTGCGGATTGCGTTGAGAATCGTCGGTGCCACGGCAACGATGGGATGCTCCCCGATGGGCTTGGCACAGAAGGGCCCTTCCGGGTTGGGCGTCTCGATGAACTCGATGGTGAACCGATCCGGCATGTCGTCGACGGTGGGGATCCTGTACGGGCCGAAGTTGGTGTTCCTGGCGACACCGTTGGCGCCGAATTCGAGCTTCTCCATGAGGGCAGCTCCGAGGCCCTGGACGACACCTCCTGCAATCTGCCCGCGGATGGTGACGGGATTGATCACCCGCCCGGGGTCGAAGCAGCTGGCGTAGTGGAGGACATCGATCTTGCCGGTGGCTTTCTCGATGCGGATGTCGGCGGCCTGTACGCCGAAGGTCCAGGAGCCCGCTGCATTTCCCATTCCGGTTTCGGGGTCCGGCTCGGTCACGCCGGCAACCCGGTAGGTTCCGGTGGTCTGCACCGGGGTACCAACGGTCAGGCCGTTTCCGAACATGTACCCCCTGGCCAGGCTGCCGACGGGAAGGCGGTTCCCCGGAAGAGACCGGCGGAAGCAGGCCTCGCCGTCGTACTCGACCTCTTCCATGGGGCAGTCGAATACGAGCGATGCATTCTGGCGCAGGAGCTCTACGGCCCTCTCGCAGGCCAGGACGATGGCGCGTCCCCCTCGGTAGGTCTGCATGGAGGCAACGGTCTGCCACTCCCATGGGGTGAACTGGGTATCCACGTCGCGGTACATCCGGATTCGCTCGATGGGCATCTTGAGCGCCTCGGCCGCGATCTGGGAGAACGCGGTCTGGCAGCCCTGCCCCATCTCGATTCCCGAGAGGTTGATGAAGACGCTCCCGTCGTTGGAGAGCTGGAGATAGGCGGTGGAGGATGCATTGGCCGCCATCTTCGGGGCCTTCATCATGGCTGCCATTCCGCGGCCGTAGAGGTAGGTATCGTCCTCGGCCGGAAGGGGAGTGGCGCCGATGGCCTTCTCGACTTTGTCGAGACAGGCGAACAGGTCGCCGTGAGAGCGCTTGATCTCCTGTCCCAGGCCGTTCTTGCGCCCCTCGCACAGGAAGTTCTTGCGCATCAGGTCCGCCGGCGGCATGCCCAGCTTGCGTGCCAGCATGTCCACGAGCCGGCCCGCCATGAACTGCCCTTCCGGATGGCCGTAGCCACGGTAGGCACCGACGGGGGGGGTGTTGGTGTAAACGCCGCAGGAATCGACCTTGCAGTTGGGGAACTCGAAAGGACCGGTGCAGTTGTGACCGGCGACGGTCACCACAGGCCAGGATGTGTCACCATAGGCTCCGTCACTGAAGAACATCTCGGCTTCGAGGGCGATGAAGGTGCCGTCTTTGCGGGCGCCGATCTTCATGCGACCCTTCATGCCGCGGCCGATGAGGCTGCCGACGAAGACCTCCTTGCGCGACAGGACGAGCTTGACCGCCCAGCCCGGGACCTTGCTGGCAACGTAAGCCACGAGCGGCTCGATGCAGACGTCCGACTTCCCCCCGAACCCGCCCCCCAGATAGGGGATTCTGACGCGGATTCGGGTGACCGGGATCTTGAACATGTCGGCCAGCACGTCGCGCAGCACGAAGGGGGCCTGGTTGCTGGCCCACATCTCGATGTCGCCCCCCTGGGTGAACCGGCAGATGGCTCCGTGCGGCTCGAGCGCACAGTGGGCGCTGAGGGGGAACTCGAAATGCTCTTCGACCACGACATCCGCCGCGGCAAAGCCGGCCTCGGTATCTCCCTTGCGCAGCTTGTACCGGTGGAAGATGTTGGACCCGGCCTCGGAGTGAACGATGTACTCCACCCGGCGGTAGCTCCCGTTCTTCTCATGCAGCAGCGGAGCACCGGGCTTTGCCGCCTCGACGGGGTCGAGCAGGAAGGGCAGCGGCTCGTACTCGACCTTGACCTTCTTTGCTGCCTCCTCCGCCTGGTGCTCGGTCAGCGCCAGCACCACGGCCACGGGCTCACCCGCGTGGCGGACCCGGTCCACCGCGATGGGTGGCTGGTCCCACAGGCAGGTGCCGAACAGGATCTCACATCCCTGGCCGGTGACCACCTTGTGAACACCGGGCATCCCCTCGGCTTCGGTCGTGCTCAACGAGACGATCCGGGCATGCGGGACGCCGGCTCTCACGACCTTGGCGTGAAGCATCCTCGGGACCGTGATGTCAGCGACGAACATGGCCTGGCCGGTGACCTTATCCGCACCGTCGACCCTTCTGACTCCCTTGCCGATGTAGCGTAGCGACATGCACACCTCCAATCGATCCCCCGCCCGGCGGGGGTCATTGAATATAACATCGGCATCCCGGGCGGGCAATCGTGACGATACGCCCCGACTACCACTTCACGTCGCACAGCACGGGGCGGTGATCGAAGAAGGTGGTCTGCATGACCGGCGGAATGTCGAACGACTCTCCCGGGACGATGCAGCTTCCGATGATGGCATCGCTCACCACGTGGTCGATGTGCATGGTGGTTACGTGGGTGGCAGGGCCGCTGGCATCGGACGACGAGATGTAGTGGAAGGTTTTCCCCTCCCCCACGTACTGGTTCCACTGGTCCGCGCTCGGGTCTGCGCCGGCCAGCAGGAAGGGGTCGGTGTTCATGTCGCCCATAACGAGGTTCACCTTCCCATAGGCGGCGGGCTTGCCGTCCCCTCGGTCCTTGAACACCTGGTCGAACTGGAGCGACCGGCACTCCATGTCCTGCTCGGTCATGCCGGACGTGGCGTGAACGTTGACCAGGACGAATTCCCGGCCGTCGGCAAGCTCGACCTCGATGCTCGAGACCCTCGGACGCCCGTTGCACTCGTCCGGAAGCCCCAGGCCGAACACGCCGCCGATGCACGGTCCCTCCTCCGGGCATCCCTTGAACCGTCCGATTTCCTTGCGGATGCCCACCCAGTTGTCCTCCTGATCAAGGGTCGAGGCCACCTGGTAGTCGGGCCCCAGCAGTCGCTCGACCGTGTAGGGTCCGCCAGGGCTGTAGCCCTCGCACACCAGGTCCATCCCTTCGGGCGGAGGCGGGGCCTCCTCGCACCATGGATCGAACATCATCTCCTGGAACGCCACGATGTCCGGCTTCTTCTCCGACAGCCACTTTGTGACCGCCGCCTCCGCAGGCTTCCATGCGAGGCTGTTTCCCAGGAACTCATCGATGTAGTCGGCCTGCACGGAGGTGTACCCGTCCCCTTCCCCCTCCTCCTCGTCCTTGTCGTGGATCGACTGGCTGGAAGTGCCGGCATTGAACGTCATGACCGAGAAGGGAGTCGGCCCCCCAGGGGCCTCCTGCGGCTTGCGGGCCCGGTAGGTCTGGTCCACGTGGTTCATGAGATCGAGCAGCATGTCCTCGTACTTCATGTGAGCGGCCGACTCGACGTTGCCGAACCGGTCCGAAACCTGGTTGGCAAACACGCAGCCTCCCGGACACTCCTGGACCATGTCGCTCTTGGGGATCTTGACCAGGCCACAGCTCTCGTGCGGTCCCTTGCACTGGGGCTCCACGCAGCTCCATACGTTTCCGTCGGCCTCGTCCTTGAGGCAGGCGCAGTACCTCTTCCCCGTGCTCTTGTGGATCCGGCAGCACTGGCCTTCCGGTGCCACCTCGATGAACTTGGGCAGGTCCCCGGAGTACATGGAGGCGTTGAAGACCAGATTCATCACGGTGATGTCAGCCGCCCACATCCCCTGGCCCGGCAGGAAGTAGATGACCGGGTAGTCGAGGTCCGACTCGTCATAGCAGGGGGGCAGTGAGACCGAGTACCCGAACCGGGAGCCGAGCGATTTCGAGTAGAACGAGCCGGGGAAGATCCGCCCCATGCTGCCCTTGCACTCGGTCGAGTCGAGGTCGGGCCAGCGCCCCAGCGCTGCGTACAGGAACATCGCCACCCGGTTGAAGACCTGCTCGGGAGAGCCGACGTGCTTGCCGTCACCGGCCTCGATCTGTTCCGGAGTCGCATCCGGATACCCGTACATCACGAGGAAATTCTTTCCCGTACCCTTCTCGGACCAGTCCATCCCCTCGTAGACGGTATTGAGCGGGATCGGCTCGTCGGAGGGGAAAACGCTTCCCGGCATGCCCGAGAACTCCTCGAAGATCTTCGTGTTCGGCTCCCTGGAGCGAACCAGCGAGGCAATCCGGTACGTGCCGGTCAATGACTGGAGCCCGTCACGGATTCCGGCATCGAGGAAGAGGTCGGTCGCTGCGATCTCGTCGTCGGCGGCATTCGCGATCCAGTGCATCCCGGTCCCGTTGAACAGCTTGTCGAGGTGCGGGCTGACCGAGTACTCCTTGTCCCCCTCTCCGAAATCCCCGGTCCCGTCGACCCCGTCGAGACCGAAATCCTCGTACGGCTCTCCGGGCTGGTGGAAGTTGTCCCCCTCCGTGCCGAGCGGATTGTCGAAGGTATCGAAATCGTCGCCGTTCGGATCGGTCCCGATCCCACCTCCCGTACAGCCTCCCTTGCCGTCCTCGTCGGCACTGCGGCACCCGTCGACACCGGTATCCTGGTGGCGCTCGCGGGCGTTGATCACGAGCGGCTCGTGGAAGTCCCGCAGGCCGTTCCCGTTGTAGTCGACGGCCAGGAGCATATGGATGGGACGCGTGTGGGGCAAGGTGGGATCGTAGGACCCCAGCAGGGACCAGTAGTCCGGGTTCTCCTCTCCTCCCGGGATGGGCTCCTCACCGTCGCAGAAGCTGACGAGCGGGTAGGTTCCGTCCGGATTGTACTCGGCGTTGTAGTTGTAAGGCTTGCCCACGATTGCCGGGGTATCGCACAGGGTCGGGGACTCGGGATCCTCGAGCCGGTCGACGGGCACGCCCGGGGGCAGGAGCGGGTGCTCCGGATTGTACGAGAAGAGGTTTCCGAACGCCGTGGTGAGCGCTTCGATGGCACCAAAGTAGGCATCCCGGTCCCAGGTTCCGGCGGAGTAGTCGGGGTGGATGTGGTTGAAGCTCTGGGCATACTCCCACGGGAACTGCGGCTCTGCCAGTCCGCACCGGAGGTTGGGGGACTCGGGGTCGTTCAGCTCGTCGATGTGCGCCAGGAGCAGCTCCCTGGGGCAGAACCCGCCGAATACCTGGCGATGGAGCATGTCGATGACATAGGAGTAGTTCACGTACCCGCCCAGGGCGGCCACGACGTCCACACGACCGGGATGGTGTGAATGGAAGTTGAGCGCCCCGGCCCCCATGGACATTCCGCCGATGGCCCTGAACTTCAAAAGCCGCTGGGGGGGCTCGACGACCGTCTCGCCCGATGTGTCGGCGGTCCCCAACTCCCCCGTCGCATCGGAAGCGTCGACTTCCGTCGCCACCGAGTCCCCCCCGACCTGCTCAGCGATCCCATCACCAGGGGCCGTCAGATCCTTGTCCCGCTGTCCACTGGAACAGGCCGAAACCGACACGCACAGGCATAGCACGAAAAGAAAGCGCATCCCTACACCTCCGACCCAACGGATTGTGCCACCGCCGGCCCGGCGAGGCAACCCTTCCGGCGCCCCGGACAAGGGCAATCGCATCTTGCCCCAGGCCTCGGCCGGATGTTGCGAGGGAGTGGGTCGGCAGGTTGTCAAGTCTCGCTGGCCTGGGGTGCTGCTCACGCAGGCTCATCTGGATTGCGACTCTATTCCGGGGGCAAGTCTGGT
>CAITUV010000078.1 GCA_903895725.1 uncultured Myxococcales bacterium | reverse complement strand
CTGTTCGCCAATTAAAGCGGTACGCGAGCTGGGTTTAGAACGTCGTGAGACAGTTCGGTCCCTATCTTCCGTGGGCGCAGGACGCTTGAGAGGGCCTGCCCAAGTACGAAAGGAACCGTGGTGGACGAACCTCTGGTGTTCCAGTTGTCGCGCCAGCGGCATGGCTGGGTAGCTAAGTTCGGAAAGGATAACCGCTGAAAGCATCTAAGCGGGAAGCCTGCCTCAAGATAAGGCGTCCCTAGTCGCAAGACTCTGAAGACCCCTTGGAGACAACAAGGTTGATAGGCCGCAAGTGTAAGCACGGTGACGTGTTCAGCTTAGCGGTACTAATCGGTCGTGAGGCTTGATCACCAAAGTACCCTCGACGTATCAACGTCAGAACTCATCGCATGACGGTGCAAACCTGATTGCCAATCCGGAAACCCAGTTTCCGGGTGGCTATGGCGGAGGGGCCACACCCGATCCCATCCCGAACTCGGAAGTTAAGCCCTCCTGCGCCGATGGTACTGCAGGGTTACCTCTGTGGGAGAGTAGGTCGCCGCCCGGAGCCACACCGCAAAAGCCCGATGTCCGCAAGGACCTCGGGCTTTTGCTTTTTAACTACACCGCTGGTGCACCAAGCCAACGCTCGTTGCCGGCCAACTCAGCCCCTCCATGCTGCTCGAGGTCAGTCGGCGTGGGACGGTTGCACCAAGCCAACGCACGTTGCAGGCCAACTCAGCCTCTCCATGCTGCTCGAGGTCAGTCGGCGTGGGAGTGGTGCATCGGGCCAACGCAGGGTCCCCAGGCGACCATCGACCAAAGCCTGCAGCGGGCGGAGTCGAGGGACCATCGACCTTCGACCGTGGGCCATCGGCAACTCTCGTGCGCGGGAGCGCGTGGGTCAGTACCCCGACTTTCGCTTGCTATCAGATCGCGCGGACGGTATACTCGGAGCCGGCTTCGGGCTGCACAAGGGGGTCCCACATGGCACGCCGCTTCCACCTTGTTTCCTGGATTGGCCTCGTTGCGACGGTTCTGCTGGCTGCGTGCGGCACCGACACCGTGGTCAAGTACCAGGAAGATGCCTTCGTGTACGCGGACCTCGGGGAGCCCGAAGGAGACTCGAAGGGGCAGCCTGGCGACACGAACACGCCCTACAAGCCGGACAAGTACAAGCCGGGCGGAACCCGATACGAGATCGTTCTCCTTCACGACACCAGCGAGCCGCTGCCTCTGACCACCGGTGATCACAAACCGATCCGGGCCAAGGTCATCGACTATGAGCTGAACGCTCCGGCGGTCGGCTTTGCCGTCCAATATGCCGTGGAAGGGAGCAACCCGGACTGCAGCGGGTTGGCCTCGTGCGGGAAGTTCCTGGTCAAGGAGGGGATGACCGACGCCCAGGGGATCGTCTCGGTCACCTTCGAGGCCGGTACCGAGGGGAACGTCATCTACACCGTGGAGCTGACGGGGGAGAATGCATTCCCCGCCAGCATGGACATCTCGGTCAAGACTCCTCCGATGGGGACGCTGAAGGTCGTGTTCGCGTATGACGGCCCCATCGCGCTCAAGCAGATCGACGTGCGGGTGGTCGAAGGAAACTACGCCTGCTCGAACTTCAATCCGGTCAAGCCGTGGGTGGAAGACATCGTCGGGCAGAAGACTGCAACCGGGATCGATTCAACTCCGACGTTCTCTCCGCTGGCGGTGGCCAAGACGTACACGGTGTTTGCCACGGCCCAGAAGAAGGACACGGGACACCTGGCGGCCAAAGCCTGTGCGGATGCCGTGCATCTCGTGCCCGACGAGCAAGGGGTTACTCAGGTCACCTTGAATCTTTACGTGCTGACGCTCAACCCCGCTGGCACGTATGACTCGGTCAACCACTTCAACTTCACGGGGGCGATTCCGGGCCAGGTTGGGGAGATCATCAACCTGGTGGTCAACGTCTTCACCAACCCGGGCAAGGTCCTCATCGATCTGATCAAGGAGCTGGTGTCGCAGTACATCGGCTCCTGGGTCACCGACCTGGCGTTCGGGCTGTTCGAGGATGCGCTGGCCGACATCATCACCGACTGGTTGCTGAACAATTCGCCGGACTTCATCCAGGATTTCTTCGTGATGGGGCAGGACATCGTCCAAATTGTGAACAACGTGGAGCTGACCAGCGAGCTGAAGCTGTCGAAGCTCAACAACGACTTTTACTTCCAGGGGGTTCAGAGCTGGCTGGGGATCAATCTCTACTGGAAGCTGGGGTGTCCCAAGAAGGACGAGCCCGGCTACGATCCCGAGTGCGGAAAGCACCCGTTCTCTCTCAAGGATCTCCAGGATACCGACGTGCCGATGGACCTGATCACCGGGCAGTTCACCGGGATGATCGCGAACTACGACAAGCTGATCATCGACAAGCACGAGATCAAGCTGAACTACGGGAAGCTGATCCTGTTCGTGATCAACGAGCTGATCCTGCCGGCGATCTCGAGCTTCAACAGCATCGAGGATCTGCTCTACTCGCTCATCGACTGCCAGGCCGTGGCAGACGGGTTTCTAGGGGACATTCTGGGCGGGATCGGGATCGACAAGGGAAAGGTCAAGGATTTCTGCACGAGTGCGGTGGGCTTCATCATCAGCCCGATCGAGGAGATGATCGGGGGACTCGCACTGGATTCCAATCTGTGGGTCAACGGTACATGCCGGATGCTGGACGAGAACGACGACCTCATGGTGGACAAGCTGCTCGACGGCATCTGGTATGGCTTCATCGAGATCAACGGGGACAAGGGACCTGAGTTCCCGGGGGATTTTACTGCGGAGAAGGCGAAGTATCCGGGGCAGTAGGAAAGCGAGTCGGGCCAGCACAGGCGGTGGCCGAGGGTCCGCACTTGGCGGCGGGCACTCGGGACCGGTTGCTGCAGTCGACGCCTGACGACGGATACCAGGGAAGCACACGGGGGAATTGCGTTGGAGCGGAAGCGGGAAACGAGTTGCATCAGGGATGGGGTTGGGATGGGAGCGGCAGCCCGGGTGGGCGGTGCGATCGCCACGGTGCTCCTCTCGATGGCCGGGATTATGGGGAGCGGCTGCGGCGATGCGTACCGGGTCGAGCCCCTCATGCTGGAGAGCCGGCAGGTGGCGCTTGCCGTGGTCGGCTCGTACGGCGATCGGGAGGCGATCGCACGGGCGGAGCAGGCGGTCTTCGGGTTCGCTGAAGCTTATGTGGCCGGCCGGTTCGAGGAGGCCTGGGATCTGCTGACTCCGGCCTATCGCGCCCGCGTCGCCTCGGTGGCGGGAAGCGCTGACGAGGCATTCCGGCAGTTCCGGGACGGATACCGGCTCGAAGGGGAGATGCTGGTGCAGGGGGATTGGACCGCCGTGCTGCCGGGGCCCCAGCCGTACTATGTGACCTCACCGCCTCCGGAGGCGGGCAGAGTGGATGTGGGGAAGTCGGAGCTGTTCTACGTGGTGCAGCGGGACGGCACGTACCGATCGTTCCTGCTGTCCCGGGACGGCGAGAAGACACGTGTAGAGCCCCTCTGAGGCGGCTCGAGGAGAAACCGGAAATGATTTTTGCGCAGATTCAGCCGGGACGGAGCTACATGGGCTGTCTCGACTTGCAGTGCGAGCTGGTGGCGTCGATCGCTGCCGTCTGCAAGGACAAGTCCATCGACTGTGCGTTCGTGAGCGGGTACGGCTACCTCGAGGATCCCGTCTTCATCCGCTATTCCCGCGGGGAGAACGGGTACACGGCTCCCGCCAAGGATGAGGGGGTCTTCGTCTGCCAGGTCATGGGAAGCGTTTCGCTCGGGGAGGACGATCGACCGAACGTGACCCTGTTCCTCAACGGGGCCGTGTCGGAGCGTGGCCGGAGCCGCGCAGTTTCGGGGCAGATCGTGGAGGCCCGGGTGCGGCAGTTTGAGTTCCTGCTGTCGACCGTGGACAATGTGGTGCTCAAGCGGCTCAAGGAGAAGCAGACCGGAATGCAGCTCTGGCTCCAGATGCTCCCGGCCGGTTTTGCGGGGGGGGCGGTGGATGCCCCGCAGCTGTCTCTGTCGCAGGCGGGGGCATTGGCCTCGGGGCGGGACGATGCGTTGGACGATGAGCCCAACCTCAAGGAAGGGGATTGGCTGAACCATCCCAGGCTCGGAATGTGCCGCGTGCTCCTGTACGATGGCGAAGAGCGGATCAAGGTCCGTCTGGGAAGCGGTCGGATTGCGGAGCTGATGATGTCGCTGTTCCATCTGACCTCCGAGGGAATCCGGGACGGTGGACGGGTCTACGCCGTCGAGGTCCGCAAGCGGAAGTAGGGTGACATGAGACTGTTCCTGACCGGTGCCTCGGGATTTGTCGGCTACCATCTGGCTGCGGCCTTCAGGGCGGCCCGGTGGGATGTGACTGCTCTGGTCCGGGCCCGTTCGAACGTATCGGCGCTTCAGGAGTTGGGCGTCGATCTGGCTTTGGGGGAGCTGCTTGATGCCGGCTCCTTTTCCGACCGCGTGGCAGGAAGCGATCTGGTCATCCACTGTGCCGGTCTCATCCGGGCAGTGACCGTCGAGGAGTACACCCGGGTGAATGCGGAGGGGGCCGGCGTGGTTGCTGCAACGGCTTCCCGTGTCGGCGTTCCCCGGTTCATCTTGATCTCGAGCATCGCTGCCAGAGGGCCTCTCGGCCGGGGCGATTCCGCTCCGGTCTCGCATTACGGGACCAGCAAGCGGGAAGGGGAGAAGCGGGTCTTCGAGCGTGCGGGGGCCATGAGCGTGTGCGTCGTGCGGCCTCCTGTGATCTACGGTCCCAGGGACAACGGGATGCTGGCGGTCTTCAAGGCAGCCCGACGTGGGTTGTTCCCCCTGTATGGTCGAGGCGGGCACCGGGTGGCGATCGTTCATGTGGACGACCTGGTGCGGGCCATCCAGCTTCTGGCAACCTGCCCCGGCGATCTGCCTGCGGGCCCGTTCTACCCGGAGGACGGGACGAATCCCTCGTGGGCGGAGCTTGCGTCAGCATTCGGCTCGGCGCTGGGGCGGAAGATCTGGCGGATTCCACTTCCTCCCTTTCTGTTCCAGGGGATTGCCGCACTGGCCACGGGGTGGTCATTGCTGGTTCGGCGGCCAGTTCTGTTCTCGGTCGACAAAGTGCGGGAGATGGCCTGTCCGGACTGGACGGCCTCCCACAAGGAGCTGACCCGGGCGGTGGGGTTCAAGCCCCAGATTCCGCTGGTGCGCGGGCTTGGAGAAACGGCCCGATGGTACCGACGCCAGGGTTGGATCTAGACTTGATCGCTGCAGACAGTCATGTGTCAGGCCCGGCGGACTGTGAACCTGAGCCCGTCTCACTCGCAGGGAAGTGAATCGATCTGAAGGAGCTGCTCCTTGTAGGCGGGATCTTTCTCCAGCCCCAAGCGTTCGATCTCAAAATGGAGCGGATCGGCAAACCCGTTTTGCGCGGTGATCTGCGGGAGGGCTTCGGCACGCTTCGGCTCCGGGATGCAATGGAGGGCCGACAGTACTTTGAGCACGGCATCCGGGTGCGCTGCGGGACAGCAGCTGGGCTCCTGGAGGACTTCGATCGTCATGCCGGCCCGCTGGCCCTCGAACTCCGGTGCCACCACGCCCGTCACGATCCAGGTGCTCGTCCACTCGTCCTTGTAGATCACATCCCAGTTGCTGACGGCGATGACGGAGAACCGCTCGTACGTTGGCTGTGCGAGAGGCTGGTCTGCAACCTCGGGCAGGCGGATCTGCAGGACCGGATACTGGGTGTGGCTCAGGCAGAAGATCCGGTTTTCCCAGACAAGGTCGACGACACAATAGAGCTTCTCCGGGGCTTCGACCGAGCGGATCCGCATCTGTTCCATGAGATAGGGCATGGTGTAGAAGTCCCGTGTTCCGGCCACGTAGCCGCACTTGCGATGCCAGCGGCGAGTGTAGTCGCGCCACCCTTCCACGTCGTACTCGCATTCCCACCGGCCCCCCTCCCAGCCCCACTCGCAGGTCCAGGTACCATCGAGTGCGAGCTGGCAGCAGGCGACCTGGCATTCGCCCCGTTCCGGTCGATACTCCCAGCTTCGGTCGATCCGGTACCCCAGCCACTGGTCGCGTCCCTTGAGGATCGTGAGCTCGCGCTCTCGGTAAGCCCCCTTGATCGTGGAGTTCGCCCGGGCCAGGTTGGAGGTCATGCAGACGAGCGGGTCCACCTGCTCCACGCTGACCGGGTGGTGGACGGGGAACTCGCTCATGTATCGATCGATCCGGACGAGGAAGTTGAGCGTGGTCTGCGCCTCGCCGGCAAGCCCCAGCAGGCACCTGTCCTTGAGGTGCTTCCAGGCTTCGGAGATCTCTCCGTCCGGCGTTGCATAGGCCTTGAGCTTCTCCTCCTCGGCCTCCTTCTCCCGGATCCAGGCCTCGGCCTGCTCCAACCGCTGCTCGAGATCCAGGAGTCGGGTCTGGGATTCGGCAACCGTGGCCCGAGTCGCCTCGACACGCTTGGCCCACTCCATGTACTTCTCTTCCGTCGCACGCAGGAGCGCCCCGAGCCGTGGCTCGACTTCCGTAAGGGTCGCGAGCTGGAACTCGTTGGCCTGCACGCGGTTCTCGATCGATTCCAGGCGCAGGCTGTCATCGTTGCGTTGCTGGCACGACACCGTCGCTGCGACAAGCAGCAGAAGGAGAAGTCTTCTCATTCCTATTCTCCATCGGAACCCAGGGGCCGGACCGACCCGGCCTGCCGGAATTATGGACCGAAAGAGGCATGGTGAACAAGAACAAAACGGAGCCGGCGAAACCGGTTGCAAACCCGGAATCGCCGTCCTAGAGTGCCCTTTGTGTTTCACGGACTGTCATGGAGGTGGCGAATGGAAGTGAAGAACAAGGTGGTCGTGGTGACGGGAGGGGCCAGCGGTATCGGCCTTTCGACGGCGAAGCTGCTTGCTGAGTCCGGGGCCAGGGTGGCCATCTTCGATGTCAACGAGCAGGCTCTCAACGAGGCGGTTTCCGTCATCGGTGGGGACTGTCTGGCCGTCTGCGTGAACGTGGCCAACGAGGCGAGTGTCTCCGCCGGCTTCGACAGAGTCGTGGAGCGCTACGGCGGGATCGATGCGGCGGTTCTGAATGCCGGCATTCTGCGGGACGGGCTGCTGATTCGGGTCGACAAGGATACCGGGAAGGTCAAGGGGAAGATGCCGCTCGAGCAGTGGCAGGCGGTCATCGATGTCAACCTGACAGGGGTGTTTCTGACCGGCCGAGAGGCAGCCTGCCGCATGGTCGACTGCGGTCGCAAGGGGGTCATCGTGCTGCTGTCCTCCATTGCAAAGAAGGGCAACATGGGGCAGACGCCTTACTCTGCGGCCAAGGCGGGAGTCGCTGCCCTGGCCAACGTCTGGGGCAAGGAGCTTGCCCGATTCGGCATCCGGGTCGCGTCGGTGAGCCCGGGCTTCATCGAGACTCCCATGGTCATGAAGGACATGAAGCCGGAGATGCTGGACAAGTTCAAGAAGATGATCCCGGTCGGGCGGCTGGGCCGGCCCGAGGAGATCGCTCACGCGATCCGGTTCGTCGTGGAAAACGATCTCATCTGCGCTTCCGACATCGAGCCTTCGGGCGGCATGTCCCTGTAGAGGATTTCGGCGGACTTCAGCTCGTTCAGCCGCCAGCGCCGCGCACGCCAACGGAGCATTCCGCGGCAATCTGCGACGTCAGTTGCACGCCGAATAGCCCACTCGGACATCGTCGATGTAAACCCCTTCCGGTCCGGGATTGGGCGGCAGAGGGTGGCCGGCAAAGGTCAGAGTGAAGCGAACCGTGATGGTCTTTCCCTTGTAGGCAGTCAGACTGATGGAGTTCGACATCCACTTGGGCAAGCCCAACTTGTCGCCGCACGACGATTCGACCACCTGGATGCCCCCGAGGCCCCCCTTCTCCAACACCTCGACCGTGAAGCAGTGGGCCGCCGAATTGTACAGGTGCATGTAGCGTTGATAGAGCAGCTGTGGCGTCAGGGTCGGGACGTCCTCGATGGTGAGCTCCGGGGTGGTCGTACGGACGACCCCTCCCAGCATGTCCATATAGGCGTGGTCGGTCGGCCGTCCGCAGTACAGCGAGTACTTGGAGCTGAATGCCCGGTACGTGGTCGCTGACCAGGATACGGATGGATTGGTGCTCTCGTAAGTCCAGCTCTGAGCCGAGCCGTCATCGAAGTTTTCGAGCCAGTTGATGACCTTGTGGTTGAAGCAGAGGCCCCCCTTCTCGGTGCCTTCGCACGCATCGACGGTGCAATCGGACTTGTCATCGCACTCGGAGCTCTCCTTGCAGCAGGACCCCGCCCCTTTCTGCTCGACCCGGAAGTTGTCGATGAACACCCCCTGGGCGTTGTTGTTGGCGGCATCGGACACGAACTGGAGGTGGACGAACACCTGCTTGGCCGCAGCGACGGACGGCGGGAGATCGATTGCAACGTCCTCGAAGCCGCCGGCCGAGGGGGTGCAGAAGGTCGAGTGCCAGGTGATTGCGCCTCCATACACCGTGGTCGTTCCGACTCGGAAGTAGTCGCTGCAGCTCGTGTCGGCCAGTCCGAGCCACATGCGGAACTTCACGACCGGGGTCGAGTCGGCCGGGAGCGGGATGCGGGGAGTGCGGATGCGGGTCGTTGCTGCACCGAAGTTGTAGGTGTGGGTTTTGGCGTTGCCGGCATAGAGGGAGAACGGCGTGCTGAAGGCTTTGAAGTCGTCCACGGTCCAGGAGATGTCCCCGTTGGTGCTGGTCAGGTACCAGTACTCCAGCTTGCTCGACGTGTCGGTCACAACGATGGAACCGCTCTCGAAGTCCTCCTGGAAGAACGTCCCGCTGATCGAAGGATACGTGCACTGGTAGGCGCTGCAGATGTCGGCCGAGCAGAGGTTGTCGTCGTCGCAGTGCCCGTCCACGGTACAGCAGCCTGCCACCGGCTTTGTCACGACGGCGAAGTCGTCGATGTAGAGGCCCTCGCCGTCATTCAACACGTTGTCGACGGTCTGGAAGACGAACCCGATACGAACGGTCTGGCCTGCCCACGTCTTGAGGTCGTACTCCTTCAGCTCGAATGCGGAAGTCGGGTCGCACAGCACCGCGAGGGTGGTGACACCGCCGCTGGGGTCGTGGACCTGGACCAGGAGGTAGTCGAAGGTGCATCCGGCTTCCTTGACCAGCGAGTGGAACGCGAACTTGAGACTGGCCTCCTTCCCGGCCGGCAGCGCAACCGGGGGGCTGAGCGCAACCGCATTTCCGACCCCGTGGTCGTACGTGTAGTCCTTGGGGTTGCCGACGTAGAGCGAGTACTTGCCGGCAAAGGAGCGCTTGTCTGAAACGGACCAGAAGATGTCGGGGGAGCCGCCGGTGTTGATTCCGAAAAGCCAGCCAGGGGAGTTTGCTCCCTCGAAGCCCTGCGAAGCGAGGGTGACGGGAGATTGGGCCGGGTCGGAGGCGCAGACCCCCGTGCTGTTGCAGTAGCCGGCCAGGCAACCGTTGTTCTGGGCGCAGTTCTTGAGCGTGTAGATGCACTGGTTGGCACTGCATGTCTCGGTAGTGCAGGGGTAGTTGTCCTCGCAGTCCTTGGCTCCCAGGCAGCAGGCGATGGCCCAGGGGCCCGCATTGCACACGCCGCTCTTGCATGTGTCGGGCGTGGTGCACAGGTTCCCGTCACTGCAGGCGGTTCCGTCGGCCGAAGGGGCAAACACGCAGCCGACGGCCGGGTCGCACGAGTCCTCCGTGCAGACGTTTCCATCGGAGCAGACCAGCGGGGAGCCGGTGCAGACTCCGTTCACACAGGCGTCCCCGGCCGTGCATTGGTTGCTGTCGTTGCAGGCACCGGACTGGGGGGGATGCGAGCAGGTGGGGAGCCCGTTGCTGGGGACGCAGACATCCTGGGTACAACCGTTCGAATCGTTGCAGTCGTAAGCTTTGCCCTGGCACGACCCGGTGATGCAGGAGTCGTTTACCGTGCAGGGGTTGCCGTCGTCGCAGGCGCCGGACTTGAGCGGGAAGTAGCACCCTGTGGCCGCATCGCACTTGTTGTCCGTGCACGAGTTGTTGTCCTCGCAGACGATCGGGGTTCCCAGGCAGATCGACGTGGCGGTGCACTTGTCGTCCGAGGTGCACACCGAGCCGTCGCTACACGGTGTTCCGGTGGGCTCCGGCGTCAGGACGCATTGACCGGTGGCCGGGACGCACTTGTTCTTCTTGCACGCGGTGTCGCCGTTGGGGGGACAGGTGACGATCGAGCCTGGTGGGACAACGCACTTCGAGTCGATGCACTGCGGGATCCCGTTGCAGAGATTCCCGTCGTCCTTGCAGTCGGAATTGGTGCTGCACTGACAGGTTCCGTTCCAGGTGTACTGACATCCCTTGATCGGGTCGCACGAATCCGTGGTGCAGGGAGTGTTGTCGTTGCAGGTGAGGGGGCTGCTGCCGACGCAGACGCCGCCGCTGCACTTGTCGGTCTGGGTGCAGACCGAGCTGTCGTTGCAGGGGGCGGTGTTGTTGGCAAACACGCATTCCCCGGTCGCCGCATTGCAGGAGTCATCCGTGCACGGGTTCGTGTCGGCGCAGGCCTTGGTCGAGCCAGGCAGGCACTTGCCGCCGGCACAGACGTCCCCCGTGGTACACTTGCTCCCGTCATCGCAGGCCGTAGTTGGGTTGTCGGGCACCGGTGGGAAGATGCACCCCGAGGCTGGATCGCACAGGTCCTTGGTGCAGACGTTGTTGTCGTTGCAGGCGAGTGCGGTTCCTCCGCACTTCCCATTCGTGCACTTGTCGCCGGTAGTGCAGGCATCGCCGTCGGTGCAGGTCCCCGAGTTCAGCGGATCGTGGTAGCAGCCGGCGGCCGTGGAGCATCCGTCCTTGGTGCAGGGATTCTTGTCGTCGCAGGGGTCCGTGGCTCCCGGGGAGCAGACGCCCGCTTTGCAAGAATCGGAGAGAGTGCAGGGGTTGGCATCGTCGCACGGAACGTCGGACAGAGAGGTCTGGACGCAGCCGCCCTTGGTCGGGTCGCAGGTGTCGGCCGTGCACGGGTTCTTGTCATTGCAGTCCTTGGGAGTGCCGGGTACGCACTGGCCACCCTGGCAGATGTCCTTGACCGTGCAGGGGTTGGCGTCCTCGCACGCCAGGCTGTTGTTCTGGTACTTGCAGCCGGTTGCCGGGGAACAGGTATCTGTGGTGCAGGGGTTGCCGTCGTCACACTGCAGCGGGACGCCGGTGCAGGTTCCCCCGGAGCAAGCGTCGTTGGTCGTGCAGAGGTTTCCGTCATCACACGCACCATCCGAGGGGGCATGCTGGCAGCCGGTCGCGGCGGCACAGCTGTCCTTGGTGCAGACGTTGGAATCATCGCAGGAGATGGGGTCGCCGGTGCAGGTTCCCGCCTTGCAGGCGTCGTTCTTGGTGCACAGGCTTGTGTCGTCGCAGGGCAATGAGTTGTTGAGGTGGATGCAGCCCTGCTGGGATTCCACGCACACGTCGTCGGTGCAGGGGTTCCCGTCGGAGCAGTCGAGCTTGAGGCCCAGGCACTTGCCCTGCTGGCAGACGTCGTCCTTGCTGCAGAACAGCTTGTCGTCACAAACGGTCCCGTCCGGAGTCTGGGTCAAGCCGCACTTGCCGGTCTCGGGGTTGCAGAGGTTCTTGGCGCAGGGGGTGTCGAGGGACGAGTCGCACTTGACCACGGTCTTGGCATCCAGGACGCATTTGCCCTGGAGGCAGATCTTGCTGCCGTCGCACTTGTCGTCGTCGCCGACATTGCATTCTGCGTCAGTCTGACAATTGCACTCGTTGGTGCCCGGAATGCACTTGCCGCCATCGCACGTGTCGCCCGCGGTGCAGGAATTCCCGTCGTCGCACGGGACCTCGCTGGTCGGCTCGTGCACGCAGCCGGACTCCGGCTTGCACGAATCCAGGGTGCACGGGTCCGCGTCGCTGCACAGGGTTTCTTCCCCCTTGCACACACCGTCGTAGCAGGCATCCTTCGTGGTGCAGGAATCCGCGTCGGAGCAGGGGGAGCCGGAGGGCAGGTTGGCGGTCTCGCACCCGCCGGTCTGCTTGGAGCAGGAGATCACCTGGCACGGGCTGTTCGGGGCAGGGCAGACCACCACGGAGCCGGCCTTGATCACGCAAACGCTGTTCACGCAGGCGAGGGTCCCGTTGCACGGGTCTCCATCCTCGAACTTGGCGCAGTCAAAATCCCCTTTGCAGACGCAGATGTTCTTTCCGCCGACGCAGATTCCAGACTTGCAGAAATCGCCTTCCGTGCAGCCATCCTGGTCGTCACAGGCTCCCTGACCGACGGGCTCGTGGACGCACCCCTGGGCCGGGGAGCAGGAGTCGTTCGTGCAGGGGTTCCCGTCGTCGCACGGCAGCTCGATTCCGCCAAGGCACTCGCCGTAGAAGCAGGTTTCACCGACGGTGCAGGAGTTTCCGTCGTTGCAGGCCGAGCCGTACGGCGCCTCGAGCTTGCCGCAGGTGCCGGTCAGCGGGTTGCACGTGGTGTACTTGCAGTCGGTGTCTCCGTCGGTCTTGCAGGTCACGACCGTTGCCGGGTCCACTGAGCAGGCGAAATCCGCACACACCAGAGTTCCGTTGCAGAGGTTTCCGTCCTCGTAGTCGGCACAGTCGAGGTCAGTCTTGCAGTCGCACACGTTGGGGCCCGCCTCGCAGGTCCCCTCGAAGCAGGCATCGCCTTGAGTGCAGGCGTTTGCGTCGTCGCAAGGCACTCCCGTGATCGGCTTGTGGTCGCACCCCTTCTCCGGATCGCAGAAGTCCTCGGTACAGGGGTCGTCGTCCTGGCAGTCGATCGGGGCGGTGGCGACGCACTTTCCGTTCTTGCACCAGGATTCCTTGGTGCAGGGAGAGGAGGATTCGCAGGGGATGTCGGAGAGGTTGGTGAACTGGCAGCCGGTCGCAGGCGAGCAGACGTCCTTGGTGCAGCTGTTGTTGTCGTCGCACGGGAGCAGTTTGCCCTGGCACTTGCCGGCCTTGCACTTGTCCGGTCCCGTGCAGGCATCGCTGTCACTGCACCACGTACCGTCGGCGTGGACCACGTCCTGGCACTCTCCCGTTGCCGGAACACAGGTGCTGGACACGCACGGAGTCTGGGGGCAGGTCTCCTGCTTGGCGGGATCCAGGGTGCAGTGGCCCTTCAGGCAGATGGGGCTTGCGAGACACTTGTCCGGCGAGGTGAGATCCTGGCAGTCCTGGTCCCCCGTGCATTCAGCGCAGACGTTGGTCGGTCCGGGCTGGCAACTGCCCTGCTTGCAGGAGTCTCCGACCGTGCAGGGGTCTTTGTCCTGACATTCCAGGCCGTCGGGGAGGGGGAGTTCGAGGCAGGTTCCGGTCTTGGGGTCGCACTCCGACTCGACACACGGCCCCGCAGCGGGCGGGCAGGTCACGGCGCTGCCGTCCGCCGTCGCACAGGTTCCTTCGGTGCAGACGAGGTGACCATTGCATGCGTCGGCATCGTCGAGGGCAGCGCACTCCTCGTCGGTGGTGCACCCGCAACCCGATGCGTCGCCCTGGCACGCTCCCTTCACACAGTGGTCCGCCGTCGTGCAGGGGTTGCCGTCATTGCAGGCTTCGCCGGGACCGTCCAGCGGCACAAACGCGCACCCGGAGGTCGGATCGCAGCCGTCCAGCGTGCAAGGGTTGCCGTCGTTGCAGGTCGTCGGTTCTCCTCCGCCGCAGGTGCCAGCCAGGCAGATCGTGGCCTCGGTGCAGGAGTCCTCGTCGTCGCAAGGGGCACCGTCCTTCATGGTTCCGACGTAGCAGATGCCGGCTGTCTGGTCGCACAGGGCCATGTGGCAGGCCCCGGCCCGCACGGTGAGGGCGCCGCAATCGGCATGGGACGTGCAGGGGACTCTGACCTCCTCAGGCAGATCGGGGATGAGCTCGGGAGGGACGACTCCCTCGCCGCCGGCCGTCTCCACGGTGTCCTGCGGGACATCCGTAGACAACGTCACGGCTTTCTGCGAGCAGGCCCCGGCCGAAAGAAGAATCACGCATGCGACAGCGTTCCGCACGAAGGTATGCATCTGGCCTCCTGATTTCCGAAGAGTGGTTCCAGACCAAGCTAGGCTACTGTTACTCCAAGGCCCTGTCAAATGGCCCTACACGTTTGACATCCAGGGGGGTGCGGGCTATGATTCGGCCCGATTTCGGGGGGGGCCGTGGAGCGTGTAGAGACGATCATCATCGGAGCCGGACTGGCGGGCATGTCGACCGCCTTCCACCTGGGGGCGGGAGAGCACCTGGTGCTGGAAGGGGCGGACCGGGCCGGGGGACTCTGCGTGACTCGTTTCGAGAAAGGGTATGGATTCGATGTGACCGGGCATTGGCTCCACCTGCGCGATCCGGACGTCAAGGAGCGCTTCGCGGGCCTCGTGCCCATGGATCAGGTGGTCCGCAAGAGCCGGATCCTGGCGCATGGGAGGCTGGTTGCCTATCCGTTCCAGTCCAATCTCAAAGATCTTCCCGAGGACGTGAAGAACGATTGCCTGGAGGGGGCCAGGGAGGCTCATCTCCGACGCCAGTCGGGGGCCCCGGAGCCGGGACCGTTCGGCGACTACGTGCTCCACCACTTCGGTGCGGGGATCGCTCGGGAATTCATGTTTCCCTACAACCAGAAGCTGTGGGGAGTCCCTCCCAACGAGATCTCCCACGCCTGGTGCCAGCGATTCGTTCCCGTCCCGAACTTCCAGCAGATTCTCGACGGCTCGCAGACTGACCGCAACGAGAAGACGGGATACAACGCCACGTTTTCCTATCCGCTCGAAGGGGGCATCGGAGCCTTCACCTCCGCCCTCGAGGCGTTGGTCGCATCCCGGGTCCGGAACGGGAGCCGGGTGGTTGCTGTTCACCCGACTGAACGGTGGGTCGAGTGCGCGGACGGGCGTCGCTACGGTTACCGCCGGCTGGTTTCCACGGCACCGCTCAAAGAGCTCATCGGCATGACGCTGGGGGTTCCGTCCGACGTGGCCGACGCCGGAAGTCGTTTGCGCGCGGCCTCGGTGACCTACTACGACCTGGGAGTCCGGGGCCGGGTTCTGGCCGGCCAGCATTGGCTCTACCTGCCAGACCCTCGAATTCCGGCCTATCGGCTCGGCTGTTATTCCAACGCTCTGCCCTACATGGCGCCGGAGGGATGCTCCAGCCTGTACGTGGAGCTGTCCAACGGCGTCGAGTTCGACCAAGATGAGGCGCTGATGTCGGTGCTGGAAGTGCTCGACTCGCTGGGCACGACGGTTGGAAGGGGCGATGTCGAAGTCTGGCGCATCCGGCAGATTCCGTACGCCTACGTCCTTTACGACGGGGCCTACGAGCAGGCCCGCTGCACGGTGATGGGGTGGCTCGGGCAGGCCGGGATTTCGAGCATCGGCCGTTATGGGGGTTGGGTTTACAATTCGATGGAAGATGCGTTGGTGGAGGGACGGGATACCGCCCTCGCCCTGCGCACGCAATAGGTAGGGAGTAACCCGATGACCAGGAAGAAGAAGTCGCAGGCGGAGGGCAAGCCGGAGGCAGGAGGCGCTCAGGGCAGGACGGAGGGGACTGCGTCGGCTCTCCCGATTCGTGGAGATGCCCAGGCCGGCCAGGCCCCCCTGGTTTCCGTTGTCATCCCCGTGTACAACGAGGAGGCGCTCGTCTTCGGAAGCGTCGTCGAGCTGGTGGCCCGCATGGCCGAGTTCGACTTCCCGTACGAGATCCTCGTGTGCGAAAACGGGAGCCGGGACAAGACCCGGGAAGTCGCAATGGCGCTGGAGCGCAAGTTCCCTCACGTCCGCCTGCTCCACCACCCGGAACCGAACTACGGTGCCGCCATGCGGATGGGGATCCTGGAAGCCCGTGGAAAGTTCGTCATCTGCGACGAGATCGACATCCTCGACGTCGGCTTCTACCGCCGATCGCTCGAGGCTCTGGTCTTCGACCAGTGCGATTTCGTCGTCGGCTCGAAGCTGCACTCGCAGTCGCAGGACAAGCGTCCGTTCCTGCGGCACGTGGCGAGTCTCACGATCACGACGATGCTGCGCCTGTCGCTCGGCTTCAAGGGTACCGATACACACGGGCTCAAGGCTTTCCACCGAGAGCGTCTCCTGCCGGTCGTCCATCGCTGCATCGTGGACAAGGATCTGTTCGCGTCGGAGTTCGTGATCCGGGCCGAGCGGGACCAGTACCGGGTCATCGAGCTTCCCGTGGAGATCGTGGAGAAGCGCAAGCCGGCCATCAACCTCTTCAAGCGCGTCCCCAACGTGCTGAGGAACCTGGCCAAGCTGTTCATCGCCATCCGGGTCAAGGGGTAGCCGCATGGGGCCTTCCGGCCTGTTCGTGTCGGTCGATGTCGATTCGCTGGACCTGTACCTGTCGCTGTATGGGAAGGGGGGTGGGGGTTCGGGGCTGGGGGTTGGGAGAGAGACGGGCACGGGCTGGGGCACGGGCACGGGCACGAGAAGCGAGGCAGGAGAGCCGGCGTCATCGCCTGCTACCACCGGCCTGGCGGCCCTGACCTGGGAGCTGGGCGTGACCCGCTTCCTCGATCTGTTCGGTGAGCTGGGCATTCCGGCAACGTTGTTTACCGTGGGCCAGGACCTTTCCGACCCGAAGGCGCTGGCCGTGGCGAAGCAGGCCGTCGCCGCCGGGCATGGCCTGGGCAATCACACCTGGTCGCATCCGTACCGTTTGATCCGGCTTTCAGACCGGGAGGCCCGGGAAGAGATTTTCGGGGGGCACGAGGCGATTCGCACGGGGGTCGGGTCGGCCCCCATCATTTTCCGGGCCCCGGGGTACAACATGACATCGCGGGAGTATGCGATTCTGGCGGAGCTGGGCTATCGCTTCGATTCGAGCCCGATGCCCTCGTACCCTTACCTGATGGTGAAATATGCCGTGCTGGCAAGCATGGCGGTGCGGGGGAAGAAGAGCGGCTCGATCTGGGGCAATCCGGCCGGCTTCCTGGGGCCGAGGCGGCCCTATCCGCGCAACGGACTGACCGTTCTTCCCTGCGCGGCAACTCCGATTCTGCGGCTGCCGGTGCTCGGAACGTCGCTGTCGACGGCTCCCGAGCCGCTGTTCCGCTACATGCTGGCCTCGCTCGAGAAGGAACCGTTCGTCGCGTTGGAGTTCCATGCGGTGGACCTGATGGAGCTGGCGGGGGACCGCCTTCCTGCCCCACTGGCCGCACAGAAGGATCTCCATGTTCCGCTCGCTCGCAAGCGGGAGCGGTTCAAACGGTTCATCGGAGAGCTGGCGGGGAGGATGGGGATTTGGGATTCCGGGCCCGCCTCATCGAAATCGGCATCGGCATCGCAATCGTAATCGTAGTCGCAGTCGAAACAGGCAACGCGGGTGAGATGACATGAAGCCACAGGTTCTCAAGGGATTCCGGGACTATGCTCCGGAGGAAATGGTCGTTCGCCAGGGAATGCTGGACAAGGTGCGGGCGGTGTTCGAGTCGTTCGGATACATGCCGCTGCACACCCCGGCCCTGGAGTATGCCGAGCTGCTGCTGGGCAAGTATGGGGACGAGGGGGAGAAGCTGCTCTACAAGTTCGAGGACCAGGGGGGGCGGATGGTGGCGTTGCGGTACGATCTCACCGTTCCCCTGGCGCGTTTCGTGGGCATGAACCCGAACCTGCGCTTCCCGTTCCGGCGGTATCACATTGCTCCGGTCTGGCGTGCCGAGCGGCCGCAGAAGGGGCGGTTCCGGGAGTTCTACCAGTGCGACGTGGACCTGGTCGGCATCGATTCGCCGCAGGCCGATGCCGAGTGCATCCTGGTGGACTGTGCGGTGCTCAGTGCGCTGGGGTTGTCGGACTTCCGGGTTCAGGTGAATCACCGGGCATTCCTGGATGGGCTGCTCGAGTCGCTCTCGATCCCGAAGGAGAAAGTCGTTCCGGTCCTGCGTGTGCTCGACAAGGTCGACAAGATCACGCGGGACGAGATGGCGGTCCAGCTGGCAGCCGAGGGGATGGATTCGCACCAGGTGGAGACGCTGGCCGGTCTGTCTCAGGTGACGGGGAGCAACGAGGAGCGGCTGGCACGGAGCCTCGAGCTGGCGGGCGGGCACCCCAGGGCGGCAGCGGCCGTGGAGCGCCTGACCCGCGTGCTGCGGGTCGTCGAGGCAGCCCATCCGGGGGCTCCGGTGTGGTTCTGTCCGTCCGTGGCCCGAGGGTTGGACTACTACACGGGCATCGTTTACGAAACCTTCCTGCCGCCGCAGTTCGGGGTTGGAAGCGTGATGAGCGGCGGGCGGTACGATCAGCTCCTGGGCACGTTTGCCGGTCGTGAGATTCCGGCGGTTGGGATCTCCCTGGGGATCGATCGGCTCGTGGCGGCTCTTTCTTCGCAGGGGATGGCTTCCGGGGGTGGGGTTACCTCGGTGCTGGTCTGCTGCATGGAGGGGACCGAGGTCAAGGCAGCCGGCGTGGCAGCCGAGTTGAGGAGGAACCTGGCCGGGAAAGGGGTGGAGCTGTACCCCGAGCCGGCCCGGGTGAAGAAGCAGATCGAGTATGCGGACAAGGCCGGGATCCCGGTGATCGTGGTGCTGGGGGAGCAGGAGCTTGCGACCTCGACGGCCGCGGTCAAGTCGTTGCGTTCGGGAACCCAGGAGACGGTACCGTTGTCCGGGCTCGCCGCTCACGTTGCCGGGCTGTTGCACGTCCGGTAGCCGGGCCCGGCGTCGTCGGGCATCGCGGGCCGTGCAGGTCCGGTGCCCGGGCCGTCAGGGTTCCTTCGAGCCGCACCGCATAGGAGGTTGCATGATGAATAGCTCCCGGTTACCTCTGCTGGCCCTGGTCATTCCCTTGCTCGCAGGCTGCCCCAGGTCCCCGGACGACGTGAAGCCCCAGGTCATCGAGCTCGAGCCGATGTTCTTCACCATCCTGCACAAGGGGGACAAGACCGTGGTGAAGGACTACGATGCCGAGGAAATCTTTGCGAAGGCCGAAGGGCTCATGCGGGAGGGCCGCATCCCGGAAGCCCGCAAGCTGTATCAGATGGTCGCCCGCGATGCCGCAGGAACCGACGCCGAAGCGGCGGCCTGGTTCAATCTCGCCCTGTGCGAGCTGGCCATGGACAAGCCGGGGGATGCGCTGGCCGCATTGGAAAACGCTAAGAAGCGGGGGCTGTCGCCGCAGGATGTCCTGCAGGTTCGGGTCCTCCAGGTCGAAGCGCTGGCGGGGCGGGGAGAGTGGGACAAGGTCAAGGCCGACGGGGAGCTGTTGCTGCAGGAGGGGTTGGCTCCGGATTGGGAGGCCAAGGTGCGCCTCTTCCTGGCGGCAGCCGCCCAGAACCGGGAAGACATCCCCGAAGCGGAGCACCAGGCCCGGACTGCACAGCACCTGCTGCTGACGTTCCTGTCGCTCCAGGCTCAGCACGGGGACAACCTGGTGGCGCAGGCCAGCTTCCGCCTGGGCGAGGTCTTCCGTGTCCAGTTCGAGCGCATCAAGCTGCTCATGCCCGTGGAGCGGATGACCATGGACATGTCGGACAAGCTGGCGCTGCTCCGTCAGGCTGAGGAGCACTATCTCGAGTGCGTGCGGGCCCGCAGCGGTGCGTGGTCCCCCCGCGCCGGCTACCAGGTGGCGGCCCTGTACGAGACGTTCGCGTTCGACACGCTCAATGCCGAGGTGCCGCCCGATCTCACCGAGCTGGAGCTCCAGGTGTACACGGAGGAGCTCAACCTGAAGGTGGTCCCGTTCCTCCAGAAAGCCGCGGACATCCACCGCAAGAACGTATCCATGTGTGACACCTACCGGTTCAACTCCCCCTGGCGTCAGAAAAGTGACACCCGCGCCACCGAACTCGATGGGGTCATTGCCAAGCTCGGCCGGCAGGCCGACGATGCCGGAGGGGGAAGCCGCTGAGTACCTGCGGGCTTGCCGGAGCCGTCGAGGATGCTGTCCGGGAGTCGAGAATCGGGGTGCGCTATTTCGTGCAGACCGTGACGTTCTTGTTCTGCGAGCAGGAGTAGTCGCCGCAATCCACGAAGCCGTCGCCGTCGTTGTCGATGCCGTCGACGCAGGTCGTGTCGTTGCCTTCGCAGAACGGGACCTTGGTCGAGGTCGAGCAGGAGAAGTCGTCGCAGTCGAAGTAGCCGTTCCAGTCGTTGTCGATACCGTCCGAGCAGGCCTCCGGGGTGTCTTCGGGCTCCTTGACCGCGCTCTTGCATACCTTGACTGCCGTGGTCTTGGAGCAGGAGTGGTCGAAGCAGTCGGTGTAGCCGTCGCCGTCGTTGTCGCACCCGTCGTTGCAGAGCTCGTCCACGTCTTCGTTGCCGAGTCGAGCGCAGCAGCCGATGCCTTCGCAGTCGGCATCGAGGCAGTCGGTCAGCCCGTCCTCGTCGTTGTCTTCGCCGTCACTGCAGAGCAGGAGGTCTTCGGCCGCCTTGCAGTCCAGGCACTCGGACTTCATCCAGTCGAGGACGTGGTTGTCTTCGACATCGCAGCTTCCACCCAGGCCCAGCAGGATGAGGAAGAAGGCGGGAAGCGCCGCCGCAAGCCTGCCTGCCGTCGATTCAGGTTCAGAGTGTCTCACGTCCAACCTCCCAACTGCCGGGGCGCAGTATAGGGCAGAGGGGGAAGGAAGTGAAGCTCGAAAGACGAGGCTCGAAAGACGAGGCATCCGTGCCCCCTGCACGTGCCTGAGCGCCATGAGCCTCCGGCCCACCCGTCTCCGCCTCGGCTCCGGCGTGGCAAGCGGCTCACTGCTTCTCTTCTTTCAGCCTGTAGTAGTGGTCCAGGACTCTGCGCACGTAACCGTCGGTCCCCTGGTACGGGATGCCTTCGGCCGTGGCGACGGAGCTTCCGCCTGCGTGGTACGCTGCCAGGACCTTGGGAATGTCACCGTTGAACCGGTTGGCGAGGATTCGGAGGAAGCGGGTTCCGCCCATGATGTTCTGGTAGGGGTCGTACGGGTCGGTGACCCCCATGTCGGCAGCGGTCCCGGGCATGAGCTGCATGAGGCCCATGGCCCCCTTGTAGGAGAGGGCGCGGGGCTTGTAGTTGGACTCGACCTCGATGACGGCCCGGATGAACGGTTCCGGGATGTCGTACCGCTGGGCCGCTTCCTGGATGGTGCTGTCGACTTCGGGCCTGGCGGACTCGGGGGCGGGAATCGGCAGGGTGGCGGTCTTGGGCGGCTTCCACGTCTGCTTGGGCGATGTACCGCCGGAGCTTCCGCCGGAGCTTCCCTTGGAGGACGATACCGGGTCGGTCCGCATGACGAGGCGGCACTTCTGGCCGGGCATGAGGCGGTTGGTCCAGGTCTCCTTGCCCCCTTTGAAGCACACATAGAAATCGGCGCTGGCGACCCCGGGCAGGAGCACCAGCACGATCCCGAGCACGGCAATTGCGGCAGACGACTTCAAGTCCCCCTCCTCCACGAGCGCCATTGTACGAACAAATCAGCGTCGCGCAAACTTCCCGGGCTCGGCTCGTCGGCAGGGGGCGTTGCGCTCAGGGCAGAGGGGGCAGCACGACCTCGGTCCCGGAGAACGCAATCGGCGTGTACCGGATCCGGCGCTCCCAGCCTTGGGCCTGAGTCACCTTGGTGTGGTAGAACATCAGTCGATCGTTGCAGGCCCCGGGGGCCACGGAATGGTGGCCCGGACCGAAGAAGCCCTTGTCCGGAACCGCCTTGAGGAACGGGTTGGATGCAGCCTTCTCAAATGGCCCGAGGGGATTGTCGGCAACTGCAATCCCCAGGGCGTAGTCGTTCGAGTCGGCCGAGTTGCCCGAGTACATGAGGACGATGCTGTCCGCGACCTCCACGACCCAGGGACCCTCGGTCACCAGGAACTCCCAGCCTGACGGAGCGGGCTCGACAACGACCCTGGCATTCTCGGGGACCACGGTGGCGTAGTCGGACATGGGTATCGCGACGATCATGCTCATCGGGTTGTAGCTCGTGGCGTACAGGGTCAGCGAGCCGTCCGAGGCAGCCAACACGAACGCGTCGATCGAGAACTCGTCGAAGTCGAGTGCGGGAAATCCCTTGTCCCGCTGCTCGAAGACCCCGTTGCCGATGCCGCCGTAGCCCCCGCCGACCAGCGGGTGGTCGTAGACCTCTTCGAACGGCCCCTCGGGGGAAGCCGCAAAGGCGACCCCAACCTGCTTGTTGGCCGTGTAGTAGAGGTAGTATCCGTCCGGGGCGGCCTGGACGTGCGGTGCCCACATCTGCCCCAAAGCGTTCCACGTGCCCGACGTGGGGTTCCAGACCGGGGCTTTCGGCTCCCAGTCGACCAGGTCCTGGGAGACCCAGAGCGGCACCCCGGGGATCGTGCCGGTGGCATAGAGGTACCAGCTGTCCTTGAGCTTCAGAACGCAGGGATCGGCGACGTTGGCGGCCTCGCCCGACTGAAGCTTCAAGTCGAGGATGGCATGTGGCGTGTACTCGATTCCCGGGGTGCAGGCGGAAGTCTCCGGTCCGGGGTCGCCCGCGGCCTCCAGCGCCCCCCCCTCGGCCGATGCAGGGTCCGTCGCAATCCTGTCGGAGAGCGGAACGGCCTCTACGAACCGGGCATCGCCGGCACCGTCGTGCAAGGAATCGGACTGCGTACCGTTCCCGCAGGCGAGGGCCGTCGCCAGAAGCAACCAGGCAGGCAGGGCTGCCGGGAGCGAGGTCCGGAGCGACTCACGATCCTCTCTTCTCAAGCTTCCTCCGGGTGCTGCGCCCTCGAATGCTACATCATGGGGCAGTGCGGGTCAATCCGCTCCGGTCTTCTCGAACACTGCCGCAAAGAAGCAGTCGCTGTCGAAGAGCGACGGAGGCAGAAATAGAGTCCCGGGCCGGTGCGCCGGGAGGGTGGGGGTGGCGGAAAGCAGCACCGTTTCCGGCATCGCGACCCCGACCGCTGCAAGCTCCGAGGTGGGGACCAGCCGGAATTCCGGGTGGGCAGCCAGGAACGGGCCGGTCACACCGGACGTTTCCTGGGGAGTGAACGTGCAGACCGTGTAGACCAGGATTCCTCCCGGTGCCACGAGCGCTGCGGCCGCCGCGATCAGGCGGGCCTGGAGGTCTGAGTTGGCCAGAATGTCCCCCTCGGTCCTGCGCCATTTCAGCTCGGGATGGCGGCGGACGGTCCCCAGGCCGGAGCAGGGGGCATCGACCAGCACCGTGTGAAAGGAGCCGGGAGGATAGGGGGCTTTCATGAGGTCGCTGACCACCGGCGTGACGTTCTGGATCTCGAGCTCCTCCAGGCGTTGCCGCAGCAGGCGGATGCGGGCCTCGGAGAGGTCGAGCGCCACGATCTCGGTCCCGGGCGGTGAGGCCAGGGCCAGCCCCAGGCTCTTGGTGCCGTTGCCGGCACAGGCGTCGAGGACTCGTCGTTGCGGGGTCATTGGGGTGGTACGACTGGAGGCGAGTGCCAGGCGTGTCACCATCTGGGAGGCCGGATCCTGCGGCCAGAACATACCCTGCACGAACTGGAGCGTCTGGTAGGGGGGCTCGTCCGGCGGCAGCACCAAGCCGGCTGGAGCGAAGTCCACTGCGGCCGGATGGAGGCCTGCCTGTCGCAGAGCGGAGGACAGCGCATTGCGGTCGGTCCGCCCGGTGTGCACGGTGAGCCCGATGGGGGCCGGCCGATTCATCCATTCGAGCTGCTCCGGGGTCTGCGGGCCGAATGCGCCCTGGGCCGCTGCCAGAACATGGTCCGGGTAGGAGAGGCGGTCCGCAGGGGGGAGGGCTGCGGCGTCCGCCAGGAGCGCCTCCCTGCCTCGGGCAGCCGCTTTGCGCAGGAGGGCGTTGACGAATCCGGCGACGCGGGGGCCCTTGGTCTTGCGGGCCAGCGTCACGTAGCTGTTGAGCGTGGCGTAGTCGGGAACGGAATCCATGAAGAGCAGCTCGTGCATGGCCAGCCGGAGGAGGTCGAGGAGACGCTCATCCTTGTGGGGGAGGCCCCGCTCCGCCAGCGGTGCGAGGAGCGCATCGAGCAGGCGGCGATGGCGCAGCGTCCCCAGTGCGGCCCGGTTGGCCGAAGCGCTGGTCCTCGGGTCGAGGTCATGCCGGAACAGCTCGTGCCGCAGAGCCGCGGTGAGAAGCGTGTCCTGCCGGCGGACGGCATCCAGCAGGGAGAGGGCAACGGAACGGGAATCCGGGGCAGCCATGGGGAACCAGCACACCACCGCCGGAAGACTCGGGCGGCAGACGAACCGGGGCGGTGGTCCTCGGTCCCTGCCCGTGTTGACATCCGGGGCGGATTCTATCATGCTCGGGGCCGATTTCAACCGGAGGCGCCCGTGTCGGCCCGGCAGCCCGGAAAGTTGGGGAAGACGCTCAGGAAAGTGTTGCCGTGGGCCGGTACCGTTCTGCTGCTGGGCTACCTCGCCTGGACGACCGATATCGATGCCGTCGGTCATGCCCTGTCCGAGGTCAGCATCCTGGCCGCGCTCGCCGTCGCATTTGCCGGCACGATGCTCACGTTCCTGGCCGACAGCTACTGTGTGGGGCGGGTCTTTTCTCGGTTCGTACTGCCGGTCGGATTCCGCGAAGCACTGCCGATCAAGGCCACTTCCTACTTCCTCAATATCCTGAACTACAACGCCGCGCTCGTGGGGATGGCATTCTACCTCCAGCGGAGCCGAAAAGCTCCGTTCTGGAAGTCGCTGGGAGCTCTCTTCTTCCTGAACCTGGTGGACATCCATGCCCTGTGCGTGCTGCTGCTCATCGGGTTGCTCACGAATCTGGGGGCTGAGTTCCTGTCTGCGGGAGAGCTGACGGTGGCGTGGGGGGCGGTGGCCGGAGGGATCGGCGGCTTCTGGCTGCTGCTGGTGACGTGCCGTTTCGACATCAGGCTTCCGGTGATCTCCCGGGTGCTGCGGCTGGATCTTCTGCGTCCGCTGGCCGAGGCGAAGGTGGGGGACGTGCTGGTCCTGACCGCCCTGCGCATGCTCTTCCTGCTGCTCTACATCGGGTCGCAGTACCTGTTTCTGCGGCTGTTCGGTGTGGAGATCCCGGTGGTCCGGCTGCTGGTGTACATGCCGTTGCTCACCTTCATCCAGATCATTCCGATCTCGGTATCCGGATTGGGAGCGCCGCAGCTCGTGATGCGGCATTTCTACAGGTCGTACGTGAAGGGCCCGGCCAGCGGGACTGACGGAGTGATCGACGCGTTCTCGACCACCTCGATCTTCGGGTTCGTGATGTTCCGGGTTCTGGTGGCGTACCTGTTCCTCGGGGAGTTCTCCCGCGAAGTGATCGAGCGGGCGGGCAAAGAGGAGGCCGTGCCGGGGGCCTGAGGCGGGGCGCACTCTTTTGGCGGATTCCTTGCCAATCCAGTGCCGATTGGTGTACTAATCCCGAAGTCCCCCTGGCGGTGCCAGGTGGCCGGCGGTGCCGTCCGGCCAGGTGGGGCAGGCCGTGGGAGTAGACGGCCTTCGATTGGGAGGGTGGGGATGAAGCTTCAGCGCATCCCGAAAGAGATACGGGGCAACGTGCTGCGCATCCTGTTGCTCACGTTGTCCAGAGGGCCTCTGGCCGTCGTGTTCGCTCTGCTTCTGTTGATTCCGGACCAGACGTTGCCGACACTTGCTGCCTCGTTGGCGGTCCTGGCTCTCATCGAGATCACCGACATGGCGGACGGCTTCCTGGCGAGGCAGCTCAAGGCGGTGACCGAGTGGGGGGCCATGCTGGATCCGTATGCGGACAGCGTGTCGCGCATCGTGGTCTATTGGGGGATGGCCATGGCCGGGCTGGTTCTGCCCGCGGTGCCGCTCGTGATGGCGATACGGGACGTGACCGTGGCCTACTGTCGCATCACGCTGTCCAAGAAAGGGCGCTCCGTGGCCGCCAACATGAGCGGCAAGGTGAAGGCCTGGTTCCAGGGAGTGGGGGCGTTTCTGCTTGTGCTGGGTCCCTACTACTGGTCCCATACGGGGGAGTGGCCGCGGCTCGCTCTGTCGTGGATCGTGCTTCTTGTGACTGCCGCTTCGATGGTGCAGTACGTTTCCGCCGCCTACTCCGCGGCAGCCGAGGACTGGTCGGACTGAGTCGGGGAGCGGATTCTGGGCTTTCCGCACCTGCGCCGCCAGCGTCGGCCCTCAATGGAGGAATCCGTGGGCAATCCGACCTCAACGCCCGATAGCGCCAGGACTGCGAGCCCCCGGGGCAGGTTGTCATGGCACGCATTGCTCCTGGTCATCCCGGTGCTCCTGCTCTTCCTGGTGGAGACGGCGCTGTTCAAGGGGTTGGAGCTGGTGGCCGTGACCGGAGGCTTCTCGCTCGGGGAGTTCCTCCGCTGCTGGGCTGCCGACGTCGCGTTTGCGGCGGCCATGGCGGGTGTGTTCGCGTCGTCGTTATCCCTCCTGAGACGGGTATGGGCGGTCCTGGTCGGTGCACTGTTTCACCTGACCATGCTGGTGACTCTGTTCATTACCGGGGTGAGCCATGGGTTCTTTCGTGCGACCGGTGCGACGTTTTCTTACAGCAGCCTGGATTTCTGGCTGCGCAACCTGGGGTCGACCTCTCGCCTGGTGAACAGCGAGCTGTCCTTTGCCCGAATCCTGCTGGTCTTCGTGCCGCTGCTGCTGTGGCTCGCCCTCATCGTGGTGCCGCTTCTTCCCCGGGTGCGCCGTCGGCTGGACCGGATGACGCCGTTGACGCCGATGCGGTCGGCCGCAGCACTGGGGGCGCTGGCTGTTCTCTTCCTGGTGGGCTTTCTGATTCCGCCGCCGCAGGGCTCGGCCATGGCGATTTCCCAGTGTGTCGTGGTGGACATGGCCAAGGACTTCGTCGAGGAGCGCGTGCTCCCCGAGGAGCGGCTGGAGATCGCTGCATCCGAGCGGCTGGACAGCGGCATCGAGGTGGCCGCAGCCACGCAACGGCCCCGTCTGAACATCGTGTTCGTGCTGTTCGAGTCGCTGACCTTCAAGGCCTCCGATATCTACAATCCGGGGCTCGGGACCACTCCCTTCCTGGCCGAGCTGGCCCAGAAGGGGTGGGTCATCGAGCACCAGAACGCCGTGGTGCCCCACACGACCAAGGCCATCGTCTCCGCCATCTGCGGCATCTATCCCTACCTCGATACGGAGCCGTACGAGACCACGCCCGACATCCTGCCCCGCCGCTGCATGGCTCACATCCTGCGCAGCCAGGGCTACCGGACCGGGTTCTTCTCCCCCGTGGCGAACTTCGAGCACCGCAGCCAGCTCATCGCCAACATGGGCTTCGAGACCATTCGACTGCTCGACGACATGCCGTGGGAAGGGTTCGAGGAGACCAACTACTTCGGCCGGGAAGAGCGCATGATGCTCAAGCCCTCCATGGACTGGGTCGCTTCCGTGAAGGACCAGCCGTTCTTCCTGACCTACCTGACCCTGACCAGCCACCACAACTACGTCCCGCCCCAGTCCTACCCCTACGTGGACTATCCCACGGAGGACAAGGACCAGTGCAACTACTACAACTGCGTCCGCTACACCGACGAGTTCCTGCGGGACGTGTACAACGAGCTCGAACGGATGGGGAAGCTCGAGGACACGGTCTTCGTCATCGTCGGCGATCACGGCGAGGCGTTCAGCGAGCACGGTCGGCGTCAGCATGATCTGATCCTGTGGCAGGAAGGGCTGCACGCCGCAGGGATCATTTATAACCCGAAGCACCTGGGAGGTCCGGGACGGATCACGGGCCAACGCTCGCACCTCGACCTGGTGCCCACCATTGTCGAGCTCGCCGGGCTCGAGCTCAAGAAGGGGGAGTTGCTGGGCCAGAGCCTCCTCCAGCCCCCGCCTGAGGGGCGGCAGCTCTTCTCCTCCTGCTGGTTCAAGCGCCGCTGCCTCGCGCTCCGGGAAGGGCCCATCAAGTACATCTACCACTATGGGCTCCGGCCCATGGAGGTCTACGACGTCACCGACGACCCGTTCGACCTGAACAACCTGGCGTTCACCGGTCCGTACCAGGCCGACCTCCTCAAGCAGAAGGAAGAGGCGATGCTGCGTTGGCACCGGGTGGTGAACCAGCAGTACGAGGACTGGGGGCAGAAGCTGACCGAAGGGGTCGTCTCTGAGACGGAGCCGGAGGTGGCCAACCGGGTCGAGGCCGACTTCGGGGGCAAGATCCGGCTGGTCGGATGCGACGTGACGCCCAAGACGATTCGGGCCGGCGAGGACATCCAGGTCCGCTATGTATTCCAGAGTCTGGGTGAGCTGCCTGCATCGACGGCCTTCTTCGTGCACTTCAACCTGGCCGGCGAGAAGTTCTTCAACGCGGATCACGTGCCGGGGCGAGGTGCCTGGCCCATGGAGAAGTGGGAACCGGGCAAGTACTACGTGGACGAGCACGTGATCCATGTTCCGGGAACCTGGAAGGGGGGGGAGGCCCGCCTGCTCATCGGGTTCTGGGACAAGCAGAGCAAGAAGCGGCTGCCTGCCACCACGGAGGCTCCGGTGGATGACCACCGGGTCGAGGTGGCCCGGGTCAAGGTCAAGCGGGGGCTCGTCCAGACCGGGCTCACGCTGGAAGAACGAAGGGCCAAGGCGAGCCGCTGGCTGAGCTTCGAGCGGCCGGCCATGGACAGTGCTCTGTCCGCGACCTTTGGCGGGAAGCTGGAGCTTCTCGGCATCAACCGGACCCGGATGGACGTCAAGCTGGCGGGTACCGTCGAGATGACCTATCTGTTCCAGGCCGTCGACAAGCTCCCGGCAGGCTGGCGGCTGACGGTCAAGCTGCTCCAGGAGGGCGGGGCGGAAGTGGACGGCGACCACGTCCCCATCGGCGGCCTCTATCCGCTCGGCGACTGGCGGGAAGGGGAGTTTGTCGTGGATCGGCACACGATCCACATCGACATGCACCGAACCAAGCCGGGCACGTACGGCGTCTGGCTGGGGATCGCCGACGGCCGCAAGCCGGTCCAGGTGCAGGCCGAAGGGCTCGAGGTCGATTCGCTCCAGCGGGTCCGTCTCGGAACCGTCACCATTGCCAACACCGAGTGATCCCCGCCTTTGCCTCCGCCGCTTTCGCTTGATAGTATTCCCCGGGGGGAAGGATGAGCGAGCACCTCAAGATCCTGGTTCTCAACCCGCCGCAGGAGGTCGATGCGGAGTTCATCGACTATCCGCATTTCACGGGCCTGCCGTGCTGGTATCTGGCCGAAGCGCTCGAGCGTGACGGCCACCGGGTGCACGTGCTCGATGCCCTGGCGGTCCAGGGGGCCGACTACTTCCCACTCCGACACGGCCGGGGGTTGTTCGGGGTCCCCCACGTCTCCCTGCTCGAGCCGCTTCGGGATGCCGAATTCGACGTCGCGGTCCTACATTTCTCCCCGTTCTCACTGGGATCGAGAAGCGAAGGGCTGGCCCACCTGTTGAGGCGGATGCGGCAGTGGCGCCCGACCGCATTGATTCTTGGTGCGGAGCTCTACACCGGGGGAATGCACCGGCTGACTCCGGATGGAGCCCGGCTGGCCCGGGAGTATCCCGAGCTGGACGGATTCGTGACCCTGGAAGGGGAACGGACCGTGCCTGCGCTGGTTCGCCGGTGGGCCTCGAAGGTTGACGCTGCCGGTGGCGGAGCTTCGCTGGAGACCGGCATGCGGCTCCGGGAGGGGACGGATGGCGTTGCTGCGGCGACCGGTTTTCTGGTCGAGGGGGAGCGCTGGAATGCCGACGAGCTGGCTCGGGTGTCAGCCCCGCACTTCTCCGAAGCGTGGCTGGAGGGGACGAGGGCATTCCTCGACCGGGTGGGCCGGCTTCCCCGGCTGTCACAGTACGCGGTGGACGGAGGTACTCTGCCGGCCCATTTCTCCCGGGGGTGCCCGTTTGCGTGCTCGTTCTGCTCGAATCCCTCCCAGGATTACCGCGCGGTACCGCTGGAGGTCGCCGAGACTCTGCTCGCACGGGCCCGTGAGGCCGGGGCTACACAGCTCTTCGTCCTGGATGACGCTGCCAACGTGCGGCGGGATTTTGGCGAGCTCCTGGCGGCGGTAGAGGCCGCGGGCTTGAAGCTGCTCTTCCCGAACGGTCTTCGGGCCGACCTGCTCACCCGGGAGAACGTGGCAGCGTTGGGCAGGGTGGCCGGAGAGCTGACCGTGTCCGCCGAGAGCGCTTCGGAGCGGGTCCGAAGGGAGCTGGTCGACAAGACGGTGAAGCTGGAGCACATCCGCAGGGTGGCCGAGTGGTGTGCGGAGGAATCGCTCCCGCTGTACGTGCACTGGATGGTGGGTTTCCCGACCGAGACCCGGGATGAGGTTCAGGAGACGCTCCAGGCCGCCCGGGAGCTCCTGGATGAGCTCGGGGCCCGGCCGCTGGTGCAGTTTGCCACTCCGCTCCCCGGGACGCGGCTCGAGGGGCAGCACGGGGGCGGGCATCGGGCCGGTCGCATGCAGCACGAGCCCACCTGGGTTCCCGAGGGGGTCGAACGGGACGGGCTGGTCCGGGCCGTGCGCCTCCTGGCTGCCCGCGGGCGGCAGGCCCGGACGGCCAAGGTCATCGTCAACGTCACCTACCGCTGCAACAATCACTGCGAGTTCTGTGCGGTGGGAAACCGGAGCCAGGAGGATCTTCCAGTCGAGGAGATCCATGCGATCCTGGACCGACACTGGAACGAGGGGATTTCCCAGCTCGACCTGGACGGGGGAGAGCCGACCCTTCATCCGCACCTGTTCGACATCATCCGGCGGGCGGCGCAGAAGGGGTTTTCTCCGATCAACGTCACGACCAATGGCCGGCGCCTCTCCTACGAGGATTTCACAAAGGCCCTGCTCGGATCGGGGCTGACCGGGCTTCTCATCTCGCTGCACGGAGCCAGCGCCGAAACCCACGAGAGAATCACGGGGGCCCCGGGGAGCTTTGCCGAGACGGTCCAGGGAATCCGGAACGTCATGCGCCTGGCCCCCAAGTCGATGGACTTCGGCGTGAACACGACGCTGAGCACGCACAACTTCGAGCAGCTCGAAGCCCTGGCGGAGCTGCTGGCCGGCCTGTCGGTCCCGAGGCTCAACATCCAGTTCCTGACTCCGTTCGGGCGGGCCGCCGCAGCGCTAGTCCCCGACCCGGACCGGGCTGCAGAGGTGGTCCGCAGGGTCATCGAGCGGTGGCGGGACCGGATGGCGTTCCAGGTCGTGAACCTTCCCTATTGTCACCTTCCCGGTCTCGAGGACTACGTGGCCCAGGACCTCGGCAAGCTGTCCAGGACCATGGTCTTCGTCACCCGGGAGGAGGTGAACCTGTATCGCTACCTGGCCAGGACCAGGCGATATGACGATTCCTGCCGGGGCTGCCTGTACCGGGTTGCCTGCGATGGCCGCTATGACTTTGCGGAGGTGCAGGATTGATCGACATCATCATGGGGTACGAGTGCAACGTGCAGTGCGACTACTGCACCATCACCCGGGACATGAGGTCGCACAATCTCGATGCGTCCGCCATTGCGGCGGCCCTGGAGAAGGGCGCGCTGGAGGGGCTCAAGGAGGCCGCGTTCGGCGGCGGGGAGCCGACCATCCGCAAGGAGCTGCCCCGGCTCGTCAAGCTGGCCCGCACGCTGGGTTACACCACGGTAAAGATCTCGTCAAACGGGCTGATGTACGCGTACCCCGAGTACGTGGACAGACTGCTGGCTGCGGGGGCCAACCTGTTCCACCTGGCGCTCATGGGGTGGAACCGTGCCATGTATGCCCGGATCATGGGGAGGGAGGAATACTTCGACCTGGTGCGCAAGGGAGTCTCCAACCTGGTATCCCGCAAGGCCCTGGTCGTGGGCGACCTGATCATGAAGAACGACACGTACCGGGAGCTTCCGGAAACGGTTGAGCACTGGGCCGAGCTGGGGGTGGAGCGGTTCGTGTTCTGGCTCATGTCGTTGACGGACCGGGTCCGGGACTCCCGGGAGAGCCTGGTCCCGGTGAGCATCATGCGACCGTACCTCTTCGAGGCATTCGAGGTCGGTCGTCGGCGGGGTATTCCCGTGCTGTCGAGGCACATTCCCCGGTGCATGCTGCCCGGGTACTGGGACCACCTCTGGGACGTGCAGGGCGAGCGGATCCTGGTGGTGACCCCGGAATCGACGTTCTGGCTCTCGGAATCGAGGATCACGGCCAACACCCACGTTGAAAAGTGCCGGGAGTGCGTGGTAAAGGGGGAGTGCATGGGGATTCGGCGGGACTACCTCGACCATGTCGGGGATCACGAGGTCAGCCCCATCTCCTGAACACGGAATTGCGGACCGACTGGAGGGCGGTTGCACGATGCGCGTGGCTCTTGCCCGATACGTCCGGACCCCGGACAACTATTTCTTCGACCTGTTCGATGCGGCGGCTGCGGGCGCGCTCAACCAGGCTGGCCACTTCGCTGTGGTGGCGGAGCGCACCGCCATGCCGGGGTTTGACGAGGCGGACCTGGTCGAAGGGCTGGTTTCCTTCCTGTCCGACTTCGCCCCCCGGATCGTGCAGCTCTCCTATCTGCCGAGTCAGGATCTGGCCCGGAGGATCAAGGAGGCAACCGGGGCGTTGATCGTGGCCGTCGGAAGCCGACTTCTGCTCCGATGTCCGTGGGTGGACTACGTCCTGTCCGAGCCCGATCCGTTGGCGCTGCTCGAGCTGACCGAGGTGGTCGAGGGAACGCGCGGGCCGGAGCAGGTCGCTGCCCTCTCCTGGCGCGGTGCAGGCGGGGACCATTCGTCCGCATTCCCTCTGCACCCGATGTTCGAGATCTTCTCGCGCTGCCCCATCGACTACGGGTCGTTCTTCCGCATGGGACCGGGCCGGCCGCTCGAGGTCCGCAAGCATATTGCGGGGGATTGGGGATGCATCTACCGGAATGCCCGGGGGCCCCTGCTGCCCCCCGGTTGCCCCTCAGACCAGGTCCATGCCGGCGGATGTACCTTCTGTCTGCGGCCTGCCGCCAGCGCCCTGGACTGGGACTTGAAGCGGGAGATGCTGGCAGGCCAGATTGACTCCGTGGTCTCGGCATTCCCGGGGGTGCAGAAGCTCATCCTCATCGACGAGCATGCACTGAGCTTTGCCGAGGACTTCGCCCGCCTCGTGCTCACGAGGCCCCTGGAGGGGGTGGACCTGCTGCTCTCCGGACGACTCGACCACGTGGCCCGCTACAAGGGACCGCTCGAGACCGCACTCTCCATGCTCGAAGGGAGAAACGTGGTGCGCCTCTACCAGTTCGGCATCGAGAACCTCGCGGATTCCGTGCTCGAGCGTTACAACAAGGGTCTGTCGTTTGCCGACATCCACCGGGCCTGCACCACCATCCGCGAGCTTGCTGCCTCGCATCCCAACCTTCGCATCGAGCAGTCGTTCGGGTTCATCCTGTTCGATCCATGGACCACGCTGGAAGAGCTTCGCCAGAACATCGAGCGGGCGCGGCTCATCGATCTTCCTAGCCTGCGCGGGGATGCCCCCCACACGTCGCTCCGGCTCTTCCCCGAGACTCCCCTCTACTGGCGGGCAGTCGCAGATGGACTGCTCACCGGTTCCATCGACGACAATGACTTCGGCTACTCCGTCAACTCCGGGTGGCAGTTCCGCCATCCCGAGGTGGCCGCCGTGTTCCACCGCCTCTGTGCCGCGGACTCGTCCGCAGACCCATGGAAGACACTCGCCTCAATACTTGCCGCGCGTTAGGAGGTGCGGACGTTGAAGACAATCATCGAGCCGTTCAAGATCAAGATGGTGGAGAGGATCCGGATGACGTCGCGAGAGGAGCGAGTGCCGATCATCCGGGAAGCCCACTTCAACCCGTTTCTCATTCGCTCCGAGGACGTGCTGCTGGACTTTCTGACGGACAGCGGTACCTCGAGCATGAGCGACCGCCAGTGGTCGGCGCTCATCTCCGGTGACGAGGCCTACGCCGGCAGCCGCTCCTATTTCGACTTCGAGCGGAAAGTGCGGGAGATCACGGGATTTGAGCACGTCCTGCCGACCCACCAGGGCCGCGCCTCGGAGCGGATTCTCTTCTCCGTGGCGGCCAAGGCCGGCGACATTATCCCCAACAACACTCACTTCGACACGACGCGGGCCAACATCGAGCACGCCGGTGCCTCGGCTCTGGACCTGATGCCTGCCGAAGGGCTCGATCCCGATCTGGATGCGCCATTCAAGGGGAACATGGACCTCGGCAAGCTCGAGGAGCTCCTGGAGCGTGAGGGACACCGGATTCCCCTGGGCATGATCACGGTCACGAACAACGCATCCGGCGGCCAGCCGGTCTCCATGGAGAATATCCGGGCCGTCTCGAGCCTGCTGCGCTCCCGCAACATCCCATTCTTCATCGATGCCTGTCGCTTCGCAGAGAACGCGTACTTCATCCAGCAGCGTGAGGCCGGATACCAGGACCGGTCGCTGCTGTCCATCGCCCAGGAGATGTTCTCCTACGCAGACGGCTGCACCATGAGCGCCAAGAAGGACGCATTCGCCAACATCGGCGGCTTCCTTGCCATGAACAATGCCTCCTGGGCGGAGAAGGCCGGCACGCTCCTCGTCCTGACCGAAGGGTTCCCCACATACGGAGGGCTTGCGGGGCGCGACCTGGCTGCCATCGCCCAGGGGCTCGAAGAGATCCTGGATCAGGACTACATGGCCTACCGGATCCGCTCGACCGGGTACCTGGGAGAGCATCTGCGCACCATCGGCGTGCCGATCTTCTGGCCCCCCGGAGGACATGCGATTTACATCAACGCCCGTAAGTTCCTCCCGCACATCCCGGTCGATCAGTACCCGGGCCAGGCGTTGGTCGTGGAGATGTACCTCGAGGCGGGCATCCGGGCCGTCGAAGTCGGTTCCGTCATGTTCGGGCGAACCGACCCGGGCACCGGCAAGCTCATCCCGGCCCGAAACGACCTCGTGCGGATGGCGATTCCTCGTCGGGTCTACACCCAGAGCCACATCGACTATGTCATCGAGGCCATGGAGAACCTGGCCAGCCGGAAGGAATCGATCCGGGGCATTCGATTCGTGAAGGAATCCCCGGTGCTTCGGCACTTCACTTCATGGTTCGAGCCGGTGTGATCGGGATTCAGTAGGTGAGCAGGCTCCGGACCGGGGCGCCGATCAGCTTCTTGCGGCCCTCGAGGAACGCCAGCTCGATGACGAAGGCCTGCTCGACCACGATGCCCCCCAGGCCGGTAATCAGGCTGGCCGCGGCGGTCATGGTTCCACCGGTGGCCAGCAGGTCGTCCACCAGGACCACTTTCTGGCCCGGCAGCACGGCATCCTCGTGGACCTCGATGGCATCGGTGCCGTACTCGAGAGCGTACTCGGCCCGCCGGGTCTTCCAGGGGAGCTTCCGGGGCTTGCGGATCGTGACGAAACCGCATCCGAGCCGATAGGCCATGGCGGCCCCGAACAGGAATCCCCGCGACTCGATGCCGGCTACCAGGTCGGGCGGGTTGGCCAGGTGCGGTGCGCACAGCGCATCCACGGCGGCTTTCAGCCCCTCCGGGCTCTGAAGCAGCGGCGTGATGTCACGAAACAGGATGCCCGGCTTCGGGAAGTCCGGGATGTCGCGGATCCACTTCTTCAGGTCGGTCATCGGCTCCTCCTTAGGCTTTCACGTGTCCGTTGGCGAGTCCCCTAGCCCAGTCGCGGCACTCGGCATCCTGGGGCAGAGACAGGTTCCAGGTCAGCGGCGTCAGAGTCACGTACCCGTTCGGGAGATAGCGGCAGTCCGAGTCGCCGTTTCCTTCCAGGGCGAACTCCCGACCACCGATCCATCCGTGCAGGTTTCCCATCGGGTCTTTCCAGAGTGCGGTCTTGTTGGCAAACACCCGGGTTCCGAGGCTGGTGAGCCTGTACCCCTTGACCTCCCCGAACATCTCCCTGGACGGGATGTTCACGTTGAGCATCATCCGCTCCGGGAAGGGCTGGGCCAGGCAATGCCGGAGCACCTTCTCGATGACCGGATCGGTCTGCTCGAACGGGACCGGGCGGGTCGCTGCCAGCGAGAATGCCACGGCCCGAACGCCGTGCATGAGCCCTTCTCGGGCACCGGCAACCGTCCCGGAATAGACCGTGTCGTACCCCATGTTCGGCCCCAGGTTCACCCCGGACAGAACGAAATCGGGCTTCTCCTGGAGCAGCTGCCGCATGGCGAAGAACACACAGTCCGCAGGCAGGGCCTCCACTGCGTACACATCCGGCTCGGCCTGCGGAAACACCCGGAACGTCCGGTTGATGGTGATCCCGTGGCTGACCGCGCTGGTCTGTCCCCGCGGGGCCACGACCACGACCCGGTCAAAGAGCTTTCTGGCGACTCGAACGAGCGGCTCGATCCCCGGTGCGTTGAGTCCGTCATCGTTGGTGATCAGTGCGAGCATGCTGCCTCCAGGAAACCAAACCCACCTGTCTATAGCACGGACAGCGGCTCCAGATGAACGGAAATCCGCCCTTGCGCTTGACGGAGGGGCCATTCGAGGCGAAACTGCGCCCCATGAAGGAGAAGCCCACACCCCGGCGCGAGCCGGTCGTCATCTACACGGACGGTGCCTGCAGCGGCAATCCCGGCCCCGCAGCGTGTGCAGCGGCCCTGAGCTACCAGGGAAAGGAGAAGAAGGTCTCCCGCTACCTGGGAATCGGCACCAACAACGTCGCCGAGCTCGAGGCCGTGCGGCTGGCGTTGGGGCTGCTCAAGCGCAAGGATCTTCCCATCGATCTCCACACCGACTCCACCTACGTCATCGGTGTTCTGACCCAGGGGTGGAAGGCCAAGGCCAACCAGGAGCTCATCGCTCAGATCAAGGCCCTGCTGGGCAAATTCCCCGAGCTTCGCCTGGTCAAGGTGCCGGGACACGCAGGGGTACCGCTCAACGAGCTCGTCGACCAGATGGCCAGGGATGCGGTTCTGCTGCGGAGTGGAACGGAGGCGTGAGAATCAGTTGGCCGTGCAGGCCTGGTACTCGGTCATGCACTTCTGCTGCACGCAGGTCTGGTAGCACTGCTGATCATTGCCGCACTGGGAGCAGTTGGCCTCGAGGCAGGCCTGGAGCTCCCACAGGGCAAGGGTTGCCTTCTGGCTTCCGTCCAGGAGGCAGTCCATCTGGCAGTCGGCATCCATCCCGCAGCCGTTGGCGCACTGGATCATCTCGACGCAGCCCGAGGAGCCCCACGGCCCGACGCAGCCGGTCCACTCGTTGCCGCAGTTGTTCATGATGCAGGACTGGCTGGCGGCCGGCTGAGTCTCGGTCCCACAGGCCGTCGCACCGCACTGGTTCAGGGCCAGGAAGGCATCCTGCCCGGCCTTGGAGGACTTCTGCATGCACCCCTCGACGCAGGCCTGATTCTGGCAGGTCTGGCTGCAGATGATGATGTCCTTGCAGTCGTTTCCACCCGGGTTTCCGCCCGAGCAGGCACCGTCGACGCAGGCCGCCGGGGCTTCGCAGGTCTCGACCGAGGAGAGGTGCTTGCACCCGTCCACGCCCACCTTGCACTCCATCACGGCAGTGCCGTCCTGGCTGCAAGACTTGACCCCTTCCGTGGTGCAATCATCGACGCAGCCGGCCAGGCAGGCACCGGTGGCCGTGTCGCACTTGCCGTTGGCGGGGCAGGCCTCGGCCGGTCCCCACACGAGGCACGCATCGGCGTTGGGGCCGCAGGCGTGGAACGTGGTATCAGACACGCACTCGGTCTTGCCGACGAGGGGGCACTCGTTGGTGCAGGTATCCACCTGGTCCCCTTCGGTCACGTCCCCCGGGGGAGTGGTGGTGGCATCGTCACCGGACACGTCCTCGGCCTGCTTCACGTCCTTGCCCGGCAGCTTCTCGCCGTCGTCGCCGCTGTCACAGCTCACGATGATCATCCCTGCAACCGCCGACATCGCCAGAACCACCAGCTTCATGCGCCGCATCTCGAATTCCCTCCATCCATCGGTTGATCCATGATCGCAGGGCCGCCGCACTTCGGGGACCCTTCCCGTGAAGCAGGAACCTTACTCCGAACTCGCAGCGAGTCAATAGTGCGTTTTAGGTTGCGGAACCACGCGGCACGAAGCCCCGACCACTCGGGAGGGGCCTCTCCTAGTAGGAGGGGATATTGTAGTTGGCCGAGCCGCCGATCTTCTGGCCGCCGACGGTGCCGGAGTATTCGATGCTCCCGTTGCCCATCTTGACCGTCAGGTCGAACGTGGCATTCCCGGAGACCTTGCCCGACGCCGTGATGTCGCCCGAGTAGCTCAGCTCATACACCTGCTGGGAGCCGGCAAACGACATCTCCAGCACGCCGTCCAGGATGATCCCCTGGGAGGTGTAGCCGTTGAACGTGACGCTGAACTCGAACGAGGCGGACTGTGCAGCAGAATCCCAGGTACCGCTTCCTTCGACGGTGGCCGAGCCCCCCTCGGCGCTGTCCAGCGTGCCGCTGAACGTGTAGGTGTTGTCGGTCCACTCGTAGGTGAACTTGCCCACCGTGACCGAGTCCGCAGCGGGGGCCTGTGCCATGCCCGAGAAGACCTCGCCCTGGACCTGGCCAGCAGCCTGAGCCGCGGCGGTGAACACCTGGCCGGCTTCTTCCTTGGTCAGACCATCGTCGCCGCCGCAGGCCTGCGCAAACACCAGAACGCCCGCCACCAGAAGTCCCGAAAGCAATCTCCGCATGTTCTCTCCTCCCTGGTTGTCGTTATTGCAGTAATTCAACGGGCAACATCATAGTACTCCGCCGCCGTGCTGGCAAGTGGGCCAGGGCGATCCTATAATGGCGCAATGGAGCAGGACCGGACAAGAGGGGGCAGCCCCATCCTGGAGAAGGGAGACACGAGGCGGGTGGACGTGAGGCTGCTCGTCGCCCCGCCTGACCGAGCCCCACCCTCAGCCGGCCTTTCCAGCCTCGCTCGCATTCTGGCACCGGCGTTTTACCTGGATGTGGGCAACGTCTGTAACCAGCGCTGCCTCTACTGCGCTGTGGAGCGGGACGTCCTCTACCGCACGACGCTTTCAGCAGCGCTTGCACAGGCAGCGGGCGCCGTGGCACTGGGCTACCGGGCTGCTGCCTTCATCGGCGGCGAGCCGACCATCTGGCCCCACCTCCATGCCGCCCTGGAGCGATTGTCCGAGCTTGGCGTTCGACGCTCGATCCTGACGACCAACGGTTTGATGCTCGCGTACCGAGCCGAGACGGAGCGACTGGTACGGGAGGGGGTGGACGTGTTTGGCGTTTCGCTGGATGACTTCGAGGCCGAGCGCCAGCGCCGACTCTGCCAGCGGGACGACAACCCCGAGATCCTTGCCCGGGCCATGGACAATCTCGCCGTGACGGACGCGGACTGCTACTTCTACACCGTGGTAACCGCGGAGCTTTCCGGCCGCGGAGGTCGGTTCGGAGAGCAGGCCGCTGCCCTGGCCGCCCGTTTCCGCAGGAGGCCGGCGTTCTTCCTGGCAGCGCTCAAGCCTCTCGAGGAGGCCGAGAGGCAGTCAAAGCACCTGGAGATTTCACTGACTGCCTCGGTGGCCGAGGTGCGGGCCGTCGCCGCTGCGCTTGACCGGAGCGGGAGCGGGGCGGTGCTGGCCGTGCGGGATTTTCCCCTTTGCGTGCTGGGGGATCTCACGCCCCTGTCCATGGACCTCCTCCACCGCAATGCGTCGCTCGACTTGGATTCCGGAAGGATCCTGGAGTCGTGCCTGGCTGCCGACAGGACGCTCGTCGATGTCTGCACGAGGTGCAGCCTGCGGCCCTGGTGTCCGGCCATCTACAGGCGATATGTCGAGCGCTTCGGGGTTGGGGAGTTCCGGGCCGTGAGGATGCCATGAAGGTCGTGGTCGTCGGAGGTCCGGGGTTCCTGGGTCGGCACGTAGTGGCCGAGCTCAAGCGTCGGCTTCCGGGGGCGCAGCTGGAGCTGACGTCGGTGGCCCGGACGCCCCCGACGAAGCCGGGCCCCTGGACCTTTGTGCAAGGGGATCGGGGCGACCCCGCCCTGGTGCAGGACCTCATGGAATGGAAGCCTGAGCTCTGGATCGACCTTGCCCTGTTTGATCCGGCCGAGATGACAGCGCTTGCTCGGGCCTGGGAGCGTTGCGGGAGGCCGGCCGTCGCGGTCGTCGCAGCGGGAAGCATTGCAGAGTACGGCCTGTCGCGTCGCCACCGGCTCCCGGTCGCCGAGGAGGTTCCTCTCGAGCCCGAGGGGGAGTACGGACGAGGCAAGGCCCTGGCATGGGAAGTCGGACGCAAGGCCTACCAGACGGTGGGCTTTCCCTTGTGCTGGGCGGTCCTTCCGCAGTTGTGGGGACCCGGAGATCCGCACGGTCGCGATGCTCGATGGATTGCCCGGATCCACCGGCAGGAGGCCGTGCTCCTGAGGGGGAACGGACGGACCCTGCTTCCTGACGGCTACGTGGAAACCGTGGCCGCCGCTCTGGTCCACCTCGCGCTCGAGCGCTCCTCGGCCGGGCTCCGGGTGAACGTGGCGGGGGCCGCGTGCCTGACCCCGCTGGCTTACCTCCGGTGGGCTGCCCTGGCCCTCGAACGTCCGCTCCGAGTGCTGCATGCGTCGCAGCGAGCCCTGGCTGCGGCCGAGCAGCTCTCGGGCTGCCGGTTCCGTCCCCCCTTTGGCGACTACGACTTCCAGATCGATCTCAGCCGCCTGGACCGACTCGGCTTCAAGGCCGCTGTGGCGAGGGACGAAGGGGTGCGAAGAACGGCCCTGTGGCATCGGGACCATCCGGTTGCCGGCCCGGGGCGCAGGAGCGACGGAGGCGACTTCCCCGATCTTGAGGCGGCCGAGGAGCGCATCCGACAGGTGCTTGCCGGCGCGGTGGAGAGGCTCCATGCTGATTGACGTGCACTTCCATCCCACGGACGAGCCGCTCGTCCGGGACGTGGCCGGGGTCATGGCACGGGCCCGGGAGACCGGCGTCGGGGGCGGGCTGGCGGCCGGATACGACCCCCCTTCCAGTGAGGGGGTGCTGCGGCTGGCCGAGTCGGTCCCGGGGATCTTCGCTGCCGTAGGGTTCCATCCCTGGTTCGTTCGCCCGGAGACGGACGTTGCGCAGCTTCGGCCCTGGCTGGTCCATCCCCGGGTCGTGGCGCTGGGAGAAATCGGCCTCGACGGCAAGGTGGAGAACGACTTCGGATTGCAGCGACGGTTCTTTCTCGAGCAGCTGGAGCTGGCCAGGGAGCTTGACCTTCCTGTGATCGTGCACTCCCGCCAGGCGTTCGAGCCAACGCTCGATGCAGTGCGGCAGGTCCAGGGGTCTCATGGAATCCTGCACAGCTTCGGCGGTGCCCCGGAGATTGCGGCCCGGTTCCTGGACCTCGGTTGGTATTTCTCGCTGTCCGGATCCGCCACGCGTCCCAATGCCCGTCGAGTCCACCGCCTGGTCCGCTACCTTCCTGCCGACCGGATCCTGCTCGAAACCGATGCCCCGGCCATCGGGCTCGAGGGAATTCCTCCGGAGCAGGTGGAGCCTTCGTGTGTCCGCCGGGTGCTCGAGGCCGTCGCTGCGCTGCGAGGGGAGCCTCCCGCCATGCTCGAGGCGCAGATCGAGCGCAATCTCCTTTCGCTGTTCGGGCGATCGTTGGTGGATGTGGGTTGAACGCCGGCCGGTGTGTCCGTGACCCTGCTGCAGGGGGCGCGACTCTGCAGCAGCCTCAGGAATCTTCCTTGTCCAGCATGTTTCGAGGCAGGGCAATGGTGGAGGCCATGCCGACCCGCTCCCTCAGCTTGGCCACGTCGGTCACGTCGGGGCGACGCAGGGTCGCCAGCTCCTGTGTCACCGCCCCGGGGCCGCGGCCGTCCCCACGGGCCGCATCGACCCGGCGGGGAGACAGCAGGCGCTGGATGAAATCGTACTCGGTCCCGGTTTCGAAATCGGAATCCTGGAGCCCTTCCGCCGGAATCGGAAGACGGAACCCGTAGTGCAGCTCCACTGCCGCATGGAAGCGGGACGGCCTGAGGGGGGACACGGCCCGCAGCCAGGAGACGCTGATGAACGGGTAGGGGGCCTGGTCGATGGCCTCGATGCGCCCGATGAGCCGTACCTGGCAAGGGGCCTCATCCGTTCCGACCGCCTCGATTACCGCCAGGGCGCTGGTCCTCAGCTTGAGCGGGCCGACGAAGATGCCCTCCTTTGCATTGAGCTCGAGGCATTCGAGGACCGACCGGGCACTCTCGGAGAAGAAGACGAAGTCACGGATGGGGGGGGAGCGATAGGGACCTCCGTGCTCCGGAGAAAAACTGCTCCCTCCGGATCTGGATTTCGGGTCTCGATTGTCCGCACACATGATGCCGCCCGTTCCCCCCCGACAACGAGCGCTCCGGTGGTTCTGCAGGCCGGAAGAGGCCCGCCATCCCGGTCAGAGCCCGGCAATGATCTTCCAGCGGCCATCCTCCATCACGAAGTCCAGCCGGTTCTTGTCCTTGCCCGTCGCCCATCCCTCGAGTCCCCCCTCCTCGTACTGGAAGGTCAGCTCGTACTCGACGAAGGCACTGGCCTGGCTCCCCTTGATGGAGACCTTCTCGACGGTGATCTTGTAGAGGACCTTCTTGACGTTGTCCTGAAGAACGGGGAGCACCTTGCGCAGAAGCTGCTCATACCCGTAGTCGTCCTTGGCCTCCGACGTGGTCGACGCATTCTCGAAGTAGCCCTTGGCCACCAGCTCGACGAGTGCCCCGGCATCCCGCTGCTCGACCGCCACGCGGTATTGTTCCACGGCCTGGAGCAGATCCCGATTCTCCGACGTGTCGGGAACGGTCGTCCCTTCGATATAGGCAGGCCCGCAGGCCAGCATTGCGACTCCTAGCGTGACAACGGCAAGCACTCTCATTCGAACCTCCTGGTGGCCTTGCGGGCCGGAAGCAGACCTGCAGGCCGAACACACTATAGCCCGAATTATTCCGAGGGGCAATTCAGAACGAGAAGGATGCACCGACGCCAGCCTGGAAGCTGTCGTCCGACTCGTAGGTCTTGAATCCGTCCGAGTCGGTCGTCTCCTGCCAGGTGATCGAGTAGATGCCATACGCGAACATCGGGCCGAAGAACCGATAGCGCCCCTCCGCAACCAGGAGAGCATCATCCAGGCTGAACAGCTCGGAGAACCCGTCGAAGTTCCGGCGGGTGTAGTAGGCCGCCAGCTTGATGCCGGCGATTTCCGGGAGGTCCGCACGCATCGTCACGCTGGCATTGTCGGCCCCCTGATAGTCCTCGTAGATTCCCCCGAGCCCGACCAGCCCCAGCACGTTGGCAAACAGCTCCCCGTAGAACCCGTTGCGCAGCTTGAGCCCCTCCGCTTCCTGGAAGTAGAATTGCTTGGGTACCGCCGGGTTGTCCGCCGCGCCGTCAAACTGGGGAAGCGGGAGGAAGGCCACCCGTTCGATGTCGTAGAGGGTGTTGAAGTAGCTGGGAGCGTACCGGGAGGAAAGGAGCCGGTATTCCAACCGCAGCTCGAACGTGCTCTTGAGTGCAGACAACTCGTTGAGAACGCCTACGTGCCAGCCGGTCCCCCGGGTTGCAAAGAAGTTGAGGTCCGTGTAGGGCGTGAGTGCGTAGCTCGGCGTCCGCACTGCCTCGAGCTCGAGGTCGATGCCGGTGAACCAGGCGACATCGGTGGGCTGCTTCTCTTCCGGCGTGGTCTCCGTGGAAACCCGTGTCGGCGCCAGGAAATCCGCCGCAAACGTGGTCCCGACGGCCAGCTTTCCAAGTATCGGGTTCGGGTCCTCCATGGCCAGGAGGAAGGGGCGGACGTACCCGCGTGCGGCCACCAGGTTCCACACGAGGATGTCGTTGGTAAGCACCTCGGCACCGCCCTGCTCGAGGTTGAGCTTGGTCGAGAGCCCGGTGTGGTAGTGATCCAGCTCGAGCGTGTTGTAGTAGCGCCCCACGATGGTACCGTGTCCGATGGTGGACGACACCAGCTCCCCGAGCCGCAGGTAGAAGAGGTCGTGGGGCTGCCCATACTGGAAGAAGCGCAGGATCCGGGTCCAGTCCGAGGGCTCGTCCCAGTCCTCCTCCCGGTACCAGGGCTGGCCGTCCGGCTTGTTGTCGATCACCCGGATCTTGAGCGGGGCCTGGATGCCGACCATGAAGTCGGAGAAGGCCAGGGTGGTTCCCACCCCCACCGACAGGAAGTAGTCCTCGGAGAACTTGCCGAATGTGAGCATGCCCTCGACGCCGCCGGTGAGCCCGGACGGCGCCGGCTCCAGCGGCGGTACCGTGCCCGGTGCCTGGGCGAAGGCCGGGCCTGCGGACAGGACGCACAGGAAAAGACCCGCCCCCGCAAGGAAGCGAGCCGTCCTTGCGTAGCGTCCCTGCGTGAGTGAGATCCCGAGCATGTCGTCTCCTTCTCTTGCCAACGTGCGGCGGTCGGCTATGCTTCCGGATTGTACACGAGCCGGGAGGGTTTGCCCAATGGAGTGTCGTGTCAACGAGTGCTACGCCTGCGTGCTGGGCGAGTCGCTGGGGGGCGGGCTCCCCACATTTCTCATCCGCCTGTCCGGGTGCAACCTGGACTGCCGGTATTGCGACACCCGATACGCCCGCACCGAGCCCGGCTCGCTACGCAGCGTCGACCTGCTGCGGGAAGATTCCCGGGCCGCTCGGCTCGGGAGGGTGCTGCTCACGGGTGGTGAGCCCATGCTCCAGCACCAGGCCGCGATCGCTCTGTGCGAGGGGCTGCTCGACGACGGCATCGAGGTCCACCTCGAGACCAACGGAACCCTGCCGCTCGGCCGGCTGCCGAGCGAGGTGATCAAAGTCGTGGACGTCAAGACGCCCGGGGCCCTCGGCATTCCGGCCCACGGAGCGACTCCATTCCTCGAATCCAATCTGCCGCTTCTGGGGCCTGCGGATCAGCTCAAGCTCGTGCTGACGTCCCCGGAAGACTACCGGTGGGCGGTGGCGTTTCTCGAGGCCCGCTCTCCCCTGCCGATTCCCCCGGGGAACGTCCTTTTCTCTCCGGCCTGGGGACTGCTCCGACCGGTGGACCTGGCCGACTGGATGCTGGCGGACCGCCTGCCCTACCGGTTCCACCTCCAGCTTCACAAGGTCGTATGGGGCGAGAAGCGCAAAGTGTGAGCCCCGGGCCGTGCGTGGTATCCCGGCCGGAGGCGTGCGTTGAGTCCGCAGGAAGTCTGAATAGCCCGCCTGCGGGGGGCGTCTCCCGCCCGCTCTTTTTCAAAAGGAGGCACCCCATGTCTGGCAGATTCCCGGTTGTGCTGCTGCTTTCCGCAGTGCTCTTGGGGACCGGTCTACCCGTCCAGGCGGACCCCGGTTCGCCGGAATCCTCGGTCGCTTCCGAACACCGCCGGCCAAGGCGTCCGGGCTACAGGGCCCACGTGGTGGTCCGTCGGCACGTGTACCGTAGTGGTCCCCACGTGGTCGTGGTTCGGCGCCCACTCGTCGTTGCCCCTCTGTGGACCGTGCGTGGACCGGTCGTCGTCCAGTGGCAGCGCACCGTGATCGACGATGCAGGCGAGGACGTGGATTCGGGTGATTCGACCGACCTGGAGCCGGGAGACGTGGTTGTTCCGGAAGAAGGCGATGCCTTCGAGGAGCTGGAGAGCGGGGAGGCCGAGGAGGGCCTCGACGAGGACGCAACCGAGGGCGTCGACGAGGACGAGGGTGCGGAGGAGGACGTCGGCCTGGAGGAGGCTCCCTCCCAGGACGATGGCGAGGACGGCTACGTCTTCGACAATGAGCGGGATGCCTTCCGGGAGCTGGAGCGGATGGAGGCCCCCACCAACCCGGAAGCGGCACTCCCTGCTCCGGCACCGAACCCGCCCGAGTCCCCCGCCGCAGTCGCCCCGTCCGCAGCTCCAGGGACCGGGGCTGACGGGGCCGTCTTCCTGGCGGACATGGAGCGCCAGATCCTGGAGCTGGTCAACGCAGAGCGCGTGGCGGCCGGACAGGGGGCGCTCACCAACGCACCGCTTCTCACCGTGGCAGCCCGACGTCATTCCCGGGAGATGGCCGAGCTGGGCTACTTCGCCCACGACTCGCCCACGGAGGAGAACCGCACGCTGGCCATGCGGCTCGCCAATGCCGGGCTTTCGAACTACGGGTGGGCGGGGGAGAACATCGCTCTGTCGACCCAGGCCTCGGCCGAGGAGTTCGTCCGGATGTGGATGGACAGCCCGGGCCACCGGGAGAACCTGTTGCGTCCCGACTTCAAGTTCAGCGGAATCGGAGTCTACACTGACGGCCATAAGACCTGGGCCACCCAGAACTTCACGTCGACCAACTGAACCTGGCTCTACTGTGGAACGTCTTCACCCGGAGCGACATCCCGGGCGCACCGGAAGCCGGCCCCCACGTGCTTGGATTCCTGCTCGTCGATGCTCGAGCGGGTCAGGGCGAGCGTATCACCCGTGTCGGCAAACGAGCCGCCTGCCACGAATCGGAGCGTCTCGTCGTCCTCCTCCAGTTCCTGCTCCGTCTTGCCGGAAGCCAGGCAGGTTGGGCTGAGGGTGGAGGTCCACTCGAGGACGTTTCCGACCATGTGCAGCAATCCGTATGGGGAGGCGCCTGCGGGCATCGAATCCGCCGGAACGGTGTACATCTTGCCGCATCCCCGGCCTTCCGCTTCCGAGTGGAAATCGGCCCGAGTACAGTCCGGCGGCTCGTTTCCCCATGGGTACAGGCGTCCATCCGCCGCTCCGGCCGCCAGCCTCCACTCACCAATGGTGGGGAGCCGCTTGCCGACGAACCGGCAGTAGGCGATGGCTCCTGCCCATTCCACGCAGTTCATGGGATGGTCCTCCCGACCTTCCGCGCCCATGTTGCAGAACTCGGACCGCTCCACCGTATCGAACTTGCGGGCCAGACACTTGCCGGCATCCACGCACTTCTGGAACTGCCTGACCGTGACCTCGGTACGGTCGACCCAGACCGGGCGGGTGGCCTCCTCCTGGCAGTGGTCGGCATGGCAGTAGGACATGCTGCCAGCGGGCACGAAGCACTCCTGGGCGCCGTCGGTTCCCTCAATCGGGCGGCACCGGGACTCGTTTGCCGTTGCGGGCGCTGCATCCTGCGTGTAGAGCCGGACCACTGCGCTGGTGAGCACGATGGTCCCGTGGACCGTGAAGAACGGAGCGGTCATCGAAGACCCGAACGCCACCACGAACAGGAGCGGGAAGAGGCTGACTGCCATGCTTGCACCTCCGTTGTCGGACGGCCATGTTAGTACTGCGTCCTTGCTGATTGCAAGCGTTGCCTGGCCGTTCGAGGTCGGCTAGAGTAACAGGCAGCGGGGTTCTGGAACTGCCATGGTTTAACGAGGTGACACGTGAGCGCTCGGGTTCTTTCTGCGGGAATTGGAGTGGCGGCGGTGCTTGCCCTGGTCGTGACACTGGGGGCCGTGGCCGCCGGGTGCTCCACGGGACCGGCTCTGAGGAGTGCGTCGGCCCCCGAGCCGCCGAAATGGACGACCAGGTCGGGGGGGCACAAGGGGGGCAAGCGCTACTTCGTCGGCCGCTCCGCCGGAGCCGCCAGCAGCGACGACGGCTATGAGCTGGCCACCAACGATGCGTTGCGGGGAGTGGTGCGGGAGCTGGGAATCACCGTTCAGGAGGACAGCAGTGACGTTCAGCGGGAGAAGGATGGGGAGTTCTCCTATGCCATCCAGATCCGCCTCACGACGCAATCGAGACCCATCCGGCTGGCCCGGGTCCTGAGAGCCAAGCTCTACCAGGAAGTGTGGGAGCGGCCGGCCGTCGAGTTCGATTCCTGGGTGCTCCTGTCCGTGCCGGAGAGCGAGCTGGCTCGGGCCCGTCGTCAGATTGCAGGCAGGGTACTGCTTTCCTGGAGCTGCAAGGCAGACTCGGGGGTGGACTGCCAAAGGAGTCTGCTGGAGCCGCTGGCCGCGGTGGCAACGGCAGGGGGACATTCCCTGATTCCCGAGGCGGTGCAGCCGCCTCCCGGGACCGATCTGGCGGCCCTCGGCGTGAAGCGGGAGGCAGCCTACGTGCTCTCCGTGACGCTCGAGGCGACATTTGCGGAAGAATCGCACGGGGAGTTCTATGCTACCGGGCGGGGTTCCATCCAGGTCATCGATACCGGGGATGGGAAGGCCGTGCTTTCGCTTGATTCCGGGCCGAATAAGGGGGGAGAGTTCTCGCGGGAGAAGGCGGTGGCCGTGACCCTGGACAACATCGTCAAGGGGCTGGCCGAGCAGCTACGTTCGGCAACTGGTTTCTGAGCGTTTTCCCTGCTTCTGACGCAGGCCGGCCTCCAGCTCGGCCGCTGCAGCTCTGCCGAACTTCTCGGGAGTCGGGCTCGTGCCGGTTTCTGCCTGCAGCGACGTCGCCTTGACCCCGTGCAGGCCGCACGGAACGATGGCATCGAACCAGGACAGGTCGGTGGTCAGGTTGACGGCAAAGCCGTGGCGGGTCACCCCCTCCGACAGGCGGACTCCGACCGAGGCGATCTTGCGCCCCTGGACATACACGCCAGGCCGCGACGCATCCACCGCCGCATCGACTCCGAAGCTCTTCAGGACGCGGGCAAGCGCCTGCATCAGGACGTCGACGTAGCAGCGGAGAGAGAGGTGCCTCTCGTCGAGTGCCAGGATGGGGTAGCCCACCAGTTGTCCCGGCCCGTGGAACGTGAGCAGACCGCCGCGGTCCGTGGCCACGATCTCGGCTCCTCGTCGACCAATCTCCTCCCGCGTCAACAGGAAACCCCCCTGGTCACCCCGCTTTCCCAGGGTATAGACCGGCGGGTGCTGGAGCAGGAGGAGTGTGTCGGGAGAGCGATGCTCGACCACGGCTCGATGGGTTTCCAACTGCACGGCCAGCGCATCCCGATACGGGACCGTACCCAGCCAGCGGACCTGGATGTCGGATGCGATCACGAGTGCCCTCGATGGGTCATGCTGCCGTCGTTTCTCATCGATTCGACCGATTCCGAACGGGCTCAGTACCGGGCCGTGTGGAACGACCAGGTCTTCTCCCATGCCTTGCCCCCCCGCTCTCCCTTGATCGAGACCCAGTACTTCGTGCCCTGCTCGAGCGGATCATGGGCGTACATGGCGATGGTGCTGCCCCCGGCGAGATTGGAATCATTGCCCGGATCGAGCCAGACGTGCGGAATGTCCTCCTGGTCCTTGTCGGCCCAGAGGCGGTGCTCCACCACTTTGAATCCGCCCGGCGAGGACCAGGTGATCGAGATGATCGTGCCTGACGGGTAGCCGCCGGGAGGAGGCGGAGGCTGGGGAGTCTCCATGCCGTCGAAGCTGACGGGGATCCCGCTGCTGTCGGGCGGCGGGTAGATGCCCATGCGTTCCATCCCTGCGTACTTCTTGCCCTCCGCATCCGAGTAACCGAAGTCCATGGTGTCGATCTTGCTCGAGTTCTGCCACGTCCCGGAGCCGGCGGCACCGTAGCCGCAGGACACCATGGTAGCATCCATGAACGGGATGCGGTGGTAGAGGGTATTCATCCAGCCGTCGACGGCCCCGGTCGGGTTGTGGACAAAAGCAATGACCTCGGCTGCACCGTCCGGGTATCCGAAGTGCCCCATCCGGTCCCAGGGAGCCACGCCGGTGAAACCCTCGGCCCACTGGGGGTCCTCATTGTGAGGGCTCGTGCCCGTGCTCTGGTACTTGTCCTTGTGGGTCACATAGTAGTCGCAGTGGGCCTGGCACGCATCGTTGATGGCCTCGATCATATCGAGGGGCGGCAGGTTGCTCTGCCAGCGATACCAGTTGGCCCTCTCGAGCGCTTCGACCTGGTCGGCCCGGGCACTGTCGGGCACGAATCCAGCGGGAAGGGGGTCGAGCTCGCCCGGTGCTTCGAGGACGTCTCCGATCCGCATCGGATCCACGTCCCGCTCGGAATCGATCGAGCTGCCGTCGCCCCCGTCACCGCCGTCGCAGGCCGGAAGGAGCAGGGATACAGAGAGCATGAGGAGGAATGCCGGCAGGCGGCGGACGGTCACGGCTGACTCCTCTTGCTGAATTCCTCGACGAGCGCCTGCCACCGCGGCTCGTCCCCGGTCGGGAAGGAATAGAGGCGGATTCCGAATCCTCGGAGAGAGTCGGGGCCTTCGGGGATGATTCGCGCCACGACCCCTCGGCACACGAGGATTCCGCGGGAGGTGAAGACCTGGATGTCGAGAACCGAGTCCACCTTGAACGGAAAGGCCCCGGGGTCTGACGCGACAAGGGCAAGCCCGCCAATGGAGACGTCCACCACCTTGAAGTAATAGTCCAGCGAGGCCGCAGGATCCCGCACCATGGCAACGAGATCAGGGCATCGATAGCGCGGATGGGCTCTGCGTTCCATCCTCCCTCCTGTCCGATGCAGGATAAGGCAGGAGCGGGATGCAACGCAAGAGCCTCGATGGGAATTCGGCTCAGTCGCCCTGCGGCGGGGCTGAGGGCAGGAGGGCCGCCAGCAGGTCAGCGGCCACTTCGTAGGGCGAGGTATCCCGTGCCAGGAGCCGTCGGGAGAGGTCGGATGTCCGCTCGAGCTCGGCCATCCGGGCCTCGAATTCAGCGGTCATGCGCTCGCGCAATACGGAGTGGATCACGTCGGCCAGTCGAGTGCTTTCCCGTCTCTCCCAGGCGCCCGATGTTCGGATCGCATCCCCATGAGTGAGCACCGCATCGGCGAGCTCGGCGATCCCTTCGTTGCGGGCCGCTACGGTCTTGAGGATCGGGATTTCGGCATGGTCCGCGTCCGGAGTAACGATGCGCTGGATAGTCTCGAGCTCGGCCAGCACGCGCTCAGCCCCGGGGCGATCGGCCTTGTTCACGCAGAAGATGTCAGCGATCTCGAGCAGGCCTGCCTTCATGACCTGGATCTCGTCCCCCAGTCCGGGCACCAGCACGACAACCGAGGTGTGGGCGTTGCGGACGATGTCCACTTCGTCCTGGCCGACGCCCACGGTCTCGATGAGGACCATGTCGAAGCCCATGGCATCGAGTACGGTGACCACGTCGGAAGTGGAGCGGGACAGCCCGCCGAGATGGCCGCGCGTGGCCAGCGAGCGGATGAACACGCCCGGGTCCTCCGCATGTCGCTGCATCCGGATGCGGTCGCCCAGGATTGCCCCGCCGGAGAAGGGACTGGACGGGTCGATGGCGACGACCCCCACGGTCTTGCCCTTGCTCCGGAACACTTTGACGAGCATATCGACAAGCGTGCTCTTTCCCGCCCCCGGATTGCCCGTGACGCCCACGATGTGAGCCCTGCCCGTGTGGGGAAACAGCGCTGCAAGCTGGGCTCTGGCAGCCGGGTCGCGGTCATCGGCCAGCCGCATGAGCCTGGCTGCCGCACGAATGTCTCCGGAAAGCACCCTTTCGACCAGCATCATTCCCCCGCTACTTCTCGTGCCTACGCCCCGAACCCCCGGCCCCAAGCCCCGAACCCCGTGCTAGTTCTTCACGCTCGTGATCGGCGGCGGAATGCGCCCGGTCAGACGCACGAAGCCGGCGCACGAGTATTGGGAGACGGGCATGATCACGAGCTGTCCGAGGAGCCCCCCCAGGTCGATGACATCGCCCGGCTTGGAGTCGGGAACCGGGAGGATCCGAACGGCCGTGGTCTTGTTGTTCACCATGCCGATGGCCAGCTCATCAGCGATGATCCCTGCGATGGTCTCCACCGGCGTGTCCCCGGGCACCGCGACCATGTCCAGCCCGACGGAACAGACCGCGGTCATGGCCTCGAGCTTCTCGAGGCAGATGCTGCCCCTCAGTGCTGCGGCGACCATTCCGGCATCCTCGCTGACCGGGATGAAGGCACCGGACAGGCCGCCCACCGAGGTGGATGCCATGGTACCGCCCTTCTTGACCGCGTCGACCAGCATGGCCAGCGCAGCCGTAGTTCCCGGGGCTCCAGTGGCCTCGACCCCCATCTCCTCGATGATGTCCGAAATCGAATCCCCGATGGCCGGCGTCGGTGCCAGCGACAGGTCCACGATGCCGAAGGACACGGGGTCCCCCAGCATCCCGGCGACTTCCCGGCCAACCAATTCCCCGGCGCGGGTGATCTTGAACGCCATCTTCTTGATCGTCTCGGCCACCTGGGCCAGGTCCGAGAACTTCCCCTCCCGCTTCATGCGCCGAAGCGCAGCCAGCACGACTCCGGGGCCGCTCACGCCAACGTTGATCACGGCATCCGGCTCGCCCACGCCGTGGAACGCCCCCGCGATGAACGGATTGTCCTCGGCCGCGTTGCAGAACACGACCAGCCGGGCGCAACCGGCCCCGTGCGGCGTGATTTCAGCCAGCTCCTTGATGGTTTCCGCCATCACGAGCACCGAGTCCATGTTGATCCCGGAGCGGGTGCTGCCCAGGTTGACCGAGGAGCAGACCCGCTTGGTCGCAGCCAGTGCCTTGGGGATTGAGCGCATGAACCGCAGGTCACCGGTCGTTGCCCCCTTGTGGACCAGGGCCGAGAACCCGGCGATGTAGTCCACGCCCACGTCCTGGGCCACCTGGTCGAGCACCCGGGCCACCGCCACGTATTCGTCCGTGGTCTTGAGCCCTTCGCAGACCAGCGACATGGGGGTCAGCGAAATCCGCTTGTTCACGATCGGAATGCCGTAGCGGTCCTCGACCTGGGCGGCGCACTCGACCAGGCGGTGAGCCCGCCCGTACAGGCGCTCATAGAGGAACTTGCACAGCGCATCCACCGACCCGTGCGGGGCATCCAGCAGTGAGACCCCCAGGGTGACCGTGCGGATGTCGAGATGCTCGGCCTCGATCATCCGGATCGTCTCGTGGATCTCGTTCATCGAGAAGAGCATCGGTCACACCTTGTGCATGGACTTGAAGATGTTCTCGTGCATCACGAGGATCTGGGTCTGGCCGATGCGCAGCGCCTCGTCCTGGAGCCTCTCCTTGAAGATGCGGAACGACAGGTTGTTCCTCTCCAGACCGTCAAGATTGACGATGAAGATCATGGAGAAGTAGTCCGCCAGGATCACCTGGCTGATGTCGGCCAGATCTCCGCCGCACTCGGCCACCACCGCCGAAATCCGGGCTACGATGCCCGGCCGGTTGTGACCGACCACCGTGACGATGGCCCGGTTCCCCGTCGAATCGGGACGGGAGAGGTTGAGAATCGTCTCTCGGCACTGGGCATCGAGCGATGAGCAGACCGACTGGTCCATCGCTGCCTCGGCCTTGATACGGGGCGGTGCCTGCTCCGACGCCGCAGCCGTGGTCGCCGGCGCAGCCGAAGACGGTGCCGGAGCACCGGCCGAGGCCGCAGAGCGTCGGGCCACCTCCTGGACCACGATGTCCTCGATGAGCTTCTCCAGGGCCTCGCTCTTGAGCGGAGCGGCAGCCTTGGGAGGCTCCTCCGCAACGTACTTGAGCGTGATTCCCTTGCGGGAAGCGAACTCCCGCGCCCCCGGAGTGAGCAGCATCTCCCTCGACACGAGGAACATGCCGTCCTTCTGCCCGGTTTCGATGTCTTTTTCGGTCACTGCCTTCTTCATTTCAACTCCAAACTATCTCTCGTCCTGGGCTGCAGACTCGACATGATAGCGATCCACGATGGCGACGACGGCCGCATCGATCGGTCGTGACGGCAGCTTGCCGTCAGGAAGCTCCGGCTCGATGGCGACACGGGCCGAATGGCCGTAGGCGACGATGACGTCTTCGCCGGGGCCGGCCCCTAGCACGTCGGCAGCGACTACGCCGTCGTACATCGTGAACGGCGAGGGGCGCACCTGGAGATGGGGTGCCAGATCGGCCAGGTGATACGGGCGCACGACCAGGAACTTCAGCCCGTGGAGCCCCTCCCACTTGACCGTGGACCAGACCGTTCCGACCACCTTGCCCATGAACATCCTAGTCCTCCCGTTCTTCCACTTCGCGGCCATCCTTCTCGACCGACACGGCATCGACGATGCGGGCCACCGCGGCATCGGCCAGCACCCATCGATTGTCCGGGGCGGCAAACACCGCCCGCGCACCGCTTCCCCAGGTCACGGTCACGGTGTTTCCGATTCGGGCACCGATATTGTCAAACGCAACGACCACCTCGCCCGTCGGTGTACGCTTCTCTTCATTCTGCGCCAGAACGGCCACGAGCAGTGCCTTGCGCCCTTCGATGCGGGGATTCTTCTTCGTGGCCCACACTTCGCCGATGACACGACCGAGGATCATGGCGTGCCCCCTTGTCCGGAATCAACAGACGCTGAGGCAGCGACGTCGTCCTCGTGGCCCACTCGAACCAGCGTGGCCGGCCTGAATTCCTCGTGCAATGCAAAGGGTACGGTCGATGCGTTCTCGCATCCCCGCTCGATCTCCACCCGGTCGACGATGGCCATGACCGAGGCTTCGACCGGGCAACGGGAATCGCCAGCGGCCCAGCGGCCCGGCTGGCCGACGCACACCAGCACGTCCTGCCCCACCTCGGCTCCGACCTGGTCCACCGCGATCACGTGCTCGCAATCATGGCTCGGGTTGTACCAGAAATAGGGGCGCACGATCGCCAGCTTGAGGTTCTCGAGCCGAGGATTCTTGCGGGTTGCCCACACCGTACCCACCAGCCGGCCGAGGATCATGCGGCACCTCGAATCATGCGGCACCCCCCCCGTCGCAAAGCAGGTCCAGCTCCAAGTGGGCCGAATCGACGATCGCCACGACCACGTCCTTGGTCGGCACGCCAGGCCCCAGCGTGAGATCCCGCACCCGGCTCCCGTGTGCCACGAGCACGTATTCGCCGATACCCGCACCGAGCTGATCCAGGGCCACGATGATTCCTCCCTGGAGCTCGGGCCGCTCGCCATCGGCCTCGATATCCGCAGGCGACGTCCCCCGGGCAACGGCCACCGGCCGCACGGCGAGCAGCTTGCGCCCGCCCAGCGAACCGGCTTCCTTGCCCCCCCAAACGGCACCGACTACACGGCACAGTTTCATGCGCGCCCCTGCGAACAAACCCGGGTATGTATATCAGGTGAGGGGGCGGGCGACAAGCGGGAAGGCGGAACGAAGGAGCGAGGGGGGCGACAACGATTTCGATTGTGATGCCGATGACGATGGAGGGGGGTTACATGCCCATCGGCATTCCGCCCATCGGCATTCCGCCCATCGGCATTCCGTCGGGGCCGCCGGGGGAGGGCTTCTTGTCGAAGTCGGGGGTCTTCTTGGTGAGGTTCTGGACCTTGTACTTGCTGATGAGGAAGATCTTGCCCGCCATCGGCCCCTCGGCCGTCGTGGCGTAGGTGCTGGTGTCGTCGACCTCCTCGCTGAGCGTGACGGAATGCTCGGTGCCGTCCTTCATCTTGAAGCTGACCGTGATGGTTTCCTTGTCCAGGCCAACCTCCTCCGGCTTCTTCCCGTCCACCGTCTTCTCCACGTCCAGCGAGGCCAGCGTCGAGAGGATGGAGGCGACGTTCACGTCTTCCTTCGGCTTGGGACCGGAGAGGTTCCAGACTTCCTTGCCGTCCTTGGTGGCCGGAGCAAACGAGAGCTCCTCGTCCGGATGCTTGATCGTGAAGGAGGCGATGTCTTCCTTCTCGATGCGGTAGAGTCGCTTGTCCCGGAGATCGTCCATTTCCTTGAGCACGTTCTCCCGGGAGAACTTCTGGATCGAGAAGACCTGGTCGTTCCCCTCAAGTCTTGCGTAGTAGCGCTCCTGGGAATCCTTGTCCTTGTATTCCTTGCCGATGATCAGCGTGGAGCTGCCGCTTCCGGCCGCGGCGGACAGGGTGACCGTGACGCGGGCAGCCGTGGCATCGAGGCCGGCATCGTCCGGGGCCTTGTCGAGGAAATCGGCGACGCGGAAGTTGGCGATGCTGTTGGCCAGCGACTTGACCTTGGAGGACGCTGCGAACTCGCCGGCCGGCTCGATGAACTTCCAGCCAGTCCCATCCCGTGCCACGGTGAACGGGGCCTTGCCCGCCACGTTGACCGCGACCTTCTCGATGTCCTTCTCTTCGAACGAGAAGATCTTCTTACGGCGCAGGTCGGACAGTGACTTCAGGAGCTGATCCGCGGACCACTTGCCGATGAGGACGATCCCATCCCGACCTTCGACCCGGGCGTAGACCCCCTTCTTGCGGCCGGCACCGATGGCGAGGGTGAACGTTTCCTCCTTGCCACCGGACTTGACCGTCGCAGTAAGGCGGTAGGCCTTGTCCAGGGCAGCGGAATCGGCCCCCGGGAGCTTGTCGAGGAACTCGTCGGCCCGCGCATTGGCCAGCGAGGAGACGAAGCCGTCCACCCCCTCGACGTCCATCCCCGCCGGTTCCTTGAGCAGCCACTCGTCCTTGGCCTCGCTCCCTTCTCCCTTGTCGCCGGCCGGCTTGTCGGACGCCTTCTTCTCGAGCACCATCTTCGGGGCCTGCCCTTCGCGGGGGTCGGTCACCTCGATGCGCACCACGTCGTCCTTCTTGAACTCGAAGAGCTTCTTGTCCCGCAGATCGGTCAGCTCGACCTCGAACGGGCTGCGAAGATCCTTGCCCGGAAGCCGGTAATAGATGGATTCCCCCTCGGTTGCCATGACCAGGGTATCGGGCTCGTCGCCGTTCATGGCATCCTTCTTGTCCACCTTGCCCACGTAGAGGTCCACAAGCTTGGCCTCCCCCTGGAGCATAGTGACTCGGATGCGGGCCTTCTCGTCGAGCATGACATTGGCCAGCTCCGCGGCCTCGGCCCGTCGGGCGTAGTTGGACGACAAGGCCGTGTCGAACGCACGGAGCATGGCCCGGACTTTGTAGATTTCGGCCAGTGCGGAAACCGGCTTCTCGATGCGCCAGATGTCCTTGTCGACCCGCTTGAGCACGGTCTCGACCCCGTCACGGACGAACACGATACGGTCCGCAGGGCCGATCTTGGCGGCCTCGGCCGCTTCCTTCTCCGGATCCTTCTTCTCCCCGGCGGCCGGGTCTTCTTCCTTGGCCGACTCTTCGTCGGGCAGCTTGAGGCCGGGAACGGAAAGGTCGGTGAGCTTTTCCGTCTCGGGCTGGCGAGTGACGATGAAGAGCACGGCCCCCAGGGCGAGAACCGCTGCCAGTGCAATGATCGTGGTCTTGTTCATTGGTTCACCTCGCCTCGGACTTCTGCGACTTCGCACGGGCTGCCTGGAACCGTCGTGCAAGCGACCGGCGCTGCATGACCCTGAGCTGCCACCAGGCGACGCCGAACAGGATGAAGAGGAGCGGCAGTCCACCAATCGTCGCGTAGGAGATGAGCTTCTGCGTGTCCTCCTCGATCCTCTCGATGGGACGGAACGAGTAGTTCTTGGCCCGTACTTCGGCGAGGGCGGCCCTCTGGACGGCCCAGTCGAGCATGTTGAACATGGCCGGGATGGTCTCCCCGTACACGGAGCGAAGCTGATTGAGCTTGATCTTCCAGTTCTCGAGGCGCACCTGCGGCACGAGGATCTCGCCCTGGGTGATCTGCTGGACGTTGACGTCCTTGAACACGGACTCGAGTGTGAGCGGGGGGATTCCGAGCCCACAGCCGACGACCAGGAGCCGGCCGGTTCCTTCGTTGAGCCGCTCCGGCTCTTTCTCTTCCTTCTTGGGAGGGGCCCCCTCCTCCTGCGGTTCTTCCTCCTTCGCCTCGGGCGGCTCGTCCTTGCCCTTGAACGCGGACACGAACTTCCCCGTCGCCATGATTACGAGCGTGTGCGGCCCGTCGGCAGGAAGCGCCTTGGCCTGCTCCATGAGCTCCGGCGGCAGCAGCTTGAGCTTCTCCCCTCCCTCGGACACGGGAAGGGTGGCCGGGTCGAGCACGGCATGCGAGCTGGCTGCGGACTTGACCACCTCGCTCACTTCGAGCTCGGTACCCTCGGGGGCCTCGAACTTCATGCTGCTGGCAAACGGCAACGAGAGCCCGGGCAGCCCGCCGACGATGACGTTGCCCTGATCGAAGTCGCGGGCGTAGACGACGAGCGGGAAGTCGAAGTCCTTCGTCCCGCGGATCAGCATCTGCCCCTTGCGCACCGAATGGGGGAGCGTGACCTTGCTGTTGTTCACCGCGTCGACCAGGAGGTCACGATTCAGCTGGATTCCGTACGGGGCAAGCAGGTCGTCGAGGTTGTGGTCGACGCCGACGAGCGCGTTGAAGTCATTGGTGATGTTGGGGTTGGGGTTGAACGGCCCCATCGCCTTGACGGCATCCTCGGAGAAGCTGGCCATCGACACGTCGAAGTTGTCCGCGAACACCAGCACCGAACCACCCCGCAGGAGGTACTGGTCGATCTCATACAGCTCGCGCTCCGTGTACTTGCTGCGGGGGCCCCAGATGACGAGGGCTGCGAAGTCGTCTCCGATGGTCTTGGCGACGTTGACCGGCTCAAGCTGGAAGTCCTTGTCCGTGAACAACCCGTTGCTGATGCCGGCGAGGATCTGGTTGACCTGCTGCTGGAGCTGGAGCGCCACCTCGAGGAACCGTTGGTGGATCGGGTTCTGCTGGCCCATCATGCCCGCGATCTTGGGGTCGATGACCGGCTTGTCGGAAGGGAACGGGCAGAACTCGCCATGGCCGCAGGCAAAGCCGATCTTGCGCTGCCCCGGTGCCTTCTCGAGCATTTCCCTGAAGGCCTCGGCGTCATCGCGAAGCGCAAGGAGGGTCTTCTTGTCCCCCATGATCTCCTGGACCGGAGGCTGCTGCCCGTCGGCCTGCTTGGCCTGGCGGGCGAGGGCCTCTTCGAAGTGGTCGAGCACCTTGAGGAACCCGGCCATGCCGCCGTACGAATCCTTGGGGCCGGTTCCGTTGAGAATGGCGTCGAAACGGCGGTGCTGGCCCGCCAGCGGGATCCCGCGGGTCTCGACGGCCTCGCGGACCTTCAGGCATTCTTCGTGGATGGTATCCCGGTTCTTGGCCAGGGCCGCTGCTTCCTGCTCCATATTTTCGATTGGGGCGAGCAGCCCTTCGATGCCCGACGTCTCCTGCTTCTCGTCCGGCTTGACCTCGAACGCGGTCAGCTCGTCCGTACACGCCTTGAGGGCGGCGCTGATGTCCTTGGCTGCGACGATCAGGTGCTCGATCTTCCGCTTGTTCTGCAAGCGATCGCTCAGTCGCAGAAGGCGCTTGGTGATCTCGAACTCGAAGTAGTTGGGGTCGAGGGCCTTCTCGAGCACCTCGACTTCGCCACCCACGTTGAACGTCGCACCGAGCACGTACCGGGTCATCTCCAGCTTCTCTGCTTTGACCTTGGCCTCTTCGCCGACAAACGGCACCAGGCCTGCGTCCTCGGCCCGCTTCTCCACGTCCTCGGTCACCTCCACGACCTTGACTTTCCCGTTTCCCTGGGACCGGAACTCCTCGATCTTGTCCCTGAACTTCTGGTCCACCCCGCGCAGGTTCTGGTCCTGTCCCCATTCTCCCTTGATGGAATCGGGCAGCGTGCGGCTGATGAAGAGGCGGATCTCCAGCTCGCCGCCGTCGTCCGCGTTCACCATGGACTGGAGCACTTCAATCGTCTTGGGCGAAAGGGAGTTCACCCTGTTCTCGGTGAGGTCAACGTTCCCGGACACGTAGGTCGAGATCACGTTCACCAGCCCGATGGCGATGATGAGGGCCAGCAGCAGGATGAGCGTGTTGACGAAGCGTGCGCCGCGCGACAGGGTCTTCTTTCCGGTCATGGTGCACCTCCTAGTTCCAGCGGCGGCGGTTCAAGGAGAACGTCGCCACCACGAGGCACAGGGCGATCATCGAGACGAAGAACACGAGGTCCCGCGTATCGATGACGCCCCGGGTGAAGTTGGAGAAATGGGAGCTGAAGCTGAAGTACTCCGCCACCTTCTTGGCTTCCTCAAAGAACGCAGCCAGGATCCGATCGATGAAGAAGAAGAGGCTCGAGAGCACGGCCCCGAGGATGTAGGCCACGATCTGAGACCGTGTCCAGGTCGATGCCATGAGCCCGATGGCGAGGAAGGCCGAGCCGATGAGCAGCAGGCCGATGTAGCCACCGATGATTGCACCCCAGTCCGGGGCCCCCAGCAACCCCAGCATCAACGGGTAGACCAGCGTCAGCAGCAGCGTGATCTTGAGGAAGCCGAGCGCACCGGTGAACTTGCCCAGCACGATCTCTGCATCGGATACCGGCAGGGTGGCGAGGAGTTCGAACGTGCCCAGCCGCTTCTCCTCCGACACCAGCCTCATGGCGATGGCCGGCAGGTAGAACACGAAGAACGCAGGCACCAGCTCGAAGAACGAGCGGAGGCTTGCTTCTCCCGTCTTGAAGAAGGTATCGACGATGAAGAACTTGAGGCCCACCACCACCAGGAAGACCGCGATGGCCACATACGCGATGGGGGACGCAAAATAGGAGGCGAACTCCTTCTTTCCCATGACCCAGATATTGCCCATGGCCTACTCCTGCGTGCTCTTGCGGAAGATTCCTTCGAGATCCAGCAGCTCCCGGCGAACCTCCAGGAGCCGCCACTTCTGCGCCTGTGCCAGGCTGATCGTCCGCTCCCGGGCGTCGTCGGCCCCTTTGCTGGCGATCTCGAACTCCATCTCGCCGGCAAGCCCGACGGGACGCACCCGGGCGCTGCCTGCCCACGGCTGCCCTCGAAGCGTCGACAGCACCGCCTCCGACGAAAGCCCGTCGGCACCGATGCGAAGCACCACGGGCGGGTTCGATGCCTGTGCTTCCTGGAGCTCCTGCGGAGTCCCGTTGGCCACGATCTTGCCCCGGTGGATGATCACGACGCGGTCGCACGTGACCAGCACTTCCGGCAGGATGTGCGTGGACAGGATCACCGTCCGCTCACGGCCCAAATCCTTGATGAGCGTGCGGATCTCGACCACCTGGTTCGGGTCGAGCCCGACGGTCGGCTCGTCCAGCACCAGGATCTCCGGATCATGGATCAGGGCCTGTGCCAGACAGACTCGCTGTCGGTACCCTTTGGAGAGGGTTCCCACCACCTGGCCGAGCACGTCGGTGACCCCGCACTTCTCAGCCACTTCGGGAATGCGCTTGGCAAGCTTGCGCCCTGTGACTCCCCGCAGCGCACCGACGAACTTCAGGTAGTCGTATGCCACCATGTCGGTGTAGAGAGGGGCGCTTTCCGGCAGGTAGCCGAACCGCTTCCGCACCGCCCGAGAGTGCTCCTGGACGTCGAGGCCGCCGATACGGACGCTTCCCGACGTGGGCGGTATGAAGCAGGTCATGATTTTCAGGCAGGTGCTCTTTCCGGCACCGTTCGGGCCGAGGAAGCCGACGATCTCTCCCTTGTTGATGGAGAACGAGATCCCCTTCAACGCTTCGATCTCGCCGTACCGCTTCCAGAGGTCCGCGACTTCAATCATCGGGGTCGCAGCGCTTTGACTCATTGTCCTCCCTCAATGAAAGCCCGCCCGATAGCGAAGCGGGCACTTCAAGTCACATTGGGCGATTCCAACACGCGGCCGTCGCGAATATTCCCGCGGGCCTGATTCAAATAAGGGGGGACGGGCAAACTGTCAAGCAGAAGAACGGCCGTCTCACCCGCCGTCCGACCGAACGGTTACCCGTTTGCCCGGGTCGAGTGGGAGAAGAGGATGTCCTCCCGGTACACGACATCGGCCTTTGACACCGGCTCCATCCGACCATCGAGCCACCGGAACGCACCGTATCCGAGGGGGGCAAGGGTCTGGAGCACCCCAGCAAACGTGTCCGGCGCCCGGGTCGAGCCCTTCGGCCCTCGCACCTCGATCCAGAGGTCCGGCCAGGCGGCCTTCCGGAGCACTCCGATCATTCCGGCCACCGTGCGGGCCTCTTCCCCTTCCACGTCGATCTTCATCAGCCGGACCCGGCTTACGTCGGTGCCGGTGCGGGCCACATACTCGTCGAAAGTTTCCACCGGGACTTCGATGGAGCCCTTGTACCGTCCATCCTGGGGGACCAGCGAATTGGCCCCGCCGTGCCAGCTCCTGTAGAACGTGCAGGTCGATGTCCGGTCGGACAGGGCCAGGTTCTCGCACCGGATGGAGGCCGGGCCGTTGAGGGCCGAGCTTCGGCGCAGCGACTCGAAGATCTCGGGGTCCGGCTCGAACGCGATCACGCAGCCCTCCGAGCCGACCAGCCCCGCCGCGTGCATGCTGTAGATACCCAGGTTCGCCCCGATGTCCACGAACGTCTCGCCCGGGACCAACGTGGACTTCATCAGGCGCGCCAGGGGCCCGTTGAGCCAGTGCCGCCCCCAGGCCCTGTGGAAGTAGAAGAGCTTGCGCTGCAGGCGGGTGGAGACGTTCAGCTCCAGGGCCGGAAGCCCCTTCTCCGCATCGCTCACCATCCAGTGCGGCTCCTCCTTGTCGAAGAAGAGCCTGCCCAGCACGATGTTGAGATCGTCGTTGAGGATGCGTCCGCCCACCTCCATGTAGGGAAGGTATTTCGTGAGCGAACGGATGACCGTGTGCACTCGATTTCCCATCGGCGACGACCTCTTCAGAAGACGGATTTCCTCGACGACCCGGCAAACGCGAACAAGGCAGCCACGCCGTTGGTGAGGATGACCCGCAAGTGACCCACGACCGTGGTGATGAGCCCCGCTCCCCCGTCCAGCCCATAGGCAGCGAACAGAGCGTAGCCCGTTCCCTCATTGACTCCGATCTTGGCCGGAATCACCATCAGCACGTAGCTGGCAATGGAGAACCCGGAAAACACCAGTGCACACGTCCCGAACTCATATTCATACCCCAGCAGCCGGGACGAGACGAACCAGCCGGCAAGGACCGTCGTGCGGGCTCCAATCTGAAACAGGAACATGGCCAGCCAATCGCGAGGGTGGTCCCGGTGGAACTCCTTGAGCTTGCCGTCCAGCTCAGTGGCCCAGCGCTGGAGCTCGGCCGGATCCTTGCGAATCAGCCGCACCCGCCGGAGGAATCCGATCACGCCACCCGCCACCCCTTTGTTCAGGAGGTACCTCAAGCCCAGGTAGGGGAGAAACGAGAGCACCGACAGCCCCACCACGGCCCAGGCCAGCGCAGGTGCCAGCTCGTGCCCGACCACCAGCGCAATCACGCTGGCCGTCAGCCCCGCCACCGGGGTCGACAACTTGAGCAGGTAGTTCCACACCACCGTTCCGCACACGGCATCCTGCCCGGACAGGTGCCTCCGCAGCAGTGTCCCCTTGACGATTTCGCCGCTCTCCCACGGGATGACCGAATTGATGATTGCGCCCGCACCGTTGTAGCACAAGGCGTTGAAGAACCCGACTCGCCCGCCGACTGCACGAACCAGTGCCAGTGCGTTGAACGCGTTCTCGAGAAGGCCCATAGCGAGAATGACCAGCGCCCCCTGCCACCCCAGCCGCCCGAAGGCCTGTCCGATGGTGTCGAACCCCACCCGGTGGAGCAGGTACACCAGCAGGCCGGCAGCCAGCAGGGCAATCAGGATTCGGCTCGTCTGTCGCAAGGTCATGGGAGGATTCCTCGGACGCCGCAGAGCCCTTCCTCCAGCCCCACAGCACGCCTCGCCGGGATAGCACGCACCGCCCCGCGCGTCAACGGAAATCCAGCCCGCGTTTCCGCTTGACAAGCCCGCCGCTGCCGAATACCCTAGCGTCGTTGAAAGTGCGGGAGTAGCTCATCTGGTAGAGCGTCAGCTTCCCAAGCTGAATGTCGCGGGTTCGATTCCCGTCTCCCGCTCCGAATCATTTCAATGGGTTCCGCAATTGCCGCCGGGTCGCCGGTGTGCCGTGGGTACGGTTTCCGGTACGGTTTCGCCGTGGACCGTACCGAACGCGGGGCTTTCGTGCCCGCCTCCCGCATCATGGGCGCACCCCCCGCCACCGCACCGCGGCCTCGGCTTCGGCCGCGGACACGCCCGCCCCGAACGCCACGGCATCGCGCACGCGGGCCATGGAATCGGGAAGCAGGTGCGAATACAAGGCGGTGGTTCTTGTATGGCTATGCCCGAGCACCTTTCCCAACAGGAACAAGTCCGGGACCTGCCGCAAGAAGTGGCTCGCGTAGCTGTGCCTGAAGAGGTGCACCCCGCCCGAAACGCCTGCGGCCTTGCGCACCTTGTCGAACTTCCGTTGCGGCCATTCCGACCAGCGGTCACCGGTCGACGCGCACGGGAAAACCCACTTGTCCGAACGCCGCGGGCGCAGCAAGAACGGCATCAAGTGGTCGTTGACCGGGACCTCGCGCCATCGGTCGGTTTTGGGGGACCAGCCGTCTTCGGGATGGTACTGCACGCGTATGACCCCGCGGCCCAGGTCGACGTCTTCCCACGTCAAGGCCAGCGCCTCGCCGACCCGCATGCCCGTGTTTGCCAAGCAAACAAGGATGGGCAGCAGGTCCGGTGCCTCGGTCGCACAGGCGGCCAGCAGGCGGCCGATTTCGTCTTCGGTCCAATGCGTGACTGCACGGCTTGAACGCTGCCTGAGCTTGCGCCACTTTGGGATCGAAACGGGCAGGCCCAGCTCCGCGGCGTGGGCCAGGACGCGGTGCAAGACGCGCAGTTCGTTGTTGATTGTAACAGGGCCGACGCCGTCCGCCTGCCGCTTGCGTATGTAGGCCTCGACCATTGCCAAGCTGAGGGCGGAGAGCTTGATGTCGCCGAAGTGCGAGATCAACTCGGCCAGGATGTAGCTCTGCTTGCTCCAGGTGGTCGGCTTCAGGTGCGCCTGAGCGTGCGGCTTGAAGGTCTCCAGGATGAAATCCCTGAACCTCGGTGCCGTGACCGCCTCCCGCACCGGCCTCCCCTGCGCCAGCTCCACCTTGCGCAGAGCCTCGACCGCCTCGGCATCCTTGCGGCTTCCGGCGACGGTTTCGTCGACAACGATGCGCCCATCCCGCCTGAGCCGCACTCTCCACTTGTCCTTACTTCTACCTCTTTGATACACTGGCATATTACGCCTCCCTGGGTAGTGGCCAGGGCAGACCGCTCTGCCTCCCGAAGGTCCTGATTATTGCTGGCTTGGCTAGTCTCCCTGGACCCCCCAGTGTACCAGAAAGGCCCGCAGGAATCCCAGTAGGTCCTACACGTAGGAATATCCTTTTGTTTCCTGAATAAGTCCTCATTTTATGACCTAAGCTGGAGCAGGATGGCTGCCCGGTTGTCGGCCTCGCGGGACCGGCGAGGCTTGGGGGGGCGAGGGGGCGGGGCGCTGCACTGCACCGGCGGCGCGTCCTTGGACGCGTCTTGGAAGGTCCCCTCCAGCGCGGTCCGGCTGAGCCTCCAGCGTTTCCCGAACTTCACGGCACCACGGATGCGACCCTGACGACACAGTGCCAGGACGGTCTTCTCCGGGAGCTTCAGCCATGCGGCTGCTTCTGCCGGAGTGAGAATGTCCGTGGTGTCCTGCGTCGTCATTCCATCCCCTTCAATCAATCGTTCGCATGATTATTGCCTCCACGGGCGCGCATTATGCGACGCACGCGCCCGCCCGCGATGTTGCGGATAACGGTTGCGGGATAAGTGGCGTTGGCACCCCTTCTTGTACCCCCGATTCCGTTCGGGTCGACTGGCCGTTTCAGCATGGCCCCTCCAGTGGCCCGGGGGGCGGCGGTCACGCCGCCCCCCGGGGTTAGTGGTCATTCCACGTCACCTTCGTCGTCGCCGTCGTCGTCCTGCACCTCGGCGAACTCCACTCCCTCCGCGTCGACCGAGTTGACCACGTACGCCTGATCATTGACGACCAGCGCGTCATCCGGCTGGACCGCCGCCCGGCCGAACAGCTCCTCGAAGTTTTTGAACGACATCTTTTTCTTGTCCATTTTTGCTTCCTCCATCTCAATGGTCCTCAGACCAGTTCAGTCAGCAGTGCACGACTTTCCTCGAATGCGCCTGGGCGGGCCGGCGCCCCAGTTCTACTCGCCCTCGTCCACCTCAGGCTCTCCAAGGAGTTCGAGGAACTCCGCCCCGTACGGGCCGACATTCTCGAGCCGGAACCTGTTGCCGTTCATTGTCAGAACGTCGTCCGGCTCGGCGTATGGCCTGCCAAACGCTATCTCGTAATCGTCCCAATTCAGTTTCATGTTTCTCTCCATATAGTTGAATTCACACACAGCACAATTGCGCTCCGGCTTTTCGCTTGCGGGGGGAGGTGCGCGGGCCTGCGACCTGTGGTGCAGAACCTTCACTTTGTGCCCCCCTTGTTGGTGGTGTCGTCGCAGCCAACATCCATGCGGCCTTCCGGAGTCGTCTCTGGCAGGGGGTTTCGCCTCAGCGACCGCCGGAGCGTGTGCGGGTCCACCCCAAGTCGCTGGGCGCAGGCCCGAAGCGACATCCCGTTGGCTATCAGTTCCCGAGCCCTGGCGACTGGCACGACAGCTCGTGGTCGCCCGGCACGCACGCCTCGCCGTCGGGCTGCTTCCAGGCCGGCCTTGACCCGTTCAACTATCAAACAGCGTTCAAACTCAGCTAAAGCAGCAATTATGGTAAATACCAATTTCCCTGTAGGCGTGGATGTATCAATCCCTTCCCGTAAACTAATGAATTCGACGCCCCAGGTCCGCAGGCTCTCCAGCGCATCCACCAGATCTCGGGTAGACCGTGCGAACCTGTCGAACCGCCAGACCAGGACCACCTGCAGTCTGCCGGCCCGGGCATCGGCCATGAGCCTGTCCCGTTCGGGGAGCGATGCTCCCTGTCGCCCCGAGCCTGTGTCGCAGTACTCGGTGACCAACCAGCCCCGCTGAGCCGCCAGTTGACGCAGTTCATCGAGCTGCAGCGCCGTGGACTGGTCGCTTGTGGATACCCTGGCGTACAGTGCCGCCCGAACGGTGCTCATGCAGTCCTCCTGGCGTGGGCCGCCTGACGGCAGCACGCGATGCACGTTGTGCGGTCCCCCTCCAGCACGAACAGGAACGGAACCGGGTGCGCGGTGCCGCACGTGTCGCACTTCAGGCCAGGGGGGGCGGCCGGAGCGGCCAGCATCTGTTCTTCCCAGCTCCGATAGCGGCGCAGAGTCTCGTCTAGACGTTCCATTTGGCCCCCCCTTGGTACCTTTGCAGACCTTGGAAATGATGCCCACAAAGGTCTATCACATTGAAATCACAAGGATATCCGGGAACCTTGGTACCTTGGACGCCAAGAACGAAGGGGAAAAAAACAGACGAAAGCGGCAGGCGAGGACAGGCTCCCAGAGCAGTGAAAAGAAACTGAGCGAATAGCCTCTTGTTTTCATAGTAAAGGTACAAAGGTAGGCTTCCGGACCAGCAACCAGGCCGGTCGGAACCTTGTACCCCCCCTCTGCGAAGGTCCGCAAAGGTGCAAAGGTGCCGGTCAGGCATGGTCCCCTCCCGCCGGCTCAGCCTGCTGCTCGGGTGTGGCCTGGGCCTGAGCCTGCTGCTCCGTCCACCGGCGGTGGACCTCCTCAGGCGTGAGAAGCCCGCTGGCGTGTGCGTTGAAACCGCCGACCACGTTGAACAGAGCGGCGACGCCCTGGTCCTTCGGATTGACGCGGGTACACCAGCCCCGTTCGGTTCCCCGGGCGAGAAGCTTCCTGGCCCGATCCAACGATGCGTCCCCAAGGGCCTGAGCGGCCTGCCGCACCGTAAACGTGCCGCCGCGTTTCAGCCCCCATTCGTACAGTTGCCGTTCGTCTGGTGGGAGTTCGTGGAACAACCCCGGGAGCACGGTGGGGGCAAGGATGCAGGCCAACCTATAGTCCTCGATGTCGGCGACCACCACGTCCCCAATGCGCTGGCGTTGGGCCTGGTGCAGCAGAGCACTGGCCTCAATCAGGGCGAGGAGCTTGGTCTGGTCTCTGCGGCTTCTCACCCGGTTGGAGGGGAACGCGATCTGTTCAGCGAACGGGACGACGACCTTGCAGGGCTGCAACTGACGGTCCACCTCGCGCCAGAAGTCGAGGATGGCGGAGTTGTCCGGACGGGCGAGCCTGGCTGCGTCGGCTCGTTGCTGCCGCAGAATCCGATCGGTCTGGGGCTGGGTCTCATCGAACCGGACCTCAATCAGTCGTGACTGATTTTGAGGATCGAGCTCGACGCACGTGGTGCACGAAATCGTGACGCACCGTCCGCTCACGGCGTTCGATTGCACTACGAACTTGCCCGTGCCTTCGTCCTTCACGGTCGACTCGATGGTCAGCTGGCCCTCGGACTGGAGCAGGCGCAGGGTGTACTCGGCCCCGGCTCCGCCGTCCTGCTCCTCGAGGAAGATGATCTTCCCGTCGAGCGGCTGGGACTGGTAGCAGAGCGCCTTAGCCGACAACACGGAGAAGATCCTGGCCTGGTCCCGTCCCACCAGCAGGAGCAGAACCTTGATGACGATGGTCTTGCCGGTTGCCGACTGCCCGACGGCCAGAAGATGCAGCGGCCGCTGGAGCTTCCTCGACTGCATGACCAAGTACACCACGACCCGGGGTTTCTCCTCGCCCACGATGCCGAGAGCAGCCGAGTCCTTGAGGAGCCGCTCAAGGATGTTGTCGTTGGCCAGGAACTTCTCGACTTCGGCCTTGAGGGCCGGATCGGTCGGGACCGGTGCCGGCGCCGGTGTCCCGGGCGGTCCAGAGGAAGGTGCAGGATCGTCAGATCCGTCGATCTGAGCGACCGCTGCCACAACGGCCCGCTTCTTCAATTCAAAGAGGCATGCCTTGTACACCTTCTGCTTGGCCTCCTTCTTGACACGGTCGTCGAAAATTGCAGCAAGGGCAGCGTCGTGACCGGCCAGGACGTCCAGGTGAGCCATGACCTCCAGCAGGGCCTGGGCAAATGCCTTGGGGGGGAGTGTCTTTGCCCACTTGACACGCTCGCCGGGCTCGCCGGGTGCGGCCTCGTTCAACAGTCGGTCGAAGGCTTCCTTGCCACCCGACGGGGCGAGGATGTCCGCCAGTCCCTTCGTCGATTCGGGCAGGCTCACGATGAGCGGGTGGGCACCCACCCCGAGCAACATGCCGACAAGTGTCTCCAAGGCCAGCACGTGCTTGGCGTCGTCGGTCAGGGCGGAACCGAACACGATCGCCACGTGCCTCCCGCTGAGGGGAATACCGGCGAAGTCCGGATGCAACTTGAACGATCTGTCCTCGCCCGATTTCCGGGCGGCAGCGTCGTGGAAGCCCCACTCGCTGGCGGCGGCACATGCGGTGTAGCCGTGCTGGCTGAGTTGCAGGGCCAACTCCTCCCCAACAGTCAGATAGAGAGGTTCGGTTGGGCTCCGGAGTTTGTCGGCCTGCCCAGGTGGGAAGTAGAGCCCAGAAGGCTTGCCCTTTGGGGACCTGTGCTGCGATTGTCCTTCGCGTACGAACCGGAGTTCCACTCTCTGGTAGCCGGTCAGACGACTGTCCACGCCGAAATACGGGAAGACGATCGCCTCAGCCGGTTCGTCCGGCCGCCATGGCATGCCCAGCAGTTCTTCCAGGGCGTCCGCCGTGCTGACCCCGAAGACGTGTGCGGCGGCCAGGGTGTCCGAGGTCAGCCCGCTGCTAGAGAAGCGGGCTATCTGGTCGGCCGTCAACAGCCGGCCTTCGCAACCGCCGACGCGGTACCGGGTGAGCTTGCAGAACTGCCCGGCTGTGTCCGGGTGTCCGCAGCGGTACATGTCTCTGGTGTGCTTGCACTTGATGGTGCCGGACGGGCCTTGCAGTACGTCGAACTGCCGACACACACGTTCCTGGAACTCACCGACCTGCATGGACGCCTCCTCCACTCTGTTCAGTGTTCCCGACGCACCGCGCCCGGAGTTCGCTGCGGGTGCGGTCCTTCAGGTGCCGAAGGACCTGCTCGGGATCGAAGCGACGAAGCCGGCCCACGGCCACGAAAGGAATCCGCCCCTCCCGCGCCCAGCGGTGCAAGGTGAAGTGGCTGACCCCACCGAGCATCGAACTCAATTCCATCGCTGTGACGAGTCGCATCTTGCCTCCAGAAGTACCCGTTGCCACGTCCAGGCACCCGGGGTACCCTGGAGGTATTGAAGTCACGTTTGAGGGAGGAAGCCAGAGACACACCCCTCGGTCATTTGTCCCACTCGTGGAGGAGCCGAGCATGGAGGAGAAGAAGCGCCCAACCAACAAGGACGGAAAGACCTTCATCGAGGTAGTGGATGGACAACTGCTGGTCGATGCTGCCGCAATCCGCCTGTACATCCCGCCGGAGCATGCGTCTGGAGGCGTGAAGGAGCGCCTGTCCAGGGAGTTGAATCCGTGCTGCGCCCACGACGCACTTGCACCAGTCGGAGACGGCAACGCGAGAAGTCCCGAGAGTACCGACGCCTTGGCTTCGGACCTGTACGACAGGCTGCGTCATACATACGAAGAAACCCGCGACCCTGAAACGCACCAGCCAACAGACAGAGGGTGCTTGGCGGCCTTGTGGGCGGTGCACATCTTCCCGAGGCTGCTCGATGAGGCGGCCGCCACCGCTCCGGAGAACGTGCGCTGGGTGCTGGCAGGCATATCGCAACTGTTCGAGGAGAGGCAATCGGGGGCCCTGGCCAGACTGAGCCAGGCCTGGGAGTGGGAGAAAGCACAGCTCAAGTCGGTCCGGGCTAAGGTGTATCAGGCCTACTTCCGCCGGTACTACTACAGGCGGCGGGTGCAGAATCTACTGGAGCGTCCCCACCTGCCGATGGCGCAGGAGGCGCTTGCTCACGTGCGCGGGGCAGTCGAGGCGGGGCTCACCAAGGCTCTGGGCCACATTCCGCACATTGGAGCGGACTTCGGATCGGAAGCGTACTGGAAAGAGCTGGATGGGACCGCGTGGCCGCACGCCACTGTCCGCGATTCCGAGAACAAGGAAGAACCCTGCCGACTCCGGCTGAACTGGCTGACTCGTCTGCTGGAGCTGACATTCCGGCAGTTGCGGGAGTTCGCAGAAACCGACGAGGCAATGGCCCGCCTGCTTGAGGCCACCAAGCCGAAGTACCACTTGCTCGATGATGACGTGGGCGCGCTGTTGGGGGTAGACGGGGACTCCGCCCGGAAGACCATGAGAGTGCGAGGCGGAAAAGCATTCCTGGAAAAGCTGGTGTAGGACGGCTACTGCTGGCGCTTGCGGCCGCGCCTCGGGGGCGCAACGTCCAGGTCTGCGAGGGCTGGCCTTCCATGTTCGGCCCCGCTCCCCCCATACGCCACCAAGTCGGCCACCTCGACCCCGTACACCTGCGCCAGCAACAGCAACGTCCGCAGCGTCGGCTCCCGCCGTCCACCCTCAACTTCCTGAAGGTGCTTGTAGGAAATCCCACGCTCGGCAACTTGCTCCTGCGTGAGCCCCGCGGCCCAGCGGGCTTTGCGGAGGTTGAGGGCAACATGCTGGAGAAAGGCGGCCAGTTCCATGCCCCGATGGTACGGTCCGGGGGGCACCCAAAACACCCCGACGAAGCATGGTGATTTCGCTTGACGATCATGCCGGGCCCGTCCATGATCACGTCCGTGAACAAACACGGAGGGGATTCCCATGGCACGGAACATTGCGGCGGTTCTGGTGGCGATTGCGACGACTTGGTTGGCGTGGCCGGTGGCGGCGGAAGACCTCAGCGGGACGTGGAACGTGGTGTGCAAGCCGGGCACTCTCAACACCTGCAAGACCAAGGGGGAGACATCAGCCTACCAGTGGCTGGTGGCGGCCGAGGCCAACGGCAGCATCGCGATCTCGGTGCTTGGAAAGACCGCCTTTCCGACGCTGAAGGGCACCTACAACGGCAAGAAGCTCGTGGTGCAGGGACTGGCCAAGGATGCCGAGAAGATCGTCGAGTGCTTGACCAAGGAGGCGCTCGTCTTCGCCGAGTCGCACTTCGTGCTGACGAAGGCAAAGAAAGGCGGCTTCAAGGGCAAGCGCTACTACGAAGGACTCCGGAAGAGTGCGGCCAGCGGAACGACGGTTGTGGTGCCGTGCGTGACGGACTTCTCGTGCACGGCGACAAGGCAATAGCAACCGCCTGCGGACTCCGGTTCGAGCAGCCGGTCACGCGAGCACGGGATGAGGCTGTCGAGGCAGCTTCCCGTCGGGTTCGAGCAAGGCGCCGCAATGCGCGTCCAAAGATTCGCTTGGCATAGATACCAGACTGGCTGTAAATTGACTTCTGCGAGACTGACTCGTGCAAGACGAATGCGAGAGGCGAGGTGGACCATGCGTGCGATGATTACCGCGACGATCGCTGCGACTATGGTGTTTCCGGGGTGTTTCTTTGGGGGAGAGGAAGCCGGTGTCGAGCCTATTTGTGAGCCGCAGGAGAAGAAGTGCGACGGCAGCGACATCGTGAAGTGCAACAGCGATGGCAGCGACTGGGCCTTCTACAAGGAGTGCCCTCACGGCTGCAAGAAGGGGAAGTGCATCGAGCCCACGGAGAGCTGCAAGCCGACCTGCAACGGCAGGAACTGCGGTGACGACGGTTGCGGCGGGTCGTGCGGGAAGTGTGGTGCTGGCGAGACCTGCAACCATGGGGCCTGTTGCATGCCGACCTGCATCACGTTGGAAGGTGGCATTGGGGAATGCGGCGATGACGGGTGCGGCGGGAGTTGCGGGAAATGCGGCGCAGGCAAGGCCTGTTTCGGGGGGCACTGCTGCACCAAGCAGTGCTTCACTATGGAAGGCGCCATCGCTCAGTGCGGAAGCGATGGATGCGGCGGCCAATGCGGCACATGCAGCAGTGGCGAGAGCTGCGTCAACATGACCTGTGTCCAATCTGGTGCGGGGTGCAAACCGAAATGCACGGGCAAGGAGTGCGGGAGCGATGGGTGTGGCGGAACCTGCGGCTTGTGCTCGGCCAGCGAGGCCTGCAACTGGAGCATCGGAGTCTGTGCACCGACGAGTGCCGGGGTGGTGGAGGGCTGGTTGCGCTACGAGGTCCGAACGCCCACCGTGGATTTCTGGGGGGCTGTGGTGCTTGACGATGTCCAGGAAGGCGACGGAGCGGGCCTGCTTGCCCTGGTTGCAGATTCCGAGGGGAACGTCGTGGGGGCGTCCCAGGTGGATACCGAAGGCTACTTCGCAGTCCCTGTGTCAGGTGAACCGGCGGGCGACGAGCAACTGCTGTTTGCGGCCATGTGGGCGCCTTCATTGGAGGCAGATGAGCCTTTGCTCGTGGTCGCGTACCCTGACAGTGGTGGTGGCACCGCCGGTTCAATGATCCCCAGCACGCCGTGGGCGTGGCTCTTCGAGGTTCCACCCGGCGGGTATGTCGGGAACATTCTGGTGACCGAGGCGCAAGGCTCTGGAGCCATGTTCCTCTTCGTCGTCACGCTGGCTGCAATGCAAACGGTCGCATATGACCTTGCTGGAGGGGTCGCGGACAAGGTTGTTCCTCTGGCGGTTCTCTGGAAGCCCGGCGTGGCGTGGGAGGACTGTGGCGCATGTTTCGTTGGTAGCGGCGGTGCACAGAACATTGCGGACGCCTACTTCCCGCAGTCAGTCTTCATTGGGGGCGAAGCTGACGGAGCCTCAGCATGGGGCTACCCGGTGACTCTGCACGAGTTCGGGCACTACGTCGCGCACAACTACTCAAAGGACGACAGCCCTGGAGGTGACCATACAATCGGGCAACCTCTTGCGCCGCCGTTCGCCTGGAGCGAAGGCTGGGCGTCGTTCTTCTCAGTACTCACCGTGAGCAGATGGCTAGGACAAGCGGTGACCCTGTTCTGGGACATTCAAGGTGGCAGTTCTTTCTGGCTCGATTATGCGGAGGGGGATTGCTCGGGAGACGGGTTGTTCTCGGATGTGATCTCGCCGGCAAGTCCCTTGGCCGGCATGTACCAGGAGTTGGACGAAAACTGGGTCACCACAATGCTCTTCAACCTCTGGGACGGCGGCGAGGTGCCTGAGGTCGGAGCGAACGACGGGATCGCTCTGGAGACAGCGACGGTAATGGCGGCGGTCTCGTCCGAGCGAATCCTCTGCGGTGACCGGGGAGCCAAAGGGGTGGACTTCGTGGACTTCCTGGACGCTGTGGCCTGCCAGTATGGCTTCATCACTGACGATCTGGCGTACGCCGTCAAGGAGTACTTCGGGTTCCCGTACGACGGAAACAAGTCGTGCAAGACCTGCAACTAGGGAGGATGGCAGATGAGGACGTCGATCATGGCGGCATGCCTTGCGTTGAGTTTCCTTCTCAGTTGCACGGCGAGCAGTCCGACCGGCACCAGTGGAGTGCCCGGAGGGGCAGCTGACCGGGGTGACGAGCTGGAGCCCCAGGCTCACGTGTCCCATGCTGCGAGCCTGCCCATGCGACTGCAAGTAGTTGGGAAGCGGACGGGGGATGTGGTCGAGTTGTCGGCCGTGCTCACGGTTTCCGGCCGTCTGGCCAGTCCCGTGGTGATGAGCATCGAGCTGCCTGCAGGGGCAGTTGTCGAGAAGGGCTCAGTGAGAGAGGACTTGGGCACCGTTCCCCCTGGTTCGGAAGTTCGTCGGGATTTCGTTGTGCGGTCGGCCGAAGGCAGCGTTCGGGTCGTGGCGCGATCAGTCGGAAGGAGCAGCGGTGCCACCGCCAGGGTGGAGTGGCCGCTGGCAGAGGAACCGCCGGCCGTCCGGCCGGTCCTGGAGCCCATATCGCCTGTCAAGGTGTTCGGGGCAACGGTAAATAAGGCGGTCGTCGAGTCCAATGAGGAGAGGGAGCCCTAAATGCCCTGCAACCCGACAGACTCGCATGGGCAAGTCCAAGTTCTCGAAACGCATGAGTCGCGTGCTCGCCAGTGCGGGCCTTGCATAAATGGGGGTCTTCTATTCGGAGGGAGGTCGTTGATGAAGCTGCTGGCATGTCTCGTGGTCGCGATGGCAGCGCTGTTCGGACTGGTCGCAGGGTGCGACGAAGACCCACCCGGCGAGGAGTGCTGCCAGTGCCTGGTCAAGTATGACTGCATCGACGCGGACGAGTACGAGTACTGCGTCGACACCCTGGCCGACGGGGATTCCATCCAACTCAGTGCGTGGGCGTCGCTTTCGTGCAACCAGGATGCTTGCATCGAGGCGAACAAGTGCGCCCCCGCTATGTGAGCCGGGCGGCCAGACGGTGTGCGATGCCCTGAGTGTCGGCCGGTTTCCCGCGTGACACCCGGCCGTGGCCCGTAGTAGCATCGGGCTCACGAGCACGAGGGGCAACGGGATGGAGCACGGCATCGAGCAGTTCATCCAGCGGTGGAAGGCATCGGGGGCGGCGGAGCGGGCGAACTACGCCCTGTTCCTGAGCGAACTGTGCGACTTGCTGGAAGTGCCCCGGCCCGAGCCCAAGCAGCCGGACGATGCCGTCAACGCGTACGTGTTCGAGAAGGACGTGATCTTCCAGCACACAGACGGCACCACCAGTATCGGCCGCATCGACCTGTACCGCCGGGGCTGCTTCGTGCTGGAGGCCAAGCAAGGCGTGGATGCCCCGGAGGCGCAGGCGTTGCCGCTGCTGAAGAAGCCGACCAAGCCCAAGGCGGGCCACGGCCAGCGCGGCACTGTGCGCTGGGACCACACCATGGTGGCGGCGAGGGCGCAGGCGGAACAGTACGCCAAGGCATTGCCGTCCTCGGAGGGCTGGCCTCCCTTCCTCATCGTGGTGGACGTGGGCCACTGCATCGAGCTGTACGCGGACTTCTCTTTGCAAGGCAAGGCCTACCTCCAGTTCCCGAATGTGCAGGGGTTCCGCATCCCGCTGGACGGCCTGACCAGTGCCGAGACCCGGGCACTGCTCCGGGCGGTGTGGACAGACCCCATGTCGCTGGACCCGTCCCGACGCGCGGCCCGAGTCACACGGGAGGTGGCCGAGCACATGGCCGTGCTGGCCCGTTCGCTGGAGGCCCAGGGGCACGGTGCGGAGACGGTCGCCGGGTTCCTGATGCGCTGCCTGTTCACGATGTTCGCTGAGGACGTGAAGCTGCTCCCCAAGGACTCCTTCACAGATCTGCTTGCGAAGCTCCGCGGCAACGCTGCGCACTCCACGGTCATGCTCGGGATGCTATGGCAGTCCATGGACAAGGGCGGGTTCTCGCCCCTGCTCGCCATGAGCGTGCTGAGGTTCAACGGGAGCCTGTTCGCCAACCCCGAGGCCCTGCCCCTGACCGAGCAGCAACTTGAGCTCCTCATCGACGCGGCCCGGTTCGACTGGCAGGACGTGGAGCCGGCGATCTTCGGCACGCTGCTGGAAAGGGCCTTGAACCCGAAGGACCGGCACAAGCTGGGTGCGCACTACACCCCCAGGGCCTACGTCGAGCGGCTGGTCATGCCCACCATCGTGGAGCCGCTGCGCGAGGACTGGAGCAACGTGAAGGCGGCGGCGGTCGCGCTGGCCAGCCAGGGCGACTTCGACGGTGCCTGCCGGGAAGTCGAGGGGTTCCACGGACGCCTGTGCAAGACCAAGGTGCTTGACCCGGCATGCGGCACCGGCAACTTCCTGTATGTGGCCATGGAGCACATGAAGCGGCTGGAGGGCGAGGTGCTGGACACCCTCAAGGACCTCGGCCGGCACAGCTCGCTGTTCCAGGCCGCCGAGGTCAAGGGCTACTCCGTGACGCCCGAGCAGTTCCTGGGCATCGAAGTGAACCCGCTGGCCGCGGCCGTGGCCCGGGTGGTGCTGTGGATTGGGTATCTCCAATGGCACTTCAGGACGCGCGGTCGCACCATGCCCCCTGAGCCGGTGCTCAAGACCGGCGACAACATCGTGTGCCGGGATGCGGTGCTCGCCTGGGATGGCGACCCCGAGCTGGTGCTTGACGACCAGGGCAAGCCCGTGACCCGCTGGGACGGCGAAAGCACCAAGCCCCACCCCGTGACCGGCGAGCAGGTGCCGGACGAGTCCAAGCGTTCCCCGGTGTACCGGTACAGGAACCCCTGCAAGGCCGAGTGGCCGCAGGCCGATTTCATCGTGGGGAATCCGCCGTTTCTGGGGAACAAGAGGATGCGCTTGGGGCTGGGAGACGGATACGTGGAGGTGCTCCGGTCCACCTGGGATGATGTGCCCGACTCTGCAGACTATGTGATGTACTGGTGGCACAAAGCGGCAGAGATCGTCAGGGCCGGACAGGCCAGGCGGTTCGGGCTGATCACCACGAACAGCCTGACGCAGAGCTTCAATCGCAAGATCGTGCAGAACCACATGGAGGCCGACCCCCCCTTATCGTTGGCGTTCGCTGTGCCGGACCACCCGTGGGTGGACAGTGTTGAAGGGGCAGCGGTGCGAATCTCTATGACCGTTGGCGAACGTGGCAGGAACGAGGGGCTCCTCGCATGGACGGTGTCCGAGCGTCCGTCAGCCACAGACCAGGCCGATGTCGAGTTGGCGGAGCGAAGGGGCGTGATCACGCCGGGCCTGTCCGTGGGGGCCAACCTGGCATCCATCAGCCCACTGTTGGCGAATCGCGGTCTCGCGTGCCCGGGTGTACAGCTCTCCGGACAGGGATTCCTGGTTCCGCGAGCGGAGCGGCACCGGTTCAGCGCCGAGACGTCTCGGGCAATGCTGCGTCGATACATCACGGGACGCGACTTGGTCCAGGGAATGCGCGAGGCATACGTTCTCGACACCTTCGGAATCCAGGAAGAGGAACTGGCGCTCCAGTTTCCCGATGCGTTCCAGTGGCTCCGGGACAGAGTGTTCCCTGACCGTCGGGAGAACCCCCGGCCGAAGTATCGAGAGGAATGGTGGCTCCATGCCGAGGCCAGGAGCTCCTTCCGCTCTGCGTTGGTTGGCCTCACCCGTATGCTTGTCACCTGCCGAACAGGAAGACACAGAGTGTTCGAGTTCCTGCCCATGGAGTACCTTCCCGAAACTACCGTGGTCATTCTGGCGCTCGATGATGCGTACGCGCTGGGCGTGCTGTCGTCATCGATCCATGTCGGTTTCTCCCTTGCGGTCGGTGGAACGCTCGAAGACAGGCCTCGGTATCAGCATCGGCAGACGTTCGTGCCTTTCCCATTTCCTGTGTGTGGCGACGAGAAGAAGGCCCGGATTCGGGACCTTGCCGAGTACCTCGACGCACACCGCAAGCGTCAGCAGGCCCTACACCCTGACCTCACGCTCACCGGCATGTACAACGTGCTGGCCAAGCTGCGGTCCGGCGAGGCCCTCACCGCCAAGGAGCGCGTCATCCACGAGCAGGGGCTGTGCTCGGTGCTCAAGCAGATTCACGACGACCTGGATGCCGCGGTGTTCGAGGCGTACGGCTGGCCTGACACGCTGACCGACGAGGAAATCCTGGAGCGGCTCGTGGCCCTCAACCACGAGCGGGCAGAGGAGGAAAAGCGGGGGCTGGTGCGCTGGCTGCGGCCGGACTTCCAGAACCCGGCGGGCAAGGCGGCAGAACCCGCGCAGCCGGTGGCGGTCCAGGGAGAACTGTTCGAGGCCGAGGAGCCGGACGAGGGCGAGGCCGCACCCGTCGCTGCGCCGGCAGCCGCGGCATCCGGCCCCAAGCCCCCCTGGCCGGACTCGGTGCCAGAGCAGGTGCAGGCCGTGCGGTCGATGTTGGCCTCGATGCCCGCACCCGTGACGGTCGAGGCCCTGGCCAAGCGGTTCGCACGGGCCCGCAAGGACCGGGTGCGAGAGCTGCTGGATACGCTGGTGCTGCTCGGGCAGGCCAGGAAGGCGGGGGACGGGTACGGGGGTTGAGGTGCTTGCCTTGCACATTGCTGGGCTGCTGAAGCCTCGTGCCCCAGGGAGAGCAAACCGGGCTGACGTCTCGAACGGAGGGTGTCATGAACACGACGACCAGACGGACCCTGGCTGGCCTCGCCGTAAGTGCGGTGGGTGCGGGCTTGGTCGCTCTATGGGAAGCGCAGCGGGAGAAGCCCGAAGGCCATGCATTGGCTCCCAGCGCGGATGAACTGCGAGTTCGGAGGCTGGTTGTAGTTGATGAGGGAGGCAAGGAACGCACAGTGCTCGAAGTCGTGAACGTTGAGGGCCACGACGTCGCCCGGCTCAGGTTGTTCGATGCCAAGGGAGACCGCAAAGCGAGCATGACAGCGTCGGACCAAGGCGGGTCCGTCCATGTGTTCAAGAAGGAAGAAACGGACATGGCGATGCTTCTCGCAGGCGACGAGTCGGTGCGGCTCGCAATGTACCAGGGCGACAAGGAGTCCATGGTTGGCCTTGGAGTGGAGGAGGGCGAGCCGGTGTTGCTACTCCAGAATGCCGCAGGTGATAGGCGAGCCGTCACGGCGGGCCAAGTTCATGCAACAATGGCGTCGTCGTCAACGATGGGGGGGGAAGCGCAGGGGAATCGGCAACAGCCAGCTTGGCATCCGGTCAGACGGTGGCGGTCGGCAACTGGCTTGTCATGAGTGATGCTGAGTATCGTGTGGACCGTGTCGAGTTGGTGCACGAGCTCGGGGCTGCGAGGGAAGCGGCCTGGGAGAAATGGTCCCACAGTGGAGAACAGCGGTTCGGGGAGTTCCTGCTGGTGGAGATGTCGGTGAAGAACACAGCCAAGAAGCAACGTCCCTGCCTGCCGATAGAGGTTGGGGTGGTCGACAAGAGTGGGCGGGAATTCCCTGCTTCCTTCCCGGGAACACGTGTCCTGTCGGAGCGCGGAGAAGGGCTGTTGGTCAAGGAGTGCTATCCTGACGTCATTGCATCGGGGAAAGTGGCGTTTCAGGTCCTCCGCGACTCCTCGCCTCACGTGCTCGTCCTTGGGGAAGGTGGGGGGATTGCGTTGGGCGACAAGTGAGGCCCTGCGCTGTCAGGCGCCAGGTCGAGGCAATGGATGTCGACGTTAGTGCGCACCATGGAAGGGACAGCTCGGCCGGCCGGGGTCTCTGACGGGGACCCCGGCGGGAAGGCGGGGGGCTGCGACGGCGGCCTGACACTAATGGCGACTGAGCCTCATAACCGCGCAGTACCGCGGCCGCATCAACGTGAGCCGGGCGGCGGTGCTGGCGGAGGGAGGCCGGTTCGAGGGGGCGTGGATGCATGTCACCGGAGGGGAGTAGACCGTGGAGGGTGTGCAGACTGGCTGCATTTCCGGAGCCGTCCCGCCTCGCAGCGTGGCAACTTCTGCCCTGGGCATGCCCCGCGTCGTCGCCGTCGTCGCTCGCACGCCGGAAATCGGCAGGGTGGTTGAGCGGGAAGTGCTTGAACGCGGCGGCGGGCAGGGGCATGATGGCGGCATGAGGGACGACGTGCGGTCCGGCAACTCACGGAAGCCACTTCATACGTGGGCAGGGGCACAGCCGATCGGCCTCACGAGGTCACTTTCCTTCCGGTGGCGTCGCTGTTGTCCCGGCCTCTGTCCCGGCGAAATCCCGTTGACTCGATTCGTGCTCCTCTGCAAGCCTGCATATGGACATGAGCGGCTCAGAGTTGGGACCATCACGACACTCGCGTGGTTCCGCCTGTCGCACATTGACGGACGAGGCTGCGGATGAACAACCTGCATGTGGATTGGGTGGTGAGGAGGTACTTCGCCGGTACAGACAACACGGATCCGATGTTCTCAACGGCTGAGGAGACGCTTGAAGTCGGGAACTTCAATTCGCTGGTCATCATGGCCACGGCGGAGAAGGCGACGAACATGGTGGTTGACATCGAGACTGCCCTTGATATTGGGCAGCAGGTATGGATTCCGCTCACCAACGGTACGTTCACGCTGGGCTCGCGGGAGGAGACCCGGATCTTCCGCTCGAGTGACGAGGATCCGCCGTTGCGTTGGCTGCGATACAAGGTGCGTGCGGCCACCAGTGCCGCCTGGTCCGGCCTTCTGACGCTCAGACTTATGCTCAAGCGTTGAGGAGGAAGCCGTGATGCCAAACATTATTCCGCAGATGGACCCATGCTCCGTGCTGTTCGCTGCCAATCAATCCCTGCTGGGCCAGGGCCAGTACGTCGCAGCGGAGCAGATCCGGAGGGTGGGAGAGCAGCTTGGATGCCCGTGGACAAGCACCGTGGCCGCGGTTGGAGGAGGCACGCCTACAAAGGGAGATCCGTGGCCTCCGCCGGAGTACCAGGTGAAGGATCCTCCGTTCCCGGATCCGCCGCCCGAGGGCGCCTTCAAGGTCACGCCCGTCCGGGATCCGAAGTCGTAGAGCCTGGAGGGCCTGGGACGCCGACTGAAACAAACTGGAAGAATGAGCCGGACGGACGGTGGCGAACTTGAAGCGTGGCTCCTCTTCAGCTAAAGTCACGTCGTATGGTCAAGCGCAGGCTGGATGGGAGGCTCCATGCTAGTTGCGAAGCGATTGGCAAGTGTGGCAAGCGTGCTTGTGATTCTGTCTTGCGCCGGAGCACGTTCCGCCGCCATCGTGGAGTTGGACCAGGCCGATCAGAACGGCGAGGATGCTCCGACCGACGAGGTTGAGAGTTCGGACGCGACATGCCTTTCCTCTTGTGTCGGCCGGGAGTGCGGCCCGAACGGCTGTGGCGGAGACTGCGGCGCGTGTGGCGAGGTGGCCGAGTGCTCGGCGGAAGGCAAGTGTGTGCCCTTTCACTGCCTGTCGAGCAAGGACTGCCCCGGCAGCCTGGTCTGCGACAAGGAAGCTGGCCAGTGTGTCGTGTGCAACTTCGATGCAGACTGTCCGGAAGGGGGAGTCTGTCTGGCTGACCACGTGTGCCACCAGGATGCCACCTGTCAGTCGGACAAGGAATGCAAAGAGCTCGACATGGTGTGCGATTTGGCCGTTGGCAAGTGCGTTGAGTGTCTGGCCTCGGCCGACTGTGAAGAAACGGAGTATTGCGAATCGTCCCTTTGCTGGGCTGATGTTTGCGTCGCAGGCCAGATGGGCTGCGAAGGAAACGTTGCTCTCCTGTGTTCGCCTGACGGGTGCTGCATGGAGGAGAAGGAAATCTGTTCATCCGACCAGTACTGCGAGAGCGGAGCGTGCTTCGAGCTTACTTGCACCCCGTCCGCCAGATGGTGCGAGTCGGATGTGTCGCTGGTTTGCGCGGGCGACGGCAAGTCGGTTGCCACCGAGGTGGATTGCGGGCTTCAAGGGTTGCACTGCTTCGATGGCAACTGCATCGGTAGCGTCTGCATCCCAGAGGAGAAGTTCTGCCTGGACGGCGCGACGGCAGCCACCTGTTTGGAGGATGGGAAGACGTATTCCACACTCCCGTGTGGTGAGGGGACGCATTGCGAGTCCGGCCTTTGCGCCCCGGTCATCTGTGAGCCAGCGAGCGCTTGGTGTGATGGCATGGTGGCCACTTCCTGCAACGCCACGGGGACTGCTCTGGCTGCCCAGATAGACTGCTCACTGGAGACAGGCAAGGTCTGCCTCGATGGGGTCTGCATTGCGTGCGTTTCTGACTGCGGCAGCAAGGACTGCGGGCCGGACGGTTGTGGAGGCTTCTGCGGCGAGTGCGCCTCAGGGCAGGTCTGCATCGCCGGCAAGTGCCCTCTGCCTGGGGATGAGTGCGATGACGGGAACGACATCCCCTGGGACGGGTGCTCGGATGGAAAGCTGAGTGAGTTCCTCCTTGCCGGCGGGCAGAGCACGCCCCGCACGGCGAGCCTGACCGACGACCGCTTCGTCGTTCTCCAGGTAGTCTCGAGCGCGGGGAAGAATGACGTGGTTGCGACCGTGTTCGGCAAGAGCGGGGTGAAACTGCTCGGGCCGCTTGTTGTAGCGGGGGACGTTGGGACGTCTGCTCAGTACAACATGGTCGCCGCTACATCGGACGGTGGGTTCGTGGTCGCCTGGACTGGCGGGTGGGAGGGGAGTGCCCAGGGTTTGAGGTGGAGGCGGTTCCACACGGATGGTTCCCCCAACGGAGTCGAGACGGTCGTGCTGGAGAATGAGTTGTCCATCGAGCCGTTGCCCACCATGGCCACTCTGCCGGACGGCAGGTTCCTCGTCGCCTGGCACGGTTGGTGGCCGGAAGTGCCCCCGAAGTCGGGGCCCACGACGGTCTTTGCACGGCTGTATCTGCCGGACGGCAGCGCCGCCGGAGAGCCATTTGTCGTTGCCACAGGGAGTGAGACACATGATGGCGTGTATGCAGCCGGGATCCCCGAGAAGAGCCGGTTCGCTCTAGTGTACCGCGTCTTGAAGGGGTCAACGCCGATAGGGATCTCCGGGGGCCTGCTGGATCAGGAAGGCGCCCCGCTTGGCGAGCCCTTCCAGGTAGCGGCTGGGGGGGCACTGGGCTCCAGCAGGGCACTCACCGCCCTTTCGGGAGGCAGTCTGGTTGCTGCCTGGGAGGAGAATGTCTCGGGCAAGGACCTCTTTGGCCGGAAGATCGGTAGCGAAGGGGAGCTGAGCTGGGGAGCATTCCCCTTGAATTCGCAGACGTTCGACGACCAGCAGTCCCCCTATCTGGCCGCACATGCCGACGGCGGCTTCGTGGCGGCATGGGCCAGCAAGCCGCTCTACGAGAGCTTGGAGGTCCGAGTTCGCTGCTTCGATGGCAACGGAACCCCCCTCTCCGGGGACGTGAAAGCCAGCACGTCGAAAGGCGTTGCCGTTGGACCGGCGAATCCGGTGGTCTTCGGGGACGGGACCACTTTGGCGATCTGGTTCCACGCCGGAATCGGCGTCATGGCCAGGAGGTTTGATTCAAACTGTGTGCCGATGTACAAGTAAGGTATGAAACAAATCCCCCCCACCCCCCAACCAACTACGAACACCTCTACAGGAAAGAACGGTCTTGATGAAGGCCGATGGCTGCCACAGGGCCGCTCCCAAGAAGGGGCGCCTGGCACTCTCCGTTCCCGTCGCACACGGCATTCTGTGCTGTTGCTCGGTGGAAGGCTGCTGTACAGGGAAGCGCTCTGCTCAGCATTGGCAGACGCGTTCGATGTCGTGCCGACCGGGTGGACCGAGGGGCTGGTGCACTCCGGAGACCAGATAAGGCGGTGCGGGATAAGGCTCATCATTGTAGACCTGACCGAGCCGCCATGTGCGCAGCCCGCTGTCGACCTCGAGGAGTTCCGGGCAGTCTATCCATTCTGCAGGTGCGTGGCGATTGTCGCCGGACAGGATGAGCTGTTGGTCCGAAGCCTCCTGTGCGTTCCGGTCAGTGGCATCGTTGAGGCTGGGGAGCCGTTGGGGGATCTGCGCAGGGCACTGGCTGCTGCTGCTAAGGGGCAGAGCTTCGTGTCGCCGCTCCTCGGATCTTCCTTGATCGGCATGGGGGAGATAGAGCCCCTCCGGAGCCAGGCCGAGACTTCCCTGAGCGCCCGCCAGAGGGAGATACTGGAACTGGAGCGGATGGGGTGGAAGCGCGGAGACATTGCGCGCAAGCTCTGCATCAGTCCCGAGACGGTCTACACCCACAGCAGGCGAATCCGGGAGAAGCTGGTGCAAGGTCACTCTCGTCACGGGGGCAAGTAGCCCTCTGTGGCTCCTCAAGACGCGTCCGGCGGGCAAGCGGGGGGCAAACGGCGCGCGGACGGGTGATTCCAATGTGAGGTTAATCGCCTTTCAATGCCGATCGCCAGCAGTGGTGCGGATCCGCGCTTGATGAAGCCCTGTTGACCGTAGATGAACATGTCGAGAGAGCCCGACTACCGGACTGAAGATGACACGACGGGTGACAAGACGGCGGCCTTAGGTGAGATGTTCCCAGCAGTTCTTGGGGGCGACGTCAGGAGGAAGGAACTGCTACTTGGTAACCGATCAGCCTGAGCCGCAGCCAGCGGCCCCGCCCCGTTGACGTTGTCAGTTGCTACTGTGCTGGTTGCTCGGGTCGGCCGAAGAGGCGGTTCCAGTTTTGCGGCAGGAGCTCGTCGAGCTGGGACGCCGGGTGGGTCTGGATGCGGAGCAGGACATCGGCGAGGTAGGCTTCGGGGTTCACGTCGTGGGCCTGGCAGGTGGCGACGAGGGAATACAGGCCGGCGAGATTCTGTCCCGCGACCTCGTGACCCACGAAGAGGTAGTTCTTCCGGCCGAGGGCGGCCATGCGCAGTGCCCTCTCGCTGGCATTGTTGTCGACGGGAGTGTACGCGTTGTCGAGGAAGCGGGTCAGGGCTTCCCAGTTGTTCAGCGCATAGTTGACCGCCTTGCCCATCGGACCTTTCGGTGGGTGCAGACCTTCCTGTTCGGACAGCCACTGGTGGAATCGCTCCATGAGCGGCCGACTCCGCTCACGACGTAGTTGTAGATGTTCGGGCGTGTTGACGATGCGTCGTTCTTTCGCCTCGTGCTCGACGCGGTACACGTCGAGGATCATGCGGAGCGCGGT
>CAITUV010000077.1 GCA_903895725.1 uncultured Myxococcales bacterium | reverse complement strand
TCCCTGCACAACCGGAGACAGTTGCTCTGCCGATGGCAAGTGCACCGGGGGAGAACCGGTCGACTGCAAGGGGGAGCTGTCCTGCTGGAACGGTTGGTGCAACGAGCAGGCCAAGGAGGGAGACGACCCGTGCGTGGGCGACTGGAAGGATGAAGGGGTCGGCTGCGACGATGGTTCCGAGTGCACCACAAACGACAAATGCACCTGGATGGACGACAAGATGGCCTGCGTGGGCCAGCCGGTGGACTGCGACGACGACAACCCCTGCACGACGGAGTCGTGTGACGCCGGTGTTGGGTGCTCCTACGAAACCCTTGCGGAAGGGAGCGACTGTTCCTCCGGTGAGGGCAAGTGCTTTGTCGTCGGCAAGTGCCAGGACGGAGAGTGCGTCGGTAGCGGTCCGAAGTGCTACGATGAGAACCCCTGCACCGACAACGTGTGCGACGGGCAGACCGGCGAGTGCTACTTCGTCCCGAACGACAAGCCGTGCGACGACGGGAATCCCTGTACGACCGGGGATGTATGTTCGGGGGGAGCGTGCTCAGGGAGCGACGTGGTCTGTGGCAGTGAGAATCCGTGCCTCCAGGACCAGTGCAACCCTGTCACAGGGAAGTGTGACATCCCAGTAGTCGACGGCACGCCGTGTGGCGATGGCGTGTTCTGCAACGGCGAGGAGGTCTGTAAGAAGGGGGAGTGCGCCGCCGGAGAACCGGTGGTGTGCCCCGACGACGGGAACCCGTGCACGGAGGATGTGTGCTTGGAGGCCGGGCAGTCATGCGGAACGCCCATTCCCGATGGAGAATTTTGCTCGGACGGTGAGGCGTGTACCGGCTATGACGCCTGCAATTCGGGCCAGTGCGTTGGAGAGCCAATCCCGTCATGCAACGGGGTCGGCACGAAAGTGAAGGTCTCCCTCCCCGCCGGGTCGCCACTCTTGCCCTCTGACTTGAAGGTGACGAGTGGCGTCTTCCTGTTCGATGTTACGGCGTCGGGCGAAACCCAAATACAAGGCGAAGTCCCTGCGGGGTCTGTCCTTCTCGCTCTGCACGGAGATGAGCCTGTCATGCTGGCTGTGGCAGGGTGCGACGACGTTGTTGTCATGGACACAGAGGCCAGCGCCCTGGTTCTCGTTGGTCTGGTTGTGCAGCCCTTCTTCCTGGACGTTGGCACGGAATGTGAGGTGCTCGCTGGCTGGAAGGCCCTTCCAGAGGTTGCGGCACTATCTGACGCCCTCGCTCAAGTGCTGTCCACCGGGAAGCCCCCATTCGACACCAGCAACGACCTCAGTATCGGTACTGTCGGTCCGTTGCTGCATTCGGCTGCGCAAGCCGCATCCGAGTGGTCCGCCGCCTACATGGACGAGTTCGCTCCCGGGGTGATTCCAATGGCGAAGGGGGCGGTGACAGACTTCAAGATCTCGGAGAAGAAGAGCGGCTTCCAGGTATTCTGGACGGTCGAAGACGATCTGTCGCTCACTGTGGAAATAGACAACACGAAGGCTCGCAACGGCAAGGCAATCATCGAGAGGCACACCCCGCCGCCAGTCACCGTGATCGAGAAGAAAGACGTCGGTCCTGCGCAGAACAAGTACTATGTCACGTGGCAGGAGGCCACAGCGTTGTTTGGCCCCTACTCTCTCTCGCCCGGGGACAACGCCTACCAGGTTGTGGTCGTGGCGCCGAACCTCCTGGGACCGCCGCTGGGGTTCGTCTACCAGTCCGATTATGACTGGGAGTGGCTCGAGTTCTTCTTCAACACCGGGCTCAAGCCGGCCCTGAACTTCCTGGTTGACTCGTACGATCTGAAGTGCGTTTGGGAGGTGGGCCTCAAGATGTTGACAGACGGGGGAGCCCTCATCTTCGGAGGGTGGCCACCAGATGCAAAGCAATCGCTCGAGTTCATCAACAGCGTGGTCGACAACGCCATCAAGTGCCAGATCGGCGAGTCGAAGAACCCCCTTTGGAAGGGGGTCTCGAAGGTTCTGAAGTTCGTGGATTTCGTGGACGCCGCCGTCGACATCATCACGGGCATCGTTGGCTTCGTGTCCTCGGCCGATGCCGTGATGGTGTTCCAGTACAGCTACTGCCGGAAGGAGTGCGGCACGAAGAAGTGCGGAGCGGATCCACTGTGTGGAAAGACTTGCGGAAGCTGCGCTGGAAACACCGTCTGTTCGCCGGAGGGGACGTGCATTCCGGCCGGCCCCCTCTGTGGCAACGGGAAGTGCGAAGCCGGCGAGACGTGCGCTGTGTGCCCGGGTGACTGTGGCAAGTGCTGTGGAAATGGTGCCTGCGACAACGGAGAGAACTGCACTTCGTGTCCCGCCGACTGCGGAGCCTGTCCTCCCACTTGCGGGAACGGAAAGTGCGACGGCACCGAGACCTGCTCGACCTGTTCCAAAGACTGTGGGAGTTGCTGTGGGAACAGCAAGTGCGACAACGGAGAGTCCTGTGATACGTGCCCTGGGGACTGCGGGGACTGCTGTGGCGATGGCTTGTGTGATGTTGAAGTGGGGGAGAGTTCCTTGAACTGCCCGCAGGACTGTGTCTGCGCTAAGCAGTGCTCCGGGAAGTGCATAGGGGCACAGGATGGATGCGGCGGGTTGTGCCAGCAGAATGGGTGCTCGGGGTGCTGCAAGGGGAGCTCATGCATGGCCGGCATGGACGATTCGGCTTGCGGAAAGGGAGGGCAGGGCTGCGTGGCGTGTTCAGGCGGCACATGCATTGCTGGAACATGCGTGTCTTGCGGAACGAAGAACCAAGCATGCTGCACCGGTCAGTGCGGCGCTGGACTTGTCTGCTCGGGGAACCTCTGCGTGGACAACGGTTGTCCAGCAGAGTTTGTTGGTCCCGGACCGTGCGTGCTTGTCATGACGTTCGCCGAATCCCTGTCGAACTGGGTGAGTGCCCCCACGACCTTGGCTACCTCCCCCAGGCAGACGGTGGTTAGCGTGGCCCCCAACTACTTCACAGCCAAGGCCAGCGTCTCAGGTGGCTTTCTTCAAGTCGCCAAGACACTGGTCGGTCCCGTTCCGATAGGCGGCAATTTCGCAGTCGGAGCGTATTGGGCTGACCTTGGAAGCGGAAAGAAATATATTCGATTTAAGTGTCCAGTTGGTGATTTCTTCGAATGTACAAATAACTATATCGAGACAAAATGTACAGGGAACTGGCAAATCTATATCAATGATGATCCGCAGTCAAATATGTCTTGCGGGCTTGGGAAATATACCGGGACAAGCTACATCGATTGGATCGCGGTGACCCAGTGACGTGGTCGACGTGGAGTTTCAAGCCCCCTGGCGTGTCCGTACCCGATCCTCGGGGGGCTTGTCTTCAGGTTGAGGCCCAAGGGCGTTTCCGTCGAATGAAGGCTTCGTGAAATTGGGAGGATGAACTTGGGAAAGATATCACGTCCTTGTTCGGTGGTGCCCGTCCAGTTCGGACCGTGCGTCCTCTGGACTGAATTGTTCATTGTGAGCAGCCTGCTTCAGCCCGGATGCGGGACTGAGGCGATGTCAGTCACCGGAGTGGACCTTGGGGGGAGTGACCGACCTTCTGTGGATGTCGCCAGCCTGTGCGACGACTACAACCCGTGCACCGAGGACTTCCTGAAGGCGGACGGGACCTGTGCGAACACTCCGCTCGTCGATGTCCCATGTGACGACGGAAACAAGTGCACGACGGGCGATTCGTGCGGCAAGGAAGGGGTTTGCGTCGGGCAGGAGCCCTTGAACTGCGACGACGGCAACGGGTGCACGAAGGATTCGTGCGACCCGACCGCGGGTTGCCTGCACGAGCCGTTTGAGGACGGAGAGCCCTGCAAGGACGGAGATAGTTGCTCGGTCGATGACCAGTGCGCTGGGGGCGTCTGTGTACCGGGAACTATGGTCGTCTGCAATGATCCTGACCCGACGGACTGTACGTACCGGGTCTGCGACAAGCTTACCGGGGACTGCAAGAAGTCGTTGGTCCATCCGGAAGGGCATTCGTGCAGCGACGGAGACCCCTGCACGGACAACGACGCGTGCGATGAAGACGGCAAGTGCGAGCCGGGAGAGGACCACGCTTGCGAAGCTCAGAACCCCTGCAAGACGTCCTGGTGCAACGAAGCGGCCAAAGAGGGCGGGAACCCGTGCTTGTGGGAATGGAAGAAGGCGGGCGTCGGGTGCGACGACGGGGATGCCTGTACGTTGGATGACAAGTGTGAGTCCAAGGAAGACGGCACCGTGAAGTGCTCCGGCACTCCGCTGGATTGCAACGATGGCGATCCCTGCACCTCGGATTCCTGTCAGGAGGAGAAGGGTTGTCACTACACTCCGCTTGGGGACGGTTCTACCTGATGGCCGATGTCTTTTCGCAGGCGGGTCTTGCGACGTTCCTCTCGGTCCATACTTCGACTGGTGCAGGAATGAAGCAGGCCCGTCTGCCGGGGCGGCGGCCCCGGAACCCCGAGAGGGTGGAGCCCGACAAGAGATTCGAACAGCCCCCAGGAGCTGAACTCGTCGTTTGGGATGTCTGACAAGAGGGGGCTGGCGAGCTCGGGAGTGTCCAGGCGAAGGAGCCGACGATCAGGAGGAGCCGAATGAAGTCCACCGTTCCGGAAATCGAGATCCTCAAGGACAACGAAGCCTCCTTGGAGGCCCTGCAGGAACTGAGCAAGTGGGCGCGGGAGATCCGCATGGCCTACGCCTGGGTGAACTCCCACGCTGGCAAGGGCCCACACTGGAGAGCGCTGAAGCTCCAGAAGGTGACGAAAGCGGCGATAGGGATCCACTTCGGTCGGACCGAACCGGAGGCCTTGAAGCTCCTGGCCGTCAAGCCAGGGGTGCTGGGAGTCCTCGACGAGGAGCCTGACAACGAGGTATTTCACCCCAAGGTGCTGATCGGCTTCGGGCCCGATGGCCAGATCCGCATCATCATGGGCTCCAGCAACCTCACGGCCGGCGGATTTCGGAGCAACACCGAGTTGAACGTTGTTTTGGAGGGGACACTTGCCCATCGGAGCATTCGGGACGTTGTGGACTTCGTAGAAAGGCAGTGGCAACGAGCTCGCCCCCTCAGTGCGGGAGATGCCGACTGGTTCGCATGGTACGAGGAAGAGCGAAGGAGGTGGGCACACAAGCCCGAAACGAAGACATCGCCCCCAAGGAAGAGGCGCAGCCGTGTGACCTCCGAGGACCTCTCCAAGGGATGGTCGGACTACTACCGGCTCATTCGGGCGTGGCACGGCAAGCCAGAGACTGCGCCCGTGAACGTCTTCGATGTTGAAGGAGAGGACGGCTCCTATCTACAGGAACTGGCGGAATGCCAAGCCGCCTTCCGGGACTACCCCAAGTTCGCGTCGATGCCAGAGGACAAACGAGAGCTTATCCTCGGTTTCTCCCGTGCGGACGGAAGGGGGTATCTTGGCCGAATGAGGGACGCCCACAGAGACGTCGTCCTCGCCCAGTCGAAGAAGGTAGGCCAGTTTCTTGACCAGGTGAACCTCGAGGGCGGTGTCAAACCGGAAGTCGTCCTGCGCTTCCTGGGCATTTGGAAGGGGCCGGGCAAGGTTGACGGGGTCGGAATGGGTACCGCCACGCGCCTTCTGGCCGTGAAGAGACCGGACCTGTTCTTCCCTGTGAACGGTGCGAACGAGGAAGGGCTGAGGGACCTGTTCGAGAAGTGCCCGACTACGCCCGAGGCCTATCTCGAGTTGGTGAAGACCGTCTGGCACATGCCTTGGTGCAGGAAGTCGTCTTCGGCCGAAGTGAAAGGACAACTCCAGCGGGAGGTCTGGAACGCCAGGGTGGCTCTGCTCGACCTTTTCGTCTACCGACCCACGGAGAGGAAGGGGTAGACGGTCTGGTGGATCTCCGACATGACTTCGCTGAAGTGGTGCTGCCTCTCCGAGCCTGGAGGGGCGCCACGCCACTTTCTGACCGCCTCGTCATAGCGCTCCGCCTGCTCCGGTGTCCAGCGAGCTCGCGTGATGTAGGCATGCACATTGACGCAGAGGGGAACCACGTTTTCCGGCTCGTAGACCTCCGAAGGGTACTTGTCGCGCGGAAGCAGGTGGTGCAGGTCAACGGGGTGCAAACCGCAATACACGCACTTCTCCATGTTCGAGTTAGGGAACCTCTTGCGGAACTCGGACATCGACCATCTGGTTCCGGAAACCTCGATCATCCCCAGTTCGCCCCGGTATTTCTCTGCCAGCCGCCGGAGTATCTGGCGCAGGCCACCACCTTGCTTGCAGAAGTTGTAGGGTACTCCGAAGCGCTCCAACGCCTCCTGAGGGACGAAGCCGGGCTCGTCATGCCGCGCAACCAACCTCTCCTTTGCCATTCGCATTCTTCCCGGGGACCCGAGCGTTCCTTCCCCGGCGAGGAAGTTCACGTACACGTGTTCTACCAGCGCGTCGGTATCGAGTTGCACCAGGGCCGCTGCGTGTGTCTGAAGGAACATGAGAGGAAGCACGCCGGCGGCAGTCAGGCGTTCCCTCCCCGGCCAGAACTCGAATGCCGCAACTGCCACGTTGCTAAGCCCCAGTCGCCGTGCCTCGCCGACACGTTCGGGACACGCTGCCTTCAGGTACTTCGAATTGACGAGGAAGCCGAAGTCCGACCGTTGCACGTTCTTGAGGGCCAGAAGCCTGGGTACCCAGACCAAGGGGGAATCGCCGATGTCGATCCGTTCCTCGACGGAGATGTAGTACTCCCAGGCAGCCGTGAGTATCGCTCGTAGGCGGTCTGGAGGTTGTTGTGCACTCACCGCCCAGGGCTTCAGCAGAGAGCGCACTGCTGGCTTCCGCTTGAAGTTGTCGAGGTCGTGCCTCTTGACGCCGAATCGGTCCACGATGACCTTCCGTGGCATCCACTTGTGGGCCAGAAGGAAGTCCTTCCAATCATCCGTCGAATGATTGTCGTAGCCCATCCCTTCCGCCTTGTCCACCTCTCCGTCCGAGAATTGTCGCATGCCCATGTATGGCGTTCCCTCCGGCAATGCAGGCCAGTCCCTGCGACGAGAAACCATGCTGCGTCTCCGAGTCTCAGTCTACGCCTTGCGCTCTGCCAGCAACCCATCCAGCCTCGCGGAGAAATCTCGGGCATCATCCAGCCCCATGACCCTGTACCCGGACTTCCCGAGGGCCCGCACGGCTTGCTCCTGCGTCACCGAGAAGAACTCGGCGAATGTCTCCGAGCTCACATACGTTTGCAGTCCGCCGGCTTGGGGCGGGGCCCAAACGGTGAAGAGGCAGCGCCGGCCGTTGGTCGGCGGACTGTACATGACTCCATGCTTCCGCGGTCTGGGCTTGAGAGCGTGGTTCGCTGCGGCAGACCCCAGCGTGTCGAACACCTCCCCGAATCCCCCCTTCTCGGCCAGGGCTCGCATGCTCTCCAGAGAACTGGACTGCCATCGGTCCTCCGGCGGTTGCGGCAGCTCATCCTCCGACGCTTCCCGGACGAGCACCCGGTCCCCCTGAGAGGTTTCGTACACGTTGAAGATCGTGACCTGGAAGGGCATCTCATGCCTCCCGGCCAGGAACCGAATCAGCCGGTCCAGTCCGGGGGACCGCCTCGTCCCGACGACGAACATCACGACCTCCCTGTTGTTCGGCTCCAACGTATCCCTGGCCTGGCACTTGCCAAGAAGTTCGTCGAGGTCGAGTCCCCGGTCCCGAAGGTGGGTGGCCAAGGCGGCTCTCAGTTCCTCCTCGGACATCTCGTTGAGGCAGGCGGCGTAGTCCTGGACCTGGGCCAGGGTATTCCGGTCCACAAGGTCCCGCTTGATCTCGATGACGCACCAGCGGCCTTGTGGATCGAGGGCAAGGAGATCGATTGGACCGGCACTGACTCTCACCTGCCGACCGACAATCGTCAGCCCGAACTGTACCAGGTCCGGCTGTCGTTCGATCCACTCCTCCAACTGCTTCTCCAGATCCACCTGAGCGGAAGCCAGCAGCCTCGGTTCGGTCCCCGATACCTGCCAGACGGCCAGAGTCGTCATGCGTCGACCTCACGTTCGTTCACGGGATGGAGCACTGCCGACGTCCATGATACTCGCCCCCGCCGGCCGTACAAGGGGATTCGGTTCGGATGTCACGGACGCCACCCTGGGGAATCGGCCAGAACGCTCCTCACCCCCCCCACACCTCCCCCAGCACGGCATCGACGCACCGTTTCTCTGCTTGAACAAGATCGGTGATTGAGCCGGAGACATCGACGGGCATGAGCACGATGTGGAGATGACCGGCTGGCCGGACGTGGTAGGCCTGGGTGGCGGTCAGCTCGTGCGACGGGAGCGCCAGGACGGCCCGTGTCAGGCGGTACACCTCGCAGTAGGCCAGTACCTGGTAGAGGTCCGCGTTCCCGGGCATGCGCTTGTACTTGGCATCGACCACCAGGACCGGGGCCCCGTTCTTGCGGACCAGGATGTCCGGACGGATCTGGACCTGAGAGGCCATGTCCAGGTGGGAGCCTTCCTGCAACGCCACGTCGATGCCCGAGTGACGGCGCAGCCCGTCCCGAAGAACGTGGCTGATGTAACGCTCGAAGAGCTGGTTCATCTCGACGAGGAACGCCACAAACGGCTCTCCGCCCCGTGAGCCACTTGCCGACAGGTGGGAGAGGAGGAGTCGGGCCAGCGACAGGGCCGGCCGGTAGTGCTCGTTCAGCCGATGGTACGACAGCGTCCGGAAGCCCTCCTCCGCGTGGGGGTCATCCGGCACCTCTCCAAGCAACTTCAGCAGCCGCCGGCAGCGCTGCGGCAGATCGACGTGGTGCCTGAACGGGAAGGGGAGCACCCGCTGGCATGCAAGCTTCAGAATGCGGTTCTCGAGTCCGTCGGGAGTGAACACCGGGAACACGCAGTGATGGTGGAGCCGCAGCACCGGGCTGCGCCTCAGCGTCTCGGCCATGTCCAGCTTGCCCCGAGGTGCCACGAGGTCATCGCTCTCGACAAGAAAGGTCCGGCGGACTCCCCGGGTGACGAGGCCCTCCCGGTGAAGGCCAGCCCGAATCTCTGCGTGCCCAGGCGGTCCGTGTAGAAGTCCGTGTTGATCAGCGTCCCGAACGTCGATAGGTCCTCCTCCGTGAACATCCCCAACTTGGTCTCGAGCAGGTGCCTGGCCTCGGCCTCGCTCTCCTGACGCACTGTGATCCGGCGAGCGGGAATGTGTCTTGCACGAGTCTCCTCGACGAACGGCCTGAACTTCTCCAGGCCCTCGTCCGAGCCCTGTTGATCACCCGACCGCCATTGGCGGATCATCCCGGCCCCATCCATGATCGTGACGTAGTGCATGAAGTAGTCCATCTGGTACAGGGTGGCCCACGGAGCAAGTCGCAGTAGCCTCTGCATCGCCGCTGCAATTCGGGCGTAGACGACTCCTGGGGAATCGCTTCGGCTCCAGCCGGCAAGTCCCATGTCGGCCAGTGCCCTCTCCGTCTTGTTGTTCCAGGACGGGTGTTGCTGCGGGTCGACGGCCATGAAGAACGTGCTCCAGAAGGCCTTCCCGATGCCGGGGATGTTGAACCGTCCGGTCGGCGTGAGGAACTGGTCGACGGTGCTCTCGATCTGCGTGCTCGGCCCCAGCGAGCCCAGGTACTCGAGCCCCTCCCGGAGTCTCTGGGGATACCGAACCAGGGTCTGAGCATAGAGCGGGACTGCAACCGTGCCTTTGTAGATGACCGCCGCCTTCTTCGCCAGGGCATCGTCGTCGAGTGCCCGGAGGCGATCGGGACTCAGAAGCTCATCGCGGATCTCCCGAACGATGCCCTTCAGCTTCTCCGGCGAATCATCCAGCACCTTGCAGTTTCGGAACCCATCCAGCAGGGCCTGGAGCTGCTGGTTGGTCAACTCAACCTTCTGGGCCATGGCATCCTCCGACATTCCCATCGTTGCGGCGAAGGCGAGAGTAGCAGAGGTCACGGCAGGGGGACAAGGTCCACGAATTGGGCAACGAGTTGACCGTGAATACCCAGGCGCCGGAGCGTCTATGGGCGCCACGATTGCCACGGAGGTCCTGGCCATGAAGACCGGTTCATCAGCAAGCCGAAGCAGCATTGTGGGAGTGAGTGTTGCAGCGCTTCTGTCTCTGGTCCTGATGCTCTCGAACGGAGGAGGGGCGGCCCTGGCGAAAGGACACACCGTCAAGGCATCGCCACCTACCTGCCTGGTCCTTTCCGGCGGTGCCGCGGACGGTATCGCTCACATCGGTGCCATCCGTGCCCTGCAGGAGGCAGGAGTGAAGATCGACTGCGTGGCCGGCACGAGCATCGGTGCTCTGATCGGTGCACTGCACGCTTCGGACCCGGACGAAGATGTGGCGGGGCTGTTCCGGGATCTGCTGTCCGAATACAAAGCAGAGACCGCTGAGGAGTGCAAGGAGAGAGGGACCAACACCGGCCTAGCGTTCGCCATCCTTGTGCTTGCTTCGGGGGGCACGCTCGGGGCGGCCGCCGAGCTTGGAATGGCGACCGGTTCGATGGCTGCGAAGAATGTGGATGCCGTGAATCTGGACCGTCTGGCCCGAGTCCTGGACCGGTACCTGGAGCAAGCACGGTTCGATGACCTTCCGCTCCGGTTCATGACCTTCCACCTGAAGACCACAACAACCGGGGTCCGACTCAAGGCCGTCACTGCAGGCTCTGTTGCCCAGGCGGTCAAGAAGAGCATCGCCAACCCGCTCCTGTTCAAGAACTTCGTAACCGTTCAGCCGACCCCGCCTTGCAACGCGTAGGACCACCCCGCAGACTGGTCTCTTCGGGACCCACGTGCGGGTCCGAAGGAGGCTGGGATGGT
>CAITUV010000076.1 GCA_903895725.1 uncultured Myxococcales bacterium | reverse complement strand
TCATCGGCCGAGTTATGACGCTCCCGGCGTCACAACTGCCGGGGTGTTGCATCATCGGCCGAGTTCTGACGCCATCGGGCAAGGACACCGGCGGGGGCTGGGCATGGGGCGGTCTGCCCCAGGTTCCCGAGCTGGTCATGCGGCCGTTGGGCGAACATCCCTCTGGAGTGGGCATCAGGTTGGAGCGGGCATCCGGTTGGAGCGGGCATCCGGTTGGAGCGGGCATCCGGTTGGAGCGGGCATCCGGTTGGAGCGGGCATCCGGTTGGAGCGGGCATCCGGCTGGAGCGGGCATCCGGTTGGAGCGGGCATCCTTGACTTGGCCCCCTCCCGGGTGGTTGACTGGGCCGGGCGCAGCGGGGGGAAGTTGTGGCTCAGGGCAAGGACAGATGCGACGCGCAGAGCTGGGACGTCGACGCCGTGGTCATCGGTGCCGGCATCGGCGGGCTGTCGGCTGCGGCGGTGCTCGCACGATCCGGAATGCGGGTTGCGGTGTTCGAGGAGCAACCCAGGCCGGGCGGCTACCTGAGCGCTTTCTCTAGAAAGGGATTCACGTTCGACAGCTCGGTCCAGTGGCTGAACAACTGCCGCCCGGGCGGATACGTTCACCGCGTGCTCGGATATGTCGGAGACGACTTCCCCAAGAGCATCCGGGCCTCGCGCGTTCGCCGCTACAGGGGCGGCACGTTCGACTATGTGCTCACGGACAACCCGGACCTCCTGCGCGACCAGCTCGTGCGTGACTTCCCGGAGGATGCGGAGGGGATACTCCGGTTCTTCTCCGACTGCCGGAAGCTGGGCCCCCACTTCGACATCCTCAACCGGCGCATGCGGGGGCACGACACGATGTCGCTTCCGGAGAAGTCCATCTTCGGCCTCAAGATGCTGGCCTGGGTGCTGCCCGTCTGGAAGTACCTGAACCTGTCTGCCGAGGACGGTCTTCGCCGCTATTTCCGGCACGAGGGTATCAAGCGGGTGTTCTGCAGCGAAGAATCCTTCATGTCGATCCTCATGCCCATCGCCTGGGCATATTCGGGGGACTTCCAGTATGCTCCGGCCGGCGGAGTGCAACGATATGTCGACTGGCTGATGGAGAAGATCACGGCGTTCGGCTCCAGGGTAGAGCTGGGCTCGCCGGTGCAGTCCGTGCTGGTGGAAAGGGCCAAGGCAGCCGGTGTGACCCTGCGTGACGGGAGGGTGTGCCGGGCTCCATACGTGGTGGCGGCCTGCGACCTGCTGACCTTGTACGAGCGGATGCTCCCCGAGTCTGCGGTCCCGGCGTCGCTGGTGGGGGCCCTGAGGACGGCCGATCTCTACTACTCCACGTTCACGGTCTACCTGGGCCTCGACTGTCCGGCGGAGGAGTTGGGGATCCACGAGGAGCTCACCTGCATCACCCGAGACGGGATCCCGCGCGAGGCGCACTCCTCCGGTGACCCGTCGACGAGCTGCCTCATCGTCCGAGCACCCTCGGCGCTCGATGCCTCACTGGCCCCTGAGGGGAAGTCGACCCTGACCATTCACTGCGCCATGTGGCTCGAGCATCGGGACCGCTGGATGACCGGCGAAGGGATGGCTCGCGGCGAGGCCTACCGCAAGCTGAAGTCTGAGTGTGCGGAGATGCTCGTCAAGCGGGTGGAGGAAGCGCTGGGCATCGACTTGTTCGGGCACATCGAAGTGCAGGAAGCCGCCACTCCGGTGACCTTCTGGCGATACACGGGGAACTGGGCAGGGAGCATCATGGGTCAGAGCCCGACCCGCCGCAACATCAAGGCCGGGCTGGCGCAGGGCCGCACACCGGTCGGGAACCTGTTCATCGGCGGTCACTGGGCCGAATACGGGGGAGGTGTCCCCATCGCGATGAAGGCCGGGGTGAACGCGGCCCTGAACATTCTCCGGGACTGCTCGAACGAGCACTTCCGGGATCTTGCGGCAGCGCTGGAACGGCAGGAAGCTGAGTAGCCCAGGGGAGTCCAGCGGTCGGGCGCTCCAGGAGGCCCTCCCCCTACCCCTTCACGACCACGCCGAGCGAGACGAGCTGGCCCAGGAGTCGCCCGCTCTACCCCTTCACGACCACGCCGAGCGAGACGAGCTGCTCCAGGAATTCGGCCAGGTCCTTGCGGGCGGTCTCAAGGTCGACCTCGAATGCTTCGGTGACGGCAGCAGCGCATTCGGAAGCGGAGGGAGCCCGACCGTCGAGCATCTTCCACACGAACACGCCGGTGGGGCTCTCCACGTGGTGGAGATTGCCGTCCGGTGTCACGGCGAACAGCTCGCCGTCCACGATGCGCCAGGCCACGTCGGAGTGGATCCGGTAGGTGGGCTCGGTCATTATCTGGCTCCGCGTGCGGCCTTGAGTTGAATCGCGCGATGGGCGGCAAGGAGCGAGCCCAGGAGAAGGACCAGCAGAAGAAGCGCCCCGCCGGACGTAGAACCGGAAGCGGTCTGGGAGGCCAGGGAGCAGCCACTCGACTTGGACACGACGGGCTCCTCGGTCGGTCCCGGGTCGGCCACGGAGAGGTCGCCCTCGACTACGTCCGCCTGCGGAGTGAAGTCGATGCAAAGCCCTTCGGCCGTGCAGATTTCGTCGACAGCGCAGGTACCGCACGTGCCGGTGCAGCCGTCCGGGCCGCACTGGCGCCCCTCGCAGGCCGGAGTGCAGACGGGGTTCGCCTCGACGCACTTGCCCGCGTCGCACGAGAACCCCTTGGCGCACACGCCGCAGTTGCCGCCACAGCCGTCATCGCCGCATTCCTTGCCGGAGCAAAGCGGGATGCAGGCCCCGACGCAGTCGTACACGCCGGCACCGGGGACAAAGCTGCACGACTTGCCCGCCGCTGCGCAGTCGGTGGTCACGATTTCATTGGCCACGCACTTCTTGAGGAGATCCCCCTGGCACATGCCGGCAGAGGTCACGTTGCCGCAACCGTCCGGCTGCTCGACGCACACGCCCTCCTGACACGAGAAGTCCTTCGGGCAGGAGCCGCAGTCCCCTCCGCAACCGTCGGGACCGCATGCCTTGCCTGCGCACGAAGGCGTGCAGGTGGGAGCGCATTGCCCCTCGGTGCAGAGCTGGCCGGCGGGGCAGGTGCCGCACAGCCCGCCGCAACCGTCATCGCCGCACTGCTTCCCGGCGCACACGGGGACGCATCCGGCCTCACACTGGCCCCCCTGGCAGGAGCTGCCTGCCGGGCAGGTACCGCACGTGCCGTCGCAGCCGTCCGATCCGCACTCCTTGCCGTCGCAGGAGGGCACGCACTCGGGCACGCACTGGAACCCGGGGGAGCAGGTCGTTCCAGCGGGACAGGTTCCGCACTTGCCTCCGCAACCGTCGTCGCCGCACGCCTTGCCAGCACAGGCGGGCTCGCACGGCCCCGGCTTGCACTGTCCGTCCGCACCGCACGACTGTCCGGCCGGACAGCTTCCGCAGCTCCCGCCGCAGCCGTCATCGCCGCAGGCCTTGCCGGTGCAGGCGGGCGTGCACTGCTCCTTCTTCACGCAGTAGAACCCGTTCTGTACCGGGTAGAACTCGCACACGTAGTTCGGGCCGAGCTTGCTGCAGTCGGCCTTGTGGATGGCGTTGTTCTCGCACCAGACGAGCACGCTGCCGTCGCAGTATCCCGCGTAGGTCACTTCGCCGCAGTTGTTGCCGCTGACGCACTGGCCGTTGGTGCAGAGCTGGCCGCTCTGGCAGGTACCGCAGGTGCCGCCACAGCCGTCATCGCCGCAGACCTTGCCCGCACAATCCGGAATGCACTGGCCGCCCGGGCAGGTGAGCGGGAAGGTACCCGAGGGATCGGCCCCCTTGAAGTTGCAGTCATAGTACTGCTGTCCGCCGTTCCAGCCGCACCCGCCGCCGGCGCAGGCCAGGGAGAAGAGCTGGGAATTCTCGCACCAGTACAGCGTCGTCCCGTCGCAGCATCCCTGCCACGTGATGCCGAAGCACGGATCCGCAACCGGCACGCACGTCCCGTACTGGCAGATGTTGTCGACAGGGCACGTGCCGCAGGAGCCGCCGCAACCGTCATCGCCGCAGACCTTCCCGGCGCAATCGGGCTTGCAGCTGGAGACGCACTGGTTGGCAGCCGTGCAGGTGAAGCCGTTCGGGCAGATCCCGCACGAGCCGCCGCAGCCGTCATCGCCGCACTGCTTGTTGTAGCAGGAGGGGGTACAGCTGCTCACGCACTGCCCCGTGGCGTTGCACGTCTTGCCCGCGGGACATACTCCGCAGGAGCCGCCGCAACCGTTCGAGCCGCACTGCTTGCCCGTGCAGTCGGGCACGCAGGACGATACGCACTTGCCCGATGCGTCGCACGTCTGGCCGGCCTGGCAGCTTCCGCAGGTCCCGCCGCAGCCGTTGGGTCCGCACTGCTTGCCGTTGCAGTCCGGCACACACGAGGAGATGCACAAGCCATCCTGGCTGCACGTGCTCCCCGCAGGGCAGGTCCCGCAGGTGCCGCCGCAACCGTTGGGTCCGCACTGCTTGCCCACGCAATTGGGGGCGCACACGCACTGGCCCGACGCATTGCACGTGGTCCCTGCCTGGCAGGTTCCGCACGAGCCGCCGCAGCCGTCATTGCCGCAGACCTTGCCCGTGCAGCTGGGGGTACACGAGCTCACGCACTGCCCGGCAGCGTTGCAGATCTGTCCGGCTCCGCAGGTTCCGCACGAGCCGCCGCAGCCGTTGTCGCCACAGACCTTGCCCGTGCAGTTGGGGACGCAGGCGCACTGCCCCGAGGCATTGCACACCTGGCCGGCCGGGCAGATCCCGCAGGTCCCGCCGCAGCCGTCCGCGCCGCACTGCTTCCCGGTGCATGCCGGCACGCATGCCCCGCCGCATGCCTTGGGGTTCTTGCCCGAGGGGTCTGCCGCTCCATTGGTTCCGCAATCGTACCAGGAGCTCTGGCTGTTCCACCCGCAGCTCGGATTGGACTGCGTGCAATTGATGCAGTAGAGCGCGCCGTTCATGCAGTAGAGCACCCGGCCCAGCTCGTCGCAACACCCGATGTCCGTCACGTTGCCGCACGAGGCCGCGCTTGGCGTCTGCGGGCCGAGACACTGGGCCGGCCCGCCCGACGTCACGCAGGTACCCTGCTGGCAGACCTTGCCGGCCGCGCACGTGCCGCACGAGCCGCCGCAGCCGTCGTCGCCACAGACCTTGCCCGTGCAGTTGGGCTGGCAGACCGGCGTGCACGACTTGGGATACTTGCCGGACGGATCCGAGCCGCCCGCAGTGCCGCAGTTGTAGTATGAGTTCTGCGAGTCCCAGCCGCAGGAAGGCTGGCTGGCACAGTTCGACGTCTTGAGAACCCCGGCATCGCAGTACTTGAGTGTCTGGCCGTCGCAGCAGCCCTGGTAGAGAATGCCGCCGCAGTTGTCTCCCGTGCCACCGGGATAGCAGGCCCAGTCTCCGCCACAGGCATAGGCCGGGTCGGCCTGCATCTTGGCGTAGGTGGCATCGGCCACGGTCATGGTGATGCAGTGGATGGCGCCGGCCCAGGTGATCACGTCGTCCGAGTTCATCGGCACGTGCTGCCAGGTGGGCATGACCTGCTGCCAGATGGCCATGGCAGCGGCTTCCTTGTCCTTGTTGATGGAATAGACCGGCACCATGTTGACGCCGTTGACAAACAGGCTGTTGATGTAGGTCCGGAAGTTGCCGTCCGCGTTGCTGGGCATGGGCATGCGCACGACCTTGTAGCCCAGCGACTGGAAGTAGGCGGCGTTGTCGTCCGTGATCTTGTCGTTGGTCGGGTCGACTGCGGCCGCGTACTCGCCGACGATGATGGTGGAATCGTCCACGATCTTGGCCTGCATGTCGATGTGGGTCGTCCCCTCGCCGCTGAGGGGCTTTGCGATGTACATGTTCTTGCAGCCCACGTAGCTCTTCATGTAGCCGTCTACCTGGGCCTGGGGGACGCCGTTGGCATAGTAGAGCCCCTGGCTGGCAAAGCAGTTGCCCTTGCTGTCGGACATGAAGTTGCCGCCCTCGAAGGTGACGGGAGCCCGGAAGACGGAGAGGTTCCAGAGGCTGCCGAGCTTGGTCGGAATGGAATCGTCGTCGATGCGCTGATGGTAGTAGCGGAGGTCGACGATGCCGGCCTTGTTGTCTGCGCTCACGATGGGGAGCGGGCCGAAGTCCCTCACCCAGATCGAATCGAGCGCCAGGTTGACCCAGGTGACCGACGAAGGCGAAACCCCGGCAGCCGTCAGGGCATTGCTGAAGCTGGTCTTGACCGAGGCGGCCTCATAGATGACGTAGACCGGGACCACGGCAACACCCGACTTCACGATGTCGACGAGGTTCTTCCAGATCCCGGATGGAAGGCTGGCCGAGGACACGGTGATCATGAGACGCGAGGCGTCCTCGAACTCGGCAACGGGCCGAACCACGACCGACGGGGGCTGGGTGATTCCGTACAGCTCGGGATGCGCATTGCGGTAGTCGTCGTACTGGTCGGCCTTGGCCGGGCGGTAATCGCCAGGGAGCTTGTAGGCAGGCAGCATCGGGTTGTCGACCGATTCCACGGTGGCGGGCTCCAGTTCCTCCGGCATGGGCGTGACCGGAGCGCCGACTTCCTGCTGGCAGGCAAAGAGAAAAAGGCTGGCGACCAGGATGCTGTATCTCATGGGAACCTCCGAGTCCCCGGGGTGCGCCGGGCTTCAGGAAGCCCACCCGGTGGCCGAGACGGCCGGGACCCGGGTGCGCAGACCGGGAAGAACGGCGCCAGTGTACTGATACGCGCCCGCGTGTCAACGCCTCTCGAACGATTACGCGTTGCACCGGAGGCACGCGTGCGCTATCTTTGGCAAGGGAGGTAAGGATGAGCAAGGAACCGACCGGCCGAATTCGAGACATCCTGAGCGTGAAGGTCGAACAGGCGCGTGACGGGGACTTCCTTGGGCTGCTGGAGGTAACCGAGACCTGTTCCGAAAGGGAGCTCAAGGATGCGTATTTCAAGCTTGCGCGCCTCGTGCACCCGGACTCGCTCCAGAAACAGTCGCTTGCGGACCGAAGGGAGGACGCTGCATTCATTTTCGAGAAGCTGACCGAGGCCTTCCAGACGCTCAAGGACCCGACCCGGCGCAAGGCATGGGAGGAGCGGCGCAAGGCAGGCCAGCCCGCACCGGCCGACAAGGGGAAGATGCTCGAGGAGCAGGCCAAGATCTCGCTCCACCAGGGCAAGATGCTCCTCAATCGCCGGGCCTATGCGGAAGCCGAGACCCAGTTCAAGCGATACACCGAGATCAAAGCCGACGATGCCCGGGGTTTTCTCTTCCTCGGGTGGGCCATCTTCCAGAACCAGAGCCGCCCCCTCGAGGCCCGCCTCGAAGAAGCCCGCAACTGCTTCAACCGGGCCCAGAAGATGCAGCCCGACAACGCGGACTGCTACTACTACCTGGCGCTCTACTACAAAGAGCGCAACCAGCTGCCCGAGGTCGAACGGCAGCTCAAGAAGGCACTCGAGCTCAACAAGGAGCATGTCGGTGCGCTTCGTGAGCGCCGCCTCCTGGACATGCGCCAGGGCCAGGCCCCATCCCAGCAGAGCGTGGGCGGCTACCTCAAGGATCTCTTCGGAAAGCTCAAGAAGAAGTAGAGTCGAAATCCCCCCGATATTGGGACTTCACGTACTCGCAGCACGGCAGGCGCACGTCGGCCGTCGATTGCGCCGTGTGCTCATGTCGGAAGGGGACTGCCCCGCAGCCTCGACGTAGCGGCGGATTGACCTACAGACTCCGTCCACCCTGCTTTGACGTGCTCTGGCTGCCTCGGGAGAGAAGGTCGGCGAGATCGATGATTGCCTCGTCACGACCGTAGACCGGCTGGGCGTGGACACCGCTGTCCACCCGGATGGCATCGCAGGGGCAGGCCTCTTCGCAGTAGCCGCAGAAGATGCACTTGAGCAGGTCGATCTCGAAGGAGGCCGGAACCTTCTCGATGGCCGGATCGGGGTGCTCCCTGGCCACGATGGTGATACAATTGGCCGGGCAGTGGGTCGAGCACATCATGCAGGCGACGCACCGTGGGCTGCCGTCTTCCCGCAGCATGAGACGGTGCAATCCCCGCCAGCGCGGCGAGTACGGGCGCTTTCGGTCCGGATACTCGAGCGTTGCCGTGTCCTTGCGCCGCAGCCAGTTGCGCCAGAAATGACGGTTCGTGGTGAGCAGCCCCCGGACCAGCTCGGTGACGTAGAGGCTCTCGGTCAGGTTGAGCGGAGGCTGGCCGACGTTCTTGACCTTGGCTACCATGGCATCACCTCCATACCGCCAGAACGACTGCGGTGACCAGCAGGTTGAGCAGCCCGAACGGGATCAGGTACTTCCAGCCGAAGCCGATGACCTGGTCGAAGCGCATGCGGGGCACGGTCCAGCGCACCAGCATCTGGAGGTAGACCAGCGCACCGGTCTTGGCCAGGAAAGCCCCGACCTGGAGCGCCACGATCCACCAGGCATCGCCCGACAGCCCGGGAACGTGCCAGCCGCCGAAGAAGAGGACCGCACCGAATGCGGAAACCAGGAGAATCCCGACGAACTCGGACAGGAAGAACATGGCAAAGCGCATCGACGAGTATTCGGTCGAGTACCCCGCCACCAACTCCGAATCGGCCTCGGGCAGGTCGAACGGTGCCCGCTTCGTCTCGGCAATCGACGACAGCATGAACAGGATGAACGCCAGCGGCTGCGTCACGATGCCCCAGCGGGGCAGCCACCCCCACATCAGCTCGCTCTGGGCCGCGATGATCGACTGCGGGAGGATGGTGCCGTACACCATGAACACGCCCAGCAGGCTCAGCGTCAGGCCCACCTCGTACGAGAAGAGCTGCGACGACGTGCGCAGCGCCCCCATGAGCGAGAACTTGTTGTCCGACGACCACCCTGCCAGTGTGTGGCCATAAATGCCTATGCTGGCCACGGCGAGGAGGAAGAGAAGCCCCATCTGCGAGTCCGACACCAGCAGCCATTCACGCCCGGCGATGGGAGGGCCGAACGGAATCGCCATGAACGCAAGCAGCGGCGGCACGAACGACAGCATCGGGGCAAAGAAGAAGAGAACCTTGTCGGCCCGCGCCGGGACGAAGTCCTCCTTGAACAGCATCTTGATGCCGTCCGCGATGGGATGGAACAGGCCGAACACGGTGAGGCCAAGCACGTTGGCCCTGTTGGGGCCGATCCGATCCTGGATGACCGCACTCATCTTCCGCTCGACCCAGGAGAGGATGGCGGCCCCCCCCAGCAAAAATGCGAGGAAGAGGAACACGCACTTGGCCAGTGCAATGAGAATCAGCTCAAGCATGGCTCCCCTCCCCCGTCCCGGCCAGGGACAACGCAGCCGACCGCACCGACGGGAGATCAGTGAAACCGAGTGTTCCCCCCATCTTCGATGCCATTTCCGAAAGCAAAGAATGAACCTGTGCGACGGCCTCTGCCGGCGGCAGGGCCTGGTGCGACCGCTGCACGAGGCCGGCCGTGCTCACGTAGTGTCCGTCCTTCTCGAAGTGGGCGGGAATCGGCAGCAGGACGGTGGACTTGTCGGCAACCGGGTCGAGGCAATGGGAAAGGGTCACCGCCTGGGACATCTTGGCCCCGGGCGGAAGCGGGGGCACGGGGTATTCGGCCCCGACGGACAGGAGCCCGGCCACTTCGACTGCTGCGGGCGAAGCGAAGAACCCGCCGAGGTCGGCCACCTCGAACCCCATGAGCCCGGCCAGCTTGGCAAGGCCGGTCCGGTTGGCATTGGCATCGACTGTGCGCAGGAGGCTGTCTGCGGTGCCGTCCGGACGCGGGGCCAGCAGGACGAGCTTCTCGCCCAGGATGACCGAAGCGAACCGGAGCGCTGCGTAGCCTTCTTCGAGCGAGACCATCGGGGAGAGCACGAGAACGACGCGGCCCCCGTGGGAGCGAATTGTCTGCAGGCGCCCGGCGGCAGTCGCAGCCGCTGCCATGGTGGCGGCCCGAGTGGCGTCCCGAGGGGCATAGTCCACCAGGGCCCTGTCGGCCCGCTGCCCTTCGAAGCGGCGGAAGGCCAGACGCCCTTGGTCGCAGGCCCACCAGCGGTTGACGGCCTGGTTCTCACGCGGCCGCACCCTCCAGACCTGTCCGTCGGCGACGTCGACCCACACGTTGCAGCCCCGGGAGCACTCGGGGCACACGGCCGGAATCGACTTCAGGAGCCAGGAGCGCTTGCGGAACCTGAAGTCCCGCGAAGTCAGGGCACCGACCGGGCAGAGATCCACGGTGCACAATGAGTACGGATCGTCGAACTGTCGGCCCGGGAAGACGGTGATCTCGGTGTGGTTTCCCCGCTGCACCTGGGCGAGCTGGGATGTCTTGGTGATTTCCCTGCAGAAACGGACGCATCGAGTGCAGTTGATGCACCGCTCCTTGTCGAGCATCACGTTGGGGCCGATGGGCACCGCCTTGGCCTTGTGCACCTTGCGGACCTGGATGCGGGACGGGCCGGCGCTGTGGGCGAAGTAATGGTCCTGGAGGACGCACTCTCCCGCCTGGTCGCAGATCGGGCAATCCACCGGGTGGTTAAGCAGGATGAACTCGAGGACCGCCTTGCGGGCTTCGAGCACGAGCGGCGACTGCGTGAGCACCTCCATGCCGTCGCGCACCTGCACCTCGCAGGCGGGACAGGGCTTTGGTGCTCCTTTGACCTCTACGAGGCACATGCGGCAGTTGGCTGCGACCGGCAACCCGTCGTGATAGCAGAAGACCGGGATGTCGATACCGAGCTTTGCGGCAGCCTTGAGGATCGTGGTCCCCGCTTCCACTTCCACCTGTCGAGAGTCGATGGTCAAAACGGGCATGGATTCCCTCACCGGTCGATTTCGCCGCCGATCATGTTGATCGAGTCGAATGTCGGGATGATGTCGGCCACCATGGTCCCCATCAACATGGTCTCGAGGGACTGCATGATAGCAAAGCACGGGGGTCGGACGTGGAGCCGGTACGGCCTGCCGGACCCGTCGGAAACGATGTAGAATCCGAGCTCTCCGTTGCCACCCTCGACCGATTGGAAGACCTCTCCGGCCGGTACCAGCGGGCCGCGGAAGACGAGCTCGAACTGGGCAATCATCCCTTCGATGGTCCCGTACACCTCGGACTTGGGCGGGTGCGTCACGTGCCAGTCGGGATGGTTGACGGGGCCCTCGGGCATCTGATCGAAGCACTGGCGGATGATGCGGAGCGACTGGCGGATCTCCTCCATGCGGACGAGGTACCGGTCGAAGTTGTCACCGTTGTCCCCGACGGGCACGTCGAAGTCGACCCGGTCATAGACCAGGTAGGGGTCGTCCTTGCGCACGTCGTAGGGCACGCCCGATGCCCGCAGGCACGGCCCCGAGAAGCCCCAGTCGATGGCCTGGGCAGCGGGCATCACGCCGATATGCCGCATGCGGTCGACGAAGATGCGGTTGCGGGTGAGAAGCTTGTCGATGTCTACGAGCAGGCGCTCGGTGATGGCAGCGGCGCGGTTGAACTTCTCCCGGAAGTCCGGGGTGAGGTCGTTGCGCACGCCCCCCACCCGACAGTAGGAGAGCGTCACGCGGGCCCCGGTGACGTCCTCAAACAGGTAGTAGTAATGATCCCGAGCCTCGACGGCCCAGAGCATGGCGGTGAAGCCGCCCAGCTCGAGCGCCGCTGCAGCAATCGCGGTGAGGTGGTCCTGGATCCGGGCAATCTCGCTGAGGATCACCCGGATGTACCGGGTCCGTTCCGGGACCTCGATTCCGCACAGCTTCTCGATGGCCAGGGCAAGACCCACGCCGTTGATCGCCGGCGACACGTAGTTCAGCCGGTCAGCGTAGGGGAAGCACTGGTTCCAGGTGCTGTTCTCGCACATCTTCTCGAAGCCGCGGTGGAGGAAGCCGATGGTGGTATCGACTCCGACGATGGTCTCTCCGTCGAGGCGCAGGTCGAGCTTCACCGTGCCGTGCATGGCCGGATGGGAGGGGCCCATCTGCAGCAGCATCTCGCGGCAGGTCAGGTCGGGCATGGGGAGGCGTTCGTGGCTCATGGTCACTCCTCACGCTTGGTGCCGGGGACGGCCTCGCCGCACGGCAGGGTGGGCATCGGCATGGTCGGCTGGTAGCCGCGCAGGGGGTAATCCTTGCGAAGCGGATGTCCGACGAATTCGGGATAGAGCAGCAACCGACGAAGGTCCGGATGACCGTCGAAGCGGATTCCGAACATGTCGAACACTTCCCGCTCGAACCAGGCGAGCCCCTTCCAGATTCCGGTGGTGGACGGCACGGTCAAGTCACTTTCGGGGACCGGCACCCGCAGGCGCAGTCGATGTCCGTGCTTGAGCGATCGGAGGTGGATCACCACGGCGAACCGCTCCTCCTGCGGCCGTGCGCCCTGGTAGGACTGGTAGTCCACGGCGGTCAGGTCCACGGGCTGGTCCACGGCAGCAGCGGGGTCGTCCCGCAGAAACCGGCACACCTCCGCCAGTCGCGACCGTTCGACCACGACCGTGTGTTCCCCGCGCTCGGAGCCAGTGGCCAGCACCGACTTTCCGAAGCGAGCGGCAATCGAGCTCACGAGACCGGCACTCACAGTGCACCTCCGGGTGGTTCGAGAGAATCAGTCCAGGCGCAAGGCATCCCGCTTCCAGACGTAGAGAAGACCGACGGCCAGCACCGCAACGAAGAGCAGTGCCTCGAGCAGAACCAGCCCCCCGAGAACCGGCGACTCCAGCAGCCGGCGGTACTCCACCGCCCACGGGAGCAGGAACACCGCCTCCACGTCGAACACCAGGAAGACCAGAGCCACCAGGTAGTATTTCACGTGGAATCGGTTTCGGGCCGGCCCCGCTGCCGTGTTGCCGCATTCGAAGGGGAGCGGCTTGGACGGGTTGGTCCGCTTGGGCCCCAACATGGCGTTGAGCACCAGCATCCCCAGCGCAGTCCCGACGGCCACGACCACGCCGACGATCAGAGGAACGTACTCGATGAGCGGTCCCGACATGTCTACCTCTCGGCCGCGCCACGGTTCTCGACGGCCAGAAAGCTCTCTTATCAGATGAGTAGGAAACCGTCAACACACGCACGCGCCCGTTCCCCAGGAACCAATGCCCGCGCAACCGATTTGGACAAGTTGCCGGACGGCATTAGAATACGGTGCCGACAGGCAGAGCCGTGCTCTCGATGGGGCCGGCCGGGCAGGGAGGTGGTTGCCATGTCGAGAAGCCGTTTCAACCGTTTGCTCGTGGCCGCACTGATGGTCGTCTTGTTCCCCAGCGCTCAGGCGCTCTCGGTGGAGCCCAAGCCGACACAGCCCGATCCGGTCATCGAAGATCCGGACGATGCCACGACGGAAGAAGGAGCCGCCCCCATCCTCGTGAGCGTCAGCCCCGGTGCCCGGGCACTCGACCCCGTCGCAGTCCCCGGTGCGTTCTGTCGCTCCGACGCCAAGGTATGCTCCACCGTGGTCGACGTGATCGCCCGCGATTTGACCTTGTCCGGGTTCTTCAAGCCCCTCGATACCGTCTCGTTCATTGCGGACATGGACCGGGAAAGCCTCACGTCGACGAAATGGGAGGACTGGTTCAACGTCGGGGCCAAGTACCTCATCAAGGCCCAGGTCGAGGGTGCGGGGAAGGGCAACTACACCCTGTCGTTCAGGCTCTACGATGTCGCGCAGAAGAAAACCATCGAGGTGAAATACCAGGAGGCCGCAGTCGGAGCCAAGAACGTCCGCATGGCCACCCACCGGTTCGTCAACGAGGTCATCCGCGCCATCACCGGCATGCCCGGCCCCTTTGGCGGTAGGATCCTCTACGCGGCCAAGACCGGGAGCCACACCAAGGGCGTCTTCGCCATGGACGTCGACGGGTACGGAAAAAGCCGCATCGCCGCGGGCGAAACGATCAACATGCTCCCGTCCGCCGCGGGCGGAGCCGTGGTCTACACGTCGTTCGCAGACGGCCTTCCGAACATCTACGTGGACGGCCAGAAGATCACCAAAGACGGCCGTGCCTATCGCGGAGCCCGCATGTCCCCCGGCGGAAAGGTGCTCGCCGTGGCCGCGGACGACGGCGGCCAGTGCGAAATCTTCCTCATGGACCTCGAAGGCAACATCAAGGCCAACCTCACCAATCACTGGGCCGACGACCTCTCCCCCAACTGGTCACCGGGGGGTGATTCCATCGCCTTCGTCTCGAACCGAAGCGGCGGGCCGCAGATCTGGATCATGGGAGCGGACGGCAGCAATCCCCGCCGCCTCACCATGGCCGGCTACTACAACAGCACTCCGGACTGGGGTCCGGGCGGCATCATCGTGTTTGCCGGCATGGACGAGGAAGGACATTCCGACATCTTCACCGTGGACCTTGCCGGCAACATCAACCGGGTCACTCAGGACCAGGGCAACAACAAGGATCCGACCATTTCGCCCGACGGACGCCACCTGGCCTTCGTTTCCAACCGGGACGGACGCAACCGGGTCTACATCTCCACGCTCGACGGGCGCTACCAGTTCCCCGTGACCGAAAAGGGGGGGTCCTATTCGACTCTATTCTGGGCGCGGTGAATCGGACGCATAGGACGCATAGGACGCATAGGACGCATAGGACGCATGGGACGCATAGGACGAATGGGAGGCATGGGACGGGGGGGAAGCTAGGGGGGGGGACTTTTGACTGGCGGCGGATGGGACGACGGGACACATGGAAGACATAGGACCGCTTGAACGCACGGGACGGAGCGCCTTGTTGGGCGCCCTGCTGGTGGCGGTCGTCTCCATCGCAGCGCACGTGGACAGCCTCCCGAATGACTATGTCCTCGACGACATTCCCGCCGTGGTGGACAACCCCGCTGCCCATTGGCCCGTTGACTTCTCCCGCATCGTCACGACAAACTACTGGGGCGACCGGCCAAACTACGAGAAGCTGACCATCTACCGACCGCTGGCAACCTTGAGCTTCGCCCTGATGGATGCGTATCGGCCCGAGGGGCCATCTCTACAGAGGGCGGTCAACCTCCTGGTCCACGCGGGCTGTGCGGTCCTCGTGTTCCTCATTCTCCTGAAATGCTGCACCGTCTGGGGGGCAGCGCTGGGCGGGCTTCTGTTCGCGGTCCATCCGGTTCACACCGAAGCGGTCATCGGGGTGGTGAGCCGAGCGGAGCTGCTCGCTGCCTTCTTCGTGCTGCTGGGCACATTCCTGTGGCAGCGCTCGTTCGAAAGCCGGGCGCAGTGGTCCGTCGGGCGCAGAGTGTCAAGCGCCCTGGTCATGGGGCTGGTCTTTGCCCTGGCCCTCCTGTCCAAGGAGAACGGCGTGACGTTGTGGGGCGTGCTTCTCGCGTTCCAACTCGTGCACTTCCTGGGGCAGAAGCAGCGGTCCGCCATCGTGCAGCACCTCCACATCGAGATCCATGGCGTGATGGCGCTCGTTCTGGCGGGCTACCTGGCCTTGCGGGCGGCGGTGCTTCCGGCCGTGCTCGGGGGGGACGTCCCTTACTCCGACAACCCGATGGTGGGCGGGGATTTCGTCGTGCGCTGGCTGACTCCGTTCAAGGTATTCCTGGAGTACGTGGGCCTGCTGGTGAGCCCTGCCCACCTGACCATCGACTACTCTCTCGAGCACTTCAAAGTCGCCCGAAGCCTTGGGGACTGGCAGGGGTGGGCCGGACTGCTGCTCTTTGCCGGGCTGACCGGGGGGGCACTGGCCGCAGCACGGAGGAGGCCGGTTCCCGCCGTGCTGCTCCTGTCCTTCTTCGCTACCTATTCGGTGATCTCCAACCTCCCGTTCCTCTCCACCATCATCATGGCCGAACGGCTGATCTACCTGCCGTCGGCGTTCCTCCTGGCCGCCGTGGCGAGCTTGGGTGCCTCCGCTGCTCAATCCGGGCGGTGGCCGGGGAGAATCCTGGCTGTCGGGGCACTGCTCGTGGCGATCCTGTTTGCGGCGGGAACGGCCGTCCGCTGCCGAGAGTGGCGGACACCGCTCGATTTGTACCGCGCCGCGGTGCGTGAAGCCCCCGACAGTGCCAAGTCGCGACATCTCCTGGGGCTGGAGCTGGCAATGGCAGGACGACCGGACGAAGCTCTTCCGCACCTGCAGCGCTCGGTCGAGATCAATCCCGAGAACTTCAAGGCCCGCACGAACCTCGCCCGTGCTCTGGCTGCCCTGGGTCGGTACGACGAAGCCCTCGTTCACCTCAAGACCGTGCTCACCCAGGCCCCGGGCCACCGGGCCGCGCTGGACGTCGTCTGTGGAATCTTCGAGCGTACCGGGAAGCCCCCGGCGGCGGGACGGGTGTGCCGGTAGGGGCTTCTACTCAGGAATCACGCAATACTCCGGGAACTCCTTCCCGAGCCCCGTCTGGGCAAACGGGCTTGTGCCGTCCTTCCAGGTGTGGACGAGCAGGAACTTGTAGAGCCAGGTCGTGGCACCGTACGGGACGTTGTGGCCGAGGCCGTGGTTGCACTCGATCACGAAATGACCGTCCGCCTGGAGCTTGCCGCTGAACTCCTTCATCATCGTGTCGAACATGACCACGTTCATGTACTTGTCGTTCGGCCCGCCCCAGGCCAGCAGGGCCGGCAGCGGATAGGCTGGCTTCGAGTATTCGATGACCATACCCGTACCGCCCGAGAAGATGCCCGTGGCCGCGATGTATTCGGCACGGTGGAGAACCAGGTACGTGCTCCACAGGGCCCCGGCCGAGAAGCCCACGGTGTAGACACGTGTGTTGTCGATGTCCCCCTGCTGGTCCAGGCACGACAGCAGGTCGTCGAACACGGCCAGGTCCTTGTCGTTTTCCGAGTACTTGCCGAAATTCCAGGTCGTGGTCATGTCGCAGCACTCGGTGTGGCCCTCCGAGCAGCAGTCGTAGGGCGACACCATGATGAGGTTGTTCTCCTTCGTGATCGAGTCGGCCCCGAAGAACTGGGCGATGTTCTTGGGGGTATCGCCGTTTCCGTGCCACACGAAGACAACAGCGGCCCCCGGGGCCGGATGCGGAGGCAGATACAGCTCCACGCTCCGCTTGAGGCCCCCCATCATCAGCGTGTTCTTGCCTGCGACCAGTGCGGGGCAGGTACCTCCCGAGTACTTCTTCGGCTTGGCAGGCTGCGGGACCGCCGGCACGTCAGCGATGATGTCCTCGGGAGGGGTCTGCGCGTCCTGAGCCACGTTGTCTGCCGCTGCCAGATCGGCTGCGGGTCCTCCCGGATCGGCAGCCACCTGGTCGGCGACTGCGGAGTCCGGGACCGTCGTGTCGTTGGCCCCTCCCGACCCGCCTCCCGAATCGCAGGAGACCGACCAGAGACAGGCAGCCAGCAGCCAGAGCACGAGATGGATCCTGGTGAACCCAATTTTCCGGACCAACACGAGAGCACCTCCAGCAATCAGTGATAGAGCGCCTTTCCGTCCGCAGCGAACCGTCGGGCGTAGACCGAGCTTCCGAATCCATCCGGGGCCTTGCCGGACCAGACCATGACGATGGTCCCGTCCTGGGCCGCGGCGACCGACGACAGCTTCTGATCGCCCGCAACGTACTTGTTCGCGACAATCTCCTTTCCCGTCGGCTTGGCTGCGGCGTCGAACGTGCGCAGCACCACTGCACCACCGTCTCCATCCAGCCCCCAGTCGCTCCACCCTGCGGCGATGCCCTCAGGCAGCTCCGCCAGGCGGGGATACCGCTGGTTGCCGGACGTCGTGGAGGACCAGGCAATCTCGGCCCCCAGCTTGGCGCCGTTGGCCGCGAAGAGCTGCCCGAAGACGCCGTACCCGTCGCCATCCTGTCCCCAGCTCTCCCAGGCGGCCACAAAGCCGCTGCCATTGGGGACCACCTCCGGACTCTCCTGGGTGTTGGAGACCTTGTCGCTCAGGGTGAACTGCTTGTCCCCTGGGACGCCTTGAGAACTGTAGACGCGGCCGAAGACGCCGGCCGAGTCACCGGGTCCGGCCCCCTGCCAGACGACGACGAATCCACCGTCGGCCAGTGCAGTCGCTGAGGGTGCAAACTGCTCTCCTTCGCCATGGAGCGGAATCCCGAACTCCCCGAGGCTGGGCTGACCGTCTGCGGTGAAGAGCTGGCCAAAGATCCCGCACCCGCTCCCGTCCTGCCCGGAACCGGGGTCGCCGGCGGGAGGGCAGCTTTCCCAAACGATCAGGAAGTTGCCTCCCGTGAGAGATGCGACCGAGGGACTTCTCTGCTGGTCCGTGGTCGTGGTATTGACCTGGAATTCCGCCTGGAGGGGAGCCAGGCCGGGCCCGAATCGCCGGGCGTACACTCCGCAGGCGCTGGAATCCTGGGCGGAATCCGGCTGCATCCCGTCAGGGCAACTCTCCCACGCGACCACGACGTTGCCGTTTGCCAGGGCGGCCACCTGCGGGCTGGTCTGGATTCCCCCGGGGCCGGCGGCATTGACGGGTTCAGCGTTCCCTGCCGTCCCATCGGGCAGGAATCGACGAGCGAGCACGTCCCCAAGCCCGTAATCGTTGCCGGTATCCCTCCATGCGACGACGACGGCTCCATCCGCAAGGAATGCAGAGGCCCCTCCATCCTGGTCACCGGCGATCGACTGCGGCACCAGGAACTCGCTCAGCATCCCGTCGGTGCATCCGTCCCAGGCATCGCCGTTCCCGTCGTCGCACTCCTTCCCCTCGGCAGGGCAGACACCGGTGAGGCATACCTGCCCGGGAGCGCAGTTGCCGCAGCTCCCGCCGCACGCATTGTCGCCGCATTCCTTGCCCTCGCACTGAGGCACGCAGCACAGATCGCCGAAGCAGACCTCCCCCTCCGGGCAGCAAACCTCGACGCAGGAGTCAAACTGGCACCCGCACGCCCCGTCCTTGCACGCCTTCAGCTCCGGGCATTGGCCGCAGCTCCCGCCGCAGCCGTCGTCGCCGCATTCCTTGCCCGTGCAGTCCGGAGCGCAGCACTCGCCGCCGACGCACAGCTCTCCATCGCCGCAGCACCCTGCGCCGCAGGAGGTCAGAGCGCACTCGCACGTGCCCGCCTTGCACGTCCTGAGATCGTCGCACGGGGTGCCGTCCTCGAGCTGCGACCAGCCGTCCTTGCTCTGGTCCGGCACGCACTCCATGCAGTCGTTTCCGGGCTGGTTTGCCCCCTTGTCGACGCAATCGCCATCGATGAGGCACCCGGCCGTGAGATCGTGCCTGCACAAGTCGGAGTCGCACGAATCCTGAGTGCAGTCGAGCCCGTCATCGCACGCGCCGCACTCCCCGCCACAGCCATCGTCGCCGCACTCCTTGCCCTCGCACTCGGGCTGGCAGTTCAGGCACTGGCCATCCTCGCAGCCGGCCTTGCACAGCACGATCTGCTCCCCCTTGACGCCGCACGAGTCGACCCAGTGCACCGCGTCTCCGAAGCACTGCTTGGCGGCTCGGGGAACGCAGCATTCCGTGTCCGCTGGGCAGGCGTCCCCTCCGGGACACCCCGGAACGTCGCACCCGGGTACCCCGCACGCATCCGAGCACCCGGCCGTTCCGTCGAGCGTCTCGGCCGGTGCATCGGAGTCATGAGCATCGGCTCCTGCCGGAACGTCCATGCCCGGGCCCGTGGGCATGCGGGTATCGAGGCAGCCGGCAGCCAGCAGGAGCGCAAGCACCAAAGCCCACCACGCCGATCTCCCAGGAAAGAATCTGCGCATCGTTCTCTATCCTTCCGAGCGCAAAGTGCGCTTGGACGCTGCGCCCGCTTCAGCCGGGTCGCTTCCAGTGCTACCAGAACGGGCGCCAGTGCGCAAGGGCGGGGTGCGAGCCCTGCCCCAGCATCTCGGGACTGCAGCAATGGGCTTGCCGGTTGTAGCGGTGCATTCGGGGCCGGCCACCGCTCACGGAAGGAGAGCGTCCAGGATGCTGTTGTGATCATCGGTCCAGAGCGCTCCGCCGGGGGCTCCGGGGCGCAGCCGCCAGTCCCCTCGGGCCAGGAGAGGGCTCAAGTGAGCCATCGAACGGCCCATGACGAGCCACTGAGAAGGCTCCTTTCCCTCCTTCTCCTCTTCGGGCGATACCCCCTGGTCGAAGCGGTCGATGCAGGCCAGCCCCAGTGCCCGGGCGATGTTGGCGAGAATGGGCACGAGGTCGAGGTGCTGGTTCGAAAGATGGAATGCCAGGATTCCGCCCGGCGTGAGCTTGCGGAGGTAGAGGGCCACCGCCTCCTTCGTGGCCAGGTGGACCGGGATGGCGTCCGACGAATAGGCGTCTAGCGCCATCAGGTCGAAGCTGCCGTCCGGTGCTTCCGCCAGGCGCAGCCGGGCATCTCCCACTCGAATGCCGATCGGCACCGGGGCATCGGAAAGGTAGGTGAAGTAGCGGGGGTCGGATGCCAGCTCCACGACTGCCGGGTCGATCTCGAAGAAAGTCCACGACTGGCCCGGCTGTGCATAGGCGGCCAGCGCTCCGGCCCCGAGCCCCACGCCAGCGATGCGTCGGTCCGGCCCCTGCCCGTAGGCGGCGAATATGGCGCCTGCAGGACCTCCCGGATGGTAGTAGGCCATGGGGATCCTCCGAAGCGACGGCTCGAGACTCTGCTGCCCGTGGAGAGTATTACCGTGGGCGAGCTGGTGGCGGTTGGTGGCGGGGTCAAAGGAAACCCGGTGGATGCCGAAGAACGAGCGCCGAGCCACCAGCAGATCCTGCGGCTCGCCATACAGGCCGCTTGCCAGGAGCACGACCCCCAGGGCCAGCCCGAACCGCACCCGGCTTCGGGACAGGAAATAGGCGGCAAAGGTGGGGATGCCGAAGCAGAGCACAAGGCCAGGCGGACTGGTGGCAAGCCCGGTCTGCTCGACCAGCAGGATGAGGAGCGCGGTTGCGATGCCGATGGCAGCCGGCGGCAGCAGGATCTCAGCGGCACGGCGGAGTCGACCTCGAGCAGGGGCATCCCTGGCAGCGGCATCTCCCGGCGAGGCCAGGAGTGCCGCAAGCACCAGCACAATCGGGTACTCCGCCACCGACGTGAACAGGTGCGGGGCCACGAGCGCATTGAAGAGCCCCCCGAGCACTCCCCCGACCGCCATCCACAGGTAGAAGTCGGTCAGATGCGCCGGAGCGGGCCGCCCTTCCGCCAGAGCGCCATGGCACACGACCGCCACGACCAGGAAGACGAGCAGGTGGACCGGGACCATGACTTCGATGGGGCGGGTGGACCCAAGCGCCAGGACCATCACAAGGGCCACCAGCGCGATCGGAAGGGCCCGACGAAACACGGGGATCACCCGGCTCGTCCGCCGCCCGAACACGAGGATGAAGGAGACCAGGTACAGTCCCAGCGGGATTACCCAGAGGAGCGGTGCGGCGGCAAGGTCGGTGGAGATGTAGGTGGTGACGCTGAGCATGAGGCTCGACGGCACGAAGGCCATCCCCACCCACCAGAGCCTCGTCCGCAACGGCAGTGCCGGGACCGCCGCTCCCGGGACCGCTGAGCCCGCTGCCCGATGCTCAATTCCCCGTCGGTGGATCAGGGCGACCACGACCAGCAGCAACACGGTCAGGAGCCCGTAACTCCCGGCCCACACCCAGCCCTGCACCGTCGTGGTCGTGAGCGGCTCGAGCACCAGGGGGTAGGCCAGCAGAGCTAGCACGCTGCCTGCATTGCTGGCAACGTACAGAAAGTAAGGGTCGGAAGAGTCCCGATGCCCCACGCTGACGAAGTAGCGCTGCAGGAGCGGGCTGGTCGTGGAAACCACGAAGAAGGGAAGCCCGATGGCCACCGCCATCACTCCCAGCAGCCACCACGAAGGTTCCGCTTCGGCCGGGGGGCTGGCCCCTTCCGGCACGGCGATGGGGAGGAAGAGGAGCGGCAAGAGTATCACGACCGCGTGGAGCCACGCCTGCCGACGAACGCCCAGCCACCGGACGGCCAGGTGGGCATACCCGTAGCCCGCCAGAAGCACGGCCTGATAGAAGAGCATCGCAGTGTTCCACACCGACGGCGAGCCACCGAGCACGGGCAGCACCATGCGTGCAAACATGGGCTGCACCAGGAAAACCAACGCTGAGCTGAGCAGGATCACGACAGCAAACAAGGGCAGCATCCGGGCCTCCGTGCCTAGCCGGCCTGCCCCCTACTCTCCCCCGCCCCGTCCCGGGCGTCAACAATCCCGTGCGCAGTGTAGACCGTGGGTGCGGTGCGCACATGTGCCGCCGCGCGAGGTACGGATGGGCCGTCAGATTGCCCGCAGCTACTTCACATCTCCAACGCGCCGGCCCTGCGAGCCTTCGCCCTCAGTACCCCTTGTATTCGAGCGCTGCCTTGTAAGCTTCCGGGTCGTTCTTGATGCCGTCCTCGTAGTCCGCGATGGCCTGCTTCAGAAGCTCGGCATCGATGTCCTCGCCCGGGTTGCCGGGATCCAGCTCCCAGTACGTGCAAGACTCGATGGCCTCCTTGGCTTCCTTGGGGTCGAGCGGCGTGAATCCCGCCCGCGCCCTCCAGACGCCCATCCAGATGTCCTGCCGCAGGTAGTAGGTCTTTCCAGGCTCGAAGTCGAAGCGAAGGGCCAGCGTGTTCTCGGAGGAGGCCACTACCCAGTGCGGCCCGGGCTTCACCTTGGTGACGAAGTACGTCCCCCCTTTGGTCTCGCCGATCATCTTCTCGTCCAGGTAGTTCCACACCGCGATGGCAAACCCCAGGCGGGTATCGCGTATGATGACCAGATTGGCGGACTCCGGACTTGCAGCGAGGGTGGGCGACGTCCCCCGCTCCAGCATGTGACCGGCAGCACAACCGGAAAGAGCGACAAGCGACAGCAGGCAGACGAGCAGCGTTCTCATGATTTCCCTCCCTGGGTCTCGGTTCAGACCTAGCACCGGTGGCACCGGAACGCAAGCGCTTCGGCCTTGAGCACGGCGGCGGGGCAATGTACTCTGTCCCGGGAACGAGGTAGGAGGACATGATGACCGGCCTTTCGTCGCAGGAACTGGTTGCTCTGGTGAGAAGGGTCTTTCGGCCAGGCCCCGAGGATCGGGCGCTGGCTTTCCTTGTCGACCTTCCGGATGCAGCGTTGGGCGACAATACTGCCTGGAAGGAACGACGGGAGCTTGCTCTGGAATGGGCCGCGTCGCTGGCACAGCGCAGGGTAGAGCTGGGCATGGCCGTCCATCTCTACCTCTACCGCAACGTGCGCAGGAACAACGCAGACCTGCCGGCCGGTGCCTGGGCGCATCGATTCGGCCCACTTCCCGAGACCGCCGATGCTCTCGATGCGGGGCGGCTGGAGCCCTTCGATTCCGTATTCTCGACGCACAGCATCCTGTTGGCACCGACCGAATTCTCGGCCACGGCACCGCTGAAGGTGGCCGCCCGGAAATTCCTCTTCCGAGCCGCCACCATGCCCGGGTTCTCCGCAGCCATGGAACCTGCGCTGGCGCTGGACTACGAGGAGATCAACCGTCGGGTGGACCGGTTCAAGGGACTGCTCGACCGGGCGACTCGCGCAGAGATCGAGTTCACGGTGGCAGGAAGCGGCGTGGAGCGGCTCGTCCTCGACCTGCGCCACCGAACGGCCCACGCTTCCGGAGGCGTGTTCCCGCAGCCCGGAACGGCCGGGAATCTCCCGTCCGGCGAGGCCTACATCGTTCCCTACGAGGGGGAGGTCCAGGACACCCCCAGTCTCACCGAAGGCGTCCTGCCAGTCCAGTTGGGCGATGAAGTGGTTCGCTATGCCGTCCGCTCCAATCGAGCCGTCCACGTGCTGTCGCATGGGCCGCGCTCGGACAGCGAGGCCGCCTTGCTGGCCTCGGAGCCCGCCTACGGAAACCTGGCCGAACTCGGCCTCGGTGTTCTCGATGCCTTTGGCGTCAAGCCGGTCGGAGAGCTCCTGCTGGACGAGAAGCTCGGTCTGCACATCGCTTTCGGACGGAGCGAGCATTTCGGAGGACAGGTCGGTCCTTCGGCCTTCTCCTCGCCGGACGCGGTCGTGCACATCGACCGGGTCTACCTCCCCTCGGTGCAGCCGAAAGTCAGTGTGACCCGCATGGACCTTCTCTTCGATGATGCCCCAGCCTTGCCGCTGATCCGCAATGATGCCTACTGCGTGAAGTGGGAGTAAACAGGCCCCTAAAAGGAATCGGCCTCGAGCTCGAACGACTTCTTCACATCCTTGTCGCCCGTCCAGGAGAAACTGACCGTCTTGAATCCGGCTCGCTCCAGCCGGAATTGGACATGCTCTCCCTTGCCCACCTTCAGGCTCGTCGGGGTTTCGCCAATGGGTTTGTTGCCGGCATAGACCAGGGCGCCGGCCGGGGTGCTTTCCAAGCGGATGGTCACCTGAGTGTCCCCGGTCTGCCCCTGGCCGTCGTCACCCTGTTTGCCGTCCTGCTTGCCGTCCTGCTTGCCGTCCTGTTTGCCGTCCTGTTTGCCGTCCTGTTTGCCGTCCTGCTTGCCGTCCTGCTTGCCGTCCTGCTTGCCGTCCTGTTTACCGTCCTGCTGGCCACCGCCCAGTTTCCCGGCGTCCAGCACGTCCGGGGTGTGCCCGGAAGCTGCACCCAGGTCCCGGTTGTTGGTTCCAACATCGGCGCTGCCAGCGCCTGATTGGGTCGAATCGGAGGCTGCCAGCAATGCATCGGGGCGGTCGGCCACGACATCGGGAGCAGGCGTGGGCGGTGTCCGGTCGAGGCGCAGGGCATCGAGCCGGGTGGCGCCCGACGGGCCTGCATCCGCAGCGGCCACGACGTCCGAGACCGGCGTGGCCGCTGCATCGGCCGGGCTCGAGACCACGTCCGGGGTTACCAGCCCGGACGGCTTTGCCACAGAGTCCTTCGAGGCTGTCGCAATGGTCCTGGTCGGGGTCTCGTCCTCGCTGCGTCGAAGCAGTCCGGAGAAGGCGAGAGCGACGAGCCCAACGGCAATGATCGCCAGCACGACAGCGCCCCACGCAGCGGTCCGCAGCCCCTTCGAGCGCTGGAGTGTTCCTCCGAGGGCAGTTGCAGGAGTCGCTTCCTGATTCGTGGTCGGAAGCGGCAGGGACATCAACGAGGGGGTCGATTCGTCGTCCCTCTTGCGGACCGGTACCGTAACCAGCTCGTTCTGGTGGCGGGCATCCTGCAGTCCCTGCCATGCCTCGAGCATGGCCCCGGCGCTGCGGAAGCGGTCTTCGGACTTGAAGCAGGTGGCCCGCCTCAGCAGGGAGACCTCTCCGTCGGTCAGGCCACTTCGGTCCGCTGCATCGAACGGGCAGTAGTCTGGATTGAGCTTGCTGGCCAGGATCGAATCCTGGCTGTCGCCGACGTACATGCGGCGCCCGGTCATCAGCTCGTAGGCCATGATTCCGACGGCATACACGTCGGAGGCCGGGCCGATCCCCTGTCCCACGAGCTGCTCGGGGGCCATGTAGGCAGGTGTCCCGCTCAGGACGCTGGTATGGGTCCCTGCTGCGGTGAACTTGGCCAGCCCGAAGTCGACTATCCGAACGTACCACGGGTTGCCCACGACGGACTGGAGCAGGACGTTTTCCGGCTTCATGTCGCGATGGACGATGGATACCGAATGAGCTGCCTCCAGACCATACAGCATCTGGGTCACGAGCTTGTCGACGACGGGCCGGGCGATGGCTCGGCCCTCCGCCGAGGCCTTTCGCATCTCGTCACGCAGCGGCCGCCCGTCGATGAACTCCATGACCAGATACGGGCGGCGGTCGAACTCGCCGAAGCGGATCAGGCGGACGATGTTGGGATGGTTGAGGCGGGCCAGTGCCTCCGCTTCTCCCCGGAACTTCGCCATCTGTGCGTCGCCGCCCGGCTGGTCCTCGATGGAATCGTGCAGCACCTTGAGTGCGCATTTCAGCTGGATGGGGAGTTGGAGGGCCAGGTAGACGGAGCCGAACCCGCCCTTGCCGATGCGGCGCACAACCAGGTATTCGTCGGCTTTGCGCCCGATGAGCGGGTCTGCCGCGGAGTTGCCGGAGTAGTGCTCTGCCGGCACGAAGTGGTAGCCTCGGCGAGCGCAAACGGCCTGCGGACAGGGCGTTGCCGCTGGCCCCGCCGTCTCACAGCTCGGGCAGATTCCCGATGCGATGTCCACCGTTTTCCCCGACACGCGATTTGGTCTCCTCAGACTCACCCCAGCTGCAGTCCGGTCCTTCCTACCAGGCCCAGGCGGCCCCGAGAGTCGTGCTGAACGCGTGGCGCTTCATGTGCCGCTCGTCGAGGTCGGATCCGGTAAGCTCCGGGGTCTGGATAAGCCAGTACCCTTCGCCGACGACCGAGATCCCCTTCCAGATGCGAACCACGACTCCTCCTCCGATGGGAAACGAGAGGTCGTGCCACGCGATCACCTTTCTGCCGTCCTCGTCTTTTCCCGGGAAGTGGAGGAAATACTGCGCCCCCGCCCCGGCGAACAGGCCGACTCGGTTCACGATGCTGAAGCCGACGTCGATCGACATGCCCCCGCCAACGGCGTACTGCTCGTACACCCCGTCGGCCCCGTCAAACACCGGCAGCCGCGATTCGAGCCAGAATCGGCCCCTGACTCCGTTCTTGAACCCATCCGGACCCCAGTGGATTCCGAGGACCACATAGTCCCGGTCCGGAGGCGTCGCTGCATCCCCGTTCTGGCTGCCGTCCTCCCCTGCGCCCCCCTCGGCAGCAGAGGGCAGCCTCGCGAAGCCGGTTGCCAACGAAATGTACGAGCGCACCGGCTTCTCCCCTCCCGCTCCGGCCGTCTTGCCCGCACCGGAGCCGGCTTCACCGTGCCCCCCCTTCTTGAGCAACGAAACCGGGAGGAGGACCATCTGGTTCTCGGGGATCCGCACGTCCCGCACCTGCGTCGCGTGACCGGCCAGCGACACGGCAACCGAATGGGTGCCGGCCGAAAGCTTCTCCACGAGCACGGGGGCCTGGCCCATGGGCTTCCCGTCAACCTCCACCGAGGCCCCTTCCGGGTCGGATTCCACGAGCAACTTGCCAGCGCTCTCCATCGGCGTCAGCGCGACGTTGATGACGGTGCTCTCGTTGAGCCGCACATCGAGCTCGGTGCCGTAAGGGTTGAAGCGTTCGGCCTGCACGGAGATCCGGTGTCGACCGGGAGACAGCTGGAGACGCTCGACCGGGAGCAGACCGAGGGGCTGCCCGTCCACCGCCAGGGTCGCACCAGGGACCTCGCTGCGCACCGAGATGAACCCGACCTGAGGGAGCGGGGCCAGCGCAACGCTCACCACGAGCTTCTGGCCGCCTGCGAGCTCGACCTCCCGGGTCCACTTCTCGAACGACGGGTGGTCGATGGAGATCACGTGCTTGCCGGGAGGTGCCAGGTAGCCGCGCAGCGCCCCCTGCCCTACGTACACCGAGTCGACATACACTTTGGCCTCGGCCTGGTCGAGCTCGATAGAGATCTCCCCACGCTGCCTGGCCTCCTCTGCCTTGGCGGCCTGGATTCGGGACAGCACTTCGGCCCTTGCGGTGGCACCGGCGGCCATCTCGCCCGAGAGGCCGGAGCGGAGCGCCCGGAGGTACCATTCCACGGCCTTGTCGTTTTCCCCTTTCTCCTCGTGAATCCTGGCGATATTGAACATCACGACGGGCTGCGGGTCGAGGTCCATGACCGCATTGAGCTCGGCAAGGGCCTCGTCGAGCCTCCTGGCCAGGAACGCTGCTTTGGCCGCCTGGAAATGCCATGCGGCCTGCGCCTTGGCCTCGGGGGTGCCAGGTTCCGGCTTCTTCTGCGCCGTGGCCGTGGAATCGGCCTTCGGGGCATCATCGGTCGTGCCGGGAGCCGATGCGGCACCGGCGGCAGGCCCCGGCGAGGGAACCGTGCCCGCGTCGGCCGAGGGGGGCTGGGGCTTGGGCGCCGGCTCTCCTGCATCCGCCTTTGCCGGGGGCTCAGGGGCCGGCTGGGCCAGGACGGGTGCGGCCATGATCAGCCACAGAAGCAGGAGTGGATATCGCAGCATGATTACCTCGCCTTGAACCGGTCGCTCACCGCAGCCAGGCGAACCGCATCCGTGCTACCGTCGATGCCTTCTGCGATGCGGAGCAACCATACCGCCGGTGACCAGGCAAGGCAAGCCGAAAGGCGCCGCAAAGACGGTCGCGGACACCGCAACCGACACCGTTGACGTCGGTCGGCCCCCTCTGCTACTCTGAGACTGCCGGGAGGAACGCCGGCGAGTACGACAACCTGAAGGAGGCTTCCATGGTGACCTTTCTCATGATGGGGAAGTACTCGGACGATTCCCTGCGCGATGCCAGCGCCGACCGCACGACCCGGGTCTGCCAGATCCTCGAGGCCAATGGAGGCAAGGTGAGGTCCATCTTTGCGCTGCTCGGTCACTACGACATCGCGATGATGGCCCAGTTCGACACGGTCGAAAATGCGATGAAGGCCTCGGTGGCGCTCAACAAGTTCACCGGGATCGCGTTCGAGACCATGCCGGCGGTCTCGGTCGAAGACTTCGACAAGATGCTCGCCACCGAGTAGCGGGCATCCGGGGCGAAACGGCCGGCCAGACCCGGTGGAAACCACTGTTGACCGGTGCCGGGCCCGCCGGCCGCGGGCGGCGACGGAGCTGGACCCGAACGAGCCCAGGGGGGACATCCACCTTCAGGATTGCCCGCCTGCGCTGCGGACCTGCTCCAGGAGCCAGGAGCACCAGGCGTCCATCCCCTCGCCGGTGACCGCCGAGAGGCGGAAGATCCCGACTTCCCGGTTGATGCTCCGCACCGCCCGGGAAAACTCGTCGAAATCATACTTCACGTAGGGCACGAGGTCGGCCTTGCTCACCACGACGGCATCGACCACGTGAAACATGGTGGGATACTTGTAAGGCTTGTCGTCCCCCTCGGGCACGCTGGCAATCACGATGCGACGATGCTCACCGAGCCGGTATCCCGCGGTGCAGACGAGGTTGCCGACGTTCTCCAGGAAGAGCACATCCACGTCCTGGAGCGGGAAGCGGGTCAGCGCATCGGCCATCTGCCTTGCCTCGATGTGGCAACCGCCGCCCGTGTTGATCTGGAGGACCGGAATCCCCTCCCGTGCGACCTTCTCGGCATCGACGGTCGAGGCCACGTCGGCCTCGATCACTCCCACCCGCACGCGTCCCTTGAGCCGCCGGGCCACGTCGATCAGAAAGGTGGTCTTGCCCGAGCCCGGCGACGACATCACATTGACCAGGAAGACCCCTTTGCGATCGAGAAGCTGACGGTTCGACGAGGCTTGGGCATCGTTGGCCTGGAGGATCTCGGTGAGCACCTTGACTTGCATGGTCACTCCATCTCGATTTCGCTGACGAGCAGCTCGTTGCCTGCGACGAGGTCGAACTCACGGGACTGGCATTTCGGGCAGCGCCAGTCGTAGGGCTGGAGCTCGAACCGCTCCTGGCATCCCCGGCATCGGGCCGTCGCGGGGACCGTCTCCACGGTCAGGTCGGCCCCTTCGGCGGCCGTCCCCCTGGACAGGATCTCGAAGCAGAACCGCATGCTGTCGTCGACAAGGTTGTGCATGGCCCCGGCCACGACTCGGATCTTCGAAACCCGTGTCGCACCGTGTGTGCGGGCCTGCTCCAGCGCAATGTCCAGGAGGCTCTGGGTAATGCTCAGCTCGTGCATCAGCAGATCCTGGGCAGCAGGTCGCCGGTCAGCATGTCCACGACTCTCGTGGCACCGACCGCAGTGCTCAGGAGCACGCGGCCGGCCGGTCCCTCGGCCACTTCGCCCACGATCGCTGCGTCCCGACCGTACGGATGGGCCCGCATGACGGCAACGACCCGGTCCGAATCCGCCGCTGGGACAATGGCAACCAGCTTCCCTTCGTTGGCCACGTAGAGGGGGTCGAACCCAAGCATCTCGCACGCGCCACGCACGGCGTCCCGCACCGGAATCGCTCGCTCCTGCAGCCGGATGCAGACCCTGGAGCGCTCTGCAATCTCGTTGAGCGTCGATGCCAGCCCCCCCCGGGTGGGATCCCGCATGGCACGGATTGCCGGGCATGCCTCGAGCATCTGCGCCACCATGCCGGCCAGCGGTGCCACATCGCTGACCAGCTCGGTGTCGAACGACAGTCCTTCCCGGCGGCTGAGCACCGCGATTCCGTGATCGCCGATGGTCCCACTCAGGATCACCGCATCTCCCGGCCTCGCGTTGGAGCCGGAGACGTGGACCCCTTCCGGCACCATTCCGACTCCAGCCGTGTTGACGAAAAGCCGGTCGGCTGCCCCCCGGTTGACCACCTTGGTATCGCCGGTGACGATGTGCACTCCCGCCTCGTCCGCGGCCTGCCGGATGGAGCGCACCACCTGCTCGAGCTCGGCCAGGGGCAATCCCTCCTCCAGGATGAAGGCAAGGCTGATATAGAGCGGCTTTGCTCCCACCATGGCCAGGTCGTTGACCGTGCCGCACACGGCCAGGCGCCCGATGTCCCCCCCCGGAAAGAAAATCGGCCTCACCACGTAGCTGTCGGTCGTGAAGGCCAACCGCCCCGAGAACTGCACCGTGGCCGAGTCGTCCAGCAATTCCAGCATCGGGTTCGAGAGCGCTTTGACCAGGACCTTCTCCACCAGGTCCCGGGCCATCTTCCCGCCACTGCCATGGGCCATCAGGACCATTCCGTCAGACTTCAAGGCCGCCTCCATACTGGTACCAGGTCGAGCAGCTCCCCTCGGACGATACCATGCACGGCCCCACCGGTGTCTCCGGCGTGCAGACCGTACGGAACAAGGGGCATTCAGCGGGGCTCACGACCCCCCGCAGCACCGCCCCGCACTGACACCCCACGGGCTCCACGACCGGCCCCGCATCGACGTCGAACACCTCGGCCGCATCGAAGCGCTCGAAGCGCTTGCCCGGCTTGAGACCGCTGCCCGGAATCACGCCGAATCCCCGCCAGTCGGCGTCACACGGCTCGAACACCTCGTCCAGGATCCTCCGGGCGTGGGCATTCCCCTCGAAGGTGACTCCTCGGCGGTAGGCTATCTCCACCTCGCTGCGCCCCTCTTCCACCTGACGGACCAGCATGAGCACCGTCTGGAGGACGTCGAGCGGCTCGAAGCCGGACACGACGCACGACAGCCCATAGTCCCGGGCAAACGGGACCCACGCCTGGCTCCCGGTGATCGCACTGACGTGGCCCGGACAGATCAGGCCGTTGAGCCTCACTTCCCCCGAATCCGCCAGCGCCTTGAGGGCCGGCGGGCACACCTTGTGCATCGACTGGACAAAGTAGTTCTCGAGCCCCGACTTCTCCGCTTCCAGAATCGACGCGGCCACGGTGGGAGCCGTCGTCTCGAACCCGATGCCCAGGAAGATCACCATCCGGTCCGGGTTCTCCCGGGCAATCCGCAACGCATCCAGCGGCGAGTACACCATGCGCACGTCGGCTCCCTGCGCATGAGCCTCCTGCAAGCTGCCGCAACTGCCCGGGACCTTGAACATGTCGCCGAACGTGGTCAGGATGACCTTGGGCAGGCGGGCGAGCGCAATGGCCCGGTCCAGGTCCGCGTTCGCCGTCACGCACACCGGACATCCCGGCCCCGACACCATCTCGATTCCCGGAGGCAGCACCTTGCGGATGCCGTACCGGAAGATGGTGACCGTGTGGCCGCCGCAGAACTCCATGAGCCGTACGGGCTTCCTGGCGGCCTCGTGGATGCGTTCGATGAGCCGCCGGGCCAGGTCGCTGTCTCGAAACTCGGTGACGTATTTCACGAGTCCTCCATCGGGGCCAGCGCGTCCTCGAGAATCCCGGCCTCCTCCATGATTCGGAGCGTCTCGAGCGCTTCCTCCTCGTCGAGCTGCGAAATCGCGTATCCGCAGTGAAGGAGCACGTAGTCCCCCGCAGCAACGTCCGGGGTCAGCATGAGGCTCACCTCACGGCGAATGCCCCCCATGTCCACCATGGCCTTGGTACCCTCAACCGAAAGGACCTTGGCCGGAATTGCCAGGCACATGCGCTACCTCCTCAAAGCATCCGCAATCACGGCCTGCCCCAGGGACAGACCGCCGTCGTTGCACGGAACACGTCGGTGCCGCAGGACCTCGAATCCGAGCGCCGAAAGCCGCGGCACGACCAGGCCGGTGAGCAGCCGGTTCTGGAACACCCCCCCGGAAAGCGCCACCCGTGACAGCCCCGTATTCGCCCGGACGGCCGCACACGTCGAAGCCACGAGGTCCGCCACGCTCCGGTGGAAGCGAAGAGCGATGGTCTCCGTCGAGACCTCCGAGAGGATATCCTGCACCAGGGCCCCCCAGAGCGTCCCAAGCTCGATGGGCCCGCACCGCCCTTCCACTGCGTAGCTCCGCTCGTCTGCAGGGTCTGCCCGGAGAGCGGCCTCTTCGAGCTCGATGGCGGCCTGGGCCTCGTACCGGACTTCAAGGCAGATGCCCAGCGCAGCGGAGGCGGCATCGAACAACCGGCCCGCACTGCTCGTCATGGGCGAGTTGAGACCGCTCGAGATTTGCTGGACCAGTACCTGGAGCTCCCGGTCGGTGGCGGGAACAACTCCCCGGCGAGCGAAGGCCTCCTTCCACAGCGGAACTTTCAACAGGTGGGAGACGGCCATCCTCCAGGGCCTGCGGATGGAGGCCGCCCCCCCGGGCAGGCGCACCGGCTCGAGCCAGGCCACCCGCTCGAAGGAGCTCGGGTCGACCACCAGGAACTCGCCTCCCCAGATGGTGCCGTCCGTCCCATATCCCGTGCCGTCGAAGGCCACGCCGATCACGGGACCGTCCGCATCGTTGTCTGCAAGGCACGACGCGATGTGGGCGTGGTGGTGCTGGACCTCGACGAGCGGAAGAGCGCTCCGCTCGGCCAGCTCTCGGGCGTACTTGGTGGACAGATACTCGGGGTGCATGTCGCAGGCCAGCAGCTCCGGAGCAACCCGGAACAGCCGGCGGAACAGCTCGGCGGTCGCCTCGAAGTGGGCCAGGGTCTCAGCATTCTCGAGGTCACCGATGTGCTGGCTCACGAACGCTTCCCGGTCGCGGGTGAGACAGAAGGTGCTCTTCTCCTCCCCGCCGCAAGCGAGCACGGAGCGCACCGGCCGCGCAAGGCGGATGGGATACGGTGCCAGCCCTCGAGCCCGGCGCACGGGGACCATGCCCTTGTCATCGACGATCACGACCGAGTCGTCGCACCTCGTGAGGATCTCCCGGTCGTGCACCAGCATCAGGTCGGCAATGGCATGAAGCCTGGCCACTCCGTCCGCGTTGTCGGTGACGATGGGCTCTTCGCTCAGGTTCGCACTGGTCATGACCAGCGGGCGGGCCACCTGTGCCATGAGCAGGTGATGAAGCGGCGTGTAGGGGAGCATGACTCCCAGCCGGGACAGGCCGGGAGCGATTCCCCCGGCCAGCTCCACCGCTCCCCCACCGGTAGTTCTGCGCAGCAGCACGATGGGACAGGCGGGAGACTGCATGACCTCCGCCTCGGCCTCGGAAACGAAGCAGAACCGCCGCACGGTCTCGAGGTCGGGCATCATGAGAGCGAAGGGCTTGCCCCCCCGTCCCTTGCGCCTGCGCAGCAGCTCGACGGGAGCATCCCGGGTGGCATCACAGGCCAGGTGGAAGCCGCCGAGCCCCTTCAACGCCACGATGCTTCCCGACAGCAGCGCCGCTGCGGCAGCCAGCAGGGGGTCGGGGGCCTCCAGCCGCTCGCCCGTGGGAGCCAGCAGCGTCAGCTTCGGCCCGCACACCGGGCAGGCGTTGGGCTGGGCATGGAACCGCCGGTCCAGCGGGTTGCCATACTCGGCCTGACACTCCGGGCACATGGGGAACGGCCGCATGGTCGTGAGCGGGCGGTCGTAAGGAATGTCGCGGATGATGGTGAACCGGGGACCGCAGTTGGTGCAGTTGGTGAATGGATACCCGAACCGGCGGTCGGCCGGGTCGAACAGCTCCCGGCGACAGTCCGCACAGGTGGCGATGTCGGGCGAGACGAGCTGGAACTGCCCCGCCTGCGCCCGGCTTTCCAGGATGAGGAAACCTGTCTCTCCGGTGACCGGAACGGTTGCGACCATCAAGTCGGTGATGGAGGCGAGAGGGGGCAGCTTGGCAACGAGGTCACGGCGGAACTCGGCGACCTTGTCCGCTGCACCTTCGACCTCGATGTCCACGGAGCCGGACGTGTTCCGGACGCTGCCGGACAGCCCCCCTTCCTGGGCCAGCCGGAACACGAACGGCCGGAACCCGACCCCCTGGACGACCCCCTTGACCGTGATTCGGATTCGCTCCACCCGCCCCCCGTACCTTCTGCCAGCCGCGTACCCGGTTGCTCGAGCGCGGCCGAAACCCCGGGCAACCTATCAATCGCCACCCGAGGTGTCAAGGAATCGCAGGCGGGGGCGTGGGCGGGCGCTGCACCCGCGTCGCGAATAACGCGCAAATCGGCCTTGACCCTGCTTCTCCGGAGGTGGTAAAGTCGCTCCACTGTAGCCGATGTCGAACAACTGTCAGGAGGGACAGATTATGAAGAAGATGCTCGTGCTGTTGCTTGGGATGGTGTGGCTGGCGGCCTGCTCCGGTGAAGGGACGACGGCGCCCGCTGCGGAATGCCAGATCAACGACCCGCCAGCGATCTGCACCACGACATGCGGAAGCCAGGGGTCTCGGAGCTGCACCGACGGCGGCAAGTGGGGCGATTGCCTCGGCATCGAAACCTGCAACGGAATCGACGACAACTGCGACGGCCAGAAGGATGAGAACCTAGTTCAGGCCTGCTTCTGCGGCTCCGCTCAGGGAACCCAGACCTGCGTGCTGGGACAGTGGTCCCCCTGCGACAAGGGCACGGCCCAGTCGGTCGAGAACTGCGACGGCCTGGACAACGACTGCGACAGCCTCACCGACGAGGAATGCGACAAAGACCACGACATGTACTGCGACTTTGCCAAGCAGGTCACCGGCGCCCCCGCCGTCTGCCCCAAGGGCGGCCTGGACTGCGACGACAACAACATCAACGTCAACCCCGGCAAGGCGGAGGCCTGCAACGGCTTTGACGACAACTGCGACACCAACACCGACGAGAACCTGGGCGCCATGGCCTGCGGCGGCGAAGGCGAATGCACGGAAGTGCAGGTCGACAAGTGCTCCAACGGCCAGCCCGTGCTGACCTGCCCGCCGAACACCCTCATCGAGGGGGCACTGCCGGAAGACGGCAAGGGATGCGATGCCAAGGACAACGACTGCGACGGTGCCACCGACGAGGACCAGGGCTGCTGCGGAACCGAGGGCAAGGAGCAGGACTGCGGCACCACCAAGGGCGAGTGCGAGAAGGGCAAGCAGACCTGCCAGGCGGACGGCGAGTGGAGCGAGTGCGCCGGTCCGGACTACGTCGGTGCCGTGGATGAGCTGTGCGACAAGCTGGACAACGACTGCGATGGTCAGACCGACGAGGAGAACCCCGAAGGCGGCGAGACCTGCGGCGTGACCAAGGGCGAGTGCAAGGCCGGCATCAAGGTCTGCGTCGATGGCAAGATCGTCTGCCAGAACGAAATCCCGGCCACGGACGAAGTGTGCGACGGGAAGGACAACGACTGCGACGGGACGCCGGACAACGGACTGGCCGCCGACGACAAGGAAGCCAACGATGCCTGCTCTGCGGCCAAGGACCTCGGCGAGGCGGTCGAGAACCTCGACCCCATCTCCTTCAACGCCAGCCTGTACAAGAGCGGCGGCAAGGACGAGGACTGGTACAAGCTCCTTGCCAAGGAGACCAGCGACTGGCTGCCCTGCGGCTTCAGCTTCGACGACGGCTGCTACCTGGCGGTCGTGACCCTCGAGACACCCGAGAACGTGGACTACGACCTCTGCATCTTCGCCCAGGACTGCGAAGGCAAGGAGTACCAGGGGTGCGAGACCGAAGGCGGCCTGGGCGGCGGCGAGATCGCTGCGTTCGTCTGGAAGGGCACCTGGGGCCTGAGCGACAACAAGACGCTGTTCCTCCAGGTCAAGGGCAAGGGAGCGACGGATCAGAGCTGCGGTCCGTACATCCTCTCCTACGAGTTCTACAACGAGTGCCCGGTGGACGGGAAGTGCTTCTGGGAAGGCGAGGAGCAACCCGTCAACTAGTCCCGTCAGATGCCTGAATTCCTCACCGATGTCCTCCGAGTGCTCTGGAACGGCCTGCTGCTGTTGGTCGTCCACCTCTGGCACGCCTCACTCGTGACTCTGCTCATCCTGTTTCTCCTGTTCGGCCCGCTGGTGGTTGCTGCACTTCTGTCCCATTTCGTCTCCCGCCGCGTGGAGATCCGCCTGTCCCAGCTCTTCGGAACGGGATTCTACGTCTATGCGCTCGGGTGGCTTGGAACCCCGATCCACGAGCTCGGGCACGCCCTGATGTGCGTCATCTTCCGGCACGAAATCCGGGAGATTCGCCTCTTCCGCCCGGACCGCAGGACAGGGCAGCTCGGGTTCGTCGAGCATTCGTTCAACCCGCGCAATCCCTACCACCAGGTCGGCAACTTCTTCATCGCCATCGGGCCGGTCCTGCTGGGGGCGGGAGTGATCCTGCTCCTCTCTCGGCTCCTGGCCGGGCGGTTTCTGGCAGCCCCGGGCGGTGCCATGGACGAGGTCGGGTCGCTGGCCGACATCCCGGAGGCCCTGCTGTGGTGGCTGGCTGAGGTGTTGGGAGGGCTCAAGAGCTTCTTCCTGGCCCTTGCGTTCAACGACTGGAAGACCTACGCGTTCCTGTACCTGGTCCTGGCCGTGGGCAGCCACGTCAACCTCTCCCCGTCGGATGTCGTCTCGGGCAAGGTCGGATTCACCATTCTCTGTCTGATCCTGTTTTTCGCCGTGGCTCTCCTGTCCGCCGTCACGGCGGTTCCGCTCGGGATCTTCCAGGTGGCCGGCCGGGGGTTCGGGCTTCTGTCGTCCGTGATCCTGGCCGCCACGGGGCTCATGGTTCCGCTCTGGCTGTTGCTCGAGGGAATCGGGGGGCTGGTGGGGCGGGGCAACTAACTGTTCAGGAGCAGGCGGCTCACGGCACCGGTCAGGTCCTCGTAGACCCGTTCAATGGGCAGGCCGGCATCGAGATGGACCACGTCCGGCAACTGAGCAGCGTAGAGCTTCCGGTATCCGTCGGCCACGCGCACGAGCAGCTCCCGCTTCTCGAAGATGTCCTTCTGGACCCGGGTGGCATCGATGCGGGCCAGCGCCACGTCGACGTCCACGTCGAAGAAGAACGTCAGGTCGGGGCGGACCGCATAGCGATTGATCTTCATGACCCAGTCGATGTCGATCAGCGTGCCCTGGTAGGCAACGGACGAATCAACGTAGCGGTCGGACAGGACCCACACCCCCCGCTCCAGAGCGGGAAGAATCTCCGACCGAAGGTGGTCCACACGGTCCGCAGCAAACAGAAGGGCAATGGTCTCCTTGGCCAGCTCGCCGCCCCCGGCCGCATCCGGAAGGCGGATCCGCCCTCGGAGCGCGTTCCGGATGATCGTGCCGATCGGCCCGTCCGAAGGTTCCCTCGTGATGACCGACTTGATGCCCCGCCCCTCCAGGTAGCGCTGAAGCCGCCCGACCTGAGTGGTGGTTCCGGCACCGTCGATGCCCTCCAGAACGACGAACTTGCCCTGTTTCACGGCCCTACTCCTCCAGGCAATCCAATGCCTGGTAGACTGTACCCTTTGGGCAGGAGAAATCAAAGGGATCTCCGGTCCACGGCTCCCCGGAAACGAAGTCCCGGTACTCCACCGACAGGTCGAGCCCATCCTCGGGGACCTTCAGGCGCACCTTGCGGGGAACTGCCGCCCCGGCGTCATCGATGGTTCCGGACAGCTCCACGTCGATGGCCGTCTTTCCCCCCTCGATCATTCGCACGCCTGCCACGGTCCGACCGTCCGGCCCGATCCGGACCTGCTGCTCCACATTCCCCTGAACGAGGGTGAGCAGGTACACCCCCTCCTCCCGCAGAAACTTGAGCTCCCGGCGCTCCGGCTCCGGCAGCAGGGGCACTACGCCGCGAAAAACCTGGATGAGCCGGTCGGGCGTGGATACCATCGGAAACCGAGCCACCATCGGTGCAGCGCACAGAGGACCACCCAGGCACTCCTTGCGGCCCCGCTCGAACCAGCGGAACTCCCCCCCCCGCATGGCCAGCACGGACAACAGGTCGTCCGTGAACGTCATGAGCTCGATTCGGAGGGAATCGGGAGCCTTGGCCATCAGCACCATCTTCCCCTTTCGGGCCACCCCCTCCCCGTAGTACTCGACTCGAGCCTCGGCATAGAACGCCCGCTCCCCATCCGGCGACGCCAGACGGGTCCCCATCTCGGCCGGGTCCGTGATCAGTGGATCGGGTAGCGGGTGCAGCCCGCAGCAGGAAGTAGCCAGAACGATTCCAGACGCAGCGACTAGAAAGAGCTGGTGGACTTGAGCAGCGCTTTGATGTCGGTGTCGCATATCACCTTCTCGGCCGCAATCTCACGAAGAGCGGTGACGGCCTCCTTGTTCTTGAGGTGACGCACGAGCGGCTCGGAGCCGTCCTTGAGCTGGCGACAGCGGCGGGCAGCGAGTAGAACCAGGGCGAAGCGGTTGTCCACCTTGCTGAGGCAATCTTCCACGGTCACTCTTGCCATTGCGACCTCCGCGCAAACGTGCGATATTTGTAGGGGATTGCGAGGGGGAAGTCAAGGAAAAAGGGGGCTAGGTGAAGGGCAATCGCATCTTGCCCCAGGCCTCGGCCGGATGTTGCGAGGGAGTGGGTCGGCAGGTTGTCAAGTCTCGCTGGCCTGGGGTGCTGCTCACGCAGGCTCATCTGGATTGCGACTCTATTCCGG
>CAITUV010000075.1 GCA_903895725.1 uncultured Myxococcales bacterium | reverse complement strand
TGGGTGGGGGGTGCGGATGTGCCGTGGGTGGGGGATGCGGATGTGCCGTGGGTGGGGGATGCGGATGTGCCGTGGGTGGGGGATGCGGATGTGCCGTGGGTGGGGGATGCGGATGTGCCGTGGGCACCGGCACACAACGGCCCCCATGCTCGGCACGTCTTCCTGAGCGACCCGGCCCTTCAGCTCATGAAGTCACATCTGCCGCCCTACCGGGAGCGAAGGACCTCGGCTTTCTTGCGTTCGCACGGCCGCAGGGCCTGCGGCTGTGCGCACCCATCGGCCGCAGGTCCTGCGGCCGTTCGGGCGCATCGGCCGAGTTCCTTCCGCCGCCTCCAGAGGGGCACAGCCAGGGGAACGGGCCGTGCGTCGGGGGCGTCAGGATGACATGTGCCGAGCGCAGAGGCGGATGTGCCCATTCTCTACCCGACCGATCCCCATCCTTTGAACCCCCCGGGGAACCGGGGGGTGGCCCAACGGCCTGTGCCCCACCTCGGCCCACTATAGCCCCGGGTCCGGGAGCGGACCCGGGGTCACCCCTGCGGATGTGCCGTGGGTGGGGGATGCGGATGTGCCGTGGGTGGGGGATGCGGATGTGCCGTGGGTGGGGGATGCGGGCCCGCACCCGGGGTCACTCGTGCTCCGGAGCGACCCGGGTCCAGGGCTCGTCGTGGCCGCCGCCTTTCCACCAGGGCGACGGGCGGCCTTCCCGGAGCCTCTTGAGCTCCTCGCGCAGCCACTTCTGCTTGACCTCGTTGCGCACCTTGTCCGGCCCTTCCGACATGTCGAGGTACCGCTGGATGTCCTGCGCTGCCAGCTCCAGGTCCCGGTCCCGGACGATGATCGACCGCACGTAGTACGCGTCGGGGTCGGAGCCGTCGGCCACCTCGATGGCCTTCGCAACCGCGGCCTCGGCTTCGGCCTTGCGGCCGAGGTAGAAGTGGTCGAGCGCCACGTAGACGTACACCCGGGGATCGGTATCGACCCGCTCGAGGATCCGCCGCAGCAGTACCAGGCTCTCCTCGTAGTGCTCATGGGTGTAGAACAGGCGTACCGCCTCGAGCCAGAGCCCTACCAGGTCGTCGGGGTCACGGGCCAGCCGGTCGCGGATGTAGACGGCATCCTGGTCATCGGTGAGGAAGAGCTTGAGGCGGGCGTGGACGGCCCCGATGCTCTTGAGAATCTCCGGGTAGCGGAGGTCTTTGTCCGCGATCTTCAGCAGATAGTCGAGTGAGGTCCGCAGCAGCTCCGGATCGTCCTTGCGTGCCCCTTCCAGGAAGTAGATCGAGGCCAGTGAATCCCACAGGGCCGTGCTGTCCACGAGGAGCCCCTCCGCATCCGTGAGGATCCGTCGGGCCTGGTCGAAGTCCCCGGTGAGAAGGGGTTCCCGTGCCCGGGTGAAATACTCTCCCGCAACCCGAGTGAACGAATCCCGCGGGGGCTTCCCGGTGGAATCGCCCGGCTTCAGCTCGAACAGTCCGATGGTCATCTCCTTCAGGGACGGCGGATACCACTGGAACGGGGCAGCAAACTCCCCGTGCGCCGGGACACGGAACAGGAGGACCGGCACAGGCACGTGGCGGACCAGCATCCACCGGCAGGCCGGGTGCATCAGGCGCAGCGGATCCGGGTCCACCCCCCATTCCTCGTACCCGAACGGCTCCCGCATGGCATAGCACTGGGCGCTCAGGAAGAAGAAGGTGCGCCGGCTACGGTCCGGCCGGTCGCGAAACTCGGTCACCGACATCAACCGGTCCGATCGGAGGGGGGGCTGCAGCAGATAGGACGGGAAGAAGCGATGCACGGGAGGTGCCCCCTCCCGGTTTGGATCTTCGGCCAGGGAGGCCTCGGACCACGCCCGATCCGGCATGTCCCGGCCGGTGAGGGACACGAAGCTCACCGGCTCGGACGGCAGGGCCGCCACCAGCTGCGGGAACAGGCGGTCCTGGACCTGGTAGCTCGTGGGGAAGAACACGTGCCACGCAGTCGGAGCCGCACTCCCGGCGGCAAGCAGCAGCACCGCGGCGGGGAGGAAGCGGCGCACCACGCCCCGACGACCGGGGAGAGGGACTGCTCCAGGATGACCGGGAAGACAGGGCGTCCCGGCATGATCGTACGGTGTGTCGGAACCGGCACGTTCTCCCGAGGTTGCAGCGCAGGCGGGGACCGACAGGCGGAGCTCCAGGAGCCGCAGCCCAGCCAGGGCCGCCAGGGTCACGAGCATCATCCCGGGGACGTGCAGGCGCAGCATGGACTCGTCGTTGAAGTCGACGTGGTACAGCGACATCCAGACCAGGGCCAGGCCGAGGACGGGGAGCAGCGGTCTTGCCGGCCGCCAGGCCACCCCGGCTGCCAGGGTCGCAACGAACAGGGCGGTCACTCCGGCCGGGAAGAACAGCGGCTTGAAGAAGAGGTTGCGCCACAGGAAGTCGAACACCATGAGGTGCGGGGCGAAACGGTCTGCAGAGAGATTGCCTCGGGAGGCCTCCTCCGCCACGGCTGCAGAGACGAACGAGGCATACGGCGTGGTCAGGACGAGAAGGGCGGCCGCTGCGGCCACGAGCGGTCGCAAAGGTAGCCCGCTGCCGCGGTAGGGCAGGAGGGTGACGACCGCCAGCATCGGGGCCACCAGCAGCAGCTCCGGCCGCATGTGCGAGCCGAGCGCCAGCAGCACGACCCCGGCCGAAAGAAGCAGCGTCCGAGGCATCCCGCCGGGGTCGGCGGATCGGCCCGGAGCCGGGGACGGGAGACCCTCGACTCCCTGGCCGGTGGAATTCGGGGCGGATTGCCGGTCGAGGGTGCTGCTCATCGCATGCTCCTGCACCAGGAGGGCACCGGAGAAGAGCAGGAACACGGCGGGGACGAGCAGGCTCTCGGAGTTGCCGTCCCGGAGGAACAGGGGGGTGAAGGCCAGGAACGCGACGCAGGCCAGCGAGAACAGCGGGAAGCGCCCCACCGGGCCGGGGTCGGTCGGAAGGCCCCGGAAACCCCGGGTCAACCGAAGGAACCACGTGGCCAGGAGCAGCACGTTGAGCAGAGACAGGACGGTGTGAAGCCGAAGCACGGACTCCATTCCAGCGGGGAGGAGCCGGAACAGCGCGTGGTACAGGAGGGGCCCCGCTGCCCCGTACCGCGGCAGCTCGTCGAGCGTCAGGGCGGATGCGATGACGGGATGTCCCATCCCCACCTGGACGGTCACGTGCGGGACCCACACGAACCGGACCAGGGCGGACAGTGCCACCAGGAGCACGGTGCCGATGGCGGCAGCCCGCCCCCAGGAGCGCAGCTCGCGGGTCACCACCCGGACGACCAGGGCGAGGCCGGCCAGGCCGAGGACCCAGAGCAGGGCATCCACCACGAGCAACCCTGCTGCCGACGGGGTCTGGGCCGACACGCCGCCGTAGTCGATCCCGTTGCGGCCGGCCTGTCCGTCGAGCCCGGTGCCCGAGCCCGCGTGTCCCGGGTCGTGGCCGCCGCGACCGGAGGGACCGCTGTTGCTTCCGCCGTCCCCCTCGTTGCCGGAAGAAGCGGGGGCCGCGGGCGGGAGGGGGAACAGGGGCTCGGTATCGTTGCGCTCCACGATCTTCGAGAGCTCCTTCATGAAGCGGCCGACGGCCATTTCCTGGACCTCGGTCAGCCCAGTGGCGGGAACGACATAGGAGAGATTGAGGTTCCGGGTGGCCGCAAAGCTGGGCTGTTCCGGATTCCTGGCCTCCGCGACGACCGAGACCGACCCGATGTCCGGGGAGCGGAACGCGAAGACGATCTGGCTCGAATCGACCGAGACGTCCTCGAGGGTCCATGGTGAGGGCAGCTCCTTGCCCCCGTCGATCAGGGCGAGCGCCTGCTCCCGCTCGACGGCAAGGGCGGGGGCGGCAACGGGAAGAAAAGTGAGCGCAACGACGAGTAGGAGGGCAGATCGCTTCTTCCTAGCCATCGGAGCGCCTCCGCAGCACGTTCATGCGACCGCGGGCCAGCTCGACTCGGGGGCGGGCCACGGTCCCAGCTTTCAGGAGGAAGGCCAGCACCAGCCCGGCGGCAAAGCCCCCCACGTGGGCCCACCAGGCGACCCCCCCCCCCGTCGACTGCGACAGGAGCGACGTGTAGCCGTACAGGAGCTGGAGCCCGAACCAGAGTCCGATGAAGATGAAGGCCGGAATCCGCACGAAGTAGAACAGCACGAAGATCGGCAGGAGCGTCAGGATCCTGGCTCTGGGGTATAGGACGAGGTAGGCCCCGACGATGGCTGAGATGGCACCGCTGGCACCGACCATGGGGGTGGAGTCACCCGGGGACGTGATGATCTGGGCCAGTCCCGCGATGAGCCCTCCGGAGAAGAAAAGTACCAGGAATCGGAACCGTCCCAGGCGGTCCTCGACGTTATCTCCGAAGATGTGCAGGAACCAGAGGTTGCCGAGCAGGTGGAGCCATCCCCCGTGGATGAACATGTGGGTGAGCCAGGGAAGGAGGTGCACCTCGGGCGAGAACCCGTCCGCGATCCCGACGGTCATGGTACTGGGGACCAGTCCGAACCGGCTCACGAACTCGTCCACCGAGTCGCCCAGGACCAGCTCCTGGGAGAAGACGGCCACGTTGATTGCGATGATGAGATAGTTCAGTAGGGGGATCCGCTCTCTGGCGGTATCGTCCTTGAGCGGAATCACGGGTTACTCCCCGACCGTCCAGCCGAATCGGGCCCCTGCCTTGAATGGAACGTTTTCGAGCCGCCAGGAGCCCGTTCCGTCGGGCGACGTGGCGTGGATGGTGTGCGCGCCGGGGCCGGAGAGGAGCAGCTCGACCGTGGCCCCGGCCTCGACTTCCCCGGCCTGGCGGCCGTCGACGGTGAGGACGAGGCGGTCAGGGGTCCGGTTGCGCAGCTCGATTTCCGGGTCGGTTCCGGCCGCGGCAAAGGGGGTGTAGAGCTCCTGCACCACCTGGACGGTACCGATCCGCTCGGTTCCGTCGGCCCGGACGATGCGGAGGATTCGGGGACCCGACGCCAGGGGAACGGGCCGGGGGTCGGGCGAATCGGGCTCGATCCGGCACACCTCCAGTCCGTCGGCAAACAGGGTTGCCGATGTGCCGGCCAGCCCCTGGAGCAGTACGCCGCCCGACTCGGGCTCGATTACCCACTCGACCTTGCTGCCAGCCTTGGAGGAGAACGTGAGTGCGTGGAGGCGTCCGCTCAGCCCTCGCGCAGTGGCGGTGAGGGTCCGGACGGGCAGCCGTTCCAGCAGGGAGTTGCTTCCGGGGGGCAGCTTGCCGGCACCGGCCCCGTCCAGCAGGATCTCGAGCTCTTCCGGCGTCCTGTTGCGCACGAGGAGCGAGCCGAGCTTCTCCTCGAGCGGCCACGAGAACCAGTCTCCGCCCCGCAGCTGGAAGGCCACTTCGTCGAATCGCTCCTCACCCGAGCGGGCCTCGAGCCGATGCCTTCCCGGCGGCACTCCGTTGCGCACCAGGGTTTCCCCCGGCGGCACCTCGGCCAGGCTCGAGCCGTCCAGAAGGAGCTGGATGGAGCGGGTCGTGGCGTTGTGCACGGTCACCCCCATCGAGACGGGGGCGAGCGCGATGGCCACCTCGCTGCCGGGGGTACCCGAGACCTGCTTGTCGTACCGGTTGCCGGTGACGATCCCCTTGATCTTCACGACACCGGACAGGCCCGGGAGTCGGGCGGTGCCCTCGGTGCCGGAGGGGATCTCCGGAGGCTCGGGCGCCAGCTCGGCAAAGACGCGGACGGTCTCTCCGGAATCGTTTCGGATGCGCACGAGCAGTGACGTCTGGGCAACCTCGAGGGTGGCGGTGCCCTCCTCGCGGGGCACGATCTGCAGGGTCTCCCGCTTGACCAGTGCCCCCTTGACCGTGACCGCCTCGACGAGGTGGCGGCCGAGCGGCTGTCCGGCCAGCTCCGCCCGCGTCCCCGGCTCGACCCGGGTGAGCGGTTTGCCGTTGCGGTGGAAGGTGAGGGGCTCCGACGTCCCGTTGACGAGCAGGAGGCGCCCGGGTTGCGGGCCGAGGACCACCTCGGTCAACGCACCGCCCAGGACGACGACGGGGTGCGTCGCGACGTGGTCGCACAGCACGCAGTGGGCCTGGAGCTGGTGCGGACCGGCCGGCAGCGGGATTCGAAGCGCGGCCAGGGGCTGAATCTCTCCGAGCGGGCGGCCGTCCGCCAGCAGCTCGACGGTCTCACCGACGTGGTTGCGGACCAGCACCTGGCCCGGCCCGTCCTGGAGGATCCACGCCTGCGTGGCATCCGGCTCGATGACGAAGGTCTGCTCGATGGTCCGGCCCGTATCCGCGACGGCCCGGAGGGTGGCGGGCCCGGCTGCCAGGCCGAAGATCTGCTTGGTGGCGCCGGCCTCGACCCGGCCGATCTCGACGGTTCCGAGGAAGAGGGTTGCGGCGTCTGCGAGGCGGTTCTCGACGGCCAGGTTGCCCGTGCCGTCCGATGCCGGGTCAGCGGTTGCGTTCCCCGGGGTCGGCTCCTCCGCTGCCGGAGCGGTCGCACTGCAGAGCACCATCAACCCGGCGAGCAGAACGCGGCAGGTCGAAGGAGACGGGATCATGCTTCAGGAGTCCCTTCCGTGGCAGCAGGCTGGGGGGCGGCTTCTTCTTCCTCTTCGGCGGGTGGCGGGGCGGGGGGCCACTCCTCGAACGGGACATCCTTGTCCAGCTTCTCCTTGATCACTTCCCGGGAGAACTTGACCTCGTTGAGCAGAATGCAGAGGTAGAGCCGGTCCTTGTCATACTCGCCGAGCAGCTCGTCGAGGAACACGCGGGCGGCATCGTCTTCGATGCGGACGATCTTGTCGACCTCCTCGTTGATGGTCCGGACCTTGTTGTACATGGCGTGGTACAGCCGGCCATTGGTCCGGTTCCAGAGAGTGGTCAGGAGCTGCGCCAGCTCCTCGTTGTCCTTGCCCTTGATCTCCTTGTCGATCATCTCCCGGACGCGGCGCTTCCCTGCGACCTGGAGGCGGTATCCCTTGAAGTAGCGGATGTACAGTGCCCGGCTCAGGACCTGGACGCCCTTGACGATGTGGTCGATGGCGACATCCTTCAGGATGATATCGAGCTCCGGGCCCAGTGACTTGACGATCTCGACTCCTCTCATCTCGGCCTCCCTGGCGTTCAAGCGAGTGCTTCGGGCGTGAACTTAGCGCACTTTCGGCCAAAAAGCCAAGGGAGAATTGCCGTTTTCGCACCCGCCGCGTTGCGGCCTTCGCGCCCGCCCGACGGAACGGCAACTACTGTTGCAACCTCACGTAATTAAAATTCCTCGACGGCTTTCGCTTGAAAAGGCAAGTGCACCGTGGCACCCTGTCGCGTGGGTTGGACTCTGGTCTGCTCGGGGGAGGATCGGATGAAGATGCGTTTGCTGGCGGTATTCTCGTTGCTTCTTGCGACATCGTGCTCCACGCCGGGGACGACGGGTGGCGATTCGGGGCTGGACGTTGCCGTTGACGGCCAGGTGGGGGACGGGATTACGGGCGAGCTCGAGGCCGTGGAGTTTCCGTGCGGCGACCAGATCTGCGATCCTGAGGCGAAGGAGACGTGCAAGACGTGCCCGGCGGACTGCGGAGAATGCAAGGACGAGTGCGGGGACGGGCAGTGCACCGGCGAGGAGAGCTGCACCGATTGCCCGGGGGATTGCGGCGAGTGCTGCGGCAACGGCAAGTGCGAGGGGGAGGAGACGTGCGGTGATTGCCCGGCCGACTGCGGGGTCTGCCCGGTCGAATGCCCCAACGGCAAGTGTGAGGACGGCGAGGAGTACGGAGATCAGGCCGAGAGCTGTGAGAGCTGCCCGGCGGATTGCGGCGACTGCCCGGACGAGGATTGCGGAAACGGCCAGTGCCAGGACGAGAAGGAAGACTGCCAGAACTGTCCTGCCGACTGCGGCGACTGCCCCGTGTGTCCCAACGAAAAGTGCGAGGACGGGGACGAGTTTGGCGACAAGGCCGAGAACTGCGAGAGCTGCCCGGCCGACTGCGGCACCTGCCCGGACGAGGATTGCGGCAACGGCGAGTGCCAGGCCGACAAGGAAGACTGCAAGAACTGTCCGGTCGACTGCGGCGAGTGCGTGGTCTGCCCGGACGGGACGTGCAGCGGCGACGAGACCTGCGAGAGCTGCCCGCAGGACTGCTGCGCACCGCCGACCTGCGGGGACGGCAAGCTGGACGAAGGGAGCGGCGAGGAGTGCGACGACGACAATCTCGAGCCCGACGACGGCTGTGACGAGCTGTGCATGGTGGAGCCGGCTCCGGCCGAGCCCGGGGCCATCATCATCACCGAAATCCTCAAGAATCCTGCGGTCATCGACGATTCCGTCGGCGAGTGGTTCGAGCTCTACAACACCACCGAGAGCGACATCGACATCAACGCCTGGGAGATCAAGGACCTCGGCGTGGACAAGCACCGCATCTTCAAGGCGGGCGGCGTTGTCGTGCCGGCCGAGACTCACGTCATCCTGGCCAAGAGCGGCGACCCGGAGCTGAACGGGGGGCTGGAGCCGCTCTACGTGTTCTCGAACTACAACCTGTCCAACAAGGACGATGAGATCATCCTGATGTCCGGTGCGGTGCAGATCGACCAGGTGGCGTACGACAACGGGGAGTCGTTCCCCAACGACGTCGGCCGGTCGTTGACGCTCGACCCGGACCAGTACGACTTCGAGGCGAACGACCTGGGGGACAACTGGTGCTCCGCTCCGGTCCCCTTCGGGAAGGGGGACTACGGGAGCCCCGGGGCCGACAATCCGTCGTGTGCCCCGGTCTGCGGCGACGGTCTGTGCGCCAAGGTCGAAGGGTGCGAGGATTGCCCCGAGGATTGCGGCGTATGTCCGCCCACGTGCAACGACCAGCTCTGCCAGTCGGACAAGGACATCTGGGGGGAGGCTGCGGAGAACTGCCAGACCTGCCCGTCCGATTGCGGTCCCTGCTGCCCCAACGGCATGTGCGACTTTGCCGAGCTGTGCAGCACCTGCCCCCAGGACTGCGGTCAGTGCTGTCCCAACGCCGCGTGCGACAACGGCGAGACCTGCGTCACCTGCCCCGACGACTGCGGCGCGTGCGTGCCGGTCTGCGGCGACGGCCAGTGCAATGGCGGCGAGACGTGCGGCACCTGTGCCCAGGATTGTGGTGCGTGCCCGCCGGACGGGTGGTGCAAGCTGTCCGGCAAGTCGGGCGACACGGTCACCTGCAAGCTGTCGCTGGCTGCGGAGAATGCCGCCAGCCCGAAGGCCACGGGAGTCCAGTTCAAAGTCGCGTACGACAACGCCAAGGTCGGACTGGAGAAGTTCTCCTGCATGGTCGGCGGAATCGACATGTGCGACCAGTTCAACACCCTGCCCACAGGGCATGCCGTGTCGGCCGCCCCGCCCAAGGGGCAGTGGGCCGGCAGCGTGTCCGTGGCGATCTACTACGGCAACGTGCCCCCCAAGGCGATCACTGAAGCCTACATGGATGCAGGGAAGGTCGTCGGCGACCCGTACGTGCTCGACCTGGTGTTCAAGATCAAGCAGGAGATCGCGGCCGGCTCCGCCGTCACGCCGAGCGTTTCCGACCTGAAGGGAACCGACGCCAATGCGAATTCGCTCTCGGTGTCGTTCCAGTCGGGGCTGATGGTGACGTCCACGGGAGTCGTCGTACCCGTGTGCGGCGATACCAAGTGCAATGGGGCCGAGACCTGCGATTCCTGCCCGGCCGACTGCGGTGCCTGCTGCCCCAACGGGCTGTGCGATTTCGGCGAGACCTGCTCGACGTGCACGGCCGACTGCGGAGCGTGCCCGTCGTGCGGCGACGGTAAGTGCAACGGGACGGAGACCTGCTCCACCTGCCCGGGCGACTGCGGCGCCTGCTGCCCGAACGGCAAGTGCGACAACGGCGAGACGTGCTCGACCTGCACGGCCGACTGCGGGGCATGCCCGTCGTGCGGGGACGGCAAGTGCAATGGGACGGAGACCTGCTCGACGTGTCCGGGCGACTGCGGAGCGTGTCCCCCGGCGGGCTGGTGCGAGCTGGCCGGAAACAGCGGCACCACGATCTCGTGCAAGCTGAAGCTGGCTGCCGAGAGCGCAGTAAGCCCCAAGGCCACGGGAATCCAGTTCAAGCTGAACTACGACAATGCGAACGTGAGCCTCGAGAAGTTCTCGTGCGTGACCGGCGGGCTCGACATGTGCGACCAGTTCAACACGCTGCTGTCCGGTCATGCCATCAGCGTGGCACCGCCCAAGGCCTCCTGGGCCGGGTCGATCACCGCGGCCATCTATTACAGCAACGTGCCGCCCAAGTCGGTCACCGAAGCGTACCTGAACGGCCAGGTGGTGGTGGGCAACGCGGACGTGCTCGACCTCGTGTTCAAGCTCAAGACCAACATCCCGACTCAGTCGCCGGTCAAGCCGATTTTCAGCGAGCTGAAGGCAACCGACGCCAACGCCAATTCTCTGACCATGACGTTCAAGGATGGGCTGTTCACGACTTCGGCCGGGGCCGTGGCGCCCAAGTGCGGCGATGCCCTCTGCAACGGGACGGAGACGTGCTCGACCTGCCCCGGCGACTGCGGGGCCTGCTGTCCGAACGGTGCGTGCGACAACGGCGAGACCTGCTCGACCTGCGCTGCGGATTGCGGAGCGTGCCCGGTGTGCGGGGATACCAAGTGCAACGGGACGGAGACGTGCTCGACCTGCCCCGGCGACTGTGGTGCCTGCCCCGTGTGCGGGGATACCAAGTGCAATGGGACGGAGACGTGCTCGACCTGCCCCGGCGACTGCGGGGCATGCCCGACCGGCTGGTGCTCCCTGTCCGGCAACGCGGGGACCACGGTGAGCTGCAAGCTCAAAGTGGCAGCGACGAGCAACACGTCCCCCAAGGCCACGGGGGTCCAGTTCAAGGTGGGGTATGACTCCACCAAGGTCTCCATGGAGAAGTTCTCGTGCCTCCTGGGGGCTCTGGACATGTGCGACCAGTTCAACGCCCTGCTGTCGGGGCACACGCTGAGCGTGGCGCCCCCCAAGGGGCAGTGGGCGGGGTCGGTGTCGGTTGCGATCTACTACGGGCAGGTTCCGCCCAAGGCCATCACCGAGGCCTACCTGTCGGGCGGTGTGGTGTCCGGGTCCGCAGACGTGCTGGACATCGTGTTCAAGCTGACCCAGACGATCTCGGCGGGCGCACCGATCCAGGTGAACCTGACCGAGATGAAGGGGACGGATGCCGATGCCAATTCGCTGACCGTGACGTTGCAGAACGGAGTGTTGGTCACTTCAAAGCCATAAGGGGAGGAAGACCATGAAGTTGCGTAGTTTGTCGGGGGTCCTGGTCCTGGCGCTCGTGATGGGCCTGAGCGGCACGGCATTTGCCGGTCTGCCCGGGGACGTGACCGGCAACGGGTCCGTGGATGTATCGGACATCCAGTGTACGGTGCTCACGGCCCTCAATCCGCAGGCTCCGGCCTGCCTCTCATCGCCAACGGCAGCCGACCTGAACTGCAGTGGTGCCACGGACGTGGTGGACATCCAGCTGGAGGTTCTCATCGTCCTGTACTACCCGCAGCCGGGGCTGCCCGCGGACAAGGATGCGAACAAAAACAACATCGTCGATGCGTGCGAGACGGCCCAGCCGGTCTGCGGCAACGGCAAGTGCGAGACGCCGACCGAGAGCAACGCCAACTGTCCGGCGGATTGCCCCGCATCGGCCTATCAGCCGGGCGACGTGATCATCACGGAGATCATGAAGGATCCCAAGATGATTGCGGACCTCAGCGGCGAATGGTTTGAAGTCCGCAACATGACCGGCAGCACGATCAACCTGAACGGGTGGATCATTGCGGACAAGGGCACCGACACGCACACGATCAGCAACGGCGGGACCCTGAACCTCGACTCCGCCAAGAACATGGTGCTCGGGATCAACAAGGACAAGGCCACCAACGGCAACGTGACCGTGTCTTACCAGTACGCCAACTTCACCCTGGGCAACGGGGCGGATGCGGTCGTGATCAAGGCACCGGACGGCACGATGATCGACACCGTGGCGTTCGACGATGCCAATTTCCCCGACATACCGGGCCGTTCCCTAAGCCTCAACACGACGGCCATGGACCACCTCAAGAACGACACGGGGAGCAACTGGTGCTCCGCCACCATGACGATGACCAGCGGTGATTACGGTACCCCGGGGACGGTCAATCCGAACTGCCCGCCTCCCAGCGTGTGCGGCGACGGCGTCGTGCAGCCTCCGGAGCAGTGCGATCCGCCGGCCCCCAGCGTTTGCGACGATCAGTGCCAGCTCGCCAACCTCGCCGTATGCGGAAACCTGCTGCTCGAGTCAGGCGAGGAGTGCGACGACGGCAACACCAAGGATGGCGACGGCTGCTCGATGTTCTGCCTGAAGGAAACGGCCGTGTGCGGCAACAGCAAGGTGGAGCCGCCCGAGGAGTGCGACCCACCCAACCCATCGGCCGGCTGTGATGCCAACTGCAAGAAGCTCGGCGTGTGCGGCAACAAGTCCGTCGAGCCGGGCGAGCAGTGCGACGACGGCAACAAGATCGACGGCGACGGGTGCTCGTCGACCTGCATGGTGGAAACCTCGGACCCGTTGTGCGGCAACGGCAAGGTCGAAGGGACCGAGCAGTGCGACGACGGCTGCCTCAAGGGGATCCCCAACGTCTGCGAGTACCAGATCGACGACGGCGATACGTGCAACTACGACTGCTCCGACCCGAACCAGCAGGTGGGGGTGTGCGGCAACGGCGTGGTGGACCCCAAGAACCTGGAGGAGTGCGATCCTCCCGGCATGCCCAACACCAAGGGCGAGTACTGCAACCAGTACTGCAAGTTCCAGCAGCCCGAGTGGTGCTGCAATCCCAGCCCGTGCTGCTGCGATGGCAACAAGGATGCCGGCGAGCAATGCGATGACGGCAACAGCAAGGACGGCGACGGCTGCTCTTCCAAGTGCGTCGTGGAGACCACGGTGACGACGGGTGTTTCGGGCACGGTCTCCTACAACGGCACGACTGGGGCCTCCGACGTCCTGATGGTGATGGCTTACAACAAGGCTGTCACCAACTGCATGCAGCCTCCGACGCAGCCGAGCGGTGCTTTCCCGCTCACGAATCCCAAGTTCCCGGTTACCTATACCCTGGACACCAAGACAGCGGGCACCTACTACGTGACCGCGGTCCTCGACCTCGGCAACAACCAGAGCTTCGACACGTGCGGCACCTATCAGGGATCCGTAGTCGTCCAGGCCGGGAAGGTGACGTCGGGGATCAACATCACGATTCCGCCGCCCGTCGTGAACAACGGCAGCATCGCGGGGAAGGTTTCGTTCGCCGGTCAGTTCACGGCCAGCGATTCTCTGCAGATTCTGCTGTCGAGCACGAAGCCGCCGCAGGCTACGCCGGTGGGAACCCCCATCAAGGTGAAGCCCATCGCATCGTTCCCGTACTCCTACAAGTTCACGGGGGTGGCGGACGGCTCGTACTACATCATCGGAATCTTCGACAAGGGCGATGACATGCCCAACGGGGGACCCAAGGCGGGGGACTACGAAGGGGCGTATCCGACCATGGCCTCCCCCTCCCAGGTGACCGTCAGCAACGGTGCCGCGGTGACCGGCAAGGATTTCGGTCTGACCGAAGCTTTCCAGTAGGCCTTCTCGACGGCCCGGCCGTTCAAACGGAGACGACCCGGTGAGTGACTCCAGGTGGGACGACGACGGCACCCGGCCGCTGGCCGGTCGGTCCCTCTACCGGCTTCCGTCGTGCACGCTCCAGCCGGAAGGCGGCGTACCCCGTCGGTTCGTGGCCCAGGCCGTCACCATCGGCAGCTCAGCCGACAACGACGTGGTGGTGGAGGGGGAGACGGTTTCCCGGTTCCATGCGCAGGTTCTCCGTCTCGGGGACGGGTACGTCGTGCGGGACCTCGATTCGACCAACGGAACCCGGGTCAACGGAATCCGGGTCAGGGAAGCCTTCCTGGAGCCGGGGTGCATGTTGGACCTGGGCGGTTCGAAAGTCCGCTTCGATGCCGGCGAAGAGCTTCTCAACGTCAGTCCGTCCGAGCGGGACGGCATGGACGGGCTGGTGGGAGGGGCACCCGCCATGCGGCAGCTCTACCACCTGGTGGAGCTGGTGGCACCAACCGATGCGACGGTGCTGATCGAGGGGGAGACGGGGACCGGCAAGGAGGTGCTGGCCCGGGTCCTGCATGACCGCTCCCGGCGGGCGCAGGCACCGTTCGTGGTCGTCGATTGTGCGTCCATCCCCGCCAATCTGCTGGAGAGCGAGCTGTTCGGCCACGAGAAGGGGTCGTTCTCGGGGGCTCTGACGGGGCGCAAGGGGCTGTTCGAGATGGCGCATCGGGGGACCGTGTTCCTCGACGAGGTCGGGGAGCTGCCTGCGGAGCTTCAGCCGAGACTGCTTCGGGTGCTCCAGAGCCGCGAGGTGCGTCGGGTCGGTTCGAACCGGCCCGTCCCGCTCGACATCCGAGTGCTGGCGGCCACGAACCGGAACCTCCAGGCCGAGGTCGCTGCCGGGAGGTTTCGGGCGGACCTGTTCTTCCGCCTGGCGGTGGTCCCGATCTATCTGCCTCCCCTGCGGGAGCGACGGGAGGACATCCCCCTCCTGGTCGAGCACATCCTGAAGACCCGGATGCCGGGCAAGACATTGTCTCCTGCGTTCGCCCAGAGCCTGTCGCACCACCCGTTCCCGGGCAACGTCCGGGAGCTGGTCAACCAGGTGGAGAGGGCCGCTACACTGGGGGAGGCCGGGTGGCGGCAGCTGGATACCCCCACCGCGGCGTTCGCCGCGCCGACCCCACCCTTCGACTGCGCTCAGGGCAGGCGGGGGGCGGCCGCAGTTCCCACGCCAGATCTGCCTCCAAAGCTGCGACCTCCCCCCTTGGGGGAAGCTGGGAGTGGGGATCTTGGGGCCCCCTTCCGGGAATCCAAGGATCGGGCCATTGCCGAGTTCGAGGAAACCTACCTGTCCGGACTGATGGAGCGGTGCGGCGGAAACATCTCGGCGGCATCGAGGATTGCGGAGCTGGATCGCAAGCACCTGCGGCAGTTGCTCCGGAAGTACGGCTTGTACTATAGTGATGACGGTGTCTGAGCGGTGGAGGGAGCTTGAGCGAACAGGATAGACGACGATACCCCCGGTATCCGGGAGGGACGATCTTCACCGGGTCCGGACCGGACGGGGAGATGCGGGTGGCGAGCGTGGACCAGGGCCCCGGCGGAGCATTCCTGGAGACCACCGAGCCTGTGCGCCCCGGCTCCACCCTGGTATTGACCGTGCACGATCCGTTCGAACGGGATCAGCCGGTGCTCCTGCTCGCCCGGGTCCAGCATTGCCGTGAAATCCCCAAGGTCGGCATCGGAATCCTGTGGAGGAAGGCGATCAGCGCGTTTGGTCTGGCTCGGCTGCGCGGGTTCCTGGACCAGCATTTCCACCTCCTGCTGGATCCGCACAAGACCGGGGCGTGGGCCGAATCGGAGCTCGAGGGACCGGTGGTCTACGACTTCGAGGCCGGTTCCGTCGACCCCCTTCCGGAGGGGAAGCTGGAGGAGCTCGGAGAGGCCGAAGCCTTCTACGGGATCAAGTTTGCCCAGGGATTCCTGCCCAAGGCGCAGTACCTGGAAGTGAGGCTCGTTTCGACGGGGGAGGAGTCTTCCCGGTCCAAGGGGATGCGCAGGGAGTTGGCCATGGATGCCGCGGCCATGTTGCGCATCGACCGGTTCGGGTACGGGGAGGTGCTCACGCAGCCGATCACTCTGGAAGAGGCCACGAGCCAGGCGTTGACGCAGGACGATTCGGCTCGCTGGAAGCAGGACATGAAGCGGCGCAAGCCCGCCCGGATTCCGGCTTCGGTCGCCGTGCGCGGCGAGGTGACGGACGGGTTGATCCGGTTCATGGACGAGCAGGGAATGCTCGTCGTGCTCGAGCGGACCCGGCCTGAGGCGGGGGACCGCATCCTGGTCGAGATGGCCCTGACCGTGGGAGTCCGCTCCGGGCCGGTCTTCATCGTCGGCAAGGCGACCCGCGTGGCGCGTGACCGGGGGACCCGCAAGGTCGTGCTGGACATCGACATTGAGTCGGTCGACGAGAAGGGGAACGTGGGGCTGTTCCGTCAGTGCCTGTCGGCCTTGTGACGGCTGGCTCCAGGATTTCCCGCTGGTTTGGCACGACCGTTTTCGCCGTCCTTTTTTGTGGCCAAAGAGCTCCATGCGAAGTACACTCACAAAGCGGTATGTCTCGCGATGCGGTGAACGCGACAGGTGCGGGTAGGGTCACCCCGCGGGCCACCCGGTGGGAGTTTCAGCTCATGGGAACCACACTGACCGAGAACAGGATTCCTGTGCTCTACGTGGCGGATGACGAGGACAACAACCTCTTCATCATGAAGGCGACGCTCAAGGCGGATGCGTATCGGGTCCACACGTTCAAGGACGGGATGTCGCTGCTCGAATTTCTCAACGAGGGGAAGGAGCCGCCGGACCTCCTGCTGCTCGACGTGATGATGCCGGGGCTGTCGGGGTTTGACGTGCTGCGGGAGGTGCGGCAGATTCCGCGGTTTGCCCGCCTTCCCATCGTGATGGTGACGGGGCTCGACGACATTCAGCACAAGGTGACGGGCCTCGACACGGGGGCGGACGACTACATCGGGAAGCCCTTCCACCCGATGGAGGTGAGGGCCCGCGTTCGGAGTCTGCTGCGGATCAAGCTGCTCGGGGACCAGATCGAGCGCTCGAATCTGCTCCTGTCCGACGAGAAGCTCCACCTGGAATCGCTGGTCCGGGAACGGACGCTGGAGCTCGAGAACACGACTCTCGGCGTGGTCGCCGCGCTCGAGAAGGCCAACGAGCTCAACGACACCGATACGGGCATGCACCTGATGCGCGTCTGCTCTTACTCCGAGCTGATTGCACGGGGTCTGGGGCTCCCGGGGGACGCCGTCGTGCGGATCCGGCGGTTTGCCTCGCTGCACGACGTGGGCAAGGTCGGGTTGCCCGATGAGGTGCTCAAGAAGCCGGGGCCCTTGACTCAGGCCGAGTTTGACGTGATGAAGCAGCACACGGTGATGGGGTACGAGATGCTGTCGCTTGCCCGCTCCGACCTCATGGCCCGCAACATTGCGCTGTGCCACCACGAGAAGTTCAACGGCCGTGGCTATCCCTACGGCCTGGCCGGGAAGGAAATCCCGCTGGAGGCCCGCATCGTGGCCCTGGCGGACGTCTTCGATGCGCTCACCACCCGCCGGTGCTACAAGAATGCCTACCCGCTGGACCTGGCCCGGCAGACCATCGAGGAGGAGCGTGGCAAGCACTTCGACCCCATCCTGGTGGACGTGCATCTGGAGCGGATGGGAGAAGTGCAGGAGATCATGAAGCGCTACCAGGATGCCGGGACGCCGGCCTCGCCGTTCGGCAATACGAGCCTGCCGGCAAGCCCCCGCTCCGTGCTGGAGGACTTCGACAAGCTGGGGAAGGAATCATGATGAGACAACGCTTCATCGTGCTGGCAGTAGTTGCCGTCTGTGCCGGCGTGGCTGCCTGTTCTTCGCCTTCGGACGGTCCGGCTCCCGGGACTCCGCAGCAGGACCAGGTCTGCAAATTCGCGGGGGAGCAGGCCTGCGGCGTGGATGCCGAAGGGAAGCAGGAGGCTTTGCTGATCTGCGAGGTCACTGCGGACAAAGGACGGGTCTGGGTGCTCCAGCAGATCTGCACGCTCGAATGCACCGAGCTGCAGTGCCTGCAGGTTCCGGGGGAGGACATCGAGGTCGTCTCGGATGTGCCGGCCGTCGAGGAGCTGGTCGAGCTTCCTCCGCCGTGCGAGCCCGAGTGCAAGGGCAAGGCCTGCGGGGATGACGGGTGCGGCGGACAGTGCGGCCTCTGCCCGCCGGACAATGCCTGCGGCGAAGACTTCCAATGCCATCTTCACTGTGCGCCGGTGTGCGCCGGCAAGCAGTGCGGGGACGACGGGTGCGGCGGAAGCTGCGGAGACTGCCCGTTCAACATGGCATGCATCGAAGGACTGTGCCAGTGCAAGCCGCAGTGCAACGGGAAGGATTGCGGGCCCGACGGGTGCGGCGGGACCTGTGGTGAATGTGCGCTGGGCTACCAGTGCTCGCCGTTCGGACAGTGCCAGGGCGTCTGCCAGCCTTCGTGTGCGGGCAAGTCCTGCGGACCGGACGGGTGCGGAGGGACCTGCGGGGCCTGTCCACCCGGGCTCTTCTGCAGCCCCACCGGGGAATGCACGACGCAGTGCTACCCGAGCTGCGAAGGGCGTGAATGCGGCAGCGACGGCTGTTTCGGCGTGTGCGGGTTCTGCCCGTGTCCGACCTGCACTCCCGACAAGATCGACTGCTCGCCGGAAGGGAAGTGCATTCCCAAGAGCACCAAACTCGGCTGCTCCGGACTGCTCGACTGTCTCGGTGCCTGCGCCGAGGGCGATGCGGCCTGCCAGGAGGATTGTTTCGGCAGCACCTCGCCGGAGGCACAGCAGATGTACCAGGACCTCATCGATTGCATCGTGGCGGAGTGCACGATGTTCCCCACGGACCAGTGCATCCAGGATTCTCTGATGGGGATCTGCTTCACCGTCTACATGGACTGCGTAAACGACCTGTGACAGAAGTCGGGGCGGGAGCGGCCGGCCTCGGGGAGGAAACATGAATCTCCGGATTCTGGTGACGGGATTGACTCTTGCATTGCTGTGGGCATGCGGCGGCGGGGGAGAGAGTGGGACCCCGGACGTGGTCGACGTCGCCTCGGGGGAGGTGGCCGGCGGGGATGCGGTAGAGCCAGAGCTTCCGCCCATCAAGAAGCAGTGGAAGGAGATCGAGGTCGCCCGGATCGAGGGAATCACCAAGGTGCGCGGCTTCGTGTGCGGTCCGACCCAGGTCGTGGCCGATGTGGAAGGGGCTGCGTCCAAGGGGCTGTATTCGTGGCAGGTGGCCGGGGCCGGCGGGTTCGAGAAGGTGTACGACGGGATCGGCCTCGTGGCCGTGCTCGATGCCCAGGTGCTCGTGGCGCAGTACGGCGGACCCAACAACACCGCTTCCCTGGTCGGAGTGGATGCCGAAGGGCAGGCCACGGACCTCGGGTTCGCGTTCGAGAACCTGGAGATCCGCAACCTGCTGACCCTGGATGGGGCCATCTACACGCTCAGCAAGGACTGGACCACGGCCGAGTACCTGGTGCACAGCGGGACCATCGGCGGCGGGTTCAACCAGATCGGGCCTCGCGTCGTGGAGACCGGGATGGGGTTCTTCGTGACCTCGGACAAGGTCCTCATGCTGGCCAACGCCGCAGGGGCGCTGGGGACCGTGTGCTACGAGAACGATGCCAAGGGGACCGCGGACTCCCAGTGGGCCGCCTGCCCCGCGTTCCCCGACTACGTGGCCGAGAAGGACGGCCAGCCTTACAGCGTCGTCGCAGAGATCTATGGGAAGGATGAGCGCATGGCCCTCTGGTTCCGGGTGACGGACAAGGGGGTCAAGAAGTGGGTGCACTACGTGGCCGATTCCCAGACGAAATGGACCGAGCTCGAAGGATTCCCTGCCGTCGAGCCCACGGCCTGGTTCCACGATGGCGAGCAGGTGGTCCTGGGATACTCGGCTGCCGGGGACAAGGCCCCCGTGTACACGGCCTCGTCCGAGGCGGACAGCCCGGCCGAGCCGTTCGCCTTCGGCCTTCCCGCAACAGCGGACAAGACCGGCGTCGTCGGCTTCTGCCGGGCGGACGACTGGCTCTACGCCGCCTGGTTCGAGTACAACGCAGGCGGCAGCACCCTCTCCCTGTGGCGCATCAAGGACTGACCTTTCGAAACCTGACGGAGATCCCATGAGCCGCATCATCGACTTGAGAAGCGATACCGTGACCCGTCCTGGGCCGGCCATGCGGGCTGCCATGGCCGCTGCCGAGGTGGGAGACACGGTCTACAACGAAGACCCCACCGTGCTGACGCTGGAGGCCCGGATCGCAGCGCTCCTGGGGAAGGAAGCGGCCCTGTACGTGCCGACCGGGACCATGGCCAACATCCTGGCCATCCGGCTCCGGGTCGAGCCGGGGGACGAGCTGGTCATCGAGTCGGAAGCCCATCCCATTTACTACGAGGCCGGCGGAGCCGGTGCCTTTGCCGGAGCGGTGTTCAAGGCGGTCCGGGGCGAACGGGGGATCCTCGAGGTCGAGGACGTGGCCCGAGCGCTCTACTCGCACGCGTACTACCGACCTCGGCAGAAGGCCCTGCTGCTGGAGAACACGCATAACCGGGGGGGCGGCACGATCTACTCGCTGGAGCGCGTCCGGGCCCTGGCCGAGCTGGCTCACGCCAACGGTCTCAAGGTCCACATGGACGGGGCTCGGCTGTGGAATGCCTCGGTCGCATCGGGCGTCCCGGTGCACGAGTATGCGGCGTCTTGCGACACGGTGTCGGTCTGCTTCTCGAAGGGGCTGGGGGCCCCCGTGGGGTCGGCCCTGGTGGGGAGCCGGGAAGACATCGAGCGGGCGTGGCACTACCGGCACATGCTGGGCGGGAGCTGGCGTCAGGCCGGGATCCTGGCTGCTGCGGCCCTCTATGCCCTGGACCACCACGTGGAGCGACTGGCCGCGGACCACCACAATGCCGCGCTGCTGGCCGCAGGCGTCGAGGGGTTGGGTCTGACCGTGACCAACCGGGTCGAGACCAACATGATCTACTTCCGGCATCCCGGTGCGGAAGCGCTGGCAGCCCGCCTGGAGGAGGCCGGAGTCCGGACATCGGCCGTGGAGCCCGACGTCATCCGCTGCGTGACCCATCTCGACGTGGACGAGCAGGACATACGGACCGCGCTGGACGTGCTGAAGGGGCTGATATGAACAGGTGCACCCCATGACGCGCTACCGAGAACTCCTGGTGAGGTTCCTGAAGTTCGGGGTGGTCGGGGGCAGCGGCGTGGTCGTGAACCTCGGGCTGTACGCATTCCTGACTCGGGGACTCGGGTTGCTCGACGACCTGTGGACCCGCAACCTGGCCTACGCGTTCTCGGTCGAGATGTCGATCCTCACCAACTTCCTGTTCAACGACCTGTGGACGTTCTCCGACCTGCGGCAGCAGGTGCCGTTTCGCCGGCGGCTCCTGATGTTCCATGGGGTGAGCCTCGTCGGGTTCGGCATCAACCAGGGGGTCTTTTCGACCTTGAACTGGATGCTCGATTCGGGCGGGCTCGTCTTCTTCGGTCCAGTGGCGCTGCCGGTCGTCGGGACGGTGAACATCGACGACCTCGCTGCCGGGTGCATCGGGATTGGAATCGCCATGTTCTGGAACTTCTTCGCGAATCTGGTCTGGACGTGGAAGGGGGGGGAGCGGAAGGAGCGGAGCTGATCCCTGCCTGAAGTCCGGGTCGTTTCCTCAACTTCTGTTTGACAGGTGCGGCAGCCATGGAGTAGCGTTCTGGCTCGATGGAGGGGTGATATGGCGGAAGAATTCGACTACCTCAACTCGAACCTGTCGGCACCGTTCAACGCGCAGATGAAGGTGCGCTCGGACGAGTCGTTCGTGCGCGAGGTCACGGAACGGGCCCGGATGCTCTTCAACCTCAAGTACTCGCCGTCGGATGCCATTGCCCGCATCCAGAAGAACCTGGAGTGGGAGTTCGACGATACGTGGGCCGTCCGTCCCCCGGACGTCCACAAGAAGGTCAAGGAGATCGTCGAGGGTATCTACAAGCGGATGGAAGGGAAGCTGGACTGACCATGATCGCGTTTCTGGCGATCACCTTCTTTCTGCAGCAGGCACCCGGTCAGGAAGACCCGCGAACTCGATTCAATGCGGCCGTGGACATGGCCAAGGCCGGTCAGGTCGATGAGGCCATGGCCATCTGGCTCGCCGTCCTGCCCGAGATCGAGGCGGAGCATCGCCCCAGCGTCCACAGGGCGCTCGGCCTGGCCTATGCCCAGCAAGGTAAGCTGCCTGAGGCCTGGCACCACCTGACCCTGTTCGTCCAGGTCAAGGAGGAAGGCAAGGCCACCAAGACCCGGGCCCGGCTCCAGGAAGTGCAGTCGGCTCTCATCGAGACCCATCGCAAGGTCACTATCGCCTGCGACCCCAAGGAGGCCCAGGTGTACCTGGGGACCGGACCCGATGGCCCGGCTTACTCCAGTCCTCTGACGTGGTGGTTCCCGCCCGGACGTCACTTCGTGTACGTGACCGCCAACGGATACTCACCCAGGACCGAGCCGGTCGACGTGTCGGACCAGTGCATCGAGACGTTGCGTACGGTCATCCTGGCACCGCTCGTTCCGGCAGCGGACGGGACGCTCGAACCGCTCGACGCCAGCGAGGTGGAGCGGCAGTTCGAGCTGGCAGCCCGGACCGGTCAGGTCGCCCTGCTCTCGGACCTGGCTCGGCGGCACGGAGCCCTGATCAAGGGGCTTGCCTGTGCCAAGGCATGGACGCCCGCCGTGCGGGCCTTCGACAACCTGGATTGCCGCCCCGACGTGTTTCGGATCCTGCTCGACGTGGGGGTCCAGGCCTGCATTGACTCGACCTTGCTGGCACAGGCCCTCGACCGTGGCTGCGTGGAGCTCGTCGACCTGCTGCTGCCCCTGATGTCCCCTGCCGAGATCGCCACAGCGACCTCGGCGATGGTGACTTCCCGGTTCGAGGAGTCGCCGCCGGAGGAGGCGGAGCGGATGCTCTCCCTCCTGACCCGCCTGCGGGCGTTTCTTGCCGACGCCTGTGCCGCAAAGGCTCCCGGGGAGGTCTGCGAATCGGTCGGCAAGCTCGACCTGCGGACCGAACAGTGGTTTGCCAGCATGGCACGGCGGAACAGTGCGGAGAACTTGCGGGGGTTCTTTGCCAACCACGCGGCATTGGCCCGGAAGCACAACTGCGCCATGACCCGACGTCTGGTCAGTGACATGACCTCCGATTCCGACTGTCAGCGCATTTTCGACAAGCTGGCCGGCTTCTACCAGCACGGGGACTCCCTGTGCCCCATGGCCGACCTGTTCGAGTACGTCTGCCGGCATCGCTGTGAGCCGCTTGCCAGGCTGCTGGTGCCCGACCTGCCGGAGCAGGAGCTCGCCAGAGCATCCATGTGGTACAACGATGGCAACCGGTACCAGGCCTCCGACGCACAGGACAGCTCCGTCGTCTCGTTCGACAAGGCCATGGATCTGGGCCGGTACCTGGTCGAGGCCAACCGGAAGCTCTGTTTGCCCCAGAATCCGGATTCGGCGAGCTGCAAGGCGGCGGCACACGTTGAGAAGCAGATGCAGGTCACCCAGGAGCGGATGGACTATCTGAGGAGCCCGGAGTTCATCTTCGGCGAGAGCTGCGACCTGTTGGCCCAGGTTGCCCAGATCGACCAGGACGTCGCCCAGTTCAAGCGACTCGCCCGCGAGTCCGGCTCCAACGCTCACGCCGACTCCATCCGGGTCTATCTGACGAACAAGGACAGACTTCTCAAGTGGCTTGACCTCAACAAGGCCAGGTATCGAAAGGCCTCCGGCAAGCGGTTCAATCCGAAGGATTGTCCGAAGTAGGGACCGGAGGCGGCAGCTTCTCCACCTCTTCGACCCATCCGGCCCCAGGGAGCTTCTTCCCTTCGCCCTTCTTTCCGTCGCCTTTCTTTCCGTCGGTCTTCCTGCCCCCGGTCCTTTTCCCGTCGGTCTTCTTCCCGTCGGCTTCCTTGTCTGCAGCGTCCTTCCCGCTGCCGTCGGCGGGGGCCTTGTCTGCAGCATCCTTGCCGCTGCCGTCGGCGGGGGCCTTGTCTGCAGCGTCCTTCCCGCTCCCGTCGGCGGGGGCCTTGACTGCGGCTCCGGTGCCGGCGGAGGTCGTGCCGCCCGCCTTGTCGTCCGATGCAGCGACCGAGCCGTCCGGGACCACGTCCTGGACCTGGGAAGCCGGCTTGCCGTCCTCCGGAAGGGCTCCTGCCCGAGCCCCAAGATCTGGAAGGCGGCGGTCGTGGCCTGCCGGCTCGTTGCCCGCCGGGGCCGCTTCGCCCTGCACGGGGACAGTCGGCGAGGAGGCCTTGCCGAGGGCACCGGTGTCCGGAGTGCCGCCCGGGACGTCCCTGCCGCCCGTCTGAGCGGGCTCGACCTTGCCTGGACCATCCTGTGAAGAGGCGTCTCCGGCGAAAGCGCCGGGCGATTCGGCCCTCATGACTCTATCGGCAGAAGGGGATTGCGGTCCACTCGGAGGCTGAGTGGAGGAGGGCGCCTCCTGCGAGACTCCGGACTCGGGAGGGGCTTCCTGCCCTCGCCACCAGCCCCACGAGAAGGCCAGCGCAAGGGCCGTAGCAACTCCAGCGATCAGGGCGATCCAGGGCCAGGCGGTCCGGCGTTGCGGAGCAGCCTGAGGAAGCACCGGCGGACTGGCGGGTCGCTTCTGAGCATCGGCCGTTCGCTTCAGGGCATCGGACGTGGGCTTGTCCGTGGCATCGAGCGTTCCGGCAAGGGCGTCGGACGTGGGCCTGGCCGTGGCGTCGAGCGTTGCGGCAAGTGCGTCGGACGTGGGCCTGGCCGTGGCATCGAGCGTTCCGGCAAGGGCGTCGGCGGGGCCGGAGAATGCATCGGCCGGTCCGACTGTGGCGCCGAGCGCTCCGGCCATGGGGCCGGCCCTTCCGGCAGCGGCACCGGGGGCCTGGACCAGCGTGCCACGCGTGGGAGTGCCGATGGCTTCGATGGTACCGGCGAGCGCATTGGCGGCCCCGGCGTCCGTGGCGAGCGTTCCCGTCAGAACCTCGGACGGTGCCTTCTCGGTCTCGGGTGGGTCGAGGTTCGAGACGGTCTGTGTGGGCAGGGGGGGCTGGCCCGCTGCCTCGCGGAGGGCTGCCCGGAACTCGGCAACGGTGGCAAAGCGGTCCACTGGGCTCTTGGCCATGGAGCGGTCGACGAAGCGTTGCAGGGCCTCGGGGATTTCGACGCCAGGGTTTCGCTCCCGGATCGGGGGAGCCTGCTCCTGGACGTGCTGGAGCATCACTTTGAGCGGGGTTGGTGCGACGAACGGCGGGGTACCCGAAAGCATCTCATACAGCACGACCCCGAGCGCATAGAGGTCGCTGGCCGGGCCGACGGGCTCGCCGGAGACCTGTTCAGGGCTGAGGTACTGGGGCGTTCCGCACACCATGCCGGTCCGGGTCAGCGTTCCCCCTTCCTGCTCTCCGCCCAGCACCTTGGCGATGCCGAAGTCGAGCACCTTGGCCACTTCCTGCCCCCGCTCCCGGGTCAGGTAGATGTTGTCGGGCTTGATGTCCCGGTGGAGGATGCCCTTCTCATGGGCTTCCTCGAGCGAGTCGCACACCTGGAGCACGATGCTCACGGAACGGTGGTGGTGGATGGCACCGACCGTTCTCAGGAGGTCCCCGACGGAGCGTCCGGTGAGGAACTCCATGGTGTAGTAGAGGGCACCATCCGGAGTGGCCCCGAAGTCGAACAGGATGACCGTATGAGGGTTCTTGAGGGAGGCAATCGCCCGGGCCTCGTTCATGAAGCGGCGGACGGAGTGCTCGTCCTCGACCACCTCCCGGCGCAGCACCTTGAGCGCGACGATGCGCTTGAGCATCACGTGCTCGGCCTTGTAGACCACTCCCATGCCGCCCCGACCGATTCTCCCCAGCACCTGGTAGCGGCGGTCGATGACCTGTCCCGTGAGGTCGTCGTCGGGCAGAGCGACGAGGTTGGAGCCGTCCTGCGGGCAATCGGTGAGGTTTGCCGGATACCGCCTGGAGCAGGTCGGGCAGTACTTGTCCATCGTTCGTTCAGCCTGTCTGTCCGGCGGCTCGGCGTCGAGCGAGGGCCGCTGCGACGAAGGCGACGAACAGCGGGTTGGGGCGCAACGGCTTGGAGGTGAACTCCGGGTGCGCCTGGGTGGCCACGAACCAGGGATGTCCGGGGATCTCGACCATCTCGACCAGGCGGCGGTCCGGGCTCATCCCGCTGATGTTGAGGCCGCCGGCCTCGAGGCGGTCGATATAGTCGGGGTTGACCTCGTAGCGATGCCGGTGCCGTTCCTGCACCGACTCGGCCCCGTAGGCGGCTCGGGCCCTGCTCCCCTCCTTGAGGCGGCAGGGGTAGGCCCCCAGCCGCATGGTTCCGCCCAGCTTCTTCTCGTTCTTCTGCTCCGGCAGGAGGTCGATGACCGGGTGGGCGGTTGCGGCATCGAACTCGGTGGAGTTGGCACCGCTCATGCCCAGGACGTTGCGGGCGTACTCGACGACCACGAGCTGCATTCCGAGGCAGATCCCGAGGAAGGGGACCTTCTGCTCCCGCATCCGGGTGATGGCCTTGACCTTCCCCTCGATACCTCGGACGCCAAATCCCCCCGGGACCACCACGCCCTGGACCTCGTCCAGGCCGGCGGACAGCCCCCGCTCGACCTCTTCGGCATCGATGTAACGGAGCCGCACGCGGCAGCCGTTGGCGACGCCAGCGTGGACCAGGGCCTCGTTGAGGCTCTTGTAGCTCTCGACCAGGTCGACATACTTGCCGACGATGCCGATATCCACTTCCTCCGAGGCCCCTTTGCAGGTGGCAACGAAGCTTTCCCATGGCGTGAGGTCGGGTTTGCGGGCCCACATGTTCATCAAGTCGAAGATGCGTTCCTCGATCCCCTGCTCGTGGAGGCGCAGCGGCAGCTCGTAGATGGACGGGACGTCCTGCGCGACGATGACGCAGTCGACCGGCACGTTGCAGAAGAGGGAGATCTTGCGCTTGTAGTCGTCATCCAGGGGGCGCTCGGTGCGGCACACGAGGATGTCGGGCTGGATTCCGATCTGTCGCAGCGCGGCCACCGAGTGCTGGGTCGGCTTGGTCTTGACCTCGCCTGCGGTGCGGATGTAGGGGAGGAGCGTCAGGTGGATGAAGAGCGTGTCGCTGCGTCCCTTCTCGAGCCGGATCTGTCGGATGGCTTCGAGGAACGGCTGGGATTCGATGTCGCCGACGGTACCGCCGACTTCGACCAGTCCCACGTCGACCCCTTCCATGGCGTCGTAGATGCGGCGCTTGATCTCATCGGTGATGTGCGGGATCACCTGGACCGTGGCACCGAGGTACTTGCCGGCCCGTTCCCGCTGGATCACGGTCTCGTAAACCTGGCCGGTGGTGAAGTTGCTCTTGCGGCTCATGTCGTTGGAGATGAACCGCTCGTAGTGGCCGAGGTCGAGGTCGGTTTCCGCTCCGTCGTGGGTGACGAACACCTCGCCGTGCTGGAACGGGCTCATGGTCCCCGGATCCACGTTGATGTAAGGATCCATCTTCATCATGGAGACCGACAGGCCGCACGATTCCAGGATGGCCGCGAGGCTGGAGGCCGTCAGTCCCTTGCCCAGGGAGGAAACGACCCCGCCGGTCACGAAGATGTACTTGGTGTTTCGACGGGCAGGAGGCATGGCTGAACCTTAACGTGAAGTCGAAACTCGGACGAGCCACCCAGGGGGCAGCCAACCAGGCACGAGGTTGACGTGGCGGGTCGCCCCGGGGGGGACGACCCGCCGGTCCTGCATCACGGTTACAGGGAACCCTTCAGTGCCGCTGCGGCGCGGAACTGGACGGTCTTGCTGGCCGGGATGTTGATGGGCTTGCCGGTCCGGGGGTTCTTCCCCTTGCGGGCCTTGCGGGTCTTCACCGTGAAGGTGCCGAATCCCGGATACGCGAACTTGCCGCTCTTCTTGAGCGCGGCCTTCAGGGCCTCGAACATCCCATCCACGAATTCCGCCGCTGCCTTCTTGGTCAGGTCGCCCTTCACCGCATCGATCAGTTCTGCCTTCGTCATGTCCTCTCCCCCTATAGTTGTGTTGTGGCTCAGTGCCTATGGCTGGTTCCTAGCACCGTCGGATCGGCGTTGCAAGCAAAAAAAACAGAGCCCGTGCGCCAGGGGTGCAGGATTCCGTTGCACGCGCGCCTGGAAATCCATATGATGCCGCCCGGCCGCTGTGCGAGGTAGAAGGGGTGCCCGAACAGTCACAAAGAGCCGGAATCGGCCCGTTTTCCGCCATGCTGGGCGCAGGGCTCCTTTCCGCTGTGGCGTTGTGGGCGGTGGACCTCCTCGTGGGGCAGGTGGCCGAGCCGGTTCATGCCCTGGCCTCCCTGTTCTTCCTGGTCGTAGTGCTGATTCCGGGCTCACTGCTGGCGGCCCTGTTCCTGCGGGTCGTGGTCGGGCCGGGCAACCCGTTCGGCTTGCTGGTCGAGCATGTTGTCGGAGTCGCCCGGAGGCTGTGGAAGCGGGATTTCGAAGGGGGGTTCCGCTTCCTCCTGGGGGGTATCGGCCTGGCCCTCTGGCTCGGGCTGTCCGCTCTCACCGCGTTCTACACGTGCCGGTACATCGCCCAGGAGGTGGTGCAGGCACGGTTCCAGGCGATTCTGTCCGTGGCCTCGACCGTGGCCGCCTTCGTGCTCCTTCTGCCGGTGCTGCTCTTCGTGGCCGGTCTGGGAAGGGTCGGTGCCGGGGCTGCCTCGAGGATCCCCGTGCTTCGACAGCTCTGGTCGAGGCGCGTGTATCCGCTGCTGCTGGCCGTGGCGATTGTCGGGGCCGCCGGCGGCTGGTTCCTCTGGAAGTTCCGGGAGGCGGTCCGCCTGTCCCCGTGGCAGACGCCGGCCGCACTGGTCGCAACGCTCCTCGCAGGGCTTGTCGCCGGCGGCCTTCTGGCCTTCTGGCTGAACCGCCCCCGGGTTGCCTTCGTGTTCTCGGTGACGCTGCTGAGCATTGTCGTGCTTGCCAGCTCCGGGGCCGTCCTGTTGGCCCAGCGCGATCCCCACGCACGGCAGTTCTTCCAGCGAACGCTGGGGACCCGGCTGGCCTGGAAGGTGACCGTCAAGCTGCTCGACCGTGACCATGACGGTTACATGCATGCGTTTGCCGGCGGTGACTGCGCCCCCGACGACAAGGGGATCTCCCCGGCAGCGCTCGACGTGCCGGGCAACGGCATCGACGAGGACTGCGATGGGGAGGATGTCACTCGGGCGACCCTGCGGCAGGGACGCTGGGACTACCGGCTCCCGGAACCGCTGGGGAGCAAGCGGCTGCCCGTGTTCCTCATCACCGACGACGCCCTGGCGGCCGGACACGTCGGCTTCATGGGCTACCGCCGCGACATCACCCCCAACATCGATGCCCTCTCCAGGGAGTGCGTCCGGTTCGACAAGGCCTTCTCCCAGGGCCCCAGCACCCGGCTGTCGTTCGGCGCCCTGTTCACGGGGCTGTTCGACACACAGATCAAGCTGGGGGAGAGCCTCAAGGTCCCCCACCCGCTCCTGGCCGAGAACCACACGCTTGCCGAGGCTTTCCAACAGGCCGGATACGAGACCGTAGCCGTAGTCCCCAACGCCTACTTCACCTCCCGCTGGAAGGGGCTGCTGCAGGGATTCGACAAGGTGGATTCCTCCGGCGCACGAACCCGAGGCCGGGAGGGGCCCAAGGTCCACAATGCCAGGCAGGTGACCGATGCGGCCGTGGCCCAGGTCCGCAAGAAGCGCACCAAGCCGCTGTTCCTGTGGGTGCACTACTACGACAACCACCCTCCCTTTGCGCAACCCGAGGATTCCACGGTGTTCGGCACGTCCCGCGCGGACCAGTACGATGCCGAAGTCGAGTCCGTCGACCGCAACCTCAAGCCCCTGCTCGACGCCATCAAGGCCGCCAACAAGCGGGACGGCTACATCCTCATCTTCACGTCGGATCATGGGTCGACGTTCGACAAGGCCCATGCCAAGCACACCCACGGGTATGACCTCCACACGTCCACGGTCCACGTGCCGCTCCTGGTCTGCTCCCGGTACATCCGGCCCTTGCAGGTCAAGGACACGCCGGTCAGTCTGCTCGACCTCTTCCCCACGCTGGCCAACCTCGTCGCACTTCCCGTGGAGGCGCAGTTCGAGGGGACCAGCCTCGTGCCGCTCCTGCTCGGCCAGGGAGAGTGGCCCGACCGGCAAGTGTTCCACCAGTTCTACCTCAAGGAGAAGATCGACCAGGGTACCGAGCCGCTTCTCGGGGTGGCCGTGCGCAACGGGCGGTTCAACTACATCTGGGACCGCCGGGAGGACCTCTACAGCCTCTACGACTGGGTGGAGGATCCTGGCGAGCGGACCGACCTCATCGAGAGCCACTCCACCGTCGCACGGGAGTTGGACTCGGTGCTGAAGACCTGGCTGATGAAGGTGTACCAGAAGGGGAAGGCCGAGGGGGGCTCTTCCCAGGAGGAAGAAGGAGGAAGCTATGATGATCCGTCTCTCCAGTACTAGCCTGATTGCCGTCCTCGTCCTGCTGGTCTCGGCCTCGCCGGCCCTGGCGCGGGGTGGGTTGTATTTCGGCTTCGACCTCGGCGGCGCCCTGGTCTACGGCGAGCGCGACGTGGCACTCGATACCGAAGGGTGCGAGTGCTGGAACTACAACATGACGGAGCCTGCCGGCGGCGACATCGTCCGAACCGACACCGGCTCCGGATTTGCCGCAGGGCTCAAGCTCGGCTACAACGTGATGGGCTATGCCAGCCTGGAAGGAGGCGTGCTGGCCCATGGCAACAAGAAGTCGGTCGGGGACACGTGGGAAGGGGTCGGACACGCGGCCGCCCTGCTGCGTCTCTACCCGCTCCAGTTCACCGCCCTGTTCGGCCGCCTGGCCACCCGGAAGCTGCCGAGCCAGCCCCAGGGGGCCCCCTGGACCGAGACCATGTTCAAGCGCAAGTACGACGTGAACCTCTACTTCGGGTACGGGTTCTTCAACATGGCCGGCTACCACTACAACCCGGACGACGGTGCCGGCTGGGAGGGGACCGACCTCGAGTTCGGCCTGGGCGCGGACTACAAGGTGGTCAGGACCGTGTCGCTGGGCGTGGACCTCAAGTTCATCCGCTCCTCCTATGACAAGTTCATGTGCAAGTGGGACCCCGAGCGAAAGGCCTATCCCGAGGGGACTCCCACGAACTGGACCATCGCTCCGACCGCGACGATCACGTTCCACCTGTTCGATCCGCACCGTTAGAGAGAGCCATGCAGAGCTCGAGATTCTCAGGTTGGGTAGTCGCAGCGTTGGTCTTCCTGGTCGCATTTGGCGGGTTGGCGCTCGCATCATGGGATCGGGTCTGGCAGCCCTCCCCCCACTTCCATTTCGTCGACCTGGCCGAGTCGTTCCTGCACGGCCGCCTGGATACGGTGACCCCCAAGCGGAGCAAGGGGAAGCCGGTCCTTCCCGATGATCCCCCGGGGCTCCAGGAGGCCATCGACCGGCAGATTGCATCCGGGGGCTGGAACGACTGGGTGGCGTACTACGAAGCCGTGCTCCAGACGGGCGAACTGTTCAAGGGGGTCTGGCCCTGGTCCGCCAAGAAGCAGGGAGAATCGGGCTTTGAATGGAAGAACCGCTTCGTCACGCTCTCGGGGGACTGGGCCGAGTTCGACAAGAACCGCGACATCAAGCGCGTCTGCCACGACCGCCCCTTCCCCGGTGACGAGGCCGCCACCGCCTGGGATGCCCGCGACCGCTTCGATGCCGAGCGCAACGCCTGTCTTGCGGAGGTGGGGAACACCGGCACGGCCCGCAACTGCGGTACCGGCATGACCCGTACGACCTGCCTCACGAGGCGCCATTTCGTGTCGTTCCCCCCCTTCCCGGCCGTGGCCATGCTGCCCTTCGTCGCCCTGTTCCACTACCACTTCAACGACGTCCTGTTCACCCTGCTCCTGGCCGCGCTCAACTCCCTGCTCCTCTACCTGCTGTTCCAGTCGCTCAAGAAGCGGGGCTACGTCACGAGGAGCACGGCCGACCTGCTGGTGCTCGTGTTCCTGTTCACCTTCGGGACGGTCAACTTCTTCTCCGCCATCCGGGGCGAGGTCTGGTTCACCGCTCTCATCGTCGGCCTGACCCTCCACATCCTGTATCTCCTGTTTGCCACGGACCTGCGCTCCCCGTTCCTGGCCGGGCTGTTCCTGGGGCTGGGGTTCGCCACCCGGACGCCGCTGGCCTTTGCCGTGTCCTACTTCGGCCTCCAGTGGCTCCTCCAGAAGCAGCCGTGGGACCGCCCGGGCGTTCTGTTGAGGCTGAAGCAGGCCGTGCTGTTTGCCGCTCCGTGTCTGGTCATCGGAGTGCTTCTCATGCTTTACAACCTGGCCCGCTTCGACAATCTGTTCGAGTTCGGCCACAAGTTCCTGGCCGACGGCACCCGGCCGTCCATCGTGGACCACGGGATGTTCTCGTTCTGGTTCCTGCCGAGGAACCTGGCCGCAGCGCTGAGCAACGTGCCGCAGTTCCTCTCCGGCTATCCCTACGTCAAGATCACGGGGCACGGGTTGTCGCTGCTGGCCACCACGCCCGTGTTCTTCTACCTCCTGTGGCCCCGCAAGGAGCACGTGGACACGGTCAGCAAAGAGCGCTTCCACTGGTCGCTGCACACCATCACCTGGGTCGCAGTGGCCTGCACCGCGGCCCCGGGCCTGCTCTACCAGAACACGGGCTGGCTCCAGTTCGGCTACCGCTTCGCTCTGGACTACATGCCTCTGCTGTTCCTACTGCTGGCGCTGGACGAGCGGAAGCGGGGATGGCTCTTCTACTCTCTGGTGGGAGTGAGCTTCCTGGTCAACCTGTTCGGGGCCGTCACGTTCGGTCGCTTCCCGCAGTTCTACAACTGACAAGGAGTCACCCATGGCACACTCGTGCACTTCCAGCCGAACGTTACACGCTGACGGCATGGCGGAGACATTGGCTCCATCCGCCATGGCGGGTGCGCTCCGGAGTCGGGTTGTCGGCAGGGCGGGGACGCTGGTCCTGATCGCCCTGGTCTTTGCCGCCATGACATCCGCCTGTTCCCAGTCCGGTGACGAGAAGGGGAAGGGCGACGATTCCTCCCGGGCCGAGGATGTGGCCGCCCCGGGAGCCGACGTAGTGACACTCGTGCCGGATGGGACGACCCTGGAGCCCGCAGACTGGAACGCAGGGGATGTGGCCCCTGACGCTGCGGCCGATTCCGGGGCAGACGGGAGCGGGACCCCCGTCCCTCCCCCCGCCACGTTCTACAAGACGCCGTGGCTCCAGTGGCCGGTGCCGGGTCAGGTGACCTTCCTGGCAGAAACCAAGGAAGAGGTGCCCCTGCTGCTGAAGCTCTCCTGGAACGGGGGGCAAACCGAGCTGCAGACCGTCCCCGTCAAGCTCAAGTTCGACTTCATGGGCATCGAGATGCCCACGTTTGCAGGCTGGTTCCACGAGGTCGTGCTCCCGGTTCCAGTCGAGGTGCCCGACTTCGACATCGAGGTGGTCAACGGCGGCTTCTCCCGCCACGTCGAGCTGCCCCAGTTCATTCCGCTGTCCCGGATGATCCTGTTCGGGGACACCCGGACCGACCACGCCGCGCACCAGGCCGTGGCCGATCTCATCCTGGCCGAACAGTCCCCTCTCGTGCTCCAGACCGGCGACCTCACCGAAGGGGGCAGCATCCTGACCAACTGGGACAAGTTCTTCGAGATCGAAGGGCCCATGCTGTGGAGCTCGTTCTACTTTCCCACGTTCGGCAACCACGAGGCGTTTGGCGAGGGCTACTTCGAGGCCCTGTTCGAGTCCGGCAACAACCACCTCCACGAGCGCAACTGGTGGGTCGACCTCGGGGACCTGGGCATCATCAATATCGACCAGTATGCGACCAACTGGGCCAGCGCCGAAGCGTTGGCCTGGTTCGAGGACGCGGCCACCAAGCTGGCGGACAAGCAGTGGCTGTTCGTGACCATGCACGAACCCTTCTACACGTTCTCCAACCACCTTCCGTGGAGCCTGGGGCGCACGCACGTCCAGCCGCTCATCGAGAAGTACGGGGTCGACCTCGTGGTCTCGGGCCACAACCACCTCTACGAGCGGTTCGAGGTCAATGGCATCCCGTACGTCGTCACGGGCGGCGGCGGTGCCCCTCTCTACGGTCCTGACGAGGCCACCGGCGGTGATGCCGAATACCTCGTCGTCGCGGCCTCCATGCACCACTACGTGCGCCTGGATTTTGGCCCCAACGTCATCCACGTCACGGTCATCAACTCCGACACCAACGAAGTGTTCGAGGAGTTCGACATCGAGTAGCGGGCGGAGGCGGGCCGCCTACGTGTGGATCTCCACCACGTCCCCTTCTTCGAGGACGTAGTTGCGGGCGACGCGCTGTCCATCGAACTTGCGGTCGTCGCTGCTCCAGATTCGGGCATAGGCGAGACGGGCACCGATGTCCTTGTGGATGCGGGTGGCGAGCTCCTCGACCAGGGTCCCCTTCTTCACCACGAAGGGGTCGCTCAAGTCCGCCGGCTTGCCCGGCTGCTTGCTGTAGACCCGGGTCACGCCGAGCATGTCGTACATCGTCTTTCGCAGCGGCTCCAGGGTGTCGGGGGCCGCGACGTCGACCCGGACCACGTCGTAGGAATCGCCCAGCATCTCGTGAAGGAGCTCGAGGCGGGCCTCGGCATCGGGATCCTGGCTGTGGGTGCAGACCAGCACCGTGCGCAGCGCGGCGATGCCCGTGTCGAACATCCCCGCATCCTCGTTGCGGCGGGCAAGCTCCACCTTGCCGGCCTTGAGCGCGGAGAAGATCTCATCCACCTCGGTGAGCAGGTCGTCGCTGGCCAGGCTCACGGTGAGCAGCGCACCATTGCCGTAGCGGACTACCGACGGAATCCATGCCAGGGGGGCCTTGGAGGAGATGGGAGGCATGTCCACGAGCTGGATCCAGACGTTCTCGTACCGCACCATGCCCGGAAGGTACATCTGAGTCGTGAACGGGTACGGAGCGATCTCGGGCTTGGCATTGGTGAGCGCATCCACCAGGCTCGACTTGCCGCTGTTGGGGGGGCCAACGAGGAAGATCTGGCCGATCCCTTCCGGCTTGACGAACAGCGAGGAGCTGGCGGCCTTGACCCCCTTCTTCTCCCCCTCCTTCTTGAGCTGGGAGATGCGCTTCTTGAGGTCGGCCTGCATGTGGTCGGTCCCCTTGTGCTTGGGGATCACCCGCAGCATCTCCTGGAGGCAATCGAGCTTCTCCTGGACGGTCTTTGCCTGGCGGAGCTTCTCTTCGGCTGCCTTGTAGTCGGCGGACAGGTTTGCTGGCATGGATACTCCCTATTCCGGGTGGCGGCGCACCTGGACGCCGGCCTCCTGCAACAGCTCCAGAGACCTCGACCCGAGCGGGTACGATGCGTTGTAGACCACCTGGGCAATCCCGCTGTTGATGATCATCTTGGTGCACAGCAGACATGGAGAGCAGGTCGAGTACAGCACGGCCCCCTTGACGCTGATCCCGTGCAGGGCGGCCTGGGTGATGGCGTTCTCCTCGCCGTGGGAGCAGAGGCACTCCCCGAGCGCGGTGCCGCTCTTGACGAACGACGCGCACCGGGGGCAGCCGCCCTGGCCGCAATTGACCGTGCCCCGCGGGGTCCCGTTGTACCCGGTGGCGACGATACGGCGTTCCCGGACGATGATGGCCGCCACCCGGCGCTTCACGCAGTCACCCCGACCGGCCACCATAGCAGCGATTCCCATGAAGTAATCGTCCCACGACATCCGGGGCAGGCGGCCGGCAAGAGCCAGGACCGCGGCCTTGAGCTTCTGCTCCTCGCCGCTCCCACGGGGCATCTTCTGGAGCACGGGAATGTCCGCTTCGGCCAGCCGCTCCAAATCGTCCTTGGTCAGCACTGAATCCGGGTCGAGCACTCCGGTTCCCTTCAACTTTCCAAGCGCCAGGATCTCGTCGACGGTCTCGGGACCGGTGACGAGCTCGTTGCGAAGACGGTCGAACCGGTCCCGGAGCAGTCGGATGCGGAAGTCCACCCCGAACGACTGGGCTGCCGCTGCCTTGAGCACTGACGGGGCGGGCAGCTCCCGGTCCAGGTCCACGTGCGCAAACCCGGCTTCCCCCAGGATCTCCGCTGCCCGTTTCGTCCGCTGCCGCTGAGAATCCATCAGGACGACGATCATTTATGCCCCTCCCGGCGCAACCGATCAGGCCACGATAACGAAGAACTGGAGCCGTTCGGCCAGCTGCTGGATCTCGTCGTACGAGCTTCCCCGGGCCAGGCGGACCTTGCCGGCATCCGCCCCCCCTTCCGCAGTCACGAGCAACTCCATGTCGAGGTAACATTCGAGCGCGTTGAGGATGTTGACCGTGGACAGGGATTCCTGGCAGGTGATCTCCCCTTCCTGGTAGTCCCGGTGTGCCCGCTCGAGGATGGCCTTGACCAGGTCCTTGCTCTTCATGGCGCCCTTGAATCGGACCATGGACACGTATCGGGCGCAGATCCAGTAGCTCTCCGCAATGGGGAGCAGCATGTTGCGGAACAGGGCGAGCCGGTCCACGGCGGACGGGACGGGGACGACCTCTCCCTCGGGCGATACGCTGACCGTTCCCTGGGCAGCCAGGGCCTCGAGGCCGGCAGCGATGCCCCGCTCGAAGTCCCCCTGTCGGAAGATGAACTCCTTCTTGAAGAGCTGCGAGAAAAACCGGACGTCCTCCTCGATCTCGGACACGAGGATCTGGCGCTGGCTCGTGCGGGCGTACAGGCTCATCGCCACCAGCGCTTCCCGCTGGTACACGTGGATGATGTTGTTCCGGTAGTAGTTGAGGAAGATTCGGGACCGGGGGCGGACCGAGTACACCGGACCGTCGGCGAATTCCTCCAGCCGCACATGGCGCTGTGCCTTGAACGTCTCGATGGCCTCGATCAGGGCGGGCTGTATCGCTCTTCCCATGGTCTGGAACGGCAGTCGTTCGTCCCCTTCCCTGGCCTTCTCCCGGCTGCGGGAGATCTCATGGAGCGAGGCCTTGAGCGCCCGGTCCATGTTGACCGAGATGGGGTAGCCCCGCTGGATGGCGAAGTCCAGCAGGAAGCCGGCATGCTCCAGGAAGCGGTCCGACGAGATTCCCCGTCGCAGATGGGACAACAGAACCATGGCGACCAGCCCGGTCGGGTTGATTACCGTGGCCCGGTTGATCCGGCTGAGGATGAGGTACCCCAGCTTCTTCACCAGGTATCGCTTCTCCTCGTCGGTCAGCTCCCGGGGCGACTTGCCCGACGATTCCCGGAGGAACTCGGCCATGTGGATCGGCTTCCCCGCCGTGATGTAGAGTCGGCCGTAGCGGCTGTCGAGCACCTCGGCGCTGCGCATCAGGACCAGGGCATCTTCCTTCTGCTTCTCTCGGCCCGAGAGCTCCGCAGCGTACCCTTCCACCTCCATGATCCGCTCATAGCTGAGCGCAATGGGGATGATGACGACGTCACGGACTGCCTCGCCGGTGACCGCCTCGGCCACGTAGTTCAACAGCCCGAACTTGGGCGGAAGGGTCTTTCCGGTGCGGCTGCGCCCTCCCTCGATGAAGAACTCCAGCGAGTGTCCATCCTTGAGCAGCTTGCGGACGTACTGTGCCAGGACGAACGAGTAGATCTTGTCGTTGCCGATCTTGCGACGGATGAAGAAAGCGCCGCATCGCCGGAAGATGGGCCCCATCGGGAAGAACGTCAGATTCGCTCCGGCCGCAATGTGGGGCGGGTTCAGTCCGAGCAGGTACATGAGGTACGAGATGACGAGGTAGTCGATATGGCTGCGATGGCAGGGGACCAGCACCACGGCGGAATCGCTGGAGGCCTCCCGGATGGTCTGGAGCGCATCCTGGTCCACCACGAAGCCGGAGAAGACCCGTTTGAAGATCGGCGTCAGGGTGAACGAGAACATCTCGATGGCGCTTTCCCGGAAGTCGGCCGCGATCTCCGTGATGTTGCGTGCCGCCCGCTTCATGGCCACCTTCTCCGGAAGCCCCATGGCCTTCCCGGCCTCGGCCACGCCGGCAGCGAAGTCCGGATTGACCATCATCTCGCCGCGGATCTGGGCCGCATCCTTGAGCATCGGCCCCCGGGTCACCTTCTCCACCCGGTCGATGGCTCGGAACAGGTGCCAGCTCACCTTGCGGGCCGCTGCATCCTCTCCCGCCTGCGTGGACTCGGCCAGCGCAGAGGCCAGGTTCACCGGGTCTCCGCACGACACATGGGCTCTCCCGGGGAATGCCGCAAACGTCAGCAGCTTGCGGAGCCCCGGAGCGTTCGGGTCGCCCAGGAACAGGTCGAGGAGGCTGCGACGGTACTTCTCCGGCCCCTTGGTCCAGAACAGCACGTGCGGAATCAGGATCACCGGCTTCGGCAACGTCGCCTGCAACCGCACCAACTCGGTCAGCCAGGGAAGCCCGATGTTCCCCCCGGGCATCATGACGAACCGGGCACGCTTCAGGAACAGCAGGCACGGCTCCCCTGCCGCCAGCGCCTTCTGCATCCCCGCCATCGGGTCCCTGCGGCTTGCCAGCCGGAACAGCACAAAGAGCGGGTAGAAGATCAGCAGCAGGAGCGGCTGCAGGAACGTCCCCAGTCGGGAGTTCGTCACCCGGGCCAGCGGCAGCCGATGCTTCAGGAACAGGTAGTTGAACAACGCCAGGTCGAGCAGCCCCTCCACCGCCAGGACGTGCACCACGGGGCCGCTCTCGTGACTCTCCCGGATTCGGTCGGCCCAGTGCGGAGCAATCCCCACCCGCCCGAACAGCGGGAACAGGAACAACCGGATCCAGAGCGCCAGTCGCGCGTGCATGATCTCCGACTACCTCTGCCGGACTTGACCCCTCAGCCGGCGAGCTCTGCAAAACCTCGAATCCCCCAGCCGGCCGTACCCGCGGAGGATCGCCGAGAGCCCTCTTCTTGTCAAGCGAGCAAACCCCGGACAGCGCAAAGCCGGGCAAGGGAATCCCGCCGGGATGATGGCACATCGGCCGAGTTATGACGCCGGGAGCGTCACAACTGCCGGGATGATGGCACATCGGCCGAGTTATGACGCCGGGAGCGTCACAACTGCCGGGATGATGCAACATCGGCCGAGTTATGACGCCGGGAGCGTCACAACTGCCGGGATGATCGCACATCGGCCGAGTTATGACGCCGGGAGCGTCACAACTGCCGGGATGATGGCACATCGGCCGAGTTATGACGCCGGGAGCGTCACAACTGCCGGGATGATCGCACATCGGCCGAGTTATGACGCTATGGTCGGGGGAGGGCGTTCTTGCGGGCGGCCAGGAGCAGGCACAGTGCTGCAGCCAGCAGGAGGGCTGCTGCAAGCGGAGAGGAACCGGCCGAGAACCGCCCGGAAAGCGAGCAGCCACCGCCGCCATCGGGCTCTTCCGTGACCGGGGGCTTGCCGCTGCCTCCCGAGGTATCCTTGGCGGTCTTGATGTCCTTTCCGGGAGTCGGCGGCTCGGGTTCACCGGTGACGTCTTCGTCGGGCGAAGTGACGTCGGTCCCTGGGGCCTCCATGCACGAGGGGCCGCCGCACACGCACACGCCGTGATGGGGGTCGGAGGACAGGTTGAGCGACAGGCAGGAGTAGTCCCCTCCGCAGCCGAACCCGGTCGAGGCGTTACAGTCCCGGTAGCAGCGGGCCCCGATTCCGCCCACGTTGATGCAGGTGAGATCCTGGACACAGGGTGGGGCCGGGGCCAGGCACGGTTCCCCCTCACCGCTGCCGTTGTTCGTGGCGACGCACTCACCGTGGACGACACCCTCGAACGACTGGTAGACCCACTGGCACACCTTCCCTTCCTCGCACCCCGCATCGCCGAACGGGTTGCAGTCGAGGGTGCACATCCCCATCACGTCCGGGGATGCCTGCTTGCAGTACTCGCCCGCATTGCAGTCGGCCTTGGACATGCAGGAGCCGGTGGGCGGCTTCTTCTTGACGCAATAGCCGCCGCTTACGCAGCCCGCCCCCGCAGGGCAGTCCGAGTCGCTGTTGCAGAACACGCTGCACGCCTTCATGCTCATCCCGGCGCAAAGCCCGCTGGCGCAATCGGTGTGCTTGGCACACGTGGCCCCGAATATTGCCGTTCCGGGAGGGATGCACGTCGAGTAGGTACACGGATTGCTGCCCGGGCAGTCGGTGTTCTTGGTACAGCTCTTGGAGCAGATCTTGTCGAGCCCCCCGATGGTCAGGCACTGCCCTGTCTGGCAGTCCATATCCTTGGTACAGGGGGCACCGTACTTGGTATCGCCTGCCTCGAGGCAGTAGCCGCTGGCGCAGAGGAAGCCGCCGGGGCAGTTGGTCGTGTCCTTGCACTGCGCCGTGCAGACTCCCTCGGTCTCGGAAATGCCGAGGCACAGCCCGCTCTCACAGTCCGGGTGCATCTTGCACGAGCCGCCGAGCGGCGTGCTTCCCCCCTGCATGCAGAGTCCCGCGACGCACTTGAGGCTCCCGCACTGGGTGTTCGAGGTGCATTCCTTGGAGCAGTAGGCCGTGTCCGGCAGGGCGAGGCAGAGGAGCCCGCTCTTGCACGTCTCGTGGCCGTAGCAGTACTGCCCCATGGCGATGTTGGCACCTTCCTGACTGCAGTATCCGTTGAAGGCCACGCACTGGTAGCTCCCGTTGGTGAGCTTCTCGCAGGTGAACGTCTCGGGGCAGTTGGAATCGCTGGTGCACCCCTTGCCGCAATAGCCCAGCCCGTCCGGGTACTGGAGACAGAGGGCGCCGTTGCAGTTCGTGTTGGAGCTGCACGAGTCGCACGGCTTTCCGCTGGTGAACGTGGAGTACAGGTAGCAGACGCCGTCCTTGTCGTCCTGGTCGAGGGTCTGAAGCTCGGCGCTGCCACCCGAGAAGAACATCGTGGCTTCCCTCCAGCGGGAGTGATCGAGCCCGATACTGTGCCCCAATTCGTGCGTGCCCACGCCCTGGACGTCGGTCTTCTCGGAGAAGTAGTCGTCGGCTTCGGTCGTGGTCCAGGTCAGGTCCACTCCGTTGAACACGATCACATTGTGCGAGATGTTGCCGCTCCAATCGGTCCAGTTCTGCGAGTAGGCAGCCGCATCCCCCACGGTCGGGTCCCAGTTGCTCTCCTTCACCATGATGTAGATGCCGTTTTGCGGATCCGAGTTCTTGGTCCCGCCGAAACTGAAGCTTTTGGAGAAACAGGGGAGGTTGTCCCAGGTATTGAAGGCTGCCTGGATCGCCCCCTTGAACTGCTCGAACGGCATGTCTGCGCTGCCGGACGGGTGCAGGTACCACGTGATCGTGCTCTGCTGCCAGATCATCTTGTCTCCGTTGTCGGAGCTGATCGTGAATGCACGGGCGGGAAGGACCGCAGTCAGCAACACGAGCGCTGCCGCCACAACGGCAGCGTGTCCCGGACGAACCGGCAGGAGCGAGTGGATACGGGTGCTCATGGCTGCCCCCCTTCATCGATACCGGGTTGCATCGAAGTCATTGAGGGGACCTTGGGGACGGGCGGACCCTGCATCTCGTCCAGGAGATCGTCCAGCCGCACTTCGCCGTCCCGGACGGGCTCGACCGGTGACAGACGGCCTCCTCGCCAGGCACGATCCTCTCCGTTCACCCGGCGCACGCTCCACTTGCCCTGGGACATGCCCACCAACGTCTGGTAGGTCCCCTGGTCCCGAAGCACCAGGAGAACCCGCTCTCCCTCCTCGACCCGTGCGTTGCCCGGTACCGTGAGTGTCTTCCCATCCAGGCTTCCGCCCATCAGCCGCAGACGCAACTCGGCCGGGGCCTTGCCCTTGACGACCCGCTCGGGGCGCACGGTGTATTCCGTGTAGATCGTGTCGTGGGCATCATTCCAGAACGAGGTTCGGGAGGTAAGATCCCCCACCACCACGAGATGGGCCTCGGCGAAGAGCTCCTGCAACGTGAAGGAACGGATTGCCGAGGCCTGGGAGGGAAGGGAAGACGCTGCCAGGACCGCCAACACAATCACCAGACCGACTGCTCGCATGAGGTGCCTCCGAGAAGGACGATTGCGATTGCGATTACGATTGCGACTCCGATGCCGATGCCGACCCCGATGCCGATGCCGACAGCGATGCCGATGCCGATGCCGATGCCGACCCCGACACAGGACGGAGGGCGCCGGAAGGGCACGAGAAGCCTACTTGGGCTCGCAGAAACCGTCTACGCACTTCTCCCCCTTGGGGCAATCGACCCCCACGCAGTTGAGGAAGCCCTGACAACCGAACGCGGTCGGGGGGATGCAGACATCGCCCGGCGACTCGGTGTTGTGATTCGGTGCGCAGAACAGCCCGGACGGACAGCCCGAGGTGTACTTTTGTTTGTCGCAAGGGAAAGAGCAGAAATACTTGTTAGCAACTGAATATGTGTAACATATTCCGCTCTCGCATTCATAGTTAAGCATGCATGGTTCACAGAATCCCTTGTTGTTCTTATAGCAAGTCTCGATCGGGGTGTCGTTCACCTCGAGCGTGCAGACGGGAAGCTCCTCGCCACTGACCTCGTAGCAGCCAAAGCCCTTGGGGCAGTCGACCTTGGTCTGGCAGACCTTGGCGCAGTACATCTCGTGGGTAGTTGCATTCTCATGGCACTCATGCCCCTTGAGGCAATCGCCGTCGTTCTGGCAGGGGGTGCAGTGGGTTCCGTCCCCCTTGCAGGTACCGAACATCGGGTAGCAGTAGTAGTCCTCCATTCCCAGGCCGACCTTCTTGCAGAAGTTGGCACCGCCGCACGATTCGGCATCGTCCTTCTTGCAGGTGTGGGAGCAGAACTTCACGCCGTTCTCGTCCGCGATGCACTTGCCGTTCTCACCGCACTGGCCGTCGTTGTCGCAGCCGTCGCAGTAGCCGGCCAGCATGCAGGCCTTGAAGTCCCCCTTGCGCTTGCAGACCATCGGCTCGGGGCAGTCGTCGCTCGTGGCGCATTCGATGGAGCAGATGGCATCCGGGTCGGCCGGCTTGGAGAAGAAGCACTTGAGGTCCCAGGCGGCGCAGTCGGCATCGGAAAGACAGAACTCGAGATAGCCGGGGGGAAGGGTGATCTCGGGGCCGGAGGGAGCATCCGCGACCTCCTCGACCCGGTTGTCGGTTCCAGGGACGAAATCCCCGCTCGGAAGACGGACGTCTCCGCCGACCGTATCCTGCCCAGCGGCATCCACCGGGGTCTTCCCTCCGTTCGAGCAGGCGACTGAGGCCAGCAAAGCGATTGCCACGACCAGGCTCTTTCTCATCGATCCTCCCCCCCGGAGCTCCGCATCCGATCCCGGGGCAGCCGGTTTGCCCGGGCAGGATACCAGAATGTCGGCTCCAGGTATAGCCCCGCGCGGGTAAAAATTGTTAAGTTGGCGGACTGAGCTCAACGCGCTATACTGTGTGCCTCCGCCATGGTGGGCAGTCGGGAGGAGGGGATGGACCGGAAGGGGAAGGACACAATGACGGACGTCGTGGGACCGGGCAGAACGCCGATCACGGTCGTGGCCGCAGTGATGCACTGGGATGGCCGCATCCTGGTCGCCCGCCGGGGCCCGGGACAGCGCCATGCCGGCAAGTGGGAGTTCCCGGGCGGAAAGGTCGAGCCGGGGGAGACTCCGCCCCAGGCCCTCGCTCGGGAGTTGTTCGAGGAATTCCACATCCAGGCCGAGATTGCGGAGCAGCTTGCCGAGACCGTCCACCAGTATCCGACCTTCAGCATCCGCCTGATCGCGTTCGCCGTGTACCGATGGACCGGCAAGTTCAATCCCACCGTTCACTCCGAGCTCGCCTGGGCCGAGCCCAAGCGGATCTCCGATTTCGACCTGGCCGGGGCTGACCATTTCATCGCAGCCAAGCTCGGCTACGGGGAACGGCCTCCGGACGAGGAGTAGGCAACTCCCCCCTCCTCACTGGCAACTCCTCGGCCTCGGTGGTACACTCCGGCGCATCGGAGGTGGCCTGATGCGGGCGCTGTTGTCGGTCGCTGTGCTGCTGAGTGCTCTGCTCCCGGGGACCGGCTCGAACGCCCGGGCGGAGGAGATCGTAGTCCGGCTCGACCTGGCCTCCGCCAAGTCCGGCGAGTCACCGCCGACAGCAGTCTGGAACCGGCTGCACCACCTTCCCGCAGCCCTGGGTGCTGGCGAGGGCTATGCACTGCTCGTCCTGGTTCCGCCCGACGTGTCCGGCCGCCCCATGGTATCGGTGGAGGCATCGGAGTGTGTCCCGGCCAGTCTGCCGGCGGGTGACGGCGGTGAGCTGGTCTCGCTGTACGACGGCTCGCCGCTCGAGACGGCCTTGCCGCCGGGCGGAGACATCGGTCCGCAGCCTCCGTCCTTCCTTGCGTCCCCCCTCCTCCACGAAGGGGACGCCGTGCTGCTCCCGATTCTCGTTCCGACTTGGCGGCAGAGCGTCTCCGGGTGGGAGCGCTGCAGCCGGTTCGACCTTCGCGTCCAGGTCGACCGCGACGGGTCCCTGCCCCCCGCCCGAGGGCATTTCCTTCCCGATCGGCTGTCCCGTCTGGCCGTCAACGCCGGCGATCTCCCGAAATGGTACGAGCCCACGACCCGGGGCGAGGGGGGGGCCGACTACCTGATCGTGACGCGGGAGCAGTTCGCTTCGACTAGCAAGATGCTCGGGCCGTTCGTCGAGTTCAAGAAAGCGCAGGGGTTCTCGCCGCTCGTCGAGACGCTCGAGGAGATCGATGCCGAGATGGAGGCCGTCGAGCCCGTCCCCGAGGAGCAGCCGGACATCCTGCGGGCCTGGCTGCAGAAGCACTACCAGGAGCAGGGGTTCAAGTACCTGCTGCTGCTGGGGTCTCCGGACCCGCATGACCCGCTCGGGATTCCGATGAAGCTGTGCTATCCGTCGTTCGGATATGAGGAGGTCCTCGACTACCCCCACGTCGCGACCGACATGTACTTTGCGGACCTGACCGGGAACTGGAACCCGGACGGCGATGAAATGGCCTGCGAGCTCGAGGACTACATGGAGATCCCGGAGCAACCTCAGGACGGCGGGGATGAGCCGGGCTCCGGCCGGGACGGAGGGGGGCGTCTGGACGGCGTGGATCTGGCACCCGAGCTTCTCGTGGGCCGGATTCCGCACTTCGGCAAGCAGCCCTACTACGGCGACGGGATCCTGGAGCGGACGATGGCCTATGAGCAGATGGCCCCCGAGCCGTGGCACAACCGCGTCCTGCTTCCCAGCCCCATGATCACCTTCCCGGACGGCGGGTACGTGGACGGGAGTCTCGTCTCCAAGTTCCTGGTCCAGAAGTCGTTGTCCGTCTACGGCGTAGGCTACACGGTGCTGGGCGAGTGGGCCGGCAACCTCACGTCCAGCTGGCCCGGCCAGGACTTTCTCGACGAGACCAAGATGCCCGACTACTGGAACAAGGGCTACGGTGCGGTGGTGTGGTCCGCTCACGGCAACTTCGACCTCGCCTGCCGAGACGTCTGGCATGTCGACGCCAACCAGGACGGCCTGCCGCAGCAGGGGGAGACCGACGAGCCGGCATTCATCAACACGCTGTTCCACAAGGCCGCGACCGATGACTACCCGCCCATCGTGTTCCAGGGGTCCTGTCTGACCGCGTGCCCGGAAGAGCACGGGAACCTGACGCACACCCTGCTCCAGCACGTGTCCATCGCCAATGTGGCATCGAGCCGCATCACCATGGGCCTCAAGCCGGGGCAGGATGAGGACTGGGTGCCCTCGCCGTTCACGCCCGGAGCGTTCACGCTGGGGGTCTATTTCGCCCACGCCGCGGCGGTGGAGAAACGGCCGATTGCGGAGGCATTCCACTATGCCATGGGCACTCTGGGGTTGGGCGTTCAGCCGTGGACTTTCAAGGTGAGGCTCGAGTTCAATCTTTACGGCGATCCAAGTCTCCAGATGCCCGGCTGCGACGGGGACGACGACTGCGACGACGGCAACGTGTGCAACGGAGCCGAGAGCTGCCTGGAAGAGCGCTGCCGTCCCGGGAAGCCCCTGCTGTGCAAGGGGGACGGAAAGGACGGCCCCTGCGTGACGGTCCAGTGCGACCCGGAGGCCGGATGCGTGACGACGCCGACCGAGGACTTCGGGCCCTGTGACGACGGCGACCCTTGCACCGGTCCGGACTACTGCGTGACCGGCGAGTGCGTGACCGCTCCGCTGCTCTGTCCAGCGTCCGAAAACCCGTGCTGGGGTGGGACCTGCGACCCGGTAGCGGGCGAATGCGTCTACGCCCCTCTTCCCGACGGCGACTACTGCATGCTGAACGGCTTTGGCGGGACCTGCCTGGAACGGACCTGTCGCCTGGCACCGGTCGAGGCCGAGGAAGAGCTGACCGCAGATCTCCAGTCCGAGGTGAGTTCCCCGGTCGATGACGTCGTGCCGCTGCCGAAGCCCACGACCGGGTGCGCCGTGACGGAAGGGCGGTCCACGTCCGCCGCATCGGTTGGGATGGTGGCGCTCCTGCTGGTGCTGGTTGCGGGCCATCGGGTTGCGGCGTCACGGTCCCGGACAGGGGGCAACCTGCCGGGAAGGAGCATCCCATGAGTCTCCCGGCGCAGTGGTCAATCGGCGGGGGCGTCCCATGAGCTCCTGGTCGCACAGGCTTGCAGGATGGACGCTCTGCCTTCTTGCTGCTTGCGGCAGCACGGGCACGGGCGCTCCGGATGGTATCGTCGAGGCCAGCGGGGAGCAGGATCTGGCCGGCGATGTGCGGCTCTCGAACGCGGATCTGGACGGAGGGGCGGGCGACCTCCCAGGGGTTGACCTTGCGGATGAGCTGCCGGCCGGCGACCTCTCGTTCGACGGAAAGCTGTGTACTACCGACGAGGGATGCGCCACCGGGGCCCCGACTCTCGGACCTTGCCGCCAGTGGGCCTGCGTGGCAGGCCGGTGCGAGTCGCCCAACCGGGACGACGGGACGGCCTGCGACGACGGAAACTCCTGCACCGGGCAGGATGCCTGCCTAGCGGGCGAATGCACCGGGAACGCGGTGGAGTGCACCGAGGACGACGACCCCTGCACAACCGTAGCCTGTCAGCCCGACACGGGGTGTGCACCCGTTCCATTGACCGGCGCACCGTGCGACGACGGCAGCGCGTGCACCGAAACGGACCAGTGCCTGTCGGGCAAGTGCTACGGCCAGGCCGTCGTGTGCGATGACGGCGACGAATGCACCGTGGACGGGTGCGACCCGGCAGCAGGCTGCACCCACTCCCCGGGTACCGGCCAGGCCTGCAGCGACGGGGATGCCTGCACTGCCGGGGATGCCTGTGATGCGGGAACCTGCATCGGTGAGCCGGTCGTCTGCCTGGACGACAACCTGTGTACCAAGGATCTCTGCGACCCCGCGGTCGGGTGCCAGTTTGCTCCGCTGACCGGCCAGCCGTGCGACGACGGGTCGGTGTGTACCTCGGACGATCATTGCGCAGCCGGAGCCTGCACCGGAACGCTCAAGGCCTGCAACGACGGCAACCCGTGCACCAAGGACCTGTGCGACCCCGCGCTCGGGTGCCAGCATCCTTTCGCTGACGGGGCCTCGTGCAACGACGGCAACGAGTGCACCGAGGACGACTTGTGCGTGGAAGGCCTCTGCATGGGCCAGAGCGCTGGCTGCGACGACGGCAATCCGTGTACCCTGGATTCGTGCACGTTCGAGGGGGGCTGCATCCACACCCAGCCGCCCGGATTCCCATGCAACGACGGCAACGCGTGCACCGCGAGCGACAAGTGCTACCAGGGGGTGTGTAAGCCGGGCAAGCCGGTAAGCTGCGACGACGGCGATCAGTGCACGCTCGATACCTGCAACCCGCTGGTCGGCTGCTCGAACCAGCCCCAGACCGGCACCCCGTGTGACGACCAGAGCGCGTGCACCAAGGACGACATCTGTGCCATGGGCAAGTGCATCGGTCAGCCGATCATCTGCGGCGATTCCAACGAATGCACGGGAGATTCATGCGACCCGGCGACGGGGTGCGTGTTCACGCCGCTGGACATCCCGTGCGACGACAGCGACCCGTGCACCGATGGGGACTACTGCGGCGGCGGCAAGTGCAACCCCGGGAAGAACCCCGAGTGCCTGGCCGTGGATCGGGTTGTGCTGGCCGGCGACAGTTGGTCCACCGGTCTCATCTTCCCGCTGAAGGATGCCCTGGCGGAGCGGGGCTACGAGGAGGTGACGGTGAGCTGGGAGCTCACCTCCAAGCCCGGGTCCAGGGTAGCGGACTGGGTCTCCAACCCGTCGCTGATGGACGCGCTCTATCTGAGCATCGACATGGAGCCTCACGCCGACATCCTCTTCTTCACGCTCACCGGGAACGACTACCTCGGAGCGGCCAAGGGCGGCCTCGGGCTCATGGGGGGGCTCGAGTGGTTCATCACCATGACGCTCATCCAGTGGGACCTGGCGACGTTCGTGGCCATGGTCCGGGCCAAGGAGCCGGACATCAAGATCATGATGATCGGCTATGACTACCTGCACTTCGAGATGATCGAGGCGCTGGGCAACGGCTTCCCCGGGTTCGAGCGGGTGAAGTTCAACCTGGGGCTCGTGGACCTCTGCTCCCGAGGCCGCCAGGTGGCCGCCTCCGTGCCGGGGATGATCTACGCGCACAACATTGGCATCCTGCAGTACACGTTTGGAGACTATCCGCATTTCCCGTTCCCGTGCCCGGGGCTCGGGTTCCCAGCATACGGCCCCGGAGTCGTTCCCAAGCCTGGACCGGCACCGGGCTACGATCCCTTCCCGGGGGGCTGGTTCACGTATCCGTCCCCCGTGGATCACATCCCGGACGGCATTCATCCGGACTATGCCGGATTCCGGGCGATCATCGAGAATTCCCTGGACCAGGGGGCAACCGCCTGGATCGAGGGGAAGTAGCCCCCGGGGCCGCCCCACGTGGGGGAGGCGCGACGGGTCCGCCCGGAGCGGCGGGGGCATCTCGCTGGCTGTGCCGTGGGTGGGCAATCCAGATGTGCCCCTCATGCTTGGCACGTCATCCTGAGCGCCCCGGCCCTACGGACTCCGAAGCCGGATCCGCCCCCCTGCCGGGGTGCGAAGGACCTCTGCCTCCCTTGCGTTCGAACGGCCACAGGGCCTGCGGCCTTTCCCCACCGATGCGAAGGACCTCTGCCTCCTAGCGTTCGAACGGCCACAGGGCCTGCGGCCTTTCCCCACCGATGCGAAGGACCTCTGCCTCCCTTGCGTTCGAACGGCCACAGGGCCTGCGGCCGTGCTGTCACAGCGGCCGAGGTCCTTCCGCCTCCTCCAGACGGGCACTGCCAGAGGAGTGGGCCGTGCCTCGGGGGCGTCAGGAAGACGCGCCGAGCGCCTCGGCAGTCGGGTAGCCCTCACCAACGGCCCACGCGCCGCATTGGCAGTCGGGTAGCCCTCACCAACGGCCCATGCGCCGCATTGGCAGTCGGGTAGCCCTCACCAACGGCTCGGGGGACGCATCATCGCGTCCACTTCACGTTCCGCCTTCCTATCGTACCCGTGAGTACCACACCATGCGGCACGCTTGATGCGAGAGCCGGTCTACCCCCTCTCCGGCTCCACGCCCGAGGGGGTCTTGCGGTAGGTGGACTTGCACCGACGGCAGGTGAGGGTGTCGCCGTCGGAGCGGGGGAGACGCTCGCCGCACGAGCACATGTGGCCCGACTTGACCGCGGGGACGCCTTCGACCAGGGTGAAGGGGGGCACATCCTTGGTCACCACGGCCCCGGCCGCGATGAACGCATGCGCCCCGATGGTGACGCCGCAGACGATGGTAGCGTTGGCACCGATGGTGGCTCCTTTGCAGACCCGAGTCGTCTCGTACTCGGACTTGCGGGACACGAACGCGCGGGGGAACCGGACGTTGGTGAACACCGCAGACGGTCCCACGAAGACGTCCTCCTCCAGGATCACCCCCTCGTAGACCGAGATGTTGTTCTGGAGCCGGCAGCCGTCGCCGATGCAGACGCCTTTGGCGACGAAGCAGTTCTGGCCCATGGTCACATTGCGTCCGATGCAAGTGCCCTGCATGACGTGGCAGAAGTGCCAGATGCTCGACCCCTCGCCGACCTGGGCCGTCGGATGGACTACTGCGGACTCGTGAGAAAACCAGTTGCGGGTAACTTCTTCCATCCGGATCTTCCTCCCCAGCTTCGCACTTCGGGAACACGCTTCCAGCACCGTCAGCACGTCCAGGCCGGAGCGGGCATCGCCGAGGCCCTGCGTTCCGTTTTCCTGGATGGCCGAAACGAACGCCTCCAGCTCCCGCCGAAGCGGCTCGCCCGCCGGGATGTCGATGCTCTGGCGCTCGACGGCCTTGACCGTGGGAGGAGTCCCCGGCTCGGTCACCGTGCGGGTCAGCGTGATCCCCCGTCCCTCCGGCGTGTCGTTCCACTCGAGCATCCCGTCGGTCCCGACCAGCAGCGCCCGGTGCTCTTTCTTCGGCTCGAGCCAGCTCACCGTGATCTGGACGGAGAGGGGACCGGGGGAGGCAGTAGAAATGGTCGATGGTCCCCTCGACTCCTCTCGGGGCAGGCTTTGGTCGATGGTCGCCGACGCGGGGGCCGGATGCGGGCTGGTACTCGAGGAAGGCCCCTGCGCCAGGGCTTGTGCCGGGAATTGCAGCACGATCACCGCCGTATCCGCGATGCCCCGGTCGAGAAGGTCGAATCCGACCGCAGTGACCGAGGCCGGAAGCCCCTGTCCCAGTTCCAGGGCAAACGCGATGTCGTGCGGCGCGAAGCTGAACAGCACGTCCTCCACGGACCGGATCGTGCCCAGGCTGGTCCGGTTCAGGCGGGCGGACAGCACCTGCCCCAGGCGGCCGTCGGCAAGCAGCTCCCGGATCCGCTGCCGGGCCGGATGGTGCTCGAGGATGTGCCCCACCCGGAGGACGAGCCCCTTGCGCTGCGCAAGCTCGACGAGGCCTCTGCCTTCGGCCAGCGTGAGCGCCAGCGGCTTCTCGACCAGGACGTGGCGGCCGGCCTCCAGCAGCCGAGTCACCTGGGTCGCGTGCATGGCCGCCGGAGTGGCCACGACCACCCCGTCGAGCGGAACGGCCACCAGCTCATCGAACGACGTCGTGCCCGGGACCCCGGGACAGCCCTCCTGCACCTGCGACAGCGCCGAGGCCTGCTCGTCGCACAGCAGGGCCAGGCAGCCCATCTCGTGCAGCACCCGGGCGTGGTTTCTTCCCCACTTCCCGCAGCCAACCAAGGCAATTCGAGGCAAGTTCCTGTCCACGGCAGCTTCTTCTCCTTCGGGGCAAACTCCGTAACGGGGCGGGGGCAACAGCCGCTGGTATGGCGCTCAGGGGCCTTCGGAACCGAGGTACCGCTTCTTGTCCGCAATCACGTCCGCCAGCTTCCTGGCCGCCTCCTGGGACTTGCCCTCCGAGAGGCTCTGGGCCGTCTCCAGCAGCGATACCAGCTCCTGCTTGTGGCGTTCCTGGATCCGCCCTGCGAGCTTCTGGAACTGCTCGGCCAGATAGAGGAACTCGTCCCCTTTCCGGAAGGCCCGGATGTCCTTCCAGCGGCCCTCCTGCGCAGCCTCCATGAAACGGGACAGGGCATACAGCGGTCCGGCCACCTTGTGGGTCAGCCAGATGCCCGCCATCATCAGGATCAGCACGAGGCCGGCCACCGCTGCCAGCATCGCCACCGAGGTCCGGGTATCGCGGGACGCCGTGTCCTCCTCGATGTCCGCATCGAACGCCTTGGCATACTCGGCATCGATCCCGGGGGCAGCTCCTCCCTGCTCGAGCAGCTTGCCGACGTTGGCATCGATCTCCATGAGCTCGGTGGTGGTCTGGCGCTCGGAATAGTAGAGCCATCCCAGGACCGAGAACACGGCCAACGACACCAGGACGAGGAACAGGGTGTACTTGAGCTGGAAGCGACTGTCCACCAGCATGTTGGTCATCTTGCGCTTGTATCTGGCGTCCGTCATGGAACCCTCCTGCTGCCAATGCTGCCCGCTGCCCATCCGTGGGGCCCCTCCCGCGTGGTCGGGGCTGTGTGGGGCAGGCCTCTTCCTACAGCTTCAACGCCTTCTTCACGTCCGGGAAGAGCTCTTCGACAGCCTTCTTCGTGGCCACCTTCTCGCTCTCCACGAGCGGGTCATCGGCCCAATCATCCTTCGGTTTCGCTCCGCCCGCAAATTGTGCGCTCCCGACCACGGTCTTCATGGCCAGGGCTTTGGCGCCGACCGGTTCCAGGACGATCTCGATCTGGACCGAGACCTTCACTTCGCCTGGCTTGCGATCCTTGGGGGACTCGATGCGGGACACCCCGCCCTTGAAGGTCAGCTCGATCAACGGATCAGAGTCCTGTTCCACGTCGGGCTTCTCGCCGTCTTCTTCGATGTTCATGTTCTCCCCGGCATCGACGCGGTCCCCGGACTTGAGCAGGTGCTCGAGGAAGTATTGCTGGACCCATTTGGTGAGCTCCCGGTTCTTGTTCACCCGGTCGGCGAGCCCTTCGAGGTGGATGCGCAGGCGGGCATCGGACGGGATGTTGCCGGGAAAGTCGGAGAGGATGTAGCTGAGTGCCCGCTCGGCCTGGGTCTTGACCAGCGGGACCTCGGTCCGGGCAGCAGCGTCGAGATCGCGCACGGCAGCGGGATGGAAGATCGATCCCAACGCCCATGCGCAGCCGCTCCGGACCGCATGGTCCTGGTCCTGCTTGAGGCAGCGGGATAGCGGAGCGATGGCCTCGGGTCGGCGGAGCATCCCGAGTGCCCGGGCGGCCTTCAGGCGGGCCTTGTAGTGGGGGCTCGATTCCAACAGGGTGAAGAGCTGCTTGAGCTCGTTGTCGGTCAGCGGCTTGTTCTCCGTGCGGGCTGCGATCGGAAGCAGCGTTCCGACCAGCAAGGCCAGCACGGGAAGCAGCAGTCTACAGGGCGGGGTCCGCCACATGGGCCCTCCAGGAAGATTCACCGGCAGGACGCAGGGAGCCGACGAGCAGGCCCGATGCCACGAGGTCCAGGAGCGGTTCGATGATGTCCACGGCACGGCGGCGCAGGAGCGGGAAGCCGGTGCTTTCGGCCCCTTTGCCCTGCACGACGAGCGCGGTGACCACCTCCCGGGCTGCCCCGAACATGAAATGAGCGGCCAGATCCTCCGGTACCTGTCGGACCAGCCCGATCTCCTTGCCGGTCTGGACCGAGCTCAAGACCAGCTCCTTGACTCCGGAGAAGAATTCCTCGACGCGAGCCCTCACCGCCCGGTCCGGTGCCTCGATGTTGCCCAGGACCAGGGTGGCTTCGGCCCGGTGACGCCCCACCACGTCCAGCACTCGCTCCAGGTTCTCCCGAAGCTGGTCGAGCGGGGCCGTCTCACTCGTCACGTCGATGCCCCGGATGCTGTCCCGCAACGCCAGGAGGAATCGGTCGAGCAGCTCGGCAAAGAGGGTCCGCTTGCTGTCGAAGTACAGGTAGAACGTCCCCCGGGCGATGTCGGCGGCCTCGATCACGTCGGCAACGGTGGCGTTGTGGTACCCTTTACGCGCAAACACCAGGGCCGCTGTATCCAGGAGCTGCTGTCGCCGGTTGGGAGAACGGGTGCGGGCCATTCCGACACCTCCACGCAGCGAGGATGATAGATTCGCCGGGGCTCCAATGCAAGGAGATTGGCGTCCCTCGTCCCCCCCCGCCGGCGAGCCCAAGAAAGTGTTTACGAGCAGCGCTGAACCGCTATAATGTACGGGTCTTAAACGCGGTTCCAGCGGGGGGGAGTCACCCATGTCCGGCCTTTCGATTCGCTACTGGGGGGTACGAGGAAGCGTCCCGACGCCTGGGGCCGGAACGGTCCGCTATGGCGGCAACACGAGCTGCGTCGAGGTCCGCACGCCGGGAGGCCGTGTCATCATCGATGCCGGAACGGGGATCATCCCCCTGGGCCAGCAGATGACTCAGCCCGAGGAGTTCGGCCTGGTTCTCACTCATCTCCACTGGGACCATATCCAGGGTTTCCCGTTCTTCCTCCCCAACTACCGGAAGGGGCACACGATCCACGTTTACTCCGGGCACAAGGCGGATGTCAGTCTCGAATCGGTCCTGAAGGGGCAGATGCAGGAGCCAAACTTCCCGGTGAGCCTGTCCGGTCTGCCGGCCCGGCTCAGCTTCAACGAAGTCCCGAAGGGGGAGCGGTTCGAGGTGCCCGGGGCTCGGATCTCCACGGTCAAGCTGAATCACCCCAACGAGGCCACGGGAGTCCGGTTCGATGTGGACGGCCGGCGACTGGTTCACCTCACTGACCACGAGCATACCCCCGAGTACGAAGACTCGATCGTCGCCTTCTGTCAGGGGGCGGACCTGCTGTCGCTCGACACGATGTACACGCCGGAGGAGTATGAGCAGCACGTGGGCTGGGGACACTCGTCGTGGCTCCACGGATGCCGGATCGCCCGCAAGGCCGGCGTGCGGCTGCTGGTCCTGTTCCATCACGACCCGCACCACGGCGACGACTTCATGGACGAGGTCGGCAAGGCCGCCGGCCGGGAGTTCTCCAATGTGATCGTGGCCCGCGAGGGGTTGGAGCTCAGCGTGTGAGCCGTGCGACGGATTGCCGGGCTCTCCAGGTCGTGGCTGCCTTGACTTTCGGGCCGCCACCCATTATCTAATGCGCGGGTTCGAGAGAGGGAGGTGACGCACATGCCCATCTACGAGTACCGATGCAATGCCTGTGGCCGTGACTTCGAGCTGTGGCGCCGCATCACCGACGACTCCCTGCCGGCCTGCACGGCGTGCCAGTCCACCGACGTCCACCGCCAGGTTTCCATGAGCTCGTTCCAGTTGAAGGGGAGTGGCTGGTACGTGACCGACTACGCCGGCAAGAAGACCAACGCCACGTCCCACAAGGATTCAAAGTCCGATTCCGCTTCCTCCGCCGACAAGCCGGACAAGACCAGCGAGAAGTCCTCTGCCGCCGACAAGAAGGAGCCTGCCACTGCCGCCGGCGCCTCGGCCTCGGCGTGAACAGACCCCCCATGGAATCAGGACAGAAACGCTCCGCTGGAAAGGGGCGTTCCGCACCGGTGGCCGACCGCCCGAGGCCGCCGACGCGGTCCCGCCGCAAACCCGGCAACCCCCCGTCTGCCGGCGAAGCCAGGGAGAAGGCCGTCGTGCTGCTCAGCGGCGGGCTCGATTCCGCTACGGCCCTGGCGGTCGCCGTGCGCCGTGGGCTCGAGTGCTACACTCTCAGCGTCCACTACGGCCAGCACGCCTGGAGGGAGCTCATCTCCGCTGCCTCCGTGTCCCGTGCGCTCGGCGCCGTCCGCCACCAGGAGATCTCCATCGATCTGCGCAGCATCGGAGGCTCCGTCCTGCTCGAACCTCGCCCCGTCCCCGGTCCGGACGACGCCTCGAGGCGTTTCGGAATCCCCGAAACCTACGTCCCGGCCCGTAACACCGTCCTGCTCTCGCTCGGCCTCGGCCTTGCCGAAGTGCTGGGCGCATACTCCGTGTTCATCGGGGCCAACTCGGTCGACTACAGCGGCTATCCCGACTGCCGGCCCGAGTACATCTCAGCGTTCAACAGGCTCGCAAAGCTGGCCGTTGCCGAAGGATCCTCCGGCGGCCGGGCCATTCGTGTCGAGGCACCGCTCATGCGGCTGACCAAGGGGGAGATCATTCGCCTGGGGCTGTCGCTGGGCGTGGACTACGGGATGACCATGAGCTGCTACCAGCCCACGGATACCGGCCTGTCCTGTGGCCGCTGCGAATCGTGCCTGTTGAGACTCAAAGGGTTCGAGGAGGCCGGAGCGACCGATCCCATCGGCTACGTCGGCCGCCCCGCTTCTTCGTGACGGAGAAGAGTCCCATGGCGGACAACGGAACACATCCGGGACACGACGGACTGGAATCGGCCTTGGCCGCCTCCCGGGGCCGCTCCCTCGACGAGGGTTCCTTCCAGCGGCTGGCGCTGGCCAAGGCCGCGGCCTACGACGCCGGAAAGATCCTCATGAAGTTCTGGGGACGGCTTGCCGGCTACGATCGCAAAGGCAATCTCGACCTCGTCTCCGAAGCGGACCGGGCCAGTGAGCAGTACCTGCTCGACCGCATCCTGGGCCGATTCCCCGCAGATTCCGTGATCGGCGAGGAATCCGGAACCCGTGAAGGGGACTCCGGCTACTCCTGGATTGTCGACCCCCTCGACGGCACCACGAACTTCGTCCACGGCCACCCGATCTTCGCCGTGTCCATCGCAGTGGCCGCACGCGGGGGAACCACAGCCGGCGTGGTCTACATGCCCACCACCCGGGAGCTCTTCTGGGGAGCTCGAGGCCTGGGCGCCTGGCGCAACGAAACACGCCTCTCCGTCACCGCAACGAACGATCTCAACGATGCCCTCATCGCCACCGGCCACCCTTACAACCGCCGACAGGTGGTCGAAACCATCCTGGAGGACTGGCGGCGCATGATCCTCAACGTCCAGGGGGTGCGACGGATGGGGGCTGCCGCAGTCGACCTCGCATTCGTCGCTGCCGGTCGCTTCGACGGCTTCTGGGAGCGCGGGCTCAAGCCGTGGGATACCGCCGCAGGCCAGCTCCTCGTCGAGGAGGCCGGTGGCCGGGTGACCAGCTTTGCCGGCCAGGAATACACCCCCTTCAACCCCGACATCGTCGCCTCCAATGCCCGCATTCACGACCGCCTTCTCCACGCCCTGTTTTCCGACCGTCCCGAGGCGGAGGGGCGATGATGAGGCCCGCAACGCTCCGTCCGGTTTCGGCCGGCACCAGCGCTTCCAGGGCCCTGCCCGCAACGCTGTTGCTTCTCCTGGCCTCGTGCGCGACCACGCATCCACAAGGCAGCCCGGACGGTCGTCTGACCCCGGCCGACCGCAAGGCCCGCGTGCTTGAGGTCAGGAAGCAGGAAGGCTCTCCTCTCGCCTCCCTGGCATCGCTCGAGCCCATCCTGGACGAGGGGGACGATACCTACTGGTCCCGCCAGGCCGTGGAGCTCGTTGTACAGCTGGAGGAGCCACTTGCCCGCAAGGGGGTCTCCGCTGCCGGGCTTCTGCTGGCGCACTACACGGGCAACCCTTCGGCCCCGCTGGCATCGCACTTCCTGTTCCATGGGGCAGCGCTGATGGCCCGCACCGGTCAGGAGAAGGACTTGAGGCTGGCGCTCCACCTCCTCCTCACGCTGCTGGAAGAGCACTCCCCTTCACCCCTCTGGGACGATGCCGTCTGGCTGGCAGCGGATCTCTGCCGTGACCTGGGCTACCGGGGCGACGAGACGGCCCTCCTGGAAGAAGCGCTCCTCCCTCACCCCGGGTGGGGAAGCGATGCCCTGTCCGGGCGCTTCGTGCAGAAGGTGCGCTATCGCCTCGCCCGGCTCTACGAGCGGCAGGGACGGACCGACCAGGCTCTGCGGGAGTACGCCCTCGTCATCAATTTCCACGACGGCCTGGCGCTCAAGGACGATGCGCTCTGGCACATTGCGGATCTGCATGCCCACCTCGGGGACCGTGAGCTGGAGCTCAAGGCATTGCGGCTTCTCGTGTCGGAATGCCCCTGGTCCCGCCACGCTTCCAAGGCCCGGGAACGGCTCCGGTAGACTGTGCCGCTGATCGGCGGTCCTTGACGGTTGCCCCTCCCGCGTGGTCGGGGCTGTGTGCGGCCCCCAACCCCGAACCCCCGGCCCCGAACCCCGGGCTTCTAGCAAAATATTTCCCTTGACCCCACGCGCGGGGGGACGGTAGAACGGCCTGAAATCGCCCGCACGGCCGGTTCGGCCGGCTGAGGGGGGCGGAACGCACGACGGGGTGCGAACTGGAGGAAGACGATGCAGAAGCGGGAGCTGCTCCTGGGAGATGAAGCGGTCGCTCTGGCCGCGCTCGATGCCGGAATCAGCGGGGCCTACTCCTACCCGGGGACCCCGGCAACCGAGATCCTCGAGTACGTCCAGTCTCGGGCGGCCGACTACGGCGTGAAGGCGAGCTGGTCGGCCAACGAGAAAGTGGCGTACGAGGGGGCACTGGGCATGTCGTACTGCGGCAAGCGGGCCCTCGTGTCCATGAAGCACGTGGGGCTCAACGTCGCCGCGGACCCGTTCGTGAACTCGGGCGTCACCGGAGTCGGCGGAGGGCTGGTCCTGTGCGTTGCCGACGACCCGGGCATGCACTCGTCGCAGGACGAGCAGGATTCCCGTTACCTGGCTCACTTTGCGCTCATCCCGTGCCTGGAGCCGAGGAACCAGCAGGAAGCTTACGACATGACCCGGGAGGCCTTCGAGCTGTCGGAGCGCTTCGCGACGCCGGTCATGGTCCGCATCGTGACACGGCTGGCACACAGCCGGGCGGACGTGGTCACCTCGGCCCGGCGGGAGCAGAATGCGCTCAAGCTCCCGGAGGACGTGTCCGGGTACATCCTGCTGCCGAGCAACGCCCGAGTCCAGTATGACAAGCTGGTGAAGAAGTACCCGCTCCTGGAGGAAGTTGCGGCCGCCTCGCCGCACAACCAGATCAGCCTCGAAGGGGACCGGCGGGTCGGGATTCTATGCAACTCCATCGCCTACAACTACATTCGTGAGGCGTTTGGCGGCACGATCCCGCACCCCTTTGTCAAGGTGGGCATGTACCCCATGCCCAAGGCGATGATCCGTCGGCTCGTCGAGGCCGTGGATGAGGTCGTCGTGGTGGAGGAGGGGTATCCCTTCCTGGAAGAGGCGCTCCGGGGAATCACCGGTGCCGGCAAGCCGGTCCACGGAATGCTCGATGGGCGTCTTCCCCGTACTGGCGAGCTGACGCCGGCCATCGTGGCCAAGGCATTCGGGATTGTATCCGAGATCCCCTTTGTGCCGACGCTGGAGAAACTGCCGGGGAGACCGCCGGCCCTGTGCCCCGGCTGTCCCCATGCCGATTCGTTCCGGGCCGTGAAGCTGGCAAGCGGGGATGGCCCCAAGGTCCCGATCTTCAGCGACATCGGATGCTACACGCTGTCGTTCTATCCGCCCTACAACGCCGTGGATTCGTGCGTGGACATGGGAGCCAGCATCTCCATGGCCATCGGGGCTGCGCATGCCGGGCTGCACCCGGTCATGTGCTCCATCGGCGACTCCACGTTCGGGCATTCCGGCATGACCGGGTTGCTGACGGCCGCGTATGAGAAGCTCCCCATGACCGTGTTCATCCTCGACAACGGAACCGTGGCCATGACCGGAACGCAGGACACGCTGCTGACCGGAGAGGCGCTGGTCAAGGCCGTCATCGGCCTGGGGGTCGAGCCGGAGCACGTCCGCGTGCTTTCGCCGCTGCCCAAGAACCTCGAGGAGAACGCCCGGATCATCCGGGAGGAGCTCGAGTACAAGGGGCTGTCGGTCATCATCCCCAGGCGAATCTGCGTCCAGTACAAACGGTAAGGTAGGAGGGGCGGCCATGAAGCAAGACATCATCCTGGCAGGCGTCGGCGGACAGGGGATCCTGACCATAGCGTTCATGCTGGACAGCGCGGCCCTGGCCCGCGGCTATCGCATCAAGCAGGCCGAAGTGCACGGCATGGCCCAGCGCGGGGGCGCCGTCTATTCGCACCTCCGGTTTGCGGACAGTGAGATCCTCTCCGACCTCATCCCGGCCGGTCAGGCGGACATGATCCTGTCCGTCGAGCCCCTCGAGGTGCAGCGCTATCTCCCCTACCTGCATCGCAACGCAGTCGTGGTGAGCTCGGTCCATCCGTTCAAGAACATCCCGGACTACCCGGAGGAGAAGGCGGTGCTCGATGCGCTGCTCGAGCTTCCCCGGGCCGTCCTGGTCGATGCCCGGCAGATCGCCACGGCCCACAAGATGCCCCGGGCCGAGAACATGGCCATGCTGGGAGCGGCGCTGCCGTTCCTGCCCTTCGAGCTGGCCGACTTCGACCCGTTCATCCGGGCCCAGTTCGAGCGCAAGGGGGAGGCCGTCGTCCAGTCCAACATGGCCGTCCTCGCCCAGGGCTTCCGCACAGGAATGGCCGTCAAGGAGCGTCTCGACGCCGGCATGCCGGCCGATGTTGCCTTCCGGGAGACCCATCCGAATCCGTGAGTGGGACTTCGGCAGAGGAATGAGCATGGAACTGACTCAGGTGGTTGCCAGCCTCCTGGCAAGGGCGCGGTCCGAAGGGCGAAGCACCCTTCTTGAACACGAGCTGTACGAGCTCATGCGGGCGGGAGGGCTCCGGGTCCCCGGCTACGCATTTTCCCCGATCGACGGGGACGCTGATGCGTTCACGGGACTCCCGGGCCATCGGGTCGTGCTCAAGATCGTGAGCCCTGCCATCACGCACAAGACCGAAGTCGGCGGCGTGCGCTTCGTCGACAACACACCGGAGGCCCGGGCCGAGGGAATCCGCTGTATGCTCGAAACGGTCCGTGAACGGGCGGGAGACGAGCTGTTCAAGACGGTTCGCGGCACTCTGGCCGTCGAGCTGGTCCAGGGCGAGTCCGGGCTCGGCGGACAGATCTTTGTCGGGATGCGCTTCTCCCGCGACATGGGGCACGTGCTCACGATCGGCTTTGGCGGCCTCGAGGCCGAAGAGCTTTCCACCCGCTTCCGACAGGGCGAGGCCAACGTGGTCTACTCGCCCGAGCTCTGCACGCCGGAGCAGGGAGCAGCCAAGCTCCTCGGCTCGTTTGCCGGCCGCAGGATCAGCGGTGCCACCCGCGGAGGTCGCCGGCTCGTCGAGCAGGACGAGCTGCTCCGCGTGCTTTCGTTTTTCACCCGCCTTGCCCGGGAGTGCTCGAACCAACCGGAGCTTCATTCCGTCATCGAGGACTTTGAGGTCAACCCGTTCTTCGCCTCGAACGGCCGTCTCGTGGCCGTAGACGCATTCTTGAGGTTCAGTGACGCGGTGGCGGTCGAGCGGACCGTCGACGTGGCCATGGTCCGCCGCCTGCTGACCCCGAAGACCATTGCGGTCATCGGGGCCTCGTCCAGGGGAATGAACGTCGGGCGGACCATCCTGCGCAAGCTGCTTCGTGACCACTTCCCGCTCACCAACCTGCGGGCCATCCGCCCGGATGCCCAGACGCTCGACGGTATCGACTGCGTCCCGGATGTCAAGTCGCTTCCGTGGGTTGCGGACCTGCTCATCGTGGCCGTGGGGGCGGCCCAGGTTCCGGCCGTCATGGCCGACGTGCTCGACTCCGGAAAGGCGGCGTCCCTCATCCTGATCCCCGGAGGCATGGGAGAGACCGAGGCGGGACGCAAGGCCGACCAGGACACCCGCACCCGCCTGGCCAAGGCCCGCAGCGAGGGGAAGTTCGCTCCGGTCCTCGTCGGGCCCAACTGCCTCGGAATCCGGTCACTTCCCGGCGGCTACGACTCGATCTTCATCCCCGAGGCCAAGCTGCCCCTACCGGAAGGGCACGTGTCCAACGCAGCCCTCATCTGCCAGTCCGGAGCGTTCATGATCACCCGCATGAACGAGCTTCCCCACCTGTCCCCGGCCTATTCCATCTCCACGGGCAACCAGATGGACCTGTCCCTGGTCGACTTCGTCGAGTGCCTGGTCCCGGACGAGAAGGTCCCCATCCTGGCGCTCTACATCGAAGGGTTCAAGGAGCTGGACGGGTTGCGGCTGGCCCGTCTCATCGCCAAGGCCCGCAGCCTGGGCAGGGACGTCCTCGTATACAAGGCGGGGCGCACGTCCGAGGGGGCCACCGCTGCATCGAGCCACACCGCCTCCATCTCCGGCGACTACCGCTCCACGGCCGAGCTGTTCCAGGATGCCGGAGCGCTCGTGGCCAGCAGCTTCCGCGAGTTCACCGGGTTCCTCTCCATCGCGTCGCAGCTTCAGGACTGCCGCTTCTCGGGCAAGCGGCTCGCCGTCCTGTCCAATGCCGGGTTCGAAACCGTGGGGATGGCCGACAACATCGATTCCGCCCGCGGGTTCTCCCTGGCCCGCCTCTCCGAAGCCACGAAGGAGAGAATCCGCAGCATCCTGGCCGGCGTGCGGCTCGAGTCGCTGGTCAACGTCCACAATCCGCTCGACCTCACTCCCATGGCAAACGACAAGGTGCTGGCCGCATGTCTCGACACGCTGCTTGCCGACGAAGGGGTCGACGCAGTCATGTTCGGGGTCGTACCGGCGACGCCGGCCTTGAAGACTCTGCCCCCGGGGCTGGACCCGCTGGGCATCGATTCCTTCCGGGCCCCCGACGCCCTGCCGAGCACGGTGCCCACGATTGTCTCCCGCCACAACAAGCCCGTGACCGTGGTCATCGATTCCAGCACTCCGTACGATCCGCTGGCCTCGGCCTTCCACCTGGCCGGGATCCCGTGCGCCCGGTCCGCTGACTTTGCCTTGGCGGTGTTTCAGTTGTACATCCATTACCGAATGGGACGAATAGGACGAATAGGACGAATAGGACGTATGGAAGGCATAGGGGGCGGCGCGGAGCTAGAAGGTGGGCTTGACTAGCGGCAGATGGGGCTACTCGGCTGCTCCTACTTCCGAAACACCACTTCCCCACGGGTGAGCACCGGCTTTCCGTTGGGCTTGACCAGAATGAACTCGTGTTTGCCCGGGGCCTGCTCGCGGACTTTGAGGCTCAGCTCCTCACCCGGCCAGGTCGGGGTGGAGAAGCGCACCGACACCCGTTCCAGGCGGGCCGGATCGTTGTCCCCCAGCTTCTCGACGAGGCGGGCCGTCGTCATGGCCATCACGCACAGACCGTGGGCGATGGGCCCCTTGAACCCGGCCATGCGCGCGACCAGGCGGTTGGTGTGTATCGGGTTGTAGTCCTGCGAAGCCTGGGCGTACCGGTGGGGTTGTCCGGGGACCACGGAGAAAGTCGCGATGAGTCGGTCCGGTTCAGGGGCTTCCTCGCCCCCCTTCTTCCCATCCCCCCTGTTGTCCTTTCCCTTCTTCCCGTCCCCTTTTCTCTTCCCCCGGACGAACAGCGAGGCACTTCCGGCAACTACCCGCTCTCCCTTCTCGAACACATCCACTGCCACGTCGCAAAGCTGACCCGACGACACGTCCCGGATTCCCGTGATTACAGCCACCGGAACCACTCTCGTCCCCACCCGGAGCGGAGCAAGGAACTGAAGCGCCTGCTCCGCATGCACCATCTTCAGCACGTTCATTCCCAGCCGCTCGTGCAGGATTGCCTGCTCCAGCACGTCCTTGAGGATGCGGCTGGCAAACAGCGGTGGAACGATGGCCCCCTCCTTGCGGAAGTAAGCCGGATTGGAATCCTCCGTCGCCAAGGCGTAGGAGAGCGTGTCCGCCTGGCGGATCTCGAACTCCGGACCTTCGATTCGGAACCCCGCCACCTTCCGATTCAGCGTGGTGGAAAACGCATTGCGACCGATCCGAAAGAGCTTCGTGAGCGAGCCGATCTCCCGGTAGTCTGACATGGAACACCTCGTTTCGACGGTTGGTACCCGGCAAGGGCACCGGCTTCATCCTATACCATGCACCCCCTCGGGGGCAAACGCTTGTGCGAACCGACAAGCAATGCCATACTCCGCCCTGCCGGAGCGTTTCGGAGGAGAGGGCGATGGCGGACCGGTTTACCGACCGAATCCAGCAGTGGCGCAAGGAGATGCAGGAGGGGAGCCTTCCTTCGGTTGTGCTCCTGCTGGGGCAGTCGGACATGCTGGTCCGAAAGGCCGTCGAGCTGCTGTCGGACCAGATGTTCCAGAAGGGAGGAAAGGACCTCAACTACCACCACTTCCCGGGCGATTCCACGAGGCCCGCAGATTGGCTGACCGCGGCCCGTTCCGCTCCGATGCTGGCCAAACGCCGGCTCATCGTGGCCACCGGAATCGAGACCTGGCTCAAGAAGGACTCGGCCGACGATCCCGGCCTTGCTGCCCTTGCAGAATACGTCCGGTCCGAGAAGCCCAAGGGGCAGATCGTCCTGACTGCAACCGAGGTTCCGGCTCGCTCCTGGCTGGGCGACCAGCTCAAGCAGGCCGGAGCGGTGGTCCCCTTCGACCTGCCCGACAAGCCGGCCGACGTCCAGGATTTCATCCGGCAGGCCTTCCGCAAGCGAGGGATCACCATCGATCCGGGTGCGGTCACGGCTCTGGCTGATGCGCTGGGAGCCTCGCCCGAAGCCATTTCGGCCGAGGTCGAGAAGCTGGCCGAATACGCGGGAAAGGCCAAGATCATCACCGCCCAGGACGTGGAGGAAATGGTCCAGCGGCTCCAGGGGCACGACGTGTTCGACCTCAACCGGGCCCTGGTGCAGAAGGACGTTCGAAAGGCCCTCACCATCCTCGAGCGGATGTTCCACAACCTGCTCGACGCCAGGAAGAAGGTCTCGGCTTCCGGACTGCCTCTGTTCCTGCTCTCGAGCAGCTTCGAATTCGAGCTTCGGCGCATGGCCGTGGCCAAGAAGTTCGAGGCGACCATGGACGTCGCAGGCCTGGCTGCCGCCCTCAAGTGCAAGGACACGGCTGCCTCCATCATTCTGAACAATTCCAGGAAGTTCACCGAGGCGGAGCTGGAGGCCGGGCTGGACAAGGTCCGCGACGTCGACCGTCGCCTCAAGTCCACCTCCATCGCACCCAAGATCCTGCTCGAGGACCTCGTGCTTACCATCTGTCTGGCGGGGAAGAAGAGATAGGGCAGCCGGATGCCCTCGCCGCGGCGGTCACTCCGCAGCGCTGCCCCCAGCGGGGCGGCCGCAGGGGCTACTCGCTGAGCAGCTGTCTGGAAATGACGACTCGCTGGATTTCGCTGGTGCCTTCGCCGATGGTGAGGAGCTTCTGGTCGCGGTAGAACCGCTCGACATCATACTCGCGCATGAGCCCGTAACCGCCGTGGATCTGGACTGCGGAATCTACGACCCGCCCCATGACCTCGGAGCAGTACACCTTGGACATGGCCGCAAGCTTTCCGTACGGCTTGCCCGTGTCCTTGAGCCAGACGGCCCGGTAGAGCATGGAGCGGGCGGCCTCGATCTCGGTGGCCATGTCGGCCAGCTTGAACGCAATGGCCTGGTTGTCGCAGATGGGGCGGCCGAACTGCTTGCGCTCCTTGGAGTAGGCCAGGGCCTTCTCGAATGCCCCCTGCGCTCCGCCAAGCCCCATGGCCGCGATGGCGAGCCGCCCGGAATCGAGCGTCTTGAGCATCTGGTGGAACCCTTCTCCCCGCTTGCCGAGGACGGATCTCTCCGGGACCTTGCAGTCATCGAAGTAGAGCTCGCCCGTGTCCGATGCCCGCCACATCATCTTGCCGTGCATCGTGACCGTCTTGAATCCAGGGGTTCCGTGCGGGACCAGCAGGCAGGTGTATTCCTTGCGCCCGTCCGCCTTGCGCCCGGTCACCGCCTGGACCACGGACAGCTTCGCCAGGGGATTGGTGGCGTTGGTGATGAAGATCTTGGAGCCGTTGATGGTCCACTGGCCCCCTTCGAGCACCGCGTTCGTCTTGGTCCCACCGGCGTCCGACCCGGCGTCGGGCTCGGTCAGGCCGAAGCTGGCCATGGCCTGGCACTTGCACAGCTTGGGGAGCCACTCCCGCTTCTGCTCCTCGTTTCCGAAATTGTAGAGGGGGCCTATGCCCAGCGAGTTGCCCGCAGCGACCGTGGCCGCATGGGAGCCGTCCACCCGGGCAATCTCCTCGACCGCCAGGATGTAAGCCAGGTAGTCCATTCCCGCACCGCCGTACTCCTCCGGCACGAAGATCCCGAACAGCCCCAGCTCCCCCATCTGCTTCGTGATCGCGACCGAGAATTCTTCCCTGGCATCCAGATCCCGGGCCTGAGGGGCGATGACCCCCTCGGCAAACTCCCGTACGGCCTGCTTCAGAATCTGATGCTGTTCCGGCAGTTCGAAGCTCACCATGCGTGTCCCTCCTCGCAGCAAGGTTCCCTGCATGGATAACAGAGCGGCCCGGGATTTTCAAACGGGTTTTTCGGCCCTATGGCCAGTTCGCCGGCCAGACCCAGCAGGTGACGCTCTCATACACGTAGCCCATGCCCAGGGCCGAGTTCTTCTCCGCCTCGCTGGTCGTGTAGAAGTGGTCCGACTTGCCTGCGCTCCACATCCGGTAGAGCGGCACCATGGACGGATCGACCTTCTCCGAGGCGCAGCTCCCAACGTGGCCCTCGTACACGTAGTCCAGGTTGTTCTGGACGTAGAGCGATTCCTCGCTGCTGGTCGTGTAGAAGTGGTCGGTTCCCTTGGCAGAATAGTGGCGCAGGAGGGTCTGGTTGATGCTGCCCGTCTGGATCTTGGCCACCTTGAAGACAGCCCCCTCGGGACTGTAGGAGGGGGGCACGCCCGCATCCGTCTTGTAGAAGTGGTCCGCGTCCCCCGCGTTCGAGAACAGGAACCGGTACACCGTATCGAAGCAGCTCCCGTTGTCATCCATCTTGCCGTTGCAGTCGTTGTCCTTGGAATCGCACTGCTCCGGGTATCCGGGCTTCATCGTACCATCGTCATCGTTGCAGTCTCCGGCCTGGGAAGCAGAGTATTTCCCCTGCGACGAGCAGAGGCACTTGGTCTGGTTGACCCCGTACCCGTCCACATCGTTGTCGAAGTACTTCGTGCCGCACCCCTGGCTGTTTTCCGGGTCGATCTGGCCGTCGCAGTTGTCGTCCTGTCCGTTGCAACTCTCCGCCGCTCCCGGCTTCACCGCTCCGGACGCATCGCCGCAATCCTGGTTGTTGGTCACGTTGTAGGGCGGGGCGGACTGGCACAGGCACTTTGAAGGGGAGAACTTGTCCCCGTACCCGTCGCCGTCGCCATCCTTGAAGTACGTCGTACAGCCGTTGGCATCGGCCGGGTCGGTCAGGCCGTCGCAGTTGTCGTCCTGCCCGTTGCAGGTCTCGGCTGCCCCGGGCTTTATCGCACCATTGACGTCGTTGCAGTCGCCGGACTGGCCGGCATAGCCCGGTGTGGCGGGACAGACGCACTCCGACTGGCTGCCGCCGTAGCCGTCGCCGTCGCTGTCCAGGAATCGGGCCTGGCAGCCTTGCGAGCCGGCCGGGTCGGTCGAACCGTCGCAGTTGTCGTCCTGTCCGTTGCAGGTCTCCGTCGCCCCCGGCTTCACCGCGGCGTTTCCATCGTTGCAGTCGCCGGTCAGCGTGGAGTAGCCGGCCGCTGCCGGGCAGACGCAAGCGGACTGGGTGCCACCGATTCCGTCGCCGTCGCCGTCCAGGAATCGGACCTGGCAGCCCTGGGCGTTTTCCGAGTCGGTCAGGCCGTCGCAGTTGTCATCCTGGCCGTTGCATGCCTCGACCGCCCCCGGCTTGACGTCGGCACTGGCGTCGTTGCAGTCCTCCTTGTTGTTCACGGGGAACGCAGGCGTTGAGACGCACTGGCATTGGCCCACCGCCCCCGAGTCGCCGTACCCGTCACCGTCCGCGTCGGGATACCAGTTCGAGCATCCGACTGCTCCCGCTGGATCGGTCTTTCCGTCACAGTCGTCGTCGAAACCGTTGCACGCTTCGACCGCTCCGGGATGCACGGCGGACAGGGTGTCGTCGCAGTCGCCGCCGGTCGCCGAGGTCCCGTTTCCGACCTGGCAGACGCAGCTCTTCGAGGCCCCTCCCCACCCGTCTTTGTCGCCGTCGATGAACGCCTGGATGCAGCCTGTGGCATCGGCCTCGTCCACGACGCCGTCGCAGTCGTTGTCCTTGCTGTCGCACGCCTCCGGAGCACCACCGCCGGTCCCCTTGTCGAGGTCGTCGCAGTCTCCGGGGACAAGGGTCGTGTAGAGCCCATCAGGACCGCACAGGCAGGCGGACAGGGCGGTATTCCCCATTCCGTCCCCGTCCTCGTCGACGTACCAGCTCTGGCAACCCTGGACGTTTTCCGGGTCGGTCTTGCCGTCGCAGTCGTCGTCCTTCCCGTTGCAGGCTTCGACTGCCCCCGGATTGGCCTCGACGTCCTGGTCGTCACAGTCGTCGGCTGCCGGGGCATAGCCTGCAGTCCCCGGGCAGACGCACTCCGACTCACCTCCGCCGTACCCGTCGCCGTCGCCGTCGACATGGAGCGGCAGGCAGCCGAGGCTCCCCGGCTCATCGATCTGTCCGTCACAATCAGCGTCCGTGCCGTTGCACACTTCGGTGGCCCCCGGAAAGACCGCCGGGCTCGAATCGTCGCAATCGCCCCCCACCGAGGTCAGCCCTGGCTGCGCCTCGCAGAAGCAGCCGGCCTCTTCCATGCCGAAGCCGTCGATGTCCTGGTCGGTGAAGTAGGCCGTGCACCCTTGCGCCCCTTCGCCGTCCGTCTCGCCGTCACAGTCGTTGTCCTTGCCGTCACAGGCCTCGGGCTCCGCCGGGGGGGCATCACAATCCCCGAGCCCCTCGGCCGTGCACTTGCGGAGTCCCTTGCAGCTCCCAAGGTCGTTGGTCACGCTGCATTGGGTGAACGCCTCTTCCGCAATGGCCTTTTCGCTGCACGTGCACTCGGCCTGGCCGAGGCACTGCTGGACCTTGGCTCCCCCCTCGAGCGTGATCTCCTGGCAGGCATACCCGTCCGGACACGAGAGCGCATCGTCGCATTGCGAGCCGCAGAAGCTGCCTTCCTCCCCTTTGGAAATGCAGTAGTTGCCTGCAGGAAGCGATGGATCGTTGCACTCCTCGCTGGCGACGCAGGGCCGGCACAGGCTGGTGTGCGGCCAAACGCAAAGGAACAGCACGTCCGGCTCCGACTGGAACTGGCGGCACACCCACCCTTTCGGGCATTCCTCCACGCACGGCTGCCCGCAGAAGCTGCCGTTCGGGCCCGGCAAGCAGAAGCCGGAATCGCAGTCTCCGTTGTCCTGGCAAGGGAGCGGCTGCCACGCATCGGTCGGTACCAGGTCTGCGGCCTCCCCGCCAAAGGCATCGAGCCCATCCGAAACGTCGCCCAGCGAGTCGACGTCCTGGCCCGGGAGGAATGGGATCTCCCCTTTCGCGTCCGGAGCCGCGGACTCGTGATCGCCGCTGATCTCGAGCATGGTCGTGGACGGGGTCGAGCTGCACCCTGCTGTCAGCGCTGCCGCCACCAGCAGCCGGTCGACTCCCCACCTCCTGCATCGTCCTGCCCGGCAGTCCTCAAACACCATGGTTCCCTCCATTGGCCCGAGCCGTCAGCATACCGTACCCATGACGTCTGCCGCAAGGACGCAGGGCGTTTGATGGAAGAGGCCTCGAGAGCCCCTGTCGGACAGACGGACCCGCGGTCGGAAGGCACGAGGAGGGCAGCCCGACGGGGCTACCGGGAAGGCGGAGGAAGCACTTCCTTCTGCTCCCGCTTGGGCGGGGACTTCTGGAACTCCAGCTCGGACATGAGCAGCGACGGCGTGATGGTCGACACCGGAACGAACCCGGATTCGGCACCGCAGTAGCCGTTGAAGATCGCCGGCGTTTCGCCCACGGCAGCCACCTTCATCAGGCTGGCCAGCGGCGTGCCCACCAGCTCCACCCCGCGCACCAGCGTCTCCTCCCCCGTGTTCACGTCGACCTTGTAGACGAGCTTGGCCACCCCTTTAAAGGCCTGGAAACCCCACGAGGAGGTGTTCGTCATTCCGGATGCGGCCTTGCGCAGGATGATGGCAAAGGGCTTCCCCTGCTCCCGGGCCAGCGCCATGAGCTGCTCCTTGAGCTCCTTGTCGGTCCGGGACTTGGTGCTCGTCAGCACCAGCGTCCCCATGCGGGCAACGGGGCGCTGGGTGCCGCTTCCGCGGGCGTGGCCGTTCGAGTTGCGGAACTTCTCGATGGGACGCCGGGTAAGCAGGAAGCCGGCCAGCCGGCCAGCCTCCACCAGGGTGACCTTCTGGGCTTCCACCCCCTCGTCGTCGATGCCATACCAGCCGTTGATCCCCACCTTGCCGAAGTTGGCCTGGGTCGGGTCGTCATACACCGAGATCATCTCGGGCAGGATCGGGTCGCCGACCTTGCCCCGGAACGTCCCCCCCTCCTCTCCGCCCGCCTGGCGATGCCCTTCGAGCCGGTGGCCGAGCGCTTCGTGGAGGAACACGCCGGCCGTATCCCCCTCCAACAGCGTGGGGCCGTTGTAGGGAGGCAGCACCGGGGCCTTTCTCAAGGCATCCAGCTCCGTCACCAGGTCGTTCAGCATGGCATCGAGCTGCTCCCGGTCCGGGATTCCTTCGGGGGTCCGAGCGTAGATCACCACGGCATGAGGTACCACGGCCCCGTCGTCGGCCCGGGCCATTGCCGTCATGGTGAGCGAGTACCAGGTCTGCGAGGTGAACGACGCGCTTCCCTCACTGTTCACGTAGTAGCGATCCTGCCGCATGGCATCGAACGTTGCCGACGAATCATGGATGAAAGGGACCTCAGAGAGCTTGGTCGACAGGCGCGTGATCTCCTTTTCGAAGCGGCCCTGGTCCGTGACGAACGAGGCCGGCTTGTCGATTTGACGAAGCGCCGGGGCCGACGAGAAGCTGCCGGTGAACTCCGGATCGTCCGCCTCGTAGACCCGCTGGGCCTTCACCTTGAGGTAGCTGGCCACCGCCTGCTTGTACTCCGCATCCGTCGTCTGCCACAGCACCTTGCGCAAGGCCAGGTCGTCGTCGGAAAGCGGTGCCCGGTCCTTGAGCGGATCGAAGCTCATGAAGTTGAAGTCGAAGCCCGGGTACGGATCCTGGGTATTGTCGAACTCGGGGGAACCCACCCGGACGTCCGCGAACACGACCCGCTGGCGATCCTCCCGCCGGTAGATCGGGGCACCATACCGGGAGGCCAGCGACGTGGTCTGTACGTCCCGCATGAGGTACGAGATGAAGTACGGGCTCGGATAGTCGGGCAAGGTGAGCTGCTCCTTGTTCCGCTTGAGCTCCTTCTCCATCGAGTCCAGCAACCTGGCGGGGTCGGATTCCGCTGCCGAGGCAGGCAGCACCCACACCAGCACGAGGCAGATCGACAACCAGGCTCTTCTCATCCGGTCACCTCTTGGAAAGGGGGAAGAGAGTCAATCAAACAGCACGAGGACAATGGCCACGGTCCCAAAGTTCCACAGCGCATGCGTGACGATGGATGCCCAGAGGCTCCTCGTAGCCTGGTAGACGAGTGCCAGCATGACACCCAGGCCGAACAGCGGAAGGAATGACTCCATCGACATGTGCACGGATGCAAACACCAGGGCCGACAAGGCAACGCCATGTGCCACGCCGAAATAGCGCCGGAACTGCTGGAACAGGAACCCCCGGAAGAAGAACTCCTCGAAGAGCGGGGCCACCAGGACCACGTTGGCGGTCATGAGCCACATCTCCCCCGAGGCACCGGCATCCACCAGCACCGGAATGGCCGGGTTGACCCCTTCTTCCCCGCCCCCGAGCAGCACCGCACTGGCCACGTTGAGCAGGGTCACAAGCGGAACGGCAGCCAGATAGGCCAGGGCCCCGAGCCAGACGGCCCGCGGGGACAAGCTCCCCAGGTCCAGGTCCGCGCTGGTTGCCAGGTTCTCCCGTCTCGGCTCTCCGCGCCACCGGATCAGAAGGACTCCGAGACCGGCAGTGACCGCGTAGAGGAACATCATCACCCCGCCCCGGGACATGCTCTCCTTGAGCATGGGGATCGCATAGGAGGCGGACCCGGTCAGGAGGAACCAGCCGGCAAACAGCACCCAGGTCAGCACCGGCCCGGCGCCGAATCCGCCCAGGGAGTCGAGCGTGCGCGCCTCTCCCGGCCGGAGGATCCAGGCACGACTCCTCGCCAGGAGGATCGAGCCGACGAGCAACATGAGCCCCATGCCCCCGAAGAGCAGCAGCACGGAGTTGATCCAGCCTTCCAGCTCGGCCCGGACCCGCTCTTCGTCCAGGGGGGAGAGGGTTGCCTCTCCGTCCACAGCCCGTGCCTGGAGGATGTTGCCAAGCCAGGCGGGAAAAGCCGCCACGTCCAGGTCGCTGGCCAGTCGATTCCGATCCTCCAATGGGGTTCCGGTCACCAGCCAGACGAAGGGCTCGGCTTCCTCCGGTTTCCCGGCCGGGAGCAGTCGGGCGGCATCCTCATCCCGGCCCACCGTGCGGCTGGCCACGAAAAGGTGCCGAAGAAACCGCGCACGATCCGGTCCCGGCAGAGTCTCGGCAGTAGAGAGCCAGGTGTCGGCCTCGAAGAAGGTGAGCGGTGCCTCCTCCCCTCCGCCAAAGACTTTCATGGCCACGTCCAGCTTCAGCTCGAGGTGAGCAGTCCGCAGCAGGAAGGGAATCTGGTCGGCCGAGCGCTCGGCATCCGGAACCGCCCGGAACAGGATCGGGAGCGCCAGCGCCGTTGCCACGAACAGCCCTGCAGCGATGTAGCGTTCCCGTTCTTCCATCGGACCCTCCGCCGAACCCGCAACATGGTACCGCCCAAGGATCAGGGCGGCAAGGGGAATTGTCGCGGCCACGGCCCCCGTGCTAGGATGCTTCGGGCAACTGCTGCGGGGAGAGAATGGACATCCTGCTGGCGACCGGTTACTACCCTCCGGAAGGAGGCTCGGGCTCCCGCCTGGCCGGAGAGCTGGCCCGGTTCCTGGCCGCTGCCGGGCATGCGGTCACCGTGCTCGCCCCGGCCGCGAGCTACTACGTGGAGGGCGGCACGGGCTACACAGCCCCGACCACGCGGGAGGGGCCCTGTGGATGTGCTGCGGGCACGGGCATGGGCACGGGCTACACAGCCCCGACCATGCGGGAGGGGCCCCGTGGATGTGCTGCGGGCACGGGCAGGGGCATCGGCAGGGAACGTGTTGCCGGGAGCATCCGGGTCGTGCGGGCCGGCCTGCCTTCGTCGAAGCGCCTTCCGCACAAGGTGGCGCGGGGTTACGAGCATCTCGTGCGCCCTTTCGCCCTGCTGCCGGCCGGGCTGCGCCTTCCCGCACCGGACCTGGTCTACGGGTTCTCACTCCAGCCCGCAGGGGTGGCGGCTGTGGTGGCGCTGGCCCGTCAGTATGGATGGAGACAGGCGGTCCGGCGTCGCTCGGGTCCCGGGCTCGTGCTCCACATCGAGGATCTGTTCCCGGACAATGCCGTGGACACGGGGCTCATCCCGAACGGGCCTGTGGCCAGCGCACTCTCGGCAGGCATGAAGAGCCTGCTGCGGGCCGCCAATCGGGTGCTGGTCCACGCTCCGGGGCTCGTACCGCTGCTGGCCGGCCGGGGAATCGAGGCCGAATCCATCCCCAACTGGGTGGACTGCGGCCGGTTCGACCACGGCCCGGACGAGGGCAGGGCCCGCTTCTTCCCGGACTGTGGGAAGCGTTGCGTGGCGCTGTACGCCGGCATCCTCGGGCTCGCACAGGGGATGGACGATCTGCTCGGGCTTGCCGAGGCCACCCGAGGCCGGGACGACCTGGTCCTGGCCGTGGTCGGGGACGGCCCCTGCCGCGAGCCGTTTGCGGCCGAGGTCCGTCGCAGAGGGCTTTCGCACGTGCGACTCCTGCCCCTCGTCCCGCCGGTCGAGTACCCCCGCCTGGTGGCTGCCGGCGATGTCTTCCTGGTGCTCCTTCCCGAGCGGGTCAAGTACCCCGTGGTGCCCAGCCGGATTGGCGACGGACTGGCCGCTGCACGCCCCCTGCTGGCCGCTCTGCCCGACGGCGATGCCCGCCGTGCAGTCGAGGAATCGGGAGGGGGGATCGTGGTGCCACCAGGCAGCCCTGCTCTTCTTGCAGGGGAGCTTGTCCGGCTGGCCCGGAACGCCGTGCTCCGGAAGCAGCTGGGAGAGACGGGACGACGGTTTGCCCTGGCCCACCTCGACCTTCCGGTCGTGCTCGGCCGATTGGAGAAGATGCTCGTCTCACGTCGGTAGTGCCGGGCAGCTCGGGGACATCTCGGAGGCAGAAGGGATCTACTTCAGCCCCTTGATGAAGAGCTTGTAAGGCTTGCCGCAGTTGGGCTGGCTGGACCAGTTCTCGACCCGGACGTACCAGGTGCCGCCGTCGTCGCTGTTGCTCTCCGCCCAGTCGATCTTCTCGTTGCCACCGCCGATCACGATCGAGCTGGCAGCCGGCTTGTCGTTCTGGCAGTCGGTCAGCCCCTTGTACAGGAACAGATCTCCGTCCGTACCCACGGGCTGCGAGGTCAGCTCGACGATGATGCGCTCTTCCGATGGCCAGATGTTGAACCCGTCGTCCGCGGTGAAGCAGAAGTAGTCGTTCAGATCGGTGCCGCCGGCATCATTGCCCTTGGTGTCGAACGTGGGCCAGAGGGTGACTTCCGGGTCGGTCCCGCTCAGCCAGTAGCACTTGGAGCAGGAGTTGTTCGGCTCGTACTGGTCGGGCTGCGTCTTGTCCGAGCCGTTGCAGTCCTGGTCAATGGCATCACCGCAGATCTCGGTGGCCGGGTAAACGGCCCCGAGGCACGAGCCCCAGGAATTCCATTGGCAGGAGGCGTTGCAGGTGCGCACCTGCTCCCCCTTCTCGCAGATACCCGACGTGGTGGTGGGGCCGCAGGCCTGCTCCTGCTGGTCGCCCGGCTTGCAGGCTCCCGAACCCTGGCAGGTCCCCCAGCTCCCCCACTGGCACTGGCCGGAGCAGATCCGCTCCTGTGTTCCGCAGTTGCCGCACTTCTGGGATTCCTTCTGGCCGGTCCCGCAGACCCCTTCGTCCTGGCAGGAGGACCAGGCGCTCCACACGCAGTCCTGCTGGCAGGTGCGGGTCTGCTGGCCGCAGTTGCCGCAGGGCTGGTACTCGGTCTGGCCGATCTGGCAGCCGGTTCCTTCCTGGCAGGCGCCCCACGGTTCCCACAGGCAGTCTTCCCCGCAGAGCCGTTGCTGGGTGCCGCAGTTGCCGCAGGCCTTGTCCTCCGTGGTACCGGGAGAGCAGGCTCCTTCGCCGGTGCAATCGGACAGAGGACCCAGGGTGCAATCGTCGTTGCAGGTCTGGACCTGCTTGCCGCACTTCATTCCGCAGGGGGTTTCGGAGACGGTGCCGGCCTCGCAGAGCCCTTGTCCGATGCACTCCCCGTATTCCCCCCAGACGTACTGGATGTCTCCGGTCCCCTCCGCCTTGCTGCACGTACGCGTCTGGGTGCCGCAGTTGCCGCACGGAACCTCCTCCGACTTGCCCGGTTCGTCGCAGATGCAGTCGGTGCCGGCCGAGCAAGGCCCCCACATGCCGCCGGCGCAGGTCATCTCCCCGGTTCCGCAGGCGGTCTCGCATGGCTTTGGAGGATCCTGGGTCGTGCACTGGACGCACCCCTCGTCGGTCTGGCCGTCGCAGTTATTGTCGATCTCGTCCTGGCATACTTCGTCGCTGAGCGCCGGAGCGCTGCAATTCCCCCACTGGCCGTTGGTGCACGTCTTCTTGCCGTCGTGGCAGGCCACCCAGCAGACGGTCGTGCTCCCCTCGGGCTGGCAGGAGACCGGGACGCAGTCGTAGCCTTTGCACATCTCCCCGTCCGGGCAGTCCGTGGTGGACATGCACTCCACCTGGATGCAGTTCCCGTTGATGCACTTCTCTCCCTTGGCGCAACCGTCGGGGCAGTTGATCTCTTCCGGGTCCTTGCATTCCCCTTCGTGGCAGAACAGCTCGCCAGGGCACTCATCGGTGGACGTGCACGGGATGGCACCGCCGTCATCGGGGGAGCAGCCCGTCCCGATTGCCAGCAGCAATCCCGCCATGGTCACGATTCCCAGCCTCATGGATCCCCTCCGCTTCGCACCAGAATCACTGCGGCACCCCCCCCCAACCCGTCCCATGCCTTCCATGCGTCCCCGTCCTATGCCTTCCATGCGTCCCATATGTCCCATCCGTCCTATTCTTCCTACCACGTGATCGTCACCTGGCCGTGGCCGGAGCGGGTGTTCTGCGTTGTGGTACCGTTGGTGCATCCGCCGTAGTAGGAGGAACCGCCGCCGGCGCCGGCCGCGTACGCACAGCCGCCGCCGTACCATCCGCCACCGCCGCCGGCCATGTGGTAGGCGGCGTTGCTTCCGCCGTTGCCGAACGTTCCCGGCGAGCAGTTGGAGCCGGCCGAACCGCCGCTGCTCTGGGTGCCGCCTCCGGCAGCGGTCCACCCCTGGTAGGAGGCACCGCCGCCGCCGTTGAGCCCGCCGCCGTAGCCGCCTGCGCCATGATCCGGGCAGCCGCAGTTGCCTGCGCCGCCGGCACCGCCGACCAGCTTGCGGTCGTTGAGCGTCGTTCCCCCCTTGCGCACGTCTGAGGCACCGCCGCCACCTCCTCCGTACTGGGATCCGCTGCCTCCTCCGTTCCATCCGCCTGAGCCCGCTGCCTGGCCCTTGCCTCCGACGTAGATGTACAAAGCTTCCCCTGGGGCCACGGCCAGGGTCCCTTTGGCATAACCTCCCAGGCCGCCGTCGTCCTGGATGGAACCGCCGCAGCAGTCCGACCCGCCGCCTTGCGCGCCCCAGGCCTCGAGAGTCACCGAGGTCACGCACAGCGGCACGGTCCAGCTCTGCTGTCCGCCCGTGTAACTGAACGTCTGGCTTCCGTGCGGGTTCGGGCAGCTGGTGCAGACGCCGTTGGCGCAGACCTTGCCCCCGCCGCAATCCGCCCCCTCGGGCAGCGGCGTGTGGATGCAGCCGGTTGCCGGCTGGCACGAGTCGGTCGTGCAGGCATTGCCGTCGTCGCAGTCCAGCGCCGGTCCCGACGTGCATCCACCGTTGGCGCACTGGTCGTTGACCGTGCACACGTTGTTGTCGTCGCACCCCACCGAGTTGGGCAGGAACGAACAGCCGTTGAGCGGGTTGCACGAGTCGTCCGTGCAAAGGTTCTTGTCGTCGCACACCACCGCATCGCCCGCCTTGCACTGCCCGGCCACGCACTTGTCCGACTTGGTGCACAGGTTCCCGTCATCGCAGCCGGCCGCATTGGGGGTGTAGACGCACCCGGTCAACGGGTTGCACGAGTCGTCCGTGCACACGTTTCCGTCCACGCAGGCGGCGGCATTGCCCGGCTTGCACGCGGCGGCCTGGCAGGCATCGTCCACGGTGCACTTGTTGCCGTCCTCGCACGAAGCCGTGTTGGGCTGGTGCTGGCAGCCCAGCAGCGGGTCGCAGAGGTCGTCGGTGCAGGGGTTGTCGTCACCGCACGAGATCGATGGTCCCCCCTTGCATGCCCCGTCCGCACACGTATCGCTCGTCGTGCACACGTTCCCGTCGCTGCACGGAGCCGTGTTGACCTTGTGCACGCACCCCTGGGTCGGCGAGCAGCTGTCCGTGGTGCACACGTTGTCGTCGTCGCAGTCCACCCCCTGGGTCCCCTTGCAGAGACCGGCCGAGCATTCGTCCCCCACGGTGCACGGGTTCCCGTCATTGCACTGTGCCTGGTTCGGAACATGCTGGCAGCCCGCCTTCGTGTCGCACGAATCGTCGGTGCACGGATTCCCGTCGTCGCACTTCATCTGGACCACCGACGAGCACTTGCCCTGGCTGCAGGCGTCCCCCACCGTGCAGACGTTTCCGTCGTCGCACGGTGCCTGGTTGTTCTTGTAGGTGCACCCCAGCAGGGGGTCGCACGAGTCGGTCGTGCACGGGTTGGAATCGTCACACTCCACCAGCTCGGCCCAGGCGCACGTCCCCCCCTTGCACTGGTCGCCCGTGGTGCACAGGTTGGCGTCGTCGCACTTGGCCGTGTTGTTCGTGTGCACGCACAGCCCCTTGTCCCCGCATGAGTCGTCGGTGCACGGGTTGCCATCGTTGCAGCTCACCAGCGGCCCGGGCGTGCACACCCCCTTGGCGCACACGTCATTGAGCGTGCACGGATTGCCGTCGCTGCACGGGCTGTCTACCGCCGTGTACACGCAACCGGAGAACGCCACGCAGACATCCTTGGTGCACGGGTTGTCGTCGTTGCAGTCCACCGCGGCGTCGGCCGTGCACTGTCCCGCACTGCACTGGTCGCCCACTGTGCACAGGTTCCCATCGTCGCACTTGGCCTCGTTCGGCAAGGCCAGGCATCCCTTCTTGGGGTCGCACGAGTCGTCGGTGCAGACGTTGCCGTCGTCGCAGGCGAGCAACTCCCCGCTCACACACTTCCCGGCCGAGCAGGTATCCTTGAGGGTGCAGACGTTTCCGTCCGAGCATTCCTCCACGTTCGGCAGATGAGCGCAGCCGTTCTTCTGCTCGCAGACGTCCTCGGTGCACGGATTGCCGTCGTTGCAGTTGGCCTGGACCCCGGGGGAGCACTTGCCTGCCACGCAGGCGTCGTTGACCGAGCAGGCGTCGGTATCCTCGCACGGCGTTCCATCCTTGCCAGGCGCCATGCCGCACTGGCCGGTCGCCGGATCGCACACCGCGGTCAGGCACGCGGCATCGATTCCCGCGGGCTCAGGGCAGGTCACCGGCGTCCCTTCTTTCACCGCACACTGGTAGGGGAGCTTCCCCTTGTCGCAGTAGAGGGTTCCGTTGCACAGATTGCCGTCTTCGAGCACGGCGCAGTCGGCATCGGCCTGGCAGTCGCATTCGACGGCGTACCCCTTGCATTCGCCCTGCTCGCACGTATCGGCCACGGTGCAGGGATTCCCGTCGTCGCATTTGGCGGTGTTCGGGGCAAACGAGCAGCCTCCGGTCTCATTGCACGAGTCGTCGGTACAGGGGTTGTCGTCGTCGCACTCCACCGGCGTGCCGCCGCACACCCCCTCCTTGCACAGGTCGGCCACGGTGCAGGGATTCCCGTCCTTGCACTCGCTCCCGGTCTGCGCCGCGTGCTCACATCCGCCATCGCCCAGGCAGGAATCCTGGGTGCAGTCGTTGCCGTCGTCGCACAGCGGTACGTACTGGCCCCGGACCGCCTCCGGCTCGTCCACCTCGCCGTCGCAATCGTCGTCCTTGCCGTTGCAGGTCTCCTGGACTGGCACAAGCGCATCGCATGCGGAGAGTCCCTCCTCGGTGCAGACTCGCTTGCCGTCACACGCCCCGAACTCCCCCTCGTTTCGGCAGGGGGTGGAAAGCCCCAGCGCCACGGAGCGGGCCGTGCACGGGCAGGTGTCGGAATCCGAGATGCACTGTTTGCTCTCCGTACCCGTGACCGACGAGGCCTCTTTGCAGGTGAATCCGAACGGGCAGTCCTCCGTGCTCTCACAGGCCCCGCCGCAGAAGCTCGCCTGGCCCTCCTCGTACGGGACGCAGACGTCCGCCACCCCGCCCGCACTGGTGCAGTCCGCCGCCGAACCGCACGGCTTGCACAGGTTGGCGTGGAGCGAGACGCACACGAAGACGAGATCCCGGCCTGCCTCGGAGACCTGCTTGCACGCCCACCCCGACGGACACTCCTCCTTGCAGGTCATGGAGCAGACCGAGTCACCCAGGTGCTCCACGCAGAAACCGGACTGGCAGTCCTTGTTTTCCTTGCACGGGTCGAGGAAGCACCCTTCTCCCGGGTTGCATTGCGGCCCCTGCTCGTCCGGCTTGGAGAAGTCGAACACCTCCTCCGGTTGAGGCACGTCGGACACGAGGGTGTCTGTATCGGGAGCCCCCGGCAGGTCGAGCGCTCCCCCTTCGCTGATCGAGGAATCCTGCCCGGGCTGCAGATCCTCCACTACGTTGGTCACCGTTCCCGCCTGCCCGCAGGCGGCGGCAAGCAGGCCGCACAACAACCAGAGCGTCGACGTGCGCATGACGGAACCTCCTTGGGCATGACCCCGGGGGGAAGCCGCTCCATCAACGGAGCGACCTCACTATTCTACTGATACAGCAGAATGAAGAAAGAATCCTCTTCCGGATGGTATTCGACCCGGGCCTTGAACCGTCCGCACTTGCCCGAGAAATCGAAGCGGTTGGTCACTCCCCGGCCCTCGGCAGACAGGGAGCACTCCTTCCCCAGCTTCCTGCGGAAGTCGAGAATCGGGGCCAGCCGTTCGGCTGAGAACGGATTGAGCGAGCCGGCCACGGTCGCGTCCGGCGGCACGTGGGCCACCACGAGCACCGCCTCCAGCTTGCCCGCTGCAAACGCCAGCGTCGCCTGGTACGGGGGTGTCCCGTTCTTGCCCCCGTCGGCGTCCACCCGTAGGAACGACACCTTGCGTCCCCCGGGCTTCTGGAACAGTGTGTGCTTCGCCCCGGCCCGGTTCAGCATGGCCAGCATCCCGGAATCGACCAGCGCAGGTACCAGGTCGCCGAACCGGTCGGCGAACAGCTCGGCCACCTGGTCGTTCCCGACCTTGCTGCGGCACTGGTCCGACACCTCGGCCCACCCGTCCCCCGGGGCCAGGCTCAACGGAAGAGGCGATGGCAGCGCCCTGGCGAAGCACGGGACGAGGAGGAGCAGCGCGAACCAGGGGCCCGTTGCGACGGAGCGCATCTTCCAGCTCATCCCTGTGCCTCCTTCACTCTTATGCCCCCTGCTCATCGGAACCTGCTCACGAGCTGATCCACCACCGTTTCGACCGTGTTTTCCCCTTCCTCCTCGTAGCCGTCGCCGCTCTCCTGCTGGAGGATCTTCCCGGAGGCCACGTCCAGTCGGTACAGCTGGATCCGAAGCTGCCCTTCCTTCGATTCCAGGACTCCCCACACCACCTGGTCCGCCTGGTGGAAGCGGCCGAATGCGGCGGCAGCGGAGGCATCCTTGCCGGCCTTGGCACCGGCCTGCACCCCGAGCACCTCGCACAGCCGGCGGGCGACGAGCTTCTCTTCGAGCGTCCGGTTGAGGAGCACCGCCGCATCCGCAAGATCTTTGCTGCCATTGGAGGCAGGCATCACCACAATCTTGAACGGAAAGACGTTGCCGCCCAGCCGCGCCAGCGCCCTCTCCGCCTCGAGAGCGACTTCGGGCGAGGGATCGCACTGGGACAGCTCGTACAGGACGGGGCGGGCAGCGTTGAAGCCGCTGTCGGCCAGCGCCCTTGCCGCTTCCCGGCGCACCAGGCTGTTGTCGTCCCGGCGTGCCCGCTCGACCAGGTGATGGCCGATCCGGGCATCGCGCATGCCGGCAAGCACCTGGACCGCAGCCACGCGGACCCGGTAGCTCCGGTCGGCCAGAGCCTCGATCAGCACGTCGACCGACTCGTCGCCCCAAGTCTTCAGGATTCTGCCGGCCGCGTCGGAGACGGTCTGGTTGTCGTCACCGCACCGCTCCAGGATGGCCGTGTAGACCTCCCGGCCGGCGTACCGCCCCAACGCTTCGACCGCAGACAGGCGGACGCGGGGGCTCGGATCCCGAGACAGGAGCACGAGGTCGGGGATGGCAAACGGGCAATGCCCGGCACCGAATTCGGAAGCGGCCGCGACCCGCACCGCCTCGGCCGGCTGTCCGCTCAGCTCCTGGCGGATCCGCTCGTACTGCCCCCGTCGCCCCCACCGGTGGATGTCATCCGCGGTCGTGCCGCATGCCGTCAGCATCCCGATTGCCTGGAGAACCGCCAGAAGCAATCCCCATCCTGATGTCGCGTTTCGTACGTCGCTCACGGCATGATCCTCTGGACCGAAACCGGGTGGCCGGCCCTTCCGTTGCGGCCCGACTGGCCGGTGTAGTAGTTCCACTCTGCTCCGCTTCCGCCGTTCCCTGAGCTGCCCGCAGAGCCGCTGTTCCCGTTGTAGCTGCAGCATCGTCCGTAGCCGCCGCTGCCACCGCCTCCGGCCCAGCCGCCCCCGCCCCCGCCTCCCCCCATGCCGGGAGAGCCGTTGCTGCCCGGCAAGCCGCCGCTGCCGCCGCCTCCCGGGATGCTCTGAAATTCGATGCTGCGTGAGGCCCGTGAAGCGAACCCCGACGAGCCGAGGAAGGTGACCCGGATCTGGCCTCCGTTTCCTCCGTTTCCTCCGTCACCGCCGTCCCCACCCCGGCCCCCCATGGCCCCATGGCCTCCGTCGCCTCCGTTGCCTCCGCTTCCTCCGTCTCCTCCCCGACCGCCGACACCCGGCTGTCCGGGATAGATGCCTCGAGTCGAGTCGCCCGGTCCGCCGGCACCCCCTGTGCCGCCCGGTCCGCCGGAACCACCCGCACCACCCGGTCCGCCCGGACCCCCGTTCCCTCCGTCTCCTCCTCGCCCTCCGAGGCCCCCGTCCCCGCCCCGGCCCCCCTGCGAGACCACGAGAAACCTGTCCCCCGCGTGGAAGATGTAGTTCATCGTCCGGACCGCATAGTCCCGGCCCTGAATGTCGGTCCAGGTAGCGGTGACCTCCAGGTAGACCAGCTCTTCGTCCAGGTAGAACTTGCTGTACACCGGCCGGACCACGACGTCGAGCCGGGGACCGTCCTCGCCCCGCTCTCCGTCCCCTGCACGGCTGCCGTCGCCACCGATCCAGCCGTTTCCGCCGTTTCCGCCGTCTCCGCCGTTCCCTCCGTCGGTGCCGTTTCCTCCGTCCCCGCCCGTGCCGCCGGCCTCGTACGCCGCATACCCATCCTGGCCCGCATAGCCCGCTCCGCCGTAGCCGCCGGCACCGCCTGCCCCTCCGCACTCACCCAGCGAGGAGGCGTCCGCACCGTCTCCGCCGTTCCCGCCCCGCTCGCCGTAGTTGCCCCCCTGGCCGGCACCTCCGGAGAGGTACGCGTTGTAGTAGGCACCACCGGGGCTGTAGCCCGTTTCCCCCGGGGATTTGCTGGCCCCCGCCACCCCATACGGAGAGTAGAGCGACGAGTCGTACAACGGCTTCAAGACCAGGGTGTCCGAGGCACCATCCCGGCCTACCGTGACCTGGAACCCCGAGTCGAGCGAGCAGAGCACGTCCCGCCGGGGCACGAAGCGGTATCCCGAGGTCAGGCTGCCGCACACCGTGGAAAACTGGAACGCCGAGGCCGGCAGCTTGCGGCCGAGCAGCGATTGCGGCAGGTCCGTCGTGTGCACCTGGTCCAGGTAGGCGAGATCGCGGCCGTCGAGCACCGCTGCCAGCAGACCCAGTATCGGCAGGGCCGGATCCTCCACCGCGACGCCCATGCTCCCCGATGCTCCCAACCCCGCCCTCATCTCCCCGTTGGGCTGGACGATGATGCCGGTCACGCTCCTCCCGGTCAGGTCAATGGGCGCAAACGTCCGTGTCACCACACCGGAGAAGTCCTTGGCCTCGGGCAGCGGCGGTGCCGGCGCAGAGGAGGCGCAGCCGCAAAGACCGGCCGCCAGAGCTGCCCACAGCAGGGGAAGTGTCCGCACCGCCGGAAGTGTCCGCACCGCCGGAAGTGTCCGCGCCGCCGGTCTGGCGTCCAGCAAGGTCTGTGTCAGGCCTCGAGCGGCCGTCCTGGCGCGGCGACGAGTCACGGCGTCTTCCTCATCTTGACCCGCAGCGAGCGCTGGAGCCTGTCCGGGCGGCTCGGCTCCCGCGACAACTCGGCAAACAGGCGCAGGATGGTCGAGTCGGTTTCCTGGCGCAGTACCCGGTCGATGAGCGCCACGTGGGCCTCCGTGTTGACCAGGTCCATTCGGGTCACGGCCCAGGTTGCCAGCAGCCGCAGATGCGGGTCGGGCGAGCCCAGCCAGTCCACGATCCGTCCCGCACACAGGGACGCCAGCTCACGGTTGTCCGACATCGCTCCGGCATACCAGGCCAGGAGAAGCCATGCCGGCCGGTACTCAGGCTCGAGGGAGTCGAAGGCCAGGTCGAACACCCGGACCAGGGCCCCCCGGTTTGCCTCGAACGCAGTCAGGTACTTGCTCCGGGCAGCCTCCACGTGACTCAGCATGCGGAGCACCGCCACGTAGGCTTGCTCGGCCGAGTGCGGACCGGCCAGCAGTTTGTCCCCGGCCACGGCCAGCACGACCAGGTTGACCACGTATTCGTTGACGAGGTCGTAGATTTCGGGGACCGCTGCGGTCTGCGCCGCGGCAAACCTGGTCATCGACTCGACCACCCGCTGATTCAACTCGGTATCCTGGAGCACGGCGGGCAGCACCTTTCCCAGGCCGTCGAGGACATAGTACCCGGTTCCGGGGTCCAGCGTGCCCTCCAATGCTGCAATGAAGAACGGGATGGATTCCTTCCGGCGAAGCTCCCCCAGCGTGTAGGCGGCCCACGAGCGGACCAGGCTCCATTCCCCGCCGTTGGTCACGATGCCGCCCACCCGGGTGACCGACCCGGGGGGGACCCGGTCGAGCCGGGCGAGCGACTTGAGCGCCCAGCAGCGAAGCCCCGCGTCGACGGACGGGTCCGCGGCCAGGTCGGTGAGTCGGACTGCGGCCTCTTCCTCGGCTTCGGTTCCCCGGGCCAGGGACATCTGCATGATCGAATCGGGGGTCATGGCGCAGGAAGCGGCGAGCGTAGCCAGTGCGATGAGCAGCAGCAAAAGGTGGGCGGCTCCAGGCTCCTCGCCGGCTGCCTGCGGGGCGAGCCCTTCCGCTGCGACGGGTGTCGGTCGGAAGGGTCCCCCTCCGGTCCGGCTCGTCGCCCGTCCTGGGCTTTTCGCCTCCTCGCCGACTGCCTGCGGGGCGAGCCCTTCCGCTGCGACGGGTGTCGGTCGGAAGGGTCCCCCTCCGGTCCGGCTCGTCGCCCGTCCCGGGCTTTCCGCCTCCTCGCCGGCGGCCTGCGGGGCGAGCCCTTCCGCTGCGACGGGTGTCGGTCGGAAGGGTCCCCCTCCGGTCCGGCTCGTCGCCCGTCCCGGGCTTTTCGCTTCCTCGCCGGCTGCCTGCGATGTCAGGGGGTATCCGTACGAGGAGGGGAGGGGACGGGCGATCACGGAGTCCCTCCGGCGGACAGCTCTCCGGCGCAGCGGGCGAGCCCTTTGCGGGCCGCACGGGAGACGTAGATGTCCCCGTCCGAGACGGCCCCTTCGAGCGCCCCGACGGACTCGGGGGTGCACAGGGTACCGAGCGAGGAGACCAGGGCGTAGCGCAGCTCCGGATGCGAGGAGCGGGCAAGCTCTCCAACCAGGAGCGGGACGGCCTCGACCTTGCGCAGACGGGCGAGCGCCACTCCTGCTGCCGCCCGGACCCTCTCGTCCCGGTCGCCGTCGCTGAGGAGTTCCATCAGAGCATCCGTGGCCTGAGTGCAGCCGGCCGTTCCCAGCCCGGCGACCGCTTCCTCCAGGATCCACGGCTCCTTGCGCGAAAGCTGCGCGGCGAGCAGCCCGCAGTCCCGACCGTAGGCCGCCTGCTGAACTTCGACGATGCCGGCCGAGCAGGCCCCGAGCGCCGCGGCCACACAACCGGCGATGGCAAGCAGGAAGACGGTTGAGCGCATCCTTGCCCCCGCGTTCCATCCAGCTTTAGCGCACATGTGCCCGCGGGGCAAGGAGTTTGGGGGCCTACCGCCCTGGACGGAGCAGCCTTGCCGTCTTCTCCCACGTGAGTGCGTGGAACAGGACCACGTCCCCGTAGAGGAACCCGGTGTACCGGTCGGCCCGAAGGCGCACCGGGAGCCCGGGCATGAACGATTCCCCCTCGGCCGACCGTTCCGCAATGGCCGCATGCGTCGATGCCACCTGGGGAACCAGGCGGGCGAGCCGAAACGCGTCCGAAAAGACCGCCGCCGCCGCAATTCCCAGCGCCGTGGCCGTCCCTCCGATACCCATTACGATGGGGCCGGAATCGACGTCCTCCCTGCGCGTGCCATCGCCCGGCCACTCGGCAAAGCCGGCAGCCAGGAACCGCTCCCGCCAGAAGGACTTCACGTACTTGCCGTACCACTCCCGGGCCTTGTCCGGAGCGATGGGCTCGAGCAGCGCCAGGCGCCAGGACAGGTCGCACCCTCGAGGCACCTCGCTGACCGCAAACGTCTCCGGGTGGACCCGACTCACGGGAAGGCCCGTGGCGGCATCCAGTCCCGACTCCTCGATCCACGCCAGGTGGCGGTCGAGGACTTCCTGTACCCGTGAAGACAGCCTTGCGCCTTCTCGGGGGCTGTAGTCCGCGATGGAGAGCAGGCACGGCACGGTATCGAAGGGCCAGGTGTAAGAAGGGAAGGAGTTGAGGGGGCGGCCCGCTGCCTTCTCGAGGTCCGAAAGGATCACACCCGAGAGGGTCTCGTGGAGCTCGACAAGACGCCCGCTTCCGCCGGCCGCCACGAACGCCGCCAGCGCCAGGTTGAGCTGGCACAGGTAGGTGGCCTGGTCCCTGTAGGTCGAAAGCCGGTCGAGACGTCCCTCCGGTGCGGAAGTCCGCTGGCTGACGGGCCGTTCGGCCAGCTCCAGGAGCCTCTCCATCCGGGCCAGGTCCGCAGGCTTTCGCTCCCCCTCGGCCAGCCCGGCCCAGGCGAGCACCGCCAGTGTGTAGGGAAACAGGTCCCCTTCCGGAAACGAGCGGCATTCGGCAGCCACGAGCCGGTCATACTCCGCCGGGTCGTCGACCAGCCGGGCGAGCTCCGAGTCGAGCCGGCTCACCACCTCCAGGCGGGTCTGCTCGACGGGATCAGCGACACTCGTGGTCGGATCAACGGGAGCGGGGGCACGGGTGGTCCGTTCGACGGGAGCGGGGGCACCTACAGTGGCGAAGGTCAGGCCCAGGAGCAGCGAAGGAAGCAGCGGGTGCATGGGGGTTCAGGAGCACTGCCCCGCCGCACAGGACTGCCCCGGATCCCCGCACGGAGTACCGTCCTGGACATTGGTGTTCTCGCACCCCACCCCTTCCTTGCAGGAATCGTCGGTGCACGGGTTGGAGTCGTCACAGTCGATCCCCTGCCCCGGCGTGCAGGTGCCCCCCTGGCAGGTCTCGCCGCCGTTGCAGGGGTCGGCATCATCGCAGGAATTGGCATCGTCGGACTTGGAGTCGCACCCGACGCCCTGGACGCACTCGTCATCCGTGCATGGATTGTTGTCGTTGCAGTCGGGGACCTTGCCGGTCGTGCAGACGCCCCCCTGGCACGATTCCGCCCCGTTGCAGGGGTCGGCATCATCGCAGGAATTGGTATCGTCGGCCTTGGAGTCGCACCCGACGCCCTGAACGCACTCGTCATCCGTGCATGGATTGCTGTCGTTGCAGTCGGGGATCTTGCCGGCCGTGCAGACGCCCCCCTGGCACGATTCCGCCCCGTTGCAGGCATTTGCGTCGTCGCACGAGTTGGCATCGTTGGGGACGTGCTCGCAACCGACGCCGGGAGCGCAGGCATCGTCGGTGCACGGATTGCCGTCGTCGCAGTCGAGCGGGGCCGTTCCCGCACAGAGCCCGTCGGAGCAGGTCTCCGTGCCGTTGCAGGGGTCGCCGTCGTCGCACGAGCCGCCCGCATCGGGAAGGTTCTGGCAGCCTGCCCCCGGGGCGCACTCATCCGCGGTGCAGGGGTTCTTGTCGTTGCAGTCTGGAGCCGGCTGGGGCACACACGTACCTGCCTGGCAGATGTCGGTGCCGTTGCAGGGCTCGCCGTCGTCACACGGATTAGTATCGTCGTCCGGGTGGACACAGCCGAGCTTCTTGTCGCACCCGTCGTCGGTGCACGGATTGCTGTCGTCGCACGAAAGAACGGTCTCGGGCGGAATCACGCACACGCCGGACGTCAGGCCTTCCGGAATCGCACAGGAGAGCACGCCATTGCACACGTCGCCATCCTGAAGCGGGTCGCAGTCCTGGTCCTTCGTGCACGTGCATTCGAGCGCTGCCAACTGATCGGCCGGCAGGAGGGTTCCGGCGCAAAGCCCGTCCCCGCACACGTCCGTTCCCGTACACGGATTGCCGTCGTCGCACTTGGCCCCGTTCATCGGGCCCTCCTGGTGAACGCAGAGCCCGCTCTCGGGGTCGCACGAGTCCGCTGTGCAGGGGTTGTCATCGTTGCACCCGGCTTCGTCACCGATGCACGTGCCTCCTGTGCAGTGGTCGTCCGTGGTGCAGAGATCGCCGTCATCGCACGGCCCTTCGGCCGGCTTGGCCGAGCACTTTCCCGTCATGCACGTCGGCTTGCTGCACGGATCCGTGGACTCGGGACACTCACCGCAGAGCCCTCCGCACCCGTCGGGCCCGCACTCCTTTCCCTGGCAGTTCGGCTTGCAGCAGACTCCTTCGATGCACACCTCGTCCGTCTGGCAGCAGACCACTCCGCACAGCGGCTTGGCGCAGGCGCACTTGCCCTCGAGGTTGCACTGCTTGTTGTTCGGGCACGTCCCGCAGGACTTGCCGCAGACCTTGCCGCACTCCTTGTCGAAGCAGCTGAAGTTGCAGCACGTCCCCTGGTCGACGTTGCACACCAGGTCGAGGTCGCAGCACAGCCCGAAGCACGGCTCGTGAGGAGACGGGCAGATGCACTTGCCCTTCTCGCACACGCCGTTGGCACCGCAGCCGCCGCAGCTTCCGCCGCACCCGTCGTCGCCGCACTGCTTGCCCTTGCAGGCTGGCTTGCAGTCGACGTCGGGCACATCCTCCGGGGTGACCTCAGGAACGGAATCCTCGACTTCCTCGACCACGTCCTGGCCCACGACGTCTTTGGGTTTCTTCACGTACTTGTATTCTTTGGGCGTCACGCAACCGGCGCACACCAGCCCGATGAGTGATACCGCGACGATCAGATTGCGCATGTGCCTCCCCCTCTGCTCAGAACGTCAGCGTGGCCCCGATCCCCAGCAGATCCCCGTCAGCCAGCGGTACTACCGTTGCTTTGCCGGAATCCGATGCGGCATCGAGGATCAGCAGGACCGTGCCCGTCACGATGGCGGCCCCGCCCACTCCGTACAGCACCCACGCCCCGGTGGCCATGGGCTGGACATCGTTGTCGTACTCCTGCTGGTACATGGCCGGGATCTTTGGGGAAACCGGGTTCCAGAACGTGCCGTCGGGGTACTTCTTCTTGAGGTCTTCGTTGCGTGAGTAAGCGACTCCGTTCATCGTTCCCGCCACGCCGACGACGGCCATTCCGCCGCCCACGAGCACCCACTTCCACCAGCTTCCACCCTGGTCTTCGGTTTCCACGGGGCGGATTTCCTCGATCTTGCCCGACTTGGGAATCACGGGACGCTCCACCACCGTACCCCCGGCCGGCACCACGATCTCCATGCGCCAGGAGGGCCTTCCCGGCTTGCTGACCACGACCTCCCAGGTACCGGCCGCCACCTTCTTGCGGAACGGCACCGTCCCTTCCGGCTTGCCGTTGAGGAAGACTTCGGCCCCCACCTCCTGCCCGGCAAGCTGCAGCACACCGGACTGCTCGAGCCGAGAAAGCACCAGCTTCTGCAGCGACGTTCCGCCGGCCGCACACGATGCGAACTGGATCGATCGCATCTCGTAGCCCTCCTTGACCCCGGTCAGCTCCTGCATCCCCGGCTTGACCCAGTACACGAAGGGGGTGACGTACCCCGCCCCCTCCCCGGTCTCGTTGAAGAACAGGGTGGCCCCCTCAGGGTCCGACGTGAACTCCAGCCGACAGTGCGTCCGGGCAAGCGCCTTCTCGAGCGTCTCCCGCTCGGTCACGGCCTCCGCCGCAGGCTGGGCCGAGGCGCGGACATACCGGTCAAAGTGATACCAGGCCTCCGGCAGACGGGCGAACTTCCGGCACGCCTTGGCCAGCTCCAGGTGGACCGGCGCACGCTCCGCCTCCGGGAGCAGCCCGACCACCTCCTCCCAGATCTGCATAGCCTCCGCAAGCCTCCCCCCATCCGCCAGCTCCCGGGCCTTGGCCATGCGGGTCGCAGGGTCCTGCGCCTGCTGGCCCAGCGCAGCCACGGGCAGCAGCAGCGCCATGGCAAGCATCACGATCCTCATGTTCATCGAAAGCCTCCGAATGCAACCTGCCGCACCCACCAGACGCATCCCATGCCTTGGAGTCGGGGTCCCCGTTGCACGGACACCGGGAATTCCCCGGTGCAGATGCACGCTGCATCCTACCATGCGCAACGCACGCGGGCAAAAGAAGAGTCGACGGCACGGTTGACAGGTCGGCCGGTTCCTGGCTACAGTGCCGGTGACCGTTCCGGTCGTCCGCACCTGTGCGGAAAGGGAAACGGGTGCAAGTCCCGTGCGGTCCCGCCACTGTGAGCGTGGTGCCTGCGCCAGAAGCCACTGGGCAAGTCCTGGGAAGGCGGCGGCAGGCGGAGGTCGAAGGCGGCCTCGACCCGCGAGCCAGGAAACCTGCCGGAGCGATTCGGGCTCGACTCGACCTCGAGGGATGGGGAGAGGAGTACCTTGGCAGCGCACCGCTCGACACGAGCTACCAGCATCCGCCCGACCGGGACGCCGGAAGTCTCGGCCGCCCCCCGGCCCCCGGTTCCCGCCCCGCTGATCGGCTTCTGGCCGCGGACATTGCCGGATTTCCGGCCCCCGACATCCACGCACACCGCAGAGCCGTTCCGGTGGCCAGAGTTCCTGCGGTCCGTTGCGCTCCCGTTGTCCGCCGCGCTTTTCCGTTCCGTTGCGTGCTTCCGTTCCGTTGCGTGCTTCCGTTCCGCTGCGTTCTTCCGTCCCGCTGCGCTCCTGTTGTCCGCTGCGTTGCTCCTGCTGGTTGCAGCCGTGACAGGATCCCCGGCCCGAGCGGAGGACATCGAGCTGGACGGCGTGGAGGTGGTGACGGAGCGCCCGCCGTTGCTCGACACGGTCACCGCGGTCACGGTGATCAAGCCGGAAGAGGGGGAGATGGCTACGGGTACCGTCGCCGAGCTCCTGGCCACCGTGCCCGGCGTGCAGGTGGTCTCGTCCGGGTCACCCGGACAGCGCCAGGCCGTCACCGTCCGCGGGGCCACCGGGTCGCAGGTCCTCGTCCTGGTCGAGGGGCTCGACGCGGCCGACCCGACCGGCGGAACGGCCGATCTCTCGCAGATTCCGGCCGAAGCGGTGGAATCCATCGAGGTCTATCGCGGCCCCCGAGGTGCTGCCGCAGGACGGGGAGCCCTGGGGGGAGTCGTGGTCGTCCGTCTCAAGCGGGGCGGGACCCCGGGCGGCACGGTGCGTCTGGCATCCGGCTTCTACCGAGTATCGGCCCCCGACGACGTCTCCGGCGATGCCTCGGTGCGCTTCGACAGCTGGTTCCTTCACTACGGCCACCACCTGGCGCGGGGGGAGTTCCCGTTCACCGACGTCAACGGCAACGAGCGCCTGCGCCGGAACAACGACAGCGTCTCCGACAAGGTCACCCTCTCGTGGGGAGATCGCATCGGGCCCCGGGGGACCCGGCTCGACGTCCTGGCCACCACGAGTCTGTCCGAGCGCGGTTCCCCCGGCATAGAGCAGTTCCCGTCGGAGCAGGCCCGGGAAGCCGCGGTGCAAGGCCTGGCGGGTGCCACGCTCAAAATCCCCACCTTTCCCGGCCGCCGGTTCAGCAGCCGGGCCGCCCTATCCGCAGGATACTGGCAGTGGCGCTTCGTCGATCCCGAGCCCTATTTCGGTGCTTCGATCAACAGCCGCACGCAGACCTGGCGGGTGACCGGGGAGGCCGGGACGGACTGGCGTCCCCTGCCCGGGCTGACGGCCGGATTCCGGGGGACCGGCACGGGCGAGATCGCCGCTCTCTTCCGTCGCCTTGCCAAACCGCGTGACGAAGGCCGGGGCCTGGGGGACCTCGCCCTGTCTCTCTCCTGGGACCGGGAATCGTTTCCCCTGTCGGCTACCGGGGGGCTGCGCCTCGCTCTGGCCCCGGACACCGTGATTCCCGTACCTTCCCTCGAGGCGGGCATCGACATCGTGCCGGGCCTGTCCGCATTCATTGCGGGCAGTCGGGCGTGGCGGCTGCCCACGTTCGACGAGCTCTACTTCGAGGGGAGCGGAATTCGCGGCAATCCCGACCTGAAACCCGAGGACAGCTGGGGGGCCGACGTCGGCCTCAGATTCGAGAAATTCGGGGCGAGGCTGGTCGCCACCGCCTATTACCAGCTCATCCAGGACGGAATCCACTTCGTCCAGACCACACCCTACCTCGTCGAGGCCCAGAACACCGACGGAGCGTGGGCCGCAGGCGGGGAGGTCGAGGCCGGCTACTCGCTCGGCCCCTGGAGCATGGAGGCCTCCGTGTCCAGGCTTCACACCCGATGGGATCTCACCGGCGGAGAGCTCCCCTTGAAGTCGAAATGGAGCGGGACCGCAGAAACCCGTGTCGCAGTCTGGCGCCTCGAGCTCTACACCCGGGCCGCCTGGCGAACGACCTATTTCCTCGGTCCCGTGGCCGCAAGGCAGGAGGAAGGACGGCTATTCTGGGATGCGGGCATCTCGGCAGACCTCGGCCTCTCGTTCCGGCTCTCCGTCGATGCCAGAAACTTGCTGGACAAGAGGGATGCCGTGGACGCGCTCCAGTACCCTTTGCCCGGCCGGTCCCTGTTCATCAGCATCTCCAAGGCATGGGAGGACACACCATGAAGCGCTGGGAATTGGACCGTTGGCCGACTGCACCCGGGGCATGGGAGGACACACCATGAAGCGGCAAGAAGTGGACAGCGGGCACCGGCCAGCCGGGCTCTGGTTGCTCTCCTGCGTCCTGCTCGCACTCGCATCGACTGCCTGCGAGGACACAACCTCTCCGGAAGACACTTCATCCGTGGCAGCGGACTCCGACTCCTCTGTTGCCCCGGCTGCCGGCCTGGACGGGCCGGAAGGAATCAAGGTGGTCCAAGACCGCGTGCTCGTCACCAATACGTGCGCACAGCTCGACGATGCCACCGGGACGATGACCTACGGGAACGGCTATGTGTCTGCGCTGGACATCGATTCGCTGGAAGAGTTGGGGCGTCTCTACACCCCCTGGCTCAACCCCCAGTCCCTGGTGATTCTCCCCGGCCTGGGGGGCGGGGAGGCCGGAGCCCGGGCCGGGCCGGCGGAGTCCGCTGCCGAGGATCGCCTGGCCGTCGTCTGCTCCGGGCGGCTCGCTGCCGACGATTCCGGCCGGATGGTCGCACAGAGTCCGGGCGGGGTGCTCGTCATCACGCCGGACACGCTCGAGATCCTCGGACAGGTCGAGATCCCCACGGGAATGCCCGGCCCCCTCGGAGGTTTTCCGGGAAGCGCAGCATTCGATGCCGACACCGACGCACTGTTCGTGGGCAGCGGGGTCGGTCCGTACGTATACCGGGTCAGTCCAGGCTCCCTGACCGTGACCGCAACGTTCACGGTTCATCCAGAATCGGATACCAACGACCTGATGGTGCCGGCCCTGGCAGGCGGAACCCTGTACGTATCGTCCCAGCGCACCGGGAAGCTCTATCGGCTCAACCCCACCACCGGTGCCCCCATCGCCGACCCCCTCGACGTGACCAAGACCGATGCCTACGAAGGACCCATCGACATCGCAGTGGCCGGAAACACGCTCTACGTCCTGTCCACCATCTCGTCCCGGGTTGCCGCCGTGGACCTTGCCTCCGGGAAGGTCGACTTCCCTCTCTCTGCCGGGGCTGCCCCCAATCGGCTCTTGTTCCACGAGGGCGTGCTTTACGTGGTGAACTCCCTCGATAACAACTTGACCCGCTTCGACCCGTCGACCGGGATGCTCACGAGTCCCTTCGCTCCACTTCCGGTGGGCACGAACCCCTGGGAAATGGCGGCCCAGGGGGACACGGCGTACATCACGGGCTACCTGGACGATACTGTCCATGCCATCTCCCTCTCCGGCGGAGGGATCCTGGCAACCGCCCACTGACCGACGCCGGGAGCGTCACAACTGCCGGGATGATGCAACATCGGCCGAGTTATGACGCCAGGAGCGTCACAACTGCCGGGATGATCTAACATCGGCCGAGTTATGACGCCCGGGGCGTCACAACTGCCGGGATGATCTCACATCGGCCGAGTTATGACGCCAGGAGCGTCACAACTGCCGGGATGATCGCACATCGGCCGAGTTATGACGCCGGGAGCGTCACAACTGCCGGGATGATCGCACATCGGCCGACTTATGACGCCGGGAGCGTCACAACTGCCGGGATGATGCAACATCGGCCGAGTTATGACGCCGGGAGCGTCACAACTGCCGGGATGACGGACAGCGGTCGTGTCAGCGGTCGTGTCTGCGGCTTTACCCAGCGCGGTATGCGTGCTATAACCGCGGCCGGTCACGCTGGAGGAGCTCGATTGAAAGGGGAGCGACTGGGAAACTACGTGGTGCTGGGTGAGCTGGCACGCGGGGGCATGGCGACGGTCTGGGTCGGTCGTCACCTGCGCCTGGGCAACGTGGTGGCCATCAAGGTCCTGCACCCGCAGTATCAGCGGGACGAGCAGCTCCGCACCCGGTTCGTGGACGAGGCCCGGATCCAGGCCAACCTGCGCCATCCCAACATCCTCGCGGTCCAGGACATCCTCGAGCTTCCCGATGCCAGCGGGATGGTCATGGAGCTGCTCGACGGCTGTCCCCTGAACTTGTACCTCCAGGAGGCTGGAGGGCGCGTCCCGACGGCTCGAGTGCTCGGCATCTGTCTGCCGTTGGCGGAAGCGCTGGCGCACGCGCACGAACAGGGAGTCGTGCATCGGGACCTCAAGCCGTCCAACGTCTACCTCCACCGGGTGAAAGGGGAGGCGATTCCCAAGCTCATGGACTTCGGGATTGCCAAGCTGGCTGCCCACCTGGTCGGCTCGCAGGTGACGACTGCAGGCTCCATGCTCGGCACGCCGCAGTACATGGCTCCGGAGCAGTTCGAGGATTCCAGCACCGTCGATGCTCGGGCCGACCTGTTCTCGCTGGGCGTGATGATGCACGAGATGCTCACGGGGCAGGTGCCGTTTGCAGGGCGCACGGTGGCGGAGATCATGCGCCGCGTGCTGACCGAGGCGGCCCCGTCGCTCACCACGATTCGTCCCGACCTTCCGCCGGTCGTGGATCAATTGGTGCTCCGTTGCCTCGAGCGGCACCGGGACAACCGCTTCGCATCGGCCCAGGAGCTGGCAGCGGCGCTCGTCCGGGCCGGCGGTGAGGTCGGACTGGAGTCGGTCCCGGCCCTGGAGATCCCCAAGTTGAATCTCCAGGAGAAAGGGATCGACGTGACCACCGAGATCACGTCCTCCAAGCTGATCACACGACCCGAGGCTGCGACCGAGCGGGATCGCCCCAACGGTCCGGTCACCCCTGCCTCGGGCGGCCCGCAGATACCGAGCGGAATCTACGAAGAGGAGACGACCGATGCCCCGGAACCGCTCGATACCGGGAGCGGAGCCGGTACGGCGGCGGGCAAGGGAATGACCGACTCCTGGGGAACTGGAGCCCCCCTTCCCAAGGCGGGTGCGTCCGGCAGGAAGTGGATCCTCCTGTCCGTCGTGGCACTCGTCCTGATCGCCGGCGGGCTGGCCGTCCTCCTGCTGTCCGGGGGCCAGGAAGACAAGCCGGCGTCTACTCCATCGACCTCCCCGGTCGCATCCGCCGACTCGGCCGCGGTCAAGGACGTGCCGAGCCTTGGCGAGCCGGCCGGCAAGGCTCCTGAGAGCGAGCAGAAGGCCTCGTCGACCTCCCCGGATTCCTCGTCGACCGCAACGCCGCCGAAAGAAGCGGAGGCCCCGCTGGCGGACCTGCCTCGAGACGATCGGTTCCAGCTGGGCCGGTGGTGCGACCTGCCCGACACGTCGCTGCCGCGAAAGGTCATTGGTGCCCGGCTCCAGGGGGGCTGGCGGGGGCACAGGCTCTCCGAGCTGAGCTCGGCCCGTCTGGCTCAGCTTCGTCTGACGTCCCAGGATGTCGAGACCTTCCGGGGCCTCCGGGTAGCCAACGATGCCATCCGGGAAATCGACGAGCTTGCCATCCGGGCATCCGTCAAGAACTTCAAGGCTGAGCCGCTGGTGGCCTCCGATCTCGAGAAGCTGGCGTCAGCGGTCGCGGCAAGTCCCGATCTCGGGCGCTACATCGAGGCCAAGACGGAGTTCCTCTGCCTCTCCACCGGGAAGCCTGACAAGGTTGGCGGGCTGCTCAAGGAAATCCCCCCCAAGCACGGGCTCGATGCCGCCTCGTTCCGCAGGCTGGACGATGCCCACTCAGCGGACCGCATCGTTCGGGCCGAGATCGAATCCCGGGCGGTATGCTGCCTCATGGAGACGCTACCGGAGCGGTAGCCCCTTACCCCTGACTCACAGACCCAGGAGGCCTACGAATCTGCTCAGCTCGGTATCGGCCGGGTACCAGGCGGTGACCAGTCTCCCCTGTGCCTGCACCTCCTCCGGTGCCGGCAGCAGGTCCGAGAGAACGGCATAGGCGCAAGCCGCTCCGCCGCACTCCGCCAGGCGATGCGGCCCGAGCTCCTGTTGCTCGGCATCGGCAAGAAGGGCTTTCACCTGGGCCAGGCGGGCTTCCAGGCCGGCCGGCCGCGACGCATTGGAGCCGGACGCGGCCTGGCTTTCACCATGCCCGGCGGATGGCGAGGGCGATGCCACAGCAGGATCCGTGGTACCGGACCGGGTGCTCCGGGCAATCTCCTCCACCACGGCGGTCAGCTCCAGGAGGGCCTGTTGAATCCGGGAATGTCGGTCGGCTCCCCCAGCCACGGCAGCGGCCGGGAGCTCCTTGCCTTCTTCCAGTGCAGCCGCAAACTCCCGGGCCCGCTCGGCATCGGCAAACGAGAGGTCCACGCGCAGCCGCTCCGGATCCTCTCCGACGCGGGCAATCCGGGCAAACGGAGGCTGGCGCCCCTCGGTCCGACGCAGGCTGACCCAGAGACTCTCCGTGGCCTCGTCCGGCGGCAGGACGGGATCCGAATCCACCAGCCTCATGCGCCGGTTGTGCAGGTAGCGCGCCACGAGCAGGTGTTGCCCGGCCACCAGCAGCTCATCGTCCACCGCACAGGTCCCCGTCTGCCCCCCGTCCTGATTGCTGCATGCCCCATCGTCCCAGCGCTCATCCCCGGAGCCGACCAGGAGGCTTCCCTCCGCATATCTCGCACAGGCCCACTCCCGACCTTCGGCCGGAAGGCCCCGTTCCAATCCGCCGCAGCGAGGGATCGCACCTGCGGCGCTCCACTCGACGCTCTCGGCACCGTACGGCAGGAAGGAAACCGCCGGCAGCGACCGGGGGAGCAGCAGCAACGCAGCAAGTCCCAGCAGCACCACCAGCATGCCGAGCAAGCCCCAGTCGAGCCCTCTCGGCGCATCCCCCCCTTTCAGCCGTTGTCGCTCCATCAGGTAGGAAAGGAAGATCCCCACGCCATACAGTACGCACAGCGGAACCGCCATCAGGAACTGCGACAGCACGTCCGGCGGAGTGAGCACCGCACCCACGACAAACGCCATCACCACCGCATACCGGATCCACTTCAGGTACTTACGCCAGTCCACCAGAGGGGTCGTGGCCAGCAGCACCATCACCAGCGGAAGCTCGAACACCAGGCCGAACCCCACCAGCAACAGCAGCGCGGTCGAGTAGGCGCTGTCCATCGTCACCTGGAACTCCACGCCGCCGCTCCCCAACGTGAACGCGGCCAGGAACTCCATCACCAGCGGCAGAACCAGCCGGTAGCAGAACAGCACACCGAGCACGAACATGAAGAACGCCAGCACCACGACCCGACGCATCGGCCGGATCTCCCGCTCGAGAAGCCCCGGCCGAACGAATGCCCAGAGCTGGTACAGGCCGACCGGCACCACGAGCACGATGGCTGCAGCGAGCGACAGCTTCAGATAGACCACCATCGCTTCGGCCGCTTCGATCGCGGTCAGGCGATGAATGCCGTGGACCGCAAGCCCTTCCCGCACCGGTGCCGTCAACAGGGCGAACAGCTCCTCTCGAAAGCCCCAGCCTACGAAGAGGCCCACCAGCAGCGAAACCGCTATGTAGATGAGACGGCTTCGCAGCTCCGCCAGGTGCTCCCAGAAGGTCAGCCCTTCCGCACGGGTTCCATCCGCAGAATCGTCGGTCATGGCGCCTCCGCCGGGGACCCAGGATCCTTGCCCGGTGCCTCGGAAGGCTCAGAGGCGGAGGCGGAGAGCCGCTCTTCACCCGGTGCCTCGGAAGGCTCAGAGGCGGAGGCGGAGCGCTCCTCTTTACCGGGTGCCTCGGAGGGCGCTGAAGCAGGGGGTGCGGCGTGCCCTTCGGAAGGTGTTGCGGGAGAGGCCGGCGGCAGCGCAGGCCCCCCGGGGCGGGCCGGCGGTGGCGGGATCACCGGGGGGACGGGTCTCTGGGGGCGTCTGCGACCATCCGGCCGCATCAGCTCGTCGAATCCAATCTCTTCCTTGAGATCTTCGGCCGCTTTGCGGGCCCCCCGCAGCGCCTCGCCAATGGTCCTGGCCAGATCGGGAAGCTGCTTGGGGCCGAAGATGAAGAGCACCACCACCAGCACTACGAGGATCTCCCCGGAGCTGATCCCGCCGAACAACCCTGGTGGCGGAAACAGGACCGAGCTTGCCGCAATGCTCAACGCAGACACCAGCATCGAGAGCCTCCTCAACGCGAGTGATACTATAGATCCGTCAGGACGCGTTCTCAACCGCCCACGTCGCTTCGCTGGTCCGGCGCCCCCCGACGACCGGAAAGAGGGAAATGTGAGATGTCCGATGTTGTTTTTGTTAGGTATGTCTTGTGGCGGCGGAATTACTGTCTGATTTCACGAAGAAAGTGAAAGAACACTTGCACCGGGAGGGAGCGTTGGCTACCATTCGTCTTCAACCTGGGACGAGTGTGAAAGGGACCGCAGAGCCACGCGGGCAAAACGGATCAGGGATGGACGAGCGACAGAACGGCAGCCAGCGCAACGTCGATGTAGCCCTGCGGGCCAGGCACAGCGGACAGCAGTTCGTCGTGACGCTCAAGGCGATCAAGGCCGGGGTCGGGCTCGTCCTGGCTCCGTGCAAGCTGACACAGGGGGAGCCGATCGTTCTCCAGCCGACCGGTCTCAGGAATCAGGTCAACACGGTCCAGCTGTTTGCCTCGGTGGGGCGGGAGTATGCGGGGCGAAATCTCTTCGTGCTTCACTGGGAGAAGGCCACCAGCCCGACGGGAATGACTGCGTTGCTCGAGTTTCTTCAGACCGTGCTTGCGGTTTGCGTGAATGGCTCGGCGATTCCGTCGAGCGGGCCCATCGATGGGGAGCTGGCATTCTACGATTTCCACACCGGGCACCTGGCCGTGCCGAGCCGCGGGATGTCGTGCTCGGGAGCTCCGGACGGGATCGACGGGCATGCCCGGCGCACCCAGGACAACATCGAGGCGCTGGTCCGGCGCACGCAGGACGACATCAACGCCCATGCGCGCCGCACCCAGGACAACATCGAGGCGCTGGTCCGGCGCACACAGGACGACATCAACGCCCACGCACGGCGCACCGGCCCGATCACCCGGGACGGTTTGATCCCGGGACATGGCGTCGCCAATGGGAGCACTCAGCGAGGTGCGGCGGTTCCGACGGGGGCCGCGGCCAGGCCCGGTCCAGCGCCGAGGCCGGCCGGGCCTGGACACGACGACGACGTGGTGGACATGTTCGGCGTGAAGGTGAGCCGGGCCGCCTGGGAGCAGCTCGAGAACGTGCGGTATTCCGGAGCTTCCCCCGCAGCGGACAAGGCCCGGGAGCTTGCCCGCCGGGAAGCGGAGCGAAATCGGACCGGTGCCGGTCCCCATCCTCACGGGGAGCCTCATCCGGATCCGGACGGGAAGGACGACAAGCGCAAGGGGTCGTCGCTGTTGCGCCGTCTCGCTGCCAAGCTGGCGGACAAGGACTGATGCCGCGACACTTGAATCCGCTTGCAATTCTAGCGGCTTGGCGCTATGCCTACGCCGATTTCCGTCTGGTGAGCAACAGAGGAGACGAGCCATGGGAGTCATTGATGCCGGCCAGTTGAAGAAGGGCCTAGCCGTGCTGATCGACAACATTCCGCATCTCATCGCCGAGCTCGATTTCGTCAAGCCGGGAAAGGGGCAGGCGCTGTACAAGTGCAAGCTCCGGAACCTGCGCACGGGACAGCTCTACGACCGCACATACCGGTCGGGCGAGCGCTTCGAGACTGCGGACGTGACCGAGTCCGACCTCCAGTTCCTGTATGCGGATGGGGATTTCCTCCATTTCATGCACACGCAGTCCTTCGAGCAGCTCGACCTGCGCCGTGACGCGGCCGGCGATGCGCTCAACTTCCTCAAGGAGAGCATGGTGGTCAAGGGGCTCGTGTACAACGGCCACCCGATCTCCATCGATCTCCCGAACTTCGTGAATCTCCTGGTGGCCGAGGCCGAACCCGGAGTCAAGGGCGATACCGCGGCCGGGGCCTCCAAGCCGGTGACCATGGAAACCGGTCTCGTGGTCCAGGTCCCCCTGTTCATCAACAAGGGGGAGACACTTCGCATCGACACCCGTACCGGGGCCTACGTCGAGCGAGTCAAGCGGTAGATGGCCCGGGGCCGTCCCCCCATTCTCGACCTGCTGCAATCCCGGAAGGAGCGGCTCGTCTGCCGGGATCTCGTTCTCCGAGCGATCCGCCGGGTGTTTCACCAGATGAAGTTCGTCGAGGTGGAGACCCCGTTGCTCCTGTCCACCGTGGCACCGGAGGAGCACATCGTCCCGGTGCGCTGCGGCAAGGGGGTGCTGGCCACGTCGCCCGAGCTCCAGATGAAGGAGTTGATGGCCGCCGGCTTCGACCGCATCTTCCAGATCGGCCGCTCGTTTCGCGAGGGGGAGCGGGGCAAACGTCACGTTCCCGAGTTCACCATTCTCGAGTGGTATCGCAAGGCCCGGACGCTCGATTCCCTGAGGCTCGACCTCGAGCGGCTGCTCTCGGCAGCGGCCCGTCAGGTCCCGGGGGACCTTCGGGTGGTGTGGCGGGGGCACCGCGTCGACTTTGCCCCCCCGTACCGGGTCGTGACCGTGCGGGACGCGTTCCTGCAACATGCCGGCTGGGACCCGGTCGAGCATTTCGACGCGGACCGGTTCGACATCGACCTGGTCGAGCGCGTCGAGCCTCACCTGGGCAGGGGACGACCGGAGATCCTGGCGTTCTACCCGCTCCCGCAGGCATCGTTGGCCCGGCTGTGTCCGGAGGATCCCCGGGTGGCTCTCCGACTCGAGCTGTATGTCGAGGGGCTCGAGCTCGCCAACGGCTTCATGGAGCTGTCCGACCCGGTCGTCCAGCGCTGCCGGTTCCTGGAATCCGCACAGGCCATCCGTCGGGCAGGGCGCAGGCCCCTCCCGTTCCCCTCCACGTTCGTCGCCGCTCTGCCCTTCCTGCCCGACTGCGTCGGCATTGCGCTGGGAGTCGATCGGCTCGTCATGCTGCTGACCGATGCGGCCGACATCGACCAGGTCCGGGCGTTTGCCCCGGGCGAGGCGTGACGGGGCGGGGAGTTGCACATTGATCTGAACAGGATAAAATCCGACCCTGGTCAACAACCCTTGCCGGACGGGTTGCAGGGATCGGCGGGTCGCTCCGGCGGGTAGGGGGTTTCGATGCGCTCTCATCTTCGGCCCGTTGCGTCCTTCCTGGCCACAGCCCTCGTCGTGGCGCTTCTTGCTCCAGCCTGCGGTGGCGATTCCACCGGCGAAGAGGCCACCACCGACGCGGATGCCTCCGTCTTTGCCGACATCCCGGTCAAACCCAACGGCGGCAACAATCCGCCCAAGCTGCACAAGGTCGGCAACAAGGAGGTCCAGGTCAATGAGCCGCTCGAGATCATCCTTGCGGCCGACGACGCGGACGGTGACCCCCTCACCTTCTCCGTTTACGGCGACATGCCCGCCGAGGCCAAGTTCTACAAGCCCGAGGGGCGGTTTTCCTGGCAACCCTCCGCCCCGGGCGGTCCCTACTTCGTCACCTTCGTCGTGTCCGACATGAAGGACTTCGACAGCGAGACCGTCGAGCTTCGGGCCGTGTCGAGCAAGACCCAGCATGCTCCCAAGCTCCAGAATCCGGGGGACCAGTTCCTCAAGGTGGGCATCCTCTACGAGCTGCGACTGGATGCGACGGACGAAGATGGGGACAACCTGTATTTCTCGCTGCAGGGGACTCCGCCGGCCGGGGCCACCTTCGATGCGCCCAATGCCTTGTTCCGCTGGACTCCGACGGCTGCCGATGCCGGAACCACTGCCCGGGTGAACTTCCAGGTCACCGACGGCAGCCTGTCCGACCAGATGGAGGTCAAGCTCGTCGTGGAAGGGGGGGAACAGTCCAACCATCCGCCCGAGGTCAAGGAAATCGCCCCCATCGACGCAGTCGTAGGCAAGCAGGTGACCTTTGAAATCAAGGCCTCCGATCCGGACGGCGACTCGCTCACCATCGCGTACCAGGGGGAGCTCCCGTCCGGAGCCCAGTTCAACCCGTCGACGCACGTGTTCACCTGGGTCCCGGGGCAGTCCTACTCGGGCAAGACCGTGACCGTGAATTTCCTGGTGTCGGACGGCTCCTACTCGGTCAAGCTCTCGGTCACCATCCTGGTCAAGGGGGAGGAGGGCTCGTGCAGCGACGACCAGTACGAGCCGGCCAACAACGAGCCCAAGTCGGCACCGGTGATCAACCAGGGGACGTTCCAGGGGCTCTCCATCTGCGATACAGCGACCTCGCCCATCGACGAGGACTGGTTCAAGCTCGAGCTGCTGTCCGGAGAGCATCTCACCGCGGTCATCACCTTCAGCCATCCGCTCGGCGACCTCGACATGGCCCTCTACAGCCAGTCCAACCTGGACAAGCCGGTGTTCTACGCCCCCGGCGTCGGAGACGAGGAGCTGGTGGACTACACGACCGTGGGGGCAGGCACGTATCTGCTGCGAATCGTCGGCACCGGTGCCGGCAAGTACGCATCTCCTTACGTGCTCACCGTCACCCGAAATCAGGGTGACGGCTGCACCAAGGATGCCAAGGAGCCCAACGACATCCTCTCCCAGGCCACGCTGCTGGGACCCGCCGACCTGACCGGGACCCCCATCCAGGGGCTGACCATCTGCCCCGGCGATACCGACGTGTACGCGGTGGACCTCCAGTGCGGCGAGGAGCTCGCTGCCGGCATCAGCTTCACCGACTCGGCCGGCGATCTCGACCTGTACCTCATGGACAAGACCGGGGAGAACGTCATCGACCAGAGCGCCAAGCCCGCCACCGACTACGAAACCGTGGCCATGAACGGGGCTGCCGAGGCCGGCAAGGTCCACCTCATCGTGGTCGGCTATCCCGAGGACACCACCTCCAACAGCTACAAGCTCGAGATCCTCAAGGAAAGCGGCGCCGGCTGCACCAAGGATGCCTACGAGCCCAACGACTCGGCCGCCCAGGCCAAGAGTATCTCCAGCACTCAGACGCTCTCCAGCCTCACCCTTTGCTGTGACAAGGACTTCTTCTCGTTCCCGTCCGGCTCGGGCAAGGTGACCGTGAAGCTCACCTACCCGTCCGATGCCGCGGTGAGCGCCCAGCTCTTCCCGTCCTCCAACCCCGGCCAGTCCACCGGGCTGGTCTGCTCGTTCGGGACCTGCAACGGACAGCAGTCGCTCTCGCCGACCGGCTCCCTCGTCCTGAGCATCTCCGGGACGTTTGGAACCACGTACACCCTGACAGCCACGGTGGAGACGACCGGGACCACGGGCAACTCGTGCCAGGGGTTCTGCGGCGGCAAGTCGGGAGACTGCTACTGCGACGACTACTGCAGCGAATACGGCGACTGCTGTGAGGACATCTGCCAGTGGTGCGGATGCTGAGGACGGTCCGATGGCAATGCACGAGCGGCACCAGGGCCCCGGTCGATTCCCGCACGACGGCCTGAGCGCTGCGCTCGGCATCGCGGCGACGGCAGGGATTGCGGTCCTGGGCTTCTGCTCCTGCGCCCACGATCGCCCGGCCTGCCGGATTGCCGTGGTACCCGAGGCAACGAACGGGGGCGGCGCGCCGCAATCCCCCGACGTGGAGACCTCCTGTGAACGGGTCGCGGCCGACGACCTGCGCAAGCTGGTCCCCTCGGACTCCCGCCCGCTGGACTCCCAGGCACGGGCAGCCTGGGCCGCCCGCCTCGACGAAGCCGCTTCGAAGTACTACGGGGATGACGTGGCGGCCGGCACGGAAGGGCTGCTGGCCTGCTACCGGGAGGTGCGTGATCGTCCCGACCTGCTCCCGACCTCTCCGTCCGACCGGGCAAGGACCTATGCGTTGCTCCTGGCCGTGTTCCGCCTGGAAGCGACCCGGGATGCGGCGGCCGGCGACGAGGTCGCTACCTGGCTGGCGATCCACATGCCCGACATGGAACCTTCGGTGCGGTACCTTCCCCCGGCACTCGCGGACCGGGCGCAGCAGGTGGCCCGCAACGTCGGGCCGCACGTGGACCTGGTCACGCCGGCCCCGGAGTGCGAGGGGGACTGGCTGCTCATGGTCGACGGAATGGCCCTGCTGCCCGCAGCCCGCAGCCCGCTTCCGCCCGGGGAGCACGCCGTCTGGTACGAATGCGGCCCCCTACGCTCGTGGGTCCGCAGAATCCGACTCACCGAGGAGCTCCACCTCGACCGCCCCGACCTGCCGCTCGAGGGGATGCTTCTGCCGGGGGCTCCGGCTCCCACGGCACGGGACGACCTCCCGGCCGAGCTGAAGGGACGGATGGCCGCGGACCTGGCCCGCAAGACCGGCTCTACCGGGGTGCTTCTGGTCCCGCACAAGGGGGATGCGCTCCTCGTCTCTCCCGACGGGCAGTCCCGCCCGGTTCGCCCGGACAGGGGGCGCTACCTCCTGGACGACCCCACGATTCCATCCGACCCCGTATCGTCCATGGCCGTGGCCCGCTGGGTCCTGCTCCCGTCCGCCGCACTCTTCCTGGCCGGAGGCGTGGCCTCCAACCTCTACTACAATCACCAGATGGATCGCATGGACCAGGGTACCCTCGACCTGCGCAGCGATGCCGATGCCTGGCGATACACGGCGATTGGCGGTTACGCCGCCGCATCCGCCACGTTCACCACCGCAGTCCTTCTGTTCCTGCTGGACTCGGGCGACTGAGAAGCCCCCCTACATTGCCGAACCGCAGGTTCGTGTTAGAATGGCCCCCGGCGTGGTCTGTCGAGCGGAGTGGCAACATGCCCGAATCCCAGACCCTGGCTGCTCAAGGCGCCGGGGCATATCCGCTGATCATCCTCCTGCTGGCGCTCGGCTGGCCCGCGCTACTGGCCCTTGCTGCCGCCCGGGCCCACCGGTTCCTGCGCGAGGGCCTGCCCGGCCGGGGATCGGCGCTCGTCCCGCTTACCGTCACCGTGCTCGTGGCCCTGGCCATGGCGCTTGCCTTCAGCCCCCGTCTGCCCGTGCTGAGCACCTACACCGGACTGGCCCACATCGTCTCCGCGTACCGCATCGCGGACCTCGAATGGCACTGGGCGTTCCCCTCCGACTATCCGCTGGCAGTACCCGTCCTCGTGGCCGGCCTGGTCAAGGTCATCGGCCGCACCCCGGACGCATGGGCCGCGGTCTCGCTCTTCCTGACCCTGCTCGGCTGTGCGGGCATCGTGCTGCTGGCTGCCGAGTGGTTCCGGTGCGGTGCGGTGGCGCTGGTGGCCGGGCTCGTGTCGGCCACGTTGCCACCGGTGCTCCTGCTGGCGCGGGCCGACAGCCTCTCCATCGGCTACTTCGCCCTTGCGCCCTGGGTGGTCCTGTTCGCCATCGACCGCCTGGCCACTCGGTCCCGTCTCTCCCTGGCCGGGCTTGCCGTCTCCCTGTTCCTGGCGGTCCAGACCCGGCCCGAGGCCATGGCGTTCCTCCTCGTGCCCCTGGCGCTTCCGCTCTTCGTCCCGTGCCGGCATCGCGAGGCTCAGGCCCTGCCGACTCGATCCGTGGCGACCGTTCTTGCGGACGTGGCGTGCCTCGCGGTCCCGATCGGGCTGGCCCTCCTGGCGCTGGGCCCCTACCTGTCCGTTCTGTTTCCCCGGATGTCGGAGGCGAGCGGCGGCGAGCTGGGCTTCCACCGGGTCCCGCACCTGCTGGGAGGCACCGCTGCCCTGTCGGCGCTGCTGGTCGTCCCGGCCCAGGTTCCGTTCATCGGGGACTGGTTCGATTCCCGGTCGTTGCGGGCCGGTCTCCTCCTGACCGTGGCGTTGTGCGCGGCCGGGCTTGCCGTCTTCGGTCCGCCGTTCCTGATCCCGATGTCCACGATACCCTGGTTCGAGGGGGGAGAGACGTTCCGCACGGTCCCGTTCTGGCATTTCAACCCCAAGCTCGTTCCGCTCACGGCCATCATCGGCGCATCGATCGGGCTCGTCGGCGGCAAGGGACGGGAGGACCGTCTGAGCCGAATCCTGCTGGTGCTCTGGTTGGGGGGAGTCGTCACCGCCGCCTCGGCCAAGGCCACAGGAGAGCTCCCCTTCGAGGGGCTTCGGACCCAGGTGCCGGCCACGGTCCCGTTTGCCCTGCTCGCCGGGGCCGGAATCGGGCCCCTGCTGCGCCCCCTGTCCGCACGCCTGCGCCCCCTGGTCTGCGGTGCTGGTCTCCTGCCGTTCCTTCCCCTGTGCCTGCTCCCTGTGGCCAGGCTCGACTATGATCAGCAGCAGGAGTACCGATTCCTGGCCGAGTGTCTCGAGCGGCTACCCGAGCGGACCACTCTGTACTTGCCGGCGGACATCGTGCCTGTCCTGCTTCCGGGCGACACCGTTCCCGTCCCGGTGGACCTCTTCACCCTGCACCGGAGCGGCTACCTGCTTGACTCGTTCGGAGATGCCGCGCAGGGAAGCCGGGTGGCTCCCCTCGGACCGGCCGCCTGGGCGCAGATTCGGAAGTCCGATGGAGCCTCGCCCGTGCCCCTCGACGGTTCGAGCGGAACCCCGGGCGAGGAGGCGCCCTGGTACGTCTTCCTCGGGCTCAACTGCTACCGGGTCGGCGATCCGGGTATCGCCATCTCCTGCGAGACCGTCCTCCGGCATACCCGCCTGGAGCCGGTCTGCGAGGCCCTGGTGGACAACCGCCCCTACACCTCGGATTTCATCTCGGGGACCGGCATGTCCATGCCCGGTCTTCGCATCGGAATCTACAAGGCATCTTCACGAAAGGAGGCACACGATGCAGTACCTTGAGGCTGTGAGTCGTTCTCCCAGAGTATCCTGGTACCGCCTGCTCGGCGAGCACCAGGGAGCAGTCCAGCGATGGGTCGTCAGCACGCCGCAGTCCATCGCGGTCTGCAACCAGCCCGAAGTAGTCGGAGTGGAGTTCTCCCAGAAGCTCCGGGAGGCCATGGCCGCCGCCCTTTCCACCGCCCCGTTCATGTCCCTGCTCCGCTCTGTCTCCTCGGCCCAGCTCTGCATCATGAACTTCCTGCGCGGCGGGCTCAACTTCGACCTGCGCAATGCCCTGCACGATGCCCTGGGAAGCAACCTCCACGCCACCTGCTTCATGAGCTCCCAGCGCTCGAGGAAGGAGGGGCGCTGGGTCGTCAAGGAGGACATGTATCGCAAGATGCAGATCCCCAAGGGCTCGGTCCTCCTGGTCGGCGACGTCGTGGCCACCGGAGTCACCGTCGACAACGGCTTCGAGGTCATCGTCCAGCACCTCGACACGACCGATACCCCGATCACCGGGGTCGTCTTCTTCACCATCGGCTGTCACAAGATCGAGAAGGTCCTGGAGAAGGTGCACACCCGGCTGGCCGCACGTTTCCCCGGCTACCGGGAGACCCACGTGGTCTACCTGGAATCGAAGCTTCGACTCGTGGATTCCTCCACGCACCTCATGATTGCCATCCAGGGGACCGACCTCATCAAGCGGCATGCGCTGCTCTCCCCGGAATTCGAGGCCTCCCAGTACACCGCGTTCGGGCCCCCGCTCGAGCGGTGTGCGATCTACGATGCGGGCAGTCGTGCCTTTGACGTGGCCGAGTACTTCAACGACGTGATCCGCTACTGGGAGCAGGTGCAGCAGCTTGCCCGCCGGGGATACACACTGGCCGAGGCGCTCAAGGAGCGATGGCCCGAACGGGACTACGCGGACCGGGAACGGTTCTTCGAGGTCAAGCACCGGGAGTGGCCCGGCACCGACGACGGGTTCCTGGAAGAGCTCTGGAGCTCCTGCCAGGCCCGCTGGACCCCGGAATTCCTGCGCCAGGCCCAGACATCGGAGGCGCTCGAGGCGGTGTGCGAGCAGCGGCTTTCCACGCTGCGAGGCATCCTGCCGGACAGAGGTCACTAGAGGAATGGAATCGGGGCTTGCTGCCCCCCTGGAGGAGATGAGCATGGACATGACGGGACCTTTCGTGCCTCACCACATCAAGGCGACAGCGGATGACCTGGCCGGCAACGGTGCGTTGGGACGCTACGTGTTTCTCCCCGGCTCCGACGGCCGCGCCAAGGAGATCGCCGAGCACTTCGAGTCGGTGGTCGTCCGGCCGAGCAAGCGGGCGCACAACCTGTACCTGGGAAGGCTGCGGGTGGGGAAGCGCCACCTCGATGTGGCCTCGGTCTGCTCCGGCATGGGCACGCCCAGCCTCGACATCATCGTCAACGAGCTGGTTCGGCTCGGAGCCCGGAGGATCTTGCGCGTGGGAACGGCGGGGTCGCTTCAGCCCGACTACATCCGGGTCGGCGACCTCGTGGTGGCGACGGCGGCCGTGCGGGACGAGAAGACCTCCCACCTGTACGTGCCGGGGGAGTATCCGGCCGTAGCTTCGGCGGCCATGGTGGCGGCCTCGCAGGCCGCAGTCCGCAAGCTCCGCCTGGAAAAGCGGATCCGCTACGGTATCATCCATGCCAAGGACTCGCTGTTTGCACGCGAGTTCGGAGCAGGACCGATGCGTCAGAGCAACCACGAGTACATGCGCGTGCTGGCCGATGCCGGCGTGGTGGCCTCCGAGATGGAGTCGAGTCACCTGTACGTGCTGGCATCCCTGTTTTCCCATGAGCTGCGCAAGGCCCGGGCCACGCCGCCCGACGTGTTGGCCGGAACCGTCCTCGGGATCATCGGAGACGACCGTCCGTTTGCTCCGTCCGATGAAGCGGACAAGGCCGTCGAGCTGGCCGTTCAGCTCGCTCTGGAGACCATGCGTCAGCTCGCCGTCGCGGAGGGAGTGTGAGTCGCAAACAGGGGAGCTCTCCCGAGGCCGGGCTCGAGCCCGACCTGACCAGGCTCCTGTCCAACGCTGCATGCAGTGCGGGATGGGCACTCGAGTCCGTCTCCCACGAAGGAGACCGCACTCTGCTCGCCGTACGCCGCGAGGATCTCTCGTTCACGGCCTGGGTCCGGGCTGCTTCCGACGAGCCGTGCTTTGCACGGTCGGGGGCCTGGTCGGTGGGCTACCGGGGCGAGCTTCCACGGGGAGGCGACCTGCTGCTCCAGCACCTCGCTGCGGCCCTCGCTGCGGTTCCCACCCCACCTCCGGAAGTCAAGGCCGGTCCCACGCTGATCTTCGGCACGGACCAGCTCGAGATCCGAGTCACGCTGGCGTGCAACGAGCATTGCGTATTCTGCAACTCCTGGCTCGGTGCCGACAATCTGACCGTCGACCTGGCCTCGGCCGTTTCGCTCCTGGAGCAGGCCCGCTCGATGGGAACCCGCAAGCTGGTCATTTCCGGGGGGGAGCCGTTGCTGGTCCCCTGGCTTCCGCAGCTCACGGCCGAGGCCCGCCGCCTCGGCTTCTCCTACATCTGCCTCCAGACCAACGCCGTCCAGGCAGGCCTGGCGCCATCACGCCTCAGGCGACCGCATCCACGGCTCGGCCAAGGCATCGCAGACGGAGATCCTCGCTCCGATCCCACGCGATCCGCCTTCCCTGCCGATGGGCCTCTCAGCCCCTCTGATGCCCCATGGGCACTGCTCGAGGCCACAGCCCCTGACGAGGTCCTGGTTTCGGCCCACGGGAGCACCCCCGACGTCCTGGCCGCAGTGACTCGCCGTTCTGACCTGGCCCGAGCCCACCTGGACGGCCTGATTCACCTGCTGGAGTCGGGTTTCCGGGTCATCGTCAACTTCGTGGTCTGCCGGCAGAACGTCGAGGATCTGCCCCGATTCGTGGAATTCCTGGCCCGGCAGTCCCGGCCGCCCTTCCTGCTGTCAGTCTCGTTCGTGGCACCAATCGGCCTGGCCTGGGAAAACAGGAACGAGACCATGCTGCGCTATTCGGATGCCGCAGCGGCCGTCCTGTCGGCCCTGCGGCTCGCCCGCGACCTGGGCCTGCAAGCGGTCCTTCCCGAGTTCTGCGGCATCCCCACCTGCGTGCTTCCCGAGCTGCGGGAATTCGCGGACCCGGCTGATGAGAAACGGCCGATCCACGTGCCACCGGACAAGACCGCGATCCCGGCCTGCGGGAATTGCCCCTGGAAGCCCCGGTGCTCCGGGGTGTTTCGGCGGTACCTGGAGATGTTTGGGGGTATCTAGCTCTCTAGAACTTCACCGCCGGGGCCTGCTGCATCTGCTCCTTCTGCTCTTCCGGAATCTCGAAGTACTCCGCCTCCTTGACGCCGGCGAAGGCCGCAAAGAACCGGCCGAAGAACGACCGGACGAAGCTGTTGAGCTCCTTGACCGCCTCGTTGTACTGGGTGCGGGCGTAGGAGATGCGGTTCTCGGTCCCTTCGAGCGAGTCCTGGAGCTTGAGGAAGTTCTGGTCCGCCTTGAGCTGCGGGTAGGTCTCCTTCAGCATGAGCAGCCGGGAGAGCGAGCGCTCCAGGTCCCCCGCTGCCTTGGCCTTCTCCCCCACGTCCTTGGCCGAGAAGTATGCGGCACGGGCCTCCGCGATCCGGGTGAAGACCTCCTTCTCGTGCGCGGCATAGCCCTTGACCGTCTCCACGAGGTTCGGGATCAGGTCGTAGCGACGCTTGAGCTGGTTCTCCACCTCAGACCACTTCTCCTTGACCCCCTCGTCCATCTTGACGGACTTGTTGTAGAGGTTGACGAACGCAACCCCCAGGATCACGGCCAGCAACACCACCACGCCGATCACCGCGAGACATCCCATCTTCCAACCCGCTCCGCTGCTACCCGGCACTCCGTTCATTGCGCTCCCTCCACAAGGTCAACTCTGTACTAGATAATCGATTCCGGCCCGCGTGCAACCCGCCTGCGTCCGATTGCGGGCCCGTCGGCCAGGCCGCCGCCTACCACCGGCCGCCCGCTCCGCCGCCACCGAAGCTGCCTCCAAATCCCCCTCCGAACCCGCCGCCAAAGCCGCCGATGAACATGCCGCCGGACCGGCCCCGACCGCCCCGTCGCCGGTTGGTGAACAGGCTGATGAGGACCATGATCCCGACGAACAGGCCGAACACGATCTTGGCCGTCCTGGGATCCCCCTCGACTTGCCCCGCTGCCCCTTGCCCATCCGTGCCCTGTCCAGGCGCCCCCTGGTTCTCGGCCGATGCTGCACCGGCTTCCACCCCGAGCTTCCCAGCCATCTCCCGGCGCCGGGCATCGTCCGCCCCAACCAGCCGGGACGACAGCTCGAAGAGGTACTGGCGAAGGCCGGGCCCGAACTGGCCCGCCTTGAAGGCAGGAACGAGCACGTCCCGCTGGAGCTGTCCCACCAGCGAGTCGGGAAGGGCCCCCTCGGCCCCACGCCCCGTGGCCGTGAAGTAGGCGCGGTCTCCCGGAACCACCAGCACGAGCACCCCGTTGTCCTTCTCCCTGTCGCCCACGCCCCATTTGTCCGCAGCCTTCGTGGCAAAGAGCGCCGGGTCCTGCCCGCCCGTGGTCTGCACCGTGAGCACGGCAATCTGGGCCCGCTCGCCAGCCTTTCCCAGCTCCTGGATGTAGCGGTTCATGAGAGCTTCATCCCCATCCGGAACCACCTGCGCCAGGTCCATCACCGGGGCAGTCCAGGCCGGCAGCGTTTCACTCTTCGTCTCCTCCCCGCACCCGGGGGCAGCGGCCAGAAGGAGGACAATCGCGAGCAGGCCCCATCGTTCCTCGAAGCGAGCCATCACTCTCCCCCCGCAACGTCCAACCGGTCCACCGCCTCCACCCAGCGCTCGAGCAGTGCCGAAAGCTCCAGCAGCCGTTCGCCGCTCCATTTCGGCCGCTTCTCCTGTCGCATGGCCCATGCGGCGGCAAGCAGCTCAGACGAGCCACCCACGAGCTTCCCGAGTCTCCCCAGGATCTCGTCGGCCCGTCCTTCCGGCACCTGCCCCGCTGCCCGCAGCGTCGCCCGGGCAAGAACCACGAGCCTGGCAGCGCCGCCCGCCACCATCTCTCCCAGGCGTGCTTCGTCCTTTCGATTCGCCAGGTACGCAAACCGGCAGTGGATCACCAGACCTCGAAGCTCCCGCTCGCACTGCAGGCGCAGCGCCTCCCGCTGCACATTCAGCGTGGACAGGTCGAGTTCCCCGGCCACGACCCTGCCCGTCGCCGCAATCGAGGCGAGCTCAACGGGCCACGCATCGAGCGAGCGGCGGATCTCCTGTCCGGTCATCACCAGCGGCGGCTCGACCCGGCCCACCTTCGCCCTACCGAGTGCCGCCCCAACCCCCTCCAGGACCGCTCCGTCCACCCGGTCCACCACGACCAGCAGCGAGATCACCCCGGCGGCCCCTTCGTCCGTCGCGTCCCCCGAGGCCACCACCGCCGCAAGCCTGCTTCCCAGAGCACCGGTCAACTCGCCCGACAGCCTCGCCACCGACTCCCTGGCCCACGTCGCAATCCCTTCCATGGTTCGCTCCATGCCTCCTCCCGCTACGTCCGCAAAACCGTAACACGGATGCCGGCGCCTGCGCAACTTGCCCGGCCGCCCGTGTGTGATAGACTCCCCCTGCAGCGCGTGCGACCCGAACGGAGGCGCAATCGATGGCACCACGACTTACCATTGCAGTGATCATGGGCGGCATGAGCCATGAGCACGACGTGTCGGTCAACTCGGGAACCGGAGTCCTGGCGAACCTCCTGCCGGAGCGCTACCTCGGCGTCCGGGTCGTGATCGGAAAGGACGGCCTCTGGACCGTCGGCGACGCCCCGGCGCGGCCGATGCTCGAGGCCCTTTCCGCCCTCGCACCGACCATGGACGTGGCCTTCCTGGCCCTCCACGGACCCAACGGCGAGGACGGGACCATGCAGGGCCTCTTCCACCTGCTGGGCATCCCGTTTACCGGAAGCGACCACTTCGCCTCCAGCCTGGCCATGAACAAGCCGCGGACCAAGGACGTATATCGGGCCGCAGGGCTCTCCACGCCGGACTCAGTTTCCGTTCGAAGAGAGCAGGTCGAGCACGGGGTGGGGGATCTGCCCGCCACGATCATCGCCCGCCTCGGGCTCCCCGTCGTGGCCAAGACCACCAAGCTCGGATCCAGCGTGGGCGTGGAGATCGTGAAGGACGAAGCCCGACTGAGCCAGGTCCTCGTCGAGTTCATGAGCTTGGGAAACGAAGTGCTCGTCGAGCAGTTCGTCCGGGGACGGGAGGTCACCTCTCCCGTCATCGATCACCCCGACCAGGACCGGACCGTGGCGCTCCCCCTCATCGAAATCCGCCCGAAAGTGTCGGCCTGGTTCGACTACGAGGCCAAGTACAAGATCGGAGGCTCGGAGGAGATCTGCCCCGCTCCCATTCCAGACGACCTCACGTACAAGTGCCAGCAGATCGGCCTCCAGGCCCACCGCGCTCTCGGGTGCTCGGGCATGTCCCGAACGGACATCCTGATCCGGGAGGATGGAACCTGCTTCGCTATCGAGACCAACACCATCCCCGGGTTCACGAAGACGTCCCTGTTGCCCCAGGCGGCTGCTGCGGCCGGTATCTCCTATCCGCAACTGGTGGATCTGCTGATTCGGGAGGCGGTGTCGCGCAAAGAGAAACGTCTCCGGTGGGAGGCCAGGCCCTGACCTTCAACTACTCGAACAGGAACACGAAATCGCCACCCCGCTAGCCGGCCTTCATGACGTTGGATGCCTGAAGCCCCTTGGGGCCTTCCCGCATCTCGAACTCCACTTCTTCCCCTTCGGCCAACGTCTTGTAGCCGTCGGTCGTGATCGTCGAGTAATGGACGAACACGTCCCGCCCGTCGTCGAGCGTGATGAAGCCGAACCCCTTCGTGTCATTGAACCACTTGACTGTGCCGCGCATTGCACTTTCCCCCGAAAGCGAACGCCGCCAATTATTCTGAAAACCTCCCGGTGAGTCAACTCGGTTGTTCAACCAATCCGGCTCAGGACTTGAACGGAGTGACGCAATCCGCCACCAGCTCGCTCCCGGGTTCGGCTGGGAGCCAGGCAGGTTCGGCCCGACCGATCGCTGAACGATTGAGCTACATCCGGCTGAACTCGGCGCATTGCTCCCCCATCAGCACGCCGACGGCCCGCTCCACGGTGGCCATTTCCTGGGCTCCGACGAGCCGGGTCACCTCCCGTCCCTCCACGTCGAAGAAGGCCAGGGTCGGCGTCCCGAGCACGCCCATCTGCTGGGCAAGCCTCCGGTTCTCAGGCACGGACACGTCGATCTTCTCGATGCGCAGCCCCCGTCCGGAGCACGTCTCGCCCAGGGCCTGGAGAATCGGCACCATCTTGAGGCAGGCCGGGCAGTCGGGGCGATAGAAGTCGATCAGAACCGGACCTCGAGTCAGACGGGTAACGTCCACGGTGGTCTGTGCCGCCCCGGCCAGGAACAGCTCGTCCTCGTCCCCCCCGAGCCCGCAGCCGGACGAGGCCTCACATTGCGCCGCCCCCCCTTCGGCCGCTGGCGCTCCCGCCTTGGCCGTCCCGGAGCCTGCTCCTGCGGGCGTCCTGGAGGCCGCATCACCCTCCCCGCCCGCCAGGACGTCTCGTTCCGGACCGCCCTCGGAACGGGTTCTGGACAGGGAGACCGCCAGCTCGTCTGCACTGTCCGTACCGGGCGACAGGGTCAGGAAGCCGACGTTGTCGGTCACCATGAGCACCGCCATCGCCACGAGGACGACGCCGGTGGCCTTCTCCAGCCTGGGAATGAACCGGAACAGCCGCTGGAGGAAGTTGACGCCCCCCTGTGCCAGTCCTGCCACCACGAGCAGCGGAAGACCGACGCCTGCTCCATACAGGAAGAGATACCAGGCCCCCGCTCCAAGGCTGTGGGTGGACACTGCGGTAAACGTCAGGATGGAGCCCAGGATGGGCCCGATGCACGGCGTCCACCCGAATGCGAACGTGAAGCCGATGAGCGCAGCGGACAGCGGCGTGATCGTCCCGTTCCCGCCCACCTGGAGCCGCTTCTCCCGGTCCAGGAACGAAGCCTTGACCAGCCCCAGGAACTTGAGCCCGAAGAAGAACACCAGCAGCCCGCCGACCTGCTGGAATGCCAGCCGGTGAACGATCAGGAACCGGCCCAGCGCCGAGGCGGCAAGCCCCAGTGCCACGAAGACCACCAGGAATCCCAGCACGAACATCAGCCCGTTACCCACCAGCCGAAACCGCCCGCTCGCTCCGTTGGCAGCCTGCAGATCTCCCCCGACCAGGACCGACAGGTAGATCGGAACCAGCGGCAGGACACAAGGGCTTGCGAACGTCAGCAACCCGCCGAGAAATGCCGTTGTCGCGCCAAGGTCCATTCGGTTTCCCCCCTCTTCCGCCAGGGGAGAGCCGGAAAGGGGGGGGGAGGTTACAGGAGGGGAGGAACGATTGCGACTACGATTGCGACTACGATTACGAGTGCGAGTGCGATGCCGATGCAGATGCCGATGCAGATGCCGATGCCGATGCCGATGCCGATGCAGACCCCGGGGGGAGCGGGGACCAGGGAGAGGGGCTACTTCACGCTGCCGGAGAGGAGAAGGAAGCCCTTCTCGTGCTCTGCGGCGAGGGGCTCGAAGGTGACGATCGTGCCTTGGGGGAAGTACGTTCCATACGATCCCAGATCGACCTCCGGAATGGGATAGGAGGCCACGACCCCGGCCAGCCACGTCTTCAGCAGGACGTTGACCACGAGGTCAGAGAGGAGCTGCTCCATCAGGTCCTCGCCCCCCTCGACCATGCCTCCCGCATCGATCACGTCGAGCCCCAGTGCCGACATCTGGCCGACCGTGAGCGCTAGCTCCTTGCCGGATGGTTGGCTCAGCACCACGATGTCCACCTCGGCCCGGGCCGAGGCGAAGAGCTCCATGGTCGACGGCTGGCCCGTCATCTTGAACGTGGCATCGATGTGCAGATCGCCCATCTGGAACTCCCCGTTGCCTGTGGGAGTGCAGGTCGTGTAGACCGGCGGAAGATAGGGCGTCAGCACGACCGACAGCTCGGTGATCCCGTAGTCGGTCAGGACATCACCCAGAGTGGAGTCGTCGAGGGTCACATCCATCTGCCCCCCCCACCAGGCGGCAAACAGGATCTGGTTGAGCAGATCCTCCGAAACAGCGGCTTCCACCTTCTGGCTCTCGGGGAGGTTGAAGGTACCCGGATCCTCCCCGAGGCAGTCGCCCCGCAGGAAGGTCCCCGGTGCCTCGTGCGACGACTGCTTCTGCGCTCCGACGCCGAGGTTCACGACGAACGCGGCCCCCCCCGAGTCGAATTCGGCCTTGGCCGGTTCCGCCTTGAGCACCAGCGTCATGGGCCCCTTCGTCCCCGGAATCGCCGGTACCTCGAACTGCTGCGTCTTGTCCAGGAAGGCATTGAGCGTCGACGTCAGCAGGGGGACCACCTTCTGCGGAAGAGCCTCCTCGAGCTTCTGCGCGATCTTGGCGGCCAGATCTTCCGAGAACCAGTTCACGAGCCAGTCGAACAGGGACGCGATTCCGCCATCCATATCCACCCACACGCCCGTGATCTCCACGTCCACGCTGACCACGTCGAACTGGATATTGCCTCCGGACACGGCGACGTCGATCCAGGACTCGAAATAGATCTCCTCCGCGTGCACCCAGCCGTGCGCATCGGGACAGAACCAGTCGGGTGCCGTGGCATCGACGTAGGCCTGGAAGCCGGTGAGCGTGCCGGACAGGATGATCCCTCCGGTGGTCGGCTTGATGTCGACCTCGTCCAGCGTGTAGCTGACCTGAGACACGTCTACGGTCCATTCGCACCACCCCAGCGAGGCTTCCCCTTCCGCCATGAGCGGCGAGGGAATGAGCGCCTCCACGTCGAGGTTGTTCACGACCTTGTAGACCGCAGTCGCCATGTCGTCCACGTCCTTGGTATCGTCGTCGTCCCAGACGTCGGCCCGCAGGTACGCCTGGCCGCTGGCCGGCAGCAGAGTCGGTGCTCCCATGCTGCCCACCGGGGAGTACTCCTCCGCAAACAGGAACGACCGGACCGTCTTGTCGGCCCGACCCAGTGAGTCGGTCGCCTGGAACGACAGGACGTTGATCCCGGCCAGTGCCTCGAATGCCACCTCGAAGGCTCCCCCGGCCCCGACCGAAACCGAGGACTCATTGATGGTGAACGACTCCAGCGGGCCGGCCGGAGAGATCACCTTTCCGGCAACGGTCACCTCGCCAAAGCCCGTGAGCGCAGCCCCGCGGGCCGGCTCGTCCACCTGGATGACCAGGCGGCACTGCTCCCCTTCGTCCACCTTGGTCTTGCACTGCCCCTTGACGCACGTGTCGATGGTGCAGGCATTGCCGTCCTCACACTGCATGGGGGTGCCCTTGCAGGTTCCCTGCAGACAGGCATCGTTCAGGGTGCAGGGGTCGGCATCGTCGCAGTAGAGCCCTTCGGCGGGGAAGGTTCCGCACAATCCCCCCTCGCAGGTGGCCACGGTGCAGGGGTTCCCGTCATCGGGGCACTGCAGCGCATTTTCGCACTGGGGGGGAGGGCCGACCGGCACGTCGGCCGGCGTGATCGTGTCCTGCCCGGGCTGGACTGTTACGTCCTGGTCCGGCGGCTGGAACGTCGTGTCTTCCTTTCCTCCAGTCGTCTCGTCAGACCCGTCCGAGCCGCACGCAGCCAGCAGCAGGCCCACGATGACCACTCCCGTCAGCCCGAAGCGTTCCAGTACAAAGCGTCTCATGTCGCCCCCGCTTGCATGTCCCAGCCACGCAGTATGCTCCGCACACCCGCGCCAGCGCAAGCCATTTGCCCTCACGGGCACGACCCACGGCCCCGTTTTCGCTTGACCGGACAGCGCTTTTTGGGTAACTAAGGGCCGGTTGTTGACTTGGTGAGGTGGCTCAGTCGGTTAGAGCGGGGGTCTCATAAACCCCAGGTCGCGGGTTCAATTCCCGCCCTCACCACTCGATTCACTCGCTGATGCTCGTTTCCTCGTGGCAGGCCGCCCTGAGCAGGGTCGGGGTCTGTTCGGAACTCCCGGAAACGGGGGTCCTTCAACCGCCCCCTCGGACCTGTTTACGCGCGTCCTACGCGCGGTCAGATAGCGGTTCGCCCCCCGAACCACCCCCGGTCCTCCACTATGCAGATCCGACAGGTAGAGGCACCCCACCCGAGGGGGGCTTTGAAGGAAGTCCAGACCGTGCCCAGTCTCACAACCTAACCCCTCCCGGGGGGAAACGCTGTCGAAATCCTCGTCCGGGCCCCCCCTTTGGCCGTTGACATCCCCTTCTGCCTTCCCACACGCCTCCCAGGCCGTCCACGTCGCTTCCGCCGCCCCCTTGCGACGTTCCCTCCCGACCCCCTGGGTAATCCAAAGGATTCCCAGGGGGTTCAAGGGGTGCGTCCACGCCCTCGTCCCCGGCAACCTCCACAATTCCCTCCGCCGGCACCCCGATCCTCGTGGAACCTTGGGTTTCCCTGGCGTTCCCCTGTGGGACTCCGGTTCCTCTGCGGGAACGTGGTTGCCTTCCGGGATTCCGGTTCTGGTGGAACTGTAGGAACCGAGGAGGGATGGAACCCGGGAGTGGAGAGGGTACCCCGTCCTGTTCCCCGTCACGTTCCCGAGGTCAGGATCGGGATCGTGCTCCTGGATCACCAGGATGCCCCTGGAAGCGACGTGGAGGGGGTGGTGGGGGGGGTGGAGGTCGGAACGGGATAGAGCGGGGGAGGAAGGGGCGGGGGTGATCGTGGAGAGCGAGATCCCAGTCCGATCGCTACGCTGCAACCGGGCACGAGCACTTCGCTTCCAGGTTCGGGAGGTCCTCAGCAATGCTCTCCACCGTAGCCTGGTCGACGCCGTAGTGCTTCAGAATGGCCGGGAGATGGTGGAGCAAGGTTGTCCAGCGCCTCCCGCTTCGCCGCTCGAACAATCGGAGTGCCTCCCCGGCGGCAACCAAGTACTCCTTCAGCGATAACTGGTTCAGCCGCATCTGCCTGGCCATGAGCCGGAAAACCGACAATGGCATGCCGCCAAACCCCCTGATGTAGACGAAGCCGTCGTCGCCCCCGGTGTCGTCGCCTCCGAGCGGGGCCAGAACCGCACTCAGCTCCTCGAAGTACTCGGAGTTCTCGCAGTCGCAGTCCCTCTTCCCTTTCATCCCCGCCAGGAAGCACCCAGAATGACTGGCCATGTGACAAGTCCGACAGAGCAACCATAGGTCCCGCAGCACTCTCGTGTCGTTGGTTTCGTCGTAGTCCCAGACCTCATGGCACTGGAGAATGCGCTCTCCGGCGCAGACGGCGCAACGACCTCCATAATGCTGTTTGACCCGGCGTCGTATCCGTTGCCAGAAGCGGTCGGGCAGAACATGGGAGAGACCGCGTCCCGCACTGGTTGGAAGCATCTCTATCTTCAGTTCCGGCTTCAGGATTGACATTGGGCCCCCACAATCGTCGACCATCGAGGTTGTCGCCACTCCACCCGACATGCGTCTGCATTGCGCCGAGTGGACGATCGAATGTCCTGATCATTCCATCACTGCGTGGTCGCGGCCGGTGCTCTCCAGCCGATGCTCGAAGAAAAGGCCAATTCTCGAAAGACCGACAACGCCGGGGAGCTGGACGACCACGAGCTCCTGGAACTCATGACACTGCGATTCACCGACCGTGAACTCGAACTCCTGGTCTTCTGCCTCAAGCAGTACCTGGGGCACCTGCTGGGCCGCATCAAGGCCGGACTGACCGGAATGTGGACTGAGCTGAGAGAACTGGGCGCACGCATCAAGGGGGCGTGTCTCCAGACGCCCTGACAGAACGCCGTTTCCGGGGGGAGGCAACCATCCAGACGACTCCAACACCTCCTGGGGGGAAGGGGGAAGACCGCACACGGCCTGCAATCCGACCCTCCTGCCGCATGCCGCCGACACAGCAGCCATCTCCACTCTCCTCTTCGGGCCATTCTCCGATCACGGCTGGGTGAGGCCGCAGGGCAATCGCATCTCATCCCAGGAGGACCTTGAGTAGGTAGGCGTTGTCCCATCCCGCCCGCAGACGCTTGTTCTCGATTCCCACCTTGAGGGTACGGTCCTTCTTCAGGAGGTTGAGAGCGATGCGACGCAGGACGGAGAGGTTTTCTGCACCGTGGCCGGTGCGGACTCGGCACTCGTCTTCCCGGAAGGAGATGTCGAGGGCACAGTGCAGCGAGTTCTCCACGCCCCAGTGCTGCCGAACGACTTCCCCAAAGCGGACCGCATCGTCTCCCGCAAGGGAGCTGATGAAGTACCGCTTCTCCTTCGACACCTTGTCTCCAAGTTTGCGAATGGCCTCCACCATGCCGAAACTGCGGAGTCCCTGCCAGCGGTCCTTCTCCTGGAACCAGGCGACCTCGCCAGTACACCAGATGCGGCGGGTCTCGATACGACCGTGGTCTCCGTCCACGGTCTCCGCATAGGCGTGCGGAACCTGCTTGAATCCGTTCTTCTCCGCCTCATCGAAGAACATCCGGACATCATCGTTCAGGGTGCCCTGGTTGCCCTTCAGGCTCAGGACGTAGTCCCCGCCCTGAGCCACGACTTGTTTCGCGATCTCCTTCTGGCAGCCCATCGCATCGATGGTGACCACCGCACCTTCGACGTCCAGCATCTCCAGCAGCCTCGGGATGGCCGTGATCTCGTTCGATTTCTGGTCCGTTTGCACCTGCCCGAGAACGAGGGCGTTGCGGCTGGCCCACGCACTCACCATGTGGATTGCCGACTTCGATGACGCCGTGTCGAAGGAGCGGCGCAGTGTCTTGCCATCAATGGCGATGACCTGCCCTGCGGTCAACTCTGCCACGTGCGCAATCCAACGCGAGAAACACTCTGCGAACCGCTCCGAGTTCAGGCGGGCAAACACCCGCCCGAACGTGTCGTGCGATGGGATCCCATTCGGGAGTTCCATGAACTTGCGAAGTAACCGTTCAGCCGACCCCGCCTTGCAACGCGTAGGACCACCCCGCAGACTGGTCTCTTCGGGACCCACGTGCGGGTCCGAAGGAGGCTGGGATGGTAAGACACGGTCGGCGGTGGTGGGCAGTGCGGATTCGTGAGTAC
>CAITUV010000074.1 GCA_903895725.1 uncultured Myxococcales bacterium | reverse complement strand
GCGCTCCCTCGGGTCACCGTCTCTGCCGCCGGGCTCCTTGCGCCCAAACGGCTTCCGAGCTGGCTCTCTCGGCCCGCGCTCCCTCGGGTCACCGTCTCTGCCGCCGGGCTCCTTGCGCCGACGCTCCTTGCGCCGACGCTCCTTGCGCCCGTGCTCTCTGGGGCCGGGCTCGGGTACTGCAGACTCGCGCCCACTACGTGCGGCCGTTCCATGGTCCAGTCCACGTCGATGTTCGGCCAGGAGGACCGCTGCGCTGGCGGCAGCGTTCAGGCTCTCCACGGCACCGGTGCCCGAAATCCGCACTTGCATGTCGGCTGCCATGACCAGGCCACGGGCGAGCCCTTCCCCCTCGGCCCCGATGAGCACCAGGCACCGGTCGGGAAGCTGCGCTTCGAACAGGTCGATTCCACCGTGGCTCGAGGTGGCAACGATGGCGAATCCAGCCTCCCGGAACAGCGAGAACGTGGCGGGCCAGCCTCCGGCCTTGACGACATCGACGGTTTCCGCACCGCCCTCCGCAACGCGGACGGCAGCTCCGGACATCGCTGCCCCCGGGTTCTCGAGGCAGATGGCCGGGGAGCCGAAATGGGCTGCGGAGCGGAGGATATTGCCGACGTTGTGCGGATTGCTCACTCCGGCCAGACCGAGCACGCAGCAGGGGCCCTTCTTCAGGCGCTCCTGGGTCCACTCGGCAGGGTTCCATGGCCTGTTTCTGCGCACGAGCATACAGACCCCTTCGTGGTGAGTCGATTCGGTCACCCGCTCGAGCTCCTCGTTTTCGACGATGTGATAGGCGAGCCTTCGGGCAGCGCAGAACTTCATCACGTCCCCGAGACGGCGGTCCGCACCCTTGGCAATCCAGAGTCGGACGAGATCGTCCGGTCGCCTGGCGAAAAATGCAAGACAGGCGTTGACGCCGTAGATCTTGCCCTCGTCCCTGGTTCTGCTCGTGTCTCTTGTGCCCCTGTCTTGTGCCGGTGGTCTGCCCATGATTCCCTCCAATCGCAGCGCAGCCTGCGTAACACATCCTCGGCTCCACGGCAACTTGACTGTGGCGGCACCATCCCTCATGATGGGCGCCATGAAAGCGTCGCCTCAGCCAGATCCCCACCGCCCTCACGTCCGCCAGGCCGTACTTCACCTGTGGAGGCACGCCGTTGTCGGACGGGATTTCGCCACCGACCTGATTGCGCACGAATTCCGGAGGAACCGACAGCTCGGCAGCCATGACCGACGGGCCGTGGCGGAAACGCTCTACTCGATGCTTCGCAACTGGCGGCGGCTGGTGTGGGCGCTCGGGTCATGGCTCACCGATTCCCAAACCCACGAGGTGCAGGACTTCGCCCTGTACATGGCCCACTGCGTCACGTCAGGCCTGATCGCACCGGAGAAGGCCGAGGCGTTGTTTCCCGGGCCGAACTGGGCTGCGGTGGCCCGGCTCGACCAGCGCATCGAGGCCGTGGGAGACCCGGTGCTCCAGTTCGGCCTGCGGCACTCCCTCCCCGACTGGCTTGCCGCCCGTCTCCAGGAGCAGTTCGGCCGCGATGCCGACGCCCTTGCGGCCTCGCTCAACCAGCGTGCCCCGCTGACCGTGCGGGCCAACACGCTGAAGATCAGCCGGGACGAGCTGGCCGGCCGCCTGGAGCAGGAGACGGTGAAGGCCACGCCCACCCGATTCGCTCCGGATGGCCTCCATTTCGACAGCCACATCAACGCCTTTGCTCTCAAGTCGTTCCGGGACGGGCTCTTCGAGGTCCAGGACGAGGCCAGCCAGCTTGCGTCCTTACTGGTCGCGCCTCCGCCGGGCTCCGTCGTCGTGGACCTCTGCGCCGGTGCAGGCGGGAAGACGCTGGCCATAGCGGCACAGCTCAAGAACAAGGGCCGCGTGCTGGCGCTCGACGTGCACTCGGACCGGCTCAATGAGCTGGTTCGGCGTGCTCGGCGCGCAGGCACGTCGAACATCAAGTCCATGCAGATCCCGCAGGATTCCCTGCCGCCTCCCGTCGAGGCCATGACGGGCCGCATTGCCCGGGTGCTGACCGATGTCCCGTGCAGCGGGCTCGGGGCCATGCGCCGCAACCCCGAAACCCGCTGGCGCCTCCAGGAAGAGGAGATCAGCAAGCTGCCGCCGCTCCAGGAGAGCATTGCCAGGCGTGGCGTTTCGCTGCTGGGACCCGGTGGGCGCCTGGTCTACGCTACCTGCACACTGCTCCGGGAGGAGAATGAAGCGGTCGTCGAGCGCCTGCTTTCCTCCGACGCATCCCTGGAGCCGGTCCGGATCACCGAGATCTGGGGCAAGGAGTTTGCCGCCCCGCTATGCGACCCGACCGGGACCTACCTCAAGCTCTTCCCGCACGTCCACGGGACGGACGGGTTCTTCGCCGCGGTGCTGAGGAAGAAGAGATAGCGACCGCTCCAGGAGCCTGCGCAGCTCAGCCTCAGTCGACGCACCCGCCCGCAACCGTTCCAGCGCCACCGGCATTCGCCAGCCCCAGTTCGCAGGGAGGATCCGGCCCGGGACCTTGCACCGGGCTGGCGGTGGTGACGACACCGCCCCTGCGGAGAGGCCTGGCCCAAGAACCCGGGGCAGGCTACCTCCGGCGGACTACTCCCACCTGGCCTTGAAGTCCAGCCCGACCCTGACCACTGCCGGCTTGCCCTCGGGGCGCGGGAACTGCCATCCGCCCAGCCTAGCAACGAGGCAGTTGCTCAGTCTCGGGAGCTTGACGGTGTCCTTCACGACCGTTGCGGAGGCCCTGCCGGTCGGCTGGATTGTAATCTCCAACGTGATCGTGCCGCTCCCTTCCGTCCCGGTCGTTCGTCCGTTCTGCCGGGCCGCCATCAAGAAGCACTTCAGCAATGCGCTGGACCGTTGTCGCAGGTAGTTGTCGAGCTGGGTCCCGTCGATCTTGCCCGTGAGGGTCTTCCCCTTCGACAGGGCCAGAGCCCCCCTGAAGGCGTCACCGCCTCCCGCTTGGGGTGCGGGCTTGTAGCAGGTGTACTCCGGTGCGTCGGCAGTGGCCTTGAGCGGGGTGCTCCACCGGGGCTCGGACATGGAGGGGTGCCAGTCGGGCGGACGTTCGTCGTTTCCAGAGCCTGCGATGTAGCACGACTCGATCGGCGAGTCGGCGGGCTGTGGCTGAGTCGCTGGACTCGGCCAAGCGGCGGAGGGTACATCCGGATCGTCTACGGGGAGGTGGGACGAAGTGGGACCGTCCCAGTCCGAATCCCCTGAGTGCTCCTCCAGCTCGGGGTCAATCAAGACATTGAGAGGAGACCGGAGAGGAGCGTGAGAGACGGCCGAAAGATCCTCCAGCGAGAGGATTCTGCCGCCGGAATCCCGGAGAACCGTGCGGTATCCGGGGGACCCGGGGTGCGAGGAGGCAGAACGCTCTCCGGGTTCGAGGATTGCGCCTCCGATCACCGGAGCCAGGCCGTCGGGTTCGCCTTCTGAGGAAGGCGAGCGCACGTCCCCGAGTATGGCCGAGCGGCTCGGAGAAGGAAGCAAGCGATCCGGCTTCGGCTGGGCAGAGGCCTTCCGGGCCGACGGGACCGCATCCGTGGAGGCCGTGCCAGCGACCCCCTCTTCCTTGCAGGAGCTCAGCCCGAGCGCGCCGAGGAAGAGGAACGTCCCGCCGGCAAGACCGAGCGCCGTGCGCCACAAAGCCATGCGCCAGCGATAGGCACGAGTCCCGCGGGTCCTGCCGACGCGCAGCAGCAGGAGCAGGCCGACGAGAACCACCAGCGCTCCGACGACCAGCCACTTCGCCCCGCCCCCAAGGACCTGTTTCATGGCGCCCCCTTGCCCCACACCGGCGACCTGCCATCGGTCCCTGACTCAGGACCGCTCCCCTACCCCCGGGCCAGCAGCGCCCGAAGCTCCCTGGAGGTCGCGTCGTCCTCCGACAGTGCCTCCAGCGCCACCGGCATTCGCCAGACCCAGTTGGTGGGAAGAACCTTGCCCGGAACGTTGATCCGATTGTCGGCCGGCGTACCCCGGAGCAGGCCGAACGGCTCCAGCAGCTCCTGGAGCATGAAGATGGCAAACAGGGAGCCAGAACCGGCCATCCGGGAGAGAATGGCCTTGTGGGCCGCCGGATCGAGCTTCAGGGAAGCGGTGCCCGGCAACCCGAGCAGCTCACACAGCTCGGCCGTCTCCTGCGGATAGAGCTCCCACCAGCCGGACAGCGTCTCGGAGTCGTGGGTGGACAGGGTGGCGACGGAGAGGGAGGGGTAGTCTTCGGGCGGGATGAAGCGACGATCCTGCTCCCATCGCTTCTCCCACCGCTGCACCTTGAGGCCGCAGATTCCCAGGTCGGCCAGGGTGTTCCGGCACACGTGAGGGATGGTGCCCAGATCCTCGGCCAACGGGAGCATGCTACAGCTCTCGAGCATCATGGTCAGCAGTCGGCGGCCGTGGTCACCCCACGTCCATTCCTCCCCCGGGACGAACCAGCCGTTCCTGCCGGTCTTCTCTCCCAGGCGAATCGTCCAGATGCGGAAGAATCCGACCACGTGGTCGATGCGATAGAGGTCGAAGTAGCGCTCGGCCTGCCGAAGGCGCGCCCTCCACCAGCCGAAGTCGTCGTGAGCCAGGCGGTTCCAGTCATACGTCGGGAATCCCCAGTACTGCCCGTCTTCCGCGTACATGTCCGGCGGTGCCCCGGCCGCGGTATCCAGGAAGAAGTACTCCGGGTGGCGCCAGACGTCCGCACTGTCCCGCGCCACCAGGATCGGGATGTCTCCCTTGAGCAGGACGCCGCGGCTCGACGCGTAGTCCCTCGCTTCGCGGAACTGCCGGTCGAGGTGGTACTGCAGGTAGAGGTGGAAGCGGATGCGGCGGGAGTTCTCCAGGCAGAACCGGTGGAGCGAGTCGGGATGGGCGTAGCGTGCGGCCCAGACTTCCCACGACTGGTATCCCTCGACCTCCTTGATCACCCGATAGGGCAGGTAGTCCTCGAGCCAGGGGTTTGCCTCGCGAAACCGGGCCAATTCGGCCTCCAGCGCCGGGCCGTCCTCCTTGCGGAAGGCCTCGTCGAGCAGCGCCATCTTCTCCCTTCGGACCCGCTGATAGTCCACGGTGACGGACTCGTTGAGCTCCTTGGCCTTGCAGCGGATCCGGTCGAGAAATCCGGCGTCGGCTGCCACGGCGGGAATGCGATCCAGGGCAAGAAACACGGGGTCCAGCGCATAGGCCGACAGCGCCGAGTACGGGACACTGTCGAGCCCCATGTCATTGATGGGCAGGATCTGGATGACGGAGGCCCCGATCCCGGCACACCAGTCCACCAGATCGCGAAGGTCCGCCACATCGCCGATGCCCAGCCCCCGCTCACTGCGAAGCGAGAACAGGGGAACGCACACGCCGGCACGACGCTCGACGCCGAACTTCCGCCACTGCGGACCGGCCGGCCCGGACACGAGGCGCTGCTCCAACGACTTCAGGTTCTCCGCCACGGAATCCCTCCCCACGAGAAACGCCTTCTATTAGCCTATCCCTCGATGCTCCGCAACTCACCGTCACCGAAGAGTCGAAGATAACGCCGGGTCACGGAGGGGCAGCGCCCGGGGAAGAGGGCGCATCCGGCGCAGGCGGCCGGTGCGACGTCCGGGGGCTCCGGGCTCTGACGGCTGTTGTCTCCCGCCAGCGGTGGGGCCCACTGCGGCAACACGCATACGGGCACATACTGGATCGAAGAGACTACACGTTCCACGAGGGTCCGATGGCGATCGAGGATGCGGGCAACGGACGAGTACTTCGGCTGGCAACGGCGGACCTGGGCGTCCGGGATCTCGGGCTCGCTGAGGAAGGCATACAGCCTCAGCCTCGCCCCGCGGGCTTCGGCCCAGGCGATGGTGCGGGGAAGGAAGCGGAGATTCTGTCGCACGATCACGGAGTTGAGCTCCCAGTCGATGCCGGCCTCCTTGAGATTGCGGATCGAACGCAGGAGGTCCCGGTACGCCCCCTTCTTGCCTGCGACCCGGTCGTGGATAACGGCCTCGGGGCCCAGCACGGTCATGACCACCGAATCGACCCCGGCCTCCTTGAGACGGGTGACGAGCCGCTCGTCCGTGAGGCGGCATCCGGGCGAAACGGCGGTCAGGCGCCCGATGTGGGGTTCCTGCCGAATCCTGCGGGCCAGCGCCGCGATGTCCGGCATGGCCAGGGCATCCCGCCCCGTCATCGACACGTCGACCCGGGAAGCGGCCTCGATCGCAGGTCGAAGGAGCTTCAGCGTCCGTTCCAGCTCCGCCCCTGCACCGGCCTGGCGATGCTCAATCCCATGCTCGCTTCCGTCTCGGCCGGAGCAGAACACGCAGCAGTTGTCGCAGGTCGAGGGCACGTCGAAGCACAGGACGAGCTTCCCCTGCCCGTCCGGAGCGGTCGGGGCGGCGAGGCCGGCGTTGGACTCCGGCCGGCCCAGGTCGACGTAGAGGTGACGCAGCTCCCGGGCATCGGGCTCCGGGCCTCTGCCTTCGACCGGACCGGGCACATTGAAGAGTCGGCGGCCCAACTGCTCGAGAACGAATGCCTGGACGTGCGGGGCCAGCGACTCGGCCGGCCTCCCCACGCCGTCGCAGACCCCGGCAGACCAGCCGAGCAGGTCGAGGGGGAAGCGCCCTCTCGGGCCAAGCTTCACGAGGATCGGCTCCGCGTCGGCCGTCGGCTTCCAGCGGAGGCACTCGACGTCCTGCTCGGTCCACCGCTCGATGCGCTCGGCAGCGGAAGCCCCGTCCTCTCCTGCCTGGGGTTGAAGGCCATCGCCCCCGGTGCCCGGTCCGGCTGCGGGGCCGCCGTCCAGCCGGCCGGCCAGGTCGATTTCCCGAGCCAGGATCCGGCTCGCCAGGACGTCCAGAAGCGGCGCTATCGGGCGTTCCGATCCTTGTGCGGGGAACCGCCGATAGTCGATCTGCACCAGCTTCCCGGAGCGAAACGTCCGGCTGCCGGATTCCTTCCTGCGAGCGGACAGGACGACGTCGAACCCCGCACCTCGAGCGAAGAAGAGCGCACGGCCGGGCAACAGGGTCATCCCGAGATAGCCGGAACCGGGAATTCCAACGGCCTCCACCGGCAGTATGTTCCATCCGATCATGCGGCCATTCTATTCGAGAACCGGTCCGGATGCCACGTTTCCTGAAGCCCCGCCAGTTTGCCTTGGTGCCGGGACGGGACGCGTTATAATGCACCCTCTGTTTGTGGGAGAGGTACCCATGGGTCGAATTCAGTTCTACGAGAGGCCGAGGACTTTGGACGAGGCCGTCCGGATTCTGGCGGAAAAGAAAGGAAAAGCCTGCGTGCTGGCGGGAGGCACGAGCCTGGCCCTCCGCCAGCCCCCGGGAGTGGACACGTTCGTGGACATCAGTCGTCTCGGCCTGGTCGGCATGGAGGATCGCGGGGATTCCATTGCGATCAAGGCCTGCACGACGGTCGCGGAGCTGGCCTCCCTTCCGCAATCCTACCAGCTCTACGGGGGGGTGCTGGCCCGGGCGGCCATGGCCGTGGCAAGCACTCCTCTGCGCAACCAGATCACGGTGGGAGGCAACCTCGTCCAGGTCATGCCGTGGTCCGACCTGCCGGGCGTCATGCTGGCCCTCAACGGACAGATTGTGATCCAGGGAACGACCAGCCGCATCGTTCCGCTCAAGGACTTCTATGCCACGCATCCCCGCAACAGCCTTTCCGCCGGCGACCTGGTCACTGAGGTCCGGATTCCCAAGCCGATCGGCCGGGTCCAGTCGAGCTTCGTCAAGGTCGGCAAGACGGTATTTGACTACGCGGCCTTGACGGTCACCGCCGTGGCGTGGCTCTCCGGCAACCAGGTCCGGGAGTGCTCGGTGGCGCTCGGGGCGGTGCGCCCGCTGCCCATGCGAGTCCCGCAGGCGGAAGAGGAGATCGCAGGCAGAATCCCGACTCGAGACGACGTGATCCGCGCCGCAGCGAGGGCAGCCGGGGCCGTCGAGCCCTCCCAGGACTACCGGTACTCGAAGGACTACAGGCGACAGCTCATCAAGGTGTGGGTCAAGCGCTGCCTGCACGAAGCCTGCTCGTAGGAGGAGGGGGACATGCCCAACATCACCCTGACAGTCAATGGCGAGAAGATGACGTGCACCGTCGCTCCGGACGAGAAGCTGCTCGACACGTTGAGGCGACTGGGACGGACGGACGTGAAGAAGGGGTGCGGCGAAGGGACCTGCGGGAGCTGCTCCGTTCTGATCGATGGGCGGCTGATGACCTCCTGCATCGTGTTTTCGGCCCGGGTGGACGGTGCCGAGATTATGACTGCGGCCGGGCTGGGAACGGCCAATGCCCCGCACCCCATCCAGACGAGCTTCGTCAAGGCGGGGGCCGTCCAGTGCGGCTTCTGCACGCCGGGCATGGTGCTGGCCACCAAGGCGCTGCTCGATGCGGTTCCCAAGCCCGACGTTTCTCAGATCAAGATGGCGCTCGACGGCAACATGTGCCGCTGCACCGGCTACGTCAAGATCATCGAGGCGGTGCAGGATTCCGCCCGGGTGCTGGCCGGCGAGAACGAGGTGCCCCATGAGTGATGTCAGCGACCTGAAAGTCGTCGGCCATTCGGTCGACAAGCTCGATGCCATCGCCCTGGCCACGGGGGGCGAGAAGTTCACTGCAGACGAGATCCCGCCCAGGACCCTGTATGCCCGCATCCTGACCAGCCCCTGGGCCCATGCCCGGATCCGGAAGATCGATACGACCGCGGCCATGAAGATCAAGGGGGTCCGCTCCATCATCACCTGGCAGGACGTGCCGCGGGTCGCCCACACCACGGCCGGCCAGGGATTCCCCGAGCCGTCGCCGTACGACTCGTTCACGCTGGACGACAAGGTGCGCTACGTGGGCGACCGCGTCGCCGCCGTGGCAGCCGATACCCCCGAAATCGCTCGGGCCGCTGCCGAGGCCATCGAGGTGGAGTACGAGCAGCTCCCCCCCATCTTTGATCCGCGCGATTCGATGAAGGAAGGGGCACCGGTCATCCATGATGAGCCGGAGGCCCGGATGATCATCCCGGTGCCGTATGACAAGTCGCGCAACCTGGCTGCCCAGGTCACGGCCAACGTGGGAGACATCGAGCAGGGGCTCGCCCAGGCCGACGTCGTCGTCGAGCGGGAGTTCGAGGTCCATCAGGCCCAGCACTGCCCCATGGAGCCGCACGTGGCGCTGGCCTATGTCGACGGCCGGGGACGCCTCGTGATCCGCACCAGCACGCAGGTTCCTTATCACGTCCGGCGCATCGTGGCGGAGCGGCTCCAGTGGCCCATCGGGAAGGTTCGCGTGATCAAGCCCCGCATCGGCGGCGGCTTCGGCTCCAAGCAGGAGGTGCTCCTCGAGGACATCCCGGCCGTCCTGGCCATCAGGACGGGCAGGCCGGTGCTGCTCGAGTACACCCGCGGGGAGGAGTTCGCATCCAGCCGCACCCGCCACCCCCAGATCATTAAGATCCGCGCAGGCGCCCGCAAGGACGGGACCCTGACCGGCTATGACCTCGACATCCTCATGAACACGGGGGCCTACGGCAGCCATGCCCTGACGGTCGTGTGCAACTCGGGCAGCAAGACGCTTCCGCTCTACCGCTGGCAGAACATCCGCTTCAGGGGAACTTCGGTCTACACGAACCTGCCGGTAGGCGGAGCCTATCGCGGGTATGGTGCGACGCAGGCCTACTTCCCGCTGGAAGTGGTCCTCGACGAGCTGGCCGAGAAGATCGGCATGGATGCCATCGAGCTGCGCCAGCGCAACCACATCCGCTCAGGCGAGGGAAGCCCGATCTTCCAGGCGCTGGGCGAGGGTACTGAGGGGGTGGCCCAGACCATCGGAAGCTGCGGCCTGGCCGAATGCATCGAGATCGGAGCCCGGGAGATCGGCTGGAAGGAGAAGCGAGGCAAGGCAGCGCTCCAGACCGGCCCCATCCGCCGTGGCGTGGGCATGTGCTGCCTCATGCAGGGGTCGAGCATCCCACACGTCGACCTGGGGGCCGCGTATCTCAAGATGAACGAGGACGGCAGCTTCAACCTGCTCGTCGGCGCGACCGACCTGGGGACTGGCAGCGATACCGTGCTGGCCCAGGTGGCAGCCGAGGTGCTCGGTGTTCCGGCCTCGATGATGACCGTGTACTCGTCCGATACCGACCTCACGCCGTTCGACGTGGGAGCGTATGCCTCCAGCACGACCTACCTCAGCGGAGAGGCCGTGGCCAAGGCCGCCCGAGAAGCCCGTGCCATGATCATCGAGGTCGCATCGGAGATCCTCGGCTGCCCGGTCGAGGACATCGAGCTGGTCAACGCCTACGCCCTGGCCCGGAACGGAAACAAGGTCCAATTCAGCGAGATCGGACGCCACTCCCTGTATGTGAAGAACCAGCGCCAGATCCAGGGGGCGGCCAGCCACGTGACGCGCAAGTCGCCCCCCCCCTTCTCCGCCCAGTTCGCCGAGGTCGAGGTCGATACCGAGACGGGACAGGTCCGGGTGCTCAAGTACGTCGCTGCCGTCGACTGTGGAACCGCAATCAACCCGAAGCTGGCCGAAGGGCAGATCCAGGGGGCCGTCCTCAACGGAATCTCCTACGCCCTGACGGAGGAGTTCGTCTTCGATCCCCGCGGCCGGCTCCTCAACAATGATCTCAACTACTACAAGATCTTCACGGCAGCAGACCTTCCCGACATCCGAGCCATCCTGGTCCCCACCTGGGAGCCGTCCGGGCCCTTCGGTGCCAAGAGCGTCTCGGAAATCGGTATCAACGGTCCCCTTCCCGCCATCTCCAACGCCATCTACGATGCCGTCGGCGTGCGCATCACCCGGGCCCCGTTCACAGCGGAACGGGTACTCCGGGCGCTCGGCCGGCTGTAGCGTCTCATTCGCATTGACAAGCACCCGCTCCCTGGGTAGGTTCGGCCCGACATGGAGGGAGGGTTACCATGCACCATCTCGAGCATATCCGGCAGACGGATCCCGAAGTCTTTGACCTGATCGTCAACGAGGAGAAGAGGCAATTCGAGAAGATCCGGCTGATCCCGTCGGAGAACTACGTGTCCACCGCGGTCCTCGAGGCCACGGGGTCCGTGTTCACCAACAAGTACTCGGAAGGGTACTCGGGCAAGCGGTACTACGAGGGGCAGCAGTACGTCGACCTGCTCGAGGACCTCGCCAACAAGCGGGCCTGCGAGCTGTTTGGCGCGGACCACGCCAACGTACAGCCGTACAGCGGGTCGCCGGCCAACCTGGCCGTGTACTTCGGCCTGCTCAAGCCGGGCGACACGGTGATGGGGCTCGCTCTCCCGCACGGCGGTCACCTCACGCACGGCTGGAACGTCAGCATCACCGGCAACTACTACCGCTCGGTGCAGTACACGGTGCACCCCGAGACGCACCGGCTCGACTACGATTACATCCGTGAGCTGGCCAGGAAAGAGCAGCCCAAGCTGATTGTGGCCGGTGCCACCGCGTACCCGCGGATCATCGATTTCGCGGCGTTCCGCTCCATCGCGGACGAGGTCGGGGCCTTCTTCCTGGCCGACATGGCGCACATCGCGGGCCTCGTTGCCGCCGGTGCGCATCCGTCACCCGTCCCGCATGCCCACGTCGTGTCCACCACGACGCACAAGACCCTTCGCGGTCCCAGGGGCGGGATGCTGCTCATGAAGAACGAAGTGGCCGAGCAGATCGACCGGGCCGTGTTCCCCGGTCTCCAGGGCGGACCGCACAACCACACCACAGCGGCCATTGCCGTGGCCCTGAAGGAAGCCGCCACCCCGGAGTTCAGGGAGTACGGCCACCAGATCGTGAAGAACGCCAGGGCACTTGCCGAAGCGCTCGTGGAAAAGGGCTTCAAGCTCATCACCGGCGGCACGGACAACCACCTCATCCTCATCGATGCCACCAGCCGAGGCACCCGCGGCCGCAAGCTGGCCAAGGTGCTCGACCGGTGCGGCATCGTGTGCAACATGAACACGATCCCGTTCGACCCGAGGAAGCCGTTCGACCCGAGCGGAATCCGGATCGGAACCCCGGCGATTACGTCCCGCGGCATGAAGGAGCCAGAAATGAAGACGCTGGCCGGCTTCTTTGCCCGCGCCATCGATATCATCGAGGACAAGGAGGCCCAGGCCGTCGTCGCGGCCGAGGTCGCCGAGTTCTGCAAGGCCTTCCCGGCCCCGGGCATCCGCATCGGGTAGCCCGTGCTGCTTTCCGACTTCCACTATGATCTTCCCGAAGAGCTGATCGCGCAGCAGCCCCTTCCGCGACGGGATGCCTCCCGGATGATGGTGCTTTCCCGGGCGGCAGGGACCATCGAGCATCGCTCGGTCCGTGAGCTTCCGGAGCTGCTGGCCGGCAACGAAACCCTTGTGGTCAACGACAGCCGGGTGATTCCGGCCAGGATGTGGGCCCGAAAGGAGAGCGGCGGGGCCGTGGAGCTGCTCGTCGTCCGCCTGCTCCCGGAGCGGTTCGAGGCCATGACGCGCTCCTCGAAGCCGGTCCGGCCGGGGCAGGTGCTCCGCCTGGAACGGACGGGCAGCCCCCTCCGGGTCGAGGCGATTCCGGAGCCGGGGCGGGCGATCCTCTCATGCGGCGGGGCCCCCCTCCCTCTCATCCAGGAGGAAGGCAGCATCCCGCTTCCCCCGTACATCCGCCGTGACCGCGGCTGGGACGAGCAGGCCGACCGCGAGCGGTACCAGACGGTCTACGCCCGCATCGAGGGCAGCGTGGCAGCGCCCACGGCCGGCCTGCATTTCACCCCGGAGCTGATGGAGCGGGTTCGGGCTCGAGGCTGCCGCTTCGCACCGCTGACCCTGCACGTGGGCCCCGGCACGTTCCAGCCGGTTCGCACCGAGAACGTGGACGAGCATCGCATGGAGGAGGAGCGCTTCTGCGTGTCCGAGACCTCCGCAGCCGAGGTCAACGAGGCCAAGGCTCAGGGCCGCCCGGTGCTCGCGGTGGGCACCACGTCGGTCCGCTGTCTCGAATCGGCCGGCGTTTCGGGTCTCCTGATGCCAGGTGATGGGGCCACATCCCTCTTCATTCGCCCGGGGTACTCGTTCCGCATCGTCGATCGCATGCTCACCAACTTCCACCTTCCCGGGTCCACCCTGATCCTGCTCGTCGCCGCACTGGCGGGGCGGGACTTCATCCTGGAGGCCTACCGGGAGGCCGTGCGGGAGCGGTACCGGTTCTACAGCTACGGGGACTGCATGCTGATCTTGTAGCGAGATCCCCCCACCTGCCCGAATATTTGATCCCTCCCCGATCCTCCCTAGGATCGCCGCTGGGTGCTCCCCTTCTCAGTTGGAGGTCGCCATGCTTCGCATCGCTTCGTCTCTTCTGGTCCTTCTTCTTGCCGCCTGTTCCGGCTCCGGTCGCGATCCGGTGGACGTGGATGATTCGGACGCTCGAGGCCGCCAGGAGGTTCGCTCCGGCTGCCGACTGGGCCCCTGCGACCTGTTTGAGGACGACGTCACGGCGGATGCCGGGGACGTCACGGCCGACGCATCGGAGGATGCCGGGGACGCCACCGCCGCCCCGGATTCCGTCCCCGTCGGGGACATCGACGTCCAGCCGGACCTGCCGGGTTCTCCCGACGTGGAGCCGGACGTGGCTCCGGACGTTCCGCCCGACGTCGAGCTCGACCTTCCACCCCTGGAGGGTGCGGCGTTTCGCGTCAACGAGCTGACCCTGTCCGAGCCGGCCTTCTGCCTGCCGATGGGGGACTCGTGCCTGCCGCTGCTCGACGAGATCAACACGATGCTGGCCAACTCCATCGTCATGGACGGCGAGCTCAACCTCGTGGGGAGCTTCACCCCGTTCGCCCTGAAGGAGCCGCTGACGCTCGAGCTCGGGCAGGCTCTCTGCAACTTCGAGGCCAAGCCGGTCGAAGATCTTCCCCCGATGTCCTGCAAGTTCGATCCGGCCGTGACGCCTGCAGTGTTCGAGAACGTGACCATCGCGGCATCAGGCGGATGCGAGGGAGGGCTGGCGGCCCCTTGCTTTGTGACGGGAAAGGCGGACTTTGCTCTCCAGTTCGCCGATGTCGTCCTCGGCCTGTCGGACGCAACGGTGTCGGCCGGCGTCGCTTCGTGGCCACCTGGGGGCGACCTCCAGGAAGGAACGATCCACGGCTGGCTCCCGGAGGAGATTGCCAAGACCGTGGTGGTGAACGTCGGCGGCATGGTTCCGATGCCGACCCTGTACGACCTGCTCAAGGATTGCCCCACGCCGCCCGAGATCGTGGACGGCCACAATGCCTGGCCGGTCACGCTGCACTTTGCCGCTCCGCAGATCGACTTCGTGGACTGAGCGCCAAACCCGGGGTACATCGGCAACGCTGCACGCCCTCGTTGCGCACCGCGGCCAAGTCAGGACGCGGTGCGTTGGAAATGGTTTGACAAGCCCCGGATGGTCTTGTTACTTTGCGCCCATGCCGGTCGTTTGCCGGCGGGGATTCGGTGAGGAAACGCAACACTGACGGGATGAAGGAGGAGGCCGTGAAAATCCTGGTGAGCGCCAAGAGGGTGACGGATCCGGATGCCCGGATTCGGCTGAAGAGCGACTTGAGCGGCATCCAGTCCGAGGGGCTGGAGTTCAAGCTCAATCCGTTCTGCGAAAATGCCGTGGAGGAGGCCATCCGACTCCGGGACTCGCAGGGGGGAGAGATCGTGGCCGTGTCCATCGGAACGGACGATGCCGCCACCGAGCTTCGCCGGGCATTGGCCATGGGAGCCGATCGGGCGATCCGCGTCGCAGGCAAGGACGATGAGCTCGATTCCGACCTCGTCGCCCGCGTGTTCGTGAAGGTGATTGAGGCGGAGAAGCCCGACCTGGTCATCTTCGGGAAGCAGGCGGTGGACGGCGACTCGAACCAGGTGGCTCAGCTCGTGGCCGAGTACCTCGGCTGGGGCCAGGCCTGCTTCGTGTCCCATCCCGAGGGCTCTGCGGGCATGACGTCGCAGACTCCCGGCCTCAAGATTGCCAATGGCAAAGCAGTGGCCATGCGCGAGGTGGACGGCGGGGCCGAGATCGTCGAGGTCGATCTGCCGGCCGTCGTGTCGGCCGACCTGCGCCTCAATGAGCCGCGGCTGCCCACGCTGCCCAACATCATGAAGGCCAAGCGAAAGCCGCTGGAAGAGAAGACCTTTGCGGATTACGGCGTCGCGCCGACCCTCAAGGTCAAGACCGTCCGGTACGCCAACCCGCCGGAGCGCAAGGCCGGCATCAAGGTGGCCGACGTGGACCAGCTTCTGGACAAACTAACCAACGAAGCCAAGGTGCTCTAGGAGGGGCGACATGAGCAAGATCCTGGTCATCGCAGATCATGCGGGCGGACAGCTTCGCAAGGGAACTCTCGGGGTCATCACGTTTGCCCGCCAGCTGGCGGCCAAGAGCGGCGGCTCGTTCGATTTGGCGGTCATAGGACAGGGCGTGGGCGCCGTTGCCCAGGCCGTCACCGGTTACGGTGCCGGCAAGGTGTACGTCATCGACTCGGCCGAGTTGGCCAAGTACACGGCTCAGGGCTATGCCCAGGCCGTGGCCGAGGTTGCTCGCAAGGCCGGCGCCACGGTGGTGGCCGCGTGCGCCAGCTCGTTCGGCAAGGACTGCATGCCGCGTGTGGCCGTGAAGCTGGCTGCCGGCATGGCTTCGGAGGTCGTCGGCCTCGGGAACGGCGCCGGCGTCACATACGTGCGGCCGATGTGGGCAGGCAACGTGCTGGGCGAAGTGGAAATCACGACGCCGGTCCACGTGGTCACCGTCCGGACCGCCGAGTTCGATTCGGCGGCCCCCGCTGGCGGCCCGTCCCCGGTCGAGGCGGTTGCCACCACCGTATCGGCAGCGGCCCTCAAGCAGCGTCTGCTGGACTTCCGCCCCACCGTGTCGGCCCGCCCCGCCCTGACCGAGGCCCGCGTCGTCATCGCCGGTGGTCGCGGCCTGAAGTCCAAGGACAACTTCAAGATCGTGTACGACCTGGCCGACGCACTCGGTGCCGCGGTCGGTGCCACGCGGGCCGCCGTCGACGCCGAATTCATCGAGAACGACTACCAGATCGGCCAGACCGGCAAGATCGTGGCTCCCGACCTGTACATCGGGGCCGGCATCTCCGGTGCCATCCAGCACCTGGCCGGCATGAAGAACGCCAAGGTCATCGTGGCCGTCAACAAGGACGAGGAAGCCCCGATCTTCACGGTGGCCGACTACGGTCTCGTCGGCGACCTGTTCAAGGTGCTGCCCGAGCTGACCGCAAGGCTCAAGGTCCGCAAGGGGTAGAGCTTCCCCAAGCCCCGCCCCCCTTGTGTTGCCGGGCCGGGCTGGACCACGCGGGCAACCCTCTTCCACGTGGACTTCTCTGGATGTCGAGGTGCACAGAATGTCATCGACCCTTCCACCTCCCCGTCACATCCGCTCGTTCGACGGAACCCGCCTTGCCGTGTGGGACATCGGCTTGCGGGACGGGCCGGTGCTGCTGCTCATCAACGGGCTGGGCGGAAACCTGGTCACCTGGAAGTTCATCATCGAGCGCTTCCAGGACCGGCTCCGCTTCCTCAGCTTCGACTATCGGGGCATGTACGACTCGGAGCGCCCGCCCACGGGCGACTTCTCCATGGAGGCCCATGCCCGGGATGCCGTGGCGGTGCTCGACTACTTCCGGGTCGATCATGCCTTTGTCATGGGCTGGAGCATGGGTGTGCAGGTCTGCTTCGAGGTCTACCGTCGCATTCCGGACCGCGTGCGGGGGCTCATCCTGGCCAACGGGGCCTACGGGACCCCGCTGGACAAGGCACCGGCCGTGCTCAAGCCTGCCGCCATGCCGGTGATGAACTTCCTGGCAACTGCGGCGGGCTGCCTGAGGCCGGTGGCCCGAAAGGTCATGTCGAACACGAGACCCCTCAAGGTGTTCAAGAAGGTGGGGCTCGTCTCGCAGCAACTCGATGAGGAGGTCTTCCTCGACCTTGTGCAGCGGTACATCGAGCTCGATTTTGCCGCCTACCGGGACTGCACCGCCTCGCTCATCAGTCACTCGGCCGAGGACATCCTGGAGCAGGTCAAGGTCCCGACCCTGATCCTGGGGGGTGGTCGAGACTTCTTCACTCCCAAGGTCTTCTCCAATGAGATGGCCCGCCGGATTCCCGACGCCGAGCTTCACATCATCGAGGACGCCAGCCACTACTGCGCAGTTGAATACCCGCAACAGCTCGTCGCCATCATGGAGAAGTGGCTGGGGCGGGTGCTGCCTGCCCCCCTGCGCAAGTGACGGTCCCGCCTGGCCGTGCCTTCCGCAGGATTGAACCTCTTTTCGGCACCTGATACCATCGGGGGCCGGACCGGAGGTCTTCGTGACGAAAACGCTCGGGCTCAGAATCGACGTCGACACCGTTGCAGGGGCCGTGCACGGACTTCCGGTGCTGTCGAGGATGCTGCGGGCACGCAGGCTCAACGGCACGCTGCTCCTGCCGGGAGGCGAGGACCGTACCGCACGGGCAGCGCTTCGAATCCTCGTTCAGCCGGGTTATCTGGCCAAGCTCGTGAAGACATCGGCCTTCCGCATCTACGGGCCGTCGACGCTGGCCGGGCTCTTCGGAATAGGGCCCCGTCGAATCATCGATGCAGGCCCCGTGTTGAAGGACATGCTGTCGGCCGGTGACGAGGTCGCGGGACATGGCCTCGTGCATACGACCTGGCACAACTGTCATCACAGGACACCGCCCGGAGAGGTCGAGCGGCAGGTGACGACCGCCATTGCCAACATCGAGCAGGTGCTGGAGACTCGGGTTGCCGGGTTCGGTGCTCCCGGTTGGCAGGCCGGTTTCGCCTGCTTCCACGCGCTCGACCGCCTCGGCCTGGCGTGGGGAAGCGACACTCGGGGGCGGCACCCCTTCCTGCCGGTCCTGCACGGGTATCGGTTCAGGACCCCGCAAGTCCCCACGACCCTCCCCACGCTGGACGAGCTGCCCGGCGGCCTGCCTCCCCGCAAGGCGGACATCGTGGCACTCTGCCAGGCCATCGACCAACAGGAATGGCCGGTCTACACGGCTCACGCCGAGCTCGAAGGTCGCTTCTATCCCCACGTGCTCGAGGAGCTGCTCGACTTCTGCGCCGGAAGGAGAATCCAGGTCGTGACCATCTCCGGTCTGCTGGCCCGATACCTCGAAACCAACCGGCTCGAGCCGGGGGAAGTGCTACAGGCCCCCCTGTTCAATCGGCCGGGACTGGTCGCTACTCAGGCCTGAATCTCGAAGGTGCCGGCCGGCACTCCGTCCATCGTGCAATCCACCAGAGCCAGGGCGTTCGAGCCCGTTCCGGCGAGGATTCGATTGCCCTCGCGAACCAGCGTTCCCGCAGGCAGAATCCGTCCGGGAAGCTCTTCGGCCCACCAGACGTACAGCCGTCCGGAAGGCAGGTCGGCAAATGCCCCCGGGTAAGGCCGCGTCACGGCCCGCACCAGGTTGATGATTCTCGCAGCCGGCCAGGTCCAATCGATTCGCCCGTCTTCGGGAGTACGACGGCCGAAGTAGCTGCTGCGCCCTCGTTGCGGCGTGGGCACCAGAGAGCCGGACAGATAGCGCGGCAGCGTATCCCGGATGATCTCCATGCCGATGCGCTCGACCTGGAGCAGGACGGAGAACGCCGTGTCGGCGGGCCCGATGGGAAAGGTCCGCATGGCGAGCAGGGGCCCTCCATCGGGACGGGAGGTCATGACGTGAAGGGCAGCCCCCCCCTCCGTCTCCCCGTTGAGCACCATCCAGTTGACCGGGGCCCGCCCCCGGTATCGGGGCAGCGGCGACCCGTGTAGGTTGACGCCGCCCAGCCGGGCGGTCGAGAGAATCGAATCCGGGATCATCTCTCGGAAATAGAGGCTCACGTGGATGTCGAGGTCGAGCCGGGACAGGCGCTCCACCAGACCAGGGTCGTCGAGGTCTGCGTTCTCCACAGCAGGGATGCCCAGCCGGTCGGCCACGGGCTTCAGCCCGCGCTGCCAGTCCCCCTGCGACTGCGGGTGCCCGAACACCAGCACGGGCTCCACTCCGATCTCCCGGAGCACGCCGATGCCCAGCTCCCCGACTACGCCATGGCCAAACAGCGCACAGCGATATCCCTTCGTCCCGTCGGTCCTCATCTCAGAACCCAACCGTGGCCCGAACGACTGCCTTTCCCGTGCGGCCGAACCGGGGTGCGCGGGCTGCCAGCAGGGCCTTGCCCAGCAGCCTCGCCAGCCGCAGCGCGTCATACCGGCTGCCTCCACCGGAGCGAGCCTCGTGAGCCGTCTCCACGTCGGCATACCGCCGCGCGTACCGGTTGACTTGCACGGGCAGGTAAAGCGGCGGCTCCCCGGATTCCACGAACTTGCGGATGACATCCCGGCGCCATCCGCGCAGCATGCAGCCGGGATCCGCCATCCGGTGACGCCCTCCGGCCAATGCGAGCATCCTTCGAAAGAGAAATGAAGCGGACTTGCGCGCGAGGGAATCCTGCCTCGACCTTCGAATGCTCCCCACTGCGTCATACCCGGCATCCAGGAGGTCGAGGAGCCGGGGGATCTCCTCGGGCGGATTCTGGAGATCGGCATCGAGCGTGACCACGGGGTCGCCGGAAGCCAGCTTGAGCCCCTCGGCCAGGGCGGCATGCTGTCCCACCCGGCTTTGAAGCTCGACGACCTTTACCTGGGGATGCTGCACCCGAAGACGCAACAGGGCGGCGATGGAGCCGTCCGTGCAGCCGTCGAGCACGCAGATGAGCTCAAAACCGTCCGGTCGGCCGGCCATGGCAGCGGACACGCGCTCCACGAGGGGAACGAGGTTCGCTTCCTCATTCAGCATGGGCACGACCATGGAGATCATCCGTCCTCCCCGGGGGTCTACGGTGCACTCCCTGTTTCGAGTCGGAGCTCGAGTCCGCCCGGAAAGCGACTTCCCGGTCGGTGTCGCGACTCTATCAGCCCACTGCCCGGGACGCAAGGTGCGGAGTTGTTCAAGCCCCTTGTCATCTGCCCGCGGCCGCTTATACTAGCCGGGCTGAAGAGCCATGAGAGGAGGTGAACCCATGGCGGAGAACAAGAGCAGTTCGATGCAGACTCCCATTCTGCTGGTAGTGGCCCTGCTGGTCGGTGCCGGGCTTGGCTACGGCCTGACCCAGTGCTGCAGGACCCCCTGCCAGCAACCTGCCGCCACCGGGACGACTCCCGACGTGGACAAGCTGGCCGATGCGGTCGCCGCCAAGGTGGCGGACGCGGTTGCAGTCAAGGTGGCCGAGAAGCTCGCAGCGGCCGCTCCGGTGGCCGTCGCTCCGGCCACGCCCGAGGCCAGTGCGGTAGCGGTCGAGGAGAAGAAGCCGGAAGCACCTGCGGCACCGGTCGAGGAGAAGAAGCCTGAGGCCGCCCCCGTGGAAGCAGCGGCCCAGCCGGCCGCACCGACGGCCCCCGTCGAAGCGGCTGTCCAGCCTGTAGCGGCACCGCCGGCCGAGGAAGGGACCGGTCCCAAGGACACGGCGTGGCTTGCCCGGGCCACCCGGTATGCCACGAAGCTGGGGGCAAACCCGGCCGTCGGAAGCGACAAGGCCCTGGTCCAGGTGTTCATCATCTCCGACTTCCAGTGCCCGGTGTGCAAGCGGGCAGCGGATGGCGTGGAGGAGCTCATCCCGCAGTTCACGGATGAGGAGGTCCAGTGGATCTTCTGGCAGAACCCGCTCGACATGCACCAGAAGGCACTGCCCATCGCGGTAGCCTCGATGGCAGCGCTCCAGCAGGGCAAGTTCTGGGAGTTTCACAACCTGATGTTTGCGAACCAGCGCGATGCCGAGCCCGAGGACGTCGCCTCGTATGCGGAGAAGGTTGGGGTCGACCTGGCCAAGTTCCGCACGGACCAGCAGTCGGCCGAGACGCTGGCCAAGGTCCGCTCGGACCAGGCCGCCTCGGAGAAGGTAGGCGCCCGGGGGACGCCGTCGTTCCTGATCAACGGAAAGCTCCAGGTCGGCTGGGGCTCGGCAGCCGGAATCGGCAGCATGGTGAAGACTGAGCTCGATCAGATGAAGTCGCTCATGGCCGGTGGGATGTCCATCGAGGAAGCTCGCAAGAAGAGGGCTGCCATCAACGCGGAAACCCCGGAGCAGGCCCAGGTCTACATCTCGCACTTCCTCGGCGGCGAGCCGGCCACCCGCTAGGCTCCAGGTCTCGGAGACACGGCGTTGAAGGAAGAAGAGCTGGAAGTTCTGGAAGCGGAGGTCGTGGAGGACGACGAGGAGGTTGCTCCCCGCCGGCTGCCGGTGCCTGCTCGTCGTGCCGGCCTCCCCGCCCGTCGTCGGGAGCCGACCGCACCCGCCACCAAGTCCACGTTCCAGCAGTACCTCGAGGAGGTCACCCGCATCCCCCTGCTGACCCGCGAGGAAGAACAGGAGCTGGCCTCCACATTCCGGGATACCGGCGACCCCACCGCCGCCCGCCGACTCGTCGAGGCCAACCTCCGGTTCGTGGTCAAGATGGCCTACAGCTACAGCCACTACAACGTCAAGCTCATCGACCTCATCCAGGAAGGAAACATCGGCCTCATGAGGGCCGTGGAGAAGTTCAACCCCGAGCGCGGATACCGCCTGATCTCCTATGCCGTCTGGTGGATCAAGGCCTACATGCAGAACTACATCATCCGATCCTGGAGCATGGTCAAGCTGGGGACCACGCAGATGCAGCGCCAGCTCTTCTTCCGTTCGCAGAGCGACAAGCAGGGGCTGGAGCAGAACTTCGTCGAGGAGACTCTGAGCGACGAGGGGGCAACGGGCGGAGCATCGACGGTGTTCGTCCCGGTGGAGAGCCGACGCCAGAAGGCCGGACAGGAGCTGGGCCGCGCCGCCCGCGATTTCTCGCTCGATGCCACCATCGACTCGGAGAGCCAGGCGACGTTCCTCGACGGTCTCCCCTCGCCGGACATCCAGCAGGAAGATGAGCTGGCCCACCGCGAGATCATGAACCAGGTGGCCGGCCGTCTCAACACGTTCATCTCGGACCTGCCCGAAAAGGAAGCCTATATCCTCAGGCATCGGCTGCTCACGGACGAGCCGGAGACGCTGGCCGAGATCGGGGAGCGCTTCGAGGTGAGCCGGGAGCGAATCCGTCAGATCGAGAACTCGCTCAAAGACCGGCTCAAGAAGGCACTCAAGGACATCGAGGGGGTATCGGACCTGGTGTAGAAACCCCGGGGGCTGCGACGCTTCGGGAATAGCAGGCCCCGGTCCCTTGTTTTCAGAGCCGCAGTTGACTTGGAGGTGGTGTGATGGATGACATCCGATTCATGAACGAGCTGGTTCGAAGCGAGAGTCAGTTCGTCGACCGGCTCCTCGACGAAGTGGGCAAGGTCGTCGTGGGGCAGAAAGAGATGCTGGAGCGGCTCCTCATCGGTCTCCTGACCGGAGGCCACATCCTCCTCGAGGGCGTGCCCGGCCTGGCCAAGACGTTGACCGTCAAGTCCATGGCCGATGCCATTTCCGCCAAATTCCAGCGGCTCCAGTTCACGCCGGACCTGCTGCCAGCGGACATCGTCGGCACGATGATCTACAACCAGCATACGGGCGAGTTCACCCCCCGCATGGGACCGGTGTTCGCCAATCTGGTCCTGGCCGACGAGGTGAACCGGGCCCCAGCCAAGGTGCAGAGCGCACTGCTCGAAGCCATGCAGGAGAAGCAGGTCACGATCGGTGACCGGAGCTACAAGCTGCCCGGGCTTTTCCTCGTCATGGCCACGCAGAACCCCATCGAGCAGGAAGGGACCTACCCGCTCCCCGAAGCGCAGGTGGACCGGTTCATGCTCAAGGTCAAGGTCTCCTACCCGGCTCGGGAGGAAGAGCGGATCATCATGGAGCGCATGGCGGGAGACAAGGTCCCGTCGGTGGCCAAGGTCGTCACGCCGGAAGAGATCGAGAAGGCAGCGGGCATCGTGCGGCAGGTCTACGTGGACGAGAAGATCAAGCAGTACATCGTCAACGTCGTGTTCGCCACACGGGAGCCGGAGAGCTTCGGCCTGGCCCGGCTCAAGCCGCTGATCCAGTGGGGGGCCTCCCCCCGAGCCTCGCTCTACCTCTTGATGGCAGCCCGCGCCCATGCCTTCCTCAAGCACCGCGGCTACGTCATCCCCGAGGACATCAAGGCCATCGCGCTCGACGTGCTGAGACACCGCGTGATTCTCACTTACGAGGCCGAGGCCGAGGAGCTCACCCCCGAGGCCGTCGTCCGCCAGGTCTTCGACGAGATCGAGGTCCCCTGATGCTGACCCGGGAGCTCATGTCCCGCCTGCGGCGGATCGAGATCAAGACCAGCCGCCTTGCCAACCGCGAGATGGCCGGTGCCTACCGCAGCGTGTTCAAGGGACACGGCATGAGCTTTGAGGAGGTGCGCCCCTACCAGCAGGGAGACGACGTCCGCGTCATCGACTGGAACGTATCGGCCCGCACCGGCGACCTGTTCGTCAAGGTGTTCGTCGAGGAGCGCGAGCTCACCGTCTTCCTCCTGCTCGACATGTCGGCGTCGTCCGACTTCGGGACCCGCGTCCGAACCCGCCGTGACCTGATTGCCGAGGTGGCGGCCGTGCACGCATTCTCCGCCATCCGGAACAACGACCGGGTCGGCCTGATCATCTTCACCGATCAGGTCGAGCACTTCGTCCCCCCCAAGAAGGGGAAGACCCACGTGCTGCGCGTCATCCGGGACATCCTCGAGTTCAGGCCGGGCCGCAAGCCCAGCGGGGCCTCGGGCATCACCCCCGCACTGGGGCTTCTCAGCAAGGTCACCAAGAAGACATCGGTGGCGTTCCTCATCTCCGATTTCTTCGTGGCCCCCAACGAGCAGGACGACCTGCGCAAGGCCCTCTCGATCGCATCCTCGCGCCACGACCTGGTCGCGTACGTGACCCGGGATCCCGCCGATGAGCAGCTCCCCGATGTAGGTCTCGCCACTCTGCGGGATGCCGAGACCGGAAAGCTCCGCCTCGTCGACACCCACTCGGCCTCGGTCCGGGCTCGATATGCCCGCCAGTCCGTGGCCGACCGGGCCAGGGTGGAAACGCTCCTCAAGCGCCTGTCCATCGACTACGAGCTGCTGTCTACGCACCAGGACTACATCCCGGCCGTCAACCGGCTGTTCACCAAACGGGCCAGGAGGCACTAGCCATGCGGTTGCTGCTGGTCGCTGCGCTCCTGTTGTCGTCCCTGAGTGCCCGGGCTGAGGAAACGCGGGAGGCCAAGCCCGCTGCTGCCGCGAAAAAGACTTCTCAGGCCGGAGCTGCAGAAGCTGGAGCCGCTCCATCGGCGGCCCCCGCGGCCCCCGAATCTGTTGCAGCCGAGGCGACAGCAAAGGAAGTGCCCTTTGTCGAAGGGGTGGCGACGCTCGAAATGCCGTCCGAGTCCCCCCGCGCAGGCGAAACCATCACTTACCGGCTCCAGGTGACGCTCGATGCCGGGTTCGAGCTCAAGGTACCCGAGAATCTCAAGTTCGCGGATGGGCTCGAGCCGCTGCGGGACGGTGTCACGCTCAAGCGAAAGGAGGTGGCCGGCAAGACGGAGTTCGACCTGGCCATCCCGTTCGTGCTCATGCGCCTGGGTCGCATCAAGCTGGGGGAGCGCACGTTCGAGGCAACCGGACCGTCCGGCACGCTGCTCCAGGTCAAGACAGGCAAACTCAAGGTGCTCACCGGGACCTGGTTCCCCAATGACAACGACCCGCAGCCGGGCAGCCCGGTGGGGCCGCTCCCGCTGATCGAGCGCAACTGGGTCCTCATCTGGTCGCTCATCGTGCTTGGCATCGTGGGGCTGGCCGTCGCGGTCACGTTCCTGGTGTCGTCCCGCCTGCGCAAGCGGGTGGCGAAACCGGGTCCTCCGCCGCGCCCGGCAGATGAGTTGGCGCTGGAGAAGCTCCAGGCCCTCGTGGCCCGGGACCTGCCCCGCGTGGGAGAGCTCAACCTTTTCTACACGGAGCTGTCGCAGATCCTCCGGGAGTACCTGGGAGGTCGATGGGGCTTCGATTCCATGGACCTGACCACGACGGAGCTGCTGAAGCGGATGGAGCGGGTAAGGCTGGAGAATTTCCTGCTGGAGAAGCTCGGATACCTGCTGTCGGACTTCGACCTGGTCAAGTTTGCCAAGGTGGTGCCCACGTCATCGCGGGCAGCCGAGGATCTCGAGCGGGTGCGCAACCTGGTGCTGGCGACCCGCCCGCTGCCGGCCGTCCAGGAAGCGAATTCGGCGTCGTCGCCCCCGCAGCCGGCGTCGTCGCCCCAGCAGCCGGCGTCGTCGCCTCAGCAGCCGGCGTCGTCGCCTCAGCAGCCGGCGTCGTCGCCCCGGGGACCGGCGGCAGGCGAGCCGGCGATGGAATCCGGCCCGGGGGATTCCCGGGAAAGGGGGAGGTAACCGTGCACTTCGCCAACCCCGAGTTTCTTTTCGTATTGCTGCTGTTCCCGGTGGTTTGGGGATTCAAGCGGTGGAGGCGGGGCGGAGCGGCATCTCCTGCGGTGCGGTTCGCCAACTTCCTGGCGCTCGACGAAGCCCCGGTGGGAATCCGGGCCCGCCTGACCGCCCTGCTGCCTGCGCTGCGCATCGCGGCGCTCCTGCTGCTCGTAGTGGCCCTGGCCCGCCCGCAGACCGAGGACTACGAGACGCTGTCGGGTCAGGGGCTCGATGTCATGATCTGTCTGGACATGTCGGGCTCGATGAACGCGGTGGACATGGACCTCGATGAGATCGCGGCCTGGCAGGAGAAGTCACAGGAGCCTCCCAACCGCTTCCGGACCGCGGTCGACACGCTCAAGGAATTCGTGAAGAACCGCCGGGGCGACCGAATCGGCCTCGTGGTCTTTGCGTCGGAAGCGTACCTGAAGTTCCCGCTGACGCTCGACCATTCCACGGTGCTGCGGCAGCTCGACTCTCTGGTCCTCGACAACATGGAGCGCCGCCAGGACAAGCCGGGCTGCATCAACAACTGCACCATCAACGGCGAGCGGACGGCAATCGGGGATGCCCTGTCCAAGGCCTACAAGAGGCTTGAGAAGAGCGACGGCCGCGGCAAGCTCATCGTGTTGATCACCGACGGAAACGACAACGCCAGCAAGCTCAAGCCGATGGACGTGGCGACCTATGTGGGCAGCCAGCCCGACGGTGCCCGCCCCGGCGTCTACACCTTCCTCGTGGGCGGTGGTCCCAAGAGCAAGATCCCGGCCCGGGTCGGCGGCTCCATGGCGCGCCAGATGGGGTTCCTTTCTTACGTGCCCTACGACGAGCACGTGGATGAGGCCAAGATCCGGGAGATGGTCGAGGCAGCCCGGGGGACGTTCCACGCGGCCTACGACGAGGAGCAGTTCCGTCAGGCCTTCTCGACCCTCGAGCGCAGTGAGCACCTCGAGCAGAAGGTAGCCCTGCGCAAGGAGCAGTTCCTACCCTTCCTGCTGGCGGCAATCGGCCTCCTGTTCCTGGAGGTGGCGGCGAGCGTCACGGTCCTGCGGAGGTATCCATGAACGGCTCCGACCTCCACTTCTTCCATGGCGAGTGGTGGTACCTGGTCCCGGCCGGGATTCTCCTCGTCCTGACAGGGTTCCTCTGGCTCTCTCTCTGGCGGGCCAAGATGCAGCGCCGACTCGCCGACTCGCAGCTCGCTCCCCTGCTGGTCAGCACGAGCCCTTCCCGACGGGCCGTGCGGCGAGTGGTCCGAGTCCTCGGGCTGACTCTGCTGGGCATTGCTGCGCTTCGGCCGCAGTTCGGGCTTGAGGAGATTCCGATGTCCGGCAAGGGGATCGACCTGGCCGTGGCCCTGGACATCTCCAACAGCATGCTCGTCCCGGACATCGCACCGGACCGCCTCACCGGAAGCATCATGGAGGTCAGTGACCTGCTCGACCGCATGGAGGGCGGCCGCGTCTCCCTGGTCCCCTTTGCCGGACTGGCCTACATCCAGACTCCGCTCACGTCGGACTTCGGAGCCGTGCGCATGTTCCTGCGCTCGCTGTCGCCGGCGGACGTCCCTGTGCCCGGGACGGCGATCGGCAAGGCCCTCTCGGTCGCGCTGGAATCGCTCGTCGGCCCGCAGGAGACGGCCCCCGGGGAGGGCAAGGCAGCCGGAAAGGACGAGGAAATCGAGGTCAAGCCCTTCTCGGGCAGCAAGCACAAGGCCATCCTGCTCATCACGGACGGAGAAGACCACGGAAGCGCCCCCATGGAGGTCGCTGCCCGCGCCGCAGACCTGGGAATCCGCATCTACACCGTCGGCGTCGGGTCAGACGTGGGCGACCTCGTGCCCAAGGTCGACGAGTCCGGGCAGGAAACCGGCGACAAGGTCACCGATCCCGATTCCGGAGACCTCGTCGTGTCCCGCCTCAACCAGGGCCTGCTCGAAGACATGGCACAGCTCACCGGCGGCAAGTACCTCCACTACAACGGCAGCCCCGTGGCCGCCGAGATCTATCGAGACATCGAGCAGCTCGAGAAGCAGGAGTATGCGTCCCGCCTCGAGGAGCTGCGGACCGACCGCTTCCAGTTCCTGCTGCTGCCCGCATTCCTGCTACTGTTCGTCGAGCTGCTGCTGCCCCGCAACCGGAGGGAGCCATGAAATCCCTCATCGTCCCGCTCATGCTGCTGGTCGCGTGCGACCCCTTCTCCACGTCGAATTCCACGGTGGACGAGGGCATGGAGCACTATGCCGCCGGCAAGTACGACGAATCGGTCCAGAGCTTCGAGAAGGCTCGGGACGAGATCCCCGAACGCTCCGAGCTCTTCTATGACCTGGGAACCGCCCAGATTGCCCAGGGCAAGTTCGCCGAGGCAGAGACGTCCCTCGTGCGTGCCCTCGAGATCGCAGGCGACGATCTCCGCCCGCTCATCTGGGCCAACCTGGGCCATGCCCGCCTCAAGAACGCCCTGGCCACGACCGACGAGACCCAACGGAAGGAGCTGCTCACGAAGGCCGTCGACGCCCTCGGCAAGGCCATCCTCCTCCGCTCGGACCTCGAAGGTGCCCGCCGCGACCTCGAGCTCGCCCTGCTCCATCTCTATCCCCCTTGCGAAAAGCGCGACGACAAGCTGGAGCCGAACGACTCTGCGGCCAAGGCCTCGGACGGCTCGACGCTGGGCCAGGATCCGCTGATGCTGTGTCCGGGCAACCATGACTGGTTCACCTGGAAGACCGAGGCCGGCGACCGGATCCAGCTCTCCGTCGAGGCAGCCGGAGACGCCCCGGCAGGCCCCCCGTCCGCCTCGCTCTTCGATGCATCCGGGGCCGTCGTCGCGTCCACCGAACAGGCCACGGATCCCCAGGCAAAGCCCGGCGCTACCCGGCTGTTCCACACCGCTCCGGCGGGCGGCAGCTTCAGCCTCGACGTGTTCGAGAAAGACGACGAAGAGCATCCGTACACGATCCAGGCGAAGATCCTGCCGGCCTGCGAGCGACTCCAGGACGAGTTCGAGCCCAACAACGATCGGCCGTCGGCCGCACCGCTCGACCTCCACAATCTGGGCAAGACGGAGCAGAACGCGGCGGGACGCCCGGCACAGGAGCCGGCAGGTCAGCTCACCCTGGCAGGGGTGGGTTCATCACAGCCTGCGGCCGGACAACCCCCGGCTCCCCAGGGACAGCAGCCTCCGGGTGCTTCCATCCGCATCTGCCCCGGCGACCACGACTGGTTCCGCTTCTCCCTGAGCCGCCACGAAAGCCTCCTGCTCCAGCTCCTCTACGAGCCGGTAGAGGGGAATCTGGCCGTCGAGATCCTCGATGCGTCCGGCAAAGTCGTCGCACGGGGTCGGGTCACGGAGGCCCCCCAGTCCTCGGCACCGGCGAAGCCGGGACAGGAGAAGCCCAAGGCGCTCGCTGCAACCCTCCTCGACGTGCCGGCGGACGGAGAGTGGTTCCTGCACGTCAGCGGGGTCGACGACAAGGCCGAAGCACAGGGGCTCATCATGGCCGTGGTCCGTCCCCCCTGCCCCGAGGGAGATGACGAGCTGGAGGAAAACGACTCTCGCGATGCCCCCGCCCCCTTGTCGTCGCCGGCAGCCCCCGGTGCTCCGGCAGCCCCCGGTGCTCCGGCAGCCCCCGGTGCTCCGGCCTCTCCTGGCACCCCAGGTGCTCCCGCCGCCCAGGGGGGTGCTCCCCAGTTCGAGAAACTGCTCCGGCGCTGCCCGGGCGATGACGACTGGTTTGCTCTCGAGCTGGCCAAGGAGCAGGCGGTCCAGGTCTCCATCGCGTTCGAGCACGACAAGGGCGACTTGAAGCTCGAGCTCTACAAGGACAAGGAAGACAAGCCGGCCGCGGTGAGCGACAAGAGCAGCAAGGATCAGAATGGTGAGGGGCTGCAGGTTGCTGCGGAGGAGAACACCCGCTACCTGCTGCGCGTCACGGGTCCACAGGATGCCACCAACTTTTATATGCTCAAGGTCGCTCCGCCTTCCCCGGACAAGGACCAGGACAAGAAGGATCAGGACAAGAAGGACCAGGACAAGAAGGATCAGGACAAGAAGGATCAGGACAAGAAGGATCAAGACAAGAAGGATCAAGACAAGAAGGATCAGGACAAGAAGCAGAAGCCCATCGAGCAGATGATGGAGCAGATGGACCAGCAGAAGCAGAAGAACCTGGAGGCGGAGCGGGCGCTGCGAAATCTCCCCAATGCCCGAGTGCCGGGGGGGAAGCCGTGGTAACTCGCCTTGAGGCTGGCCGGGTTTGCTGATATACAGTGGGCCGGCCAACGGGCCATGAGGGCCGGATGATTCGGAAGCGGGACATGCTAGCGTTGCTGCCAGTGCTGGTGCTGCTGGTGTGGTCCGCCCAGGCGGCAGCGGCTCCCCTCACGCTGCGCATCGACACGGAAAAGGCGGCCATCAACGAGTACTTCCAGCTCACCGTGCAGGTCAATGCGCGCCACGTCCAGCTCGTGGTCCCGTCCACGGACGACTTCCGGGTAGTGGACGTGACGAGCCCGTTCGATCAGCCGATGTTCTGCATGAACATGGGAACCAGCGTGGTCTCGGGCCCCTGCGTCTTCAAGTTCCGGCTGTATCCGAACAAGGCGGGCACCCTGGCGATTCCGGAGTTCCAGATTGTGGACGACTTCTTCGACCCCGGCCGTGTTGTGGGGCGCTCGGAGCCGTTCGAGGTGGACGTATCGGACAAGCCGGTGGACAGCGACAAGTCGAAGCAGCCGACGCCGGGCAAGGGGCAGCGCTCCATGCGAGGGGGGCGGAGCGGCGGGAATCGGGGTCACCAGATGCAGCAGCCGCATGCCATGCAGAGCGGAGGTCCGGCGGTCCCGCAGCCGACGGACACGGCCATGACCCCGGCCGAGATCCGGGACCTGGAGAAATTCGCAAGCTACGACATCTTCCTCCTGCCGGTGATCAAGCGGGACTTCGTGTACCTCAACGAGCCGTTCGGAGTGGACTTCCTGCTGTACGTCGGGGAGAACTCCGGGGCATCGAGTATCCAGGGACTGGAGCTGCCGGATCTCGAGGGATTCCGCAAGGAGGAGGTCGAAGTTCGGCAGAGCGAGCTTCCTCGGGCGACCATCGGAGGCCGCAGCTATCAGGTGTTCCTGTTGTCACGCTACGTCCTTCTCCCCATGGAGGCGGGCAAGCGCACGCTGACTCCGGCAACGGCTGTCGTCCTGGCGTCCTCGTCCTCGTACCAGCAGTTCGGCGGCAGCGGTTTTGCGATCACGTTCAGCTCGGGGAGCCAGCCGCTCGAGGTGATCAGTCCCCCGATCAATCTGGAGGTGAGGGAGGCCCCGCCCGGAGCTCCGGAAGGATTCGACCCCGCCAACATCGGCCGCTTTACCCTGCGTAGCCTGGAGGTTCCTCCGCCCCAGCCGGCCGGGTCCTGGGTGGTGCTCAAGTTCGAGATTGCCGGGGACGGCAACCTGCTGACTCTGGCCCTGCCGACGCTGTCTGCGAACCCGGACATCGAGACCCGCTCCTCGGCCGTCGACAATGAGGGTGTCAAGCTGGACGAGCTGGGCATTCACGGCTCGCTGAAGGTGCAGATTCCGGTCCGCATCAAGCGGGTGGGCAAGCTCCAGCTTCCTCCGCTGCGACTTGTCTCGTTCGACCCTCAAGCGGGGGAATACCGGACTGCGGAGCTTCCGCTGCCTGAGCTCTTGGCCGAGGCACCGAAGAACGAAGACGGTTCGACGGTTGCGGTACCGTCGGAAGAGGACATCGAGGGGATCGTCACCGATGTCTCGCTGGATGGCGATTGCAACAGCCCTCGCTCGTCGGCCGTCGTGTGGGTGGCGGCCTGGGCCGGCGGCATCCCGGCACTCTACCTGCTCCTGCTGCTCGTGCGGATGATGCTCCGACTGTCGGGTCGGGACAACGGGAAGAGGCAGGCACGCCAGGCCATGGCCGGCGCCCGCAGGGAGCTTGCCGTGGCGGGAAGGACGGGTCAGGGAGGCACGGGGGACTTCTACGCTGCGGTCTCACGGGCGCTTGCTCTCTGCCTGGAAGGGCGGTTCCGCATTCCTGCCTCGGCCACGGTGGGAGAGGTCGAATCGGAGCTGGCCCGTCTCGGAGTGCCCCCGGACCTGGCGCGCCAGGTGCGTGAGGAGATCGAGAATGCCCAGTTCGGCCGGTTTGCCCCCACGGCCTTGCAGCAGGGGGACATGCAGGCCACCGTCCGCCGGGTCGGGGATCTCCTCGACTCGCTGGAGCGTGTCCGCCTGCGCTCAGGCCCGCCCGATAGCCAGGGGAGGAGACCATGACCCGACTCCTCGCCATTGCGCTCGTCCTGCCGGTTCTGTTGAGCGTTCGGCCCGTCCTGGGAGAGCAGCAGGCTCCCGGGAGCGGTGCCGGCAAGCTTCAGACCGCTCCCGCCGACGGGGACACGCCCCAGGCACTTTTCTCCCGGGCCAACGAGGCCTGGTTCGCCGGCCGCCACGACGAGGCCTGCACGCTGTACCAGGATGCACTCGACCAGGTGGGAGGTCGCCTGTCCCCTCCCCTCGTCTACAATCTCGGCAACTGCCGCTACCGTGAAGGGCGGTTGGGTGAGGCGATGTGGCACTTTGCCGTGGCCGCCCGTGCCGACGACCCCCAGGTCGCTGCCCGCGCCGCAAACAACCTGGAGACCACCCGAAAGGCACTCGTCGAGAAGCACAAGAAGAAAATCGAGAAGGGGATCTTCCGATACGACGAGAGCCATGGGATCGCGTATGCCCTGTTCACACTGCTCGGGGGCACTCTCCTGCTCGTGCTGTTCCTTCTGTTCTCGGTCCCTCTGTTCGCCGGGCTGTTTCTCTGGACCTTTGCCCGCAGCACCAGGGCCGCCACGGTGGGGAGGATTCTCTTCCTCTCGGTCCTGGCTCCCGCACTCCTGGCCGGTGCCCTCTACTTCGGCAGGGCCGTGGTCGACGCGACCTACCGGTTCGGTATCGTGACTGGCCAGGAGGCTCGCCTGCTCGACGCCCCCTCGTCCGATGCCACGTTCAGGCCGCTGCCCGAGGGGCTGGAAGTGCGGATCCTCTTGCACAATGAGAACGGATTCTACAAGCTCCAGATGTCCGATGGCCGCACCGGCTATGCCTCGGATGGGGAAGTTCGCCCCCTCGACCCGCCGGGTACGCTCTGAGGGTTGCCCTTGGCCGACGAAACCCGTCCCCCGTCCACGGACGCAGCGGCTCCGCCGGCGGCCGGCCCCGCACCGCCGCCCCCTCCGCCGGTGCTCTGCTATGCGCCCATGCCGCCGCCTGACCCGCACCCGTTGGAGCGAGAGAAGCGCAAGCCGGCTGCGTCCGGAAGCTCTGCCCCTTCTCGAAAGCCGACTCAAGTGGGGCCGTCGCTGTCCCTGCGCTGGTCCCTGCTGGCAGGGGCATCGCTGGGCTGCCTGTTCCACGTGGGCCTGTTCGTGCTCTCGCTGCTCCAGTACGGCAGCTCGGAGTACATGGGAGTGCGAAACGAGGAAATCCAGGGCCGAATCGTGAGCATGTTCCTGGACACGGTCATCCTCCAGGAGCTTGCCGTCCTGCTCATCCATGCGGTGCTCGGCCTGGCAATCGGGCTTGCGTGCGGCCTGTGGGTCTTCCTGGTTGTGCGCGCTTTCCGGCCGGTCACGTCCCGTCGGTTGTCAGCGCTGGCGATTCTCCTCTCGCTGGGGGCCGCACACACGCTCTTCCTGTGGTACGGGATGTCGGTGTACCCCAGGCTCTTCATCGACCAGTTCTACAACGGCAGCGTTCTACCGTCGCTGTTCCAGTACATCGGCTCGGAGCTGCTCACTCCCTGGATTCTCAAGGCAGCGGGGTCCCTGTGGCTGCTGTCGTTCCCGCTGCTGGCCCACCTGGCGGCCCGGCGAAAGAACCCATCGCCGCCCCGGTCCACGCCGGCCCAAGGCCCTGCTTCCAAACCGCCCTCGCTCCCTCTGTCCGTTTCCACAGTGGTCCTGTCGCTCGTGGTTCTCGTGCTGGTGGCGTGGCAGTGGACTCCTGTTCCCGATGCCGTCCGGTTCCGCCCAGCGGGAGCCACGTCGCGGCCCAACGTCCTCATCCTCGCGCTGGACTCGCTCCGGCCGGACTACATGGAGGGAGCGGCAGGAGACGGCCTGGCCCGCATGCGACGGGAATCGCTGTCCTACACGCAGGCAGTTTCCCCCTTCCCCAGGACCTTTCCGGCCTGGGTCTCGATGCTGACCGGCCAGGAGCCCACGGAGCACGGGATTCGGCATATGTTTCCACAGCCGGAGCTGCTCTCGAGGCACCGGACCACTCTGGCCGGCACGCTGGCGGAGGCCGGCTGGGAAACCGCAGTCTTCTCCGACTTTGCAGGCGACATCTTCGGCCGGATTGACCTGGGCTTCGACCACGTCGAGGTCCCGGAGTTCTCGCTTCGCTCGAACGTGCGCCTTGGGGTCTGGAAGATGCACATCCACCTCATTCCCTACCTGGTGGCGACCGGGCTCATCGACCGTCACGAGGCATTCTGGTGCCACGAGCGCCTGGCAGACCCCCGGGCGCTGACGGACCGCTTCTTCACGTGGCTGGATGAGCGCGAGGGCGACCGCCCGTTCATGGCGCTGCTGTTCTATTCGGCCACCCATTTCCCGTACGGTGCCGCCTGGCCCCATTACCGCAATCACCGGCAGCCCGGATACAGCGGCCCGCATCGATTCTGCAAGCTGGGCCTCGGACTGGCCTCGGATTCGATTTCCGAGCAGGACATCGCACAGATCCGCTCCGATTTCCGGGCCTCCGTGGATGCGGCGGACGTGGAAGTGGAGCGGGTTCTCGACCTTCTGAGCGACTCGGGGCTCCTGGACAACACGCTCATCGTGCTCACGGCCGATCACGGGGAGAACCTGTACGAAGGGAATCTCGGCAACGGGCACGGCGACATGCTCAACGGCCGCTACTCACTCAGGACCCCCTTCCTGATCCGTCGCCCTGCGGAGCCGACCTCGCTCGAGCTCTCTTCTCCGGTTTCGATGACGGCCCTGGCCCCCACGGTTCTGGGCCTCCTCGGACTTCCGGTCCCGCCCGAGATGACCGGCGAGAACCTGGCTGCCAACCCCGGCTTCGCCCCGACTCGGGACCGCCCTGTCTTTTCCGAATCCGGGCTGATCTTCATCGACCCCGATACCGAGTTCCTCTCCGGTCGCTCCATCCGATTCGGGGACCTGATGTCGACGTTCCTGTTCACGCCCGAGACCTTCGAGCTCTACTTCAACCCCCAGTACGAGTCCGATGCCCGAACCGCCAAGCACCGCATGGTCATGGCGGAGGGGCACAAGCTCCTCTACATTCCGTCCCGGCAGAAGGTGACGTGGGAATGCTACGACCTTCGGTCTGACCCGGAGGAGACCCGCAACATCGACTCCCCCGACCACCCCGTGTGCAATCGGCTCCGAGAGCTCCTCTACCAGCACATGTTGAGCGGTGGCGACGGACGCCGCATCGGCGACTACGTGGTTCCCTGAGCGCTCTCCAGGATTTCGGTCCTCATGTCGGAAGGAAGGTCCCCCCGGAACCGCTCGACGGCCTGGGCCACCCGGCTCTCGTCCCGCCCCGTGAACTTCACCAGGACGTGGCCGGGAATGCCCCCGCTCGCCAGGATGGGGTACGAGCCCACTTCGACCTCGGATGAAGCGGCAGCCACGCGGGCGGCAGCATCGGCCAGGTCCACCTCCCGCCCCCAGCATCTCAGGGTCTGAACGAAGAATCGGCCGGCGGGCAGCAAGGCCGCCAGAGCGGGAAGATGCGCCTCAACGAGCGCAGGAATTCCCGGCAGGATCACGACGTTCTCCACCCGGATGGGTGGCCAGGGAATGGTCCCCCCGGTCAGCAGCACAGCCCCGGACGGCACGTGGCAGAGCTTCTGCCCCGCGGCCTCGTTCCACCACTTCTTGCCCGCCGCAATGCCGGCCAGCTCACTCCGGTATTCCAGCTCACGCCCGAAAGCCCGGGCGATCCCCTCGTAGGTCACGTCGTCGTGTGTCGGCCCGATGCCCCCGGTGGTCACCACCAGGTCGAAGCGGGAGGAGAACTCGCGGACCCGGGATGCGATGACCGCCACGTCGTCCGGAATGACCGCCACCTCTCTCAGGCAGACGCCGCGGGCGAACAGCTCCCTCGCCAGGAAGGCCGTGTTGGTATCGGCCACGCTCCCGGACAGGATCTCGTTGCCGATGATGATCAGGCCAATGTTCATGGGACCACTACCCAAGATCCTTTCCCCAAGCCCCAGCCCCGAGCCCCAGGCCCGAGCCCCCAGCCCCACTCCCTACTTCCCGAACTTCTTCTCGGCGTGGGCCTTGTACTGCTGCAGCATCTTGGGCAGCGAGGTCTTCTGGAGCTGCGTCACGATGGCCCCCGGCACGAGCATGCCGAACCCCATCTGGAGCTCGTACGTGGCCTTCGTCCGCCCCGGACCGACTTCTTCGAGCTGCCAGCGACCGGTGTTCTCCTTCATGAACTCACCGGATACCAGCTTCCAGCTGATTTCCCGGTTCGAATCATGCGACAGCCGCAACGTGTACTGGATCTTCCGTCCGACCACGGTGACGAAGTAGGTCACCACGACCGACTTCCCCTCGCGGGAATCGACGCGGATCTTCTCCAGCCCCTCGATGAACGTGGGCATCTCCTCGTACCCGGTCAGCACCTTGTAGAAATCGTCCGGAGACACGTCCACCACGATGCTCTCCACCGCTTTGGCCGAACCCATGGGCACCTCCTGTCCTGGCCGCTGTTCTGTTTGTTCGAACCGCTCGACTACCCGGCCTCGTTCCGGGGCGGATCTATATACCCCGAAAGGTCGGCTTTCAAGCCCATTCTGCACGGCCGCTCCGCCCTTCCAATCCGACCGTGATTCGGCTATAAGATCCGGCAAGGAGGTGCTCCATGAAATCGCTGGTTCTTCCCGTCGTCTGCCTTCTTGTGTCCCTCTCGTCTGCGACTCTCGCCAACGCGGCTCCGCCCGATGACGGCATGACTGCCCAACAGATCGTCGACAAGGTGCTGGCCAAGGACAACGTCTTCGGCGTGGGGGAGGCCCGCCTCAAGCTGATCATCCAGAACAGCAAGGGACAGGAGCGCGTCCGCGTCGTGGACACGAGGTCGATCAAGGTCGATGGGGCGCGCTGGACGCTCGTCACCTTCGTCGAGCCGGCCGACGTGTCCGGAACTCGCCTGCTCGCCAAGGAAGTCAAGGATGGCGACGACATCCAGTACCTCTACCTGCCCGCTCTCAAGGAGAAGCGCCGCATCGCCGGCAGCGAGAAGAACGAGAGCTTCATGGGTACCGACTTCACGTACAACGACCTCGAGCAGAAGGGAATGGAGGAGGGCGACCACACCCGCCTCGCTGACGAGCAGCACTCGGGCATCGACTGCTACCGGATTGACGCCGTGCCGAAGGACAAGGACGACGAATACTCCAAGCTCGAGCTCTGGATCGACAAGAAGGATTTCATCCCGCTGAAGATCTACTTCTACGACCGCAAGGGAGCGCACCTCAAGACCCTCGTGGCCCAGAAGGTCGAGCCCATGGGCGGGGAGATGACCGTCACCAAGCTCATGATGAAGAACGTCAAGAAGGGCACCAAGACGATTATGGCGCTGGATTCCCTGGACCGGAAAAAGACTTTCCCCAAGGCCATGTTCGACGAAAACGCTCTGGACAAGTAGTCGCTGTGGCGGCGGGGACCTTTTCGGGTCGGGAGGAGTGGTCGATGGTCGATGGTCGATGGTCGCCGTTGGGGGATGGAAGGACGGCACTCCACGTTGGCCCGGTAAGGGGTGCCCTGGCGCTTCTCCTCGTTCTCGCAGGTTGGCCAGCCATGGCACAGCCCGTGGACCCCGACGAGGGCACCGAGATCACCCGGCCTGCCCCGGAGGATGACGAGGGCACCGAGATCACCCGGCCCGCCCCGGAGGACGACGAGGGCACCGAGCTGAAGCGGCCTGCCCAGGAGGACGAGGAGGGCACCGAGATCACCCGCCCCGCCCCGGAGGACGAAGAGGGCACCGAGATCACCCGCCCCACCGACGCCAAGGCGGACTCTGAAAGTACATGGGATGCGCCCTCCGGACCCGTTGTCGGCCGATTGCAGGGCTACTTCTACGACAAGTGGGCGTTCGACACTCAGCACGACGGGAACCGGGAGGACGTCTTCGACGTTCGCAACAAGCTCGGCCTCTCCGGTGAAGTCACCACCCCATCCATGACCCGAGCGTTCGTCTCGGCCCGTTTCTCGCACTATGTCGTCGGCGAGGATGCCGGAGACGACACCTGGTACCTGTTCAACAGCAACAACGCAAAATGGGAGTATGAGGCCGAGCTGCTGGAGGCCTACCTGTATGTCCCCAACGATTACGTCAACGTGCGGGTGGGCAACCAGATCGTGCGCTGGGGGGCCGGGGAGTTCAACAAGCCTTCCGACGTGCTCAATCCGCAGGATTTCCGGGAAGGGCTGTTCAATGACCTGGAAGTCCCCCTGATCCCGGTCTTCATGCTCCACCTGGACCGCTCCTTCGGGCCTGTCAACCTCTCGGCCGTCTGGGAGCCGTTCTTCACCCCCAACCGGACGAACCTGTTCGGCCAGGACTGGGCTCCCATGAGCGCGATGTACGGAAACCCGGCCTTTGCTTCTCTGGGCGGCATGACCGGCATGTACGACATGATTTCCGGGCTGCTGAGCCCCAAGCTGGAGGACCGGGTCCAGCCGCTGCTGCTGGCCACGGATCCTCCGGAGGAGTCGCTGGAGAACGGCCAGTGGGGCGGACGGGTGGCCACTTCCTTCCTGGGCGTGGATGTCGCCGCTTCATATTTCTACGGGTGGGACAAGCTCCCCTGGATCCACGTGAACAGCCAGTTCTTCGGTGACATTGCCATCGTGCAGAGCCTGGCAGCGCAACACCCTGCGGCGCTCAAGGTGCTCCAGGGAATCAGCCAGGTCGACTTCGAGACGCTCGAGGGCGTACCGGAGATGATGAAGTCCTACCAGGACTTGAGCGAGGAGGACAAGGCGGCCCTGCAGCAGGCCCTGGATGCGGTCAACCGGATCCTCTTCGACGACCAGGGGAATCTCAAGCAGCTCTCGGTATCCGAAATCTTCAACACGTCCTACCGGCGCCAGCAGACCGTGGGGCTTTCGCTCTCCACCATTCTCTTCTCGCGAGTGGGGCTCAAGGCGGATGCGGCATTCAGCCCGTCCCGCACACTGTTCCTGGAGAGCCCGGCCGGCTTCCCGGCTCCGGCTTCGAAGCCGACATTCTCGTACAGCGTGGGGCTCGACTACAACCGCTCGACGTGGTTCGATGTCATGCTGGAGTTCTACCACTTCCACGTGTTCGACCTGGACGAGGGGGAGCAGGTGTTCATCCTCGGGAGCGACTTGTACATGCTGACAGCGGCCACGCACCTGCGCTTCCTGGACTTCGACCAGCTGGAGCTCCAGCTGGCGGGGATGATGGAGCTCAAGATGCGCAACCTGTTCCTCTTCCCCAAGGTGTCGTGGAAGGCGCTCGACAACCTGAAGATTGGCGTCGGTGCCGTGATTGCCGAAGTGCTGCCCGGAGGCGACGACATGGGGCCGGCCGGGCTGTTCGATCGAAACGATGCGGCCTACTTCGACATCAAGTATTCATTCTGATTTCCCCGGAGGACCACTGGATGAGAGTTGCCGCCGACAGCGTTGAACAGCAGCAGCGAGTCCTGCTGGGAGTTCTGCTCTGGACCGGGCTCGCCTCGGTGGTCGTGTACGTCGTCCTGTACCTCACCTTCGGCCTGTGGGGACCGCTCATTGCCGAGAGCACCTACATGGTGTTCACGGTGCTCACCCTGGTCGCCTACTATCGTCGGCCCCAGTGGCAGCTTGGCATCGTCCACTTCCAGGTGCTGGCCATTCTCGCAATCACGTTTTTCAACACCATCCTCCTTGGAGGCTTCGAGGAATCGGGCGGCTGGATCATGTACGGCGTCGTGGCTCCGGTCGGAGCGCTCGTGTTCCTCAAGACCCCGTATACCTGGCTCTACACGCTCGGATTCATCGCGGATGTCGTGGTGTGCGCCAGTGGCGTGGTCGAGCTGGACCGGACCTGGCCGTTTCCCGAGGAGTGGCAGAGCTGGCTGATGGCGGTCAACCTCATCGGCTCGTTCATCCTGGTGGACCTGACGCTGGGGTTCTTCTTCCGGCGTTTCCAGGAGGAACGACGCCGCAGCGAGGCCACGATGGAGCTTGCGGTCCGGGGGCAGAAGCTAGAGTCCCTGGGAACGCTGGCGGCGGGCATTGCCCATGATTTCAATAACATCCTGATGGCCTTCCTGGGACACGTCGTCCTGGCGCGCAAGGGGCTTCCCGCCGATGGCCCCGAGGCGCAGCACCTCCGGCAGGCCGAGGCGGCCATCAACCAGGCAACGGCCCTCACCTCGCAGCTCCTGACGTTCTCCCGCGGCGGGGCCCCGGTGCGCAAGGCGGCTTCGATCCTGGAGGTCATCCGTGATTCGTCGACGTTCGTGCTGCACGGGACGGCCTCACGGTGCAACTTCCGACTGGCACCGGAACTCTGGCCCGTCGAAGCGGACCGAAGTCAGATCAGCCAGCTCGTCCAGAACCTGGTTCTGAATGCGCACCAGGCCATGCCCAACGGCGGCACGGTGCAGGTTCGGGCCCGCAACCTGCCGGCCGGGCTGGATGCGGCAGGGCTCGACCCGAGACGCCGGTACGTCCACATCGAGATCGAGGACACGGGAGTCGGCATCCCGGTGGAGCTTCGAGACAAGGTGTTCGAGCCCTTCTTCACGACTCGCCACGACGGCACGGGGCTTGGGCTGACGTCGGCACACTCGATCGTCCGCAATCATGAGGGGCTCATCACGCTGGATTCCGAGCCCGGCCGGGGAACGACGTTCCACATCTGGCTGCCGGCAGCGGATACGATGCCCATTCCGATCCAGGCGGAGCCTGACAACGGTTCCGTGCCGGCCGGCCCGGTGCTCGTCATGGACGACGAGGAGGGGGTCTTGGAGGTGCTCCTCGAGATGCTCGACGGGATGGGCGTCCGGGCGGTGGGGGCGACAACGGCCGACGAGGCGATTCGCCAGTACGGGGAAGCGCTGGCTCGGGGGGCCCGATTCCGCACCGTGATTCTCGACCTGACGCTGCCGGGTGGCCGTGGTGGCGTGGAGGTCGCCCAGGAGATTCTCCTGCTGGACCCCCGTGCCCGTATCATCGCCTCGTCGGGCTATGCGGACAACCAGGTCTTTTCCGACCCGGGCCGGTATGGTTTCATGGATGTGCTGCGAAAGCCCTACCGGCCGGAAGAGCTGGAGCGCGTGGTTGCCGAGGCCCGGGCTTAGAAACCACGGCCTGCGCCAACGCATGGGCTGTCCGTGCGGCATCCCCTGGGCCTCTGCCCCGCCCCGGCCGTCGGTGCGGCATCCCGAGGGCCCGCTCCAGCTCATGGACCGCCAGTGCCCTGCCCCACCCTACTTGTCGTAGAGAAACGCCTCGGCTCGAAGCATGGCATCGGCCGCAGAGGAGGCCTTGCCGCAGGCCGTCCAGCCTGCGTAGCTGACGTACACGTCACGAGACGAAGCGTCCCATTTGACCTCGTAGGACTTGAGCGAGCGCCCCGACTTGACCCTGCCGATGACTTGAGCCGACATGGTTCACCTCGCGCGATCGAACCTCGCTCGGCGCACCCGACGCAGCGACAGCAACGCCAGCACGAGGAGCAGCGCTGCATAACCGGCCTCCCCGGCCGCAGTGGCGGACGCCTGGCACCCGCCGCTCTTGCGCCCGCCGTCGGTTCCCGTGCCGCTCCCCCCCTCGTCCGGTACCACCAGAGAGCCCCCCGTGTCTCCGGCCGCCACATCCGGCTCCCCATCCGGTTCATCCTCCGGATAGCACAGTTCCGGCGTGTGACACAGGCATTGATGGGTTTCCGGAACGCAGCTGAACCCGGGGCCACACCCTCCGTCGAACTGCCCGCACTTCTCGCCACAGGTGTTGAGGCCGCACTCCCACCCCTTCTCGGCGCACTCCTTCTCGCAGGTGCAACACCCCACTTTGCCCTGCGTCTCGTCCATGCAGCACGTTGCCACGAACTTCGAGCAGTCCACACTCTGCAAGGTCTCCTTCCCGAGTGAAGTCTCGCACCACCAGGCAACCGGCCCGGCGCAAACCCCCACCGCATCCACGTTGGCATCCTTGCAGCCGCTGACGCACTTGCCCTCCTTGCAGACGAAGCTGTCCGGGCAGACCCCGCAGGTCTGGTCGCACCCCTCGGCAAGGCTCGGACCGCATTCCAGGCCGAGGCAGCAGTCGACGCAGGAGAATGCCCCGTCCGGTGCCGAGTCGACGCACGGTTCTCCCGGCAGGCAGCAATAATCGCCCCCGGGGCAGCTTCCGCAGGACATGCCACAGGCGCTGGGCAGCCCGCATTCCTTGTCCGCGCAGTCCGGCGTGCAGCAGATGAAGATGCCCTTGTCCTTGCTGAAGGCACAGCCTGCATGACCGATCGCGACGCAGTCGGTGGCCTGCCAGAAATACTCTCCGCTCACCTCGTCGAAGACGCACTTCTCCACCGACTGACCGTCATCGGTGCACCGGGTCATGTTCTTGTCGGCCGGATTGCACTTCTGCTTGCACCATCCGTCCATGACACAGACCTCGATCGGGAGACACTTGCCACAGTCGACGGTGGCGTCACACGCGTTCGGGCCACACCGCCCCTGAGCACAGTAGGCCTCGGGCTTGCACACCCCGCCTGTGCACGTCACCAACTGGCACTCCGGCTTCTCGTTGAGGCAGTCTCCGTCGGACTTGCAGCAGCCGTCGACTGGTGCCCCCGTGCACGTCCCTTCCACGCAGGAGTCGCCATCCGTGCAGGCGTCGCCGTCATCACAGGCCGCGGCGATCGCCTCCTGGACGCACGCACCGGTCTCGGGCAGACAGAAGTCCTTGGTGCAGGGATTCTGGTCGTCGCAATCCTTGGGGGAGCCCGCGGTACAGATCCCTTCGGCGCAGGAATCCTCTTCGGTGCAGGGATTTCCATCGCTGCAGACTGCTTGATTCGGCTCTTGCTGGCATCCGAGCAGCGGCGAGCATTTGCCGTCGGTACAGGGGTCTCCATCCTCGCACACCGAATCGTCCGGCTCGTGCGTGCACCCCTGGCCTGCCTGGCAAAGGTCCGTTGTGCAGTCGATTCCGTCGTCACAGTTGACCGGGAGCCCTGCGCAGGCCTTCTCGAAGCAAACGTCCCCGGTCGTGCAATCACTGGCGTCGTCACAGGGGGCGGTATTGGGTGCGTGAAGACAGTCGCCGGTCGCGGGGATGCAGGAGTCGTCGGTGCAGACGTTCCAGTCCGCACAGTCCTTTGGAGTGCCGGGTTGACAATTCCCGTCGATGCAGGCATCCCCCACGGAGCACAGGTCGCCGTCTTCACACGGCGCTGCCACGGGGCTGTTGAAACACCCTCCGGCCAACGGGAGGCAAAGGTCTTCCGTGCAGGGGTTGGCGTCGTCACACAACGCCACATCGGCCGAGTTCAGACACCCCAAGGCTGGATCGCACTTGTCCTGAGTGCAGTCCACCCCGTCGTCGCATTCCATTCCCGGCTTCGGTTCCGCCTTGCAGAGGCCGCCGACACACACGCCCGTCTGGCACGAGTCGTCCAGTGGAGTGCAGTCGACCGGAGCTCCGGACGAGCATTTCCCCTGGGAGCAGAAGTCGCCGGTCGTGCACAGGTCGCCATCCTCGCACGGGCCGTCTTTCGCCTTGGCCTGGCAGGCTCCGTCGACGCAAACCCCACTGTTGCACGGGTCCGTCAGGTACGAGCAGTCCTTCCACTTCCCCGGTATGCACTTGCCTCCGGAGCAGGCATCGCCCTCAGTGCACGCCTCGCCGTCACTGCAGGGCCCTGGTTTGGCCTGTGCAAGACACTTTCCTTCAGCGCACACCCCTTCGTTGCACGCGTCCGAAAAGGCCGAGCAATCCATGGGAGTCCCCACACACGCCCCGCCAGCACATGCATCCCCCGATGTGCACGGGTCCCCGTCACTGCAATTACCGCTCTTGGGTTGCTTGAGGCAGTTCCCGCCGCTGCAAACGCCCTGGTTGCACGGGTCCGTCCAGGCGGAGCAGTCCTTGTCGCCCCCCGAGGTGCACTTACCGCCAGCGCACACGTCGCCGATCGTGCAGGGATTGCCGTCCTCACAGGCTCCGCTCTTCGCCTGGGCGACACATTGCCCTCCCGAGCAGATGCCGGTGTTGCAGGAGTCGGTCAGATACGAGCAGTCCTTGGGGCCTCCCGGCTGGCACTTCCCGTTCTGGCAGAAGTCCCCCTCCGTACACGAGTTCCCGTCCGAGCAGGCCCCCCCTTTCGGCTGAGCCACACACGTCCCCCCCTGGCAAACGCCTTGATTGCAGGAATCGTTCAGATAGCTGCAGTCCTTTGGAGTCCCGATGCAGCTTCCTCCCTGGCACGAGTCGTTCGTCGTGCAGGCATCGTTGTCGTTGCAGGCCCCGCTCTTCGGCTGGGCCACGCACTGCCCGCCGGAGCACACGCCGTTGTTGCAGGTATCCGACAGGTAGGAGCAGTTCATCGGTGTCCCGACTACGCAAGCCCCGCCCTGACAGCCATCCCCTTGAGTACACGAATTGCCGTCGTCGCAAGACACGAGCGAGCCCCACTTGAGACAGCCGTTCCCATCGGCCTGACAGACGCGATAGGAGCTTCCGACGCACTCCTTCTGATTGGCAAACGAGCACTGGTTGTCGCAGGTGTACTCGCACTTGGCCGTGTTGGAGGTGAAGAAGGTGAAGGTGAGCGATTGGCTGGCCGCCTTGGTCACCATCCCCGATACCGGGTTGCATTGGAGCAGGTAGCCGTGCGACGGCAACGTCTGGGACGGGAAGGAGTAGCTTCCGGTCTTGGACACGGACCACCCTCCCGGCCCGGTCAGCTTCCAGGAGCAACCGGGTACCGAGCATTGCACCTGGAGGTCGATCCAGCCGTCTGCCGCGTAGTAGGCGATGTAGGCCGGATCGGTCTCGAATCCCCCGGTGTATCCGGAGCCGAGCTTCGTGTTGTACTGGTCCGGGTGCTCCGTGTAGAAATTGTCGCACATGGCATTCGAGTAAGCATGGTAGACGGGGACCAGCCCCCATCCGTTGGCCGTGTTCAGCGGGCCAATTGATGCCGGCCAGACATAATACTCCTTGCCGCTCTCGACGTTGTAGCCTTGCCCCTGGAAGTAGCTCTTCCAGTAGTCGGACGGCGTGTAGATGAACGTGTCCTTGCAGCCGCACGTGCCTCCCTTGGAGAGCCGGTAAACGGGGACCGAGTTGGGGAAGCTGACAGCGGAGGCATAGTGCTCGGCATCGTAGTTGCCGGTGGTACAGTTCCCCTGGTAGCCAATCCCCTTGGCGGCATTGCACTCCGACTGGGAGACCGTCATGAAATGCGTCGGTTTGCCCGAGCACGCTCCGGTCCACGAGGTCTTCATCAACCGCCACACATGGGTCATGTCCGGCGTCTCGGCAGCCCGGGTTCCGGCTGCGGACAGGGTAACGCCCAGCAGGACCGCCATCGACAAGCACACTCTCCTCATCCCTGGCCCTCCATCCTCTCTCGGTCAGCCGCTTCGGTTGCGGCGCACCTACTCTCTCACGATTGTCATGCCCTTTCCACCCCCTAGTTGCACGCAGGGACCATAGACCTACGCCTGGACCGTGCCAGGCGCGCCGGACACGGTTGCGACAACTCCGGGAAGCCCCTGGGGCAACCCTCCCCCACCTCCGCCTTGACTTCCCCTCGATGCGGGGCATAGTAGCGGTGTCTGGACGACGCTGGACGGGCTCGACGAGCCGGTCCCCGGAGGGAACCCATGAGCAGCGACAAGGTCGGCAACGGAGAGCAGGAACGCCGCTACCTGGAATATGTGGCCAGCGCGCCGTTCGGCATCTTCGTGGCCGATGAGGCCGGGCAATTCCTCGAAGTCAACGAGGCGTCGTGCCGGATCACCGGGTACTCGGAAGCGACGTTGCTCTCCATGAACTTCCGGGAGCTCGTTCCCACTGCAGAATCACGAGACTGGCGCGATCACTTTCATCGGCACCCGCAGATCAACGGCTTCAGCGGCGAGGTCACGTTCCGCCATGCCGGCGGTGAGCTGCGGCTGGCTCACGTGATGGCCGTTCAGTTCGAGGGAGGCCATTACCTCGGCTTTGCCCACGATGTCACCGAGCGTTCGCGGGCGGTGGAAGTGCTACGCCGGGAGAAGGCCTGGTCGGAGGCGATCATCGGGGCAGCCCCCAACATTATCGTCGGGCTGGGCGAGAGCGCCCGGATTCTCCTGTTCAACCAGTTCGCTGAGCGGCTGACCGGATACGCCCGCCAGGAGGTTCTGGGCCGGGAGTGGATCGACCTCTTCATCCCGGAAGACCTGAGAGTCCAGCTCCGGGGGGTATGGGATGACCTTCTGTCGCGGGGGCTGACCGAGCACAGGTTCGAGAACCCCATCGTCACCCGGTCGGGCCAGCTCAGGCTCATCCGATGGAACAACAGCGTCCTGAGCGAAAACGGAGGGTTCCGCATGGTCCTGTCCGTGGGCGAGGACGTCACCGACCTGCGCAAGGCGGAGAGGGAGCGCCTGAAGCTTGAAGCGGCCATGAGACAGCAGCACAAGCTGGAGGCTCTCGGCACGCTGGCTGCCGGGGTTGCGCACGAGATCAACAACCCCCTCAACGTCATCATGAACTTCGGCCAGCTCGCCCACGACCAGGCGGGAGACCCCGACTCGGTCCGTGACTACGCGTCGAAGATTATGCGCGAGTGCGAGCGGGCGGCCGGCATTGTGAAGAATCTCCTTCGATTCGCCCGTCATGAGAAGGAGTGCTCGGTACCGATTCGAGTGGAGGATCTGGTAGGCAACACGCTCTCCCTCATCCGGGCCATGTTTCGCATGAACCGGATCGACCTCCGGACTCAGATTGAGGAGGGACTTCCCGTCCTCTGGGGCCGCCCCCAGCAGCTCCAGCAGGTGATCATGAACCTCTTGACCAACGCCCGTGACGCGCTCAACCAGCGATTCCCGGAGGGGGACCCGGACAAGGTGTTGAAGGTCCTGGTCAACCGATTCGAGCGGAATGGGGATTCATGGCTCCGGATGACCGTGGAGGACCACGGGGAGGGGATCCCCGCCTACGCGCAGTCCCGAGTCTTCGACCCCTTCTTCACGACCAAGACACTGGACCAGGGAACGGGCCTCGGCCTGTCCATCAGCTACGGAATCGTCAAGGACCACGGGGGGGAAATCCGCTTCGAGACCATGCCCGGCGCAGGATCGAAATTTCATGTCGAGCTGCCCTTCCAGGCAAATGCACCAAATCATCCTTGACCCTTTCTCCACGAACGCGGTAGGATGACCGCAAGGTAGTTATACCCTGCCGGGAGGTTGTCAGGTGAGGTTCAAGGTCGGCGACTTGGTCGTGTATCCTGCACAGGGGGTCACCGAGATCACCGCTATCGAGACTCGCGACATCGACGGCATTCAGCACGTGTTCTACGTCCTGAAGGTGCTCGACTCCCAGAAGAAGATCCTCGTCCCCATCGGCAAAGAGGAGAGCGTCGGGCTCCGCCATGTCATGAGCCAGGATCAGGTCGAGGAGGTGCTCGCCGTGCTTCGGCAGCGGGATCTCGTGTTCGAGAACGAGACCTGGAACCGCCGGTCGAGGCGCTACATGGACAAGATCGGCAGCGGCAGCCCGGTTCAGCTCTCGGAGGTCATGCGGGACTTCTCGGTCCTCAAGGGGCGCAAGGTGCTGTCGTTCGGCGAGCGCAAGATGCTCGAGCTGGCCCGCACGCTCCTGGTCCAGGAACTGGCCGTAGCGTTGAAGAAGCCGGCCCCGGACGTGGAGAAGCTCCTCGACGAAATCTTCAGCGACATCGTGGTGTTCAGCAACGAGTAGCGGCCGGCCGACCCCGGTCGGCGGCGGTTCGGAGAGACTGCCAGGAGAATCCGGGAAACGTTTGCAGGAAACAGGATCGGGAACGAGCCCCGGTGACAGGGTCTCCGGGGAAGGAACGGGCGCATGAGGGCGGTGCTTCAGCGTGTGGCAAGGGCAAGCGTCACGGTGGACGGCCGGGTCACCGGTGCCATCTCGGACGGTCTCCTCGTCCTGCTCGGTGCCGCCCGGGGCGACAGTGCCGACGATGCCGACTGGATGGCGGACCGCATCGTGCGCATGCGCATCTTCGAAGATGACCAGGGCAAGATGAACCGCTCACTGCTGGACATCGGCGGAGGGCTGCTGGTGGTCAGCCAGTTCACGCTGCTGGCGGATACCACCCAGGGGCGTCGGCCGTCGTTCTTCGAGGCCATGCCGCCCGACCAGGCCGCTGCGCTGCTCGACCGCTTCGTGGAGGCGGCGCGGGGCGCTGGCACTCGGGTGGAGCAGGGCGTGTTCGGGGCCATGATGGACGTCGAGCTGCTCAACCGGGGACCGGTCACCATCGTCCTCGACTCGGTGCAGCGCAAAGGAAAGCAGAAGGAATCGCAGGATGCGCGACCTGCGTGACGGATCAGGGATTGCGGGCCTCCGCCCGCCAGAACGGGAGGTGAAGCATGGGAGCATTGACCGGGCGCATGTCCCCGCTCGGCTTCTTCGTGAAGGGGAAAGTCGAGGACTGGGATGCCGTCGTGGAGAACCTGACGAGATACCGATTCCAGGACCTGGACCCATCGTCCGGACGGCAGCAGGCCTTCGGCTGGGTCCGCTGTCAGGACCCGTTTGCCACGGACTTCTCGAAGCCCAACATCTTCTTCGGCGAATCGCTGGTGTGCCTGACCATGCGGGTGGACAGCATCTCCGTCCCGGCCTCGCAGGTGAAGCTGCACCTGGCGCGTCGGGTGAAGGCCGCCATGGTGGAATCGGGCAAGGAGACCATCTCCAAGGATGAAGTCGCCCGCATGCGGGAGGACCTCGTCGCCGAGATGTCCCGAAAGATGCTTCCGTCCATCAAGCTGTTCGACATGGGCTATAACGCGGCCACCGGACGGCTCTGGTTCTTCGGCCGCTCCAAGTCGGCAGTCCAGACGTTCCTCGACCTGTTCCACGAGACGTTCGGCCTGTCCATGGTACCGGACAGCCCGTACACCGTGGCCCGTGAGGTGCTCGGCGAGGAAGCCGCCGACGGCCTCATGGATCTCCCCCCCGCCAGCTTCTCGTCGGAAGCGTAGGAGGACCCCATGGAACTGACCAAGCGCATCGAAGGCACACGCCAGTTCGGCAACGAGTTCCTCACGTGGCTCATGTTCCGCAGCCTGCTCAACGAGGGGCAGATCGACTGCGAGGTGGGGCGGATCGAGCTCTGGATCGAAGACCGCCTGACGCTGGTAGCCCCGTTTGCAGGCCGCGAGATGAACATCCTTAAAGGGGAAAGCCCCGCCCAGGGCGAAGAGGCCGGTGTGGCACTCCGCATGGGCAAGCAGCTCGACAACGCCCGCATCTCCATCTCGTGGCAGGGCAAACGGTGGGATTTCCAGTTCTCGGCCCCCAACTTCGCGTTCAGCTCCGTGAAGGTTCCGGCCGTCCTGACCGACACGGAATTCGAGGCAGTCGTCGATCGCTTCGACCTCCTCGGTACCCTTGAAGAAATCATGCGCTCCCTGTATCATGAATTCCTGAATCTGCGGACCGACGACGGCCGCTGGCAGGTGGAGCGCTCCCGCATCGAGAAGTGGCTGCAGCAGCGCTGATCGCCTCTGCTGTGCAGTCCCCGTCGAGTCCTGGAGGGCCGATGCGCTCCGTTGCTCGTCATCCGGCCGCCCATGCGGTGGAACCGGCTATCCCTCGCACAAGTGACCGGCTGTGCGTCCCGGCTCTTTCGCTCTTTCTTCCACCGTCCGGTGGCGATGCGCCGCTCCTGCCGCTCGCTTCACTCGTTTCCGTCCTCGTGATCGGCCTGACCTCGACGGGGTGCCGCGAAGAAGAGCCGATGCCTTCGACCGAGACCCTGCTGCAACCGCTGGCCGAGTGCGCGACCGACTCCGACTGCACCAACCCTCCCCCGTGCAGCATCGGAAAGTGCGCGGCCGGGGCCTGCCGTTGGGTCACGGCCTTCCCCGGCTGCTGTACCGACGACAAGGGATGCGCCCCCGGGGACCCCTGCCTGGTGGGTACCTGCGGCCAGATGGAAGAAGGCATCGGGACGTGTCAGTTCTTCGAGAACCCAGCGCGCCCGGACTGCTGCAACTACCCTTCCGACTGCGATCAGCCGCCCCCCGGATACGTGGCCGTCTGCAAGCCCGACCCGAAGGCCGGCTACACCAAGTGCTCCTACGTGGTCGACCCGGAGCTGTGCACCCCCCCGTTCGAGTCTCTCGTCATCAATGAGTTCATGGCCAACCCCAAAGCAGCGGACGATTCCACGGGCGAGTGGATCGAGCTGTTCAACCCCTCCCTCGAACCGGTCTACCTCAACGGCTGGACCTTCAAGGACGCGGATGCCGACGAATTCACGGTCGTGAGCGCATCTCCCGTGATCGTCCCTGCAGGCGGCTACTTCCTGCTTGCCCGCAGCGACAACCAGGACAACAACGGCAAACTTGCGCCCGGCTATGTCTACTACAACTTCACCCTCTCCAACGGCACCGACGAGATCATCCTTCTCGACCCGTCCGGAAACGAAGTGGATCGGGTCGAGTACGGCCCCCCCGCCCTCTCTGCCATCGAGGGCGCATCGCTCGAGCTGGCGAGCCCCTACATGGACAACTTGAAGCCGGTCCACTGGAAGGTCGCCCAGCGCGTGCGCCCGCCGGCCATGGACAAGGGAACCCCGGGCCAGGCAAACACCGACACGTTCTTCTTCTACTTCACGCCCGTGGTGTGCAACGACGGCAACAGCTGCACACTCGACACGTGCGGTAAGGTGGGCGATGCACTCTGCACACACGAGTCGATCCAGGAGTGCTGCCTGTACGACGTGGACTGCAACGATGGGGACCTCTGCACTGACGACATCTGCAAGCCGGAGAGTCTGGCCTGCACCCACGTCCAGGTCCCGGGCTGCTGCAACGTGACCGCGGACTGCCCCCTCCTGTCCACCTGCACGCTCCCCTCCTGCGCCAACCACAAGTGCCGCTACGTGGTCGACCCTCAAACCCCGGGCTGCTGCATGGCCGATGCCGACTGCAAGGACATCAACCCGTGCACCATCGACTTCTGTGCCCAGGTTCCGGGTGTCCCGTACAAGAGCTGCCACAATAAGAGCCCGGGCGGAACCCAGTGCTGCCTCAACGATGTCCAGTGCCAGGACGGACTGCCGGAAACCCTCGACCAGTGCGAGAGCTACAAGTGCAGCCATGTCCCCAACCCCGACTTCTGCGCCGGCCCGTGCGAAGACTCCGACCCCTGCACCAAGGATACGTGCGACTATGCCACCAGCCTGTGCAAGCACGAGCCCATCCCCGGTTGCTGCAAGGAGGATTCCCACTGCGAGGATGCAGACCCCTGCACCCAGGACATCTGCCAGACCGCGGTCCACCTCTGCGCTCACCCCAAGGTTCAGGGCTGCTGCCACGATGACGACGACTGCAAGGGATTCCTCTCCGACCAGGACCTCTGCAAGACCCCGATCTGCGTGAACTCCGAGTGCCGGCTCGTCCACCTTCCCAACGTCAACTGCTGCCTGACCAGCGCCGACTGCAATGACGGCGACTTCTGCACCGATGACGTCTGCAACCCGGGCAACAACACCTGCACCCACCTACCCAAGGGCAAGGGATGCTGCAACACGGTCTCCGACTGCATCGAGGATGACGACCCTTGCACCGAGCTCCTGTGCGTCGCCCACACGTGCGCCAACGTGGCCAAGGAGGGGTGCTGCAAGGCGGACTTCCAATGTGAGGACTCCAACCCGTGCACGGTCGACCGCTGCATCAACTGGACCTGTCGGTTCGACCCGCTGGGCGTCCCCGGCTGCTGCAACGTCGACAACGACTGCGCAGCGCCCGCAAGCCAGTGTGCCAAGGCCATCTGCTCTCCGCTGCACGTCTGCCAGGAAGTGCCGATTCAAAACTGCTCCCGCAAGCTCGACTACCTCGAGACCTTCTCCTCGGGCAAGTCGCTCGGATGGCTCGGCTACTCCACGTCCCCCTCCGGGGCTTTCGTGCTCGGCAGTGGGGGACCGGCCCTCGGAGCCGACCCCTGCGCTCGCTTCGACTTCAACACGACGCTGGGAGGGATGAGCGGCTGCCTCCACACCCCCTGGCTCGTGGCCGAAGACCCGAAGCAGGACGTGTCGCTCTCCTTCGAGCAGCACTTCGAATCGGCCCTCACGGCTGGAGTCCCGCCGGTCCTGTCCGTTTCGGTCCGCCCCTTCGGTGCGCCGAGCGCCCTCCCCGTCCAGGTCACAGACGGCACGGGGTTCGTGACGGACGAGCCGTGCTTTGCGGGCATCCCGTACAAGGCCAAGGTTTCGCCCTTCCGCGTCGAGTTCTGCGCCGAGCTGCCCCAGGGGCTCGGGGCGGGGACCTGGCTCATCGACACGGTCAAGGTTGGCTACGGCAATCCCCCCCGCATCCAGGGCGAGCTGGTCGATCTGGCTCTGGAGCTGGGCATGAAGGCGGAGATTCCGTTCTCCGCTTCCGACGAGGACGGGGAGCCCATCGCTCTCTTCCTGTCCGGCCCCAAGCACGCTGCGCTCAAAGGGCTCTCCCTCCAGCCGGGCCTGACCTCCGGCAAGCTCGTGCTCAACCCGCAGCTACCGGTCGACCAGGGGGTCTTCGGGATCCGCCTCGAGGCCAGCGACGGCTTCTTCGTCGATCGCCGCCTGCTCCAGGAGACCGCCTACGTGGCGAAGTGCCATTTCGATACGGAGTGCGACGACGGCAACTTCTGCACCGCGGACACCTGCAACCCTATCGAAGGCTGCGCCCACGCCCCCTTCCCCGGCTGCTGCAACGAACTGACCCCGTGCGCCGATGACGATTCCTGCACCCAGGACCTGTGCGTCGAGTCGGTCTGCACCCATCCTCCGCTGGACTGCGTCGACTCGAACCCCTGCACCGACGATCTCTGCGATCCCAAGGAGGGCTGTCTCTTCCCATACAACATTGGCGGCTGCGATGATGGTAGCGCCTGTACGTTCAAGGACGTCTGCTTCAAGGGCAAGTGCTCGGGAATCGCGGTGGACTGCAACGACGGGCTGGCCTGCACGCTGGACACGTGCAACGCGACGGACGGCTGCGTCCACAAGTCGCTCTGCTCGGACAACATCCTCTGCACGACCGATGTGTGCACGGCCAAGGGCTGCCGCTCGGGCAAGATCCCCGTGGGAACACCGTGGGTGGACGGCTCCATCGGCCCGGAATGGCCGGCCTCCTCGGTCCAGGGGAGCGGCAGCGGGGCCATGGGAGCGGTACAGCTCCTGCTCGACGAGGACAACCTGTACGTGGCAGCCAAGTTTGCTCCGCAGGGCGGGGAGGGGCTGGTGCTCTTCTTCGACCTCGACTTCACCAAGGGGACCGGGGCATCAGACCTGGCCAAGCTGCCGGGAGGCGAGGGTCCCCTGCTGTCGCTGCTGGCCCCCGCTGTTTCCGTGCAGTTCCCCGGTTTCGGAGCCGATGCCGCACTGGTCGTGAAGTGGGACGCGGACCTGATGATGGGACCGGAATCGACCGGCTGCTTCCGCTTCGAGAAGGGAACGGCCGTGGAGGTGTTGTGCTGGATTTCGGCCCTTACCGACGGGAGCATCGAGGCCTTCGTGCCGTTGCCGTCCCTCTTCGGGGACGGCCCGTACCAGGGAATCGTCTCCGCCATGACCGCGGTGTTGACCGACGCCTCGGGCAATGTGAGCGAAACGGTCCCGCCGGTCAGCCAGGGCAAGGTGACGGACGTTCTGGTCTTCGGAATCCCGGCCGCCCAGTGCCAGGTCTCCTTCTGCGGAGACGGCGTCCTCGATGCCGGTGAGGAGTGCGACGACGGGAACAGCAACTCCGACTCCAAGCCGGACAAGTGCCGCACCGACTGCAAGAAAGCCTGGTGCGGCGACGGAGTGCTCGACTCGGGCGAGCAGTGCGACAACGGTCCCGGAAACTCCGACACGGCGGCCGATGCCTGCCGGACCTCCTGCGTCCCGGCCCATTGCGGCGACGGAACGATCGACAAGGGGGAAAGCTGCGACGACGGCCCATCCAACTCGGATGTCGTTCCCGACGCCTGCCGGACCTCCTGCCTGGAGGCCTGGTGCGGAGACGGGACCATCGATTGGGGCGAAGCCTGCGACAACGGCCCGGCCAACTCCGACGTCGTCCCCGATGCCTGCCGCTCACTCTGCTTCCTCGCCTACTGCGGGGACGGCACCGCAGACACGGGCGAGGAGTGCGACCAGGGACCGGCAAACTCGGATGAAGCCCCCGACGCCTGCCGCAAGAGCTGCAAGAAGGCCGCCTGCGGTGACGGCGTCAAGGATTCGCCCGAGCAGTGCGACGACGGGCCCGGCAACAACAATGAAGATCCGGGCGCCTGCCGCCTCAACTGCATGCTCCCCGGATGCGGCGACGCAGTGCTCGACCCGGGGGAGGAGTGCGACGACGGCAACAAGGCCGACTGGGACGGCTGCCAGGCTGACTGCACCGTTTATATTGTCACCTGTGGAGACGGCGTCAAGACTCCCAACGAGGAGTGCGACGACGGCCCCGCCAACTCCGACGAGGCCCCCGATGCCTGCCGCGCCAATTGCAAGAAGGCCTGGTGCGGCGACGGAATCAAGGACTCGGCCGAATCGTGCGACGATGGTAACAACGTCCCGGGCGACGAGTGTGGGCCGACCTGCAAGCCTTACGTCCCCGCCTGCGGGAACAGCTGGGTCGACCCTGGCGAAGAGTGCGACGACGGCCCCAACAACTCCAACGTCAAGCCCGATGCCTGCCGAACCTCCTGCAAGAAGGCCGGCTGCGGCGACGCCATCGTCGACTCCGGCGAGCAGTGCGACCAGGGGGTCAAGAACAACGACATCCTGCCCAATGCCTGCCGTACCACCTGCAAGAAGGCCGGCTGCGGCGACGGCGTCATCGACACCGGCGAAATCTGTGACAACGGAGCAGCGAATGCCGATGCCCCCAATGCCTGCCGTACCACCTGCAAGCTGCCCGCCTGCGGAGATTCCATCGTCGACGACCTTTACAAGGAGCAGTGCGACAACGGCCCGGCCAACTCCAACATCAAGCCCGATGCCTGCCGTGGGAATTGCCTCCTCCCGACCTGCGGGGACTACGTCGTCGACTCGGGTGAAGAGTGCGACAATGGCAAGAGCAACTCCGACCTCAAAGCCGATGCCTGCCGCAAGAGCTGCAAGAAAGCCTGGTGCGGCGACGGTGTGAAGGATACGCCGGAGCAGTGCGACAACGGGCCGGCCAACGCCGATGCGCCAAACGCCTGCAAGACAAGCTGCATCGCCCCTGTCTGCGGTGACGGCGTGACCGACAACCTCCTGGGCGAGGAGTGCGACTTCGGCCCCCTCAACTCCAACTCGGAGCCCAACGCCTGCCGCACTTCCTGCAAGAACGCCGGCTGCGGTGACAAGGTGCTCGACTCCGGCGAGGAATGCGACGACGGCAACCTCGTCCTCGGGGACGGGTGCGCTCCGGACTGCACCATCGAAACCTACGTACCCGACCCCGGTGACATCATCATCACCGAGGTCCTGCAGAACCCGGCCAAGGTCTACGATACGCTGGGCGAGTATTTCGAAGTCTTCAACACCCGCACCTTCGAGATCGACATCAACGGCTGGACCATCGACGACGGTGCCGCCGACCTCCACGTCATCACGGCTCCCGGTGGGCTCATCGTCCCGCCGAAGGGCTTCCTCATCCTGGGAATCGAGGCCGATACCGGCCTCAATGGCGGCGTCACCATCCAGTACGAGTACACCGACATCCTGCTGGGCAACGGCATCGATGCCATCATCCTGTCCTACAAGGGGAAGGTTTCCGACGCCGTGGCCTGGGACGGAGGCATCGAGTTTCCCGACCCCAAGGGGCAGTCGATGAACCTCGACCCGCTGTTCTTCACTCATCAGGCCAACGACCTGGGAACCTCGTGGTGCCTCTCCAAGACTCTCCTTCCCTCGGGGGATTTCGGGACTCCGGGGAAAGCCAACGAGTCGTGCAAGTAGTGGCGGGCTTCCAGGACCAAACTTTGGACGTCCGACCGATTCCGTGTTAGCTTTGCGCGCGAACGACGAGGAGGTGATCCATGCTTCTGGCCCAGTCTCTGTTGCTTGCCGCGCTGCTCTCCCAGGCCGGTGAGCCGGCCTACCAGGGAGCCAAGATGGTGAAGTTCGATGCGGGCGAGTTCATCATGGGCTGCACTCCGGTGACTGACCGTAAGTGCCAGGCCGACGAGCAGCCGGTCCGCAAGGTGACGCTCGCCGCGTTCGAGATCGACTCGCGGGAAGTGACGGTTGGGGAGTACGCCATGTGCGTTGGCGCCGGCAAATGCACCAAGCCCCTGCTCAAGGCGGACAACAAGCACTGCAATTATGGGGAGCCGGATCGCACCGACAATCCGGCCAACTGCGTGAGTTGGGTCCAGGCCGTGGAGTACTGCACGTTTGCGGGCAAGCGCCTCCCGACCGAGGCCGAGTGGGAGCGGGCGGCCCGGGGCACTGACGGCCGTGATTTCCCGTGGGGCAAGGATCCGGCCGACTGCCAGCACGCGGTGATCCATGCTTCGCCCGACGGCAAGTCCCCCAAGGCGGAAGGGTGCGGCCTCGTGTCCACTTGGCCCTCGTGCCAGAAAGTGAAGGGCAACACGCCCGAAGGGGTGTGCGACATGCTGGGCAACGTGTGGGAGTGGGTTGCGGACTGGTACGCTGCAGACTACTACGCCGCAGCCCCATCGGCCAACCCGGCCGGCCCGGCCGCGGGGACCGAGCGCGTGCTCAAGGGCGGTGCGTTCACCAGCGAGATGGAGGAGACCTTCCGGGCCAGCGTCCGGCTCCACTTCACCCCGGACACGGCACTCGGCAACTTCGGCTTCCGCTGCGCCCGCAGCGTCCCCTAGCCCCGAGCCCCAGGTTCCGAGCTCGACGGTCGGGCTGGAGCGATTGCGATTGCGATTACGATTGCGACCGCGATTACGATTGCGGTTGCGATTGCGATGCCGATGCCGGGACAGCGTCTTCCCTGGCCCCGAGCCCCCAGCCCCCAGCCCCGCCGCCTCTCCGGTTGATCCCCGTCCCGTTTTCGCGTACAGTGCCTGGGCCTGAAAGCGGGGGGAACCATGAGATTCCTGTCGATCCTGTTGGCTCTGTCGCTCCTGGTCGCGTGCGGCCCGGGAGATGAGAAGTGCAAACCGCTCTGCGAGGGGCTGCAATGCGGCGACGACGGCTGCGGCGGTACTTGCGGCACGTGCGGGGCGGACAGCGTATGCCTTGACGGCTCGTGCATGCTGTGCACTCCCGACTGCCTCGGGAAGATGTGCGGCCCGGATGGCTGCGGTGGTCAATGCGGAGAGTGCGCCGAAGGGCAGGTGTGCGATGCCCTCTCGTACCTGTGCATCGAGAAGCCGACCGAATGCCAGCCCGTCTGCGCGACGCAAGGCTACCAGTGCGGCCCGGACGGCTGCGGTGGCGAATGCGGCGAGTGCGAGGAGGGGACCCTGTGCAAGCCGGATACCCACTCGTGCAAGGGGCAGTGCACCCCCGAGTGCACGGACAAGCAGTGCGGTCCGGACGGCTGCGGCGGAGTCTGCGGCGAGTGCGGAGAGAGCGAATCCTGTGACAACGGAGTCTGCATCCTCGACTCGGTCCTGCCGGAGGACGACTTCGTGGCACTGTACGGCTACCAGGGCCGGATTCCGGGCGTGAACAACAACGAGCACGACCTCTACCTCGTCAATCCGGACCGTACCAACCCGCTGGTGGCCGGGACCTTCGGCGCCCAGCCTCTCACCACGTTCTCGCTGGCCGGAGCGACCGACTGCCAGACCATTTTGGAGGAAGATGCCGAGGGGAATCCCACCAAGTACGGCCCCTGCTCCTGCAACTTCGGCTGTGTCGTGGATCGGGCACTCAAGTGGATCGCCATCTCGCTCAAGAAGCCCTCAGCTACGGGCTTCACGTTCCAGATCGGCCGCTTCGACACCCAGCTCCATGTGGCCATGGTCAAGGGCGTGTTCCTCAAGGACATCGTCGACTTCAAGTTCGCGGGCAACTACCTGTACTACACCAAGCAATTCGCGTGCGACGGAGCACACTGCCAGTACATGATCTACCGGGTCCAGCTCGAGCCGGTCGGCCAGACCGAGGAGCTGTTCGTGTTCCCGCCCGACTCCGACCCGGACTGGCCCAAGCACTCGAACTACAAGGGGCACTTCAAGGTCAGCGCCGATGGGCAGATGCTGGTCCTGCTTGGCACGACCATTCGAAGCGTCCGCTACTACCTCTGGAAGGCAGGCAACCTGCACGAGCTGGACTACGTCTGCAACCAGGTCGTCAACGGCGAGTGCATCGGAGCCGGAAGCGAATACAACGACACGGATCCCGTTGCCATCTCCCCGGACAACTCCCGCGTGGCGGCCTTCACCGTCGCGGAACGGGACCTGCGGCTCCGCCTGTACGACACGAGCACGCTCCAGCAGAAGTACCTCAACCTCTTCACCGTGCCCACCGGGACCTACATGGCGGAGATCTGCAAGATGCTGCCCGACATCGACTGGGGCTTCCAGAAGGTGGTCGGAGACCCGCACTTCAGCCCGGACGGCAGCTCGCTGTACTTCATCACCTACTCGGCCTGCAACCTGATCTCTGCCGACTCCAAGCCCCACACGAACCTCGTCATGATGGGACTGTCCGCCGTCGGCGACGGAACCGCATTCGAACAGTCCGACTTCATCAACATCACGAAGAACCCCAAGTCCGACGGACCGGAAAACATCGTGATCGAGGACTTCGACATCTCACCGTCGGGCAAGACGCTGCAGTTCGTCGGCAGCCCCATGTTCAACTTCCAGGGCGACCCGGCCGACCCCTTCCTCGAGCCGCTCACGCCAGACTCGGAACGGGCCCGGAAGGACCGGGAAATCTGGCTCATCGGGGCCGGTGGCCAAGGCAGAACTCAGCTCACGAATGACAAGAAGTATGAGGCCAAGAACCCGATGGCGCTGGACTCATCCGTGACCTCGTACTACAATGGCGGCGGCCAGGGAGGTTGAGATGCCGTTCGCGCCGGACCCCATCTACAAGTGCTACAAGTGCAGTGAGGAGCTCCACTTCGACGTCAAGATCGGACGCCGTGACATGTGCCCCAACTGCTACGCTTATCTCCACTGCTGCCGCAACTGCCAGCAATGGGACCCGACCGTCCACAACCAGTGCCTCGAAGACCGTGCCGAGTTCATCCGGGACCGGGATGAAGGCAACTTCTGTCTCTACTTCTCGTTCAAGGCGCAAAACACGGAGGGAACCTCCGAGGCGGACCAGGCCAAAGCCAAACTCGAGAAGATGTTCGGTATCTCCATGAACAAGGTCGCTGCAGCACCCAAGACCGAGGACGATGCCAAGAAGAAGCTCGAGGCGCTGTTCAAGAAGAAGTAGACTCCAATGACCGCCGACAACGTCATCGTCGTGCTCGTCACAGCGCCTCCCGATCGGGCCGCGGCCATCGCCTCCCACCTGGTAGAGAACCGCCTCGTCGCATGCGTCAACATCGTCCCGGCCGTCCGCTCCATCTACCGATGGCAGGGGAAGATCGAGGACGACTCCGAGTGCCTCCTCGTCATGAAGACCGTGCGGGAGCGCTTCGACGAGCTGCGGACCGCAGTCCGCCAGGTACACCCGTACACCGTACCTGAAATCATCGCGCTGCCGGTGGTCGACGGCTTCGACGGGTATCTCACCTGGGTCAGGGACAGCGTCGGTCCCTAGCCCCGAGCCCCTAGCCCCGGGCCCCTAGCCCTTCTTTCCAGCCAACTGCCCGCACGCTGCCAGGATGTCGGCTCCGCGGCTGCGACGGATCGTGGCCATCATCTGCTTGGCGGATAGAAGCTCGAGGAAACGGTCGACGGACTCATCCGAGGGTCTGCCGAAGCGGCTCCCGGGGAACGGGTTGAATGGGATCAGGTTCACCTTGCACCGGATGTGGGACAGGAGGCGAACGAGATCACGAGCATGGGCCGGGGAATCATTGACTCCGGGCAACAGGACGTACTCGAACGTGATGCGCCGCCGGGGTAGCAGAGGAAACTCCTTGAGCGCTGCCATAAGCTCATCGAGCGGGTAGCGGCGGGAAACGGGCATCAGCTCGGCCCTCAGCTCCTGCGTGGGAGCGTTGAGCGAAACGGCGAGCTGGCAGTCGACCTCCTGCCCCAGCCGCCGGATTCCCGGGACGATCCCGGCTGTCGACACCGTGATCCGCCGCGGGGAGAGGCTGCGCGCCTTCTCGTGCTGGAGAAGCCGGATGGCCTTGACCACCTCGTCCACGTTGAGAAGGGGTTCCCCCATCCCCATGAACACCAGGTTCTTCACCGGCCGGTCCGGGAATCGGGCCAGGGCCAGGAGGTGCTGGTCGACGATCTCCGCAGCCGTCAGGTTCCGGGTCCATCCGAGAGTCCCGGTCATGCAGAACTCACAGGCCAGGGCACACCCTGCCTGGCTCGACATGCATTGCGTGAATGCCCCCGTCTCCATGGGGATGAGGACGCTCTCGACCACCAGCCCATCCACGGTGGAGAGCCCCATCTTGATCGTGGTGTCCGTGCTCTCCAGGACCTGGGAGATGGAAAGCCCGTGTGCGGAGAATCCCTCGTCCGCCAGCCGTTTTCGAAACGCTCCGGGCAGAACGGTCACGTCATCGAGGCTGCCGGCAAGGCGGGCATGAATCTGCTCGAAAAGCTGGCGTCCTCGGTACGGCTTCTCGCCGAGGCGAAGGGCCAACGCCTCGAGCTCTTCGGGCAGCATTCCCGAAAGGTGTTTCGACTGCTCCACCGCTCCATCTCCTGGCGACACCGGCCGGCCGCCCCGCGGGCCCCAGCCCCGAGCCTCCAGCCCCGAGCCTCCAGCCCCGAACCCCGAACCCCGCTCCCTATGGCAGTTCGAACGTGTTGAAGAAGAACGAGATCTCCCGCTCCGCGCTCTTGAGGCTGTCGGAGCCGTGGACCGCGTTCTGAGTCAGCGAATCGGCAAAGAGCTTCCGGATGGTCCCGTCCGCCGCCTTGGCCGGGTCGGTTGCGCCCATGAGGTCGCGGTTGCGCTGTACCGCACCGGGGGCGGCCAGCACGAGCAGGTAGACTGGTCCCGACGTCATGAACTCGATGAGCCCTTCGAAGAACGGCTTTCCCTCGTGTTCCCTGTAGAAGCCCCGGGCCTGGTGCGGCATGAGCCAGACCTTCTTGATGGCCTGGATGTAGAAGCCGGCATCCTCCCACATGGAGATGATCTTCCCGGCGACGTTCTTCTTCACCGCGTTCGGCTTGATGATGGCCAGCGTGTTTTCGCTCGGCCCGACCTCCAGATTCTGCGTCTGTCCCATCCCTTCCCTCCTCCTAGGATCTGCGTTCCAGTGCCGTCTTCATCGCCACCCCGATGTCGGCCGGCGTGGGTGCCACCACGATGCCGGCCTCGGTCAGGGCAGCCACCTTGTCTGCTGCGGTACCCTTGCCCCCGGAGATGATGGCTCCTGCGTGCCCCATGCGGCGCCCCGGCGGGGCCGTCTTGCCCGCGATGAACGCGGCGACCGGCTTGGTCATGTGCTCCGCAATGAACCGGGCGGCGCGCTCTTCCTGGTTGCCGCCAATCTCCCCGATGAGCACGACACCGTCCGTATCCGGGTCCGCCTCGAACCGCTCGAGCAGATCGAGGAAGGTCTGCCCCACGACCGGGTCGCCGCCGATGCCCACGCAGGTGCTCTGCCCGAGTCCGAGACGGGTGAGCTGGTCCACCGCCTCGTACGTGAGCGTGCCACTGCGGGAAATCAGCCCGACACGCCCAGGCGAGAAGATCATGTCGGGCATGATTCCCATCTTGCAGTGGAGGGCCGGTGCGATGATGCCGGGCGTGTTGGGCCCGATGAGAACGGTACCCCGGCTGGCCAGCAGGTTCTTGACCCGGGCCATGTCGAGGGCGGGAATCCCCTCGGTGATGCACACCACCAGCTCCATGCCAGCATCGGAGGCCTCGACTACCGAGTCGGCCGCGAATCGCGCCGGAACGAAGATGATGGCGGCATTGGCGTCGGTGGCCTCCCGGGCCTGCTGCACGGTCTCGAACACGGGCACCCCTTCGGCCAGCGTGCCTCCCTTGCCCGGAGTCACGCCGGCGACGACCTGCGTGCCGTACTGCCGCATCAATCCCGTGTGGAACTTGCCGGCCCCTCCGGTGATTCCCTGCACGACCACCCGAGTCTTGGACGAAAGCAGAATCGCCATGGCTACCCCCGCCTGCAAGCGGCAACGATCTTCGTCGCACCGTCCTTCATGTCGGCCGCCGCAATCAACGGCAGACCGGAGCCCGCCAGGATGGCCAGAGCCTCCGCTTTCCGGTTGCCTTCGAGCCGAACCACCAGCGGAACGTCGAGCTTCACCTTGGACAGCGCATCCACGAGCCCCTGCGCCACCACGTCGCACCGAACAATGCCGCCGAACACGTTGACGAAGATGCCCTGCACCTTGTCCCGGAGCATGATCTCGAAGCTCTTGGCCACGTTCTCCGCCGTGGCCGTTCCGCCCACGTCGAGAAAGTTGGCCGGCTCCCCGCCGCACTCCTTGATGATGTCCATGGTGGCCATGGCCAGCCCGGCACCGTTGACCAGGCACCCGATATTGCCGTCGAGCTTGATGTAGGTCAGCTTGGCCCGGTCCGCTTCGACCTCGGAGGGCTCCTCCTCACCGACATCCTGCAGCCCGGCAACGGCCGCCTGCCGGAAGAGCGCGTTGTCATCGAAGTTGAGCTTGCCGTCAATGGCCACGAGGTTCCCCTGGCGCGTGAGCACGAGCGGATTCACCTCGGCCAGCGAGCAGTCCTTCGCCATGAACAGCTTGACCAGGTTCCCGGCCAGGCGCACGAACTGTCCGACGGCCTCCCCGCTCAGCCCGAGCTTCAGCGCCAGAACCCGTCCCTGGAACTCCCGGTATCCCAGCAGCGGATTGACCCGGACGGTGTGGATCCGCTCCGGCGTCCGACGCGCCACCTCCTCAATCTCGGTTCCTCCTTCGGCCGAAGCCATGAGCGCCACGGTTGCGGTCTCCCGGTCGAGGATCGCGGCAAGATAGAACTCCTTGTCGATGTCGACTCCGTTTTCCACGAGGACCTTTCGCACGAGACGGCCCCGGCTGCCCGTCTGGATCGTGACGAGAGTGGCCCCCAGCAGTGTTCGGGCGATGCGAACGGCCTCCTCGGGCGACCGCACCACATGGACACCGCGGCCGACCTCGACCCCATCCCGGCAGGCTTTTCCCTTTCCTCGTCCACCGGCGTGGATCTGTGCCTTGACGACGAACACATCCCCCGAAAGACGAGCGGCCAGCCCTTCCAGATCGGCCTCGCCTTCCACGACCGCCCCGTCGGGGCACGGTATCCCGTGGTCCCGGAACAGCATCTTGGCCTGGAACTCGTGCACCTTCATGCAATCCCCCTTCGAAGTCGGGGCAAAGCTATTGTTGGAGAAGCCAATTGTCAAGGCGCAGGCAGCGGGGCACGGCCGATCCGGGCAAAGATGTTGAAAGGGGGCGTCGGCACGAGTATCTTTATGCCGTTGCAGAACGGTATTGGGTGGGGCCTTTCGGCCTGAGAGATAGGGATAGGAGTCGTTGCCATGATCGCACGCGTGTGTCGGACAGGCGTTGTATCTCTGCTGACTATGTGGTTTCTGCTGACCGGGTGCTCTAACGGTGGAGGGGAGGTCGTCCCCCCGGATGCGCAGTCGTGCCAGGCCGACTCGGACTGTGTGACCGACAATCCCTGCGAGACCGGCGCCTGCGTGGAGGGCTTCTGCCAGTTCTCCCCGACCGAGGCCACCTGCGATGACGGCGATCCGTGCACCGAGAACGACCAGTGCACTGACGGGACGTGCGGGGGCATGGCCGTGAAATGCGATGACGGTCAGGCCTGTAACGGTTCGGAGAAATGCGACCCCCAGTCCGGGCAGTGCCTTGCCGGGACTCCCCCTGCGATGGATGACGGCATCGACTGCACCGTGGACCAGTGCGACGAGGACAAGGACGACATCACGCACACCCCGGACAACACCCTGTGCGACGACGGCAATCCCTGCACCGATGACGCCTGCGACCTGCTGGAAGCCGGGTGCATCCACACCAACAACGTGGCCTCGTGCGATGATGCCAATCCGTGCACCGTCAACGACCAGTGCGCTCTCGGGAAGTGCCAGGGAGAGCCGAAGTCCTGCGACGACGAGCAGTTCTGCAACGGGACGGAATCGTGCGACCCGGCCAACGGGGACTGCCTCGCCGGAGTCGAACCGGACCTTTCCGACGGCATCGATTGCACGGTGGATACCTGCGACGAGGGCAAGGATGCGATCGTCCACACGCCGGACGATGCGGCGTGCGACGACTCGAGCCCCTGCACCGAGGAAACGTGCAGTGCGGTCAATGGCTGCCAGTTCGTCAACACCGATTCCGTTTGCGATGACCTCGATGACTGCACGCAGGGCGACACGTGCGTCGGTGGAATCTGCCAGCCCGGAGCCTGGATCTGCTTCGAAGACTGCGACAACCAGACTGACGACGATACGGATGAGCTTGCGGACTGCGAGGATCCGGACTGCGAGTTCGACCTCGCCTGCATGCCCGACGGGGAAACGTGTGAGACGGCCTACACCCTCTACCAGGGCAAACCTCTCATGCTGACAGGAATCGTCGACTTCTCCGCCTCCACCGCCGACATGGCCGACGACCTGTCCGGCAGCTGCGGCGAGGACACGCTCGGCAGCCCCGATGCGGTCCACAAGCTGACGCTGGGCGAGCCCGTCGGCCTCATCATGACCGTCGACTTCTCGGGCGAGGGTTGGCCGGCCGTCTACATTCTCGACGAGGGCTGCTCCTCCGAGCTGTTCTGCAAGGTGGCCAGCAGCATCGAGCCCCTCCAGGCCGTGACCGTGCTTCCCGCTGGCGTCTACAACATCGTCGTGGACGGAGGATTCGCGGGAGACGCAGGGGACTACGGGATCCACATCGAAACCTTCGCACCGGCCGCCAAGGAGACGGCCTGCAACAACGGCATCGATGACGACGGGGACACGCTCCTCGACTGCAACGACAAGGACTGCCTGGCCTCCCCGCTGTGCGCCAAGGCCGCCGGAGAAACCTGTACAGACCCCTACGAACTTTTCAACGGCCCGGTGATCGACAAGGGCGAAGTGGTCTCCATCACCTACAAGGGAAACACGTCCCCCATGAAGAAGGACCTGACCGGGAGCTGCGATTCGGCCGATACCAAGGCCTCGCCCGATATGGTCTTCTCGTTCACTCTGTCCGATCCCATGTGGCTGACTGCCAGCCACGATTTCGAAGGGCTGGTCTATCCCGCCTTCTACCTCCTCGATTCCGGATGCTCCACCGGGAAGGAGCTTGCCTGCACCACGTCTGGAGAGGAGCCGGCCGAGCTCTCCCTTCCCCTGGCTGCAGGAACCTACTTCATCGTAGTCGACGGCTCCTACCCGGGTGATTCCGGGCAGTTCACTCTGTCCGTCGAGCTTGCCCCACTGGCCGACACGGAGACGGAGTGCACCAACAGCCTGGACGACGATCAGGACGGTGCCAAGGACTGCGACGACGACGACTGTGCGCAGCACCCCACCTGTGTCGGCTTCCCCGGTGACAACTGCAAGCAGGCATTCCCGGTCAATGACGGACAGCCGATCATGGGCGACCTCATCGGCAAGAAGCTGAAGTTCGAGGGCACCACTGACGGCATGGGGGCCCACTACTCGGCTTCCTGCGATGCCGAAACAGCCAAGTGCCCCGACGTGGTCTACAAGTTCACCCTGGCCTCGCCCCTGGACATCACGTTCACCTACGACTTCCTCAACACGGCCTATCCGGCCATGTACCTGCTGGCAGCGGACTGTGACCCCAAGAGTGCCCTCGCCTGCGTCAGCGGCTTCTCCTCGGCCATCACGATCAAGAAGAAGCTGCCCGTCGGAACCTATTACGTCGTGCTGGACGGTGCGGCCGTAGGATTGGCTCCCAAGTTCGAACCGGACAAGGGCCCCTACTCGTTCACCATGGAGTTCGCACCGCCTCCCGACGTCGAGCTCAACTGCTCCAACGGGCTGGACGACGACGTCGACGGCGCCCCGGACTGCGAGGACCTGGACTGCAAGACCGAGCTCATCTGCTCCGACCCCTACGAGCCGAACAACACCATCGAGAAGGCATTCGACATGGGTGACATCGGCGACGTGGGCTTCCCCGCTGCCTGGGGGACGATGCTCTATCCGGAAGGGGACGAGGACTGGTACCGGTTCGTCATCTCCGCCCCCCGCTTCCTGAGCGCCACCGCCGATCCCGAGCCGGTGCTCGACCTCAAGGCGACCCTCTTCGACGCCAACGGAGTTCCTCTCGTCGTGGCCGACCAGTCACCGGTCGGAGCCGCAGAGACCGTGGAATACGGGCTCGTGGAGGCCGGCATCTACTACTTCCAGGTCAAGGGATTCCAGCAGTCCACCGGAGGCTACTCGCTGGTGCTTGAGCTCACACCGCCCCCGCAGGCCGAAACGGACTGCAACAACCAGGCCGACGACGACCTCGACGCCAAGCCCGACTGTGCGGATCCCGACTGTGACTCCAATCCGATCTGCGGTGGAGGAGACACGTGTCAGACCGCCATCGACGTGTATGGCGGCAAGGCGGTCGGCGAAGAGCTGTACGGCAAGACCCTGACTTACACGGGCAGCACCATCGGCAACTCGGACGACTTTGCCGGAACGTGCAGCGCTGCATCGGCGGAATCGCCGGATTCGATCTTCAAGCTCGTCCTCGGCACGGAAATGAAGGTGGGAGTCAAGCTCACCTACGACTCGCAGAAATGGCCCGCAGTCTACATCCTCCAGGGTACCTGCGCCGGAGCAGAGAAAGGCTGCGCCGCGGCCAAGGCGGAGCCGGCATCGCTCGAGACCGTGTTGGGCCCGGGAACCTGGTATGTCGTGCTCGACGGCAACTGGCCGGGCGATGCCGCGACCTACTCGGTCGAATTCACCTTCGCCCCCACGTGGGTCGAAGGCGATGAGTGCGCCCATCCGCTCCTCGCCAACGAAGGGGTCCCCATCTCCAAGGCCGACGACGGTCTGACCCTCACCTACGCGGGCAGCACAGCGGGCCTTTCTGACTCCCTGGCCGGCTCGTGCAGCGAGGGAAGCGCCGACAGCCCCGATGCCGTGTGGTCCTTCACGCTCACCGACACCATGGATGTCACCATCACCCACGACTTCGACTCCTTCTTCTTCCCCGCCCTCTACCTGTTCAAGGACAGCTGCGGCGGCGCCGAGCTCGACTGCGTGACCGCCAAGGGTGACCCCGCACTGCTCGATGTCGTCCTCGAGCCCGGAACCTGGTACGTCGTCCTCGACGGCGACTTCCCGGGTGATGCCGGCGGCTACACGCTCACGCTGAAATTCCTGGAGCATGTCTTCACCGAGTCCGACTGTACCAATGGCAAGGACGATGACTTCGACACGCTGATCGACTGCTTCGACGACGAGTGTGCGGCCGAGCTGTCCTGCGAGGGAGAGACCTGCACGTCGGCGTTCCTCGTCAACGACGGGATACCGATTATCAAGGCCAATGACGGGCTGGAGCTCACCTACAAGGGCGACACCACCGGCATGGGCAACGAATACCAGGGAAGCTGCAGCGCGGCGACGGCCCAATCTCCCGATGTCGTGTTCCGTCTCGACCTGGCCGACCCGATGAATGTCTCGGCCAGTGCGGACTTCGATGGCATCTTCTACCCCGCGGTCTACCTCTTCTCGGCCGACTGCGTCCAGGGTGCTGAAGTCGGCTGCGCAAAGGGCACGAGCGGCCCTGCCCAGGCGACCGACCTCATCCTCAAGACAGGGACCTACTTCGTCGTCGTGGACGGCTCGTTCGAAGGGGATGCGGCCGCCTACACGCTCGTCCTGAAGTTCAAGAAGCTGCCCGTCAGCGAGGCCAACTGCACCAACGGAATCGATGACGACGGCGACGGTTTTGCCGACTGTTGCGACAAGGAGTGCACCGGCACCCAGTGGTGCACCGAGACTCACTGCGGAGACAACATCGACAACGACTGCGACCTGCTCGTGGATTGCGCCGACGACGAGTGCGTCAGCTCCGGCTTCTGCATGGTCCTGCCGCTTCCCTACACCGAGGACTTCGAGAGTGGCGGTGCCTGGCCAGACGGGTTCATCACGCGGGGCCCGGACCAGGCCTGCCAGTGGAAGCTCGTTGCTGGAGGAACCAACGGCTTCGGCCACGGAATGAAGTTGTCGTGGGGCCTTTGCAGCGCCGATGTCTCCTACGACCTGCTCACCCCGGAGCTCGACGTGAGCTGGTGCGATGAAATCACCGTGACCTTCTCCCAGAAGGGGGCCTTCCTCGCATGGCTCCTGTGGCACGGAATCGGCATCGATGACGGCACCACGACCGTGGTACAGGAGGCGCTGCTTCCCCAGACTCTCTGGGCGTCCGGCGGCAGCCACCTGTTCGATGTCTCGGCCTTCGAGAAGGTCCGGGTTTTTGCAGCGTACAAGGGTTCCGAAGCAGACGACTGGTGGATCGACGACCTGTCGGTCACCTGCTCCAAGGCCAAGAACCCGTGAACCGGTCCCCAATCAACATGGAAACGGAGGTAGTGTGATGCGGAAGAGACTTGCGTTGATCGTGCTGGCTCTGGCGATTGCTGCCCCCGGCTGCAAGAAGGCCGAGGAGACGAAGAAAGAGGAGCCCAGGAAGGAGGAGGCCAAGAAGGAGGAACCGAAGGAGGCTCCGGCCAAGCCGGAGGAGGCCGCGGCTCCGGCGGAAGGCGCTGCTCCGGCTGAGGCTGCGGCTCCGGCGGAAGGCGCTGCTCCGGCTGAGGCTGCGGCTCCGGCGGAAGGCGCTGCCACGGCTGAGGCTGCGGCTCCGGCGGAAGGCGCTGCTCCGGCGGAGGCTGCGGCTCCGGCGGAAGGCGCTGCTCCGGCAGAGGGTGCGGCTCCGGCGGAAGGCGCTGCCCCGGCAGAGGGTGCTGCCCCGGCGGAGGGTGCTGCTCCGGCGGAGGGTGCTGCTCCGGCGGAGGGTGCTGCTCCGGCGGAGGGTGCTGCTCCGGCGGAGGGTGCTGCTCCAGCGGAGGGTGCTGCTCCGGCAGAAGGCGCTGCTCCGGCCGCCGACGCGGGCGCTGCTCCGGCAGAAGGCGACGTCGTTGCCCAGCCGACCGAGCCCGAGGCTCCGGAAGGCCATTTCGGCCCGAAGTTCAAGCTGGAGGCCGTGATGCTGGTCGGCGACGTGGTCAAGTACCCGGAACACTACGGCCAGTTCGAATCGGTCAAGCTGCGGGGAGTCGTGCTCGGCATGAAGGACAACCTGGTGCTCCTGGGCCACGAGACGGCGGAGGGATGGGCGGTGTTCTGCGCCGAGCTTCCCGCCGACCAGAAAGCGGCCTTCACCAAGGGGCAGTTCGCCATCATCGAAGGAAAGGTGGTCAAGAAGAGCTGGAACGCAGCGGACTTTGCGGAGGCCAAGACTGGCGGCAAGGATCCTGCCCGCACCACCGACTACCTCCTGTCCGTCGTCGCCGGTGAGCCGGAGAAGTAGGACTTCCGGCCGGCCCACGCACACACGGCACATCCGCAACCCCCACCCACGGCACATCCGCAGGGTGACCCCGGGTCCGCCCCCGGACCCGGGGCTATTGTGGGCCGAGGTAGGGCACAGGCCGCTGGGCCACCCCCCGGTGTCCCGGGGGGTTCAAAGGATGGGGATCGTTCGAGGGCGGGCGGCGCCAACGGCACATCACGCGCCCCGCCCCAACGGTCATCCCACGGAAACACGCTGTCCTGATGGCGGAGGAGAGAGGATTCGAACCTCCGGACCCCTTACGAGGTCAACGGTTTTCAAGACCGTCGCCTTAGGCCGCTCGGCCACTCCTCCTCATGAGTCAACGGGCCTTTCGCCCGGCTACTGTTTAGAGGAGCAGGCCGTTCCTGTCAACCGGTAACGCAAGGGGGGCGCCGGAAGCGGCGGCTCGGGCTTTCGCACGCATCCGCGCCGTGGTACCATGCACCCGTTGACAGTGGGGGAGATGTCCATGAATCTTCGTTCCTCGTTCCTCGTTGCCTGTGCGCTGTGCATGGTGCAGTCCTGTGCCGGCGGTTCGCAGATCTCGACCCTCGATGCAGCCGACGTGCCCGCCGCCGACGTTGCTGCTGCCGGCGACGTACGGTTCGGCGAGCAGCAGACGGACGACGCTTTGGAAGCCCGGGGAAACCATGCGGCAGATCTCCGACTCGATGGCGAGATCGGTCCGGCCTGCGCTCCGGGAGAGGGGTGCTTCCTCGACCCGTGTACGGCCAACGAGAGCTGCCAGTCGGGCTGGTGCGTCGAGCACATGGGCAACGGCGTCTGCACACAGACCTGCCAGGAGGAGTGCCCGGACGGCTGGGACTGCAAGCCGGTAGGCGGCGGCCCGGACGTGGTCTACATCTGCGTGTCGCGGTTCTCCAACCTCTGCAAGCCCTGCGCCACCACTGAGGGGTGCAAGTCGGTCGGGGCCGACGACGTCTGCGTGAGCTACGGCCAGGAAGGGAGCTTCTGCGGAGGGCCCTGCGCCAACGCCGGCGACTGCCCGTGGGGATTCACCTGCAAAGAGGCTCTGACCGTGGACGGAGTGCCCACGACCCAGTGTATCTCCGACACGGGAGTCTGCCCTTGCGCAGCCCGCTCCGTTGAGCTGTCGCTGACGACGCCATGCGGCCGGGAGAACGAATTCGGCACGTGCGAGGGCAAACGGGTCTGCACTGCGGAGGGGCTGACCGATTGCGACGCCCTGATTCCTGAGGCCGAGAGCTGCGACGGAATCGACAACGACTGCAACGGCCTGGTCGACGACGGCTCCTGCGACGACGGAAACGACTGCACCAGCGATTCCTGCAAGGGGAAGGACGGGTGCGTCAACGAGGCGCTGGACGAGGGGGAGTGCAAGGACAACGACCCCTGCACCGTGGCCGACCACTGCGTGGCAGGTGTCTGCGTAGGGGCCGCCGTCGAGTGCAACGACAAGAACCCGTGCACCGACGACGTCTGCACCGCCACCGGAGGCTGCGAGTTTCCCCCGCTTTCCGGCCCGTGCGATGACCTGGACCCCTGCACCGTGGCCGACCAGTGCTCGGGCGGTGCCTGCGCAGGTACCCCCGTCGCCTGCGACTGCAAGTCGAATTCCGACTGTGCCGTGCTGGAGGACGGGGATGCCTGCAACGGGACCCTCGAGTGCGACCTGAGCAAGCTGCCCTACCTCTGCCGGGTGGCACAGGATACCATCGTGACCTGCCCCGCTCCTCAGGGAAGCGACGCGCCCTGCCTGGCGGCCCAATGCGCCCCGAGCTCCGGACAGTGCTCCCTGGTCCCGAGCGCGGACGGAGCCCCGTGCAGCGACGGGAGCTCCTGCACCTATGACGACCAGTGCCTGGCAGGCAAATGCACCGGCGGACCGGCCCTCAACTGCAACGACGGGAACCCCTGCACCGATGATTCGTGCCTGCCCGCGGGCGGGTGCCTCCACGCCAACAACGCGAAGCCGTGCTCCGATGACGACGTCTGCACCACGGGCGACGTCTGCCTGGACGGCGGCTGCAAGCCCGGCCTGCCTCTGAAGTGCGACGACGGGAACGTCTGCAACGGGACCGAGAGCTGCGACCAGGCGGTCGGCTGCAAGCCCGGAGTGTCGCTCGTGTGCGATGACCAGGATCCGTGCAACGGCCTGGAAACCTGCCACCCGACGCTGGGCTGCCAGGCCGGAGTGGGCGGCTCATGCGACGACGGCAACCCCTGCACGGTCGACGGCTGCAATGCCCAGGGGGGCTGCCAGCACGTGCCGGACGACGGGCAGCCGTGCAGCGACGAAAACCTGTGCACCACGGGGGATCACTGCGAAGCGGGAGTGTGCAAGAGCACGGGCAAGCTCTCCTGCACCGACGACAACCCCTGCACCGACAACCTGTGTGATCCCGCTGTCGGGTGCATGACCAACCTGAACAGCGCCCCGTGCAACGATGGCAACCTGTGCACCACGGGGGACCATTGCCACCTGGGCGGCTGCATCTCGTCGGGAGAGCTGACCTGCAACGACTCGAACCCGTGCACCACCGACGCCTGCGTGCCGGCCATCGGGTGCACGTTCACCGCCAATACTGCGGCCTGCGACGACGGCAACAAGTGCACCTCGGAAGACCACTGCTCCGGCGGATGGTGCAGCGGCGAGGCCGTCTCGTGCGACGACGCCAACCCGTGTACCGACGATACTTGCGCCAAGGACCTGGGCTGCGTCCACTCCTTCAACCTCAAGCCGTGCGAGGACGGGGACCCCTGCTCGGTCAACGACAAGTGCAGCAACGGCCTTTGCACGCCGGGAACGCCGGCCGACTGCGACGACGGCAACCCCTGCACCGACGACACGTGCTCCGGTCAGGGGTGCATCTACATCGCCAACAAGGGGGGCTGTGACGACAAGAACGCCTGCACCTCCAACGATTATTGTGTCGATGCCAAGTGCGTGCCCGGTACCCCGGTTACGTGCAATGACAACAACGTGTGCACGGACGACAGCTGCGTGCCCGAATCCGGTTGCCGATTCGATGCCAACACGAAGACCTGCGACGACTTGAACCTCTGCACCCAGAACGACAAGTGCGTGGACAAGAAGTGCGTCGGAGGCACACCGCTGGGCTGCGACGATGCGGTCCCGTGCACTCAGGACATCTGCGAGCCACTGGTGGGCTGCGTGCACATCGCTTCGAACTGCTGCGGCAACAACTCCGTCGAGCCGGGCGAGGACTGCGACGACGGGAACGTCAAGCCGGGAGATGGGTGCAATGAGGCCTGCCAGTACGAGAGCTTCACGTACACCATCCCGTTCACCCCCGATGATTTTGACGTGTCCTACGACCGTCGCATGGCCGCTGTCGGACGGGAAGGGAGCAACGTCGTCGGGCAGTGCTACGGCCTCAACCGGCAGCCCGTGGGCGGGAAGTTCACCGTCCTCCAGGCCCCGGCCGGGGCGGTCGTCGAGCACGTGCACATGGCGATGGCGGGCCAGACCGGCTACTTCGGCGTGTTCGTCCGACACCAGACGGTCGCGGGGGACTGGGCCAGCCGTCGAATGTCGTTCCGACTCTACAACAGCCAGTGCCAGCCGGTGACAGCGGCATTCGTGGTGGACCCCAACGAGTCTGCGGACGAGGGCCGAGACATCGACCTCGACGAGAAGGGCAACGCCTACCTTGCCTGGATGGGCAAGGACAAGAAGATGTACCTTGCCATCGTGGCCCCGGACGGTACCTACAAGCTGGCGCCCAAGAACTTCGGGACCTGCCAGTTCAATTTCAGCCTCCAACTCGCGGTCCAGCCGAACTCGAGCCGGGGCGTCATCACGTGCCAGGGGCACGACAGCAACCCCATCTGGTTCTGGCTCTTCGACTCCCAGGGGAACTTCGACAAGTCGCAGGTCCAGGTGCAGGGAGCCCCGCCCAGCTCCTGGTACTTCTCCCACGAGGTCGGCATAAACGCGGCCGGACGCTTCGTGATCCTGTGGGCCGCCAACTCCGTGGCGCAGTTCAAGGCCAACTTCTACGACGAGAACGGGACGCTGGTGGCACAGACCTCTGCCGGCTCCACCACGGCCGGAAGCTGCTACGACCCGTTCCGGGATGACAACACCAAGATCCAGAGCCCGGGGGGGGATTTCGTGCTCCCTTACGTCCTGCCCCAGGACGGGCCCTGCTACCTCGCAAAGCACCACGGGTTCCATCGCATGTCTCCGTCCGGCCAGAGCGTCAAGAGCGGGACCTCCCCCTACCTCATGCACACCCTGGTCATGGACAACTTCGGCAGCACCTATGTGAGGGACGGGAGCAAGATCCGCCTCAACGCCGTCAGCGTGAAGTAGCCCCATGAAGCGAGGTGGCCCGATGAAGACCGAACGAAGCGTTCTCCGGACAGCGTCGCTTGCCGCAGCGCTCGTCTGTCTGCTGGCAGCCCGACCGGCCGCAGCGGACTATGCAGCGGATCACCCGGAGTACTTCTCGATTACTGCGCCGCCTCCGGCAGGAAGCCTGCTGGCCCCGTCGTTCGGGACCCCGGCTCAAGTCGTCCTCCACCCGGGCAACGGCGGGATCTTCCCGGCCCTGATGACCCACCTGGCCGGGCTGCCTGCGGTCCTGCTCCACGGGGGCAGCGAGGATCTCAAGCAGATCGAGCAGATGCTCGTCGGGGCCGGCCTTGCCCCGGAATCCTACCAGTGGCAAGACTTCGAGCAGCTCAACACTACGGCTGCAGGAGAGTACTTCCCCCTCGTCTTGACCTCGGAGGCAGGCCTGCGCCTCGTCGACCCCCGATATCTCCAGAACCGGCAGTATGACGATGCGGCGGGAAGCAAGCTCGCCGCCGTGTTCTCGACGTGTGCGTGGCGGCCCCCTGTGTTCCTGACTCGGGGATTCATCGAATCCGACGGCCAGGGAACATGCGTCGTTTCCTCAAAGCTCCACAGCAAGAGCTATCCGCTCACGGCAGCCGAGATTAACGGAATCCTGAAGACCTACCTCGGATGCACGCAGGTCGTGGTGCTCCAATCGCTCAACTTCGACCCGGAAGGGCGGCTCGACACTTTCTTCCGCTATGCGATGGCGGACAAGGTGTTCATCGGCCAGTACGAGGTGGCGCAGGACAGCGCCAACGTGGGGACTCTCAAGGACAATGCCAAGGCCCTCGAGGCCGCTCTCCCGCCGGGCTCGACGATCCAGCCCATCCCCATGCCCAAGCCGATCACCGTCGGCGAGACCACGGTTCGGCCGTCCTATCTGGCCTACCTCCAGCTTCCCGACAAGCTCCTGGTACCCGTGTTCGGAGACGACACCGAGCACGAAGCCGAAGCCCTCTCCATCCTGAAGCAGACCTGGCCGGCGCTCGAGCAGGCCCTCCTGGACACGACCACGCTGGCCATGAGCGGAAGCCGACTGACCGGCGTGGTGGGCACCATCCCGAGCGGGGAATGGGACAAGACGTGTACGCCTCCGGAGGTGCTCTGCCAGTCCCCCAAACCGGCCGACTGCCCGCTCTGCTGGAACGAGTGCAGCCTGGGCGAGAAGACCTGCCTCCACGTCAAGTCTGCGGCCACCTGCAAGCTGGGCGAGGATGGCTGCCACGACTTCGTCGAGGTCCCGTGCACCGGGGAGGACACGTGCAAAGCGGGCAAGTGCGTCCCCCCTCCGTCCATCTGCGACGACATGCCCCCGGGCGGCATCTGCGACGGCGACCTGGCGATGAAATGCACGGGGGACACGTTGCTCACCGTGGATTGCCAGAAAGAGGGGAAGTTCTGCTCGGTCAACGCCGACGAGCAGGTCGAATGCGTGCTCCCCTGCCCGGTTGCCTGCACTGTGGGTACGGCCCGCTGCAACGACGACTCCACCGGGCTCCTGGTCTGCTCGCTCGGTGACGACGACTGCCCGATGGAAACGCCCGAGGCCTGTCCCGCCTCCACCAGCTGCGTCGACGGCCAGTGCAGCGGCGGGGCGGAGCCGGACGGTGACGCTGCCGGCGACGACACGCAGGCGGACGCCTCCGGCGGTCCGGATGCGCCGCTCCCTCCGGTCGACGAAGGGGGGTTCCACAGTGGCTACGGAAAGGGAGGCGGCGGGTGCTCGACCACGTCGGCTCCGTCAAGCGGCCTGGGCGTTCTGTGCGGCTTCCTGGGGGGACTGCTGATGCTGCGGATGCGGCGGTCGGCCCGGTACGGCTCCCTGCGCGGCGCTGCCTCGCCCGAGCACTGAACGGCTAAGCTTACTCCAGGAGTTACGGCTCTCTAGCGGGTGAAGCTGACGGCCCAGGAATTGAGCTTCCCGGAATCCTGGTCCCAGGTGTCCACAATCTTCAGTTCCCACGTGCCGGACATCTCCGTTCCCTCGAACGGGAGGACCAGCATGGACTGCTGGATGCCCGTCCCCTCTCCACCGGCATTGTCCCAGATCGTGGCGTCCTTGCCAGCGTGGCTCAGGACGATGCGAAGGTCGCCCGGATAGGTGTGGCTGATGTCGAGCTCCAGGGTGACCGTCGCGGCGGTCCCGGTCTCGAGCACCTCGATGGAGCTCGTGATGCCGGCCTGGTCGTTGTCCGGAATGGCTTGCGACTCCGTGCTCTCGAACCGGAGCAGCTCGGCCTCCGGATCCTCCGGCTGTTCGGGCACGCACAGGCTGCCGGCCGGCGAGAAGCAGTTCTCTCGCACGCCGCTGGCGCCGAAGGTGGAATCCCCAACCCGCTTGCGGATGGCAAGGAGCATGTCCCGCCACGAGACGTTGTAGTTGTGGGTCAGCGCCCACTCGAGCTTGGCCAGGAACGGACCGGCGAACTCGTTGGCACCGACCGATACCTCGACGACGCTCGACACCAGGTCGAGCTTCTCCCAACCGCTCTTGCTCTTCAGGATCGGGGCGATGTAGTACTCGTAGCCGAGGCATCCGCCATACAGGAAGATCTGGTAGAACTCCGGGTACTCCACGGTGGCCCAGAAGTCGCTCGCACCGAGCATGCTGTGGCCATCGTACACCACGATCTCGTGCTCCTTGATCGCCTTGGTGAAGTTCCCCTTGTGCGCATAGTCGGACAGCCCGCTGAACTCCTTGGGGGAGTACAGGTCGATCTCGTAGGTCACGTTGCCGATCTGCTTGCTGAAGCGACGTCCCACCGGTGCGGTCACTTCGGAGAAGTCATCGTCCTTGAGCCACGAAGCCATCTCTTCGAGCCCCCGGAACCCGGTGTCGGTCTCCTTCATGTCGTCGCCGATGAGACCGAACAGCACGACCACGGTGATCCGTCCGTCGGCAACCAGCTGGTCGTACTCGGGGTACGTGATCTTCTCGTTGGGCAGCATCTTCGAGACCGTCACGAGCAGGTCCTGGGACAGGTCCGCCGGGCAGCCGCTCTTCTTCGGGTTCCACATGTACCAGTAAATCGACTGCGACAGCGACATGTGGCTGTCCGGGTCGGCGCACTTGTCGCCGGCATCGGTCATGATCGAGAACGGCCGCTTGGGTACCTTGGCGAGGAACTGCTTGCCCTCATTCACGCCACTGGCTGCGGAATGAAGGAGCACGGCGTTCACGCCGCGAATGCGGAAGTGGGTCAGCTTGTCGCCGGACAGGCTCTTGGCCTCGTCAGCCGTGATCCAGTTGCCGTCCACCCGCCACTCGACGCGGGTCTTGGAGGTAGCGTCTTCGGCAAGGGACTCGAGGTAGAACTCCCCACGCTTGCGCAGGTAGGTCAGGGCGAACTGGCCCAGCACGGCCGGAGCATCTCCCTTGCGGAAGTCGGGCGCGTCGACGTCGCCCTCGAGGTCGACTTCAACCTCGATGCCGTCCGGGTTCATGTACTGGGTATCCTGCTTGCCCTGGTTCCCCTGGTCCTCCAGGAACGGGTTGACGCCGTACTCCTCCTCGGCACCACAGCCTGCCAGGGCCAGGAAACACGCCGAAATCGCCAGGAACAGCCGCTTCGTCACCATGCCGCACCTCCCACGAATGGTGCCCCGTCCATACCAGAAAACGGCACGGATTTCAAGGATTTATGTGCGTTCGGATGCCGCTAGCTCGCGGGCGTAGGGGCTGAATCGCCGGGCTCTTCCTTCTTGGGGAAGGCCAGCGACAACACCACCGACAGACCCAGCGTCAGCGCCACGATGCTCAGTGACGTCAGCGTCGGGATGTGGATCCACTCGGCCACCAGCATCTTGACGCCGATAAACGTCAGCACCGCGGCAAGCCCGGTCTGGAGGTAGTGGAACCGGTCGATGATTCCTGCCAACAGGAAGTAGAGGGCCCGCAACCCCATGATCGCGAAGATATTCGACGTCAGGATGATGAACGGGTCCTGCGTGATTCCGAAAACCGCAGGGATGGAATCCACGGCGAACAGCACGTCCGTGAACTCCACGGTCACCAGCACGAGCAGCATCGGAGTGGCCAGGAGCCTGCCCTCCTCCCGGACGAAGAAGCTCTGCCCGTGGAATTCCTCGGTCATGGGAAAGAGCTTGCGGCAGATCTTCACGGCCAGGTTGTTGCCCGCGTTCACCTCGGCATCCTTTCGTATGAGGAGCTTGAGCCCCGAAATCACCAGGATTGCACCGAAGATGTACAGCACCCATTGGAACCGGGCCACCAGGACGGCCCCGGCGAGAATCATGATCGTTCGCAGAATGATGGCCCCCAGCACCCCCCAGTAGAGGACCCTGTGCTGGTACTTCGAATCGACCCCGAAGAAACGGAATACCACCAGGAAGACGAACAGGTTGTCCACCGACAGCGACTTCTCGACGACGTATCCAGTCAGAAACTGCAGCGCCGGCTCATCCCCCAGCAGCCACCAGACCCCTCCGTTGAACAGCAGCGACAGGAAGATCCACACCACGCTCCAGACCGCGGCCTCCTTGAGCGTGATCTTGTGGGCCCGCTTGTTGAACACCGCCAGGTCGAGGAACAGCAGTGCAACGACGATTCCCCAGAAGATCGCCCACAACTCCAGGTGCGCTGCATCGAACATCGAGCCGGTCATGGGTCTCCAGCGGCAGCAAGGGGGTTCGTGAGGCGCCCATGCTGCGGCGTGCGCAGAACCTACCAGCAATCATCCCACGTTGCAATCCTGGGAAGGCCGGGGAGCCCCGGAGTCGGCCGCAACTCGGGGTTGCATCTTCCGTTTCGCGCCCTAAATTGAGCGGAGAGCAGGGTTGTCGATGAATGAAGGCTGCAACCGTGAAAGCTGCGATTCTGAACCATCCTTCGAGGAGGAGCACATGAGACAGATACTACTCGGCCGGACCACCGGCCTCATCGCATTGTCGTTGTCCTTCTGGCTGGCGGCCGCCCCCGGAGTGCGCGCCGAAGAAGCACGCCCGTGGTCGCTGGACGGCGTTGCCGAGCTCGGCATGCTGGCACCTCTGGCTCACTCCATCCAGTTCGGCAAGCAGGGGACCGAGATCGACTATGTCGACGAAGGTGCCCAGGACAACCTCTACTTCGTCAGCCGCTTCGCACTCGAGCTCGGGATCCGGGAGCGCCACAAGGTCATCTTCCTGTACCAGCCCCTCTCCCTCCAGACCCGGGAGACGGCGGCGGAGGACATCCGGGTGGACGACACGGTGTTCAAGGCGGGCACCCCCATGGTGTTCACCTATGGGTTCCCGTTCTATCGGGCCAGCTACCTGTATGACCTGGCCTCGGCCAGCAACCTCGACCTCGAAATCGGGGCATCGATGCAGATCCGCAATGCGACGATCGACTTTGCGTCGGCAGACGGGACGCAGCTCGTCTCCAAGCGCAATATCGGCCCGGTCCCCGAGCTCAAGTTCCGCGCCACGTACCGCTTCGATGCAGGCCCCTGGGTAGGCACCGAGATCGACGGGATGTACGCCCCGGTCAGCTACCTCAACGGTGACAACAACGGAGTCGTCGGGGCCATCCTTGATGCCAGCATCCGGGCAGGTATCCCCCTGTCCGATCGGCTCGATGCCTGGCTCAACGTTCGGTACCTGGGCGGCGGGGCCGAAGGAACGAGCGACAACGAGAAGAGCGGAGACGGCTTCACGGCCAACTGGCTTCACTTCCTCACCGCCACGGCGGGCTTCACGCTGGGCATCTTCTGATTCCCGGGGCCTCGGTCCCCTCCACGCGCGAAATAACGCGACGAGATCGTGACCTCCCGGCAATAGTCGGGTAGACTATAGCCGGATTCGGGGGAAACCCTCGACTCAAGGAGGCCACATGAAGAAGGTATCCACCACGGTGCTCTTCCTGGTTCTGGGGACGCTGTTCGTCGTGCTGTCCGGCACGAGCAAGACCACCTGTGTTCCCGCTCCGCCTCCGGAGGAGCCGATCTGTGCGGTTCCCGCCGACTGCGAGGGGTTGCCGCACCTCAATTGCGTGGGCAAGTGGGCGTGCGACCAGGGGCAGTGCATCTGGCACTGCAAGGACGAGTGCATCCCTTCCGCTGAGGTCTGCGGAGACGGCAAGGACGACGACTGCGACGGCGTCCCGGACGACGGCTGCTGCCTGACGGACAAGGAATGCCCGCCCGGCCAGGTCTGCCAGGTAACCGGCCCGTGCCCGGCCTGCCCGTGCGACCCGAACTCCTTTGTGCCCTGCCCTCCGTGCGACTGCTGGGGACAGTGCGTCGAGCCGCCGCAACCTGCCCAGTGCTACGAAGAAGCCGACTGCGCCCCCGGGCAGTCGTGCGAGATCACCAACGATTGCTGCCCCCCCAAGGGCTGCCTGCCCGGCATGATCTGCCCTGCGGTCTGCGTCCCCTGCGGCGAGTGCGTGGCCCAGTCCGGATGCTGTGCGAGCGACTTCGACTGCCCCGCTGGTGCCGTCTGCGTCGTCGGCGTCTGCGAGAAGCTCCCGGCACCGGGCCTCTGCTGGTCCGACGCCCAGTGCAAAGCGGGCGAGCATTGCATCGGAGCCATCACCTGCCCCTGCGGCGCCCAGTGCTTTGCCGCCTCCCAGCCCGGCAAGTGCAAGGGAGAAGAGCCTCTGCCCGGCACTGCCTGCTACGGCAGCGATGACTGCCAGTGGAACGAGACGTGCCAGATCACCAACGACTGCTGCGCCCCCGAGGGCTGCCTCCCCGGCATGGAGTGCCCTGCGGTCTGCGTCCCCTGCGGCGAGTGCGTGCCGCTCAAGTCCGAGTGCAACCAGGACGCGGACTGCGGTGCCGGATTCCTGTGCGAAGTCCAGGCCGTGTGCCCCCCGTGCGTCTATGCGGATCCCCCCTGCAAGGTCGCCTGCCTGGCCGTCGGCAAGTGCATCCCGACCCAGAGCACGGAATGCAGCAGCGATGCGGACTGCCCTCCCGGCCAGGTCTGCACGGAAGTCGCCGAGTGCCCGCCGTGCGTCTACGCGGACCCGCCCTGCATGGCCCCCTGCTGGCTCAAAATGGTCTGCCAGGCCGGTTGCACCAAGATCGACCCCAACGGCTACGGCTTCTGCGAGATGTTCATGGGCTACGGGTTCGACGGGTTCGCCTGCGTCGGCGTGAGCGGCTGCGGCTGCGGCGACTGCAAGGGGATCTTTCCCACCAAGGAAGAGTGCGCCAAGTCCTGCCTCTGAGCGGTGCCGTGCCCTCGGCCGAAGCGTCAATTCGATAGCTTGACCTGGAGGTCCCACATGAGGTTGACTGCCTTGCCGTTGTGGCTCGTTGTGCTCCTCTCCCTGCTCGGCATCCCGGCCCGTGCCCAGCCGATCCTCCCGGAGGGCAAGTATCCCGGACTGGACCAGAAGATGGCCCGGCAGGGAAGGCAGTTCTACCGCCTCAACGCTCTGCCGTTCGGCCTGTCGCTGAACTACCATCCCAAGGACGCTCAGGCCGTGCAGGCGATCACGGCCTTCCTGGCTCAGGACGAATCCGACGACTTCCAGGAGGTCACGGGCAAGCACCCCTACGAGCTGGCCCTTGCCTACGGCGAGCATGGAGACCTGGGCTTCTTCGGGGGCATCGCCGTGGCGGCCACGGCCTTCGAATACCGGGCAAGAAAACGGGACGGGGCACCGTCCGCTGTGTTGGATGAATGCCGGGCCCGCGTGGTCCGGGCTGCACAGTCGTGGCATCTGTTCAAGGTCGTTACGGGCGGCGGAGGGCTCGTGGCCCGGGGAATCCAGAAGCTGAAGTCGGAAGCGGGAGAGCCCCCCATGCCGGTCGATCCGGCAATGACCGTGCCGCTCTTCGACGAATCGGGCCAGCCGCTCCCCGCCCCCAAGGACAACGGCACCTGGAGGGACGACAACTCGGGAGGCGTGCTCCCGGAAGGCGAATGGAACTGGGTCGATTCGTGCTCCAAGGACCAGCTCGTCGGCCAGGTCTTCGCCATGGTCGCACTCTACGACGCCATGAAGGAGGATCCGGATATCGACCAGGGCCTCGTCGCCCAGATGGAGCAGGATGCTCTCCTCATCGGGAAGATGCTCATGGAGAAGCGCGAGGTCTCCAACTGGCCCGAGCAGATCGCGGGAAAGGGGCTCTATGACCTCATCATCATGGATGCCGACGGCCGCCCCACCTACCACCACGACCTGAACCCTCTCTCGCTCGAGAAGTTCTATTTCAAGCCGGAGGAGGGAGGCTACAACGTGTTCAACCTGTTCATGTCCGTGGGGGTGCTCAAGGCCCTTCACCACGTCTCCGGCGACCCGGAGCTGGAAGCATTCCTCTACCAGGACTTCCTGGGAGAGCGTGGATACCTCGACAAGGCCGCAGACTGGCCCGATGATCCCAAGGCCATCGACTACATCTACGCCGGGACCATGACCAACTTCGACAACCCGGACATGACCGGTGTGGCGCTGTTCCTCGCCCTCTACCTCGAGAAGGACCCCAAGGTCACCAAGGTGCTGCGCCGCTTCCTCGAAATCGGCTGGTGGCAGAGGGAGAAGGAGAACCATACGGCCCGCAACTGCAAGCAGCCGCTCTGGTACGCCCTCTACCTGGCAGCCACGGACCAGGGGACCGACCCCCTCCTGGTGGAGGAGCTGGCGAACCTCCTCGCTGCGTTCCCCCTCGGGCCATACTGGAACGACGCCGTGGTGAACTGCGATTCCCAGGAGCTTGCGGCGGGAAAATGCCTGGCCGTGGACGGAAAGACCGTGCTGGTTCTGTCCACCAAGCCCAAGGACGGCGATGCCATGGCGGCCGAGGCGCTCGATCCGTCGATCCGCCCGCCATCGGACTTCAACGCCCGCTCCAATCCGTTCGAGGTCAACGGGGGCGGCGGGCTGCGCCTCAACCCGGGCGGCGATCTCCAGGCGGCCTACTGGATGGTGCGATACTTCGACGCACTGGAGTCGGGTGAAACCCACGTTTCCCCGTTCACCAGGGACCACATGCCGGTCGGCGGATGGACCGAGCCCCCCGTGGACGGAACAGGAGGAGATGCGGCGGGAGACGACACGGCCACGGCCGACGCTGCGGGAGATGGAGGCGCACAGGCCGACGCCGCCGGCCCCTCCGATCTTCCGGGCCTGGATTCAGGCGGGTCGGCCCAGCCCGGTGTCGTCAAGCCGGGCAGCAACGGCTGCAGCGCGGGGCGTGGCGGGGGGAACGCAGTGGTTGGGCTGATCGCTTTGGCAATGCTCTTGCTGAGGGCGGGGATGGGGCGGATGGGGTGGAGGAGACAATAGGACAATAGGACGTATAGGACGTATAGGACGTATAGGACGAATGGGAGACATAGGGGGCGGCGCGGATCTAGTGGGTGGGTTTGACTGGCTGCCGAGGGGGCTACCCGGCTGCTCGTGCTACTCACCCGCCTCCGCATTGGCGGCCGTTCGTCCTATTCCGGCGGCGCCCGCCTTCTATGCCATGTACTCGTCGCGGACGCGGTCCGGGCTCGTCGCCAGGTTTCTGAGCTTCTCGATGCGGGGACCGCTCTTTGCCCCGAGGTATTTCTCGATCACGGCCCTCAGCTCGGCCAGCGGCCCTTCGACCCGGCGCGACAGGATGGGCAGCCCCTCGTCTCGGGCCATGCGGAGCACGGCCTCCGGCTCGACGTGACTGAGCAGTCGCAAGATCCTCAAGGTCGACGGCGGGGTCGGATTCGCCAAACCGGTTTCCACGGCCTTCCCTTCCGAAACATCGACCTCCTCCATTTCGGGCACCGAGACCAGACGCCCCTCGGTGACCGCCGGCAGGAGCACCCCCAGAGCCCGGTCCTCCAGCGTGTGCCCGAGCGCGATGCCGCACGCCCCCAGCCGTGCTGCGGCATCGAGGAGGACCTGCCGGTGCGGGACGGGTGCGAAATGAGCGGCCGCAGGGGCGGTCGGCGTCTCGGGCGGGACTTCGGCGATAGAGAGCCCGAGCCCCATCTTGCCGCAGGCCTCCCGCAGCACCGCCTCCACCTCCTGTGGCGGACCGTAGACCCCATCCGGAACGTGGTACGGGATGATCTCCAGGTCGATGGGGGTCTTGCGCTGCCGGTGCACAAGCGCCAGCAACATGGACAGGCTGGCATGCCCGCCACTCAGCGCCACGAGAACCTTGTCGCCGTGCCGGAACATCCGGTTCTCGGCCGCGACCCACCCGAGCCGTTTCATCACGAAGAACGTGGAGTCGAGCAGCTTCATCCCCATCCATCTTGTCTCCCGGCTGCCGGTGGCCCCCTTTCGCAGCGGGCGCAACCGACGCCTTCAGGTCTCCCTACTCCTTCACGAGGAAGAGCGACAGCTTCCAGGGGCCGTGCACGCCGATCACCACGGTCTTCTCGATGTCAGCGGTCCGACTCGGCCCTGAGATCAGCACGGTGGCTTCGTCCGGGGCCCACCCCGGCCGTCCGGCCAGCCAGGAATCCAAGTCTGCCGTGAGCTGATCGACCGTGGCGATACAGAAGTGGACCCCACCGAGAAGCGATACTCCCAGCTCCTCCCGTTTCGTGGCCGACAGCACGATGGTTCCGGTCTGGGCGATCACCGCTTCACAGGCCGTGATCCCGACGTCAGCACGAGCAACGTCCGTCAACCCGCTGCCTGCATCGACGAAACGCAGGTCGGGCAGGCGCCTGGCAAGACCGTGACGCAGGTCGAGCCGGTCGAACAGTCCGCACGGCTGCAATGCGACCAGGCGCGCCTGCCTGGAGTAGAGGTGGTTGGCGACCGAGTCGACCAGGGACTGGAAGCCGGGCAGGATGTGATAGCCGATCTCCTGGCTCTCGAATCGCTCGCGTGCCACGGCAAGGAGCATCTCCGGGTCTCTGCCCGGCTCCAGGGCATAGGCGATGCGGCCGGCGGGCCCCCCGCCCTCCCCCGCTGCCCGGTATGCGGTTTCGAGGCGACCGAGGATCTCCTCCCGGGCCTCTCCGGTCCTGCGCTGCCGTCCGCGATCCGCTGTCATCACACTTCGCCTCCGGAACCTTCGTCCGCCGTGCCATCCTCGGCTGCCGCCCGCCTTTTGAACCGGCTCCGGAACAACACGGCAGCCGGCCCGGGAGCGGTGCGCACGCCGGACCATCCGAGCTCGGCCTCGGTCCGAGCCAGCTTCTTCGGGAACCAGGCCCTTGCCAGCTTGTGCCCCAGGTGCGAGAGCCGGTAGGAAACCCGACCCCCCATTGCCCTCCCGAACCACTCGAGAGCGCTCCGCTCCCGCTTCACGACCGCTGCCGGCCGGCAGGAATGCGACAGCCCCCGGGCCAACACGATCAGTCGGTCCAACGGGATTCCGACCGGGCACACTTCGGTGCAGGCGCCGCACAGCGAGCACAGGTCGGAGATCTCGGCACGCACCTCCTGCGGTCCGAGGAACGGAGCCAGCACGATTCCAATGGGCCCGGGGTAGGTCCACCCGTACACGTGTCCGCCCACCCGCTCGTAGACCGGGCAGGCGTTCATGCAGGCACCGCATCGGATGCATCGCAGGACGTCCCGCATCGGTCCGGCCCCGAATGCAGCCGACCGTCCATTGTCCACGAGGACCAGGAAGCGCTCCTGACCGGGGAACGGCCGCGGGGGCAGGATCGACACGTAGCAGGTGGCACGCTGCCCCGTGGCCGAGCGGGGCAGGACCGCCAGGAGTGCCGCAGCATCGGCCAGCGTGCCGACCACCTTCTCGATCCCCGTCACGGCCACGTGCACCGGCGCCATCGTATAGCCCATCCGGCCGTTCCCCTCGTTCTCCACGAGCACGAGGTTGCCGGTCTCGGCGACTGCGAAGTTGACTCCCGACACCGCCATCTGGGCATCCAGGAAGACCGGGCGAAGCGTGCGGGCAACCGCCCGGCTCAACTTCTCCGGGTCGCTCGACAGCTCGATTCCGGACTTCTCGTGCAGGATGCGTCCCACTTCGGCAGCGCTCAGGTGCAGACAGGGGGCCGTGATGTGCGAAGGCTTCTGGTGCGCGAGCTGCACCACCCGCTCTCCCAGGTCGGACTGGACCACGACGGTCCCGGCGTTCTTCAGGGCGGCTTCCAGGCCAATCTCTTCCGCCACCATGGACTTCGACATGACGCAGCGGCGCACGGAGCGCTGTCGAGCGATGTCGACGATCATCCTGCACGCTTCGGCAGCGTCGCGGGCCCAGAGCACGTGCGTACCTTCGTCGGCGAGCCGGGCTTCGAGCTGCGGCAGGTAGTCCTTGAGGCGCTGCACCGCGTTGCTGCGGACCGCGGCAGCGACGGCCTTTGCGTCCTCGAAGGAAGCCAGCTCGGACACGGCAGCCGTCCGCTTTCCCCGGACGATTCCAAGCGCACGGGCAAGCGCGGCCTGCAGCGCATTGTCCGCCAGCTTCTCACGCACGATGTCCCGCAGATCGGCCATCTATCTACTCGCCCGCATCCAGTGGTTTGAGCCCGTCCCCGGTGAAGAGCTGGGCATAGTGCACGACCTGAGCCCGCTTCGACAGCCCCTCCCCCTCCAGTATCCCGGACAGCTGCAGCACGCAACCGGCATCGGCCAGGGCGATGTAGCGGGGCTCGAGCTTCAGCATGGCGTCGAGTCGGGCCCGGCCCATGGCTATGGACAGCTCCGGAAGCTTGGAGGAGAACACGCCGCCGAAGCCGCAGCACTGGCGTGCCTGCTCCGATTCCAGGAGGCTTGCCCCTTCCAGCCTTTCGAGCAGCACGGCCAGCGCACCGCTCCCGGCCACGTGCCGAAGGTGATGGCACGAATGGTGGACTACCACCCGGGCCTCGCACCGGGCCGTCACCCGATTCGTCAGCCCGCGCTCCACCAGGAACTCGGCCAGCTCGAACACCCGCCCCCGCAGGCTGCGCCAACGCTCGGCGTCCTGTCCGGACAGGTCCATCAGCCCGTAGGAGTCCCGCATCATCGCCACGCACGAGCCGGAGGGGACGACCACCGGAAGCTCGTGCTCGGCCAGCTTCAGCATCCGCAGCGCCATCTTCCGCGCCAGGTCCGGGTGCCCCGCATTGACGGCCGGCTGCCCGCAACAGGTCAGCCTCGAGTCGACCACCACCTGCACCCCGGCCGATTCCAGCAATCGCGCCGCGGCCATCCCGGCGTCGGGAAGGAATCGGTCCATCAGACATGGGACGAAAAGGGCAACCTTCATGGCCCAGGGAGTCTAGACAAGCTTGACGGAATTGACAAGATACGTTACGGGGCTACTGATTTGCTGCGTAGGCGCGCACTGGCACCCATGGAGGGCCGCATGAGTTCGAGAACCGTCTTGCGTTTCGGCCTTCTGGCCGCAGCGCTCCTGGCGACAGGCTGTCCTTCGGGCACGATCCGGCCCGTGGATTCCACGGCCGTGCCCGTACAGGTTCCCGACGTGATCGAGTACGACGGCGGGTTCGCTCGCCTCCATTACGCTCAGGCCGTGCAGGTGTCCAGGGAGCGGGACCTGCCGCTCTTCGTCTACGTCTCGACCCAGTGGTGCGGGCCGTGCAAGGAGCTCGAGAGCAAGGTGTTTCCGGACGCGTACTTCCAGCAGTACGCAAGGACCCTCGTCAGCATCAAGGTCGACGCCCTGTCCGAGACCGGCAAGCCGGTGGCGGAGCGCTACAACGTCCACTCGTACCCCACCATGGTGGTCTGCAAGCCGGGTGGCGAGGAGATCGAGCGCTTCTTCGGTTACAGCCCGACCGAGGAGTTCGTCGCCACCATCAAGGACTACGTGCAGGGACTCCGGACCGCCTCGTGGTACCGGGACCAGGCCCTCGCTCATCCGGAGGACCTCCTCCTCGCGTTCGATGCCGGAAGGGAGCTGGCGATCCGGCAGCGGGGGGGCGAGGCCATCGTGTTCCTCGAGAAGATCTGGCGCCTGGACAAGGAGAACAAGACCGGCCAGGTTCCCAGGGCGTTGCTGCTGCTCGGCCAGACCGTCTACCTCGACCATTTCAAGGACCGGGACAAGGCCCTGCCGATCCTCGAGGATCTCTCGCTGCGCTTCCCCGACACGTACCACGGAACCGAGGCGACCTACATGATCGCCCGGATCTACGTCGAGAAGAAGGACCGTGACAAGGCCCGCACAATCCTCCTCGAGCAAGTCCGCATCAAGCCCGAAGATGCCATTCAGTACTTCCGGTTCGGCACGTTCTGCCTCCAGTACGGAGAGTTCTTCGCGGAGGGAATCGAGAAGGTGAAGGAGGGCCTCGAGAAGCACCCTGACCTCGGGTATCTCTGGAAGACCCTGGCCGACCTCCAGTTCCGAAACCGCGAGTACGAGGCCGCCGTTGCCTCCATGGAGCAGGCCTGTACCAAGTCCGACGCCTCGGAGTCCTACAAGGCTCTGCTCGACACGTATCGCAACGCGCTCAAGAAGGTGCGGGAGGGCCAATGAACGACCGGCACACCGAGCTTGCTCTGCGCCAGACCCTGGCGGACCTCGTCACCCGGAACCGCAAGAAGGGCGGAATGGAGGTCGTCAACGCGATCCTCGACCATCCCCGCAGCGTGGAGCTTATCCACTCCATGGCTCCGGAGGAGCTTTTCACCCTCGTGGTAGCGGTGGGCCGAGAGGATTGTACCGACCTGGTGGCCCATGCCACCGAGGAGCAGTTCCAGGGGTTGACTGACCTGGATACGTGGAAGGGTTCGGAATTCAGCCCCGAACGCTTCGAGACGCTGTACGCCATCGTCCGCTCCACCGAAGACGAAGCCGTCGAACGGTTCCTGGACTCGCTCGAGGACGAAACGATTGCGCTCTACCTCCTCCACCGCGTCCGCATCGTCCAGCGGGACATGACTCCGGAGCAGGAGGATGCCTTCTCCGACGAGCTCGAAGTGATGCGTACCCCGGACGAGCAGTTCTTCCTCGTCTTCCCGGCGGGGGATCCCAACACTCCTGCCGTCAAGGATCTCGTGGATCGCCTCTACTCACGGGACAACCTCGATGCGGCGGACCTGCTCCGCCACGTCGCCACCGAAGACCGGGACACGGTGGAGGCCGAGTTTTCCAGATTCCGCTCGTCGAGAATCCGGACCATGGGATTCCCGGAGCAGGGCGAGATCCGGGAGCTCCTGGCGTACTACAACCCGGTGGCAGCCAAGCGCTCGATCCGGCGCCGGCTCGACGCTCTCCCGACACTCAAGGCAGCGACCGAAATGCCGCTCCTGCCCGCCCTGTACGGATTCGGTCCCGAGCAGATCCCGTTCCTCAAGCAGGTGGTTGGCACGGTCGAGGACGACCGCGTCCTGTCCCTGCTGGCCGAGGGGCTCGCCTGGCTCGCCAATGCCCAGATCGTGCTGGCCACGGACGGGGATCTCGCAGACGAGGCCGGCCGCCGGCTCGGGATCGACCAGGCCGCATCGCTCCTCACTCTGGGACTCGAGTACGTTGCCGAGGGAGATGTCCCGCTCGCAGCCCGCATCCTGGCGCGCGTTCGGGCAAGAACCCTCTTCCGCATCGGGCATTCCCTCCTCATTCCGCTGCGCCAGAAGGCGCACGAGCTGGTCGATCTGGCGGGAAAGGAGCACGGACTCCAGCTCTTCGACCCGCCACTCGACGATGTCGTGAGGGGGGCCTCTCTCGACGTGCCCCGGCGGGCCCTCAGCCTCGATTCGGACAAGCACGGGTTTGCAGAATTCCGATCGCTGGCCGAGCTTCGCCGCACGCGGCAGGCCCTGCTCCAGGCTCGCGAGATCGCCCGCTTCGCTGCCGAGGCGCTCTACCTGGTCCCGGAATCGCTGGCCCGATCCATCCCCGAGGAACGCCGGCTCGCGGTGACCCACACCACCCTCATGGCCACGGCTCTCGTCAACGGCCTCCTTGGAAGCGAGTCGATCCTCACCCCGGTTCCAGCGGAATCGCTACCCGTGCTGCTCGACCTCGTGCTCCCCGTCGGGCCCGAAGGGGACCGGACGCTCAATCCCCGCCTCAAGGAGGCCATCGCCCGGTTTGCATCTGCCGGTGCGAACCGGTTTGCCGGCGCACTGTTCGACCTGTCCCTGCGGAAGCTCGAGGATCTCTTCCGCAAATTCCCTTCCGGGACCGTCCCCGACCCGAAGCTCGCCGCCCCGGTGCTGTTGCTCCAGTGAGTCACCGCTCCGGGTGACACTTCCAGGAGCATCCGGTGTTGCAGTGGTCAGACGGGCAGCCGGATCGACCGGCTGGACCCCGCTGAACCGGCAATGACACGGAGGTGCATCCATGGGAAAGGGACTACTCGGCTTCATCCTGACCACGGCCCTGATGGCCAGCAGCTTTCACTCGTGCAGCATCCAGACCATCGAAGGGTGCGACGGCTGGGTCGAATGCGACGGACACCAGTGCGACTGGTGCCAGGGATGGGACTGTCATCCCTACTACTGCAACACCGATGGCGACTGCCCTCCGGGCTACGAGTGCAACGGCAACGCCACGTGTGAGTGCGACGGGTGGGATTGCGAGGAGTATGACGAGTGGACCCAGCCCGGCAGCAACGAGCCCGACGGCTGCGATGAGGAGCCCTGCCCCAGCATTATTCCCGATGACGAGGATCCAGCCGATGACGACCCGACTGACCCAATCGATCCCCCGGCCCCCGAGTGCATCGACTCCAACGACTGTGGCTGGGAAGAGGACTGCGTGGAAGGCCAGTGCCTGCCCGTGGACCCCGAGGATCCGCCCCGAGACGGCTGCGTGTTCAACTCCGAGTGCGGTTCCCACGGCCTGTGCATCGACACGAAGTGCTATTTCGCCTGTGACGAAGCGGGCATGTGCCCCGCCGGACAGAGCTGCGTGGCCGGCCAGTGCTATCCTTCCCCCGTCCAGGAGTCGGAGTGCGTCTACGGCTTCGAGTGCCCCTTTGAAGCGCTCTGCGTCAACGGCCAATGCGTGCCGGTCTGTTGCGAGGACTCCGACTGCGCCGCAGGCGAGAGCTGCGTGAACGGCATGTGCGAGGTCGACACGGCCCCCCAGCCCGAATGCTCGGCCAATGCCCAGTGCCCGGCCGGCTTCGACTGCGTGGACGGGCAGTGCGCACAGCCCTGCGGACAGTGCCCCGAGGGGTCCTACTGCCAGTTCGGGTACTGCCAGCCCATCCCGGGATGCGTCTCCTCGGAGGATTGCCCGGACGGCTATGACTGCATCGACGGTACCTGCTGCACCCTCGAGAAGTCTCAGGACAACGATCCCTGCAAGTAGAGCGGACCTCCATCTCGTGCAATCTGCGGGCTTGTCGACGGCCCTTCACCTTGACTTTTGCTGCAGCGGCCGGTAGGTTGCGCCCACGCAACGCGTGATTACGGAGGTGACCCGTGCGCAACAGGAGCCTGGCCGCTTTGTTCTTGCTGGGGGCGATGCTGCTCTGCCTTCCGGCCGGATGCGACAACGGCGGTGCCGACAACGAAAACGGGGGGAAGGGTCCGGAAACATCGCAGGACGTCTCTTCGCCCGACTCCTCCGCATGTGAGCCCTCCTGTGAAGGCCGGGTCTGCGGCAACGACGGCTGCGGCGGGAGCTGCGGACATTGCTACACCGTCGAAGGGGCCCCCGATGACTCTCTCTGCACCGACAAGGGACAGTGCCTCTCCTGCCTTCCCGACTGCACGGGGAGAGTCTGCGGCAACGACGGCTGCGGTGGAAGCTGCGGCCATTGCTTCACGTTGGAAGGGGCCGTCGACGACAGCCTGTGCACGGCCGAGGGGGCCTGCGTCCAGTGCGTGCCCGACTGTGCCGGCAAGGCCTGTGGCGACGACGGCTGCGGCGCAACCTGCGGCTCGTGCAGCGGGAGCACCGTCTGTGCCGGCGGCCAGTGCGTCGAGGACACGGGGCTCTGCCAGACAGGCGAGGTCTGCATGGCCTACAGCGACGACGGCAGCCTGGCGTGCCTGAAGGACGGCGAGATCCCGGCTGACCAGGAAACCCAGTGCCATCTCAAGGATGCCGGATGCTCGGGAAACCAGGCCTGCCTCTACACCGACGACACCCAGGCCAATTCGGTCTGCGTCGAGAACTGCGGCGAGTGCCCGAACGGCCTGACCTGCGGCGACGTCACCGGTGACGGCTACCTGGGCTGCATGCAGGCCGGCTCGATTCCTTCCAATGCCAAGAAGGACTGCCACAAGGAGGGGAACGGCTGCCCGGGCAACGCCACCTGCTTCTATACCAGTGCGGACTATTCGACGTCCGCCTGCATCGAGAACTGCTCGGCCTGCCACGAAGGAAGCTGCCCGGAAGGGATGGTCTGCAACGGCGTGTTCTGTGAGCCGGCCCCCTGCACTCCCGACTCCTGCCCGGCCGGTGAGGTCTGCACCGCGGGCCTGTGCATCCCGGATGCGGGCCCCGGGCCCGGACCGTTTACCGCCAACGAGGCCGCCTGCAATCTGCCCCCGCTCCAGTGCACCGGGACGAAAGCCTACTGCGGAGAGCTCATCCAGTTCGACCCGGTGGAAGGGACCGGCTACACCGACTACCCGGAAAACGGGGAGAGCTGGTCCAACCAGTACCGAAGCTGGTTGAGGCGGGACCTGGTCATGGCCATCCAATACGCTGCGGCCCGCGTGGCCTGCCTGGCCAAGGACTGGGAGTTCGGAAACGGCGGCCCGGTCGGGCTCATCGACATGAGCGAGAAGAACGGGGACATCCCCGGGACCTCCGTCGGCTCTCCCGGACATCCCTCCGGTACTCACACGGACGGCTTCGACATCGACGTCGCTTACTTCCAGAATGGGACGCCGGACAACCGGGCCCGCCCCGTCTGTGAGCACTACGAGAACGGTGCGGAGGCGTACCACTGCACCAAGCCGCCCCACCTGCTCGATCCCTGGCGGGAGGCCCTGTTCGTAGGCTCCCTGTTCGAACATCCCCTGCTGCGCGTCATCGGCTGTGATGGCAAAGTGGGCCCCATCCTGGATGCCTCCCTCGAAGTCCTGTGCGACAACGGCTGGGTCAAGCCTGCTGCCTGCAAGAACAACGTGCTCACCTACGAGTCGACCGACATGGGGTACGGCTGGTACTACTTCCACCACCACCACATCCACGTGAGCCTCGACCTGGGCAGCTACCGAGATGCCTGCCTCGTTCCCGGCTGTCTCGATCTGCCGCTGAGGCACTTCCTGTTCAAGCACGGGCTGGCGTCGATGCCCGGGGACGCTGCGCTGCGGCCCCCGCACCTCGTCCCTGTTTCGAAGGTCCGCTGAGCCTCGCCATTCACAGGCACCATGAAGAAGAACCCCCCCGTTGACCCGCTCGAGTTTCTCGTTGCCTCGGGAGCCCGCTTCGAAGGGTTGTCTTCCAATCAGGAGGTCTACGAATTCGCAGCCCGCCAGCTTCGGCTGGCATCGGGAGCCCGGATCGTCACCCTCGCTTCGTTTGACGACACGGACAGCACGATGACCTGCCAGGCCCTCGATGCCGAGCCGGAGATCCTTGCCAGACTGGCGGCCTATCCGGTCGGCTCCCCGATCGGCATGCGGGTCCCTCTCAACGACCCCGAAGCTCTCGAGAACCTCGCCTCAGGCAAAGTGGTCTACGTCCCGAGCCTGCACGACATCATGAAGGGCTCCTGGTCACACGACGTGTGCGGCAAGGTGGAGGCACACCTGGAGCTTGGCGACATCCTCGCCCGGGGGTTCACCTGGAACGGTCGTCTCCTGGGTGACTGCGTGATCCTCATGCCCCGTCGGGGCCGGCTGACCAGCTCCCTCCTCGTCGACGCGCTCCTGCGTCAAACCGCCATAGCGCTCCAGCGACGCCGGGCGGAGGCCGCCCTGCGGGAGAGCGAGGCCGGCTACCGGGCCCTTGCGGAAAACACCGCCGATGTCCTCATTCGCATTGATCCCGGCATGCACTACCGGTACGTGAACCCGGCCATTTCCCTCTTCTCGAACCTCACTCCGGAGGCAATGCTCGGAAAGAAAATTGGGGAATCCGGGGTCCTTCCCCGCAAGGCGGCAACCCTCGTCAGGCGCAATGCGAAAGAGGTCTTTCGGACAGGCCGCCCCCGCAAGACGCAGTTCGAACTTCCAGGCCCCAAGGGCACTTTCACGCTGGACTTCACCCTCTATCCGGAAAAGGGCCACGACGGAACCACGCTGTTCGTCCTGGCCGCGGCCCGGGACGTGTCTCACATCCTCCGCACGGAAGCGCAGCTCAAGGACAAGGAACGAGAGCTGACGGAGCGCAATGCTCTCCTGGAGCAGAAGAACCTGGCCCTGCGCGAGCTGATGCAACAGGTTTCGGCCGAGAAGCAGCGCCTCAGCGAGAACGTGGCCGACAACGTCCGCACGACGCTGCTGCCGATGCTCGACACGCTGCGCCTCCGCTGCGGCCCCGAATCTGGGCCGCAGCTCGAGCTGCTCCGCTCTTCGCTGCTCGACCTTGCCGCTCCCGCAGGACGGCTCCCGGAACAGGCCGGGCAGCGGCTCTCCCCGCGGGAAACCACCATCTGCCAGATGATCCGCCACGGCCTGACCTCCAAGGAGATCGGCCGCTCCATGGGCCTCTCGCACCGCACCGTGGAGACCTACCGGAACCGCATCCGCCGCAAGCTCGGCCTTCTGGGAGGACGGGGCAACCTGGCCTCGTTCCTCGGCCACGGGCAGTAATCCAAGGCCCTCCGCCTTTTCGCTCTTTCCGGCCACCAGGCATCGGACCGACTACGTACATAGCATACGCATTCTGTACGCAAAAGGGGTTGGTTGGCTCGGGTCGAAGCACGATGTACCCTCTGCCTGCTTGGTTTGTTGCTGCGGGTAATGGAGTCCATGTTGGTAAACTCATCGAGAGACGGCGGCTACAGCGCAGTGCTCATAGAGCCCTATCCTCCCGAGGCCGAGCGAATCCGGAAGGCGCTCACCGGGCTCGGGCAGGAGGACAAGCGGCTTCACTGTTCGGACTCGGTGGCCGACGCTCTGTCGATGGCCGGCCGGCTTTCGGCCGATGTGGTTCTGCTGGGACTCGCCCCCCCGGGAAGCGAGGATCTGGCTGCCGTTCACCAGGTCGTGACTTCCTTCCCGGACATTCCCTGCCTGATCCTGACCGGATGTGAGGACGTCCGGTGGCACGAGGCAGCGGTCCGCTTCGGTGCCCACGACATCCTGCCCAGAGGCCGGGTCACAGCAGCCGAGTTGGACCGCTCAATTCGTCTGGCCTTACAGCGTAACCGGACGATGACCGTCCTTCGCTCGATGTCCGACCGTTGGGAAAGCCTCGTGGACGCCATTCCTTTTGCCCTCTTCCTCATCGGCCCGGATCGCCTCGTGAGGATGGCCAACCGCTTCGCGCATGACAAGCTCTTTCCCCGCAAGGCCGTTGGAGCGCTGTGCTGCAGCCTGGTCCATGGAAGATCGCAGAAATGCGATGTGTGCATGGTGGAGGAGTGCATCCGGAGCGGCTCCGTAGTGGAACGCGACTTTTCTCTTCCCGGGCACTCCGGGCGTTCGTTCCTCGGCCAGTGCTGCCCGGTCTTCTCCTCGGATGGCAGCGTCGAGCAGGTGCTCCACGTCGTGCACGAACGCTGACGGTTGAACCGACCCTTCGCTTGCGTGTAGACTCCGTTGGACAATCACGGGCGGAGAAACGCTTCGCTCCAGCGAGCACGAGTCAATCGCATGTTAAGACCAAAGCAGGACGCCTCCACACCGCATCCAGGGCGGGTCGAGATCCACGAGCAGGACAACCTGCCGTACCTTCAGGCCATGCCCGATGCCTCCGTCGACCTGATCTACATCGATCCTCCGTTCAACACCGGAGGACCGCAGCGTCACACCTCCCTGTCCACCGTCCAGGACGAGGCCGGAGATCGGGTCGGTTTCCAGGGCCGCCGGTATCGCACCGTTCCTCTGGCAACCCGGTCCTATGAAGACCAGTTCGACGACTACCTCGGGTTCCTCGAACCCCGGCTGGTCCAGGCGCACCGGGTCCTCAAGCCCGCCGGCAGTCTTTTCCTGCACCTCGACTACCGGGAAGTTCACTACGCCAAAGTGGCGCTGGATCGCCTCTTCGGGCGGGACTCCTTCATCAACGAGATCATCTGGGCCTACGACTACGGTGCCCGAAGCCGCAGCCGCTGGCCAGCCAAGCATGACAACATCCTGTGGTACGCGAAGGACTCCGCCCGCTACACCTTCAACTACCCTGCCATCGACCGGATCCCTTACCTGGCTCCCAGCCTGGTGGGGCCGGAGAAGGCTGCCCGGGGAAAGACCCCCACAGATACCTGGTGGCACACCATCGTGAGCCCCACCGGCAAGGAGAAGACCGGCTACCCGACCCAGAAGCCGCTCGGCATTTTGCGCCGCATCGTTAAGGTACACACGAACCCGGGGGATCTGCTGCTGGATTTCTTCGCCGGCAGCGGCTCGTTCGGAGAAGCTGCGGCGGAGCTGGGCCGCAACGTAATCCTCGTCGACAACAACCCGGAAGCGATCGAAGTGATGGTTCGGCGGCTGAGTCGCTTTTCGCCCCGGGTGGTCCGGGACGGTGGGAGGTGAGCCGTCGCCCGGCAGGGACGACCGGCCGAGGTTCAGGTCTGCGCCCCCTCGGCTGCACCGGCCTGGTTGCGCACGCCATCGACAATGCGTTCCAGTGATTCCAGGGCATTGCCGAACAGGAGCACAGCGTTGTCCGCCTCGTAGAGCGTGTTGGGCACCCCGGAGTAGCCCGGACGGCCATCCAGGTTGCACACCACGACGGTCCGGGCCTGGCGGACCGGGAAGACGGGCATCCCGGAGATGGGTGTCCCCTCCCGCTCCATTGCGGCCGGATTCACGACGTCACATGCCCCCACAACGACGACCAGGTCGCACTGGGGGAAGAGCGGGTTGGCCTGTTCCATCTCCAGCAGCTTGTCGTAGGACACGTCGGCTTCGGCCAGCAGCACGTTCATGTGCCCCGGCATGCGACCGGCGACGGGATGGATGGCGAACTCGACTGTGGCCCCTCGCGACTCCATCAGATTGGCCAGCTCGACCAGTTTGAACTGGGCCTGGGCAAGGGCCATTCCATACCCGGGAACGACCAGGACCCGCCGAGCCCCCCGAGCTGCCTGGACTGCCCTTTCCAGAGGGTCGCCCCCCCCGGAAGGGGCCTGCAGCCGCTCCGCCTCATCGGAAGTCGGGGAGGCGGGCCGGTCCGAGGAGACCGTCGGAACCTCCCGGTTGGGCTCCGTCGTCCCGACAGGGACGCCGGACTCCTCCCGGGCAGCACCACGGACCGGCCCGCTCCCCTTTGCCCCCAAGAGGATGGCGGCAAAATGGCGGTTCATTGCTTTGCACATCACGAGCGTGAGAATCGTGCCCGATGCGGCCACGGTGGCCCCACACGCAATGAGCAGTCTGCTGCCGCTGATGATGCCGCAGAACGACGCGGCCAGCCCCGCAGCAGCATTCAGGAACGAGATGAGAACCGGCATGTCGGCGCCGCCGACACGGATGGCCACGAGAACTCCGAGCCCCATGGAGGTCGTCAGCAGGACGGCGGTGGCCGGCATGAGCCACGCTCCGGCCCCCAGTGCGGCTGCCACCAGGACTACCCCCGTGACCGCCGCTGTGGCCACCACCCACGGCGTGTGCGCCTTCAGCACAACGGGAGTTTGCCGGATGCGTCCGGCCAGCTTTCCGCTGGCGACCATGCTGGCGGTGAACGTGGCCGCACCGAGCACCAGCCCGACCAGGCCGCTCCACTTGCCGATGGACGCCCCGTCTTCCGCTGCGCGATTCAGCTCCACGATGGATACCAGGAACGCAGCCACGGCACCGGCACCGTGCTGGAATGCCACCATCGCCGGAATCTGGAGCATGGTAACCCGGAGTGCCACCGCAAGGCCGAGCACGGCACCGACGGCCAGCGCCGCACCGACGATCCCCCACCAGGTCACTCCGTGTCGCAACAGCACCGAAGCGAAGGCCGCGGCAAATGCCGCCGCTGCCACGCCGTTCCCGAGCCGGGCGGTCACGGGCGATCGGAACAGCCCGAACCCCGCCAGGAACACCAGGATGATGACCAACTCCACGACCAGGGTAATCGGATCCATGACCTAACCCGCCTCTCAATGCTTCTTGAACATCTTGAGCATCCGCTCGGTGATGGCGAACCCTCCGACCACGTTGAAGGTCCCCGTGGCCAGGGCGATCGCCCCCAGCAGGCCGAACACGACACCGGGAGCCTCTTCAAAGACCAGCAGCGCCCCCAGCACCGTGACGGCCGATACCGCATTGGTCAGCGACATCAGCGGCGTGTGCAGGAGCGGCGGGACCCGTGAGATGATGATGTATCCGGCCAGCAACGCTCCGGCAAATACCACGAGCAGTGTCAACAGCGCCTGCATGCCCTCGCCTCCCCGATTGGCGGTCAGCGCCCGGCCCCGCCGAGCGCCTTGAGCGTCCCCTTGTGAACCAGCTTCCCCTCGCGGGTGACCAGCGTCTCCCGGACAATCTCGTCGTCCCAATTGATCTTCCGTGGGCCGCCGGCAAAGAGGTTCGTGACGAAATTCACCATGTTGGTCGCATACAGATGCGTCGCGTGCACCGGCACACTGCCCGGGATGTTCGCTACGCCCGAGACGAGCACGTCGTGGACCACCGTCTCCTCCCCGGGACGCGTCTGCTCACAGTTACCCCCCTGGTCGATCGACACGTCGACGATGACGGAGCCGGGGCGCATCTTCGAGACCATCTTCTCGGTCACGATGATGGGGGCCACTTCCCCCGGAACCAGCGCGCTGAGAATCACGACGTCTGCATTCTCCACGAACGGTGCCAGGGCTTCCCGCTCCCGGGCCAGCCACTCCTTGGGCAGAGCGAGGGCGTACCCACCTTCGCCCCGTGCCAGCTCCGGCGGGACCTCGAATCCGACCACCTTGCCGCCCAGGCTGCGCCCTTCCTCACATGCTTCGGGGCGGATGTCCGCACATTCCACCACGGCCCCCAGCCGCTTGGCGGTGGCTATGGCCTGGAGCCCCACCACGCCGCACCCCACCACGAGCACCCGTGCCGGCTTCAGCATCCCGATGGCGGTCCCCATCATGGGGACGAAGATCGGGAGCCTGGCCGCAGCGCTGATCACGGACTTGTACCCGGTGATCGTGCTCATGGAGGTCAGCGCGTCCATGGCCTGCGCCCTGGGAGTTCTCGGAATGCTGTCCATCGTGAACGACGTAATCTTCCGGCTCACCAGCCGCTCCACGCATTCCCGGCTGGTGGGCGATGCCGGGTGCAGGAACGTGACGAGCATGGAACCGGGCCGCATCATCTCGACTTCGTGCTTTCCCGTGCTGCGGTTGAGCCCCGGCTGCTTGACCTTCAAGATCACGTCCGCCTTCTCGAACAGCTCCACGACCGAGCTGACCACCGTGGCACCGGCCTTTGCATATTGCTCGTCCCGGGCGAATATGCCGCTTCCGGCTCCGGACTCGATCATCACGTCGAACCCCAACTTCACGATCTTCCCAACCGTGTCCGGGGTCGCGGCCACGCGCCGCTCGTTCAGCATGATCTCCCTGGGAATGCCGATCTTCATCCTGGTTTCCATGTCCAATGTCCTCCCCTTTGCCCGCGGCAGGCCCCTTCCGGGCTAGCCGCGGCGTTTGCTCGATGCCGCCCGGACGGACTCCAGGGCATCGGTCAGTGCGGCCTGCAGCACCGGGACGGTGGTCCGTCCGACCAGGCTCTCCATCATGGAGACCGCCCGCTCCGCATCGAATCCGGAAGGGCTGGTCTGCCGTGGCCGATGGCTCAGCAGGTGCCCCATGGCTCGGGCCGCCAGCACCCGAAACGTCCAATCCGCATCCGGGTCGGCCAGCACGTTGCCAACCTCGGCAGTCAGCAGGTCGTTGGCCTGCTCGATGTCGGTGGACCAGCGGAGCACGTGCTCCACCAGTCTCGCGTTGCCCCGGTAGCGCACGATTCTGGCCAGCCCGGCCTGGTGCTCGTCCAGGAGGTGCTCGGCCCTCAGGTGCTCCAACTGCTCGATCACTCTCCCCCACTCGGTGAGATCGCCGAAGATGTCGCTCGCCATGACCTTCCTCCTCCGCCGTAAGAACCTCTGCTGCAAAGCCCCGGGCAACGCTCCGGGCGATTGCAGTTATCGGATACCACGGCGTCTGGAGGACGACTATCGGGCAGGCCCTGAATCCGACAGGCGGTCCGCCGGATTTCGGCGTGCTCCCAAGGCGCACGCCCCATGCTCCAAAGGCGCAGGAAGTCGGCTGGCTCTACAGAGATGTGATCCCTTCACGCACGGCGTACTTGGTCAGCTCGGCCACGCTTCTAAGCCCCAGCTTCTCCATGATGTGGCGACGATGGGTCTCCACGGTCTTGCGGCTCGTGTGGAGCGCATCGGCAATCTCGGAGGCGGCATGTCCCTCGGCAATGAGCTGGAGCACCTCGTTCTCCCGTGGCGTCAGCCTCGGGCTTACCGGTGCCGGAGCACTGGCTGCCTGGCGGGTGAACTCGCCCACCACCAGCGATGCCACCTCGGAGCTGAGGAAGCTCCGGCCGCTCATCGCCGCCCGTATGGCCAATGCCAGCTCTTCCGCGGCGCAGTCCTTGAGGAGATATCCGATGGCGCCGGCCGTCAGCATCCCGGAGATGCTCCGGCGATCGGCATACATGGACAGGGCGATGACGCGGGTCTGAGGGCACTCGGACCGGATCTGCCGGGTGGCCTCGATGCCGTTGAGCTCCGGCATGGCCACGTCCATGACGACCACGTCCGGCGACAGGCGACGGGTCATCGCCACCGCTTCCCGTCCATCGAAAGCCACGCCGACCACAGCGACGTCCGGATGACGCTCGAGAAGCAGCTTGAGCCCGTCGCACATGATCCGATGGTCGTCCGCAAGCAGAACCTTGATGGCAGATGTCGGCCCCATGGCCCCCCCCTCATGTCTCGGAGCCGGCGGTCGGGACGTCCCGCACCGGGAGCACGACCGATACCCGGGTCCCCCTGCCCGGCTCCGAATCGATGGTGACCTCGCCCCCCAGCTCCTCCAGGCGCTCCGTGATGCTGAACAGCCCGAAGCTCCCGTTGTTGACGATCCGCTCCCATGTTCCGGCCACGTCGAACCCGATTCCGTTGTCGACCACGGACAGGCGGGTCTTGCCGCCAATGGTTCGCAGAGACAGCGTCGCCTGCGTGGCAAGCGAGTGCCGTCCGACATTGGCCAGAAGCTCGGCGGCTGCCCGATACAGGCTGGCCCGAAGCTCGTCGGAGAAAACCGGATGCTCTCCTTCCGACTCTGACCGGATCTCCACGCCGTATCGGTTCGAAGCGGTCTCCGCCAGCCAGGCAAGCGCCTCGTCCAGACCGCGCTCGTACAGGACCGGCGGGCTGATTTCGAAGATCAGCGTGCGCGTCTGGCGAATCACCTGGCCAATCAGCTCGCGGACCTCGGCCAGCCGGCCGCTCAACGGGCCGCCGCCCGCCTCCTCCAGGGCAATTCCCAATTTGATCTGAGCGAGCGCAAGCTGCTGCCCCACTCCGTCGTGCAGCTCCCGCGCAAACTCCCGGCGTCCCTTCTCCTCGGTTCGGGTCAAGGCCACCGCCAGGGAGCGCAATCGTTTTCGATACACGCGCAGCTGCGTCTCTGCCTGTTTCCTCTCGACGAACTCTCCAATCCGCTGGGCCAGCACGTTGAGCAGGCTTCGCTCCTCGCTGAGAAACGGACCCTCGTCCTGCTCGTCCCGCTCCTTGAGGTACACCACCTCCAGGCGGCCGACATAGGTCCCGTCGGCCACGATGGGCGTGGTCTGCATCCACTGACTCTCCACGAAATTGGCCGTGCAGTGCTCGGCGCCGGCAAAGACGATCCTTGCGGCCGCAATCTCCGAATGCTGCCATGCGGCCGGGATCAGCTCGACAACAGCGGACAGCACTTCCTCCAGCTCCTGGTCCTTGCCCTCGAGGAGCCGAGAGACGGAGTAGAGGCAGTTGAGCTCCTTGACTCGCTCGGCGAGCTCCCTGGCAGGAAGCATCACTCCCCCTCTACGGCAATCACATCCGGCTCGGGGGAAACGACCTGTGAGCCGATTTCGCACGCCTTGGGCAGGAACTCGGCCTGGGCACCGAGCCCCTCGTTGAGCGGGACGACGGTCGAGTCGACGATGAGCTTGCAGCTCGGGGCGTTGTCGGAGCCGCCTGCGGTGAGCCCTTCGTCGATCACCTTGCGGAAGTTCTCACGGGTCTTGTCGACTCCGCCGGCGCACGATTCCTCGGTCAGATACTCGGGGCACTCGTTTTCCTTGATCGCCTGGTACTGCTCGATGGCCTTGCCAAGGACCGCCTCGTTGACCTCGCACACGTTGAGCACTTCGTCCGGGAAGTTGAACAGGTCCACGTTGCCGCACTCCCCCTGGATGAACTTGCAGCACGCCACCGCCTTGGTGCAGTTTGGCAGGGCCGGCTCGTTGAGCTTGCCCAGATCGGCCTCCTTGCAGCCGGTCTGCTGCTCCAGAAGCTGATCCGCTGCATCCTTGAACGCCTCGCACCCGCCAAGCACGCCCGCCATGACTCCCAGCACTACGAACAGTCTCTTCATTTCGGATCTCCTTTCCAATCGGTGTACCGCAGGGACAATGCGGCAGGGGCGTGATTCTGTCAAGACGCTGGCCGTTCCGATTGACGCCGCATCCTGCCGGACGGTAGACTCGATTCTCTTCGCGGATCCCCAGGGAGGATGATCCATGCGTGCGCGCCGGCTGTTTCCCGCTGCTGCTCTCCTCGCCCTCCTTTCCTGCTCCTCCCCCCCGCAGTCGAGCCCGGGGCTCTCGGACGTGGACCTGAAGCTCGGTTGGAACGGGGCCTCCGACGGACGGGAGCTGGCCGACGATGTGGCCGGCAATGCCGAGGGGGATGCCCGGTCGGACGGCCGGGCGGATTCTGCCGGGCCTCTGGACGACACGTGGCACGACGCCGACGCGGCCGGTCAGACGGACGATGCCGCCGGCGACTCTTCGGGTAGTGACGGGGCCTTGGCCGATTCCCAGGCGGACGTCGTGCCCGAGGTGACCGAGACGCCCATCGAAGACGTCGTCTGCCTGTTCGTGCCCGAAGTCGGTGAGTTCTCTCCCGTGCTCGAGTGCTTCTATGACGACCCGCTGGAAAAGCCCAATCACGACGACGTCGTCATGACCCCGGTGGTGGCCAACCTCACCGACGATGACCAGGATCGCAAGCTCTCGCTCAAGGACACGCCCGACATTGCATTCCTTACCTACCGCGTCGAAGAGGACGGCTGCTGCAATTCTCCCGCGGTGCTGCGCGTGGTCAGCGGCAAGTGCGAAGGGGGGGCAACCGGCCAGGGAGACGACGTGAAGCGACTGCACGAGCACTTCTACATCGACACTCCGGTCCTCGACAACTCGAGCGGCCTGGCCATTGGGGACGTGAACGCCGACGGCCGGCCCGAGATTGTTGCCATGAAGCTGGCGGGAGGGACCGTGGCATTCAGCTCGGTGCTGTACGACGGCTACGTCCCCACCGCACTTCACGGGCAGGCCGCAGGCTGGGCCCCTGCCGGAGCTGCCGACCTGGTCCAGGCGGTCACCGAGGAAATGGCCGACGAGAACACGACCATGGACTCAACGGTGCCGGGCTCCCAGGCGCTCTTCCAGTGGCTCTGGCCGTTGACCAGCAAGGCCATCGCCACGGTCCGTGTGGAGGCCTGGGTGATGGCCGAGGGGGACCCCGCATCCCTCCTGGGAGTCGTGTCCGATGGCAACGCTGCGGTCAAGTCGGAGCCGGTGCAGGTGCTGCCCGCCGAGGGGTACAGGCACGTGGTGTTCGAGTTTCCCAAGAACCCGCTCTCTGGCGGCCTCCAGTGGACCAACGAGAACCTCGGAGCTCTCCGGTTCGGCGTGGAGTCCGCAGGTGAGCCGGGCTGCACGTTGCACGTGACCAAGCTGGAGCTGGTGGTGGGACACGTGGAGCAGCTCTGGTCGGTCGACAACCCCGTCAAGGGGGTGGAAGTTCTGACCGCTGCCCAGCCAGCGCTGGCGGACCTGGAGAAGGACGGCGACGTCGAGATCGTGATCGGGCGGGTGGTCCTCTCGGGCAAGGACGGCCAGCTCAAGTGGAAGGGGAAGCACGGCCTCGGAACGAACTCCTTCTTCGGCCCCATCTCCATCGCGGCGGACATCGACCTGGACGGGTCGCTGGAAGTGATCGCAGGAAACACGGCCTACTCCTCGTCCGGTGACAAGAAGTGGACCTTCACCTTCCCCGAAAACCCCGGCTGCAAGTCTGAAAACTTCCCCTGCGACGGCTTCGGCGCCACCGGCGATTTCGACGACGACGAGCAGGCCGAGGTCGCGCTCGTCCGGCGGGGAATCCTCTACCTGCTCGAGCACGACGGAACGCTCAAGGTGCGCATCCCGCTCCCGGTGGACGATTGCGACTACAACGAGGGCGGACCGCCCACCGTGGCCGATTTCGACGGCGACGGCCACCCGGAAATCGGGGCCGCCGGGGCGGACTTCTACGTCGTGTTCGACCTGGACTGCTGCGACAGCTTCCCCGACTGCAAGAAGGTCCCTCCCGGCAGTGAGGGCACCTGCAAGGCGCCGGGTATCCGGTGGTCGGTCCCCAATTTCGACTGTTCCTCGCGGGTCACCGGGTCGTCGGTGTTCGACTTCGACGGGGACGGCAAGGCAGAGGTCATCTACAACGACGAAGAGCATTTCCGAGTCTTTCGGGGCGAAGACGGGGTCGTTCTCCTCGAGCTGCCGAACACGTCCCACACCCGTCTGGAGTACCCGGTGGTCACCGACACGGACTCGGACGGCAATGCCGAAATCGTCATCATCGAGAACGGAGCGGACAGCACGCCACTCCAAGTCTGGGGCGACCAGCACGATGCCTGGGTCCCCACCCGACGGATCTGGAACCAGCACACCTATCACATCACCAATGTCACCGAAGACGGCCTGATGCCCGCTGGTGGGGAGACCCCAAACTGGCTGACCTACAACAACTTCCGCCAGAACCTCCCCGACTTCGACCCGTTCCTCGCCCCGGATCTTGCCGTGTCCGTGCTTGCCCCCGACCTGACCGGCTGTCCCGGCAAGCTCGTGCTCAAGGCCCAGGTCTGCAACGTGGGCCAGCTCTGGGTTCCCCCGGGCGTCGGGATCTACTTCTTCGACACGGCCGGCCAGGAGCTTCTTTCCTGCACCAAGCCCCCCGTGACCCCGGTCACGCTCTACCCGGGAGAGTGCATCCCGGTCACCTGCCCCGTGGCCCTCGCAAAGCCCCTCTCCGAGCCGATGGAGTACCGGGCCTGCGCCGACGACTTCACCTACCCCTGCGCTGGCCCGGGACTGTTCAACGAGTGCAACGAAGGCAACAACCTCGTCCAGGGGGTCGCCGGCCCCTGCGAGTAGGGTTACCGAGAGAGCCGGGGAGACTTGTTGCTTGCCCGAATGGTGTTGTAGACTGACGGAGCGCAGAGTGTTGTCGAGGGTTGGCAGGTCGAGCGGAGGGAGAAATGACACTGCGTCCCGGGCTGTGCCCTGCTGTTGTGGAGAGTAGCGGAGAGGCCGCTGCCGGGTCGGTGGGAAGGCCGCCAGGAGTCCGCCTCAATCGCATACCCGGCTTCGCGTTCCCGGTGCTCCTGATGGCGATTGCCTTGCTGGCTCCCGGCTGTTGGTTCGAGGACAAGTCCCCGACAGGACTGAAGGACGTCTCCGACGTCGGGAGCAACGAGGCGGAGCTGTCGAATCCGGAGACACGGACCCTGGAGCTTCGACTCGATACCCGCACGGATGCTGAAAGCCCCGATGGCGCTGATGCAGCTCAACCCCAGGATGTGCCAGGTCCCCAGGATGTGACGCAACCCGAGGATCTGACGCAGCCACAGGACCTGACGCAACCTCAGGATGTGACGCAGCCACAGGACCTGACGCAACCTCAGGATGTGACGCAGCCACAGGACCTGACGCAACCTCAGGATGTGACGCAGCCACAGGACCTGACGCAACCTCAGGACGTGCCGCAACCTCAGGACGTGCCGCAACCTCAGGACGTGCCGCAGCCTCATGACGTGCCGCAACCTCAGGATGTGCCGCAGCCTCAGGACGTGCCGCAACCTCAGGATGTGCCGCAACCTCAGGACGTGCCGCAACCTCAGGATGTGACGCAACTTCAGGACGTCCCGCAACCTCAGGATGTGACGCAACCTCAGGATGTGACGCAACCTCAGGATGTGACGCAACCTCAGGATGTGACGCAACCCGAGGACGTCCCCGGACCCCAGGACGTGCCTGGAGCGGATGCTGGCACTGTGGATGCACCCGAGGACTCCGGTCCAGAGACGATCCCCTGTCAGGATGACGGTGACTGCCTGGAGGCCTTTCCGGAGAAGAAGGCCTGCGAAACGGCCGCCTGTTCCCCGGAGACAAAGATCTGCGTTTTGGTGGCGCTGACCGAAGGTGCCCCGTGTGACGACGGAAACGTCTGCACCACGGGCGAAACTTGCAAGGCGGACCTCTGCCAGGGTGGCGGTCTGCTGTCTTGCGCTGACGGCAATGCCTGCTCGCTGGACAGTTGCGTTCCGGCAACAGGCTGCCTGTTTGCACCTCTGACCGGAGTTGCCTGTGACGACGGTGATGCCTGCACCGACGGCGATCTCTGCGTAGACGGCGTCTGCGTCCCGGGCGTCCAGCTTTGCCCGGTCTGCGGCAACGGAATCTGTGAGGAGGGGGAGGACTGCAAGGGATGCGGGCAGGACTGCGGCAGCTGCCCTGAGTCGAACTGCTGCTTCGCCCACCCGGGGGGCGGCTGCGACGATTCCGCGGTGGAGGACTGCGTCTGCCAGCTCGACCCGTACTGCTGCGGCTCCCAGTGGGACGAGCTGTGCGCTTTCGAGGTCAACTACCTGGACTGCGGATTCTGCCCGGGCAATCCGGTCTGCGGCGACGGCAAATGCGAGCAGGGCGAAACCTGCGATGTCTGCCTCGAGGACTGCCCCTGCGTCTACGTGTGCGGAGACTACTTCTGCGAGGGAGATGAGACCTGCGGATCGTGCCCGGACGACTGCGGGGCATGCCCCCCGGTTTGCGGCGACGGGAAATGCGAGGGCCCGCTGGAAACCTGCAAGCTCTGCCCCGCCGACTGTGGTGCCTGCCCGGTGGTCTGCGGCGACAAGGTGTGCGATGCCACCGAGCACTGCTCCAACTGCCAGACCGACTGCGGGACCTGCTCGGGCTCCCAGGCCCAGTGCTGTGCTCCCCATCCAAAGAGGGGCTGCATGGATGCGGCCGTGACAGCCTGCGTGTGCGCCAAGCTTCCGCAGTGCTGCAAGCAGGAATGGCTCTCGCAATGCGCTGCCGCTGTGGACGAGTGCGGTTCCTGCAACGGCGATTGCTGCACCGTGCACGACACTCCCGGTTGCAAGGACGAGGCCGTGGAGCTGTGCACGTGTCAGATCGACTGGTCCTGCTGCTATCAGGATTGGGATAAGTACTGCGTCGGTGCGGCCGAGGCCAGCTGCGTGGATTGCCCTCCGGTTTGCGGGAACGGGAAGTGCGAGGCAACCGAGAGCTGCAAGTCCTGTCCGGGAGACTGCGGCGAGTGCCCCCCCTGGTGCGGCAACGGGAAGTGCGACGGTGACGAGCACTGTGCGTCCTGCCCGTTGGACTGCGGCACGTGCTCACCAAACGGCTGCTGCATGCTGCACGGCGGGCTGGGCTGCAAGGACCCGGACGTGGCCTCGGCGGTATGCGCCAAACACCCGGCCTGCTGCGTCTACAAGTGGGACTGGCAGTGTGTGGCAGCCGCACGACCGCTCGGCATCTGCAGCGGGGACTGCTGCGCGGCTCGTCCTACCCCGGGCTGCCATTTGGTGTCCGTGGCCGAGGCCGTCTGCGCGGACATGCCGGCGTGCTGCACGACAGCCTGGACCGAAGATTGCGTGAGCCTGGGACAGCAGAAGAAGGTGCTCCTGTGCACAGAGCAGCCAGGCTCCTGCTGTGTCGCGCACGCCACCCCCGGGTGCGAGGACCTGGCCGTCCAGAACGCCGTCTGCTCGACGATGCCGCTGTGCTGCCAGGTGAGCTGGCAACCGATCTGCGTCAAGGGCGTCAATCTGAGCGGTGCCGGGAAATGCGGTGGCTACGGGGGCAACTGCTGCCAGGCCAAGGCCGGCCCGGGCTGCGAAAATGAGGAAGTACAGGCCTGCGTGTGCGCCCAGAAGAGCTCCTGCTGCTCCGGCAACTGGGACGCCTTCTGTGCCGAGAAGGTCACCAGCCTCGGCTGCGGCGAATGCGGTGCTTCCGTCGGTTCCTGCTGCATGCCTCACGAGACCCCGGGATGTGACGACCCGGTCGTGGAGCAGTGTGTCTGCGCAGAGGACCCGTCCTGCTGCTCGGGCAAGTGGACCGAGGGATGTATCGAGCTGGCGGCGGAGCTTGGGTGTCGCGACTGCCAGCGCCCGGGCTACTGTTGTTTTGCACACTACGGGCTGGGCTGTGGCGATGACGCCGTCGCCCAGTGCGTCTGTGCGTTGGACGACTACTGCTGCAGCGTCGCCTGGGACAACGTCTGCATGCAGGAGGTGGAGTCGTTCGGCTGCAAGAATTGCCATCCGCCCAAGGAGGACTGCTGCCAGATACACGAGTCCGCCGGCTGCAACAAGAGCCTGGTGGAGCAATGCGTCTGCGCCTGGGACTCGTTCTGCTGTTTCGGGGCATGGGACAGCACCTGTGTCAAGAAGCTCACGCTCCACGGATGCGGGACTTGCGGACAATAGGGCGAGGCGAGGGGCATGACACTCCTTGCATTGGATGAGGCTACGGCTAGCATGTCGCTCACGGATGTCCCGGAGAAGGGGGAAAGGAGGCACGGATGAGAGTTGGGAGTTCGCATGGGCTGTTGTTCGGCGGGCTGTTGGTGGCCCTGGCGGCGGTGACGCTGGCCAGCTGCGGGGCTGATCCTGCCGGCTCAGGAGATGGGGGCAACGGCGGGGGCGGGACGGGCAGTTGTCTCTCTCTGCCGCCGGGGACTTTGGCCGAAGTGACGGCACAAGAACCGGTCGTCGTTCGCGAGACCACCGGCATGGCGATGAACACCATGGAGGACGGGGACAGCCCCCTTCCGGGTGCGCCAATCGGTATCCTGGCCCGGGGGCCGTGCGGAAAGGTCGGCCTGCTGATGCGGGACCCCGGAGATGAGACCGTGGATGCCTACGCAGCTTACGTGGATATCACGGAGGCACCCGCACCGGCCGAGGCAATCTCGCCGGAGCTGCCCCCGTCGCTGGCGCTCGTCAGCCTCTTCTTCGACTCTGACTGCGCCCCCTTCGTGGTCCGGGCAGACGCCCAGACCGGAATCCAGGAATACGTCCGGTCGAACGACGGAACCTGGAACAAGGGGGCTTTAGCCGCGTTGACCGCCCCCGGGAACGGCGCCCTGGGCGGCCTCTCCGCCGTCTCGGCCTGGACGGAGACAGACGGCACGGCCGCCCTGCTCTACATGGCCAATGCGGGAGGAACGCCCATGCTGCTGCTGGCCCGGAGGGCTGCGGCGGCGGGCAGCGCCTGGCAGACCGAGTGGTACCCATCCCCCCCGGCCGTGGAGGTCAAGGCCGCCAGAGTGGATGCCAACGGTATCGTTCATGCCCTCTACACCAAGACCGAATTCCCGTGCGACCCCTGTGACCTCGGGCTATACTACGGCCGACTTCCGGTGAACGGCCAGTGGAGCGAGGAGCTGATGCAGAAGTCGCAGTGGGGAAGCCCCGATGACCGCTTTGCGACGGAGCCGTCACTGGCGGTGACGAGCACGGGGGAGCCCATGGTCGCCGCGGGCTACCAGCATCGGGCCATCACCGGTTCGCTGGGACACTCGGAGCTGAGAATCTATGCAAGGTCCTCGGGCAAGTGGTGCTTCGAGACCGTGGTGGACGAGGCGGACGGTTACCAGGGAAGTGATGGGTCGGATTTCACCGGCGCCGCTCCGTTTCTCGCTCTGGATGCCTCCGACCGCCCGCACGTGGTGTTTGGCGACCTCTCTCAGTGGCACGATGCCAACCACTACTCCAACGGCGTCCAGGGCCAGCTCCGGTATGCGGTCAGGACGGGCTCGGGCTGGACCGTCGAGACCCTCTTTGCCCAGAAGGGCCAGACGGAGAGCCCCAAGCCGCTGGAAGGAATGGTGAAGCCGGTGCTGGTCGTCTCCGGCGATGGAACGGAGGCAAGCGCAGTGGGCATTCAGAGGCTCTGGCAGACCGACAGTATCTACAATGCCGAGCCGGTGCAGGTGTTGTTCCGATCGACGCTGGTGCGGGTACAGGTGACGCTCTAGCGATATGACATAACCTGGGGGGGAAACCATGTTCTGGCTGATTGCGGGTATCGTGTCGTTTCTGGTGGCAGCGTTCCTGCCTCTGATGGTCGAGAAGAACCGGGCTTTGGGCTGGCTCATCCGGGGCCTGGGCGTCGCCTTCGGCCTGTTCTTCCTGGCCCTCACCTCGTACGTCCACGTCGAGGCGGACAAGGTCGGCCACCTCAAGCGGATCTACGTGGCCTCGGACATGCCGTCGGGACAGATTGTGGCGCTCCCAGGCCAGAAAGGCCCCCAAGCGGCCATCCTCGGCCCGGGCTTTCACTTCCTCCCGTTCGTCCGCATCCTCAACGACTTCGAAGAATACGACAAGGTGGTCGTCCCCGAGGGACAGTACGGTTTCGTGGTGGCCAAGGATGGACGCCCGCTGGGCGACGAGTACATGGCACCGGAATGGCCCCTCGACGAGTTCACCAAGTACCTGGATGCGACCTATTTCCTGGCTCCGCTGGACGACGGGCTGCCGCGCGGCCACAAGGGACCGCAGCTCACCGTCCTGCCGCCCGGAGAGTACCGCCTCAACCGCTATCTGTTCGACGTGGACGTGGAAGGCAAGGCCCTCGACATCCCGGCCGGCTTCGTCGGAGTGGTGAAAAGCAACGTCGGCAAACCCTACACGGGAGAGCCCATCGTGCCTCCGTCCATCGTCAGTGCATTCATGGAGGCCTACCGCATCGAGGCGCTGGCCGCGTCCAGGCACGCCATCGACGACATGGCGGCGCTGCGCGGTCTGTCCCAGGACGCCAAGAAAGTCCCGCTTTCCCAAGCCGAGGCCAAGAAGCTCGCCCTCGGTGCCCTGTCGGTGCCGATCGTGCCCAGAGGCTTCAAGGGAGTGTGGCAGGAAGTGCTCAACCCCGATCGGTACTACCTGAACTCCCGGGCCTACCAGGTCGACTTGTTCGACACGCGTATCCAGACCTGGGAGTACAAGGGGGGCTTCAAGCACCGATGGATCGACCTCGAGATCGATAGCCAGGGACGCCTCGTGCAGAAGCAGCGCGAGGCGGACGTTCCCCTGATTTCCGGCACGGCGGATTCCGCGACGATCCTGCGCATCGAAGGGTGGGAGGTCTACCTCGAATCCCGAATCCTGGTCCAGGTCACTCCCGAGAATGCGCCGTTCGTCAAGGCCACCGTCGGTGGAATCGACGAGGTCGAGAACAAGGTGATCACTCCCACCTACAAGTCCGTGTCCCGCAATGTGCTTGGCAACGAAGGGCGCAAAGTGCTCGACATCCTCTACCATCGTGACCTGCTCGAGGACGCAGTCGAGGCAGCCATCATCCCCGAGGGGCTCAAGGCCGGGCTCATCATCCGGGAAGTGCGGTTCGGAGACCCCGCCGTGCCGCCCGAGCTGCTCATCCCGGGCAAGCGGACCCAGCTCGCCTCGCAGCTCAAGGACACGTACAAGAAGGAAGAGGAAGCTCAGAAGGCCCGCATCGACGTGGAGCGCGTCCGCGCCCAGGCCGACAAGCAGGGCGAGCTCATGGCAGCCGAGATCGCCAAGCAGGCAGCCGAGCAGACCCGCGAGCAGCAGCGCCTCCTCGGCGAAGGCGAGAAGCTCCGACTCCAGGCCGTGGCCGAAGGACAGAAGGCCCAGCAGGAAGTGTTCGGCAAGGAGAAGACCTTCGAGCTCGCCGTGATGCAGATGGTTCTCGATGCCGCGGTCAAGAACCCCAGCATCGTCCAGGTCCCCGGAGTCCTGGTGATGGGCCAGGGCAGCGGGCTCGAAGGGGCCGCTGCCATCCTGGGAGCCTCCAACCTCTCGTTCGGGCTGACGCAGGGAGGAGCGACGCAGGAGACCCCGCCGACACCCCCCGCTCCCTCGGCTTCGGCCCTGGGCCAGTAAGCGGTACATAGCTCCAAGGAGGCGACCATGCGGTTCCGAAACCTGGCGCTCGTATCGTTGCTTTCCGCGATGACTCTGGCCTGTTCCACCGATGGGAAAGGCACCGACGTTCCCGCCGGGGAGGAGGTAACTCCGAGCCTGGTCCCTCCCGACATCGGCACGGAATTGAACGGGATGGATGCTCTGCCGGAACCCGAAGCGGGAGGACAGGAGACGACCGAGCCTCCCGTTCCGGACACCGTCGAGCTCCAATCCGAGGTTCTGCAGCCGGACCTGGCGGATGGCACGGAATCTTCCCCGGATGCCCCCGTCGAGTCGGACGAATCGCCATGTGCTCCGGACTGTGCGGGGAAGCAGTGCGGGCCGGACGGCTGCGGGGGAGAGTGCGGGGTCTGCCCTCCTCCCGAGAACCTCTGCGCCGGCTACCTTGCGTGCGTACCGGAAACCGGGCAATGCGAGTTGGATCCCGAGACGGTGGTGACCTGCCCGGACAATCCGGATCCGTGCCTGGACGACGTCTGCAATTCCAATACGGGGGGTTGCGAGCCGCTCCCGGCGCAGGACGGACTGCCCTGCGACGACAGCGACGACAAGACAACCGACGACCAGTGCCTGGGCGGGGTTTGCCTGGGCAAGAAGTCACTGGAGTTCTGCGAGCAGTACACGGACAACTTCAACTCGCTCCAGCAGTTCCCCCCCGACCACACGACGGTCGACTTCGAAGGCATCGAGAAGTGCAACACGTGCCCCTGTTGCAACGGTGACGGAACTTACCCCTGGGGTGGTCCCGACGTGCTGGGCTGCATGAAGTGCGAGCTGGAAGACTACCTGGTCCAGTGGGGCATCACCAAGGTCGGCGGTATGATGAGCACCATGGTCTTCTGCATCACAGGGAACGAAGATGCCCCCATGTCCAACATGGTGGTCTTCGTCGGAGCCGACCTTGCGCCCGCACCGGGGAAGTACGCTGTGCAGTTTGATCTGACCCAGGGGGTGCTCGCATTCGGCATGAGCTCGGTGCCGTCGGCAAGCAACAGTGAGCCGGTCATCACGCTCCGGGGCTACGATGCCGCTGGCAACCAGGTCGGGTACGACCAGTTCTCCTATGAGGGGAACCCGCCGTCAGGATGCGAGGGAACCAACCCGGTGGTGAGCTTCTTCGGCTTTCGAGCCTGTGGCGGCAGCCCCATGGTCAAGATCATCGCGGAGTACACCAACCCCAACGTGACCATCGACAACCTCGTCTTCTATCCGCCGCTGGATTAGCAAAGGGCGGCCCCTGGTACCATGCGCCCCCGTTCGACGGGCAGCAGCCGGAGGGCCGGGTGCGTTGACGCTGACGTGCCCATGGAGTAATTTCGCTGGGAGGTGGGAGGTATCCCGATGCTCAAGTCGCTTTCTTCGCGTACGGTCCTGTTCGCATGTCTGACACTCGCTCCAGGGGGGTGCGGCTCTCCGGCCCAAGTCTCTCCGACGGACGTTCCGACTGAGTCGTCCCCGGAGCCGACCGGAGATGTCATACTCGCCACCGACGTGGTCGAGGAGACTGAGGCTCACGCAGGAGCCGACGCCGTGGACCTGGCACCGGAAGCGGTCGGACCTCAGTGTGAAGCCGGCCAGGGATGCTTCCTCGACCCCTGTACGGAGAACGTCGACTGCCAGTCCGGCTGGTGCGTGCAGCACCTCGGCGAAGGGGTCTGCTCCATGTTGTGCCAGGAGGAGTGCCCCCTCGGGTGGAAATGCCAGCAGGTGGCAGGAAGCGCACCGGACCTGGTGTACGTCTGCGTGTCGCTCCATGCGAACCTGTGCCGACCCTGTTCGCAGAACAGCGACTGCACCAGTCTGGGCGGGGCTGCCGACGCCTGCATCAGCTATCAGGCGTCGGGAAGTTTCTGCAGCGGCCCGTGCGGAGCCAAGAACGATTGCCCCTGGGGATTCTCCTGTCAGCAGGTCCAGTCGGTGGAGGGGGCATCCCTCAAGCAGTGCGTCAACGACACCGGAGACTGCCCCTGCACTGCAAGCTCGATTGCACGGGGCCTCACCACGCCCTGCGCCGTCGAGAACGAGCACGGCAAGTGCACCGGCAAGCGGATGTGCCAGGAAGGCGGCCTCTCCTCCTGCGACGCCGGCAGCCCGGCAGCCGAAAGCTGCAACGGGCTCGACGATGACTGCGACGGTGACGTCGACGAGCCGGACCTCGTCCAGGGCGACTTCGTCAACCTCTGCGAAGACGGCAACGACTGCACCGCGGACAAGTGCTCGGGCCAGGAAGGATGCGTCAACGAGACGCTGGGCTCAGGCGCATGCAACGACGGCAACCCGTGCACCGTGGCGGATCACTGTGTCACGGGCCAGTGTGTCGGGGACCCCGTCCAGTGCGACGACGAGAATCCCTGCACGGACAACGTCTGTACCGACGACGGCGGATGCCAGTACCCGCCCAACGAGGCGGACTGCGACGACGGTGACCCGTGCACGCTGGCCGACGTGTGTCAGGACGGAGTCTGCGGTGGGATCTCCGTACCGTGCGACTGCCTCCAGGATCCGGACTGCGAGCCGCTGGAAGACGGGGACCTGTGTAACGGCACGCTCATCTGCGACACGACAGCGGTTCCATATCAGTGCATCGTGGATGTGGCTACGGTCGTCGCCTGCGAGCCTCCCCAGGGCCCCGAGGCCTTCTGCCTGAAGGCTTCGTGCGACCCGGCCGCCGGCGACTGCACGCTCGTTCCCGATCACGAGGGACAGCTTTGCGAGAGCGGAAACGCCTGCGTCTACAACAGCAAGTGCAGCCAGGGGACGTGCGCTTCAGGCCTTACGGTCAACTGCAACGACGGGAATCCCTGCACCGACGACTCGTGCGACCCTGTGAGCGGTTGCGTTCATACGGACAATCAGTCCCCGTGCCAGGACGTCGACGAATGCACCGTGGGCGACCAGTGCTCGGGCGGAGTATGCCAGTCCGGGCCGAAGGTCGACTGCGACGACGCAAATGTCTGCACGCTTGACTCCTGCGTTCCCGGAGGGTTGTGCGTCCATGAGCCGGCGGCCGGTGCCTGCGACGACGCCAACGCCTGCACCACGGATGATGCCTGCAAGGAGGGCCTCTGCATGGGCGGAGGCGTGCTCCAGTGCGTCGATGACAACCCGTGCACCGACCACTCCTGTGACCCGCTCAACGGGTGTGTGACCTCGGTCAATTCGGCCCCGTGCGACGACGGCAGCGTGTGCACCGTGTCCGACCACTGCCACCTCGGTGCCTGCATTTCGTCCTCCGAGCTGGTCTGCAACGATGGAAACGCCTGCACCGACGACTCCTGCGGGGCACTGGTCGGATGCCAGTTCGTCCCCAATCAGGCCGCATGCGACGATGGGAATCCCTGCACGCTGAACGACCACTGCGCAGGAGGCTGGTGCATCGCCACCGGGGCGGAGCCCTGCGACGACCAGAACGCCTGCACCAAGGACACTTGCGTGCCCGCCCAGGGCTGCCAGCATACTCCGGTGTCCGGCCCCTGCGACGACGGCAGCGCCTGTACCCTGGGCGACTCGTGTGTCGCCGGAGCCTGCAAGCCCTCCAACGTGCTGGCTTGCGATGACGGCAACCCGTGCACGGATGACTCGTGCGATGGACAGGCCGGGTGCGTGCACTCCCCCAATGGCGCAACGTGCTCCGACGGGGACGTCTGCACGGACGGCGACGGTTGCGTCAAGGGTCAATGCGTGTCCGGTCCCCCAATCGACTGCAACGACGGCAAGGAATGCACCAAGGACTCCTGCGAGCCCAAGGCCGGCTGCAAGAGCGCGACCCTTCCGGACTACACCCCATGCGGCCCGGCGGGAAGCTGGATCTGCCTGAGCGGCACCTGTGTCGATTGCCAGCCGGCCTGCGCCGGCAAGCAGTGCGGCGACGACGGCTGTGGCGGCACGTGCGGGACTTGCGCGTTCGGCGAGGCATGTCTCGATGGCCTCTGCATTCCCAAGCACCTGTGGTCCAAGAGCTGGGGCGGCTTCGGCAACGACTTCGGGAGTGCCGTGGCGGCCAGCAGCACCGGCGCAGTCTGCCTCGGAGGCAAACACGAATCGACTTCCGTCGACTTCGGCGGCGGCGGGCTCCCCGCCGGAGGCTACGTGGCGTGCTTCAATGCCAACGGCAGCCACGTGTGGTCCAAGACCGTGCCCGCGGAAGTGGTCGATCTGGCGTTCGACTCGAATGGCTATCTCCTGGCAACGGGTGCGGGCTTCCTTGCCCGCTACTCTGCAGAAGGTACCCTGCAGTGGTCCTCGAATCTGGGCGGGGGAACCGGCACGGCCGTGGCTGCGGACGGGACCGGAAACGTCTTCGTGACGGGCTACTTCGGGCCCGGCCCGGTCAACCTGGGAGGGGGCTCGCTGGCCTGCCAGGGCAACACGGACGTGTTCCTGGCGAAGTACTCCTCGGCCGGAGCACACTCCTGGTCCAAGGCCTTCGGCAGCAACTACCTCGAAGAAGGACGAGGGCTGGCAGTCGCTGCCGACGGAAGTGTGTTCCTTGCTGCGGTTTTCAAGAGCCAGCAGATCTCGGTGGGGACCTCCACTCTGCAGAACCACCAGCAGGGGTTGGGCGACGTCTTCCTGGCCCGCTTCAGCAGTACGGGGGACTACGCCTGGTGCAAGGGATGGGGAGGAACCGACAACGACGAGGTGCACGCAGCGACCGTCGGCCCCGATGGCAACGTGACCATCGTAGGCGAGCTCTGGAGCAACCAGGTCGATTTCGGCGCCGCCATCCTGAAGAACAACTCGGCGCAGGGGGATGTCTTTGCAGCCTCCTTCGGGGGCGACGGCACCCCGAAATGGGCCAAGGATTTCGGCGGCGGACCGTGGAACACCTTGTCCGACGTGGCCTCCGACAAGGCCGGAAACCTCTACCTGGCGGGCTTCTACGGCAGCAGCAGCATCGACTTCGGCGGCGGCTCCATACCCTATGGATACGCTTCCGACATCTTTGTCGTGAGGCTCGACCCCACCGGGGGGGCCTTCTGGTGGAAGACGTACAAGGCAATGAACAACGAGTTTGCCAACGCGGTCGCGGTGAATGCCGACGGAGATGTCTTCGTTGCAGGGGAGCTCCGGGATGGCTCCGTCGACTTCGGCGGGGGCAAGCTGGCCTGGGTCCTGTCCGATGACATCTTCCTGCTCAAGCTGGGACAGCCGGGAAAGACCTGTGTGCCCACTTGTGCGGGCAAAGAGTGCGGCCCCGACGGGTGCGGAGGCGCGTGCGGGACCTGTGCGGCCCCTGGAGCCACGTGCGTCGGGGGGCTCTGCCAGACGGCCCAGCCGGTGCTGTACTTCACCGACGTGTCCAAGGCGAGCATCAGCCGCGTCAACGTGGACGGAACCGGTCTGGCCACCCTGATCTCCGGCGGGGTCGATGCGGATGACCTGGACTTGACTGCGGACAAGATGTACTGGCCCGATAACGACACGGCCATCCGCAGCGCCAATCTGGACGGCAGCGGCATCCTGTCGGTACTGACCGGGAAGCCCAGCCCATACGGCATTGCGCTCGACGTCGCAGGCGGCAAGATCTACTGGACCAACCAGACCGGCAACCCGAAGATCCAGCGCTCCAACCTGGACGGCAGCAATGTCGAGACCGTGCTTCCGGGGTCGGGCTGCTGCACGTCGGGCATCGCTCTGGACGTACCGGGAGGCCGGATCTACTGGGCTGACGGCTATTACGGCGGTTCCATATCCCGGTGCGGGCTGGACGGCAACAACGTGCAGCTACTGGCCACTACGGCCGGGATCCCCACCGGTGTGGCCCTGGACCTTGCAGGCGGGAAGGTCTACTGGACCGAATATGGGAATGGGAACTACGACTTCGTGAAGTCCGCCAACCTCGATGGCACCGGTGCCAAAACGCTCCTGTCCGCGGCCAACGGGCTTCAGACGCCGCAGCACATCGTCATACACTCGCCTTCCGGCAAGATGTACTTCACCGACCTGCACGCGGGCAAAGTGTATCAGGCCAATCTGGATGGGTCCGGGCTCAAGGCTGTCGTGAGCAACCTGGGCTACCCCAGGGGCATCGCTCTGCATTGAGGGGGGACTGTCGGGGGAAGGAGAAGCGGGGCATGATGCGAAAAGTCGGATACGGGCACGACTTGGGCCATGAGAATCCGACCTGTGCGAGGGGCCTCGACGGTGCCAGCCTGCCGACCGCAGCACCGGCCTCAAGATTGGGACGCGGGGGACGACGGAGGGACGAATGGTGACCAGGATGGGGGCGGGGAAGAGGGTTGCAGGAGTGCTTGCGCCGGTCGTTGTGCTCGCCGTCTTGAGCTTGACCTCCTCGCTTTGCCGGGCCGCCGAGGCGGGACGAGAGCGTCCGACGGACTGGTTCCGTGTGGCGGGCCTCGTCAATCCGTCGGTAATGCTGGGCGGCCGAGCCAGCATCGCTGAGCTGTTCTTCCGGGAGGGATTTGCCTGGACGATCTTCCAGGGAGCCTATGTCTCGGACTTCGGGCCGTGTGATGCCGTGGGGGACTCGGGGCGCTTCGTCATCGCAGCGACCACGGAGCCGGCATTTCGGTTTGTCGATACCGGCAGGCACCTGCTGTCGCTCGGTCTGATGGTGGGGTTCGGGCACTCGTTCGGCTGTGACAGGAAGTGCGGCGGTGGAGGCACGGACTGCGACGAGAGCCAAGGGGTCAACGAGTTTTCCGGCACCAGCGGATTGTACTTCAGCCCGGTGCTGAGATACCGCCTCTACCTGGGACGCATCGGACTGGAAGCGTCGCTCGAGCTGCCGCTGGTGTTGGGAGCGCCCCTGGACCAGGGGAAGGGGGCCTGGTTCGACTGGCCGATGCTGGGAATCGGGCTGGGCCTGTAGCCGGCAATAGCTCTCGAGCGGTGCCGGGCCACTCGGCCTCGCCCGCCGACCGCTACCCGCGACATTCAGCTTGGGAAAGTGCCCGTCACCCGAGGCCCCAGGCCGAACCCGTTGAAATCATTGGACCGTTGCGTCCCGTTCCGTCCCGTTGCGTCCCGTTCCGTCCGGCAAAACCGTACCCAAACCGTACCCGCCCGGGGCACCCGGGCACCCCATCGCCTACCCCTCGCTGCAATGAGGCAGGGGGCATCGAAGGACCTCGCTTATCCCTGCTTGACGAGCCTGTTTTCCCGCTGCCACGTTGACGTCTGGCACGGGCCCGCGGTGGGTCCGTCCCGGGCCGCCCGCCCCGCATCGCGGGCAACGGAGGACACCATGACCAAGCGCAACACCCAGCAATCCCCCACCCCGGCCGCGGCCGAGCCCGCGACCACCGGACCGGCGGCGCCGGACCTGACCGCGATGTTGGAGAGCATCCAGGACCCCGCCACCCGTGCACGCCTGCAGTCGGACCTCGCGGCCCAGCTCGCGTTCGCTGCGACCCGGGAGACACTGGCCAGAGAACACGAAGCCCGCGGCGAGGCCCTCAAGGCCAAGCTCGAATCCCTGCTCACGACCGAGGACCTGCAGCGCGACTCCTTCAACGTTCTCATCTCCGGTGCCACTGGACAGGTAACAGTCGAGGTCTGGCCGGACCCTGAGCCGGCCCCCTCCCGAAGCAGCACCTGGACCGATGCCCGCAAGCAGGAACTCGCCGACCTGCTCAGGCAGGGCCTGACGAAGGCGCAGGCGGCGGAGCGGCTGGGCATGAGCGTGTCCTCGGTCGGCAACGTGATCTACACCTGCGGCCGCAACGTCAAGGGGTTCCTCGAGCGGCATCCCGAGCAGGCAGCCAAGTAGCGTATCCGCTCGGTTGAGGACGCCTTGCACCCCTGAAACTCGAGGCTGAGAATCCCACCGTGGTTGTTGCACGGAGGGATGCCGATGGAGAAAGCAAAGCCGAGGAGCCGTCGCTGGTGGCGACAGATGGTGGCGAAGTACGACGCTGTCCGGGGGCAGGTGGGGCTTTGGGAGTTCGCCTCTGAGAATGGGGTCAATCGCAGCACGTTGGCGTGGTGGGCCAGCCATCTGCGCCATGAAAAGCAACGCAAGGGGGAAGCGCAGCCCGGGGCGCTGTTGCCGGTTGTCGTTGCCGGTACGAAGCCGGGGGCTGAGGAGTGCGGGCCGGGGCTGCGGGTTGACCGTTGGCTCGAGGCCGAGCTTCCGGACGGCGTGAAGCTGCGGTTCTGCGAGGGCACGTCGGAGCTCTACGTGGTCGGGCTCGTGCAGGGCCTGCGGAGGTTGCCATGCTGACGTTGCCTCCGTCGGTCAAGGTCTACCTGGCGCTCGGACAGGTGGACATGAGAAACGGTTTCGATGGCCTGCTCGGGCGGGTGCAGTCGGTGCTCAAGGCCGACCCGTACAGCGGCCATCTTTTCGTCTTCGTCAGCCGGCGTGCGGACCGCGCCAAGGTCCTGTTCTGGGACGTGGGCGGCTTCGTGCTGTACTACAAGCGCCTTGAGATGGGGAAGTTCCGGCTTCCGACCGTTCACGCCGATGCGGCGAGCGTGCAGATGGATGCCACCGAGCTGGCGATGCTGCTGGACGGCATCGACTACTCGCGAGTGCGACGACCGGTCCCGTGGACCCCCAAGCCGGTCATCGGCCCCATCGGTTGTCCGCCCAAGAAACTGCTTGACACGAGATCCCGATCGTGATCTTAAGCTGGCCATGCACGGCCAGGGAAATACACCTCCGGCATTCTGGGAAGAAGAGCGCAGGTTGCTCCGGGAGCAGAATGCGCTTCTGCAGGCCCGGGTGGCACAGCTCGAGTCCGAAAACGCACTGATGAGGAGTACGCTGGAGGAGCTGCGCACCAGCAATACCCGACTTGCAGAGGACAACTCTGCGCTCAAGGTGTTGGTTGAAGGTCTGCAGCGCCAGGTCTTCGGACGCAAGAGCGAGAAGATCCCCCCTGTGGACCGAGAGCTGCGGAAGGCAAACGGCACCTCCGACCCGGCAGCGGCAGCCGCTGCCCGCAAGAAGAACAGCGAGACGCGGAAGGCTCTGCCGGAGAAGCAGTTCGTGCACCAGGTTCGGGAAGAGCAGCGCCGCTGCCCGAAGTGCGGCGGGCATGATTTCCGGCCGGTCGGGAAGGGCAAGGAGACCGTGGTCTACGAGTACGTGCCTGCCCGGGTCGAGCGACACGTGCACATCCAGGAGAAGCTGGCGTGCCGTTGCGGAGAGTACATCGTC
>CAITUV010000073.1 GCA_903895725.1 uncultured Myxococcales bacterium | reverse complement strand
TCACTGCAGGTTGTGTCGGGCACGGAACCTTGCGCAACCCCCAACCCCCAACCCCCAACCCCCAACCCCCAACCCCCAACCCCCAACCCCCAACCCCGAGCCCCGCCCTACTCCGGCTCCACGTGAATGCTGACCGATCCGACTCGATCGATGCTGGCCCGCAGGGCGGTCTCCACGCGCTCGGTGCACCGGTGTGCGGCGGCCACACTGGCCTTTGCCGGGACGACACAAGTGAACGACAAGTCGAGTTGCCTCCCTCGTTCGGTGACCCTCAAGTCCCGGTGAGCCTGGGCCACGGAATCGGCCTCCACGACGTCCCGGACGATCCGCTCGATCTGCTGGACCTGCGGAGCCTCATCGGCCTCCGCAGCCTCCTGCCCGGCCGGCTCGATGTGGGTGACGACCCGCTCGACTTCCGGATACCGGCTCTGGATGACCTGCTCGAAACGGTCGACCAGGTCGTGGGCCTGCGTCACGTTGAGGTCGTCGGCCACCTCGGCGTGCATCTCCACCATGGACCGACGGCCCAGACGAGTGATCCGGATGTTGTGCACCGGCATTCCATGATCCGTAGCGAGATCCCGCAGCGCCCCGACGGTCAGCTGCCGTTCCCCTTCGGATTCCCCGTCCGGCTCGACATGCACCAGGACATCCGCTCCGGGAATGATCTCCTGCACCGCCCCTTCGACCCGGTCTGCGATGGCATGTCCCTGCGTCAGAGTAGTCCCGGCCGGCACGCTGAGCGCGATGTCGACGAACCCCTGCGGGCCCGACATGCGCACTCTCAGCCGTCGGATTCCCCCCACCCCCTCGACCCGACAATGTTCTTCGAGCCGGGCGATGAGCCCGGGTGGGGCCTCATCCATCAGGTCCCCGAGCGCCTTCCTGCCCAGCCGGATGCTCACGACGACGACGATTGCGGCCACACCGAGGGCAGCCACCGAGTCCGCCTGTGCCAGCCAGCTCACTCCGGTCAGCTCCGAAACCAGGACAAGCCCCAGCCCCAGGATCACCACGGCGGAGGACCAGATGTCCGTGGAGAAATGCAGCGCATCCGCTTCCAAGGCCTGGCTGTTGTACTTCTTCGCCACTCGGGACAGGGCTCGGGACCGGGAGAAGTCGACTACGATCGAAACCCCCATCACCACAAAGGCCCAGATCGATGCCTCCACCTCGACGCTCTTGCCGAGAAGCCTCTCGACCGCTTCGTAGATGATCCAGACGCAGGTGACCAGCAGCAACAGCGTCTCGAACAGCGCCGAGACGTTCTCCACTTTCCCGTGACCGTAGGAATGCTGCTCGTCCGCGGGCCGTCCCGATGCCCGCACGGCAACCCACGTCACCACTGCGGCCACCAGATCGAGTGCGGAATGAAGGGCCTCGGACAGGATACCCAGCGAGCCGGAGAGGAGCCCCACCACGAGCTTGCCCACCGTCAGCAGTACCGCTGCGGCCACGGAAGACGCCGCCACCCGATGCTTCTCAACCGCGCCGGCCCTGTCGGCCCCTTGCCCCCCATCCATTCCCGGTCCCCCTTCTCCCGACTCTACCGCCCTCCGCCGACCACCCGGGCCAGCATCCGGCTGAACTCCACGATTGTATACGGCTTGGCCAGCGCCCCTGCAAATCCAAACTGCCGATGCTCGGCCATGATCGGGTCCGAGCTGTATCCGCTCGAGGCCACGGCCCGCACGTTCGGATCGACCGCATGCAGCCGTCGAACCGTCTCCGCACCGCCCATGCCGCCGGGAATCGTGAGATCGAGGATCACCACTTCGAACGGGCACCCCTGCTTCAAGGCCGCCTTGTACTGCTCCACCGCCTCACTCCCGTTTGCTGCAAAGCTCGGCTCGTAGCCGAGGTGGGACAACATCTGCCCCGCCATCTCCCGGATCGGTCCCTCGTCATCCATGATCAGGACCCGCCCGCTCCCCGACAGGGGTGCGAGCACGGGCTCCGGCTCCTGCGCTGCCTCGGACTGGCTGGCCGGCAGGTGGATCGTGAACCGCGTCCCTTCGCCGACCTTCGACAACACGCCGATGTGCCCGTCATGCGCCTTCACGATGGAATGGACGATGGTCAACCCCAGCCCGCTCCCCTTCTGCTTCGTGGTGAAGTACGGATCAAAGATCCGATTCACGACAGACTCGGGGATTCCGACGCCCTGGTCGGCCACCACCAGCCGCACGTATCGCCCCGGCGGCAGCGGAATGCCTCCGGCTCCGAAGAGGACCACATTCTCGCACGCAACCGTGATCTCGCCCCCATCCGGCATCGCCTGGTCCGCGTTGATGACCAGGTTGTGGAGCACCTGCCCGAGCTGGCCGGCATCCACGTCCACCGGCCAGAGATCCGCCGGAATCTCGAAGGTGCATCGCACGTCCGACCCGCTCAGGGCAAAGCCGACCGATTCCCGGACCAACCCCTCCAGGGTCACGGTACGCTTGACCGGCTTGCCGCCGCGGGCAAACGTCAGGAGCTGGAACGTCAGGTCCTTGGCCCGCAGCGTCGCCTTCTCGGACTGCTCCAGGAGCTCCCGCACGCGAGCGCTGGGAGGCAGGTAGACCTGCGCCAGGCTGAGGTTTCCCAGGATCGACGAGAGCAGGTTGTTGAAGTCGTGGGCGATGCCGCCCGCCAGCACGCCGACCGACTCGAGACGCTCGATCCGCTGGAGCTCCTCCTCGAGCCTGTACTTCTCGGTGACATCACGGAACACCAGGACCACGCCGATGATCTGGCTGCGCGTGTCCCGAATCGGGGCTGCCGAGTCGGCTATCACCCGCTCCCGACCGTCCCTGGCAATCAGGGCGGTGTGGTTCGCCAGCCCCACGATGAGCCCGTCACGCAGCACTCGGTCCACGGGGTTCTCCGCCGGCTCGCGGGTCTTCTCGTTGACGATCCGGAACACCTCGCCAAGCGGCCTCCCCAGAGCGTCGGCCTGAGTCCATCCGGTCAGCTCCTCGGCCACCCGGTTGACGAGGATCACCGAGCCGCCGGTGTCGGTCGTGATCACGCCGTCTCCGATGGACCGGAGCGTCACCGCCAGCCGCTCCCGTTCGGTCGCAACCGCCCGCTCCGCCAGCTTGCGATCGGTGATGTCCTGGATGATCACCTGGATGGCGTCGGCTCCGGTCTGCGCATCGCGCACCAGGTAGGAATCGTGCAATGCCCAGCGCTCGACCCCGGTGATGGTCTGGAAGTAGTACTCGAAGTTCCGAACGTGGCCATGCTCCCGCACCGCCTGCCTCAGGTACCCCTTGGGCCCCATGTAGGTGATGAGCTCCTCCACTTTGCGCCCCACCAGGGAGGCTTCATCCGGGAAACGGGCCTCGAGGTCCAGGATCCTCATCGCCCCCCGGTCCATGAACAGGATCGTCCCGTCGAACGTGTACCGGTACAGCCCGATCCCGGCAAAGGTCATGGCCTCCCGACGGATCCGGTCCATCTCCTCGCGGCTCAGAGTGTGGTTCTCTCGCTCGCTCACGCCTTCACCTCCTCGTCCGCAGCTCCATGTTCCGCCGCCCTGGCTGCAGCGACCCACCGTTCATAGCGCCGCGCCAGTGCCCCCCGCTGCTCCTGCGGCAGCGCTGGCCGCAGGATGCGCTCCGGACGGCCGCCGAGGGCAGCGCCGGCCGCCGCCACGTCGGGGAACGCCCCGGCCCCGGTCCACGCCAACGCAGCGGCTCCTGCCAGCGATGCCTGGGTCACACTGTCCAACAGCAGCTCCCGGCCGGTAAGGTCCGCCAGCACCTGGCCGATCAATGCCCTCGATGAGCCCCCTCCCGACAGAATCAGCCGTCTCAACGGGACCGGCGACGCCTGGAAAGCATCCAGGATCCGGCCCGTCTCCAGTGCAATCCCCTCGAATACGGCCCGCGCCAGATCGCCCCTTCCCGTGGCCATGGTCATCCCGGCAAACACCCCGCGGGCCGAGGCATCGAAATCGGGCGTCCCGATCCCGGCGAGCCAGGGGAGGAACATGACCCCGCCCGCACCAGCCGGTGCCGCTGCGGCAGCGGCCTCGAGCGCTTCGAGCGATCCGAAATCCAACGCCTCCGCCGCCCAGGACTGGGAGGCCCCAAAAGCATTGTGGATCCCCTCGAGCACGAAGCGCCCCGGAACGGCATGGGCGGTGCAGAAATACCGCCCCGCCGGGTCCGGAAGCGGCTCCGGAACGGGGCAGCTCACCACAGCGGCGGTCCCCAGGCATAGTCCTGCATCTCCCGGGTCGAGCACGCCGATGCCCAGAGTGGCGCACTGCTGGTCCCCGCCCCCTGCCACCAGTGGAGTTCCTGCGGCCAGACCAGTGGCCCTTGCCGCTTCTTCAGACAGCTTGCCGACCACCTCCCCCGGCCTTGCCAACTTCGGCAGCAGGCTCTCGGAAAGACCGGCCGCTTCGAGGATCTCCCGGCTCCAGTGCCCCCCCCGCAACTCCAGCATGCCGGTCAGCGAGGCATTGGAGACGTCGGTCACGATATCGTCCGTCCCCAGCGCTCGCAGCACCAGGTCGTGTACCAGTGCGATTCGGGCCGTCGAAGCCCACACGTCAGGCCGGTTCGACTTGAGCCAGAGGGTCTTCCCGAGCGTCCAGAGGAAGCTCTGCGGAAGCCCGGTGAGCCGGGTGAATCTCTCCGCCGACAGCGTCCTGGAGAAAGCCGTCACGACATCGCCGCAACGGGTATCCTGCCAGGAGATGGCGGGACCGCAAGGCTTGAGGTCCCTGCACAGCGGAACCACGGAGGCCCGCTGATTGGTGACCGACAAAGCCGCCACCGACCCGCCCGAAGCTCCGGCTTTGGCCAACGCTTCCCGTACCAGTCGGAGTGCCTCCCGGACATGCTCGTCCGCATCGAACTCGGCACCGGCCCCCGCTCCCCCGACCTGGAGCTGAGCGGACGAGGCCATCCCGACGATCCGCCCCTCGAGGTCCAGAAGCGCGGCCTTCACGCTCGTCGTCCCCATGTCCAGACAGCAAACATGCTCCGCCATTCCGCTTCTTCCCTCTCGCATCGAGTAGTCCGCATCGTACGTGACGCGTCACGCAGTATCATAGTGTCTCGTGCAGTGGGTAGGTGTCAAGAACGGGATTGTCGACAGCGGGATTCGGGAGGCTATCCCTGATACTTGCGGGCGGCCAGGAACGATATCGTGGGACCGACGCACCGCTCGCAGTAGCCGAAACGCTCGACCAGGTTGGCCACCGTGTGCCTGGCGGTGCTCTCCTCGTCCTCGCGTAGCTTCGTCCCATCGAGAAGGTCCATGACCCGCCGGACCATCCGGTCGATCTCCCCCCGGTTCTCTCTGAAGTAAGCGGCCCGGAGCTTCTCGAACCACGCCTCATAGAGAGTCCGATAGGGGACTTCCGCACCGGGATGGTCAAGCGAGAACGAGGCAATCCGCCCCAGAAAGTCCTGCCTGGCCCGCTCCCGGGCTTCCCCGACGCCGCACCGATCCTCGATGTCCTTCAGGAACGACTCGTCGGCCGGAACGGGTACCCGGGAGATCGGATCCATCACCGACTCCTTCTTCAGGAATGCCGACGCATGGGTGGCATACCGCTGGAGGAGCCGCTCGAACTCGTCGTCACTGACCAGCCCCATGGCCAGCTGGAACTCCCGGTCCACCCGCTCGGTATAGCGATCGGTCACGGCCTCCAGCAGGGCCTGCACGTCGTGGTACTCCCCGGACGGCGTGAACTGGAGGAACTCATACATCGACTTCTGCTTGCAGAGGTCCCGTATGGCCTGGAACACTCCGACCGGATGAAGGCACTCGACGTCGGTGGAACGGCCGGCTGACAGCAGCACCGACCGCATCTCCCGGGGGCTAGCTCCGAACCCCCCTTCGTACGGTGACGCAGCGGCCCCCTCGTCGCTCAGCCAGCCCACCGACTGGACCAGCTCCCGGGAAACGTCCGACTTGAGGCCCGAGGGCGGACGACCGTGGGCGTACAGGTCCGCCTTCGCCATGGGAGACATCCCCTCCAGCACGCTCTTGAGCGCCTCCGGCCCGTTTTCCGAGTCAGGACGGCGCAGGCGGGTCAGGACCGCCCAGAGCGCTGCGGCCCACGTGGCATGAGGAGACACGTGACGCCCCACCATGGAGCGCTCGAACTGCATGTCGTAGATCTCCCGCTCCACCTCGTAGTCCCGCAGGTAGGGGACCCGGATCAGCTCCATCCGCCCCTTGAACGAAGGAAAATCGGGCGTTCGGGTGAACGCGTCCACGTACTTGTCGTTGGTGGTCCCCACGAACAGGATGTCGAGGTAGAGAATCACCCCCCCGACGGTGACCCGGGCCGTCTCGCACGTTCCCAGCAGGTACTTGAATGCCTCGATGGGCCGCTTCAACAGGTCGGAGAACTCGATGAGCCCCCGATTGGCATCCACGAGGTCACCGGAAAGCTCGAAGATCGGGACGTGCCGCAGCACGGCGGGCAGATTACCATAGCTCTCGTCCATGGTGATCTGCCGGATGGATGCATCGACGTGCATCTGGGGCTCGATGGTCACAATCCCCGTCCGATAGCGCCTCGACAGGTAGAAACGAACCACCTGCACGTGCGCCAGCACCCGGCTCAAATCCCCGCCATACCCGGCCAGCAGGGCCTCGTAAATGCGGCGGGATACCGGGCTCAAGTCGCCCTGCAGCAGGTGGTCGGAGAAGTGGAACCCCTCGGGCACGGCCCCGTCCTGGACCAACTGGTCGAGGAAGCGGCGCCGCTCCTCGGCCGGCAGCAGGAAGATCGGGTGGTCCCGCAGATCCCCGGGGATCACGGCAGCCACGTCCCGTTCGTCGAGGAACGCATAAGTCTCGTGCGGCTCCGCCGGCGAGATCGACTCGAACCCGACCCGCTTGCCCAGGTAGGAGCTCCTCGGGAACACCCAGTTGAAGGAGTACAGCCCGCCGTCACCGGTCTTCGAGTAGTGCACCATGGCCCTCGCCAGGCACTGCACGAACGTGGTCTTGGCCGAGCCGTTGGGGCCATGCAGCAGCAGCAACCGCCCGGTCCGCCGCTCCCGCACGAAGTCCGCCACGGTGTGGTAGAAGGCCTCCTGGACCTCCTCCTGGCCAATCAGCCGATCCCGCCCCCCGTCGAAGGGCGCGTCGAACAGCCCCAGCCGCGTCCTGCACCCCGAAGCTCCGGGCCTCTCCCGACTCCCGAAGTGATCGAGCGTGGCCAGGATGAACTGGGCGCTGCTGCGTCCCAGGAGATGCGGTCTTGCCGCAAATGCCGCCATGTACTGGGAGAACGAGAGTTGTCGCTTCTCGACCGAGAAGCGCTCCATCGCCTCCTTGCGCAGAGACTCGACGTAGCGCTCGGCATCCATGTCCTACCTCGTCCCGGCTACTTGCCGGTCAGAGGCAGCCGGACTTCCTCGTTGCGCATGATCTTGCAGGAAGTATCGTTGCAGACCGAGAAGCTTCCCTTGACCAGCAGCTCCTGGCTGCCGGCCGCCTTGAGAACCACGGGGACGGTGATTCGTGCGGCCTCCTTCGTCACTTCGACATCCTTGGTCTTCACCGAGAAGTCGCCCTTCTCGATCCCCACGGAACCGCCGGAGCTGACCTTGAAGTTCGCCGGATACTCCTCGTTCCAGTGGAAACCGCTACCCGCAGTAAACGCAATGACCACGGACACCTTCTGCTCCAACCCCAACTCCGAGGGAGTCACCACAACCTCGTAGTACTTGCCGCGATTCTGCTCGACAGCTTCCTCTTCCACGGCAGCGGCCTGTGCTCCCACGACCTCACGGCATCCCGCAAACAAGAGAAGCAAGCCGATGACCACGTTCTTCATGGGACAACCTCCCTTCCTGCAACTCGCACCACGCCCGATTAATCAGACTAGCAGGTCGCACGCCCGCGCACAAGAACTTTCCAGCAACCAGGGTAGTTACCCGGTCGACTCCTGGCAAGCTGTGCGGAACCGCCCATTTTCCTTGCATCCGGCGCTTCCGGCCGGATAATCTGTCACACCACCCGGGAGGTGAGACATGCACACCCAGATCCTGGCCATCGTCGTCAACGACCCCCTTGCGATGCCCTTCCTGGTCCGCCACCTCGCCGAGGCGGTGGACCTCGTCGCCCCCGGAGACGCCCAGGCCGTCGGCATCGGCCGCTTCGAGCAGGGAGAGCCCCTTCTTTCCAAGCTCCGACAGCCGTGCTGTTCCTCGCTCGTGGACACCCTGGCCGACATCCACGGCAGGACCATCCTGGTCTCGTGCCACCACTCGGCCCGCTCTCCCCATGCCTACGATGTGGCCCCTTTCCGATACCGGAACTGGCTCTACTGCCAGGCCGGATCCGCACGCCCGTTCCCCCCGGAAGAACGGGAACGGCTTGCCATTCCAACCTACATCGAGAAGAACATCCGAGGGTCCACCACCCCTGAGGTGATCTTCCATCACTGCCTCGCATTCCTGCATCGGCAGGGCCTGCTCGCAGCCGAGATGTCCGACCCGGCCCCAGTCCGCAAGGCCCTCAGCAGCGCCCTCTCCCTCGATGACCTCTGGTTCCACGCGGAGAAACGGGCGGCATCGCTCTTCCTGTCGGACGGTGAGGTTCTGTTCGGTGCCTCGCTCGAGCGCCCGCTGTACTACCGCCAGGTGTCGGGCCTGGACGGTGGCTGGCCGTGCGACGACCCGGACGAGCCGCCCGCCTCACGCCATGCCCACGTGCGGGGAATTGCGCTGGTCGACACGGACCGCCTCCCGAGTGCCGAGTGGCAGACCCTCGGTCCCAACCGCCTTTTCCAGGTCGACAGGAATCTGCAGCTCGAGAGCTTCGCGCTCTGAGCGTCAGTCGGAGAATCGTCGAGCGTAGGGGGAGAAAACTACTTGCCCAGACGGGCAGCCTGGCGCTCCTTGTGCTTCGCCTCGGCCTTCTTCTTCAGGCGGGCCTTCAGGCGGCGCTGGCGGATCTTCTGATTGGTTTCGACTGCGTAGTCACCACGTCCCATGGAATTCCTCCTCGACGTCAACCGGGGGGGCATTATAGGGCTGGCTTTCGCCGGGTCAAGCGAAATCATTGCGCATCGCCTCCCTCCTGTGGTATTGAACCCCTGTTTGTGTCGTCATGGAGGCAAGGATGCACCGCTTTCTCAACGTTGCAGCTCTGGCGCTCGTCCTGATGTCGTCCGCCCCGGCCCTCGCCGGCTCCGTCGAGGATGCCGACAAAATGGCCGCCGATGCCCAGGCTCAGTTCGATGCCGGCGAGTTCCAGAAGGCGCTCGACCTCTTCACTCAGGCCTACTCGACCTTCCCCAAGGCCCGCTACGTCTTCTCCATCGCAAGCTGCTACGAGAAGCTCGGCAACCTGCCCAGGGCGCTCGACGCCTATGAGATGTTCACGCAGTACGAGCCGACCCCCGACGTGCTCGGCCGCGTCGAATCGGAAACCAAGAAGCTCAAGGGAATGCTGGCCCAGGAGTACGGCGAGGTGTTCATCTTCTCGTCCCCCACGGGGGCCCAGATCATCATCGACGAGATCTCGAAGCAGAATGTCTACCAGACCCCCACGAGGCGCTGGCTCAAGGAGGGCGATCACTCCATCTTCTTCAAGAAGGACAAGTGCGCCCCCCGCGAAATGCGCCTGAGCGTCAAGAAGGGCGAGCACATCTACATCTACGCCGGCCTCAAGGAAGAGAAGTAGCCCCGAGCCCAAGGCCTCTGGCAGCGCGGGTCGGGGGCGGGAGCCCCCTCCGAACGTAGACCCTCATCAGCCTTTCCTGCCCACAGCCCACAGCCCACGGCCCATCTCAACTGCCCATCCTCTCCACGGCCTTGCGCCGCAGCCCTTCCTCCACCAGCTCCGATGCCTGCGACACGAGCCCGGGGGGCAGGATGCTGGCGGCCACTTCCAGTGCGTTGTCGAGGAGGTCAATGCGGCCGTCCTGGAGGGCGCCGGCCATCAGCGGCTTGAGATAGGGAGTGCCGGGCGGTCGATACAGCTCGAGCAGCAGCAGCAGCTCCTCGAGCCGGGCCAGGAGGACCGGGTCAGTCATCGATGCCACGGGCACGTCGGGCGAAAGAAGATCGGGGAACAGCCGTCTCGCCCACGATGTCCGGACGAGGAGGTAGTCCGGCCGCTTGCGCACCTTCCGGATCTCGAACACCCTGGCATCCGGGATCCGGAGCAGCGTGGAAGTCCGTCCGCCGAGCGCTTCACCGAAACCCAGCTTCTCGCACAGCAGGTCCACGAGGGCCCCCTGGTAGGCCCGATTCTGCCAGACCGTCACCAGCACGAACAGCACCGCGGCGATGAGCCCGGCGGGGGCCAGGTCCGAGGCCGGAACCCCGAAGTGCCTCAACCCCATCATCAGCAGGCCGGAGAGGACCCCGGCCACCGGGATGACCACTCCGAAGACGGCCATCCGGGCCGGTGCACGAGCGTAGTCGGCCATGACCCCGTAGATGAGGGCCGAAAACGGGGTCTTGAGGATCGCCTTGAGCTCCTGGTGCACCAACTGGGCGAACACGAGGGTGCCCGTGCCCGGCAGCACGGCGAGCGCACCGAAAGCAACCAGCGTGAGGGCGGAGTAGGAGAGGTTGACCCGGGTCGCGGAGAAGCGCCGCATCAGCCGGGCTGCCCCCACGGCCTGGACAGCGAACACGAGCAGATTGGTCCAGACTTTATACCTCCCGAGGAACTCTCCCATGCTGCCCTCGGTGACGAACTCCGCTTCGAGCACGTGACTGCCGGACACCTGGAGCAGCGCCCGGGTCAACACCATCATGCCGGTGGCAACGGCCATCGCCCGCACCACCGGGGCCTTCACGACATAGCGCCAGGCAGCGTCCCGCTCGCTGCCGTCGGACGTCGTCTCCGTCCCCTGGGTCCCTACCAGCACACGGGGAGATTCGGAAAGCCGCCGGCCCGCCCGGAATGCAAGGACCAGCCCCACCGTCGAAAGCAGCGCCGCCGCGTAGAAGAGGTCGGCCAGGCGACCGAACGGATGCCAGATGAGCAATCCCCCCGCTACGAGTGCCCCCAGGGGCTGCGCACTGTAAATGAAGGCGAAGCTCGACGTGGACTCACGCACCGTGAAGAAGTCGACGAGGTAGACCCCCCAGTGCAGCACGAGCAGGTTCTGCGCCACCGCCTCCAGGGCATAGGCGGGGACCAGCCAGCGCTCGAGCAGCGCGGACGGGGCCACGGCAACCAGGAAGGTCACCGCCATGTAGGTCACGATCGTCACCGCCATCAGGGTTCGGTTCGAGTATCGGCGGGACAGGGCGTAGTAGGCGGGAATGGCGGCCAGCTTGACCAGGGCCTCGAGGGCGAAAGCGGGGGGCAGCGCATCGCTTCCCGCCCGGTTCAGCAACAGGGCTCGAAGCGTCTCGGCCCCCAGCTCTCCCGAGGCTGTCACCGCCAGCAGCACCAGCCAGAGCGCCACGGCCCGGGACCAGGAGCCGGCCTCGATCCCGGCAAGCCGCCAGAGACGCATGGTCACACCATGAACTCGAGCTCGGGCACGGCCTTGCCGACCACCCGACCGAGCCTCAGCTCCTCCACCCGACGCACCACTTCCTCACCGCGGTATCCGAACGGAACGTGACGGAACGCCGTGTGGAACGCTGCGGCCCCAGAATCCCCTTCGACCTCCAGCTCGAAGATCCGCACGGGGCCCGCCTCCCGGACCCCCCGAACCCTCTTGTACCCCGGTACCGTGTATCCGCCCCCGTGCGGCAGCAGGTTCGCAGAGGCCAGCACCGGCCACAACCCCTGCCGCTCGGCCCTCTCTGCGATGCCCAGCCGCTCGGCGACGTCCCGCTCCAGATTCGGGAGCTGCTCCAGGAAATAGACCGGAAGATCGGCCCGCAGGGCGAGTGGCACCGTAGCACCGGCCGTATTGACCAGACAGCCGAGGTGGTAGTCATTGACTGCCGTGGCTCCCTGGTGCGTCGTGTTGGACATCTCGACCACCGAGGGAAAAAGCGCCTCAGCCAACAGCCGCCGACGACGCAGCGACACCGCGTCTGCGTGGGCATACCCCCGCCGGTACTCCTGCGCCCCCTCCCCTTCGAGGATGGCCAGCGGCCCCCAGGGCGTCTCCGCCGTCCGGGCCAGGCGGGCCAGCGTGGCCGACCGCTCCAGGTAGAGCCCCGGACCGTGCGGCCCCTCGTCGCGAAGCTCCGGCCCGGAACCATGGATCAGCACGGCATGACTGCGCCCGTCCCGCTCCCGCTCCATCCGCAGAACCGAGACGAAGTGGTTGCTCGTCCCGAAATCCCAGGACGTGCCCGTCTCGGCCTGGAGCCTGCCGGTGCCTGAAAGCTCGCGCACCCTCTCCAGGAGCCGCTCCGCAGGGGGCGGGGCGTCCATGGCACCAAGGAACATCCCGCAGCAGTTCGAGCGGACGTCCATCAGGGCGAAATCGCCCGTGTACCGGATCCTCCCTCCGTAGCCGAAGCCAGCGGCCCAGCGAGGAATGTTGCGGGTGATCGTCGCATCCGGGGCACCGACGAAGCATGCATCCGGGTCGATTCCCATGGCCGCCTGGACGTACCGGATCTTCGCAATGGCGTAGCGGACATTCGCCTTGCAGAGCTCTTCCGCCAGGTCGCCGACCCCGGTGAAGAAGCAGGCATCGGCCGCCTCGGCAAGCTGCTGTTCGAGGCCGGTGCGAGTTGACGGGTGCTTGCTCATACGCCCTAGAACGCGCTGCCGATCGTGAACTCGAACACCATGGGCTCCTCCCCCGGCTTGGGTGCCAACGGGAACCCCCACTCGAAGCGCAGAGGCCCCATCGGAGACCACCACCGGAAACCGAATCCAGCGCTCGTCCGCAGCTCTGCGAGCGACAGCTGCTGGTCCTCGGCAAATGCGTTGCCGGCATCGAAGAAGCCGACGGCCACGATTCCCATTTCACGGTAGATCGGAATCTCGATCTCGGCGTTGAAGATGAGCTGCTTGTTTCCGCCGTAGGGGAATTCCAGGAGGCTCGCGGACGGGTCCTTCTCCCCGGCCGCAGGAACCGTCGGGCTCAGCGAATTCCGGCGGAACCCGCGCACCGAGAAGATCCCGCCCACGAAGTACCGCTCGAAAATCGGAATCCCGGCATCCGAGTTGGTCGTGATGTGCCCCAGCGTCCCGTTGAGACGGAGGACGAAATTCCAGAACAGCGGAATGTACGCCCGGCTGTTCAACGTCGTCCGGTAGAAGTCGAAGTCACCGCCCAGGTACGGGGTCGCCCACTCGAACGCCACCGAATTGTACAACCCCTCCGTCGGCATGATCCGGTTGTTGCGCGTGTCCCACGCGACCGACAGCTTCATGCTGGTGGTCAGCCCATCCGGCTCGAGCATCTCGATCGGCACCCCCTTGTATCCCTGGATGCCACCCAGGCTGGTGTCCATGTGCTCGGCCTTGTAGGTCAGATACACGAAGTAGTCGTCAAAGAACTTGTACCCCCACGACACGTCGCCGCCGATCGTCTCGGTCGTGAACGCATCGTAGTCCGTCGCGGTGTTGTACAGGTCGAAGGAGAAATTCCACATCGTGTCCAGGAAGTAGGGTTCGACAAACGACAGCATGTAGATCTGCCGCAGGGACGACAGCAGCGCCTGGACGCCGATCGTTTGCCCCCGCCCCAGGAAGTTGTTCTTCGAGATCCGGGCCTGGAGAATCCAACTCTCGAGTGACGAGAACCCGGCCCCCACCTGGAAGATGCCGGTGTCCCGCTCCTTCACCTTGACCACCAGGTCCACGAACTCACACGCTGTCGCGTCGCGGCCGGGCAGTGGAGCGGTCGGCGGTGCCACCGCCGGACGATGGCTGATCTCCACTTCCTCGAAGAAGCCGAGACGGTAGATGAGCGCCTTGCTGCGGTCGATGTTGCCCTGGTGGTAGAGGTCTCCCTCCGCGATCTTCATCTCCCGACGCACGACCTTGTCCGCGGTCGTCTTGTTCCCGCTCAGCTCGATGTTCGCAACGTAGGTCGGCTTCCCCTTCTCGATGACATAGGTCAGATCAATGATTCCTTTCTTCTTGTCAAGGAAGTGCGAATTCGAAACCGAAACGAAGGCGTAGCCCTTGTTCATGTACCGCTTCGACATCATCTCCGTGTCGAGCATCACGTTCTGAGCGTTGAACTGGTCCTCCTTGCGCAGCTTGATGCCCTGAGTCAGCTCGTCGCGGTCGATGAGGAGCCCGTCCGGATCGTCGGTGATGACGTCCACCTTTCCGACCTTGTAGGAGCTTCCCTCGTCCACATCCATCGTGATCACGACCCCATTGCGATCCGGAGTCAAGGCGATACGGGGCTGGCCGATCTTCGCCTCGACGAATCCCCGGGTCATGTAGAACCACTTCACCCGCTGGAGGTCGATGTCCTGCGTTGCCGACCACGACTCGAACTGGTTTGCCGCCATCTCGTCGACGAACCCGCCGCCGAGGTCATCCTGCTTCTCGAGTTGGAAGAAGTAGCGCAGGAAGAGCCCGCCCTTCTCCAGGAAGGAGAGGTATCCCTTCTCCCGGGTCATCATGACCGCCTTGAGCTCTTCCTCCTTGATCTGCTGATTGCCCACGAAGATGACCTGCCGGACGGCCACCTCCGCCTGCTCCTCGATGCGGATGGTGACGACTGCGGTTCGGGTGGCAGCATCCCGGGTCACCTCGTACGAAGCCTCCGCCAGATAGAACCCCTTCTCCTGGTAGAGCTCCTCGATGCTGCGCAGCGTCTCGACCAGCTTGCGCGTGTCCAGGAAGCGGCCGGCCTTGACCGAGAACGTCTTGCGGATGTCCTCTTCCTCAATCTCATCGTACCCGACCAGGTCGATGCGTCGGATCACGTACCGCTCGGCAACGACCAGGGTCAGCTCGATGTGGCCCGGCTTCGGCAGACGGGAATACACGTCCACGTCTGAGAAATACCCGGTTGAAAAGACCCGCTTGATCATCGCCCGGGCGGTTGCAGGCAAGTCTTCGATCGCCAGTCGGGTCCCCGCCCGAACGTCGATGATGCCCAGAAGCGTTTCTTCAGGAATCCGCGTGAGCCCCTGGACGCTGATCGAGTCGACCTGGATGCTGGCAGTCGGCTCCACGTCAGGGACTGGCTCGTCTTCTGCGGTCGGCTCCGCGTCAGTCGTCGGCTGGACCTCGGGCAACGGCTCGACGTCCGGGGTCGGCTCGACATCCGGGGTCGGCTCGACGTCCGGGGTCGGCCCGACGTCCGGGGTCGGCTCGACGTCCGGGACTGGCTCGTCTTCTGCCGTCGGCTCCGCGTCAGTCGTCGGCTCGACCTCGGGCAACGGCTCGACATCCGGGGTCTGCACTTCGTCAGCGGCAGGCTCGTCGTCGGGGGTCTGGCCGACTGGCTGAGCGGCCTGGGAAACTGCGGGGCAGAGCAGTGGGGATGCGGCGCCAGCCAGCACGAACCAGAAGACGAACATCCATCGAGGCACGACCCTGCCGGCCATGACCACCCCGCGACAATGGGGTCGGAGTATACTGGCCACCGGCCATTAATGGCAACCCAAATGTGAGGCCGGGGCCGGGAAACCCGTCTCCCGCCACTTTTGGTCTTTCCTTTTTTCCGCGTAGCACTAAAATAGTAACTACGCGTGCGACCCGGTTCCAGTCGGAACCCAAGGACGGGTAGGACGGGATTGGGCGCTGCGGTTCCCTTCCAGATTTGGAGGAGATTCGATGAGAAGGATGCTCTCGCTGAGTGTGGTCGTTCTGTCCATTGCCGCTCTGGGCGTTGCCTGTTCGGGCGACAAGAAGAAGCCGGTCCTGGATCTCGATGCGGACGGCATCGAGCAGGATGGAGATGGGACCGGAGGGGATGCTGACATTGCGGCCCCCGAGACGAACGACCAGCTCGATGATGTCGAGCCGGACGGGGTCGAGGTCTCCGAGGTGAAGCCGGAGGTCGAGGTCGACGCCGACGTCCCGCCCCCTCCCGCGCTGACGTTCTGCATCTCGACGAAGAGCGACTGCAGCTCGGCGTCGCCCCTCGACCTCACGATGGAGGACGACCAGTACCCGGACACGCTCGGTCTGCAGGTCGACGTATCCGTGACGGTCGAAAACATTCCGGTGGGTGCGGACGTCGAGCTCCGGGTGGATGGAGCCATTCTGGGCACTCAGAAGGTTCCCCAGGCCGAGTTCAGCTTCAACAAGGTCACGCTGACCCACAAGCCGGCGCCGGACTGCCATACCGTCGAGGTCCGCGTGCCCGACTACACGTTCGAGCAGCAGGTCGTCTGCGTGGAGACCGGGCAGTGCGGGCTGACCATCGCCCCGCTCAACGAGGGCTGCTTTGGCGACGACTCCAACCCCGGCAAGGCGGGCATCCAGGCCGATTTCACCGTGACGGCAGGGGGTACGGATTGTGACGAGGCCTACATCGCAGTCGGGCCCGACAAGACGCAGTTCCCTGCCACCCCGGCAGTGCTCGACGAGACCGGTTCGGCCATCATCGAAGTGACGCTCAGCCCGACTGCGCAGGAGCTGCTGTGCCAGGCCGTCGAGCTCGAGGTCCACGTGGTCGACTCGAAGAATCCCGAGCGGGAAGCGATGTCTTCGTACCCCTACGTGGTCGATACTTCGGCCCCCGTCGTGACGATTACGTCCCCCACCGCCGATACCGTCAACCTGGGCAAGGACGAGGACGCAAACCCGGACAACGGCATCCAGATCACGGTGGAGGGAACCGTGGCCTCTCTGGGCGACGGCGGGCTGGTGGAGCCCTTCCTCAACGGCGAGGCCCTGGCACCGCTGGCTCCCGTGGGCGGCGAATTCTCGTTCGTCGTCGACCTGCCGGCCACCGGCCTCTACACGATCGACGTGACCGCCACCGACTGTTGCGCCAAGACCCACACCGCCTCCAAGGCCGTTGTTGCCATCCTGGACAACTCCGACCTGACCCTGACCGTGCCGCTCGACGGTGCGGTGCTCCTTGCCAAGGATGACCTGGTCCCGGAAACGACCGAGGTGTACGACGCGCAGTTCCAGGTGGTCGCTCCGGCGGCACAGGCCGGAGAGACCATCGAGGTCCGCTGCCAGCAGGACAAGCCCGGCTCCCTGGTCAAGCAGGTCGGCTCCCTCACCATCGAGACGGTAGCCGAGGACTGGCTGTACACCGTCGACGTGCTCCTCGACATCGCCCAGGTCGGCACTTCGGCCACGTGCTGGGCGGAGCTCGTGGACGGCGGCCCCAAGGTCAGTCCCCAGGTGGCCATCACCATCGCTCTGCCGCCTCCGGTCCTCGCTATCGAGACCCCCGCTGAAGGGGCGCTGATCGACCCGAACGACTTTGTCGTGTCAGGTTCGGCGGCCAATCTGGATGGCCAGACGGTCGACCTGTCGCTGGTCGGTGCCGGCGTGTTCGACTGGACCACCGTGGCGACCGAGACGGGCTTCTTCTCCAATACTCCGCTCGGCAGCGTGCCCGACGGTGCCTATTTGCTGCAGGTCGAGGCGACGGACGCTTTCGGCAACCTTGCCTCGGAGCAGGTCGGCAGCGTGACTCAGGTGAACGTGGAGCTCGATTCCACCGCCCCGGTCATCGCCTTCGTCTCGCCTCTTGACGGTGACACCTGCGCTCCGCCCGCTTGTGCGGACACCATTGCGGAAGACGTCATGGCTGGCCACCAGATCGAGGTGGCGGTATCCGTGTCGGGCGAGGTAGCCCCGCTGCTCTCCGAAGTGTGCCTGGCCGTGAACGGCATCCCGGTGAAACCCTGCGTCGCCCCTGCGGATGAGGCGGGCCAATTCATCGCCCGGTTCTACGGGGTCACTCTCGTCACCGGAGCCAACGTTCTGACCGCGGTCGGCACCGACTCGCTCGCCCACGAAAGCGACCCGGCCGTCGCAGGTATCACGCTCGACGTGGATGCGCCGAGGGTGACCTTCATCGCACCGCCCATCGACGTCGTGACCGCGACCCAGCCGGTCGACGTGGTCGGCCTCGTGACCAGCCCCGACGGGACCGTCCCGCTCGAAGATGCCACCGTGTCACTGCTGGTCGGAAACGTGGTGGTCGATACCCAGACGGCAGGGGCCGGAGGACAGTACTCCTTCCAGCTCTCCGGGCTCCAGGCCGGCGTCACCACCCTGTTCCAGTTGTCCGCCGTGCACCCGAACCACGCCCTCCCCGGCTACTCGGACATCCGGAAGGCAACGCTCAAGGACCAGGCGCCGTCCGTGACGATCACGTCCCCCACCGACGGCCAGGTGTTCAACAAGGCCAGCACCCAGTGCGCTGCCGGCGTGCAGGGGTGTCAGATCACGGTCCAGGCCGCCACGACCTTCATCGAGGATGGCCAGGAAGTCACGCTGACCCTGTCGTGCAGCGGGCAGGCGGACAAGACCTACAAAGGCAAGGTCGCAGGCGACAAGGTCTCCATCAGCAAGGTGCTGCTGCCGGACAAGAGCCAGTGCACCCTGGTGGCCCTGGGGACCGACCAGGCCGGGCAGCAGGCCTCGTCCGCACCGGTGACGGTCACCATCGACCGGACCTCCCCCAAGATCGTGAAGTTCTCGACGCCGGCCACGGCCATGGTCCCGGCCAACTTCGACCTTTTGCCCGACCTGGAGCTCTTCCAGTTCGTCGTGGCCATCCAGGTTCAGGGGGTGGAAGCCGGCTCGGTCGTGACCCTCAAGATCAAGCCCGAGAAGGGGAACGAGACGACGGTCACCGCCGTGGTCGAGAAGGACGTGAGCGACACGGCACTGGAGACCGTGTATTTCGCACAGTATGCCTTCACCCCGGGGCTCAACACTCTGACCGTGTCGATCCAGGACGAGGCCGGCAACCCGGCCACCCTGTCCAAGCAGTTCCAGTTCTTCACCGACCCCACGGAGATTGAGCTCTACTCCTTCGAGTTCGTTGACTACAAGACGTGCAGCACGAGCGCCGAGTGCGGTCTGGGAGTCTGCGCCCCGGTCCAGACCGGAAAGCGTTGCGTCACGGGCTGGAAATCCGCCACTCAGTCGGTCGGAGTGCTCAGCATGCCGGCCGAGCTGTTCGTCGGCACGAAGAACCTGCGCTTCTGCTCCGACCATCCGTCGGTCGGCGGTGACGTGTGTGCTTACACGGGTGAAGGTACTTTCCACGTATTGAAGCTCGTGGACCACCCCGGCTTCTTCCAGACCGTGGAATTCGCCAAGGCCGAGGTGGATGCCCTGCCGCAGGGGCTGCACAAGGTCTTTGTCGAGGCCAAGCGCAGCGATACCGGTGACTGGGTGCCGTCGGCCCTTTCCTCGTCGGCCGAGACCCAGTTCCGCTACATCTACGTCGATACCCTCAAGCCGACCCTGTCCAACCTGGTCTTCCCGGACGACAAGCTGCCGACGGACGGGTGGCTCAGCATCAGCGAGGCGGTCTCCGGGAGCAACTTCGACGTCCAGGTCACCGTCGACTCGGCCCGCTGGGGCACCACGACGCTTTCGACCAACGGAATGAACCAGAAGGTCCACACCAACGGCTCCGACGTGGTCGAGCAGGTCCTCTTCGAGATGACCCTCTTCCAGGGAGCCAACCAGGTCTGCGCCGAGGCCAAGGACGTGGTCGGCAACAAGTCCGACCCGCTCTGCCAGAATGCCAACGTCGACACGCTGGCCCCCCAGCTCAAGTTCGTGCAGCCGCAGAATCAGGCCAAGCTGCTCGTCGGCTCCTCGCCTGACGCCTCCCTGCTGACGGAGCCCGGCCTCGAGGTCACGCTGAACATCAACCTCAACGGCAACACGACTGCACAGAAAAAGAAGGCAGCGGCCAACGGCACGGCCCTGTTTGCCGGGGCATTGTCCGCGGACGGGACCTACGTGCTGACGGCCACGGTGGGGGATGCCGCAGGCAACTCGGCCTCCGCGGCCACGACTCCGGCCTCCATCCTGGTGGACCGGACCCCGCCTGCCATCCAGGTCATCGCACCGGCCACCGGAGCGGCACTGACTGCCGCCGATGATGCCGATGGAGGCGTTGCCGGCTTCCAGGTGCTCATGCACTTCAAGGTCGGCGACGGCTCGGGATGGAAGATCGAGAGCTACCGCTGCGGCGACGCCCAGTACGCCGACTGCGAAGACCCGGGGGTGAAGGTTCCGCTCGACGTCCAGGATCTCGGAAACGGCGAGTACAAGGCCCTCATCTCGCTGGCCAAGCTGTACAACGCGACCGAATACAGGCGGCTCGTGGTATCCGCGACCGATCCCAACGGCAACGTGGGGACCGGCGAAACGAAGATCTCCGTTGCCCCGGGCAACTGCGTGGTCGAGCTGACCAGCCTGCCCGAGAACGGCTTCGTCAACAACTCGCTGTGCACCCCCGCCGGCGTGGACTGCCAGAGCGTCCCGTTCAACGTGGACGTGCTCGTGTCCGGTGCCTGCGGTGCCGCAGACCAGGTGGTCCTCTACGTCGACGACGTTCCCACCACGGCTTCCGACCAGATCCCGGGCACCGTGCAGTTCCCGCTGCAGCTGGCACACGGACAGCTCGTCACTCTCCAGGCCCGGCTGACCGCACTGGGAGCGGAAACCGGAGACGGGTCCGCACTCGTGCCCCTGACCGTGGACCTGACGGACCCTGTCCCCGCCTTCGTGGCCCCGGCAGCCGGCCCGTACACGTGCAATGCCGGCGTGGACCAGTCGGCAGGCCTGGATGGATGCCAGTTCACGGCCCAGGTGCAGGTCACCGGCGACAACCTCGAAGGCGGTGAGGCCGAGCTGCTGCGCCGGGTCGGTGCCAACGACTTCTCGCTGGCCGCGACCACCATGACCTCGGCCGTTCCGTTCACTTACTCGTTCACGGGTGCGACGCTGCCCGAGACCGACGGACAGACCCTGGTCCTGGCTGCCCTCGATGCCGCCGGCAACGCGGCCGAAGTCACCCTCGGGCCGCTGGTCGTGGACGTCACGCCGCCGGCTGCCGTGACTCTCAACTCGATCGACCCGGCCAAGGACGTGGATCGCCGCCGGCCGTCGGTGAGACTCACCTGGAATGCCCCCGCAGACAACGGGACCGAGGGGCAGGCCGTGACCGCGTACGAGTTCCGCTACTCGGCCACCCCCATCCTGACGGAGCAGAACTTTGATGCAGCCTGCGACCCGATGGATCTGGCCGGAACCACCCCGCCCGGGGCACCGAAGCAGCCGGGGGCCATGGAGAGCTTTGAGGTCGCCGGTCCCGACGTGCGCGCACCGACCGACCCCTGCCGGTTCGTGACTCGGGCCGCTGCCCCGTCAACCTACTACTTCGCCGTCCGGGCAATTGACGACGTGGGCAACATGGCCCCGTTCGCTGCCAAGTCGGTCACCTCCACGTCCGAGGTCGTTCTCAAGTACGCCAAGTTCACCACCGTCGTCTCCGGCGCCCCCAGCATGGGAAGCTGGGTCTTCGCTCTCGGCGACCTCGATGGCGACAACATGGGTGAAACCGCGGTCGGCGGTGATGCGACCTACAGCGGGTTCTGCATCGTCCATGGAAGCACGGGCCTGTCCGCAGGAATCAACGCGGTCAACACCGCCAACCCCGACGTCCAGTGCATCAAGGATACCTACTCGAGCTGGGCCGGCTACGACGTGGTGGGAATCGGCGACGTCAACGGCGACGGCTTCCGGGATGTCGGCTCCCTCGTGTACTACTCGACTCCGCCCGGCTCCGTGCTGCGCACCGAGTACCGGATCTACCTGACCGACCCGGCCACCGGCTTCCTGTTCGAGACCCCGGCGGTCAAGCTCTTCCACGCCAACTACTTCTCCGCCCTGGCGCTGCTCAAGCCTGCGGGCAACTTCAATGGCGACCAGACGGCCGGCGGAAAGCCGCTCTACGACATCGTCCTGGGTATCCCCGAGCTCAACAAGGCCTTCATCGTGCCGGGCAACTCGGCATGGAAGTCCACGGCTCCCGTTTCCATCGACCTCAGTCTGGCCGCCAACCTGACCACCTGGAAGGTCATCACCGTGACCGGCGTGGGACTGGTGGCCAGCGACACGTTCGGCAACGCGGCCGGAGTCGGCAACGTCCTGCTCGACGGCGGCGGCGTCGGGACCCAGTACGACGACCTCATCGTCAGCCGGATGAAGAACAACGGAGTGTCTGCATTCATCATCCCTGGCCGCAGCCTGGCAGCGGCGGCCACTCTGACCGTGTCCAAGACTCTGGACGGCACCGGCTCGGAAGACACCAAGTCGGTGCGCCTCATCCCGGAGCCCACCTACGTGAACTCCTACTGGTTCGGGGCGGAGCTCCCCGGCGCCCGGGACCTCGACGCGGACGGAGCGCTCGACGTCGTGCTGGCTCACTACAGCTACACGGCCCCGTACGACAACTCGCAGATCTACGTGTTCGACGGTGCCAACATCCAGGCCAACGTGGGCAAGACCATCCAGCTCAACACCACGGCAGCCCCTGGCCTTGCCGGGGTCTACGTGGCCACGGGCAAGGGTATGCGCATCCAGGGGCCGTACTCCATCCTCCAGTTCGTGGGGAACTTCGACCACGCTCCCACGCAGACCGGGGCCTCGGTCGACCTGATGTACACGGACTTCAGCTACTCCGCCGTGTTCGGCCATATCTACACGCGGCTGAACCAGCAGGAGAACGCCTCCGGAGAGGTGCTGCTCCCGTACGCCGACATCACGGTGACCGACCCGTACGCGGCGGGCAACCTCGATTTCGGCGGATGGAACTACGCCGCAGCGGGCGACATCACGGGAGACGGCCTCCCCGACGTGCTGGCAGCGTCCAAGGATGCCGGGTATGACATTCTGATCTACTGATGCGGAGCGGGGGGTCGCTTGACAGGGGTGAGTCCCCACTCTATTGTTCCTACAGGGAAACGAGGTGAGACCATGCGGAAGCAGAAGAACGAACACAACGAACGGAAGGAGCTGAAGCCGGAGCGCAAGGCGTATGCCAAGCCCGTCGTCAGCACCGAAAAGACGCTCGAGCGCCAGGTCCTGGGAAGCCCGAAGCTCCTCCCAGGAAAGCCGGGCTGCTGAGCGTTCCCGCCCCCGCTTTCCCGTGGGGCCTTCATCCTCCGTTTCCTCCGCATCGAGGTCATTCATGAGCGGCGACGGACCGTCCGGAATCCAGTCGGCCGGGTCGTCTCGCCCCCCGTCTGTGCGCACACTCCGGGTGGAAGTGCCGATCCGGTACGGTCCTTTCGCCGGGTCCGTGGGGCTGCCGCAGGACGAGGCTGAGGTGTTCCTTCGGGAATCCACGTTCGTCCCGGAGCAGGCAGCCGCCACGAGTGCAGCGCCCCGGGCAGGCTCCCCGGACGGGTGGCGAGTCGACGCCGAGACGACCGACTTCGGCGCCGCGCTCTGGTCCCGCCGCCTGGACGAACGGATCGCTGCGCAGGGTGCTGCCCGCGTCCTCCGTTTCGGCGGGCTGGTCCTCCACGCTTCGGCGGTCGAGCTCGACGGGGCGGCCTACATCTTCACCGCACACAGCGGTACCGGGAAGAGCACGACGGCCGGCAAGCTCAGCCCGCCGGCCCGGCTCCTGGCCGACGACCAGTGCGTGCTGATGCCGTCGACCGGCTCGAATGAGCGCGGGGCTGCCGGGGACGGCTCGGGGAGCACATCCTGGACCTGCACCGACGTCCGCCCGGGCACTGTGCAGCCGGTCCCCGTTCGGGCGGTCTTCCTCCTCGAGCGGGGCACGGCAACGGGCCTGCACCCGGTCCCCACGAAAGTGGCGTTTCGCCGCCTTCTCTCGCACCTGGTGCTGGCACCGGGCGACGCCTTCCTTCACGGGCTTGCCATGGACTCGGTAGAGCGGCTGTTGCTCGAAGTGCCGTGCCGGATCGCCCGAGTCTCCCTGCACGACCTGTCTCCCCGTTCGCTCGGCATGAACGCCTCCGGGTCGCCGGGCGTGACCGACCCTCGGTCGGCCGGCGCCACCGACCCCAGATCGAGGCATGGCCATGGGTAGACTCGAAGACCGCCTCGACGCCCTCTATCGTGCTTCCGGGCGGCTGCAGACCATCCACCTGGACCTCACCTGGCGCTGTCCCCTCGATTGCCTGCACTGCTACCTCCCTCACAAGGGGGGCAGTGAAATGACGACGGACGAGATTCGGGGCCTGCTCGACCAGGCAGCGGACCTCGGAGTGTTCACCGTGGGTCTGTCCGGAGGCGAGGTGTTTGCCCGCCCGGACTTCGTCGACATCGTCGAGCATGCCCGACGCCGGCACTTCCAGGTTCACGTGAAAACCGCCGGGGCGTTCCTGCACCGGGATGCGCTCGACCGCTTCTGCCTTTCCCGCCCCAACCTGGTCGACATCAGCTTCTACTCGCACGAGGAGGCGACGCACGATGCAGTGACCGGAAGGCCCGGCTCGTTCGCTTCGAGCCTGGCCACAGCGCTGCATCTCCAGGCAGCGGGGATCATCGTGCAGGCGGCCGTTACGCTCCTGAAGGGCTACGGCGAGGATGCCGTTGCCATCCGGGACGGCCTGACCCGGGCCGGAATCCTGCACGTGGGGTTCAACGAGCTCGATGAATCGTGCAGGCCCGATGCACACCTGGGCGACTTGCGCCCAACCGAGGACCAGCTCTCCCGCCAGTTCGCCCTGTCGTCCGGCGGAAACAGGGGGATACCGAAGCAGGCGGACGCACCGCTTTGCGCAGCGGCCACGTCGTCGCTCCACATTGCGCCGGACGGGACCGTTCGTCCCTGCGCTCTTCTGCCCCACGTCGCGGGGAATGCTCGGAACACGCCGCTTTGCAGTCTCTGGAAGGAATCGCCGGCTCTGCTCCGGTTCAGAGGAGTTGCCTGGGGTACGCTCGAGAAGTGTCGTTCCTGTGCGGAGAGGCCCTGGTGCCACTACTGTCTGGGCAAGGCGGAGCGGCTCACGGGTGATCCGCTCGTGCCCCCCGGGGAGTTCTGCCGGTTGGCCCGAAGGAGAAGGGCGGCCGGAACGGCACCGGGCCGACCCACGGGGGGAGCGGAATGAAGCCAGCCTGCATCGTGCTCAAGGCCCGCGGGCAGAGCATGTTTCCTCTCGTGCCCGACGGGAGCATCCTCTTCTTCGAGCCCGACGGACCGATTGCCGTCGGCGACGTGATTCTTACTCAGGATGGGGACCGTCAGCTCGCCCACAGGGTCGTCTTGCTTCATGGCGATACCGTGACGACCTGGGGGGATTGGAACCGGGTGCCCGACCCTCCGGTGGCACGGACCCGCATCGTGGGTCGCTGCGTGCAGGTCCGTCGCAAGGGGATCGACATATCCATGGATCTTCCGTGCGTGCGCGTGGTTGGCCGTCTCCTGGCCCGGCTTCTGCCGGCTGCAAAATCGATCCTCCACCGACAGGGCTGACGGCTCAGACAATCGCCACGGTACCGAATGCCTGTCCCAACTGGATCAGGAATGCGACCCGCTCCGCCGGACTGGCGAAGTCCTCCATGGCCCGTTCCAGCGCGGTCACCATGCCCCGGCCGGAGCGCAGATCCCGCTGCACGATGGCCGCGGCAAGGGTCATGCGGAGCTGTCGGAAGCGGGGGACCGGCAGCTCCGGCGTTTGAGGGAAAGCCGAGCGGGCATCGAGTGCGAGCAACCCCACGGCCGGAGTGAGAGGTGCCACCGCAGTCCATGCCCCGGATGCATTTCTCGACCGGGGCGTGACCGCTCGGGCGAGCAGCCGGCGCCAGAGCTCGAGAGCCAGCCCGAACCGATCCTCCGGCAAGTGAAGCAATCCGAGCCGCAGCGATGGTGCCAGGGAAATCAGCAGGGCGTCGGCGGCTCGATGGGGAGGCTCCCAGGGGATTTGCAGTCGGGTCAAAGCGACCTCGGCAGCGGCCCCGTGCTGCTCGGTCCCGATCAGGGCCCAGCGGCCGGCTCTCGCTGTGCGGCGGTGTGCAAGGGCCTCGACGCAGCGGTCCCGGAAGGCCGTCTCCCGCCGGATCACCTCGTCGTCCGACAGCCCTGGAGGCAGCACGGCCTCGTGCTGATTGAACGGGGAGAAGGGCTGCCCCGCGAGCGCTTCGTCGACGTCGGAATGCCCCCTTCCGGGGCCTGGCTTCAAGGGGAACTCGAGACGCAGGGGGCACACGTCGAAATGCGGGTGGAGAGCGAGAAATCGGCGGATGCGGACCGAGCGGCTGAACGGGAACAGGCGGCAGAGCTGAGGCATCGCCCCCTTGCCGGAAGAGAGGGCGAGTGAGCAGAGATTGGAGCGGCCAAGACAGGGGCAGCCGGACGTCCCCACGTCCAGGTACACGTAGGGGCCGACCAGGAGCCGAGCCTGCATGGCCAGCCGCTCGGGGTTGGGGAAGGCTTCCAGCTCCTCGGGGGTGAAGGCGAGCCCGGGGCCCTTGCAGCAGCGGCCGCGACACGTTCGGCAATCGTACCGGAACGCCCCGTCCGGGTAAGCAAGATAGAGGTTCTCTCGGACAGCCATGGGGTGCGCCTCCTCCTGAGGACAGAATCCTGTCGGGAGCAGGCACTTGTCAAGGTTGACCGTTCCGCCGGATGTGCGATACATTCACGACGAGGTGCGGCCATGGAAGGCGGAAGACTGCGGGACGAGCTCAAGAAACTGCTGGGACCCGCCCGAGTATCGTCGGCTCCGCAGGATCTCGTCACGTACGCATCGGACATGCTCCCTTCAACGCAGATCGACAAGCTGGGCAAGGCGTTGCCGCAGGTGCTGCCGGTGGCGGTCTGCTTCCCGGAGGACGTGGAGGAGGTGCAGCTCCTGCTGCGCTTCTGCTCGCAGGAGCGGGTTCCGGTGGTGCCGTGCGGAGCGGGCTCCGGGGTTTGCGGTGGGACGGTTCCTCCGGAGGGGGGAATCGTGCTCGACTTGAAGCGGATGAACCGCGTGCTGCGGTTCGCCCCGGAGGAGCGGGTCGTCGAGGTGGAGCCGGGCATCATCGGCGAGCGGCTCGAGGATTGGCTCAACGGTCGGGGGTTCACGCTGGGGCACTTCCCCTCGTCCATCGCGTGCTCGACCGTGGGAGGGTACGTGGCTTGCCGCTCGGCAGGCCAGTATTCGAGCCGGTACGGAAAGATCGAGGACATGACCGTGGGGCTGTCCGTGGTCCAGGGAGACGGGAGTCTGATCGACCTGGGGATTCTGGGCGGCGGTCATGGCCGGGACCCCATGCTGTCGGTGGTCCTGGGAAGTGAGGGGACCCTGGGCATCGTCACCCGGATTGCGCTGCGGGTGGAGCCGCTCCCCGAGATGGTGGATTTCGCCGGGTTCGCGTTCGTCGACCTGGAAGACGGAATCGCCTGCATGCGGCGTGTGATGCGGGCGGGGATCAAGCCTACGGTTCTGCGGCTGTACGATCCGCTGGACTCGCTCATTGCGGGTATGCACACGAGCACGGCCTCGGGCGAGGATGTTCACCGGGTTGCCTCGCGGCTCTCCGGGCTCAAGGGGCTGTTGGCCGGGGCGCTGACCGACCTCAACGAGGCCGGAATCGCGGTCGGTCTGCTCAACCCCTCCATCCTCAACAAGATCGCGGAGCTGATGCCAGCCCGCTGCATGCTGATCGTCGGCGTCCAGGGGGACAAGGCCACGGTGGCCCGTCAGTGGGATGAGGTCCGTGCCATTGCCCAGGTATGCCGGGGCGAAGATCTGGGCCCGGAGCCCGGCTACCATTGGTTCAAGCGTCGCTACGCGATTTCCTACAAGCAAAGCCGGATCTTCGCTGCCGGAGCGTTCGTGGACACGATGGAGACTGCCTGCACGTGGGACAACCTGGTGCCCATGTACCGGGCGGTGCTCAAGGCCATGGGAAGGGAAGTGTTCCTCATGGCGCACTTCTCCCACGCGTACCCGGAAGGGTGCTCCATCTACTTCACTTTTGCCGGTTACCGGCCCACCGCCCGGGCCGCGCACAGCGTGTACAAGCGGGCCTGGCGGGAAGGGATCGAGGCGGTGACCCGCTACAGCGGGACCGTGAGTCATCACCATGGCGTGGGGCTGCTCAAGCGTTGGGCCATGAGCCGGGAATGCCCCGGCGGCATCGAGCTGTTTGCTGCGTTCAAGAACGTGATGGACCCGGACCGGGTGCTCAACCCGGGAAAGGTCTACAACCTGGACTGAGGAGGCGGTCATGAACGGCACCCTGTCCGGTGCCCGGATGCGCAAGGAGCTGGGAAAGCAGCTCCCCGCGCACCGTATCACCGTGTCCGACTCGGGCCGCTTCGTGCAGGTGGAGGCCGATTCCGCCCAGGACGTGAGCTTCGTGGTCACCTATGCGGCCCGCGACCAGGCTCCGGTCTTTCCGGTCCCTGCCGTCGGCACCATACCCGCCGTCGACGGCTGGCACATCCGGCTGTCGCTGTCCCGGCTCAGCACGATTACCGACTTCAGCCCCGATTCCGGCCTGGTGTGCGTCCAGTGCGGGACCTCCATGGACCACCTCGCCGACTGGCTGGCCGAGAAGGGGTTTGCGCTGGGCGTGTCGCCGGAGCAGTCCGAGCACATGGAGCTGTGGGAGTTCATGTTGTCCAATGCCAGTGCCAGCTTCGGCCCCAGGTTCGGGTTCAAGCGGGACCAGGTTCTGGCCATGTCCGCGGTCCTTCCGGACGGACGGACTTTTCGCAACAGCGTGTCGCCGGCCCGCTCCACGGGGCCCGATTTCTCACGCCCCCTGCTCCACGCGGGGGGGAGATTCGGGCTGCCTCTCGACCTGTACCTGAAGATCCACGCGTTGCCTGCACAACGGGTCTTCCTGACGTTCGCGGTGAAGGACCTGGCCGCCGCACTGGAGAGGGCCTGGGACGTGGCCGCCGCAGCCACCCCGGAGTTCATCGAGGTGGGACGGAACCGGTACGCCTCGCCGGGGCTTCCCGAGCGGTTTGCCCTGGTCGAGCTGTGGGGAGAGGGCAAGACTCTGGCCGTCCGCAAGGAGCTCGTGCGCAAACGGTTCGGTGACGTGGCCACACCCAGCGACGTTCCGTACGAGGTGCTGCTGGCCTTCGAGCAGACCTACAACTTCGCCCCAGGGCAAACACGTCGAGTGACGCTGTCTCGCGACTCGTTGCGACGGATCACGAAGGATATCGTGAGCAGCCGGGGCAGCCCTTCCCGCCTGCGGGTGCGTGGGTTTGTCGAGGGAATGGTCGGCGTGACCGCGGATTGCGGCGACGCCGAGGAGTGTGCGCTCCTTCCGCCCGACGAGGCCGAGGGCCGGGCATCGACCGGCAGCAGCCGCCTGCTCGAGTCCGCCGCGGACGCGCTCGACCGGTCTGAGGTGTTCACCCGGATCCCCGAGCTGTGGAGGGCACAGCCATGAGATCCCGCACCAACGCACGAGACACGACCTGCTGCGTACACTGCCCGACGCTCTGTCTCTCCCGCTGCCCAGTAAGCAACGCTGCGGCCAATCTCTCCTACTCCCCGTGGGGCAAGCAGTCCGCCGTCTGGCGGTTGAAGGGCAAGCTCGTCGATTCCTCGCCCGAATCGCAGCACCCGCTCTGGATGTGCCTTGATTGCCTGGCCTGCCGCGAGGCCTGCCTCCACGGAATCGACGTCCCGACCAACCTGGCGGCAGCTCGAATCGAGTGCGGCGGAGGAAAGCCCCCACTGATCGAACGACGCCAGCCCGGCGACTGGGCCGATTCGGGCCATGCAGCCCGAATCCCCCCCAACGACCCCGAGAAGGGCTGGAAGCTCCTGCGGGACGTCGCCCCGTCCTGGCGACGCGTCAAGGAGTGCCAGGCGCTCTTCGTTCCCGGTCTGGAAATGCTCCAGGAGGACTCGGTCGATCTGCTCGAAGCCACGTTCCGGTTGCTCGATGCCGTAGGTGACAAGGTTCTCGGGGTCAACAAGGATTCAGCCCTGGAATGCGGTCACCACGGCTATGCCCACGCCTGGTTCAAGGCGGCCGAGAAGGAAGCCCGTACCACGGCCAAGAAGTTCGGCCGCTACTCCAGGGTCGTGCTCGCCTCCCCCCACTGCGCCTCGTTCCTCCGCCTGAAGTGGCCCGAGATCGGCCTGGATCGCTCCCGCCAGGCCACCACGCTGCTCGAGTTCGTTGGCCGCCGGGTCGACCTGTCCGGACCGTCGTTCCATGAGGGGCGGGTTGCGTGGCACGATCCCTGCCACCTGGGACGCCACCTGGGCATGTACCAGCTGCCTCGCGACCTGCTCAAGTGGGCCTGCAGACAGCCCCCCGTCGAGCTGCTCCACCGGAAAGAGAAAGGCCAGTGCTGCGGCGGCGGATGGCCCGTCCCCAGCGTGGCCCCGGACGTGGCCTCCAGCGTGTCCTCCCTGGTCGCACAGGAATTCCGGGACTCCGGGGCCGATACCCTCCTCGTCGGCTGCGCCCAGTGCAGGAGACAGCTTCGTACCGCAGACCAGAACCTGCCCGTCCGGCACATCGTCGAGCTGCTCGCGGAGAAGACACCATGACATTGGACTCCTTCAAGACCCTGGTCGTGGTCAACCCCAACTCGAGCAACGGCAAGACCGGCCGGGTCTGGCCCGAACTGTCTGCCGCCATCGAGAAGCAGATCGGCCCCTTCGAGCATCGCTTCACGTCGAAGCAGGGCGAGGGGGAGATGCTTGCCCGCAAGGCGCTCGAGGACGGCTATGAAATGGTGGTCTCCGTCGGCGGAGATGGGACCCACAGCGAAGTCGCTAACGGGTTCTTCCCGAACGGCGTTCCGCTTCGCCCAGACGCCGTCCTGGCCGTCGTCACCAGCGGAACGGGAGGTGACCTGCGCCGGACACTCGGCATGGACAAGGGGCCGTTTGCCGCACTCGACCGTCTCCCCGGACGGACCTTCCGGAGTCACGACGTGGGCCGTTACACGTTCGTCGATGCACAGGGCAATCGCCGCACGCGAGTGTTCATCAACATCCTGAGCTTTGGCATCGGCGGGCTGGTCGACAAGCTGGTGAACAGCTCGTCCAAGGCGCTGGGGGGCAAGGCTTCGTTCTTCATCGCCACCATGCGGGCACTGGCCGCCTTCGACCCTCCGGACGTCACGGTCCGGCTCGATGACTCCGAACCCCGGACCGCCCGGATCCACAACGTGGCCGTGGCCATCGGCCGCTACTTCGGCGGCGGCATGGAGGTCGCTCCTGAGGCGAAACCGGATGACGGTCTCTTTGATGTCGTGGCCTTCGAGGGGATGTCCACCTTGGGCTTCGTCTCCCTGGGCGGCTCCATCTACAAGGGGCGACACCTGGGCAATCCCAATGTGACCCTGGCACGAGCGCGCCGAGTCGTGGCCACGTGCGAGCGCCCCGACGTGCTTCTCGACGTCGACGGCGAGCAACCCGGCCGCCTTCCGCTCGAAATCGACATCCTCCCCGGAGCGCTGAAGATCAAGTCATGAGCAATCGTGTCCGTTCTCTCGTGTGGGCGCTTTCCGCACCGTTGATTTCCGGGCTTGCCGTGGCCCTGGCGTTTCCCCACTTCGACGTCTGGCCGCTGGCGTGGGTCGCGTATGTCCCGCTGCTCCTGGTCATCGAACAGGCCTCGTTGCGCCGGGCCTTCCTGCTGGCCTGGCTTGCCGGAACCACGGCGAACTTCGTGGGTTTCTTCTGGATGTCCGACATGCTGTTCAACTTCGGACACCTGCCTTACCCGGTCTCCGTGGCACTGACGTTGGTCGGGGCCTCCTGGCAGGGGCTTCCCATCGCTCTGGCCTTCTGGCTGTCCCTCCTGCTGGCCCGCAGATCCGACCGGCGTCCCTGGCTCTTCCTTCCCCTGGCGTACACGTTCTTCGAGTTCCTCCACCCGATCCTCTTTCCCTGGTTTCTCGGGAACTGCCAGTACGAGCGGCTCCTCCTCATCCAGGCCTGTGACCTGTTCGGCGTGAGCTTCCTCACTTTCCTGCTGGTAATGGCCAACGCCGTGCTCTACGAGGTCGTCCGGGCCGCACTCGCCCGCCGGGCGGGTGGACCGTCTCCCGTCAAGCCGCTGCTGGCCCCCGTGGCTACGCTCCTCGGTGTGCTGTCCGCTACCCTGCTCTACGGAACCGTCCGCTTCGACCAGGTCGACCGAACCGAGAAGCAGGCCGAAACGCTCAGGCTGGGGATCGTGGAGCCGGAGATCCCGATCTTCGAAGAGCAGCTCAGGGACTTCCCGAAGGGGGAATCGCCGCTCTGGGTGCTGAAGTGGAACACCTTGAATCTCCATGCGGCCTCGGTCCGCCTGGCCGAGGAGGCCAAACCGGACCTCCTGGTGTGGCCCGAGAGCACCTACTTCCCCGCTCTCTCCGTGTACGCTCGACGCGCCCCGGTGGACTTCGTGACGCTGGCTGGCAGCAAGGTCCTGCTTCATGCGCCGTCGAGCGCCTCCACCGCATCGCCGACCGTCCTGGAAGCCGGAATCCGGCTGACCGCGGTGGCATCGAGAGGGGACGGGAGGACGTTCGTGGCGGGGCACGACGGAGCGATCTTTTCGGTCACTCCTCAAGGGCTTGCCCGGGAGAAATCACCGGTGACTACTCCGCTGCGTACCCTCTGGTACGGCTGCCAGGGGACTGCCGCCTACCTCGACACGCCGGAAGACCAGTGCCTGCCCATGGCCGCTGGTGACAACGGAACGCTGCTGGCCCGCTCGAATGACGGCTGGATCAAGCTCAAGACCGATGCGACCGAGAATCTGGCGGCACTGACCGGGTTTGCTCCTGGACGCTACGTAGCAGCCGGCGACGGAGTGATCCTGGCGGGCAACGTGAAAGACGGAGTGACTTCGAGGCAGGCGACCGATGGGGTCTCCTGGGTGGCGGCGACCGGGACTGAGCAGACGGTGCTGCTGGTGTCGTCGGCCGGTGCCATCGCCCGGGTGACTGCGGAAGGGGAAATCGAGGTCTCGGACAAGACGCTCGACGTCCAGGGCACGGTACGGGCCATCGCCCTGCTGCCGGACGGTGCCCTGCTGGTCGCGACCTCCCGGGAGCTCCGACGGGTTGCCGGCGTGGCCGATGCAACCCCGCTCCATCGGGGGCCGATACATTCCGTGAGCTGCGACTCGGATGGCCGCTGCCTCGCCCTGGAGGCCGGCGGGCGGATCATCGAGGTGTTGCCGGAGGGACAGGCCGCTGCGCTGTCAGGCCATGCGGCCGATGGGTCGGGGGCCTCGGCCATAGCGCTCTGGCCGTTCTCCCGCTACTACTGGTGGCTGCCTGCGGACACGGCGCAAATCTACAAGGCCAGGCTGCCGGCCCCTGGAAAGCCCGAATACCCCGCTGCAGTCATCGAAGACCTCGGCCAGCCCGATCGCATCCCGAATGCCGTGCAGCGCGGCTTCGGAGTTCCGCTCCTGTTCGGGGCCACGTCCGGCACGGTCCAGGAAATTGAGGATCCCAACAGCCTTTCCAATACCCGCTACAACAGTGCGTTCCTGGCCGACGGCGCGGGCAACGTCCTGGGGCGCTACGACAAGCAGTACCTGCTGGCATTCGGCGAGTACATCCCCTTTGGCGACTGGTTCCCCGTGCTCTACGAGTGGTCACCCGAATCGGGCCGGTTCCTGCCCGGGCCCGCTCGGGAACCGATACCGTTCCTGGGGCACAGGCTGGGCGTCCTCATCTGCTACGAGGACATCATTCCGAGCCACACCAATGCGGTTGCCTCCTCGGGAGCCGAAGCCCTCGTGAACCTCACCAACGATGCCTGGTTCGGTAAGACCAAGGAGGCCTGGCAGCATTTCGTCCTCGCCTCGTTCCGGGCGGTGGAGCAGCGCCTGCCCCTGGTGAGAGCCACCACCACGGGCATCAGCGGCTTCGTGTCCGCAACCGGCGAGATCCGGCACATGACCGACCCTGAGGGGGCCGAATCGTTCATCGTCGACCTCCCGCTCCTCAAGGACTCCTGGACCCTGTACCGGGCCGGCGGCAGGCACTTCCCCTGGATGGCGGGACTCCTGCTCACCATCCTGGCCGTCATGATTCTTTCGAAGAAGAGGCCGGTCCCCGTCAGCGACAACCGTACCGCACAAAAACGTTCCGCCAGCGCAAGACCTTCTCGACGTAGCCGAAGTTGAACGGGGTCTTGCTTTCCTTGGCCGAGGGGTTGGCGTTGCCGGGCCCTGAGTTGTAGGCGGCAAGCCCGTAGATCACGTTTCCATTGTACAGGGCGAGGTACTTCTTCAGGACGCGGCAGCCGCACTCGACGTTGGCCTGCGGGTCCTCGAGGTCGTCGTCGCACTCCATGTGGCTCCCGGTGCGGGGCATGACCTGCATGAGCCCCGTGGCACCGACCCTGGAGCGACACTCGGGGTTGAAGTTCGATTCCACCTTGACCACCCCCATCACGAGCTCCGTCTCGAGCCCGTGACGCGCGGCAATGACCTCGATCATGTCCCGGTACTTCTCGCAAGCGGTCTTGCGGGGCTTGTAAGTGGCGGGAACGTCCACCGGCAATGCGGCAGTCGCTGCCCCGCTCCCTTTGCTGCCCCCTCCGGAACTGCTCGACGAGCCGCTGCCCGACGCAGTCTTCCTCGAGTGGGAGCCGCTCCCCTTCTTGCTCTTCTTGGTCTTGGCCGTCTTGCCGGAGTGGGAGGACTTCTTGACGCTGCGCCCGTCCTCCTGGTAGTCCCCTCCCGCTGCGGCGGAGCAGCCGCATGTAACGAGCAGAGCCAGCACGAGCGGAGCGAGTCTCACGGACACCTCCCGGAAGCACTCCCCGCCAGTGTACCGTCGCTTGCCTACCCTTGCAAAATACCGGGCCTGCCCCACCCCGCACCTGCACTCCCGGACCCTGCAGGCACCGGTGGCTTGGGCAACCCGACGGCTACCACACAAGCCGACGGCCGACTTTACGTTGCCCGCAATACTTGTTAGGGTTTGCTGGTGCCGCCCCGTTTGCGGCAGACCCTGGAGGTGTGCATGAAACGCGTTCTTCTCGTGGTGTTCGACTCGGTGGGCATCGGGGCCATGCCGGATGCGGCCGACTTCCTGGACGAAGGGGCGAACACCCTGGTCCACGCGGCCGAATCGGTCGGCGGGCTGGCGATGCCCGTGCTCGGCAGCCTCGGCCTCGGCAACCTCGCTGCCGTGCCCGGAGTTCCCCCCGCAGCCAACCCGCTCGCGTGCTTCGGCCGCATGCAGGAAGCCTCGCCGGCCAAGGACACGGTCACCGGACACTGGGAGATCGCCGGGCTCATCAGCCGCCGGCCGTTCGCCCTGTATCCCGACGGCTTTCCCCCTGAAATCATGGAGCCCTTTGAAAAGGAATCCGGCTTCGCCACGCTGTACAACAAGGCCGCCAGCGGAACCGTGATCCTCGACCAGCTCGGCGAAGAGCAGATGCGTACCGGAAAGCTCATCGTCTACACGTCAGCGGATTCGGTGTTCCAGATTGCGGCGCACGAGGAGGTCGTTCCGCTGCCCGAGCTCTACCGGGCCTGCGAGGTCGCCCGAAAGATCCTCGATCCGTTCCGCGTGGCCCGGGTCATCGCCCGCCCCTTCGTCGGCAAGCCCGGCAGCTTCGCACGCACCTACAATCGCAAGGACTTCTGCATGGAGCCGCCGGAGGCGACCCTGCTCGACCGCCTCACCGCGGCCGGCATTCCGGTCACGGGTGTCGGCAAGATCGAAGACATTTTCGCCGGCAGGGGAATTGCCCACTCGGTACACACCGAGGGAAACGATGACGGATTCGTCAAGACCCTCGACCTGGTGAAGCAGGGACGGCAAGGGCTCGTCTTCGTAAACCTGGTGGACTACGACATGGTATTCGGTCACCGGCGCAACGCCCCCGGCTACGCCCGTGCCCTCGAGGCGGGTGATGCCTTCGTCGGCAAGCTGCTGCCGATGCTCACGCCGGAGGATACGCTGATCATCACGGCCGACCATGGTTGCGACCCGAGCCACGTGGCCCACACCGACCACACTCGCGAATTCGTCCCGCTGCTGGTCTACAGCTCCGGCCTTGCCATGGGACATGACCTCGGTGTGCGAAAGACCTTTGCGGATATCGCTGCGACCACACTGAAGCTGTTCGGCTTGAAGCCGGATCTTGCCGGCGTGCCGGCATTGTGAAGGACGCCATGGAGCACAAGCCCCCAACCCGCCCCGGCGGCGGAAGCCGGCCGAGACGCCCTCGCAATGACCGGAGAGAAGCGACTGGAGTCGATACCCAGGAGAGGCCCCGTCCCCCGCAGGACAGGCCCCGTGGCTCGCAGGACCGGCCCCGTGGCTCGCAGGACAGGCCTCGTGGCTCGCAGGACCGGCCCCGTGGCTCGCAGGACCGGCCTCGTGGCTCGCAGGACCGGCCTCGTGGCTCGCAGGACTGGCCCCGTGGCTCGCAGGACAGGCCCCGGCTCTCACCGGTAGAGCTGGCGGCAACGGCGCTCAAGGCGCTCAGCACGCTGGTACGGGCCCTGGCAACCGAGTACGGCCTGACTCCCGGGGAATCGCTGCCGACGGGCAAGCTTGTGCTTCCTCTGTCGGTCGACCCGGAGCTGTTCCGCTCGGCCGAGGTGACTCAGGCTGCGGCCGTCCAGCTCGTCAACGACACCCGACGGCGGGTGCAGGAGGGGATGGAGGCCATCGCGTCCTTCCGACTGGGGCGGGTGTACTGCTACCAGTGCCGATCCGCGGACTGCGTCCACGGTGCCCCCGAGAATCCGGCCCAGGTTTTTTGCGGGTTTTCGGCCACGGGTAAGCCGATGTTCAAGGAGTTCGCCAACCTCTGCCTGGAGCGGGGGGACGAGCGGGTCGACCGGATCTATGCGGACGTTCCGGAGGTCGTCGCCATCGCCCAGGAGGGAGCAGATCTCAAAGGGGAGATGCTCCCCGCATTCGGCCGGGACAGCGTGACCTACAACGTGCACGGCCAGGTGGTGGCGGGCCTCGTACCGTCCGACCTGGGGCTGACCCGCACGCCACCGCACCGGGTGGCGCTGACGTTCCAGCTCGTCGAGACCGGCAGCGGCACGGAGCGCCGACGGCTTCGGCTCAACCTCCTGGGACTGACGCCCGAGGCCATCGGCGCTGCGGCGGGCGACAGCGCACCGCTCTCCCCGGCCTCGGCGCTGGCCCAGATCGTGCGTACGACCCGGCAGAAGATCGATGCCGTGGGCCGGCTCATGGTCCAGGCGGAGCGGATGGGCAAGCGGATGGAGCTTGCGCCGCACCTGTCCCCCATCCTGACGTGGCTCAAGGCCGACCTCGAGCGTGCGTTCCGTCCCCGGACGTACCGGACCTCCCACGCGGTGGAGCGCCACTCCGATGGGGATCGCCCCATCCGCAACGCTCTGACCGATGTCGAGCGGGCCTCTGACGAGCGCTTCTATCTCGATTCCCGCAGCAACGCCATCGTGGTGCTAGGGCCCAGGGCTCGAGCCCATGTCTTCTCCCTGGACGGCCGGCTCGTGACCAGCATCCAGCTCGACCCCGGAGAGCTGGACCGCAAGATCCGCCAGCAGCGCTGGGTGCCGGTCGAGCCTGCCAAGGTCAAGGAGCTGCGCAGCCGGATCCTGCTGGAGAAGCAGGGGGAGTGAGCCCCTACCCCAGCTTCATCTTTGCAAACACGGACTCTCGGAAGTCGAACCCGAAGGCCTTGCGGGAGACCTTGATGATGGGCGGTGCCTGGATGCGCTTGTAGGTCGTGGCCTCGATGGCCCGGAACACCTCCCAGGCCACCTGCTCGAACCGCTCCGGCGTCATCTTGTCATAGATGGGGATGTCCTTTCGAACCGGGCTCCACAGGTCGGAGTCCAGCTCCCGTCTCTCGAACAGCGCCCGGAGCTCGGCCGGCGTCCGCTCGTTCTCGATGAGCTCCTGCCCCATGGGGGCCTCGACATCGTAGTCGAATGGGTCGCCCAGCCCCTTGGTGACGTCCTGCGCCTCGCTCAGCTCGGCCGACGGCGGGATGGTCAGGATGTCGTCCGGGATCGGGTTCCCCTGGGTGGCGTTGATGTGCCGTGCGAGCCGATAGATGTCAGTCTTGGCCACGTCACCGAGGGGCATGACTGCTCCGACGATATCTCCATAGAGAGTAGCGTAACCGCGCTGGAACTCGGTCTTGTTGCCGTTGCCGACCACGAGCCTGCCCCGCTCCTGGGCCCAGGTCATGAGCACGTTTCCCCGCTCCCGGGCCTGGACGTTCTCGAACGTGAGCCCCTTCATGGGCGCTGCGGAGATCGCCTCCTGCTGGGCCTTCTTGCGCTGCACGGTCTCCTCGATGCTGTGCACCACGTACTCGATGCCCAGCCGGCGGGCCAGCTCCCTGGCGCAATCCTGCGTCGTCCGGCTCGAGAACCGGGTCGGCATGTTCAACGCGAGCACGTTGTCACGGCCGAGCTCGGACACGAGCAGGCACGCGGACACTGCGGAATCGACGCCTCCGGACAGCCCGAGCACCGCACCGGAAAAGCCGGTGCGACGGAAGAACCCGGCCAAGCCGAACCGGAGAGCGGCGGACAGCTCCTCGGCCCGACTGCGCTGCGGAATAGAAACGTCCCCCTTCCCGGGCAACAGGAAGATGCCGTCCCGGAAACTGTCGGCCAGCCCCACGAGCTGCCCCGCCCCATCGAGCAGGAAGCTCTCGCCGTCGAACAGGATCACGTTCTTCCCATTGTCCTGCACGCCGCAGGTGTTGGCATACAGGAGAGGCACGCCGGTCTCGGCCACACGCCGCCTTGCGACTTCCAGGCGCTGCCCGAGGCGACGGCACCAGAACGGGGAGCTGTTGATCACGATCAGGAGCTGAGCGCCCCGGTCGGCAAGCAGACGGGACGGGCGAACCGCAGAGAAGTCGTCCCACATGTCGTGGCAGACCTGGACTCCCAGGCGGTACGGACCGTTGGCCAGCCGAACCTCGATGGGACGGATCTCCGGCTCGCATGCAGGGAGGAAGTAGCGGGAATCGTAGAACACACCATCATCCACGAGCAGCGCCTTGGCCCCTCGGCCGACGACCTGGCCATCCTGGAGCACCAGGAACGCATTTCGTGCCCCGGCCGCTCCGTCGTTGAGGCATGCCGCGGGTTCCGGAGCCACCAGCCCCACCACGACTACGAGCCCCTGCGATGCCGGGGCCAGCACCTGCTCCGCAGCGGCCAGGCTCTCCCGCACCAGCATCCCGTTGCGGTTCAAGTCCCCGATGCAGTAGCCGGTGACGGCCTCCTCGGGGAACACCACCAGCTCCGCCCCGAGTGAGCGTGCCCGGGCTATGGCTTCCGCCATGCGCCGGGAATTGCCCGCAACATCCCCGGGCATCGGATCGAACTGCACTACAGCGACACTCGGGACCATCCTGCCACCTCCGAGGGGAATTCTCCTTCCGCCGAGGGGGGATTCTACATCCGCCCCGAGCCGGCTATCAACCGCGGAATCTGGGTTTCGCTGGCCCCGGGGGGCGTTCGAGGATACTATCGGGCGCATGAACGTGTTGCGATTCCTGCCCCTGGCGGCTCTCTCGGTGCTCTTCCTGGCAGGCTGTCCCTCCCCCACCCCCGTCGTGTCCACGGGGACCGTGCTGTCCGACAAGGAGGTCGAGGCGCTGGAGGCCGTAGGTCTTGCCTGGGCCACGAGCCGTGCCCACGGCAGACGCATCTGGCCCGGGTACCGGCCGCACGATTTCCCGCTCATCGTCTTCCGGCCGGGAGCGAGGAGCTTCCTGGTGAATCCAGGGTTCGACCCGACCGGGGCTGCCCGCGTGGTGGACCCCCGCGTGGACGAAACGGTCTGGATGGTGGATTCCAGGACCCTCCCCTTTTCCGACGGGCTCCCGTTTGCCCGCAACGTCGAGTGGCAGGGGCACACGTTCTTCCTGGTCCGGCACCTGGACCAGGCCGATAAGAAGAGCTGGTTCCGGCTGGTCGTGCACGAGATCTTCCACGAGTACCAGCAGCAGTGGGTGTCCGTCCCCTTCCCGGAGCTCTGCCGCTACCCCTACGAGGACGAGGAGAACGCTTTCTCCGCCAGGGCCGAGGAGATGATGCTCGCGCGGCTGGTCGCAATCCAGACGGCCGGCGGTGCCGACAAGCCGCTGGCCGAGTACCTGGCCACCCGGTCGGTGCGGTACGGTCGAGAAGGGGTCGGGCCGGGTGCAGCGGGCATCGAGGAGTGGGAGGAGCGGATCGAGGGAACCGCCCGGTACGTCGAGGAGGCGTATGCCGTTGCCGCGGGGCTGGCCACGCCGAGTGCCGCAGCCGAAGAGCTGGTGCGCTACTTCAAGACGTTTCGGCCGGGGGACCTCCAGAAGTGGAAATACTACCGGGTTGGACTGGCCCTCGGGACCCTGCTGGACGGCCTGGACGACGAGGACTGGAAAGAGGCATGCCAGAAGGGTGATTCGTTGTTCCGGTACGCGCTCGACCTGCTCTCGGACGAGACGGCGGAGGTGCTGCCCGACGTCCCCCGGGTGCTGGCCCCGTTCCAGGGAGAGAGGCAAGCGGTCCGGGACTCTCTGGCCGCGTACCTGGCCACCGAGCGCACCCTCCTGGACAAGTGGAAGGCGCAGGGCGATACCCGCTTCGAGCTGGTGCTTCCGGCCCGGGGATCGGCCTACTACACCAATCGGGGCGTGACTATCGAGATGGCCGACTGTTACCGGCTGGCCACCGGGATCACCTCGTACGTCGATTTCGCCAACGGCCTCGAGATTTCGTCGAGGGGAGTGGCCACACGAAACGGCCCGATCACCTACCAGATCATCTTTCACGCGAACCTGGGCTCGGCCAGGATCGAGGTGGACGGTTCCCCCCTGCCCCCCGATACCTCGGAAGTGCACATCGAGCGCTCATTGCTCCTGGAAGGGGATGGCTTTGAGCTGAATCACCAGGGAACCGGGATCCTGGTCCGTTCCGAGGGGCTCCTGTACGTGGCGTTCGACCTACCCTCCAAGGACGAGCCAGCTCCGTGATGGGCCGCCCGGCTCCAGCGGCAAAGGCCTTGAATCTCCACCAGGCAGGGTTACCGTGGATGAAGCGGGGAGCCCCTCAAAGCTCGTCGTCCTCGTCTTTGTCCGCCTTGTACTCGTAGTCGAGGGGGCGCTGCTCAGGCTCATCCTTCTTGCGGCCCGCCTTCAGGTAGCGGATGAGCCCCACGAACAGCACCAGCATGAACAGCACCAGGAGGGACAGGAGGAGCCAGCCCAGGGTGAACGACTGCTGGTTGCTGCCGGAGCCGTTGCCGCACCCGGCCAGCACGCACGGCGCCACAACCGCAACCACGGCGGACAGGGGCTTTGCTCCGACTTGGCTCGACCTCAGCGGGGCCATGTTCTCCTTCTCTACCGCCTCCATGGTATACCGAGAAAGCGATGCGAACAAGATTCACTTTCATGGTCGATGCGAGTCGGGTCGACAGGGGGGCCGATCGCGTCTACAATGCGCCCGGGGGGAGCAAGGAGCATGGTGCTGATCACCGTCGCGGAATTCCTGGTCATCGTCCTGGCGCTGTTCCTGCTGCCGGGGCTCCTCCTCGTCCGCCTGCTGGCCCGGGACAAGTTCGAGGATGCGCCGGTGGCGGTTGCGTTCGCCGTGGGCACCTGCTGGACCTGCTTTTGGGGTCTGCTGCTCACCGGGCTGGTCGGGCTGCTGGCGGAAGCACACGTCTCGGCAGGGCTGCTTGCCGGAGTCGCTGCCGTGACCGTGGCCGCCTGCATCCTGGCCCTGCGACGGCTCGAAGGGAGCTTTGCTTTTCTGCCGGAGGTGCTGGGGACCCGTGTCCGGAAGGCCTTTTCTCCCGGCCTCGTGCTCTTCCTGATCTTCGTCTCGGTGGTCTGGCTCCTCAGCTACGACAGCGTCCTGTTCGACCAGGAACGGTGTGTCTCGAGGGCGGGCGTCCTCCCCTATTTCGACTACCTCACGGCAGACCCGCCGGTGGGCTTCAACGGCTGCCTGAGCTGCTTCGAGGGGCGCAACGCCTTCCTGGTCTGGAATGGCGGTCAGCGGCTCGGGCCGACGGTCTTCGTGGCACCGTTCATGGCGCTCTTCGGGTTTGCCGGCTTCCACCTGGTGCATCTGTTCTTCGGGCTGCTCACCGCATGGTTTGGCTTCCACCTGGGCCGCAGCCTGCTCGGCCGCACTGCGCCGGGCTATCTGCTGGCCGCGGTCCTGTCGCTCAACCCAGCGGTCCTGTCCATTCCGCTCGAGGACGAGAACACCATGAGCCTCGGGCTCGGCACGGTGCTGGCCTACTTCCTGTTTCAGCGCAGGACCCAGTGGCTGTTCTGCGGCATGTTCTTCGGGCTTCTCCTGGGCATCCGCCACGTGGGGCTCCTGTCGCTGCCGGCGCTGCTGTGGGTGGTCTGGAGGGAGAGCGACCGACCTCACTACTCCGCTTCCTGGGTGACGGCCCTGCTCGGCAGCGGGCGGTGGGCGAATCTGGCCTTGTCCGCACTCGGTACGGTGCTGTTTGCCGCACCGTGCGGGATTGCCCATGCCATCCGGTTTGCCAACGGCGGACCACTGTACGAGTCCTTCATCTCCATGCCTCCGACGCAGCACTCTCTGTTCGGGCTGGAGGTGACGGTGCGGGGCCTCCTGTCCTGGCCGTTCGTCCCCGAGCCGCTCCGCAGCCCCTACAACGGGTTCCCGACCCTTCTGGAATTTCCGCTCACGATCCTGCAGGCGTTCGGCATTCTCGGGATCGCCCTCATCCCCGTGGGGGTGTGGTGGGGAATGCGACGACACAGGACGGCCACCGTTGCGGGCCTGCTCTGGTTCCTTCCGCAACTGGCCCTGCTGTGCACCATGGCCAACTGGGTCGAGCCGAACAAGATGGGGGTCTACCTGAGCTTCGCTCAGCCGGTCGGTGCCGCCATCGTGTTCGGGCTGGCGGCCCTGGTCGAGACCTACGCTCCGCTGATTCAAGGACGTCTGGCCGGACCGATCCGGGCCCTCGTTCCGGCAAACCCGGACGGAATCCCCCGGGTGTGCCGGGTCTCGGCCACCGGGATCTTCGTCGGCACCACCGTGCTGCTGGCGGTGCTGCAGCCGCTCGCCTCGAGGTGGGAAGCCCCCCTGGACCGACGCAATTTCGATGCCCGCGTGAACTACATCTTCCAGGACTACCCGGTGGTCCCTCCCATGCTGCTGTCGGTCGAAGGGGAGTATGCACGGCAGGACCGGGAACGCCTGGCCCAACGCTCCCTGCTGCCGGATTTCGGGCGGTGCCGGGATCTGTGGACCCCCTCGCTGCTGGCCGAGCGCTGGAAGAGCCTTCTGTCCGACCTGGCGGCCCCGGGGTTTGACCGCTTCGTTGAGCACCCCAAGGACATCCTGCATACGCTTTCGGGCACGCCGGCCCCTCCCGAGCACACCATCGACGGCCTGGGAGGACCGGACCTGCGCCGTGGCCCGGTCGTGCTACTCGCAGACCTCATGCACCACCCCATAAGCTCCATCCGCGATGCTCTCGGCGGCACACCTGCTGAGCCCGACCTTCGTTGGGAAGGGGACGGCCAGGTCATCTCCATCGACCTCGCCAGCGCTCCTGCCGGCAACCATGCTCTCCTGACTCCCGCCAGCCGAGATGCCCGCACACGACGGATCGAGGAGCGCATCCTCGTCGCCACCAACATGGCGGTTTCCTGGGCCGATGGACTGCCGTGTCATCTGGCCGTGATCCCGGTCAGGACCGGGTGGTACTGGGTCGTGACCTGGTACGGGCGCTACGTCTTCGACCACCTGGCGGATCGGACCGACGTCGAGTGGCTCGACCGACCCGCCCCAACCGACCTGAGGTTCGAGGTTCCGACCGGATCGGTGGTACGACTCAACGACATGACCTCGGTAGAGCCCTCCCGACTCCACGTCTGGACAGCCCTTGCCACTCCCGAGCTGCCGCTCTGGGGTCCGATTCCCAGCTCCTACTGAGGCCACCGGGCCCGGCAGATCGTCTCAATCCGGGCGAGCCGCCACGCATCTCACCCAGCGTCCCGGGGAAAGCTCGGCCTCGGCCGGGATCGCTGACCGGCATGCGTCCAGGACGAGGGAGCAGCCGTGCTGGAAGGGACAGCCGGTGCGGGACGTGACGAATGGGGGAACCGGAGCCCTACGGGCGGCGGCCAGATGGACGCTGTAGGGGTGACGCACCTCGTCCCACGACCGGAAGCTCTCCATGCGCTCGACAGCCAGCCCGGCCAGCAGGACGAGCAGCCCTCCGCCCAGCCGCTCGGCCTCGTCCAGCCGGTGCGTGACCCAGAGAACGGCCTGCCCCCGCTCCCGGGCAAGGCCGGTAGACTCGGACAGCAGGCTCCTTCCGGTCGAGTCATCGAGAGATGCCGTAGCCTCGTCGGCCAGCAGCACGGCGGGCTCGTGGACGAGCGCCCGGGCAACGGCCGCCCGCTGGCATTGCCCCCCGGAAAGGGCCGACGGCTTGCGTGGGTGCAGGTCCGGGCCAATCCCGAGGCGTTCGAGCAGGGTCGAGGCTCGAGAAAAAGCCTCCTTTCGAGGCACTCCGGCAAGATGGACCAACGGCTCGGCGACGGCGGACAGTGCGGTCTGGGTCGGATCGAGCGACGGGCGGGGAAGCTGGTGAATGAGCCCGAGCTTCCGGCGCACCCCCCGCAGGTCCGGGCCTCCGACGGCCAGGCTCCTGCCGCAAATCTCGACCCTTCCGCTGTCCGGGGAGCGAAAGCCGGAGAGAAGCGAGACCAGCGTGCTCTTGCCGGCACCGCTCTCGCCCACAACGGCGAGCAGGCCCCGTTCCGGGAGGCGGAACGAAACATCCCGCAGCGCATGGCCGGCCGCACCGGGATGACGGACCCAGACGCGGTCCAGGAGCACGGCGTGGCTCGGATGCTCGCTCATGGGCCCTCCTTCCCGAGCGGCCCAAGGTGCAGCCGATGCTCATGTCGGGCCGCAGCCAGCAGCTCCGGGTCGTGCGTCGCGATGACGTAGGCGGATGCGCTGCGACGGACAAGCTCCAGAGCGCTCCAACGGACCGAGGGATCGAGGCCGGCGGTCGGCTCGTCGAGCAGGGTCACTGGTGCCCGCGCCGCCAGCACGGCAGCCAGCAGGAGCCGCTTCATCATGCCGGCGGACAGCTGGTGCGGATAGAGGGAAAGCACCGATTCGTCGAGGCCCAGGGCGGCCAGGTTTCCCGCCAGTCCCCGGTCCCATTCGTCCCGCGTGCAGAACCGTCGTCCATCGAGGAGCTGCCCGAGCAGCCGCCGATAGGGGGAGAAGGTCGTCGAGGCGTCCTGGATCGCCAGCAGCGCGGGCCCGGGAAGCTCCAGCAGACCGGAGGCCTTGTGAGGGGACAGACCTGCCATGTGCTCGATGAGCGTCGTCTTGCCGGCGCCACTGGCTCCAGACAGGAAGATGCGATCGCGGGGGCATTCGAAGGAGATGGGGGGAACGATGATGCGGCCATCCCGAGTCGAGATGGATAGCTCTTTGGCCCGGATCATGCCCCGTTCCTCCCTCCGCCCAGCCGCCGGGCAAGCGCCTCTCCCAGCAGGTTCACGCTGAACGCCAGCACCAGCACCGTCGCAGCCGGGGCCACCAGGAGCACCGGAGACCCGGCCATGTGCGCCACCCCTTCGCCGAGCAGAATTCCGAGCGAGGGATAGGGGGGCTGGATTCCGAATCCGAGGAACGAGAGAAATGCCTCCTCCAGTACGAGGGCCGGGACCAGCAGCACCGCGTATGCGGAAATCGGCAACACGGTGTTGGGCAGGATGTGGCGCAGCACAATCCGGGGGGTGGAAAAGCCCATTCCGGCCAGGCTCTGCACGAACGGGGCCTCCTTGAGCGACACGGCAAGCCCCCGAGCGTACCTCGCCAGCGAGAACCACTGCACCGCTCCGAGTGCGGCAAACAGCAGGACCGCCTGCGCCAGGGCCGCGGTCTCCGCCTCCTGCCAGCGCAGCTTCAGCACGTCTCTGGCAAACACGGACAGCAGGATTACCAGGAACAGGAACGGCACGCTCTGAAGCACCTCCAGGAGCCTCAGGAATGCCCGGTCGGTCTTCCCCCCAACAAGGCCGCTCAGCAGGCCGAGCAGCGTTCCCAGCAGCAGGCTCACCGTTGCGGCGGCCAGCGATACCAGGAGCGACACGCGCAGCCCGTAGAGCAGCCGGGCCAGCAGGTCCCTCCCGAGAGCATCGGTACCCAGGATGTGCGTCCGCATCACGGGGACGCCTTGAAGCTCCACAGCAGTCACTTGGCCGTCCAAGTCGGCGTCGAACAGGGCGGCATCCTGCCCGTCGAGGCCCAGGAAGGCCGTCCCCGTGGCCCACTCGTTGCGTGAGATCGTCGAGTCCCCGTCGAGGTCCAGCCGCTTGCCGCTCAGCCGTGCGGCCATCCGCTCCGGTACCGTGCCCAGGAGTCGCTCCCACGCTTCCAGGGCCACCCCTCCTCCCCGGTCCATATCAGTTCCCCGGTCCAACCCAACGCCACGGTTTGCCTCAGCCTCGAAACCACGCCGCAGCCGGGATGCCACCGAGGCCAGCTCCTCGAGCTCCGGACAGAAGCATCGTCCCTGTGGAGAGCGGGTGCACGCGATCAGGCCGTCCCCGTCAGCGTCGAGCGCCTGCATGAGGGCATCGTCGGGACGATAAGAGCGGGGGTGTGCGGATACCGAGAGCCCGCCCGGTTCCAGGAGGGGGGACGACGGATCGGGCCGGTCGTAGCGGAACCCGGCCACGCTCTCCGACAGCGGGCCGGCCAATGCGGCGGCAAGCACCAGCCCCCCGAACAGGGCCATGGGGAGGGCAAACCCCTTCATGTCGGCCCTCCGTCCCGCCCCAGCCGCTGCCGCGGGTCGACGAGCCAGTGCAGCGTCTCAAACAGGAAGTTGCAGGCCATGAGCAGCGCCGCATAGACCAGGATGGCAGCCATGACGAGCGTGTAGTCCCTCCCCTGGGCACCGTGAACGAAGCACGCAGCGGCCCCAGGAATTTCGTAGATGGCCTCGATCACGAAGGAACCGGTCAGGATACCGGCCACTACCGGTCCGGCATAGTCAAGCATGGGGATGAGCGCGGCCGGTACCACGTAGCGCCAGAAGATCCGAAGCGGGGGGACGCCGCGGGCGGCTGCCGCGGCCCACAGCCCCTCCGACATCCTCTGCGCCACGTTGGCCCGGATGAGCCGCTGAAACACGGCCCCCGACGATATCCCCAGCGTCAGCACCGGAAGCAGCTTGTTCCTCCAGGAGTCGAAGCCGCCCAGCTCCAGCGGTACGCCGGGCAACGCCAGCAGCTCACGTCCGAGAGCCCCAAGCACGATGAGCGAGGCCGAGATCACGGCCAGCGCCATGCCCGTCGTCACGCGGTCCAGCAGCCGTCCCGGACGCCGCCCCGCGGCCAGCCCGCCAGCCCCCCCGATAGCCAGTGCCACCAGCAGCGCCCACGCCCCGAGCTCGAGCGAAACCGGTAGGGCCTCGGCCAGCACCTCCCCGACGCTCCTCCCGGGGGCAAAGCTCAGGCTGGGCCCGAGGTCTCCGGTCAGGTAGCCGCTCAGCGTCACCCAATACTGCTCCCCGACAGGGCGGTCCAGGCCGAACCGCCGCTCGAGGTTCTCCACGGTCTGCTCGGGCAGCCCCTGGAGCCGATCGAACGGCCCGCCGGGTGCAAGCCGCATGAGTGCGAAGCTGACCGAGTACACGAGCAGCAGGACGCACACGGCGGAGGCAAGACGTGCCGCCGCAAGTCTGAGCCCGCGAGTCTCAGTCGTCCCGCGATTCACCCGCCACCTCGACTGCAATTCCGGCCATGCGCCGGGCAGCGGAAAGGAACTGCACCAGGTTCGAGTAGCCGTCCGGTGCCACTCTCGCCGGCGCCGCTGAGGCCCGCTTCTTCACGCGCAGGACATCCCCGCCGTTCTCGACCTTCAGCTCGATGCTGCCAAATGTCGTCTCCACCTTCTGGGTTCCGGCGGCCACGACGAAGCGACCGGCCTCGGTCTTCATCTCCACGTCGAGATCGATGTTGTAGAACCCCGGGAAGAAGAGGGGAGTGGTCCGGAAAGGAAGTTGGGACAGCTCACGAGCCGGAATCGGAGGCAGCAGCAGGAGGAAGCGCTCCTCCGCACCGGGGCCACGACCGAAGTCTGCGGACAGCTGAGCGGTTCTCCCCCGGACCGAGAACTTCGAGGCCTCCACGTGGACTCCAGGCATCACCTGCCCGACCACACCGGAGGCCAGTCGCTCCCGGCCCTCTGCCGGCCCGTCGGCCTGACGTCGCAGCTCGGCTGCCGCCTGGCCTCGGCCTTCGATCTCCAGGTGACCGGCCACCGCTCCGTCGCCGTCAATTTCCGCCTCGACCCGGATCTTCCACGCGTCCAGTGCCGCGGCCTGGGGTAGTGAGACGAACAGCCGCGGATACCTCGAAGTCAGCACGAGACCAGGTCGCCCGGCATAGGAACGTCTCACTCTCCCCGGAGCGGACAGCGGGTCGTACGGGTCGAACCAGGCAGCCTCGCGCCCGGCCACGTACACCACCGTTCCGTCGAACGGAGAGAGCAAGGGACGGGCAAGGTCGAGGGGCGGGGCCGCAGCCGAGCTTACAGCCACCAGGTGGGCGTCGATTCCCGCCTGCGCCAGCGAGCAGTAGAGCGCCAGCACCGGGTTCCCGCTCCCTCCGGCCAGAATTTCGGAGTAGGGCTGGGAAAAGACCCCGGCCTCGGGATCGATCCGGATGACCGCCAACACCTTCTCGTAGATCTCGGCCGGCTCCAATCCCGCAAACGGCGACGGCACATCGCACAGCTCCACGACCCGGTCGCCCAGGCCATCCCGCAGCCCGTTCCAGTCCAGGCACGGGCTGGCCACCTCCACCAGGGCCACTCCGGCCTCGAGGTCCGGACACCAGGGCTCGGCCGGGGCCGGCTCGATGCTCCGGCCGACGAATTCCCATCGTCCGGTAGTGGCCTCGGCGACCTCGACCTCCCCCCGCACCCGGTACTCCAGGCCCGAACCGGGATTCGATACCACGTAGCGGCCGAGGAAGATCGGCAGATCCCGATGTCCGAAGTAGAACGGAGGGAATCGGTGGCAGCCACCCACCGAATCGGCCTGGAGCTCCCGCACCGTCCGCTTCAGGACGAAATCCCCGGGGACCAGCCCGGGCAGCGAGATCGTGTCCTTGCCCGCCGAAGACTGCCCCAGCTCCTCGGGCCCGTTCCACGTACCGTCGGCCTTGCGGACGGCCAGCGCCAGGAGCTCCTCGTCCGGGGCCAGGCTCACCTCGCCAATTGACTCGGCAGCATCCGGGGATACCACGTGGGTCAGAGTGGTCTGGACCAGCGTGTACCAGCCGTTGGGCGAGGGAACGACTACCCCCTCGTCCAGCACGATCACCTGCGGCATCCCCTGCGCAAACCCGGATTCCAGGTAGGAGCGCACGACCCGCTCCGGATCGCTCCACTCCGGACGGCTTCTTCCCCAGTTGAAGAGCCGCCCCACCTGGGCCCGTACCCCCGCCGTCGTACCGGGATGAATGCTCAGCGCATCGGCCATGGCCCTCGCCCGGTCCGATTCCCCACGGGCCAGCCACCAGTCGGTCATCAGCCATCCAAGCTGAAGGTCGCTGCGGGCGAGCCGGTCGAGCGCCTCTTCGACCCGCACATCGCCTTCGGCGATCAGCAGGGGCAGCAGCTTGTAGCGGAGCGTCCTTCCGGCATCCTGGAGCCCCTCCAGGGGGTCCGCAGGCGGCCCCGAAATCGCCAGTGGACGGAGCAGACGCTCGACGTCCTCGCACACGACCGCCAGGGAATCCGGCGACGGGATCTCTCCCCGCTCCAGCCTGCGATTCACCCATCGCCCGATGACGTCGCAATCCTCCGGATAGCGCCGGAATGCTTCGTCCAGAAGCTCATCGACCAACGGGGCCCACTGCCGCGCCTGCAAGAGCTCCACCTGGACCAGCAGCCCGTCCGCGGTCGAAAGACAGTCGCCAGCGACCTCCTGGAGCCGCATCTCGGCAGCCTGCTCCTCGCCGTTCTCGAGGTGCTGCCGTACCTCGTCCAGAAGCGCAAGGCAGTCGTCCGGAGCCGCCGGTCCGGACGGTGCCTCTGATTCGACGCCCTGAGCCGACGAGGCGTCGACGACTTGCGACGCACGAGGGCTTCCCGACGAAGGAGGGGCGTCCCGGGAACCAGCCCCGGCGGGAGCCTCTGGTCCTCCCGTTGGCCGGGCCCCGTCAGCAGCGCTGCCAGGGTCTCGGGGGAGGACGTGCAGCATGGGCTGTCCGGGTACCCGCACCGCCTGCACTACGTCGAGGCAGTGTGTCCCGGGAGCCAGACGGAGCGTGCGATAAAGGTCCGGGTCGGTCCCCGTTGTGGACGCGTCCCTGACGGCGAATACCTCTCCGCCGAGCCAGACCGAGGCGGGATTGGGCAAAGCGAGCCGCAGGTGAACGGCCTGTTCCCTCTCCACGTTCAGGCAGAAACGCAGTGTCTGGAGGGCTCCGACAAAGGCCGGTGACGGAGGCTCGGTTGGGGGCTGCACCGGAACCCCGGACAGAGCGGCCTGCACCGGTGCCGTCGATCGGGCAGTTCTGCCGGCCACGGGCTCGACCCGCAGCGGGAGCATCCCCGCGGCCTTCGCATCCCGGTATCTCACGCCGAGCCGACTGGCCAGTGAGTGGAGCCGGAACACGTGCCTGGGATTCTCCGAGGCCCGCATGGCAGCCTGCACCACCAACGGCACCCCGGCGGACAGGGGGCAGCGGTCCAGCCGGCTCTCCAGCCGCTCTGCAGCCTCCTCCGCAAGGGAATCCTCCCGGTCAAGCAAGCTCACCCAGCCGGCGCAGGCCCCGGCCAGATTTCCACGCTGCAACGCTTCGTCCGCAGCCTCGAGCGACCTTTCCGCCCCCTCCCGGCCCCTGTCGCCGCCCTCCCCGGTCCCGTCCCCGGGCCGCTCCTCCCGGGCGTCGGCATCCCCCGTCCCGACCCCTGAAGCCAGCGCCCTGTCCGCGGCCAGCCCTGGTCCGGTGCCCCCCCAGAAGACTCCACACAGCAGAGCCGCCGCCACGGCGGGGAATCGTCCAAAGCGCTGGATGAGGGCGGTTCGAGGCTCAGTTCGCATCGGCCACCCCCTCGACTGCCGCCACGGCGGCGCGCAACTGCTGGACGAGCCTGCGGAAGGCCGCATACCTCTCGACGGGAACGGTCCGGCTCTTCTGCTCGAGCCTCAAGCCGAGTACCGAGCCGCCGTCCGGGAGCGCTTCCACCTGGACGACGAACGCCGCATCCTCCTCCTGCACCGCGTGAAACACGCCGACGGGCATCCGGACCGTCCCCGGAGCAAATTCCAGGCGGACCTCCTGCACGTAGGCATACCCGAACTGAAGCGGCTGCTTCCGCTCGGGCAGCGTGGTCGACCGGTCGAGCGCATCCAGGTCCGGAGTCACCTTCAGAGCGGCCCCAGGCAGAGCCCAGCTCCCGGTCAGCGTCACGTTCAGCTCGGGTACCGGACCGGGGAGCAGGTCTTCCTGGATGTCCTCGATGTCCGCACCGGGCAGGTAGTCGGCCAGGTAGGATTCGAGCTCGGTCTCCCAGGCCCCCCGGTTCTCCGCAACCTGGAGCACCCTCCAGACGAACTGTCCGGTGAACTGGAGCGTTGCGGCAAACGACATGGGCTCGCCGGCCGAGATCGAAACGGTGAGGGCCGATCGGTTGTCCTCGGCGCGGGACTCGCCGAACTGGACCTTGCGCGGGCTTACCGGATCGATGACCACGCCGCTTGCCCCCTCCACCTGCCACGGCAGCAGCCCCAGGCCTACGAATCGGGCGGTCGGGTCGAAATACACGTCGGGCTCGTCAAGATACGCGATCGCATGGTCGTACGGCGTTGGGGCACCGGGGTCCAGCTCCACTGCCCCCATGGACAGCGTGCTCGCGGTCACGACGTGGGCCGGGATGCCCGCTTCGGCCAGGAGAGTCACCAGGAGGAGGCTCTTGTCCTTGCAGTCGCCAAACCCGCGACGGAAGACCTCGGCCGGCGCATAGGGCTTGAGCCCGTGGACGCCGAAGTCGAGACCGACGTAGCGCACCTCGTCGGCCACGTAGCGGCAAATCGCCTCCGTCAGCAGCGTCCGGTCCCCCCCCGCCTCCTCGGAGAGCCGCCGCACCAGGCTCTTCATCGCAGCATCGCCTCCCGAGAGGGGGGAAACCACGGGTGCATACCAGCGGGCGAAGTCCTCCCAGGTGGCCAGGGTCGAGTATTGGAAATGGACGGCCGTCTGGAATCGACCCTGCCCGAGCGGCTCAGCGGAAAGCGCCGGAATGGGGCCGAAGCGGAAACGATGCACCGTTCCCTCGCTGCGGGCGGTGACCTCCTGGTGCAGGGACAACAGGCTGCCCTCCGGCCCCGCCCGGCAGAAGAGGTCGGTATCCGGCGGAACCTGAACTTCGACCAGGGCACCGCTCTTGGGGTAGTCCTCCTGCAACCAGACGATCCCGGAAAACGGCGTGCGCAGCGGCGATGGAGACGATTCGACGAGCCACGCAACGACCACGACGTCCCCGGGCAGCAGCTCGGGGACCGAGAAGCTCACCTGTCGCATGTCATAGTAGAGGTTGAACTCCCCCTCGCTCAACCCCACGTCGCCGTAAGGAATGGCCTGGACGGCCCCGTTACCGTCCGCCCGCAGCACCGCCGAGCGCAGCACGGTCGCCTCTTCCAGGAAGGAATCGTAGGCAACGCCGAGATCCAGGTAGCCGGCTTCCACCGGAGCGATGGCCTTGACCGCGACCCACCGTTCGAGCTGCCAGGCCCGGTTTGCGTGCGCCTCCACGAACGTCGAGTCCATGACACCGGCCAGTCGGGCCGCACCGGTACCCTGGATGGCCTCCGCCATCTTGCGGATGTCGGCGTCGGAGAATCGGGGCCTCGAGACTCCGCCCTCAGACTGCAGTCGGGCCAGCAGCCCGCGCAGGCTCCGGTCCTGCGGTCGAAGCTTCAGCACCCGCTTCCAGAGGGCAAGAGCCCGGTCACGCTCCCCGTTCGAGTAGTGGAACTGGGCCGCCTGATCCAGCAGGTAGGGGTGAAACGGGATCCAGGCTTCCAGGCTCCCGTAGACCTCTGAAGCCCGCGCCCGCTCCCCGGCCCTGCCCAGGCTCGACGCCAGCACATGGCGCAGGAACGGCGTCACCGGGAACAGCCAGTTGAGCCGCTCCGCAAGCTGAACTTCCTCGCCGGCCCCGCCCAGCTTTTCCAGCAGGAAGAGTTGTGTGGCCGCCATCTCGTAGTCCCCCGGCCATTCCTTCAGATAGCCCCCGACGAGATCCGCAGCCTCCCGGTACCGTTCCTGCTCCGACAGCACCTCGGACAGCGCCGAAATCAGCGCAGGCGTGCTCCCGGCCCGCGCCAGCGCCCGTCTCAGGATCTCCTCGACCAGGAATGCCAGACCGCTCTGCGCCAGCGGCTCCCGCGCCGCCAGTGCCGCTCTTACCTCCTGCGGTGGAGTGAGGCAGCCGAACCTCTCGTCCGGGCACAACCCCCGCAGCAGCTCCAGACTGTCCAGGGACCGGCCCGTGCGAAGCATGTACACCACGCGAGCAAGCGTCACTTCCGGATTGGCGGGCCACGCAGCGCCCCCTCGCTCCAGGACGTCCAGGAGCACCGGCGCCCCCTCCAGGCACTCGAATGCCTCGAGCCACTCGGACAACGGCCCCAGGCGGGCCGCTGCCACGCGGGCATGGATTCCGTCCCCGTCATCCGGCCGTCCCGTCTCCTTTCCGAAGAAGCACGAGAGCAGCAGCTTCTCGTTTCCTTCCGGCAACCCCTCCAGCGACGTCCGCACCTCCGAAACATCGACCTTGCCTGGCCTGCACACGCCCTGTACCTGAGTCCGCCCCTCCAGGCTGCCCAACGGCAGGCTGGCACCGTCCAGCTGTGTCAGCCGGGCCACGAACTTCACCGGCCCGGACAGGGGCTCGAACTTCAGCTCCACCCTCGTCACCCCGGCCGCCAGCCGCACCGGCACGACGTGCTGATCCCAGAAGGAGCGGGTATCTGAGGGCCGCACCAGGCAACTCCCGTCCACGCAGGTCTGCGACAGGTCGGCAGCGGCCAGGCGCATGGCAACCAGGCATTCCGAGCGGGACTCCAGGTCGGCCCAGACGCGCACCGGCTCCCCGGGAGGAAACTCGAGGAAGTCGCTGCCACGAACCTCCCCAGATACCGGGTCGGCCGGAAGCTCCACTTCCTCCCCGCCCGGAGTCCGGACTCGCCAGCTCCGGATGAAACCGAGCCCGCCGGCGGTCTTGACCGCCTCCTCCCGCTGCCCGGCCACCCGCCGCCCGAGTGCGATGCGGCGGTCCAATGCCTGTGCGACCAGCGGGTGAAGACCGGCCTGCTTCCGCAGTCGAGCAAACGCCTCGTTGCACCGGGCGTGCCCCGACGCCATGCACCGCTGGGCAACCTGCTCCACGACCAGGACACCGACGGCCTGCCCCTTCAGTCGTTGGAACCGGGCATCCAGCTCGAACGGCTCCCCGACCGCCCCGGATGCAGCGGGTGCGCAGACACCGGCCGCACTGGCGACCAGGAGGCAGAGCCCTGCGATCGCCTGCGCCGCAATCCGCAAACGGTGAAGTCCGGGAAATCCGACTACTTGGAGCGTCTCTTCCATTCGTACATGGCCAGCGCCGCCGCCACGTTCGCGTTGTACGATTCGATGCCCTGCATCGGCAGCGCCACGATGGAGATTCTTACATGCTTCCTGGGGGGCAGGCCACTGGTTTGTGAAAGCCCACCCCCTTCCTGTCCGACCAGAAGAGCCGTGCGCTTCGGGAACCGGAACCCGTCGATGGGCGCTCCGTGGCTGTCCAGGCCCACCAGGTCGAACCCCTGGTCCGCCAGGTCGGCCGGATCGGCCAGCGGATGGAGAGGCAGCCGGAATACGGCCCCGGCCGACGTCCTGACCGACTTGGGGTGGAACGGATTGGCGCACGATGGCAGAAGGAAGGCCCCCGATATGCCGAGCCCGGCCGCGGTTCGAATCACGGCCCCCACGTTGACCGGATCCTGCAGCGGCAGCACGAGAAACAGCCCGTCAACGGGCGTTGCCACAGGCTCCACCAGCCCTTCCACGCAGACGTCGAGGAGGGGATGCCCCGTCCCGAAGCGGTCCAGTTCGTCGAACAGCCCCCGGGCCAGCACGTGCCGCTCGACCCGCCCCGCCCCCGGCAACTCCCCCTCGAACCCTGACGGCAGGAGCCAGGCCATTCGGTCGGGCGTCAGCCGCTCGACCACTTCCCGGCACACCCGGGCCCCGGCCACCAGCGTCCGGCCGGTCTTCCTGACCTCCCCGTCCGCCTGCCGCTTCCACGTCTTGAAGCGGGGATTGGAGAGACTCTCAATCGTTGCCATTCCCCCCCCCTGCCCCTGCCCCTGCCCCTGCCCCCGGACCTTGCCTCTCAAACACCACGAGCCGCCTCTCCATCTCGGTCCCGGGCAGCAGGTACCGATGGTCCGCCACCTCGGCGAAGATCCCGCCCACGGCACGCATCGCCACAGCCTTCTCTTCATCCACCGACGGACCCTTCATGAAGATCACACGCCCCCCCGGTGGCACCAGGGTCCGCACGCGGCGCAACGTATCCCGGATGCCTTCGACGGCTCGCGAGATCACCCCCTGCACGGGCAGGTGCAGGTTGCGATCGATGCTGCGGCACACGACCGTCAGCCCCGCCATCCCCAGCGTGCCCCGGACCTCGTCCAGGAAGTCGGCCTTCTTGTGCTGCGCTTCGGCCAGGATGATCTCGGTTCCCGGAGAAGCGATCTTCAGCAGCACGCCGGGAAATCCGGCACCACTGCCCAGATCGAGCAGCGGAGAGGGAAGCTGCGGCAAGAAGCGGAGCACCATCAGGCAGTCCACATAGTGCTTCAGGACGATGTCCTCGAGTCCCCAGATGCGAGTCAGGTTGTGCGTGCGGTTCGAGTCGATGAGGAGGGCATGGAATCGTGCCAGCTGCTCGAGTTTGGCCGGCTCCAGGGCGATGCCCCGATCGGCCAGCATGCGTCCCAGCACCCCGGCATCGGCACGGGCATCCCCGCCGTCCGCGTCCATACGGCGCTGACGACTCCCGTCCGACGTCGGATTGCGCCCCTCGTCCATGGGGACGTCCTGCCTAGCCCTGCAACGATGCCAGGTGCTCTCGCAACCCCTGGATCTTGGCTTCCAGCTCTGCCTTCTGCTCTTCCTGCTCCTCGATCACTTCGGCAGGAGCCTTCTCCAGGAAGCTCGCGTTCCCCAGCTTCCGAGTGATCTGGTCGAGCTTGACCGCAAACTTCTCGACCTGCTTCTTGAGCCGGGCCACTTCCTCGTCGATGTCGATGACTCCGCCGAGCTCCACGAATACCGTCCCCGAGTCGGTGACCGCTGCCCCCGACTTCCCCGGCCGCTCCGCAGCCACGTCGATGGTCAGCTTCTGTACCCGCCCCAGGCGCAGGATGAACTCCCGCCCCCAGGCGGTGCTCTCGGCCGCCTTTGCGCTCGAAGGACGGATCACGGCATCCACGAATGCCGAAGGAGGAACGTTGTTCTGGGATCGAACCGACCGGATCGCTCCGATGGTATCGATGACCGCGACGAACCGCTGCGCTTCCTCCCCGAAATCCAGCGCTCCGTCCGGCTCCGGCCACTGGGCGACGGTGATGGAATCGCCCTGGCGGGACGGCAGCATCTGCCAGATCTCTTCGGTGATGTAGGGTGCGGCGGGGTGCATCATCCGCATGACCCGGTCGAGCACATACACCAGCACATCCCGGGACATCCCCTTGGCCCCCTCGTCCTCGCCGTACAGCGAGGGCTTGGCCAGCTCGACGTACCAGTCGCAGAACTCGTGCCAGACGAACTGGTACAGGCCGCTGGCATATTCGTTGAACCGGTACTCGGTCAGCGCCTGCTGCGTCTCGGCCGTCACCTTCTGGAGCCTGGACAGGATCCACTTGTCCTGGGCGGTAAGCTTGTCCCGGTTCTCCAGAGGAGAGCGCCAGGAGTAGTCCTCGGGGAGATTCATGAACACGAACCGGGCGACGTTCCAGATCTTGTTCATGAAGGCCCGGTAGCCCGAGATCGTGTCCATGGAGAGCTTGAGGTCCCGCCCCTGCACGGTCAACGCCAGCAGGGAGAACCGAAGGGCGTCGGCTCCATGCTGAGCGCACACGTCGAGCGGGTCCACCACGTTCCCCTTGGTCTTGGACATCTTCTGTCCGTGTGCATCCCGTACCATGGCGTGGAGGTATACCTCCCGGAACGGGACGTCCCCCATCAGCTTCATCCCCATCATGATCATCCGGGCAACCCAGAAGAAGATGATGTCGAAGCCGGTCTCCATGATCGCGTTGGGATAGAACGTATCGAGCGCCTTCGTCCTCTCCGGCCATCCCAGCGTGGAGAACGGCCAGAGCCCGGAGGAGAACCAGGTGTCCAGCACGTCCTCGTCCTGCGAGATCTTCTGGCTCCCGCAATGCGCGCACGCATGCGGATCCTGTCTGGATACAGTGACCTCGCCGCACTGGGCGCAGTGCCAGGCGGGAATGCGGTGCCCCCACCAGAGCTGCCGGCTGATGCACCAGTCGCGGATGTTGCGCAGCCATCGGAAGTACTCGGCCGTCCAGTGCGGGGGGACGAAGCGGATACGCCCATCCTCCACGGCCCGGATGGCGGCGCCGGCGATGGACTCGGGGTCCTCGGGCGGCCCCATCTTCACGTACCACTGCCACGATACCTTCGGCTCAATCATCACGCCGCTGCGCATGCAGTGCCCCACCGAGTGGGCAATGGGCTCGACCTTCTCGAGATAGCCACCGGCTTCGAGGTCGGCGACGACGAGCTCCCGGGCCTTGAACCGGTCGAGGCCTCTGTATGTCTCGGGCACGCGCTCGTTGAGCGTGGCGTCGTCGTTCAGGATGTCGATGAAGGCGAGGTCGTTGCGTACCCCGCACTCGAAGTCGTTGGGATCGTGCGAGGGGGTGACCTTGACCGCCCCGGTCCCCTTGGTCGGATCGGCCAGGATGTCGTCCGCGATGACGGGGATGGTCCGCCCGGTCAGCGGCAGCACGACCTGCCTCCCGATCAGGTCCTTGTAGCGCTCGTCCGTGGAGTGCACGGCCACGGCGGTATCGCCCAGCATGGTCTCGGGCCGGGTGGTGGCCACGACGATGGCCCGCCCTTCCTGCCCGACCACCGGATAGCGGATGTACCAGAAGCTGCCCTTGACCTCCTTGTGCTCGACTTCGAGATCGGACAACACGGTGCGGATGGCCGGCGACCAGTTCACCATGCGCCGTGCCCGGTAGATGTACCCCTGCTCGTGCAGCGTGACGAAGGCCTCCCGCACCGCCCGGGACAAACCCTCGTCCATGGTGAACCGCTCCCGCTCCCAGTCCACGGAGATGCCCAGACGCCGCGACTGCTCCGTGATCCGGCGGTGATACTGGTGCTTCCACTCCCAGACCTTCTCCAGGAATCGCTCACGTCCGAGCTGATCCCGCGTCACCCCTTCGGCGGCCAGCTTGCGCTCCACCAGCATCTGGGTGGCAATGCCGGCGTGGTCCGTCCCCGGAAGCCACAGCGTGTTGAATCCGCTCATCCGCTTCCATCGGATAAGGCAGTCCTGGATGGAATAGGTAAGGGCGTGACCCACGTGCAGCGCACCCGTCACGTTCGGGGGCGGAATGACCAGGCAGAACGGCGGCTTCCCGCTCTCATCGAGGGCGTGGAAGTACCCTTCCTTCACCCAGCGGTCATACCACTTCGGCTCGACCTTCTCGTGCTCGTAACTCTTGTCCAGCTCCCGTGCCACGGCAACCTCCGCTAGCTCGTCAACACGGCTGAATCCGCTATCAGAATGGGCCGCGAAAGTCAATCGCGCCCGCTTCAGGCGTCCCCCTTTTTCCCATTGACAACGTCCCCAGCCAGGAGTACAAACCGCCCGGTCTTTGAAATGACCCTGTTTTGGCGATTGATGTGCTCGGCGGCTGGGGGTCAGCCGCAGCACGGTGAAAGAACGTGAAACGAGGAGGATGAGATGAGGAAGCTGCTGGTGGTGTGCGTCGTGTCTCTGGGGCTCTGCTTCGTCGGCTGCAAGAAGGAAGAAGAGAAGAAGGAAGAGGCGAAGAAGGAGGAAGTGAAGAAGGAAGAGCCGAAGCCGGCCGAGCCGAAGGCTGAGGAGCCCAAGGCCGAAGAGCCCAAGGCAGAGGAGCCGAAGGCTGAGGAGCCCAAGAAGGAAGAGCCGAAGGCTGAGGAGCCCAAGGCTGAGGAGCCCAAGAAGGAAGAGCCGGCCCCCGCTGCCCAGGGCGGAGCCAAGGAGACCGTCGAGGCCGTGTTCAACGCCCTCAAGGCCAAGGACGTCACCCCCCTGTTCGGCCTGCTGCCGGCTTCCTATGTGAAGGACATCGACGGCGTCGTCCAGGCGTTCGCCGGTGCCATGGACAAGGAGCTGTGGGACAAGGTCGTCAACCTGCTCGACCGCACCTTCGCCCTGGCCACCAAGAACAAGGAAGCCCTCGTGAAGATGGTCACCGACATGGGCGTGCCCGTCAGCGCCGAGGACGTTGGCAAGGCCATCGACGGCCTGGCCGAGACCTGGACCATGCTGAAGACCGCGGGCCTCACCGACCTCGAGCAGCTCAAGACCTTCTCCCTGGAGAAGTTCGCTGCCGATACGCTGCCCAAGGTTGCCGCCCAGGCGTTCAAGCTGGCTGACGAGTCCCAGCAGAAGGCCCAGCTCGACGCCGCCATGGCCGTCCTGGCCACTGCGACCGTCACGGCCGAGCCCGAGGCCGAGAAGGACGAGAAGTTCGGCGACGTCGTGAAGGTCACCGTCAACATCGCCGGCGACAACGAGTCCGAGAAGTTCGTGCAGGTGGAAGGCAAGTGGCTCCCCCTCGGCCTCGTCCGTGACTGGACCGAGGGCATCGAGCAGGCCAAGAAGGGCATCGCCGAGATGGCCACTGAGCTGCCGAAGAACAAGGCTGAGGTCATGACCCAGCTCGCCCAGATCGAGACCGTCCTGGCCCAGATGGAGCAGACGGGAGACCTCTCCCTGCTCCAGCAGATGGCCAGCGGATTCATGATGGGCATGGGCGGCGCCCCCGCTCCCGCTCCCGAGGCCGCTCCGGCCGAAGGCGCTGCCCCCGCCGAGGGTGCCGCTCCCGCCGAGGGTGCCGCTCCCGCCGAGGGTGCCGCTCCCGCCGCCGACGGTGCCGCTGCCCCCGCCGCCGAGGGCGCTGCTGCCCCCGCCGCCGAGGCCGCTCCGGCCGCTCCGGCTGCCGCTGCCCCCGCGGGCAACTAGTAGTACTCCAGCCGCACTCCATTCCCACGACTCCTGCTGACTGCTGAAACTCAAGACGGCCGTCATGCCGCAAACTCGAGCTGCACACGCCGTCGCTCCGGATTTCGACCCTCCGGTACTGTATCTCAGGTTGACACATTCGCCCCACGAAAGTCTCAATTTGGGACACACAAGGCCCGCAGAATGTCGCCCACGGACACACACCCCTGCCGGTCCCTTCGCCCCTCCCCGTGCAGCCCTCCCCTGGCCGAGCCCTCCTAACAACTTGAAATTACAGGTTTTTTAGAAAAAACGAAGGCTACTCAGGAAGGGTTGGCACGGTACATGCAAGGGTGAAAAGCGCTTGTTGTTGGAGGCATGGAGCTGACGGCGTGCTCCGGTTGACCCTTTGGAAGTATGCTCCTTCTGACCCTGTGCCTGGTTGTTCTCTGAGTCGTCGCCTCGAGATTGGATTGTGCCGGTCGGTCATCTTCCGGCCATCCAGACGTGGGCCTCCCGGTCGACCAACTCCGACCGGTGGTTTGCTCGTTCCCGCTTCGCTCTGGTAGTTTGCTCCAGGAAGACCGGGAGACCCATGCGCCTCCACCCCGCTCCCCTCAAGCGACTTCAAGGTTTTGACGACGGTTCCGGTGGCAACGGCGGTTCGATCACCGCGGCCTGGAGAAGCCTGGAGACATAGTCCTTCCGGGTCTGCTCGACCCGCTGGCGGCACAGCTCCTCGCGGCCTGCCTCGAGGAACTCCGGCGATTCGGCGGTGATGGCGGGCCGGAACCGGTTCAGTCGCACCACGTGGAACCCAAGCTCCGACTCGAACGGCACCGACACGTCCCCCGGCTTCAACGCCATGATCCGCCGCAGCGCAGGCAGATCGAACAGGGTCTTCCCCTTCTGCCGCTCGAGCGGAATGCCCGGAAACACGGCAAACCCGAAGTCGGTCAGGCGCAACGCAGGGTTTTGCCGATCCAGGTCGGCCTGGCTCGGGGCCCGCCCCTCTTTCCAGTCGCGTCCCACCTGCTCCAACAGGACGGTCACTTCCCGGTTCTTCTCCCGGCACCCCTTGACCTGCTCCGCCGGGCACTTGTCGGCCAGGCTCGGGCAGCAGCGCAGCTCAACCACGTCCCCCTGGTACACGTCGACAGTCCATCCGGGCTGGTAGGAAACTTCGTAGAACTGCCGGAGCTGCCGCTCCGTGATGTTGCCGCAAAGCGTGGACCTGCTGAACACCTGCTGGAGATAGGAGTCGGCCAGCACCAGCGGGTCGACCGCCTCGCCAGCCCCCGGAAACCCGCTGCGCAAGGCCTCCGCCGCGACCAGCATCGCTCCCGAAAGCCGCCGCCTGGCAGCGTCCTCGGTCAGTCCGTCTCGTGTTGCCAGTGCGGCAATCCGCTCCCGGGTGAGGGGGCTGCCGTTGACCATGCAGTCCAGCGTCCCGGCACCGCGGCCCGACGGCCCGGCCGCCGAACCGATCCGGGCATCCACCGCTGCGCTGCTGGCCTGGCCGGCCTTCACATCCGCCGCCTGGTGGCCCCCCGCTCCGGTCTTCAGGTCGGCGACGGCAGGATCCGCTCCACCGGTCCTTATGTCCACCACGAGGCCGTGCCCACCGCTCGTCACGTCCCCCGCCACATTGCCCGCCGCCACCGTCTTCGTCGAGTCCGTCCGGCAAGCGGGACTGGCTGCCCCCATGGTCACAAGCACCCCGAGGAGGACCGCCCGGCGCAGCCGAGGGTATCCGGCCTTCAGGTCGACCGTTGCTGGAGCTCCGCTCATCCGAAAGGGAACGACGTGGTTCACGGAGGGGGAATGATGGGGTATCCCGGAGGCGCTCAGTCTGCGTTCTCCCAGTAGTCGCACTCGCCGTTGCCGTCCTTGTCCCAGCCGCGCTTGCTGATCTTCTCGCCTGCGTACCACAGCTCGCAGTAGTCGGGCCGGCCGTCGCCGTTGTCATCCCGGTCCATCCGGTTCATCTTTCCCTCCTCGAAATACTTCCAGATGAAGGGACGGGACGAGCCGGAGCGGAAGACGTGCTTTTCCTTGAGGACTCCCTTGTCGTACACCACGATCTCGTCGAGGTTGCCGTCGAAGTCGAGGTCGGCCTCCTCTCGGCGGAGGATTCCCTCGTCATCGAACTCCCTCAGGATGTCCTTTCGGCCGTCGAAGTTGAGGTCGGCCTCCTTCTTGACCAGGACCTTGGTCACGACCTTCGGGTTGGCCGGGTCGGGGATTTCCTTGTAGTAGCCCCACACGTCAGGCTTTCCGTCGCCGGAGACATCGCCCTTCTCGATGATGGACGATCCGCCACCGGTGACCGGGGCGATGGGGTCGGGCATCATGGAGTCCTTCTTGGCGGGCTGGGCTCCGGAGCAGGCCGACAGGGCAACGACAAACAGGATCAGGCAGGCGGCAGAGAGACGCATTCGCTCCTCCTGGAAGATGCTCGCATGACATTAACACGAATTCGGGAGTGGTTCAAGTCGGTCGGCATCAATCTGCCGGTACCGATGCGGGGACCAACTAGACGTAGAGCTTCTCGCGGCGCTCCTGCTCGCTCTTGCACTGGATGCAGAGCGTCGTCACCGGTCTTGCCTCCAGCCGCTTGGTGCCGATGTCGTCACCGCACTCCTCGCAGATACCGAACTCGCCGGCATCGATGCGCTTGAGCGCTTCTTCGATCTTCTTCAGGAGTGTCTTTTCCCGCCCCCTCAGGCGCAACGTCATTCCCTGGTCCGATTGGGTCGTGGCGAAGTCCATGTCGTCCGGAAGCTCGGCGACATCCACGGCCATATCCTGCTCCAGCGTCCGCCGGGCTTTCTCGACCAGGTCCGACTTCTGTGTCTCGAGGAGCGTGCGGAATTTCTCCAGTTCCTTCTTCTTCACGGCGCTTTCCTCCAGTCCTCGGCCCGCCCCCCGGCGGGCGAAAAGCACGTGGGAGAATATGCATCGGGCCTGACTTGTCAAGCCCGTTTCCGCTTCCCGCTTGAGGACGTCGTCCCCTCTGCCACCATAATCGTTGCATTCGAAAAGGCAGTCAAGTATATTCAGTGCCCTTTTTTCCCCAGGTCGTCTCGGGCGCTCGCGGGCGCCGCACTGAATCCGGCGGCTGGGACGGAGGAACCCGATGAAGGACGACGGGCAGTTCAACCTGGACGAGTTCAACCAGGCGGACATCATCTACGACTGGAACCAGGTGGACAAGGTGGCCCCCATCAGCCAGGAGAAGATCCTCTTCCTGGACGAAACGCTCCGGGATGGCCTCCAGTCCCCGTCCGTCGTCGATCCGCCCGTGACCGACAAGGTGATGCTCGTCCACACCATGAACGACCTGGGAATCCAGTACGCGGACGTGGGGTTGCCCGGCTCCGGTCTCCGTGCCCAGCAGGATGTCCTGGAGGTCTGCCGGGAAATCTCGGCCGCACGCCTCGCCATTCGTCCCTGCGCAGCGGCCCGCACCCTGGACCGGGACATCCAGCCCATCATCGACATCTCGCAGAAAAGCGGCGTCGAGGTCGAGGTCCTGGCCTTCATCGGTACCAGCCCCATCCGGAAGTTCGTCGAGGAGTGGGAATCGCACAAGATGTTCCGCCTCGTTCGCGAGTCGATCCGCATGGCACGCAGCTACGGCCTCCCGGTCACCTTCGTCACCGAGGACACGACCCGGGCCAAGCCCGACACGCTCTACCCGCTGTACCACGTCGCCATCGAGTCCGGTGCCAGCCGGATCGCCTTGTGCGATACGGTCGGCCATTCCACGCCGGACGGGCTCCGCAACCTCATCCGCTTCACCCGCAACATCATCGCCGGTATCGGTAAGGGGATCAAGCTGGACTGGCACGGCCACAATGATCGGGGGCTGGGCCTGGTCAACTCGATCCACGCCATCGAAGAGGGCGTCACCCGCGTCCACGGAACGGCACTGGGCATCGGAGAACGATGCGGCAATGCACCCATGGACCAGATTCTCATGAACCTCAAGCTCCTCGGGGCCATCGACAACGACCTGTCCAAGCTGCTCCTCTACTGCCGACAGGCGGCCATGGCCACCCACTGGCGCATCCCCTACAACTACCCCGTGGTGGGTCCTGATGCCTTCCGCACCAGCACCGGGGTGCACGCTGCCGCCATCATCAAGGCCCGCAGGGCCGGTGCCGACTGGCTGGCCGACCGGATCTACTCGGGTATCCCGGCCGGTATGTTCGGCCTGCGCCAGATCGTGGAAGTTGGGCCCATGAGCGGTGAGTCCAACGTCATGTGCTGGCTCGAAGAGCACGGAATCCAGCCCAATCAGGGACTGGTCCGGCGGATCATGGAAGTCGCCAAGAGCAGCAATCGTATCCTGCAGGACATCGAGCTCGAGTTCATCGCCAAGCGTTTTGCAATGAGCAGCACGGCCGAAAAGGCCGAACCCCAGGCAGCAGCATCCGATTCCCAGGTCAAGGAGTAGCGCTCATGCCGCGTCCAATCGACATCATTCTCGAAAACCGTCTCAAGAAGCTGACCCAACTGGAGGAAGCGGGCATCTCAGGCTTCCCCAACGATTTCGTTCCGGATTCCGATACCCGTACGCTGCACGCCCGGTTCGATTCCGCCACGCAGGAAGCCCTCGAGGCCGAAAGCGCCCGCTTCCGGGTGGCCGGGCGGGTCATGACCCTGCGCAACATGGGCAAGGCCTGCTTCTTCCACTTCAAGGACCGCCTCGGCAGCCTCCAGGCCTACGTGCGCAAGGACGTGCTCGGAGAAGAGCAGTTTGAGCGCTTCACCCTGATCGAGGTCGGCGACATCGTCGGAGTCACGGGCAAGCTCATGAAGACCCGCACCGGCGAGCTGACGCTGATGGCCGAGTCGGTCAAGCTGGTCACCAAGGCGCTGCGGCCCCTTCCGGAGAAGTTCCACGGGCTCCAGGATGTCGAGACGCGCTTCCGCCAGCGGTACGTCGACCTCATCATGAACGACTGGGTACGGGAGCTGTTCGTGACCCGCTCGAAGATCGTGAGCTACATCCGCTCTTTCCTTGACGGCCGCAACTTCCTCGAGGTCGAGACACCGATGATGCACGCGATTGCGGGCGGAGCCGCGGCCCGCCCGTTCGTCACGCACCACAATGCGTTGGACATCGACCTGTTCCTCCGCATCGCGCCAGAGCTTTACCTCAAGCGGCTCCTGGTGGGCGGGTTGGAGCGCGTCTACGAGATCAACCGCAACTTCCGCAACGAAGGGCTGTCGCACAAGCACAACCCCGAGTTCACGATGCTCGAGTTCTACTGGGCCTACGCCACGTTCCACGACCTCATGGCGCTGACCGAGGAGCTGCTCTCCGGCGTGTTCACCGCCCTGCGCGGCGAACCGGCCATCGAGATCGGCGGCAAGAGAATCTCCATGGCCCCGCCGTTCCGCAAGCTGCCCCTCGCCGATTCCCTGTCCGTGGTCGGCGGCCTCCCGGCCGACAAGGTGACCGACCGGGACTACCTGGCCGAGGTGCTGCGCCGGAACGAGGTTGAAGTCATTCCGGCCTGGGGATTGGGCAAGCTCCAGGTGGAAGTGTACGACAAGCTGGTCGAGTCCCGGATCGAGGAGCCGACCTTCATCATCCATCACCCTGTGGAGACGTCCCCGCTGTCGCGGCGAAACAACGAGAATCCCGAGGTGGTCGATCGGTTCGAGCTGATCGTGGCCGGGCGGGAGATCGCCAACGCATTCTCCGAGCTCAACGACCCGCGTGACCAGAAGGCCCGCTTCGAGGAGCAGATGAAAGCCCGCGATGCCGGCGACGAAGAAGCGCACCAGGTCGACTGGGACTACGTCCGGGCGCTCGAGTACGGCATGCCCCCCGCTGCGGGCCAGGGAATCGGCATCGACCGCCTGGTCATGCTCGCGACCGGCATGGAGAACATCAAGGAAGTCATCCTCTTCCCGCTGCTGAGACCCGAGGTGGCGGAGCTGGACACGGAGGAGCCTGCCGAATCATGAGGTGGGTCACCGCCTCGCTCGTCGCAGCCTTCCTCGGCTGCACCGCTGCCGTCCTGGCCGGATTCCTCTTCCCGGCGCTTGCCTACCTGACTCCGCTTCTCGTGTTGGCCAAGGCCGGCCTCCTGGTCACCCTCGTCCTCCTGGCGCTGGCCGCGGCTCGCCCTGACTGGCGCCACGGGCTGGCCCTCGGAACGGCCCTCACGCTGGCGGCCATTCCGGTGCCCACTCTCGCCCTCGCGCCGACAGCCGCCTTCCTCCTTGCCGGCTGGGCCGCAAGGGCCTCCTGGCGATCGCAGCGAAAGCGCCTGGCTGCCGCGGCGGGGCTGCTCCTTCTGCTCAGCGCCGGTCGAGGCACCCTCGACGTCCTGCGTCCCGACCTGGCCGGTCTGGCCGGAGCCGGGGTCGGCGTCGCCGTGGCAACGGCTCTCCTGACTGCAGCGCTGTTCTCGCTCTCCCTTCGAGTCCGCCCCGTGCTCGTGACATCCGCCGGTGCCCTGGCCCTGGCGCTTGGGGCGGCCCTCTCGCTGCGCCTGGCTCCGGCCGCCCGGTTCAACGTGACCATGGCCCTGTTCGTCGTCGGCTTCATCCTGGGGGCAGCCGCCATCGCCGCCCTGTTCACCTGGCTCTTCCTCAAATCGTTCGAGCGGCTCGACCGCACCCTCTTCCATTCCTTCCTGTTCTTCCTGCCGGTGACCGTGGCCCCGATCTACCTGGTGGCGGAGGGGATGGCCCGACTCGGGGCTGCCGCCGATCACCCCCTGTGGAAATGGGGGGCGTTTGCTCCGGCTGCCGACGGAGTCCTGCTGCTGGCGCTGCTGCTCCTGGTCGCCATCCGGGAGGCCGGCCGCCGCATCGGCCCCGGGAACCCGGTGCTCCGCACCGCTTGGAAGTTCCTCCGCTCCCAGCAGATGGTCCAGACCTCGGACACCCGCAGCAACCTGGCCCTGCGACGTCTCGTGCCCGTCCGTCGCCCGGGCTCCGGCGAGTTGCTGTCCTGGTGGTCGGCCGCGGTCCTGGCCGTCGCTGCAGCCAGCTGGGTCCTCGCTCCGGTCCTGTCCGATGCCCGTTTTCCCCCCTTTCTTCTGCGCGCCGCCGGGCTCGGTCTCGCCGCCGCCTGGTTCTCGGGCAAAGCCCTGGCGGCAACGACGGCGACGGGCCGCTTCAACGTGCTTCCGGCCCTGCTCCTGGCTTCCGCGACCGCCTACGTCCTTCTTCCCGCCGGGCTGGGCGAGCACCCGTTCCTTCGCTGGCTCCCCGTGGCAGCGGCGGCCCTGCCCGTTCTCTTCCTCGCCATGCAGTATGCGACCCGAGTGGCCCTGTCGGTGAAAATGGCCAGAGGGACTCTCCCGAGGAGCCTCGATCCCCACCTCGCCCCGGAGATCCGAACCCGGATGCGGGAGGGAGTCGGTGCCAGCATATTCGCCTCCGTCGTCGGAGTGGCAATCGGAGTGTGGGCACTCATCGTCGTGCTGTCAGTCATGGCCGGATTCTCGGGCGAGCTGCAGGACCGGATCATCCGCACCAAGGACCACCTGAGGATCTCGGCCCGGGACGGACTGCCCTCCCCCTTCGATCTCGCCCGACAGATCGGGGCCCTTCGAGAGACCCGCTCCGCCTCTCCCTATGTCGAGGGTGAGGCCATGATGTCGTCCAGCCTCAACATCTCGTCCACCGTCACCATCCGGGGCATCGTTCCGGAAGGGCACGGTGCCGATGAGCTCGAGACGTCGCTGGTGGCGGGCTCGGTCCGCTTCCTCCGGCACCCGGAGGATCTCGTGCCGTTCCCGGCGCTGCCCCCTGCCGGCCGATTCTTTCCGGACGACGAATCCGATGAATCCGCCGTCACGGGTATTGAGGATGCTCCGGCGGCCGCTCTCTCCGCCCCCGAAGGGCTGATCCCCATGCCCGACATCCCCGATGATGCCCCCGAAGGGCTTCACCCCATGCCCGAAGTCGCCGACGATGCTCCCGGGCTGCCTCCGCTGCCGGACCTCGATGACCCGGTTGACGAGCAGCCCACGCGGCTGGGCTCCGACTACGCCGTTTCCTCCTCCCGTTTCGACGTGGAGGTACAGCCCTCGGTGATCATCGGAATCGAGCTGGCACGGTCGCTCGGCGTGTCGGTGGGCTCGAGGATCACGCTGATCTCGCCCGATGGCGAGATCGGCCCCCTCGGCGTGCAGCCCCGGGCACGATCGTTCCATGTCGCGGGCATCTTCTCGACCGGCATGTACGAGTACGATCTCAAGCTTGCGTACACGACGCTGCCCGAGGCGCAGCGCTTCTTCGACCTGGGAGATCGCATCGATCTCATCGACGTCCGGCTGCACGATCTCGCCCAGGCCGATCGGGTTCGCGAGCAGCTGCTCGCGGCCGACTTCGGCAAGGGGCTCGAGATCCAGACGCTCCAGGAAATGAACCGCAACCTGTTCTCGGCCCTGAAGCTCGAGCGGATCGTGATGTTCGTGGTGCTGGGGTTCATCATCCTGATCGCTTCGTTCAACATCGTGGCCTCCCTCCTGATCCTGATCTGGAAACGCACGGGCACGATTGCGATTCTCCGGACCATGGGGGCCGTCCGCTCCGATGTGCTGCGGATCTTCTTCCTCCTGGGGGCCGCCTCGGGGCTGTTCGGGATCGCTTCCGGCGTGATCATGGGACTGTCGAGCTGCGGAGTCATACGGCACCTGGGGATCACGCTGCCGCGGGAGTACTATATCCGGAGCCTGCCCGTCCACGTGGAGGGGAGCCAGGTGCTCCTGGTTGCGGTGGCCGCGCTGCTCATCACCGTCGGTGCCGCGCTCTATCCGGGCCGGCTGGCCGCCCGCATCGAACTGGTACAGGGGTTGAAGGATGAACGCTGATTCCGGGCCGCTCCTCGAGGTCCAGGCACTTGCCAAGAGCTACTTTCACCTCGGCCGCGAGGTCCCGGTTCTCAAGGGGGTCGACGTGACCCTGGCTTCGGGCGAGATGCTGGCCGTGGTCGGCAAGTCCGGTGTCGGGAAGAGCACTTTCCTCCACGTGGCGGGCACGCTCGACCGCCCGTCCTCGGGCAAGGTGCTGTACGAAGGCTCCGACGTGTTCGAGCGGCCCGACGACGAGCTGGCCCGGTTCCGGAACAGGCACCTGGGCTTCGTGTTCCAGTTCCACCACCTTCTGCCCGAGTTCAACGCACTGGAGAACGTCATGATGCCTGCGCTGCTCGGCCGGATGGCGCTCCCGGAGGCCACGAGGCGGGCCACGACGCTGCTCGACCAGGTGGGCCTGTCGCACCGACTCACTCACCGCCCCGGGGAGCTGTCGGGCGGCGAGCAGCAGCGGGTTGCCATCGCCCGTGCCCTGGTCATGCAACCCCGGATCCTGTTTGCCGACGAGCCGACCGGCAACCTGGACGAGCGGACGAGCGAGGATGTCCATGAGCTGCTCTTCCGGCTGAATCGCGAGCTCGGCATCGGCCTGGTCATCGTCACCCACAGCTTTGCCCTGGCCCGTCGGATCGGCCGCTGTCTCCACATGAGGGACGGCCGGATGGAGCCGGGGATCGAGGAATCCCCGGCCCCGTGAGCCCCCGGGGCGCTCACTCCGAACGACTGGAAGTCTTTTTGCTTTTCGAAATGGCAGTCAGTATGATGCGGACGGTCGTTGTCGGGAACGGTGCCATGTCAGCAGAGATTCTCAAGGACGCCGAAGCCATCGGCTTGCGGCTGTTTCAGGACGGCAGTGTCGGCGTGATCTCCTTTGATCGGACCGGCAAGGTCGTGCGGGCCAATGCGGCCATCGTCCGGCAGCTCGGCAGCCCCGATGAGAAGACCACCACGCTGTTCAATCTCCTGACGCTGCCCACGATGCCCGAGAGGGTACGCCAACGGATCCGCCAGCTCCTCGAAACGGGCAAGGGGGGAGAACCGGTCGACTTCGACTATGTGTCGATGCACGGCAAGCGGACCTCCATGAGGGCCTACTTCCACCCCGTGTTCGACGGGGGCGAGGTGGTCGGCGGTGTCGGCGAGATCTTCGACATCTCGGAGCTGAGACTGGCCGAAGAGCAGCTCCGCCGGACCTCCAAGATGGAGAGCCTCTCCCTCCTGGCCGGCTCCCTGTCGCACGACCTCAACAACATCTTCACGACGCTGCTCGGATTCTCGAGCCTCGTGGGACAGGACGACCATGCCGGTGCGGACAAGCGCCGCAAGGCCCTCGACACCATGCACAGCGCTGCTCAGAGTGGTGCGCGCCTGGTCGAGCAGCTCCTCTCCTTCACGAGCGAGCGGTTGGCCGATACCAGCTCGTGCGTGCTGGACTCGGCGTTTCGGCAGGCCACGTCGCTCTTCTCGTACGGGCTTGCGCACAACATCGCCTTCTCGACTGAATTCAGGATGGCCGAGGAACGAGTGGCGGGCAGCGGTACCAAGATCGAGCAGGTCCTGCTCAACATCCTGCTGAACTCCCGGGACGCCATCGGCATGAAGCCCGGGACCATCCTGGCCACGGTGGACCGGGCACAGACCGCACCGTCCGATGCGTTCCCGCACCAGACCACGCCCCCGTCCGGTTACGCCCACGTGACCATCACGGATTCCGGTTGCGGCATTCCGCCGGAGAACCTGAGTCGGGTGTTCGACCCCTACTTCACGACCAAGCCGCCAGGTCGCGGCACGGGGCTGGGCCTCAGCTCGGTATGGGGAATTCTCCGGGAGGTCGGCGGTTGCGCCCGCATCCAGAGCACCGTCGGCGTCGGGACGACCTTCGAGGTCTACCTGCCCGTCGTTGCGGGTCGTGATGCTGCCGCCCCCAGGGACAAGGCCCCGGTCGTGTTCTCCCGGGTCGGGTCCGGGCAGCGCATCCTGCTGGTCGAAAACCACCCGGACCTGAGGGAGCTGCTCACCTGGGTTCTCCTGAAGAACAACTACAAGGCCCTGGCCGCAGAGTCCGGCGGGCAGGCCGCGGATTTCCTCAAGGATGTCGGCGATACGGTGTCGGCCGTCGTGATCGACGGCGACCTCGCCATGGACCAGCAGGCACGAGTTGACGAGGCCCTGGCGGATGGCCGGCTGCCGGTCCTCTACCTGGTGGGCGAGCCACGCCAGCTCCGGTTCGCACCCGGCCGTCTGGCTGTCCGCAAGCCGTTCTCCCCGGCGGCCTTCCTCGATGCGTTGGCACGCCTGCTCAGCCAGGCTCGTTGAGCCCGGAGAAGATTCCCCGACGGATTCGCACTTGCCCTGCAACTATGGTACAGTCGGGTCTGCCATGGAAGCAGACCTGCTGAGCAACGACAAGGCCCTGCTGTCAAGATTCCGGCAGGGGGAACGGGAAGCGCTGATGCTGGTATGGAACCACTATTTCCCCCACGTGCGCAGCTTGGCCTGCCGCGGATTCGGTCCCTACCGAGGGTTCCGCTCCGCCAGCGACATCGAGGATGCCGTCTCCGCCACCTTCGTCGCAGCGTTCGAGGAGGGGTGCCGCCAACGCTACGACGGCATCATCCCTTACGGCAGCTTCCTCCTGGGGATCGGACGCAACGTCATGCGGCGACAGATGAAGAAGGCAGCCCGGGAGCCGGCCGTAGAACCCACCGTCTCGCAGGAGCGCGATGCCGACGGAGAGACGCCCGAGGACCAGCTCCTGTGCGCGGAGGAACAGGAGGTGCTCACCCGCTTCCCCTCCACGCTGCCCGAGGCCGATCGCACCGTCTTCTACGGGCACTACCGGGACGGGCTGTCGGAGGAGCGCCTGGCCGACCACCTGAGCTGCTCCCGGCATTCCGTTCGAAAGGGGCTCCAGCGCGTCTCCAGGGCGTTCCGACGATTCCTTCGTGACCACGGCCTCATGCCGGACCAGGGAGGCTGAGACATGACTCCACGCCACCTGGATCACGCCGCTGTCCGAGTGTTGATCGACCGCCGGTTCGACGGCGACCCGTTCACGGCCGAGGAATCCCGGCAGCTTCGCGAGCACCTGTCGGCCTGCCCCGACTGCCGCGGCGTGTATGACCGGACGGTGGCTGTCCAACGGGTGGCCGCAGGGCTCCCCGAGAACATGCCCACGGCCCTCGAATCCAGGCTGCTCTTCGAAGAGACCCTGGCCCGACTGCCCTCCAGACAGCCGACCGGAATGCCGGCCCTTGTCCGCCTTCTCGAGGGGCTGCTGCTCCCGGCAGCGGCAGCCGCGGCAGTGCTGGTTCTGCTGCTCCCCGCCCGTCCCGTCCCCGATTCTGCGGTCCGGTCCGGCCTGGAGGACACGCAGGTGCGCGGTGGGGGGACGCGTCTGCCTGACGCCGGCCTGGGCGTTTCCGGGATCGGCCCGGACGGAGGCGAATACGAGGCGGTGGCATCAGAAGGCGTCTGCCTGGGCGACGCCCTCCGATTCTATGTGACGGCACGCCGCACCGAGCTCTCGTACTACTTCCTGTTCGGAATCCAGGCGGGCGGTCCCCTCTGGTACTTCCCGTCCCCGGACGAGGAGGCCAGCCTGCAACTTCCGGCCGATCGTCGCTTACCCTGGATGGTGCCGTTCGAGATCGAGCTGGCTCACCGGCACCGGCCGGAGCCGCTCCTGCTGGTGCTGCTGCTCTCCCCGACCCCGCTGTCGCACACGGAGGTCTCCGACTGGGTCACCCGGGGCGGGATCCCCTCGGCTCCCGAGCGCCTCGAGGAAGCGGCCAGAGCCCGCTTCGGAAGCCGGGTTGCCGCTGCCTGGGCCGCGGTGACGCTGCTCGACTGTGGAGGGAAGCCATGAGATACCCCCTGCCGATCCTGGCATTCATCTTCTTCCTGTCAGCCGGTCCTGCGGAAGCAGCCCACCGTTCCATGGCTCTCATCATCGGCAACAACCGGCCCGTGGACGAGGGACTCGACCCCCTCAAGTTCGCAGACGACGATGCCTTCCGGTACGAGCGCTTCTTCCATTTTGTAGCCGACGAAGTCACTCTGCTGGCCCGCAGCGACACCGACAGCGCTGCCCTTTATGCCAACGTTGCCGCCGAAGCCCCGACGCGGGACAACGTCATCGCGTCCATGGATGAAGTCGCTGCCCGGGCCGTGGAGGCCGCTGGAAGGGGCGACTCGGTGACCGTCTACTTCGTCTTCACCGGACATGGGAACTATGATGCCGAGGGGCGGGGTTACCTTCATCTCGAGGACGGCAAGCTGACGACTCGCGACCTCTTCTACCACCTGATTCGCCACTCGGCGGACTTCCGGCTCGTCCTGCTGGTCGATGCCTGCAACGCCGGCTTCCTCGTCAAGAGCCGAGGGGAGACGGAGGAGCGGCGCCCCGCCGGTACCACCGGTCTCGAGCTCGAGCGCTTCACCAACGTGGCCCTGGTCCTCTCCTCCAGCAGTTCCGGGGAAGTGCGCGAATGGGGACGATACCTCTCCGGCATCTTCAGCCACCAGGTTCGTTCCGCTCTCACCGGAGCGGCCGACGTGAACACGGACGGGAAGATCACCTTTCCCGAGCTGGCGGCCTTTGTCGACGCTGCCAACCAGGGGGTGAGCAATCCTTCGCTGCGCCTGACCCCTTACATCCGCCCGCCTCTGGCCGACCCCGGTATGCCCGTGGTGGACTTCGCACGGACCCGTTTCCCCCGCTTCGTGCGGATGCAGTTCGACACCCCGGCCCGCGTCACCGTGCTCGACTCCGATCTCGTCCGGTATGCCGATTTCCACCTGAGGGCCGGATATGCCGTCAACGTGGGGCTACCGGGCAGCCGGGAATTCCTCGTGTCCGTCAACGATCGGATCGAGTACCGGCTTCCGGCCGATGTCGTCGGGACGGTGGACCTGTCGGTTCTCGATGGCCAGGCATCGACTCCGCTGGCCTCTCGAGGGGTCGACGAGTACTACGTGCGCCACCTGTTCTCCCAGGCCTATGGGCCGGACGTCGCGGCCGAGTACCTCTCGACCCGGTACGGTCCTGCGCTGGCCTTCACCCGGACCATCGTTCGCCCCTGGTACGAGAACGGCTGGGCCTGGGCCGCCACCGGGACCGGAATTGCACTTCTCGGCGTCGGCGCTGCGCTCGAAGGGCTGGCAGTGTCCGAGTCGGACGCCGCAGGAAACACGCCGTGGGGCGATGAGAAGGCTGCTTACAATGACCGGGTTGCCCGGTACAACGCCCTGGGCGTCGCCTCGCTGGTTGTGGGCGGCGGTGCGCTGGCCGCGGGAACTGCCCTGTTCCTCTTCGATCGGCCGACCGAGCAGGTGCCGGTGGTCCCCAACCTCGGCCCCGACTTCTCCTTCCTGCCCCTTCCCGGAGGGGCAGCCGTCGAGGGGAGGTTCTAGAGATGCCTTCCCGCCTGACAGGAGACGGCGAATCGGAAGTGACCCGCATCGACGTCGGGGCTCGCCCCTCGGCTTGTCTCCGGTCCACGGCGCATCCGGGCGGCTCACAGGGACGACACCTGATGAGATTGGCTGCCGCCCTCGCCCTGCTGGCGGCCGTGCTCGGCCCGCCGGCATGCGACGAGGCGGAGATCTCCGGCTCGAAGTGCAGTGATGACCACCCGTGCCCGAACGGATACGCCTGCGTCGACGGAACCTGCTACCCCAAGGGTCCGCTCGAAGGGGTCCTGTGCTCTCAGGATTCCGACTGTCCGGCCGGAGTCTGCCTGGAGCAGTCGCACGTGTGCGTGGCCTGCATTCGGCACGAGGACTGCATCTCCCGGCTCTGCGAGCCTCAGACCCACATCTGCCTGGGCTGCAAGGCCGACTACCAATGCCAGTCGGGGACGTGCGACAGACCCACGGGCATCTGCGCAGAAAGCGCGACGGAGGCGGCAGGGAACGGCAACTGAGTCACGGAACTTGGCAGGGGCCTCGGCCCCTGGTAACTACTGGATGGGTGCGAAACCGGCAACGAGGAGGTGTTGCGATGTGTAAGCTCCGAATGGTCCTGGCCTCGATCCTGGTGGCGGGAGCAATGCTCCTGCCCGCGTGCGACTTCAGCTTCGAGAAGCCGCAGGTCACCAAGTGCGACTCGGATGACGACTGCGACGAGGGGGTCTGCAACGTCGACACGGGTATGTGCGTCACCTGCCTGGCCGACGAGGACTGCCCGTCCGGCAAGCACTGCCTGGTCGGCATGAACGCCTGCGTCTCGTGTGTCAGCGACGAGCACTGCGGCAAGGGGGTCTGCGATCCGGTCAACAACTACTGCGTCGAATGCATGGCCGACGGCGACTGCGCTTCGGGCAACTGCGACGAGGAGAAGCAGATCTGCGTCGACTGCGGCACGGACGCCGAGTGCGAAGATGCCAACCCCTGCACTTCCGCCTGGTGCGCGGCCGGCGAGTGCAAGTCCATGCCGGTTCCCGACGGAACCGCATGCGAGGACCTTGACCCGTGCACCGAGGGAGACCAGTGCATTGGCGGCAAGTGCCTGGCCGGTCCCAAGACGTCGCCCGAATGTCAGCCGCCGGACGATCCGTGCCTCAACATGCCCGACGGGACCGTTTGCGACGATCAGGATCCCTGCACCCTCGACGACTACTGCCTCAAGGGGAAGTGCATTGGCGATTCAGTCCTGCCCGAGTGCATCGACAAGGACCTCGACGGTGACGGCTTCACGGTCACGGAAGGGGACTGCGACGACCAGAATCCCGCCGTCCACCCCGGTGCCCCCGAGCTGTGTGACAAGCTCGACAACGACTGCGACGGCCAGATCGACGAGACCTGCACGGTCTGCGCCACCGACATGGACTGCGTGGACGACGACAAGTGCACCCTCGACCTCTGCCTCGAAGGCAAGTGCATCCACGAGATGGACCCTGCCTGCGGGGGCGGAAACTGTGGGCCCGGGCTTGCTCCGTGCGCCAAGGGCGAGTTCTGCCAGACTCCGGAAGGCGCCTGCGGCGGCAAGGGGCTGTGCGCCCCCATGCCCCAGGCCTGCGACATGATCTACAAGCCGGTCTGCGGCTGCGACGGCAAGACCTACGGCAACGATTGCGAGGCCGCCAGTGCCGGCCAATCCATCCTCCACCAGGGGGAGTGCAATCCAGAGCTCGAGTGCACCCAACTGTGCGACTGCTACAAGAAATTTGGGACCAAGTTCGAGGGCGTCTGCCCCCTCAAGTGCATGAACTGCGGCATGTACTGGCAGTGCGTCGAGGGCAAGTGCGTCGAGGAGTGCGGCGTCATTCCGCCCGAGGCCATGGAGTGCTCGGTCGTCTGCCAGCCCGAGATCTGCGGCAACGGCCTCGACGATGACTGCGACGGCGTCGTGGACAACGGGTGCGATCCGAAGTGCATCCCCGAGGGGGGCAGCGGTGCCGTGGTCCCCGACTCGCCCCAGTGCTGCCTTGGGCTGGTGGCAATCCCCTGCGACAAGTCCAACATCGACCCCGCGGGGAACGTCGCCTGTATGAGCTGTGACGGGGCCTTCTTCTGCACCAAGTGCGGCGACGGAGTCTGCAAGGAGCCGGAAAACGTCTGCAACTGCCCGGCGGACTGCAAGGAAGTCCCGCCTCCGTGTGTCACGTCGACCGATTGCGACGACTTCGACAAGTGCACCATCGACAAGTGCGTCGCCGGAATCTGCCTGCACGACAAGAACCCGGAATGCGGAACTCCGTGCGGCCCCAACGGGCTTGCCTGCCCGGCAGGCCAGTACTGCAAGACCCCGGACGGACAGTGTGGCGGCTCGGGTTCCTGCGTCGCGCTCCCCGGCGGCTTCTGCCCCGCGATCTACTCCCCCGTCTGCGGCTGCGACGGCAAGACCTACGGCAACTCGTGCGAGGCCGCATCGGCCGGGATGTCCATCAACTACCCGGGTGAGTGCAAGGCCGGTGGGGAGTGCGCTGCCACCTGCGACTGCTACAAGCTCTATGGAAACAACTTCGCACAGCCCTGCCCTCTCATGTGCCCCATGTGCGGCAACTTCTGGCAGTGCGATGCCGGCAAGTGCGTCGAGAAGTGCGGGGTCATCCCGCCCGATGCGCAGGAGTGCACCACCAACTGCCTCCCAGAGGGGAAGACCTATATCGGCAGCTCGGACAACGACAACCAGTGCTGCCCCGGCCTCACCCCCGCCTGGGACTGCGACGAGGTCCCGGTCAACTGCGACCCGGCCGATCCCAATTGCGTCGGGTTCACCTGCAGCTGCCCCAAGTGCCTCTGCTACGTCTGCGTCAAGTGCGGTGACGGTATCTGCGGCCTGGGAGAGAACAAGTGCTCCTGCCCGGATGACTGCCTGGCCAAGCCCCAATGCAACAGCGACGTCGACTGTCTCGATGACGACGACTGCACCAAGGACTACTGCGACGCGGCAACCGGCAAGTGCGCGCACGACCCCATCCCAGGCTGCGGCCAGCTCCAGTGCTGGACCAACGAGATGTGCCCGGCAGGCTCCTACTGCCGCTGGCCCGACGGCCAGTGCACCAATGCCAAGTCGGGTACCTGCACCGCCGTCCCGCAGGGCTGCTTCGACCTGTGGGCACCGGTCTGCGGCTGCGACAACAAGACTTACGGAAACGAGTGCGACATGCAGGCAGCAGGCCAGTCTCTTCAGTACAAGGGCGAATGCAAGCCCGCCTGCGTTCCCGAAGTCTGCGCCGACGGCAAGGACAACGACTGCGACGGCCAGATCGACGAGGGATGCGCCGGCTCCAAGTGCGGCGGTTTCATGGGCCTCGCCTGCAATGCGGGCCTGTTCTGCAAGTTCCCCGCCGGCCAGTGTGACTGGGCCGACAACATGGGCACGTGCACCGCACTCCCCGTGATGTGCCCGCTCATCTTCAAGCCCGTGTGCGGCTGCGACGGCAAGACCTACAACAACGCATGCGAGCTCGACAAGGCAGGGGTCAGCATGGACTACGAAGGCCAGTGCAAGCCTGCGTGCGTCAAGCTCGACCCCAAGGGCTACGGCGCCTGCGCTGCCGTCCTCGGAGTCGTCTTCGACGGAAACCAGTGCGTCACCGTGTCCGGCTGCTCCTGCGGCAATGACTGCGCCTTCTTCTTCAAGACCCTGGACGAGTGCAAGTTGGCCTGCCTCTAGCCGCTGCCTCTGCGGTTGACTGCCCCGCCTCCGCATGGTACAAGTGTTTCAGTTTGCTTGAGAGGATGCGCAGATGATAGCGACCAACCGACGGCTCCTGTTGCCTTTGCTGCTGATTGTCCTCGGTGCGTTTACCGGCTGCCTGCCGCAGGAGCCGTACGAGTCGTGCGGATTCCCTCCGACCCAGAAGGACCAGTGTGTGATTGCCTCGGATGACTCGCCCGAGATCGTCCAGATCAAGAAGGCCAACAACTGCGTCATCAAGCAGCCCCAGTGCCCGGACGGCTATTGCGTCAGCGTCCAGGGCCAGTCAGGCTTCTGCTCTGAGGTCTGCCTCAAAGACGATGACTGCCCCGAGGACGGCGTGTGCAAGGAATTCGCGCTCGACTGCGTGAAGAACGAAGACGGCACTACCACTTGTCTCAAGCTCTGCGTCAAGAAGGGCGCCCTCTGATCTGAGGCCCGCTTCGGGGCCATCTGCTGCGTTACTCCAGTCGGCGGCTCACTGCGACGTGGCTTGAGCCACGCCTCATTCGCCCCCTCGGTCGTGCCTTGCATATGACCCCGCATCGGGCCTCAGATTCCGGACCCACTCCGACTGCGTTACTCTCGTCGGCGGCTCACTGCGACGTGGCGTGAGCCACGCCTCATTCGCGTGACGTGGCTTGACGGCGGAAACGCATCCTGGCAAGTGCTGCAAGAACCAGCAGCAGTGCGGCGGCAGGCAGGAGTGCAGCCGTGGACCCGGCGGAGGCCGCAAAGGAACCGCCCGCTGCGCACCCGCCCGTCTTGCGCCCCGTGCTCCCTTCGTCGACCGGGAGCTTGATGGGGGAGGAATCCCCGCCAGCATCGGTTGATGAGGCGACATCCCCCGATGCGCCGTCGCCGGCGGTGCCATCGACCGACGCGGAATCCGGGCCGGATGCATCCTCGCCCACGACGTCGGCCGCCGGCTCATCCGCCGCCAAGGGGTCGTCCGGTGTGGACGTTGTCGGCTTGCACTCTCCCTCTTCGGGGTGCGTTCCAGCCGGACAGCACTTGGCCGCCGCACACCCGTTCTCGCACACCTGCTTCACTTCGGCCACGGTTCCGCACTCGTCCACGAGGACCACCTTGTCGCCGTCGCAGGTGGCCACGAGCGTCTCTCCGCACACGCAAGTGCCCTCGACGCAGTGGGTTCCGGCCAGACAATCTCCGTCCGAAGCACAGCAGGAGACCTTGGGATCGTTGACGCATCCGCTCGCAGGCGAGCAGTAGTCGTCGGTGCACGGGTTCCCATCGTCGCAGGAGGTCTCCTCGGCGGAGCACTCGGCTCCGGTTCCGTCGGGAAGGCACTGGACCGCTCCGGTGGACAGACATGCCCCTTCGCCGACGGTGCACTCCACCCCCGTCCCGAACCCTTCGTCCACCTCCCCGTTGCAGTCGTCGTCCAGGCCGTTGCATGCCTCGGGTCCCGGCTCAGGCAGGAGGGCATCGCAGGCTACCCCCTTGCCGTCCGGTGCGCAGACGGTCACCCCGGCGGTGGCACAACCGCCCTGGCCTGCCACGCAGGGGGCCCCGAGTGAGAAGGTCTCGTCGATCTCCCCGTTGCAGTCGTCGTCCTGCTGGTTGCACAGCTCCGGCGTGCCGGGCAGCGGCTCCGCATCGCAGGCCGTTCCGGTCCCGTTGACGGAGCACACCTTCTTTCCGTTGGCCTGGCAGGGGCCCTGGCCGGCGGAGCAGGCCGCCCCCAGGTCATACCCTTCGTCTACCGACCCGTTGCAGTCGTCGTCGAAGCCGTTGCAGGACTCCGCGGTCTTGGGTACCTCCTGGGCCATGCCGGCCGCGTCGCAATGCCACCGTTTGCCGTCGAAGCAGATGTCGTGAGCGACCGGAATGTCGTCCGGCGATTCCACGCAGACAGCAAGCACGCAGTGCCCCTCGGTACCGCCGGCCATGGAGCACCAGCAGCCGTACACGCTGCAGTCTCCGGTCACCTTCAGCGCCCCGTTGTCGCAATCCGCAACCTGGTGGTCATCCAGACAGATGGTCTTGTGCCCCATGGGCGGGCACATGTAGAACACGCAGCGGGCCCCCAGCGAGTCGTTCACGCAGTAGGCCCCGTACATGGCGCAGCTGCCGCTGCTGGTGACCTTGCCCCCCTTGCAGTGGGCGATGGTCCCGTCGTCCAGGCAGATGTCCGCCTCCCCGGAGGGAGGGCAGGTGTTCGGCCCCAGGGCGCTCTCGCAATGCGGTGTGGGCTCGTCCACGCAGACCTGGCCCGAGGGGCAGGGTACCTTGGCGATTCCGCCCGATGCGTCGCAGTGGTACCTTTCTTTCTCGAAGCAGATGTCGTGCTCCCATGGAATGTCGTTGGGAGAAGCCACGCATACCGACAACACGCAATGCGGCTCGGTCCCGCCGGCGGTGGAGCACCAGCATCCGTACACACCGCAGTCTCCCGTCTCCTGGACCGCTCCGTTGGTGCACTCTGCAATCTTGTTTTCCGTCAGGCAGACCGTCTTGGTTCCGACCGGCGGGCACATCCAGAATACACACCGGGGCCCCAGCGCATCGTCGTGGCAGTAGGCTCCGTAGGCGGCGCAGCTGCCGGAGCTGACCACGTTTCCATCCTTGCAGTGCGCAATCGTAGCGTCATCCAGGCAGATGTCCGCCTCCCCGGACGGAGGGCACGGGTTGTTGCTGGCCTCGCAGTGCGGAGTCGGCTTGTCGACGCAGGCCTTGCCTGCACCGCACGGCTTCTTGGCCAACCCGCCGGCCGCATCGCAATGGTACATCTCGCCCATGTAGCAGATGTCGTGCTCGTACGGAATCTGGTTGGGGGAATCCACGCAAAGCGACAGCACGCAGTGGGGCTCCGTGCCCCCCGCGGTCGAGCAGTAGCAGCCGTACACGCCGCAGTCCCCGACCTCCTGGATGGCCCCGTTGGTGCACTGTCCGATCTTGGTGTCGGTCAGACAGACCGTCTTGCTGCCGATGGCCGGGCACATGTAGAAGACGCAGCGGACGCCGAGGACATCGTCCACGCACGAGCTGCCGAAGACACCGCAGTCACCGGCGTTGCAGTTCTCGTCGTGGATAATGTTTCCCTCGCAGTACGGGTCGCAATTCCCCTTGATGTTGTGCCGCCTGGCCCCGCTGTAGTCGTTGGACAGAGGCCTGAGCCCATGGACGATCCCCTTGACGCACCCCATGGCCTCGTAGAGCCACATGGAGCCCCAGGGATCTCCTCCCTCGTACAGCACGACGTGGCCGGCCGAGCCGAGAGCGTCCCCTTTGATGAGCTGCTCCCTGGGAATCCAGTCCCAGTGGGTCGACGATTCGGTGTACGACTTGGCCACATACGGACCGTGGCTGCACGTGTCCCACAGGGATACGGGACCGGGGACCTGCCAGACCTTGTTGACGAAGCCGGAGCAATCGGCGCCGAAGGCCCCCCAGTGGTTGCAGTTGTCGGGACAGCTCCCGGAGCACCCGCCCGGGTCGCAGTCGAAGTTGGGAGAGCAGAAGATCCCGCACCAGCACGACTTGGCGTACCAATAGGAGAAGCCGACCCCGGACTGGGCCCGGCAGACGATGTTCTCTCGAGTCTCCCACGGGGGCTCGGCCCCGGCCGGGGCGGACCACGTTAGCAGGAGCAGGATCAGGGAGGCGGCCGTCGAGAGGTTCTTTCTCATGGCTTCCTCCACTGGACAAAGACGACGCCGTCGTCGGCAAACGCCATCTGCCACAGGGAGCCGTCGGAGGCGAGCTTGAGCTCCCGGAACTGCTCGGTTGCGCGGATGCAGAACGGGGAGGAGAAGGTCGCTGCGATCTCCCCGTTCCCGCCCAGTCGGATTCCCTCCACGTGCTCCGACTCGAGCGTCCTCCCGTCCGGGGAGAACCGGGACACGTGGAACGCGGCCACCAGCCCTCCGAGCCCGTCCCCCTCCACCCAGGCGATTCGGTGTAGGCCAGCCCCGAGGGGAACGGTGCGGCTTCGAAGCACGCTGCCCGCCCCGTCCACCAGCTCGAGCACCGCTCCATGGGACGGCCGATCGAGACGCGCCCGGACCAGCTCGGCCCCTCCCGACGTCCCGGCACGTGAAACCGGGCGGCCGGGGGACACGGCCCGATCGCCCGGTCCGCCGTCGGCTCCGACGACCCGAACCAGGTTGCCGTGCGCGTACTCCAGCCACACCCCATCCGGCCGGGCAAACATTGCGGTCACGCCGCCCCCCTCGGCAATTCCCGGACCCTCGATGCCTTCCTCCCGGCTCGCCCCGGTCCGAAGGTCGACGACCTTCACGACGCGGCGGACCAGGCGGTCGAGCAGGTAGACCCGCTCACCGAGAACGTCCAGATCCTGCCAGGCCGTTCCCTCCACCGGAACGGATTGCGCCACCGTGCCGTCCGGGGCGAACCTCACGACCCGCTCCGAGAGCTGGTCCAGAACCCACACGCTTCCATCGGGAAGCGGCACGAAGCTCATGGGACCTTCGGGATTGGACTCGTTCCCGTCGACCCGGGCGAGCATGTCGCCTCCCGAGCCCCAGGGAATCAGCAAGACCCCCGCCCAGCCGGATTCCGCAACCGGCGGTTCAGCGGCCAGGGGAGTCGCAGCCCCCCCGACGACCAGAGACGCAACCAGAGCAAACAACCGGAGTGACTTCATGGTCCTGGCCTCCTCTCTCCGGCCGAGCGTACCAGCGAAGGCCCGTGCCCGTCCAGAGCGGAGCGAGCGCAACGGCGATACTCCGGAGCCCCGACTACCCCTGGTAGATCTGAGCTCTGACCGTGGACTGGGGGCGGAAGGCATCCTCGATCCACTCGGTCCGGGTCAGCAGGCCGTCCCGGAACTCCACGGCCACCACGTCGAACCGGCAGCCGAGATCTCGAAGCCACGGCCGGGCCATGTAGCAGCGGGCCACGCGGATCACCTGGGCCTGCTTGGTCCCGTTCACGGTCAGCGACGGAGAGCGCAGGTAACCGGTCGCCGAGGAGCGCACCTCCACGAACACCAGCAGGTCGCCCCTGCGGCAGACGATGTCCAGCTCTCCCACCATTCCGTAGCGCCAGTTGCGGTCGAGCACCGTGTAGCCGGCCTCCAGCAGCAGACCGGCAGCCACGTCCTCGGCGCAACTGCCGAGGATCCTTCTCGGGTCTCGGGGTTTGCCGCCGTGGCCGTCCCCTGCGTCCGGCTCAGCACGTTCGGGGTTCACTGAGCGAGGGGTCTGACTTTCGCCCACCGTCCCGTTCCCGGCCCGGAGCCCACCCGCATTCCCGTTTTCTGTCCTGTCCATGCCGGCCTCCGATGTCGTTTGAGGGCGGGCTCCTCCCGCGTTGCGGGCGGGCGTCCCTCCCGATCCGGTTATCGTCATGAGCCGCCGAATCGCGCGGGAATCAGTCGCAAAAGGTCTTGCGGTGCTCGGGGCTGAGGCCGAGCTGTTGGATTGCGGCCTTGTGGCGGGCGGTCCCGTATCCTTTGTGCGTGGCAAGGCCGTAGCCGGGGAAAACCCGGTCCAGATCGTCCATGCGGGCATCTCGAACGGTCTTGGCGATGATGGAGGCGGCGGCGATGTGGGTCGAGCGGCTGTCCCCCTTGACGACCGGTTTCTGGGGCAGCGCAAGACCGGTGATGGCCAGGGGGCCGTCCACGATCACGAGTGCGGGAGGGACCTCGAGCGCGGCGACGGCCTGCTCGATGGCCCGGCGCATGGCCAGGAAGGTGGCACCCACCACGTTGAGCCGGTCGACCTCCTCGGCCGAGGCCTCCCCCACGGCCAGAGCCAGGGCAACGGCCCGTATCTGGGGGGCCAGGGCTTCGCGCTGCGCGGCAGAAAGCTTCTTGGAATCGTCCAGGCCCGGGATGTCGGTACCGGGGGGGAGCGCCACGGCGGCGGCAACCACGGGACCGCACAACGCACCCCGTCCTGCCTCGTCCACGCCTAGCAGACGGAGGGTACCCTGGCGGGCCAGGTGGCGCTCAATCTCTCCTGGGGGAACTCGATGCTGCGGGAACAGCAGGCTCATTCAGCCTGGTCGAAATCCGCACGAACCTCGCGGAGCCGGGCAGCCTTGCCACGGAGGGACCGCAGGTAGTACAGCCGGGCGCGACGCACCTTGTTGTGCTTGACGACCTCGACCTTCTCGATCCGGGGGGAGAAGAGCGGGAACACGCGCTCGACACCCACGCCGTAGGAAACCTTGCGCACGGTGAACGTGGAGGCGATCCCGGCGTTCTTCCGGCGGATGACCGTCCCCTCGAACATCTGCGGACGCACGCGCGGCTTGTCCTTCTTCGAGAGTGCTTCCTCGACGATCTTCACGAACACGCGGACCGTGTCCCCGTACCGAATCTCGGGAAGATCCTTCTTCATGCTTTCCATTCCGACTTCCTTGAGAACGTCCATCGTAAGCCTCCTCAAAAACCGTTGCTGCAACCTATCTTCCGCCTGTCAGCCGGTCCAGGATGATGGCCGAAGCCGACCGCACCGACAAGTGGTTGTACTCTCCGACCCCGAGCACCGGGGCCAGCACGAAATCAAATGCGTTCAGGAAGGTCCGTTCGAGCCCCCATCCGGTGCCGAGCACCAGGATGGCCGAGCCGTCGCGTTCCTGCAGGATTTCCCGCATCTTCGGGTAGGATACCATGCGCTCCTTGACGTTGGCTCCGGTCCCGATGATCACCGGGTCGTGACCCGTCTCGGTGCGGACATCCGCAGCGGCCTCGGCCAGATCGGCCACCACACGGGCATGCTCGATGGCCTCTTTCCGGCGTGGGTTGTAGTCTGCTCCGGCCCCCTGGGTCCAGTGCCGCAACATGTCCTTGACCAGCTCCCGCTGCTGCTCCACCGGCGTGACGACGTAGAAGCGGCGCACGCCGAACGTGGCGGACTGCCGGGAGATGTCGTGGACATCCATGTTGGTCACTGCCGTTGCCACGAGCCTGCGGTTCTTGTCGTAGACCGGGTAGTGCAACAGTGCCACGTGCAGCGTCATGCTCATGGTTGAAGCAACCTCAAGTCATCCTCGGACAATGTCAGCCGGGCCATCAGGTCCGGTCTGCGGGCTGCGGTCGCCAGCAGCGACTGTCGGCGCCGCCACCGGTCGATTTCCGCGTGGTTTCCCGAGAGGAGGACCTCCGGCACGGCCAGCCCCCGGAACTCCCGGGGACGGGTGTAGTGCGGATGGTCCAGCAGGCCGTCGAAGAACGAGTCCTGTACCACCGACTCCTCCTTGCCGACCACTCCCGGGACCAGGCGGCTGCAGCATTCGATGACCGCCAGGGCCGCCACCTCGCCGCCGTTGAGGACGTAGTCCCCGATGGACAGCTCTTCGTCGACGAACCCGCCCTCGATGAGCCGCTCATCCACTCCTTCGTACCGCCCGCACACCAGGCAGATGGACCCGTGCCCGGCATACTCCCGGGCGCAGGCCTGGTCGAACCGCCGTCCACGAGGGGACAGCAGCACCGTCCGGGCGACTTTGTGACTCGCCCTGACGTGCTCCAGTGCGTCGACCAGGGGTTCCACCCGCATCACCATTCCAGGACCCCCTCCAAACGAGGTATCGTCCACGGTCTGGTGCCGGTCGTGCGTGAAATCCCGTAGCTGCACGGTCTCCACCTGCACGAGCCCGCTCTCCACGGCCTTGCCGAGGAGCCCCACCGCCAGCGGCGAAGGGAAGAACTCCGGGAAGATGGTTACCACTACGAACCGCACGTTGCCCTCCGATGCGCAGCGCAGCCGCTGTTTCCTGCTCCTTCCTGCACACAATCAAAGAACGCCCTGCCGCCACACTCCGCCGCCACGCCACGCAGGCTTGCCATGCGTCGTGGCAGCTGCCAACCAGGAGAGTTCAGCGCACGCAGGCGCGCCTACTCCATGATTTCAACCATGGCCCGCCGGTTCTGCCGGGTCGCAGCGGAGCTCACCAGCGTCCGGATGGCACGGGCCGTACGGCCCTGCTTGCCAATCACCTTGCCCAGATCTTCCGGGTGGACCCGAAGCTCGTAAATAGCCGTCTTCTCCCCCTGGATCTCGACGACCGACACCCGATCAGGGTTGTCCACGAGCGACTTCGCAATGTACTCGATGAGGTCCTTCATAAAACACCTCCGACCTGAGGCGGCCGTCGAAACCGAGGTTCCGATCTGCTACTTCTCGGCCTTCTGCTTCTTCAGGATGCTCTTCACGGTGTCGCTGGGCTTGGCCCCAACGCTCAGCCAGTAGTCGATGCGATCCTGCTTCAGGGTTACCTCGGCCGGGTTCCTCGTAGGATCGTAAGTCCCCAGCAACTCCAGGTAGCGCCCGTCCCGCTTGGCAGCCGAATCAGCTGCCACGATGCGGTAGTAAGCCTTGTTCGTCGTGCCGTGACGGGCCATGCGAATCTTTACTGCCATCTCGACCTCCACTCATCTCCACTGCGCGCAGAATACACTCTGCGCAGCGCGGTCGCGGTACCATAAGCGAAACCCCTGGGGCGAGTCAAGATCTTTCTCCGAGGGCGGGTGTGTCCCGGAAAATACCCTACGGCAGGTCGACTACGAAGACATCCGCCCCCTTGCCCTCGGGCAGCGTTCCCAGGAAGTACAGCCGCTTCCCATCCGCGGTCACCGCCCCGCCCCAGGCCTCCTTGAAGCGCTTGTCCGCCAGTCGGGTCACTGCCCCGGTCTGCTCATCGTAGCGCACCAGCCCGTAGCCCGTTGCCTCGGAGCCGAAGGTCAGGAGGAGCGACTTGTACCCGGGGACCGACCAGGTCGCACCGACCTCCTGGCCCGGCGGGACCGGCAGGGAAAGCTTGCCGGCCTTCTTTCCCTTCAGATCCCAGGTAACAAGCGGATAGACGAAATTCTCCCCCTCGAGCACCTGGTCCTTGACGATGAGCAGGTTGCCCCCCTGGAGGTACACCGGCTCGAACGAGAACGGAGCGGCCAGCCCGATCCGTTCCCGGTTTCCCTTGGCGTCGATGACACCGATGGCCCGATCCGAATAGTCTCCGGATCCCTGATCGTCGTAACCCGACAGGATCACGAACCTCCCGTCCGCCATCCTTCGAACCCTGGGCTCGTCCGACACGATGTCGTGGGTGAACAACGTCACCTTGCGCGTCTTGATGTCGAAGGAATAGAGCTTGGTCATGATGATCCCGGCCGCCCCTTTGGGCCACCCCTTCTTGAAATCCCTGCGATCGAGGGGGCGCTGGGAGGAGAACAGGACCACGTTCTTCTCGGGCACCACAAGGAAGCCCTGCACGTCCTGGTCCTGGGTCAGCTGCTCGGGTGCCCGGCCGTCCACCGGCGCCCACCACAGCTCCGTCCCCCCCAGGAAGAAGACGGCCTTGTTGTCGGGTGAGAACTGAGGCATGAAGTCCCGGCCGCTCCCCGGAGCCTCGGGAAGGGAGGCGGTGAGGTTGACCGCCTTCCCGGTCGCCAGCTCGAAGAGCCAGACGTCGTCGTCGTACGTGCCCTCCCGGTCTGCCAGCCAGGTGAGCATGGCACCGTCGTGGGAGATCGAGAGGAAGTCCTCTCCGGCAGCAGTCCCGGTCAGGGCCCGGGGCTCCGCCGCATGGACCGTCAACGAAACCATCAGCAGGGTCGGCAGCACGGCCAGAGAAATCCGCTTCATCGTTCCTCCAGGTAGGGGTGTTGTCATGGCAGGCCCCCCCGGCACCACGGGTGCTCCGGGGCCTTCCGGTGTGATACTAGCGCTTCAGTCGATCAGGCACAATCTCCCGGCACGGGCATCCAGGCGCGCCGTGGCCCCCACGGGAATGGGGAGATTGTGCGGCCCGTGTCCAACCGGGAAGCCGAGCACGGTCGGAATCCGGGCCTCGGCCGCCACCTCGGCCAGGGTGCGGAAAAGGGTGGGGCTGTCCAGCGCCCTGTCCATGTCCCCGACCGCCAGTCCGGCCAGCCGGGGAAACCACCGCGCACCGGCCACCTGCCTCAACAGGCGGTCCACGCGGTACGGGGCCTCGTGCACCTCCTCGACCACCAGGATACCGCCGGAGGGATCGGGCTCGAGCCTCGTCCCCATCGAAGAGGCCAGGAGCGAGAGATTCATCGGGAGCAGCGGCCCCTCGGCGGTTCCGCCGCAGACCGCCTCGAGCGGGCCGTAGTCGGGCAGCACCCCGTCGAACAGGAGGGCTCTCAGCGCTTCGAGGGACACCGCATCGACCCGGGCCAGCGTGGTCACGTTGGGGCCGTGCAGACAGCGGCATCCGATCCGCTCGGGCAGGCCGAAGAGGAGCGTGATGTCCGAGAAGCCGATAAGCAGCGGGCACGCCTGCGAGGCGGGGGACCTTGGCGTGGCCGGCCACCGGATGAGGCCGGCGATTCTTCCTGTCCCGTACCCTCCCCGGGCAGCCCAGACGGCCCGGAACGCAGGGTCGGCCAGGGCTGCGCTCAACCGCTCGGCCCGCACGTCGTCCGGCCCGGCGAGGTACTCCTCGGCCTCCCAGGGCTCCCACATCAGCTCCGGCCGCAGCCCCCATGACGACAGCACCGCCAGCCCGGCGGCCAGCTTTCCCTCGTCTGGAGCCGAGGCCGGCGCCACCACCGCAACGGCATCTCCTGGCTTCAGCAGCGGACCGACCGGCCGACCTTCCCACGCTCCCATGCCCCCACTGCCTCCTTTCTGGCGACATCGTTTCTGTCAGGCTATGATATACCGGCGGTGCCAGGAGGCAAGATGGCCATCACCATCGTCCAGAAATCGCAGGCGGCAAGGAAGCGCAAGCCGACCATCGCGCTGGCGCTCTCCGGCGGTGCGATGTCGGGCGGTGCGTTCAAGATCGGAGGGCTGCTGGCCCTCGACCTGCTCCTGGCCAACCGCTCGGTCTGCGATTTCGAAATCTACGCGGGCATCAGCGCCGGCTCCTTCCTCGTGACTCCGCTGGCAGCGGGGATCACCCCTCAGGAAGTGCTCAAGAGCTTCACGGGCCGCTCGCACAAGTTCGCGGCGTTCAGGCTCCTCGACTTTTACAACCCCAACCTGGCCGAGGTGGCCGGCAAGGGCAAGACCGCCATCGAGGAGCTGGCGGCCATCTACCCCAACCTGCTCTGGAGCGCGGCCCGCCTGGCCAGCAAGAGCGGGCTTCTCGCTGCCGGAAAGCTTCGCAGCCTCTTCGGCAAGGGCAAGGGCAACCCCCGCACCGACCTGCGCGACCGGCAGCGCAAGGAGCTGGCCAACCTGGCCGATCAGCTCCCGTCCCTGGCCAGCTTCGTGCCGTCCGGAGTGTTCGACAACGCCAGCATCGAGCGCTACATGCGGCGCAACCTGCTTCGTGCCCGGGTTCCGAACAACTTCTCGCTCCTGGCCCGCGAGCGGAAGAAGTGCCTTTACATCCACGCCGTCGATCTCGACACCGCTCAGGACGTGATCTTCGGCCCCGACGAGCGCAACGATGCCACCATCTCCGAAGCGGTCCAGGCCAGCACGGCCCTGCCCGGCTTCTACCGCCCGGCCCTGATCAACGGACGCTACTACATCGACGGCTCGGCCAAGCAGACCGCCCCCATCGAGCTGGTCAAGCAGAAAGGGGCCGACCTGATCATCTGCTACAACCCGTTCCGCCCGTTCAGCCATGCCCCCACGAGGACCCTCTCGGCGAAGTATTCGAGCATGGGGGAGATGGGCCTTTCGAAGATCATCGATCAGTCGATCCGCACGCTGCTGTACTCCCGGCTCTCACTGGCCATCGAGGATCTTCGCAACGATCCCAGCTTCACCGGAGACGTGGTGGTCATGGAGCCGGCCGAGAGCGATTCCGACTATTTCTCCATCAACCCCCTGAGCTTCTGGAAGCGGGCCGAGGCCGCCCGATACGGATTCATCACGGTGTTCCGGGACGTCGAGCGCAACTACGCTCGCATCCAGGAGCTCTTCTCGAGCTATGGGCTCGTCACTGACATCGGAAGGCTGAAGTCCGTTGCGGAACGACTGGGCAACGCCACGACCGAGGACGAGATCATCGAGGCGCTGACCGCATCGCCGAGCCCGCATTCCCGCCGGGCCGGCGAGATCTCATGACTTGAGCGGCAGGATCGTGGGGGTCGGAGGGACCTTCCGGGGCCTGCCCGGTCGGCGGCGCTCCGGCACCGGAGGCGGCTCCTCTCCCCGTGCGGCCGGCTCCTGCGTGAGCGCAGGAGGCGTCGCTGACGACTCCTTGCCGTGCCCCCTGGACTTGCCGGCCTCCAACGGCTTTCCAGCATCGGCCGGCCTGGCTGTTCTCTCGGGTTCGGGCGCAGCGGCCTTCCGTCCCGGGGCTGCCGGTGCGGGCGGTGCGGGCGGCTCGACCGGCCGGGTCTGGAGCCCGCGCCCCTTGGATCTCGGCACCGGGATGTCGGCGGGAATCGCGTGCACCGGCTGCGGCTCGACAGGTGCCGGAATGTCGACCACGGTCGGCTCCGAAGCGGTTGCGCCGGGGGCCAGTTCATCCCCGCTTGCCCCGTCCGCAGAAGCGCCCTTCTTCGTTGCCGGCTTCTTGCGCGGGGTACCGCCCTCCACTTTGGGAGCCAGGTTCAGGATCCGGCCAGCGGAGTCGACTACGGCCTGGAAGCACTTCCCGCAGAAGTGCTGCCACCCGCGTACCTTCTCCAGTTCCGCCAGGATGGCGTAGCTCACTGCGGGCACATCCGGCGTGGAGTAACCGAGCTTCTCCGCGTTCCGCACCCGCTCTTCCGGCGAGATCCGGAACTCCTCGGCCTCTCCGCCCGTGTTGTAGAGCCCGAACATCTCCTCGATGTCCCGCTTCCCGCACCGGTCGCAGTCAAAGACCACTCGTCTCATGGCTCTCTCTCCTATCCCGTCCTCGTTGTAATACTCTGCGGGGGTCTTGCCCACCGCGTCGAAGAAGTGCCAGAACTCCCGGCAGAAGTGCGGGTTTGGACAGTTGTGCATGCAGGCTACCACGTAGCGGTAGAACTTGCCCTCGCACAGGATTTTGTCCAACGGTCTGCCCATCAGGAACCCGCCAGAAGCCGATGCTCTGAGCCCTTCGGCCGCCCAAGGGTAGGAGATCCCCCCCGGCAAGTCAACAACTCCCGGGACAATTTGAATTGACGCGCACACGCCATTTAATGGTATAGTTCGGCAGTTTCGACCGGGCCCCTGACGGGCTCCAGGAGGTTCCCATGAACCGGTTGGTCTTCTCCCTGTTGGTTCTTTCCTCTTTCGGTCTCATCGCTCTCGCCTGCGATTCCAAGGACGACGATAAGGATACCGGCACTGCGCTCCCCGACGTCGTCGAGCAGGAGACGGTCGACAACCCGGCGGACCTGTCCGCCCCTGACGAGTCCGCCCTCGGCGACGTGACCGATTCCCCGGATGACGTGCCGTTGGAAGAGGCCTACGTTCCGCCCAAGACCGACTATCCCCCCGCTCCGTACGGTCAGACGACCGGCACGACGCTGAAGAACCACTCCTTCCTCGACCCCTCGACGGAGAAGGTGGTCAAGCTCTCCGATCTTTACAAGCACCCGGACAAGAAGCTGCTCGTGATCAACTCGTCGGCCGGCTGGTGCAGCGCCTGCAAGCAGGAGGCCATTGCGCTCAAGGCGGTCTACGATACCTACAAGACCGAAGGGCTCGAGATCTGGTTTACCCTCTTCCAGGACTATGAGGGCAACCCGTCCACCGTCTCCTTCTGGCAGAAGTGGATGGCCACCATGAAGCCGAACTATCCGTGCCTGCTCGACACGGAGTTCCAGCTCGGCGACTATTTCAAGGTGGAGAGCACGCCGATGAACATGATGGTGGACCTGACCACCATGCAGATCGTGTACCTCCAGGTCGGCTACAATGAGGCCGGGCTGAAGTCGAAGATCGCGGAGCTGCTCAAGAAGTAGCGGACCGCCCGGTTCAGGGCGAAGGGACAGACAGGGGCGCTTTACATGGAACAGAAGGAACTGGACAAGCTGGTCGAGACGATTGCCTCCCGCGTTCGGGAGCGCCTCGCTTCTGCATCGAGTTGCTCACAGTGCCAGGCCGGAGCATCGGACTGCTCCTCGTGCGGGCACTGTGCAGTGCGGCGGGAAGGGGACATGCGGAACATCATTTCGCTGGGGGCCATCCGCCTTGCTGCCGGTCCCCGCGTCGGGGCCGTCCCCAACGACCTGGCCCGCTACATCGACCACACGCTGCTCAAGGCCGAGGCCGACCACGACTCGCTTCGCAAGCTGTGCGAGGAGGCCCGCCAGTACAACTTCTTCTCGGTGTGCGTCAATTCGGCCAACGTCCGCTTCTGCCGCAACCTCCTGGCGGGCAGCAATACCAAGGTCATCGCGGTCGTCGGCTTCCCGCTCGGAGCCGCGGCGGCCGGTGCAAAGGCCTTCGAAGCCCGTGAGGCCGTCCGCAACGGCGCCGAGGAGATCGACATGGTCATCAACGTCGGCGAGCTCAAGTCCAAGAACTATGCCGCCGTGCTCGATGACATCCGCAAGGTCGTGGAAGCCACGCACCCGAAGCCCGTCAAGGTGATCCTCGAGACCGGCATGCTGACCCTCAACGAGAAGATCATCGCCTGCGCCCTCTCCAAGGCGGGCGGGGCCCGCTTCGTCAAGACTTCGACCGGATTCGGCCCCGGGGGTGCCACCGCCGAGGACATCGCCCTCATGAAGGCCGTCGTCGGAGACGATGTCGAGGTCAAGGCCTCGGGCGGTGTTCGCGACCAGCAGACCGCACTGGCCATGATTGCAGCCGGGGCCACCCGGGTCGGAGCCAGTGCCTCCATCGCCATCGTGACCGGGCAGAAGCCTGCCGCTGCTGGCAAGTACTGAGTTCGATACGGGTTGAAAAACCGCCATGCGTGGGATACACTGCCTCCGCTCCGGTTTGGTAGGTTCGAGGCGCTCGGGGGTACAAATGCACAGGGTGTGGCTTGCAGGAATTTGCGTGCTTCTGGTCGGCCTTCTGTCCGCATGTGCCGGTGACGGAGGGGGGTGCAAGACCTCGGCGGACTGTGACGAGAGCTTCAAGTGCGAGAACAAGCGCTGCGTGCCGCGCTGCTCCTGTCTGCCGGAAGACGAGTGCACCGCCCAGGCCCCGGAATGCGCCCAGGAGGTCGTCCAGACCCCGGACTCGAGCGATGTCGACCAGTGCCTGCCCTGCACGTTCCAGTCTGACTGCGACGACGGCAACAACTGCACCAAGGACAATTGCGAGGCCGGTTGCTGCGTGAGCCGGGTGTTCACCAGCACCGAAGCCGTCGGCTGCTGCACCTTCGTCGCAGATTGCCAGGACGCGGCCAACACCAAGAGCACTCCCGAAGACCCGGACGGCGACCCGTGCACCGTCGATACCTGCATCGACTTCCACTGTAAGCACGAAGTGCTCGACCCGCTGTGCTGTCACAAGGATTCCGACTGCACCGACGAGAACGACTGCACCTCCGATACCTGCGTCGCCAACCAGTGCGTGTTCACTCCGACCGACCTCACCTGCTGCGCCCGGGACAAGGACTGCCTCGACGACAACCCCTGCACCATGGACATCTGCCTCTCCGGTGCCTGCGTCCATCCCCAGGACAGCCTCAACGTCAAGTGCGGCTGCGAGAGCAACATCGACTGTGACGACCTCAACGCCTGCACGCTCGATTCCTGCCTCGACGGCAAGTGCCAGTACGACAAGTCCCCCGGCCCGGAGTGCTGCGGCGCCACCGCTCAGTGCGATGACTCCGACCCCACGACCGATGACTTCTGCAAGATGTACACCTGCGTCCACAACAAGCAGAAGATCTGCGTGAACGACTCCTCCTGCGAGGACGGCGATGCCTGCACCGACGACAAGTGCACCGAAGGCATCTGTACCCACGAGCACACGGCCGATCCGTACTGCTGCAACTACGATACCGACTGCGACGACGGCAACATCTGCACCGAAGGCAAGTGCGAGGGAAAGGACTGCAAGTACCAGATCCTCTCCAATCCCGGCTGCTGCAAGAGTGCCAAGGAATGCGACGACGGCATCGGATGCACCATCGACGAGTGCAGCAACTGGCAGTGCGCACACACGCCCGTGGGCGCCAAGTGCTGCACTCCCGACAGTGCGGACGTAGTCTGCGACGACGGAAACCCGTGCACCATCGACCTGTGCCAGAACGGCCTGTGCGAATGGCAGATGATCACGACCGGCTGCTGCGAGAAGGACGACGACTGCCTCCCCTGCCTCAACCTCGTCACCGGCGCGTCCTGCCCCGTCGACCACACGGTCAATCCGCCCAAGTGCATCGGCGAGAACTGCGTCATCAACGCGTGCACGCTCTTCTCGTGCTCCAACCAGTTCTGCTACTACTCACCGGTCAAGGACTGCTGCCTCATCGACCAGGACTGTGCGGACGGAAACCCGTGCACAACCGACATCTGCACCGCGGCCAACAAGTGCTCCAATGCCCTCGAGAAGAACTGCTGCGCCAACAACGGCATGTGCAACGACGGCGAGGTCTGCACCATCGACATGTGCGAGATTGCCCCCGGCGAGGACAAGGGCAAGTGCAAGTACGGCGAGAAGCCCGACTGTTGCACCAGCGATGCCTGGTGTGAGCCCAAGACCTGCAAGACCCCCTACTGCGTGAACGGTAACTGCGTGTACGTCGCGCAGGAGGACTGCTGCGTCCACGACGAGGACTGCGACGACAAGGATGCCTGCACCATCGACAAGTGCCAGAGCAACTCCTGCATCCACATCCCGTCCGGCATCTGCGGCTGAGCCATGCAACCATCACGCATCGAGCACATTCTGGCAAGGGCCGGTGAGGAGCTCCGCACGCTGTTCGGCCCGCAGGCCCGGGTCGAGGAGTGCGTACGCCTGGAAGGGCAAGCCTCCAACCGCATCTACCACCGACTCGGCCTGTCGGGAGCGGGCTCGCCCGAAACCGTCATCCTCGTCCAGCTGCCGGACGACCCGTTTGCCTCGGAAGAGGCCTCGGCCGGCAGCGGCCGCCAGGAGCTTCCCTTCTGCTCCGTGCTCCGGTTCCTGGAAGGTCGCAAGCTGCCCGTGCCGCGCCTCTACGCCGACTGCGCCGGGGACGGGTTCATCCTCCAGGAGGACCTGGGGCCAACCACCATGTTCAAGGAGATGCAGGCCCGCCCCGAGCGCACCGAGGAGCTCTATTCCGATGCCATCCGCCTGCTCGTCCGGTTCCAGGAGGCTACCCGGAGCGATGCCGTAGAACCCTCCGCCTGTATCGGATACTCGCGCCGCTTCTCCGCCGAGCTGCTCCGCTGGGAGCTGGACCACTTTGCCGAGTGGGGGCTCGTTGCAGGGGCCGGCGCCAAGCTGACGCCTGCGGAATCCCGACTCGTGTGCGAGGTGTTCGACGACATCACCCGGCGACTGCTGGAAGTCCCCTACGTCCTCGTCCACCGGGACTTCCAGAGCACCAATCTCATGCTGAAAGAAGGCCGGATGGTCCTCATCGACTTCCAGGATACGCTCATGGGGCCGCCGGTGTACGACCTGGTTTCCCTGCTCCGTGACAGCTACGTGAGCCTCCCCCGCCCCCTGCTCGAACGGCTCCGGCACGAGTACTACCTCGCGGCCCGACCGCTCCTCCCCTTTACCGACGAGAGTGCGTTCGAGGCCTGCTTCCATCTCCAGACGCTCCAGCGGAAGCTGAAGGACGCGGGACGGTTCGTGTTCATCGATCGGGTCAAGGGGAATCCGGCGTTCCTTCGCTGGGTCGAGCCGACGCTCGGGTACGTGTCCGATGCGTTTGCGCGGCTGCCGGAGTACGCGGCGCTGCGGGATGTGCTCGCCCGCTACCTGCCCGTGCTGGGCGGCGGTGCCTGAACCGCCTCGAAGAGAGGCCCGTAGTAGTCCGCAATCGGATCGAACGCCAGCAGAGCAAACTGGATTCCCCGCTCCCGGTCGCTTGCCCACAAGATGATGTCGTCCGGGTATTCGACCGGCTCCTCCCCCTGTCGGCGGCGAACGAACTCGGCCCGCACGGGAGTCTCTTCCAGACGATGGCCGGAGCCGATGAGAAGCATGCTGAAGTAGGGGTCCACGAAGCAGATGGCATCGTCCCGTCCCGCCGACTTGCCCAACTCGCAACGTCCCTCCCGGAGCACGCCGGTCTGCCAGGTGGCGGGGACCAGCACCGGCTTGCCGTCGGGAAGCGGCGCTTCCACCAGACGGTTCTCGGGCAGGACGAATCTACCCGCCATCCGAAGCGTCGTCACGGTCAGGGAGTACCCCGTGGCAAGCAGGGCGGTCAGCAGGGCAAGCACCAGGATGGTGCGCAGCCATCGAAAGTGCTCGCCCAGGTGGGCCAGCAGCGCCACGACGACTCCGCCGGCCGCCCCGCCCAGATGCGCCGCATTGTCCACGTTTCCAGCCACGAAGCCGTACCCCACCGTGATGGAACCGACCGCGGCGGGAAGACCAATGGCATACGGCCGGGCCAACGGGGAAATGCTCCTCCACCGGAAGAGCGACAGCACCAGCATTGCGGCCAGCAGTCCGAACATCCCTCCCGAGGCCCCCACGGACGGCGCCTTGCCCAGCAGGAACGATGCCGTGCTGCCCGCGGCGGACGACAGCAGGAAGGCCAGCAGCAGACACGCCCGCCCAGCCGTCTTCTCCAGGTAGAACCCGAGCAGCAGGACGGCCAGCGAATTCACCACCAGGTGGATGAAGCTCCCGTGCAGGAAGGCGGACGACAGCAGGCGCCACCACTCCCCGGCCGAAATCAGGCCGTTCACCTTGGCTCCGGCAACGAGGAGGGAGAACATGAGCCGCTCGGTTCCGTCGCCGGATTCCGCCTCCAGCCAGAGATGGAGCCCCGCCATCACGGCCACGAGGGCCAGGGTGACGGCCGGAACCCCCTGGAGCGGCTCGGCGGGCTCCTCCCGTGCAGGCCCCGGGGCCTGCGGGGCCGGTGCAGGGGCCTGCGGGGCCGGTGCAGGGGCCTGCCGAATCACCGCTTCGGGGTCGACTGGGCCGCTGCCATCGTGCTCTCCTGGTCTCACTCGTCCCTCCCGGGTCGACGCGGTCCTTGACTATAGTGGGGCCCGCGGGTTAAATCAATCCGCGCCCATATGGGGGCGTTCCCGGACAGGAGGAAGAGCGTGGCCGACGAGAAGGAACTGCCGCATCCCAAAGGGGAGAAGCTCAACGAGGTGCTCCAGCGTGCAAAGGCCGAGTGGGAAGCCGCGTTCGATGCGATTTCCGAGGGAATCGTGGTCACCGAGAATGACGGCCGGATCCGCCGGGTCAACCGGGCCATGGCCGAGCTGCTCGGACGTGACGTGCGCAGCATGGTGGGGCTCACCTGCTGTGAGCTGTTCGCCCATCACCGGGCGCACGAGAATGCGTGCCCGGTGCTCCACTACCCCAATGGCAAGCAGGGGGCGTTCGAGGTCTTCTTTCCGGACTACCGCTATTACGAGGATGCCATTCACCCCATCTGCCGGGGCAGCAAGACCCAGGGGTTCGTCATCACGGTACGAGACGTGACGCGGGAGCAGCTCGCCACCCAGGAGCGGCGCCACACCTACCTCCAGATGGAAGAGGCAGCCCGCAAGCGCAAGCTGGCCGAAGAGGCCCTCCGCAACATCCAGGGCGAGCTTCTGCGTGCTGACCGGGCCGCCACCGTCGGCAACCTGGCGGCCTTGATCCTCCAGGAGATCCAACGGGGCGTCCACCTCATGCGGGACGGCCTCGACCTGCTGGCCACCAAGTGTCTTCCTCCAGCGGAAGGCGCCGATTCCTGCGGCAAGGTGCTCGAGGATCTCAGGGCCGCTGCCGGGCGGACCGGCCGAATCCTCGACAAGCTGGGCCGCCTGCGCATCGATGCGCGGGACGAGCCGGGCACGTTCGACCTCAACCGAGTCATCGAGGAGGTCGCTGCCGACATCGAGAAGCCGCTGACGGAATCGGGGGTCACCCTTCGGCTGCAGCTCAAGGAGATTCCGCCACTGCCTGGCAATCGAAGTCAGATTGTGGCGGTGCTCAACAGCCTCATCCTGAATGCGCTGGAGGCCACCCGGGCGGACAAAGGCACGATTACCGTGATCACCCGCAAGGAGCGCCAGTCCGCCCGCATCGAAGTGCGCGATTCCGGCCGGGGAATCGAGGCAGTCCACCTTCCCCAGATCTTCAACCCCTTCTTCACCACGCACCCGAGCGCCAACAGCGTGGGCATCGGGCTCACCATCTGCCTGGCCATCGTCCAGGGCCATCACGGGCACATCGAAGTGGAGAGCGAGCCCTCTGTGGGCACGACGGTCCACGTCACGCTCCCGCTGTGTGATTGAGCCTCGAAATGTAGGCTTGAAGGGAAGGGCTACGGTCTCGTGCGGCGGGAGGCCCCCAGCCGAGCACATGCCCAGATCAGGGAGGCCAGGAGAACCACCAGGACCGGGGCAAGCCCGCCCTGAGGTCTCGTCGTGGCGCAGCCGGCACAGCTCGTGCTGCTGGTCACCGCGCTCTCCGGCCCGTGGGCATCGGTGGGGCTCAGATCGGAATCCCCCTCTGGAGATGCGACCTCGGCCAGGTCGGTTTCGACGATGTCCTTGTCCGCCTCCACGACCTCAGGCTGCGACTCCGGGTGCGGCTCGATGAGCGGGATGCACAGCCCGAATCCGCTGCAGGTTTCCCCTTTGACGCAGTCGCCGCAGGTCCCGTCGCAACCGTCGGGTCCACACTCCTTGCCCTCGCAATCCGGCTGGCAGTCGGGCTCGCATTGGCCGACCGGCGTGCAATGCTCCCCTTCGTCGCAGCCGCCGCACTTGCCCCCGCAACCGTCCGGGCCGCACTCCTTCTCCTCGCACTGGGGCTCACAAACGGTCTCGCAGTTCCCGTCGGGAAGACAGGCGGAACCTTCCTCGCACTTCCCGCACTCGCCGCCACAGCCGTCCGCTCCGCACTCCTTGCCGTCGCACTTGGGGCTGCACGACCCGACGCAGGCGCCGTACTCCGTGCTGCACTGGCCTTGCGACATCTTCTCGATGCACCCGGCATCGAACTCACCGCCGCCACAGCCCTCGAAGGCACAGATCAGGAACTTCCAGAGAGCGTCGTTGGCCTCAGCGCTCCCTTCGAGCAGGCAGGCGTTCCCGCACTGGCCGTCCTGCCCGCACCCGAACATGCACTCGGCCACCACCGGACACGGCATGGTCCCCTGCGTGCAGGCGTTGAACTCGGCCAGGCAGGACTGCCATACCACGAACGCACAGGCCGAGTCGTAGCACTCCTCGACCCCGTTCATCATCATGCAGTCCATCCAGGTCTGGTACTGGGCCATCCCGTCCGGCCCAACCTGCTGGAAGCACCCGTCCATGCACCAGTCGTCCTGGCAGGTCATCAGGCAGAGCATGAACTTCTTGCACGGGCTTGCCGTGTCCTGGACGCACTGCCCGTCCAGAGAGCAGAGGGTCTCGTCCGCCGAACAGCCGGGGCAGGGGCACTTGCCACACATTCCGCCGCACCCATCGTCCCCGCACTCCTTCCCCACGCAGCTCCCAGTGCAGCACTTCCCCTTGAAGCAGCTTTCCCCCGGCGCACAGGCGCAGTCCTCCTTGCAGGTCGTGCACGTCTCCCCCTCCCCCGGCTGGCACTGGCCATCGCCGCAGTTGAGCATCGACACGCACCCGCCGCACTGGAACTGGCACTCGTCCACGCACAGGCTGTCCCATTGCGCCTGGCAGCAGTAAGGGTCCATGTTGCAGACGCACGACTCGCACATGCAGCCGCCGCAGCCCGGGCTCGACCAGGTCATGCAGCCATCGTTCGGAAGGCACTGGCCATTGTTGCAGCCCAGACCGAAATCGCAGTCACCGCACCAGCCGCCGCACCCGTCGTCCCCGCACTCCTTCCCTTGGCAGGAGGGGAAACAGCACGAGAACCCGGCGCAGACGCCCCCGTCCTCGCAGGCACAATCGTTCGCACAGTTCCCGCAATTCTCGCCTCCGCCGGCATCGCACTGCCCGTCGCCGCAGTTCTCCAGCAATCCGCACCCTCCGCACTCCCACTGGCAGAGGTCGACGCACTCGGGGTACCAGCCCTCGATGCAGCACCAGGGATACATCTGGCACACGCAGGCTTCACACAGACATCCACCGCACCCCGGCTGCTTCCATTCGACACATCCATCGTTGGGCCCGCACTGGAAATCCACACAGGCCTCCGTGACATCGCACTCGCCGCACTGCCCGCCGCAGCCGTCGTTTCCGCACTCCTTGCCCGTGCAGTCCGGGTGGCAGCACTTCCCCTGATAGCACTTCTCTCCGGCCTGGCACACGCAGTCGGCAACGCACGAGCCGCAGTTCTCGAATTCCTCGGGCTTGCACGCTCCATCGCCGCAGTTCTTCGGCTTGTTGCACCCCTCGCACCAGTTCACGCATTCGTCGACACACAATCCGTCCCAGGCAGACTGGCAGCAGAACGGATCCATGGCGCAGACGCAGGCCTCGCACATGCAGCCGCCGCACCCCGGCGTGTTCGAGTACTCACACCCCGGACCGGTCATGCACTGCCCGTCCTTTCCGCAGATGCCGCTTCCGCAATCGCCACAGATCCCGCCGCAGCCGTCATCTCCGCAGGCCTTTCCCGCACAATTCGGATGGCAGCATGTCCCCATGAAACACGATTCCCCCAGTTGGCAGGGGCAATCCTGCGAGCAGGTCTCGCAGTTCTCCGCCTCGTCGGGCTGGCACGTCCCGTCCCCGCAGTTGGCCAGCAGCCCGCACCCGAAACACTGGAACGCGCATTCCTGCACGCAGGCATAGTCCCACATCTTGTCGCAGCAGTAAGGGTCCATCGAGCAGACGCACTCTTCACACGCGCATCCGTTGCACGTGGGCACGAAGCTCTCCACGCACCCTTCCCCCTCCAGGCACAGCCCGTTCCAGCACCCCGCACCGGCCGCGCATTCCCCGCAGAAGCCGCCACAGCCGTCTTCGCCGCATTCCTTGCCCTCGCACTTGGGAACGCACGTCGACTGGCACGTCAGCTTCATCTGGAAGTTGGGAAAACCGCCTCCCGGCCAGGCCTCGACCATGAAGTAGTAGGTGTGGCCGGCCTTGACCGGCTGCATCATGAACCCGCCCCCCCACTGGAGGCAGTTCGTGCCGTCGCACGTGTCCTCGAGAATGAGGAGATCCCCCACTCCCTTGCCCCAGAACTCGATGGAAAGCATGTCGTCCTGCCAGGCCACGAACTGGAAGGCCGCCTCGACCCCATCGAACGACTGGAACGGCATGCAGGAGTACTGAGTGACCACGTTGGTCGCTTCGGCCAGGCTCCCGGACAACGTCTCGTCACAATGGAATGTTCCGAGCACCGGACAACCGGCCGTTGCCGGCCCGCCCGCCAACAGCGTCGATACCAGGAGGAAGAACGCCAAAGCCCGACCGATAGAAGACCCCATGACAATGTACCTCCAGACAGGTCCCGTGCCTCGGGGCGGAATATAACCAAGGAGGTCGTCGCGCGCAAAGGGGAATGGTTCGCAAGGAAGACTGGAGCCGGACCGGCAGTAGAGCCGTGGCCGGAACGGAGCCTTGCGCGTCGGACGCCGCTCGGCTACAGTCGTGGGCGTCCCGGAGGTGACGCTTGGGAATCGGGAGAATCCTGCCGCACAGGATGAAGCTCTTGCTCGAATCCACGGGGCAGACCTGTCGCCTGACCCTGCTGCTGTATCGTGCCGACGATTGCATGCGATCCGCCGCAGCGATTTCCTACTACGCGCTCCTGTCCCTTCTGCCTTTCCTGATCCTTCTGCTTTCCGCACTCGGATTCGTCATGCACGCGCTCGGGGCGGATTACGCTTCGCAGGAGGAGTTCATCCAGTCGGTCTTCGTGACCACGGGCCACGTCATCCCGTTCATCAAGGAGGATCTTGCGCAGCGCGTGCGGGAGCTCATCGATGCCCGCGGTGCCATGGGAATCGTCGGTCTGGTCGCCCTCGCACTCACATCCAGCCTCGTCTTCGGTGCCATCGAGGATGCCCTCAACCGCATCTTCGGCGTCAGCAGGAGCCGGCCCCTGCTCCTGTCCAAGCTCCTGTTCATCGGGTTCATCGGGAGCCTCGGCGTGTTCGCCGTCATCAGCCACTATGTCCTGGTGTTTGCGGACTCGTTTGCGGCCGCGGCCGGAGGCCGTCCCCTGCACGAGTACCTCTACACCAGCGCCCTCTTCGGCAAGCTGCTCGCCTATGCGGGCACACTGGTCGCCTTCCTCGGCCTAGTGACCTACTTCTGCCGCCGCCGGCTGCGCTTCAAGTACCTCGTGGTCGGAGCCACGCTGTTCTTCCTGCTGTTCGAGCTGGCCAAGTGGGTGTTCTCCCTCTACCTCGAGCACATCTCCCAGCTCTCGACGCTGTATGGGAGCCTCAGCACACTGATCGTCCTCATCGTCTGGACGTTCTACACGGTCAACATCTTCCTGGCCGCCGTCGTGACGGTCAAGGTGCTCAACGACTACGGTTTCTGGGCGCTCGAGCCCGAAGTCGCCCGGGAGAGAGTGAGCTTGCCCCCGCACAGCGGCCTTGCCGATGCGGCCGACGGCCGACAGGCGACGCAAGGCGGCCGTGTGCGAATCACCCTGGGGCACGGGGAGGACGACGTCGGCCCCGGCATGTAGCCAGCGAACCCCGAACCCCGATCCCCGAACCCCGGGGCACTACCCGAAGATCATCTTGCGCGCCAGGGTGGATACCTGGGTACGGACATCCGAGCTCTTGGCCAGCATGCGAAGCTGGGCCTGGGACAGCCGGCGCAGCAACGTCGGCAGGAGCTCAGGAGGCGTTGCCGGGTTGCGCACGAGATTCATGGTCACCTGCGGGGACGAGCTCCACACCCGGTTCCCCGCAATCATCTGGATGGCATCCTTAGAGAGGCCAGCAAGCTTGGAGTACTCGACCACCTCCTCACTCGTGATCCTCGGGTTCATCAGCACGAAGACGTGGACGTTCTTGATCCGGTCGCGGATGAGCAGGTTCCGAAGCACCTGGTTTCCGGAACGGGCCAGCTTCTGCTTCTCCGCCACGTTCGCGGACTGGAGCAGCTTGTAGGCATCCACCGACTCCTGGGATCGCTCGGGGGCTCCCCGGCCCCCCTCGCCAGCTTCCTCACCGGCAGCCGATGCTGCCCGCTCGCCGGTTTCCTCACGGCCAACCGATGCTGCCCGCTCGCCGGTCTCCTCACGGCCAGCCGATGCAGCCCGCTCGCCGGTTTCCTCACGGCCAACCGATGCTGCCCGCTCGCCGGTTTCCTCACGGGTAGCCGATGCAGCCCGCTCGCCGCCTCTCTCGCCAGTTGACTCCCTGGCGGGGGACTCGGCCCACTCCCCGCTGCCCTCGCCGGTTTCCTCCCCCGCATAGGCCCCGGCCCCGGCGGCGGCTCCGGCCTCGGCCTCCTCGAGCACTTTCCGCATCAGCGGCAGGTCGAGAGCACCGGAAACCTGGACAAGGCAGTCGATCGGGCTGACGTGCCGGATCACGGTTCCCCGGCAAAGCTGCGACCGCCCGCCAGGCAGCATGATCTCGATTTCCACCTGCGCCATCGGCTTGGGCGGAGGCGATGCCCTGAGCGGACACACGCCCAGCGTCAGGAAGCTCTCCAGTGCCCGACGCAGGACTGCTGGGTCAGTCAACTTCACTCGGTACGGATTTGCCATTCCCGACCTCCGCTCACCAGTGTGTCACCGGCGGGGGCTCCAGTCAACGGGGGGGTGGAGTACGCCCCCGCATGCCTGGAGTACGTATGCTCCAACCTCCCGGGGCCCTGGCTGTATGCTCGTTCCGACGCACGTCCCGGGAGCCCCTGTGTGCAGGCCATCCTGCCGACTTTCTTGGGATTCGGGAAGTCCGTGGTACGATCTTTGCTTACTTGTGGGACGTGTGAGGCGCGTAGGCAGTTGACAAGCGCCTCAAACGCTGGCAAGTTACGTGACCCTTGGGAGGTGCGGGATGAGAGGTTCTACGGAACCCGGAAACGGTAGCAGGTCGATGAACATCGCCGGTGCGGACTCGCATCGGGGCGAGGCCCATCCCGAGCCGGCCCGCTGGCTCGACAACCTTGCCCCGTACGACCCCGTCTCCTCGCTCGACAAGATCTGGGCCAAGCCGCAGCAGATCCCGTTCAAGCTCGACTGGAACGAGTCGACCATTCCGCCGGCCCCGGGAGTCTATCGGGCCATCGTCAATTTCCTGAGCCACTCCAACCATCTCAACTGGTACCCGGAGCTGGGCAGCCACAGCCTCTGCCATGCCCTGTCGAACTACGTCGATCTTCCCGAGGAGAACATCCTCGTCACCAACGGCTCCGATGATGCCCTCGAGCTGGTCTGCAAGACCTACCTCGAGCCGGGCAACCGGGTCGTTGTGCCCATGCCCACCTACACCCATTTCCTGGTGTACGTGGAAGCCCGTGGTGCCCAGGTCGTTCCGTTTTACTCCTCGGACCTGTTCGATTCAGCGGTCGACGAGCTCCGCCAGGTCCTGACCCAGGACACGAAGCTCGTGTACCTGGTCAACCCGAACAATCCCACGGGCGTGACTTACTCGGCCGGCGAGGTCGCCGGCCTCCTGGAGAGCTTCCCGAACACCCTGTTCCTCGTGGACGAGGCTTACTTCGAATTCCACGGCGAGACGGTGATGGGGCTCGTGGGGCGCTACGAAAATCTGGTCGTTACCCGCACCTTCTCCAAGTGCTTCGGCATCGCCGGCCTGCGCATGGGCTACCTGTGCACCGGACCGTCGGTCATGCGGCAGCTCAAGAAGCTGTTCAACCCAAAGAGCGTGAACCGACTGGGACAGATTGCGGCCATGGCCTGCCTCGAGGACCTCGACTACTACCGGGCGTTCGTCCGGGAAGTGACGCAGGCCAAGGAGCTGTTCCGCTCGGAGATGGCCAAGAGAGGCCTCAACGTCATCATCACGCCGGCCAATTTCGTGAACATGAAGGTGCCGGATCCGCCGCGCTTCTGCCGCCTGCTGGAGGAAGAAGGGGTCTACGTCCGGGACCGCAGCAGCCTTCCCCGCATGGAGAGCTACGTCCGGGTCAGCATCCCGTCCGTCTCTCAGATGCACGAAGTGATTCGCAGAATCGATCGGGCACTCGCCCGCCTCTGAGGCATCGTTCAACAGCGTAGCGTCAGAAACTCATCCGAGTGCCGGAGTCGGTCAGCAGAAGGACTCCCCGGCCGACAGCCGCGCCCCCTGGAGGAAGTCCTTTACCGGAAGACGCTTCTTTCCCTCGAGCTGGAGGCACAGGACCCGGACGGCCCCCAGCCCGCAGCGCACGACGAGACCGTCTGGACCAGCGTGCAGGACGGTCCCCGGCGCTTCATGCCCGTCGGCGGCCTCGACTGTGAACGGCGGAAAGAGCTTCAGCCGGCGGCCGTGGAGTGTCGTCTCCGATCCCGGCCACGGGTGAAATCCCCGTGCCCGACAGGCCAGCGTGGAGGCGGGCATCGTCCAGTCGAGTCGTGCGTGCTCCCGGGTCAGGATAGGCGCCAGGGTGGCCCGCTCGTGATCCTGCGGGACTGCCTCAAGCCTTCCGGCCAGCAGGTCGGGGAGATGCCGGAGCAGGAGCTCGCCCCCTGCAGCCGCCAGCCGGTCGTGGAGCACGTCGGCCGTCTCCTGCTCCCCGATGGGAACCACCTGCTGAGCCAGCACAGGCCCGGTGTCGAGGCCGGCATCCATCTGCATGAGGGATACTCCGGTCTCTCTCTCTCCGTTGGCGATGGCCCACTGAATTGGAGCCGCTCCCCGGTAGGCCGGGAGCAGCGACGCATGGACGTTGACACACCCTCGGGCGGGCAGCGACAGGATCTCCGGAGGAAGAATCCGCCCATACGCGGCGACGATAGCCAGCTCCGGCTTGAGCTCGGCAAGCTGTCCCAGGAGCTCCCCTTTCATCCGCCTTGGCTGGCAGACGTGCAATCCCGCAGTCGAGGCGAATTCCTTGACCGCCGGCGGCATCGGACGGCACTCCCGGCCACGAGGCCGGTCCGGCTGGCAGACCACGCCCGCAACCGGGTACCCTGCCTCCACGACCGCCTTGAGGATCACCACGGCAAGGTCTGGAGTCCCCATGAAGACGAGGCTCATATGTCCTCCAGCTCCTTCTCCTTCTTCTTGCGGAAGTCTCGGGCCACCATGCGGCGCTTGAGCGGCGGCAGATAGTCGATCAGCAGCTTTCCCTCGAGGTGGTCCATCTCGTGCTGTACCGCCACGGACAGAAGCTCGTCGCACGGCAGCTCGATCGGTTCCCCCTTGATGTTCTGCGCCTGCACCACGATGTGCGCCTTGCGGGCCATGACCACGTTGAGGTCCGGAAGGCTCAGGCATCCCTCGTCCCACTCGATGGTTCCTTCCCCATCGACGATCTTCGGGTTGATCAGGACGATGGGGTTCTTGCCCCGCTCCTCTCCCGGTGCCACATCCAGCACCAACAGACGCTTGCTCACGCCGACCTGCGGTGCCGCAAGCCCGAGCCCGTCATTGAAGTACATGGTCTCGAGCATGTCGGTGGCCAGCTTCTCCAGCTTCTCGTCGAAGAGGGTCACCTCGGTGCAGGTCTCCCGCAACACGGGATCTGGATAGGTTCTCAGCTCCAGGCGTGCCATCGGCTTACTCCTGAGTCTGGCGACGCACCCGCCACGTCGAGCCCGACGGCGAGTCCGACACGTCGATGTTACGGGCCCCGAGCTCAGCACGCAAGGCGTCGGCCCGGGCGAAATCCTTGGCCTGCCGGGCGGCCCAGCGCTCGGCAATCACCTTCTCGATGTCCGTCACGTCTAGGCCCAGCCGCACCACGTCGCGGTCCTTGATCTCGGCCAGAACCCGGGCCGGAGGGTTCTCCAGGATCCCGAAGATCGAGGCGGCCTCCCGGAGCACTTCCCGGATCGCGACCAGGGTGGCCAGGCGTCCCGGAGTCTTCTTCTTGCGGGCGACCCAGTCATTGGCTCCGCGGCACAGTTCGAACAGGTGCCCCAGCGCCGCCGCGGTGTTGAAGTCGTCGTCCATGGCCTCCCGGATGGCAGCCTTGACCCGCTCCGCATCCGGGGCCACCTCGCCGCCTTCCGGGCCGCCGTCCGCAATGGCGGCATCGAGCTTGGCAACCGTCTCGGTCATGTACTCGATGCGACCGGTCGCTTCTTCCAGGTTGCGGGTCGAGTAGTTGATCGGGCTGCGGTAGTGCGTCGAGAGCAGGAACATCCGGATGGCCTCCGGGTGGTACTTCACCAGCACGTCCCGGATGGTGAAGAAGTTGCCCAGAGACTTGGACATCTTCTCCTGGTCCACGTTGACGAACCCGTTGTGCAGCCAGTACTTCACGAACTCCCGCCCGGATGCTGCGCGGGACTGGGCGATCTCGTTCTCATGATGCGGGAAAACGAGGTCCTTGCCCCCGCCATGGATGTCGAACGTCTCCCCGAGGTGACGGGCGCTCATGGCCGAGCACTCGATGTGCCACCCCGGCCGGCCACGCCCCCACGGCGATTCCCACCAGGGCTCGCCCGGCTTTGCCGGCTTCCAGAGCACGAAGTCGAGCGGGTTGCGCTTGTTCGGGTCCTCGTCGACCCGCTCGCTGGCCCCGGCCACCATGTCGTCCAGGTTCCGCTTCGAGAGCTGACCGTACTCCCGGAAACTGTCGATCGAGAAGTACACCGACCCGTCCGGTGCCGCATACCCGTGCCCGTTGGCCACGATCCGCTCCACCAGGGCGATGATGTCCGGGATGTGGTCGGTCACCCGGGGCTCTACGTCCGGACGCCGGCAGTTGAGCGCATCCATGTCCTCGTGGAACGCCCGGATGTTCCGTGTGGCCAGATCCACCGGCGCCTCTCCCGTCTGGGCAGCCCGGTTGATGATCTTGTCATCCACGTCAGTGAAATTCCGCACGTACCGGACCTCGAGGCCCGAGGCCTTGAGGTACCGATAGGCCACGTCGAACGCCACGTAGCAGCGGGCATGACCGATGTGACTGAAGTCGTACACCGTCACGCCGCAGACGTACATTCCAACCCGCCCCTGCTCGAGCGGAACGAAGTCCTCTTTCTTTCCGGACAGCGTGTTGAACACCTTGAGCCCCATGTTGCCTCCCGCAAGCCTGTTCCTGCCCGTCACGGGCCGGAGTTCTCCGCCGGAAATTCTGAGGATCGCACGCGTGAAGTCAAGCCATTTAGAAGAGATCGAGGCGCAGGCCGCCGGTAATTCCCCAGTCCATGCCGGTTCTGGGGAGGGCCAGGAGCCCCCGTGCGTAAAGCCCCAGCCCGTCCACGATTCGGACCGCCATGCCGGCGGAGAGGCGGGCCGAATACCCCACGGAGGTCAGCCTCACGGGCGTATCGACGGTGGTGTTGTTGGGCTGCGGGGCGTCTGCGCTCATCCCTTCGAGCTGGAAGCCTACCCCGGCATGAGCCGAGAAGGGCCCTACCGATGCCTGGAAGCCGGGCTGGGCACAAAGCGTCCACGCCAGGGCCGAATCGATGTGATACAGGGCTGCCTTCTTGGCCGAGGTCGTTCCCGTCTCCCCGTCTTCCGAGGGGAGGTTCACCAGGAACGCTCCGTCCTGGTCCAGCGCCGTCGGAAAGAGCACGGACGAGTCGAGCGACAGGAAGAAGAAGCGGCCGAACTGGTAGCCTCCGCCCATTTCGAAGCCTGCCGCATGGAAGGTCCGCTCCCCTTCGGTCAGCCGATCAGCGTGCTCGAAATCGGGGCGCAGCTCGCGGTAGGCGCCGCCGGCTTGCAGGAAGAACCCGCCGGTACTGGAAGCCTCGGGCGGCTCGGGCGGAGATACCGGCTCCTCGCGCGCCTTGGCCTCTTCCCAGAACGGCGGCTGCTCCACCACGGCCACCGGGGGCTCGACCGGCCCGGCCGGCTGCATTTCCTCCAGCTCGAGCAGGAGGGAGCTGGTCAGGTTGTCTGCGGTCCGGTCCTTGAAGATCACCGGCACCTCGACCACCCGGGTTTCGTACCCCGGGGCCTCGGCACTGACCTGGTAATAGAGAATGCTGTTCCGCACGGGCATGAGCTGCGTGAACACCACGGGGACTCCCTTTCCGGTCTCGCCGACCTGAACGCCGTTGACCTTGATCCGGGCCCCGACCGGTGCCGTGTTGATCACCAGGACCTGGTCGAACTCGATGGACAGCGGGATCGGCAGCACGTAGCGGTAGCCCGGGGCCGCAGCGGGGCACAGATAAGACGACGGCGTGGCCGTCGCCCAGTCCCTGGCAACCTCCCCCTTGCCGCTGCAACCGGAGGCAGCGATCCACAAGTTGACCTCCCGCTCGACGAAGAATTGCCGGTCGAGGCGGTCCGCCGGAACCGCCGCCATGGAGTCGATGGTCGGGACCTCGAACTGGAAGTCGCCACCAAGCGGTGCGGGCTTCTTCTCGACGAGGGTCGTCAGGCCGAGCACCCGAGGCGCCAGGTCGAGGAACCCGCTGTACTGGTGTGCGGACACGGCCACCTTCGAGAGCTGCCGCGCCCCGACGGCCGCCAGCCTGGCCTTGAGCTCGATCCGTTCCCCGGGCTCGATCCGGCCGTTCCCGTTGCCGCGGGATTGCCCGGCACCGTCGTCGTCCACGGTCAGGCCGGCCACTTCGAGCAGCGGAGGCTTCCCCACCGGCAGCGTGAACCAGGTCGTCGATACCGGTGCCCCCGGTGCCTCGACCAGCAGCGCCATCGGTACCGACGTGCCCGCCGTGTCGGCTCCCAGCACGAGCCCGAAGGTCCCCACCGTCACCCGCTCTCCCGGGCTCAGGTCGCCCACCAGGGCCGGCGGTCCCACCACCACGGCCCGTCCGCACCCCGGCGGAATCGGCGCTGCGGCATCGGCCTCCAGCGGCGGCCAGATGGGGCACAGGACGTCCTTGTCGCCCCGGACAGCGAGCCGGGCCGTCGCCCCCCGAATCGCCAGCCCCTTGGAGCGGTTCGTGATCGAGAACTTCAGGTCCACCCATTCGCCCGGGTCGGCATGGCCGTTCATTGCGCCCACGGTCCCCCGGTCCGCACTCAGCCATACGAGGGCCCGATCCGCGACCACATCACCCGTCAGCTTCCCGACCTTGGCCCCGGGGACTTCCACCTTCCCCCTCGAGTAGGGGGAGCCGAGCGGCACATTGCACCAGGCCCGCAGATACTCCTGGACGAACAGGGGACGCCCGCTCCTCTTGGCCAGTGCCGCCAGATGAGCGGCCATGACTCCGTCCTGCGACAGGTCGGACAGGCAGGCCAGCATCCTCTTGCCGGCACCGTTGCCCGACAGGACCTTCTCCACCCCCTCCGTGGCCAGCGTCACCACGGCCGAGCGAACCGCCTCGAAGTCCTGCTCCCCGTCGACCGGCTTTCGGAAATGCCCGCCCAGGACCGAAGCGTATGCCTTGTAGCTCGCCTCGAGCTGACCGACCAGCTCGTCCGTCGAGACCTCCCCGACCGCCCCTTCGGTAGCGGGCGGGGACGGCGCATCCGCAGCCGCACCGGCCTCGGCAGATCCGCCCTGTTCGGCTCCCTCCTGGACCGGGCTCCCGGGGACCGGCTCCGGGGCAGGCTGCGCCGGCTCTCCCGACGGAGGAAGCGGGCCAGTCTCCTGGGACAGGCCCGGGCCGGCCCCGAGCATGAGAGCTGCAGCAAGGCACGCCGGAACGCACAAGGAACTCCAGCGACGGATTCGGAACAGGTTCATGGCTCCCCTCTCTTGACTTCAGCCAGCTCCCAATCCTATCAGGCTGCCGCCCGCCGCTCAAGCCTCAACTGATTTGGGCCGGATCGTTGCATTGCGGCCGCTCATTCTATAGAATGGCGGGTGCTGAAATCTGGGGGGGAATCCATGGCAACAAGATGGTTGGGTCTTTGTCTGGCGGCGCTCCTGCTCGCTTGGACCGGGTGCAGTACGGGAACGGTGGCTCCGGACGGAGACGCCAAGGACGTTGCTAACGTCGAGACCCGCATTCCGGGGGATGCCGGTGACACCGTCACCGACGTCTACATCCGCAAGCCCGATTCACAGCCGGAGCAGATTTCCGAGGGCAAGTGGGAGCTCCCCGAGGGCTACCTCACCGACAAGCTCGTCCCCGACGAGAAGCCCCAGTGCGATGCCGCCCCCTACCCCTTCGGCTGCCCATGCGGCCAGAACGCAGACTGCCTCTCGGGCTTCTGCGTGGAAGGTCCGGACGGCAAAGTCTGCACCATGAACTGCGTGGACGAATGCCCGGAAGGCTGGAGCTGCGCCCAGGTTCCGGGCTCCTGTCCCGACTGCCAGTTCGTCTGCATCTCGAGATGGCTCGACCTGTGCCGCCCCTGCATGAGCAACCCGGAGTGCCAGCAGGGAGGGTACACAGCGGGCAACCTCTGCGTGAACTGGGGGGCGCAGGGCTCCTTCTGCGCCACCGGCTGCGCCGCGGCGACCGACTGCCCGGCCGGATTCGTCTGCCAGGAAGTCGAGGTGAAGGGCGGCTCATCCCTGCTCTGCATGCCCGGGGAGGGGGAATGCTCGTGCTCCCAGCACTTCCAGGATGTCCAGGCCCAGACCGCCTGCTTCGTGGAGAACACCGTCGGCAAGTGCCTCGGTGAGCGGTATTGCGGCGATGGCGGTCTGACCGAGTGCGATGCCGCCGTTCCGGCAAAGGAGGTCTGCGACGGCAAGGACAACGACTGCGACGGCATGAAGGACGAGGATGCCGACATCTGCACCGGTGGCAAGCAGTGCAAGTGCGAAGGGACGCAGTGCTCCTGCCAGTGCCCCGACGGCCTGTTCGACTGTGCGGACGGAGTCTGCATCGACGTCATGACGTCGGTCGCCCACTGCGGCAAGTGCGACCAGCCTTGCATTGCGGACAACGTGGAGACCTACGCCTGCCAGGGGGGCGTCTGCAAGATCGTCAAGTGCCAGGCAGGCTTCGAGAACTTCGACAAGGAATACCCCAACGGCTGCGAGTGCCAGATCCTGCCCGAGCTGTGCGACGGCAAGGACAACGACTGCGACGGTGCGGTGGACGAAGGCGAAGAGACCTGCCCCGGGAAGGGGGACTGCAAGGGGACCTGCGTCGAAGGCGTCTGCCAGTGCTCGGCCGGGTGCGACTACTGCGGCGGCATGTGCGTCCCGCTCGAGGACTACTTCAGCGACCCGATGAACTGCGGGTACTGTGGCAACAAGTGCGCCCTCGACAACACGGCCGTCCACGGCTGTGAGGGTGGCAACTGCACCCCCATCACGTGCAAGAACGGGTTCAGCAACTGCAACCAGCAGCCCGGCGACGGCTGCGAGTGGACCATCATCCAGGAGATGTGCAACTGCGTGGACGACGATTGCGACGGCGAGTACGACGAGCAGCCCATGTCCGACTGCGCACCGCCCAAGGTCTGCGAGGGATGCTTCTGCCAGTGCCCCAAGGACGATCCCAACGTGATGGACTGCGGCGATACCGGCTGCAAGAACATCGCCACCGACGCGGCCAACTGCGGCTGGTGCGGCAACGACTGCTCCACCATGGGCTGGGCCGACGTCAAGCAGTACGGCTGCACTGACAAGAACTGCGTCATCCTGGGCTGCCAGCCCGACTTCTTCGATACCAACAAGATGCCCTGGGACGGGTGCGAGTGCAAGAAGACGGCCAACATCGAGCTGTGCGACATGACGGACAACAACTGCGACGGCCAGATCGACGAAGAGCCGCTGTCCGACTGCAAGCCTCCCAAGAAGTGCCAGTGGGGGACCTGCGCCTGCCCCATGGACCAGCCCAACCTCCAGGAATGTGAGCCGGAAAAGTGCATCGATACCAACACGGTTCCCACTCACTGCGGCTTCTGCGGTAACGTCTGTGCACTTCCCAACGTCACCTTCCAGAAGTGCGAGGGCGGTCAGTGCGTCGTGTCCGCGTGCAAGCCCGGTTTCAAGGACTGCAACGAGCTGCCGTTCGACGGCTGCGAGTTCGAGGTCAAGCCCGAGGAATGCAACGGCTTCGACGATGACTGCGACAAGGAGACCGACGAGGGAGCCATCGGAATCGGCCAGCCATGCGACAGCGGGCTTCCCGGCCTCTGCCAGCAGGGCGTCCAGCAGTGCACCAACGGGGCACTCACCTGCAAGTCCAACATCGCACCGGGTCAGTTCGACGAGGTGTGCGACAACAAGGACAACAACTGCGACGGCCAGATCGACGAGAACAACCCCGGCGGTGGCGGCGCTTGCACGGTCCAGGGTCTCAAGGGAGAGTGCAAGCTCGGAGCGCTCGAATGCGTCAACGGCACCCTCGTGTGCCAGCAGACCGTCTTCCCGCAGCCCGAGGAATGCGACGGCAAGGACAACGATTGCGATGGCATCATCGACGGCATGGAAGAAGACTGCTTCACCATGTGCGGGAACGGAAAGAAGAAGTGCAACGGCGGCATCTGGGGCCTCTGCTCGGCCCAGGCTCCCAAGAACTGCAAGAACTGGTCGACCTGCGTCATGGAAGACATGTGCGTCCTGTCCTGCCCCACCGCGCCGACCGAGCAGTGCAACAGCATGGACGACAACTGCGATGGCAAGATCGACGAGATCTTCGCCTGCCAGGTCGGCCAGATGAAGTCCCAGAAGTGCGGCAACTGCGGCACGCAGAACTCCTCCTGCACCGGAAGCTGCACCTGGGGCCCGTGGGAAATGTGCCAGGGCGAGGGCGTATGCGCCCCTGGCCAGACCAAGGTCGAAGGGACCTGCGGCAACTGCGGGCAGCAGCAGTACACCTGCAATGCCTCGTGCCAGTGGCAGCCCTCCACCTGCCTCAACCAGGGGATCTGCTCACCGGGTGCGGGCAAGACCGAGGGAAGCTGCGGGAAGTGCGGCAAGTACCAGTACACCTGCTCCGGCTCGTGCCAGTGGGTCCAGGGCTCCTGCACTGGAGAAGGCGTCTGCTCGGCCGGGTCCACCAAGATCGAAGGCACCTGCGGGAACTGCGGTCAGCAACAGTACAGCTGCTCGGCCTCGTGCCAGTGGACTGCATCCACCTGCCTCAACCAGGGGATATGCAAGTCCGGCTCGACCAAGTACGAGGGCAGCTGCGGCAACTGCGGACAGTACCTCTACACCTGCTCGGCCTCGTGCTCCTGGGTCCAGGGGTCCTGCTCGAACCAGGGAGTGTGCGCTCCAGGTGCCAAGCAGGCCTGTGACGGGTGCAAGGCCAAGGTCTGCTCCGCCAGCTGCCAATGGGGGAGCTGCGGCGGTGGAAACATCTGCGGCGGGCAGGGCACGGGCGGATGCTGGTGTGATGCCGCCTGCGTCAGCTCCGGAGATTGCTGCCCGGGCTCAGCAAGCAACAGCGCGTGCACGGTCTGTGGCTACGGCTGCAACTCGTGCGAAGCCAACACCGAATGCCAAGGCTCTGGCGGCAACTGCTACTGCGACGATGCCTGCCTCACCTTCAACGACTGCTGCAACAACGCCCGCGGGGCATGCGGTACGCAGACCTGCCAGAACGCCTGTGGACAGGATCTGGGCTCCGGCTGCGACTGCGACTGGAACTGCGGCTGGCCCACCCAGGGCCCCTGCTGTGCGGACAAGGGCGACCTCTGCGGCTGATTCGACTTGCCGCTGGCGCAATACCGCTCACTGGCCCGCTTGTTGACAATTGCCTGCGCCCGCACCGTGGCCTTTCGTGGCCCCATCGACCGTCGACCATCCGCCTTCGCTCGAGGCTTCGGCGGGACTTCATCGACCATCGGTCCTAGTCGTTGATCAGCCGTTCCACTTCGCTGGGGGCGATGTCGCCGGCCAGCTTGCGGTGCTCCGCGGCCTGCTCCGACTCACCGAGCGAGTCCAGCAGCTCGGCAAGGAGAGCGTGGCCCAGGCGCGTGTACGCGTGCTCCGGCCCCAGGGTGGAGCCGAGCTGATCCAACCCACGCTCATATGCCTTCCGTGCACCGGCAGCGTCGTCGAGCTCGGCCAGGCAGTCGCCCAGACCGATGAGAAGCAGGCCTCGGTCGGAATCCACTGGGGGCAGGGCGCGGTCGGCCGCAGCCAGGGCCGTCGCCAGCAGGTCGCACGCTTCCCGGGCCTTCCCCTGAGTGAACAGCAGGGTGGCCAGGTTCCCCTGGTTGCGGATCACCTCGGGGTGGTCGGCCCCCTTGGCCTTGACCAGGATCGCGATCGACCGCCGATACAGCGCCTCCGCCTCGACCGGCCTCCCCTGGGAATCGGAGAGGATTGCCAGGTTGTTGAGGCTCGCGGCCAAATTCGGGCTATCCGGCCCCAGCGCCTTCTCGTCGATGGCCAGGGAGCGCCGGAACAGTGGCTCGGCCTCGTCATAGCGCATGGCCGAAGTGAGCAGTAGTGCCAGGTTGTTGAGCAGCACAGCATTGCCCGGATGGTCCGGTCCGAAGGCCCTCTCATTGATGGCAAGGGCCTTGCGAAAGTCCGCCTCGACCTGCTCGGAAGTGCCGGACTGGTAGTGACGGGCGGCCGAGAGGTTGAGCGCCTGCACACATGCCGGATGGTCCGGGCCATAGGCCTTTTCCGCAGTCGCCAGTGCTTCGTCGATGATGGGCGAGGCTTCGTCAACCCGGTTGGCGGCCATCAGGATGGAAGCGTACCGGGTCAGCAGCGGGACGCGCAGCGGATGGTCTGGGGCCATCGACTTGCGCATCTCTTCCATGGCCCCTCCTGCATGCGCCAGCGCATCGTCAATCCGGCCGTCCATGCCGGCCAGGACGGCACTGGTCATCCGGGCAAGAGCGCACAGGGACGGAGATTCACTGGGTTGAACGACAGGGGCTCCGCTGTTCCGGGCTCCGCCGGCCAATCCGCCACGCTCCTTCCCGGCAGGAGTAACCTCGGGAGCGCAGGATGACAACGACAACAGCGCAAGAAGCACCAGTTTCGGACAAGAGGTTCTCATTCGAACGGATTCCTCACCTGGACCCCATTGTACACCTGCCCCGGACTGAGGTCCTCGGACCACAGGACCGAGGCTCCAAGCGCTTCGGCAGACCGGATGACCAGGGCGTCCCAGAAGTGGATAGAATAGCGGTCGGCTGTCCGGGCCGCCTGCGCCAGGTCGCTCACACGAGGGACGAACACGCTCCATTTCCCGAAGTCCTCCACGATCGCGACGGCCGCCGCGATACGCAGCGGATTCCGGATCTTCCGGGTCACGGTGACCAGGAACTCCGCCAGCACCTGCGTGCTCAGCAGGCCGCTCCGCTCGCGGGCCAGCCGTTCCAGGAGAGCAACGGCCGCCCGGCGCTTCGCCCCGGCCGTCAAGTCATGGGCGTACACCAGGACATTGGTATCCACGAACTCACCGTTCATGGAGCGCCTCCCTCGACGCCGGCCTCTTGCCGTCGCTTCCCAGGCGGAACCCCTTCTTCATCCGGCCCATGGCCCGTTTCATGGCGGCGTCGTAGTCGGCATCTTCGCGAAGAAGGCGCTGCAGGTACTCGGCCAGGAGGCGGGATACCGAGACTCCGCGCTCGACGGCCAGATGCCTGGCCTCCCGGATCGTCTCCTCGGGCAACGCCAGAGTGATGTTCTGCTTCCCCATGCTCTCCTCCATGCTTCACGGAAACAGTGTAGCACGGTTTCACGGCCCCGGCAACGGACGAAACATTCCAGTCGAAAACTGCGCCCGTCCTGCTATAATGCGCCGAATTCAGCCGACCTCGGGCTACGCTCGGGGCCGGCCGCAAGCTGCGGAGCGAGCCATGGCACATCCATTTTCCGGGAGCGACCTCGACCTCTTGTGCATCAACACCCTGAGGACTCTGTGCATCGACGTGATCCAGCGGGCAAACTCGGGTCATCCGGGTCTTCCACTCGGTGCCTCGCCCATGGCCTACGTCCTGTGGCAGCGTCACCTCAAACATGATCCGGCTCGTCCCGACTGGCCGGACCGAGACCGCTTCGTGCTGTCTGCGGGGCATGGCAGCTCCATGCTGTACAGCCTCCTGCACCTCACGGGCTACCCTCTGTCCATGGAAGACCTGCAGCAGTTCCGCCAGTGGGGGAGCCTGACCCCGGGGCATCCGGAGTGCCACCTCACGGCCGGCGTCGAGGCGACGACCGGGCCGCTCGGCCAGGGATTTGCCAATGCAGTCGGCATGGCCATGGCGGAGCGCTTCCTGGGCCACCTGTTCAACCGTCCCGGATATCCCGTCGTCGATCACTACACCTACTCCATCCTCGGGGACGGATGCATCATGGAGGGGGTGGCGGCGGAGGCGGCAGCGCTGGCGGGCCACTTGCGGCTCGGCAAGCTCATCTGCCTGTACGACTCCAACGACATCACGCTCGACGGACCGGCGGCCCTGGCCCTCAGCGAAAACGTGGCGGCCCGGTTCGATGCCGCGGGCTGGCAGGTGCTCTACGTCGAGGACGGGAACCATGACGTGGCGGCCATCGACCAGGCCATCGAGAGGGCCAAGGCCGACACCGAGCACCCGTCTCTCATCATCGTGAAGACCACGATCGGCTATGGCTCACCGACCAAGGCGGGCACGAGCGCCTGCCACGGCAGTCCGTTCGGCGCTGCCGGGGTCGCTGAAATCAAGCGCACCCTGGGGTTCGACCCCGAACGGCACTTCCACGTGCCGGACGAAGTGCTCGCCAACTTCCGCACGGCCCTGGCCCGCGGGTCCGAGCGCTCGCACGCCTGGGACAAGCGCTTTGCACAGTGGTCGGACAAACACCCCGAGCTTGCCCGGACCTGGGAGCTGGCCAGGAACGGCAACCTCCCCGAGGGGTGGGACAGGGAGCTGCCCCAGTTCGCTTCGGGCACCGCCATTGCCACGCGGGCCGCAGGGGGCAAGATCCTCAACGCAGCGGCAAAGGCCATTCCCTGGCTGCTGGGTGGAGATGCGGACCTGTCCTGCTCCACGGCCACGGCCCTGACTGGACTGGGGGACTTCGACGGCCGCACCGGTGAAGGGCGCAACATCCACTTCGGCGTGCGCGAGCATGCCATGGCCGCCATCGCAAACGGGATGGCCTACCACGGGAGCGTCAAGCCGTTCACCGCCACATTCTTCGTGTTCTCGGACTACATGAGGCCGTCGTTGCGCCTGGCTGCGATGAACCATCTCCCGGCAATCTGGGTCTGGACGCACGACTCCGTGGCCGTGGGCGAAGACGGCCCCACGCACCAGCCCATCGAGCACCTGGCAGCCCTCCGCTGCACCCCCGGCCTCATCGTCCTTCGCCCGGCCGATGCCACCGAGACCCTCGAAGCCTGGAAGGTCGCGTTGGAATCCAGGGATACCCCGGTCGGCCTCGTGCTCTCCCGGCAGCCGCTCCCCGTGCTGAATCGCACTACACTCGGCGATGCCGCCGGCCTGCGTAAGGGGGCCTACGTGCTCCAGGACCCGACCGAAGGGGAAGTCGACGCGATCCTCATCGCCACCGGCTCGGAGGTCCACGTCGCCCTGGCCGCAGCAGGCCTCCTGGCGGACGGCGGCATCGGGTGCAGGGTCGTTTCCATGCCGTCGTGGGAGCTGTTCGAGCGCCAGCCCAGGGAGTACAGGGACAGCGTCCTTCCTCCCTCCATCAGGGCCCGAGTCTCGGTGGAGGCGGGCGTGACGTTCGGCTGGCAGCGCTACGTGGGCGACCACGGAGCCGCCGTCGGCATCGACCGGTACGGGGCGTCTGCTCCATGCGAGACGGTCATGGAGAAGCTCGGAATGACTCGGGCGGTAGTGGCCGAGGCGGTCCGGAACGTGCTGCGGAGGCTCGAGGAGTAGGGAACGGGAGAGAAGTCGGTGTCGATTGCGATTGCGATGCCGATGCCGATATCGATGCCGATGCCGATATCGATGCCGATGCCGATATCGATGCCGATGCCGAGCCGGGCGTCGATGGCCAGCAGGGAGAGAGAGAGATCAGGCGGATCTGGAGCCCGCGACGGGCTTCTCGCTTTCCTTGCACATCAGGTACAGGCAGCGGAGGATGTGGGAGTTGGTATCCGCGTAGAGGTGCAGACTGCCGCCCAGGCAGATGGACCACCACTCGCACTCCTTGCATTCCTCCTTGCGGGTCCATGAGCGGTCCCGGAATACCTGGTACTTCTCGTCCCATACGGTCTTGAGCCGGTCGTCCTGGATCCGGCCCTGGTCAAAGGCATCGGTCAGCTCGGGACATGCACTCAGGCGGCCGTCGTAGCGCACGCCACCGACCGTGATGCCAGCCCGGCACTGGCAGAGGTAGGGCCTCACGAGCCCCTCGAACCGGTAGCCGACGAACCCTTCCTCGCTGAATTCGGGCGACGGGAAGAACCGGTCCTGCCTGGACTTGCGGATCCACTCCAGCATGGTGCGGACGTCAGCGGCATCCGGGATCAGCTCCGGGTGCTCGGCCGCACGGCCGATGGGCATCACCGGCGCCACCCGCCACAGCGGAACCCGCAGCGACGAGACGTACTGCCGCATCTGGTCGAGCCCGGCAACGGCAGGCTTGGTGATGGTCGAAATGATCTCCAGCTTCCCCTTGTACCCTGCATCCAGGAGGTTCTTGATGCCCTGCTCGACCCCCTTGGATACTCCGGGACCTCGCAGCTTGTCGTTGATCTCGGGCAGCGCATCCATGCTCAACGAAATGGACCCGATGCCGGCCTTGACCAGCTCCTCGGCTGCCTTCCGGTCGAGCAGCTTGGCATTCGAGACCATGCCGTAGCGGAACCCGGCCGCCTTCAGCTCCCGAAAGAGGTCGAACACCCCCTCTTTCATCAGCGGCTCGCCGCCGGTTACGGCGACCATGATGCTCCGGGCATCGAAGTCACCCGCCACCTGGCGCACCACCTCGCGCCATTCCGGAATCGACATCTCCTTGGCCGGCGGCCGGCCGGTGCAGCTGCTGCCACAGTAGAGGCAGGCCAGATTGCACTGACGGGTCACTTCGAGGAAGAGGTACTTGAGCGGGTGGGTCCGGTACAGATCCGCTACGCGCAGCTTGTGCCGTTGCCACAGGATGTAGTTCTTGATTCTGGTCCGCAGTGACATGGGGTATCCGCTGATTGGGTGAAGGGAATCAGTTGCAGCCCTGAGCGCCGTACAGCGGTGCAGGACCGTACCAGGCCATCACTTCCTGCTCCACGTCCTTGGCCGCGTCCTCTTCGACGAGGTCCACCGGCTGGATTCCGTACAGAGGCCGGACCGCGATCTCTTCGGCCGCATCCTCGGGCACGGTCTCGACTACGTCGGTTGGAGGAATGCCGTAGAGCGGACGGTCCGGAATCTCTTCTTCGATGTCGTTGGGAACGACCTCGACTGCGTCCACGGGCTGCACGCCATACAGGGGAGCCATCTCGGGTTGGACGTCCTTCTCGGGAGGCACATCGACGACGTCCGTGGGCTGGACTCCGTACAACGGCACTGCTTCGGGCTGGTCGGCCGCATCCTCCACGACGTCCACGGGGGTCGGACCGTAGTAGACCCGTAGCTCCTCGTCATTCTGGCCATCCGGAAGCGAATCCGGAGGCACGCCGTAGAGCGGCTTTGGATCCTCCTTCTCGCACCCCATGAAGAAGTTCAGCACGGACAACGCAGCGATGAGCAGCCCCATGACGAGCAGCGTGCGCAGCTTCACCAGCGTCTCGACAAGATTTCGTCCCATGCGACCACCTCCGCAGGCAGCGAACCCGTTCTCCACCGACGGGAAGAACGATACTCCAATGCCCCCGGCATTTCAACGGTCCTACTTGCCCACCAGGAAATACATGCCGAAGCCACCCGGGTCCTGGAAGCCGTAAGCGGCCCCGAGGATCATGGTGAAATCCACGTAGTAGGAGAGCGTCGTCGTGAGCCGCAGCTCCCCCCCCGCCCCCCAGAGGAAGGCGTTGGGATCGAACGAGTCGAACGCCACGGCCCCGTTGCCGAACACGTCGGCGTACAGATCCTTGAAGAAGATCGGGAAGGTCTGCACGCCCCGCCGGATCCGCCAGATGGGGAAGTAGTAGTCTGCGGTCCCGAAGTAGTACTGGCGGCCACGCATGGCCGTTGGCGGGTACCCCCTCAGGTAGGTTCCGCCGATGCCGGTGTTGGCCATCATGTCGGCAACGATGTCCTGGTCCGGGTAGCCGCCCACGGAAAAGCGCCTGAGATACTCGTCGCGGCCTCCGGAGATTCCGCCGCGAAGGTGAAGCATCAGCACGTGGTGCGACAGCCAGGGCATCGGGGTGTATCGGGTGGCACGCCAGCTCACCTGGTACTCGGTCCAGTTGCTCCCGAGAAATGGGGTGGAAACCTTCACTTCCGAGGCGAGCCGCCACCCCTTCTCGGTCGTCACCGAGTAGCCGAACGACTCCGTGTCGTCGAATGAGACGCCGGCGGCCAGGCTCCCGAGCTGCCCGGAGCGGGGAATGTACGGCACCGGTCCCCCCGGGTCGTGTTCCCAGGGCCCGACCACTCCCCCGGAAAACCGATCGAACGCATAGGAGAGGCTGGTGGCGAAGCTGTACCGCGTCCTCAGCAGCGGGATCCCGATGGAGGCGGACGCATACCAGTCGGTCTGCCGGTAGTCCAGATACTCATCCCCGATTCGGGCCCAGAGTGAGCTGCTGGACCACGCACCGTACGTGGCCAGGGAGGGATAGAAGAGATTGGCCGAGGCCGACAGGGCGAGGCTGGCATCGTCGGTCGACATGTCGTACTGACCGGCCAGGGCCCAGGAGGCGAGCCCGGCGGGGTCGGCCCCCCCGGTGGTCAGGCCGAACGCCAACTGGTTCCATGTCGTGGCCGCGAACTCCGGCTCCCACTGGTAGGGGCGCAGCAGGGGCAGCGGGTTGTAGGGGGTGGAAGGGGTGGAGGGGGTGGCAGCGAGCTCCCCCCGCCAGGCCTCCCCCAAAGGGGCAGGTCGCAGCTTCGGAGGCAGATCTGCCGTGGGCCCTGCGGCCGCCCCCTTCGGAGGCAGATCTGCCGTGGGCCCTGCGGCCGCCCCCTTCGGAGGCAGATCTGCCGTGGGCCCTGCGGCCGCCCCCACTGGGGGCGGCGCGGCGGAAGCCGCGGTGGGGGTATCTAGCTCCACCTCGTACAGGTGGTACCCGTCGAAATGGTACGAGGCGTAGACCACGCTGCGGCCGTCCGGCGACACGCTGGGAGAGAATGCCCCGCCCACGACGTTGGTCAGGGGACTGACGGTCCCGGTTTCCAGGTCGAGCACCTCGAGGTTGAAGATCCCGGTACGGGCCGAGGAATAGACCAGGCGCCCGTCAGGGGAGAACGCGGGCTGCACCTTGTGCCCCGGGCCAGCGGGAAGGACCGTCTCCTCCCCCGTGGCCAGATCGACCAACACCAGGTCGACGCCGTTCGAGTCCTGTCTCACGACCACCAGTCGGGTTCCGTCCGGCGACCAGGCAGGCCACGAGAATCCGCCGTCGACCGATGCCACGAGCCGCTCCTCCCACGGGGCCAGGGTCGCAACGCGCACCGAGCTGATGCCGCCCGCGTTGCGCACGAATGCCACGCTCTTCCCGTCCGGGGAGGGGACAGGATCCTTCACCCGGGCCCCGTGGGTCAGGCGCACCTCCTTGCCGGTGGCCGGGTCGAGGCGAAACAGATCCTGGTAGTAGTAGAACGTCTCGTGGAACTCAGCGGAGGAGAAGTAGATGGCTCCGTCTTTCGCCGGAGTCGGTCGGTCGCACCCGCCCTGGCAGTTGCCGATGCGGGATTCCTTCCCGTCTGCGGTCAACCGCCCGAGGCGGGGCGTGTCATGCCCGTCGGCATGAGCCCAGAGGATGCTGCCGTCCGCTGCGTGCGAGGGCATGGGGAGGCCCTCACCGGCAAAGGCGAGTCTGCGCCCCTCGACGATACCTCTCTTCTCGACCTCCGCCTTCTGAGCGAGCAGACGGGCGGTCAGCTCCGTCCTCCACTGCTCGAAAAGGTTCACAAACGTGTCGCCGAAGATCCGGCGGGCCGAGATGTTGATGGACAGCGGTTGGATCTTGGCCGCCTGCTCGTTGATGAAGCGGTTGATGGCCTCTCGTCCGAAGCGCTCATCGAGCCACCCCACGAAGTAGGCGCCATAGAGGTAGGGGATGGTGCCCCGGGGGAGTGCGAGGGGAGAGCCGGTGGCCTCGTCCACCCGCAGCAGCGAGCCCTCCACGGCCATGGTCCGCAGGTACATGTCGAACAGCGGGCTCCCGATCCGGCCGCCGGCATCGATTCCGCATTCGACCAGGACGGCAAGCCCCTCGATGAACCAGTTGGGCACCGTGGAGTTGGGGAGGAACCGTTTGCCGAGCACGTAATTGAGCCACCGATAGACGCCCGAGACGCGGTCGAGATGAAACAGGTGGGCCATCTCATGGTAGACGAGGATTCGCTTCCAGTCCGTCCAGTAGCCCAGGTCGGCCCCCGGGTCGGGGATGTAGGAATACAGGAGGATGAAATTGTAGGGAGCAACCGTGGTCAGCCCGTTGGCACTGTCGGCGTCATCGACCAGCACGAGCTGTCCGACCGATTCCAGCTCGTAGCCGAAGTCGCGGGACAGCCGCTCGTGCGCTTCTTCCGCCAGGCCGAGGAACTCCCGGGCCAGGGGCTCCTCCCCCTGGTAGAAGTGCATGGCGAAGTGCTCGGATCGGAGCGTCCTCCAGCGAAGCGACGGGTCGGACCGGCCGATGGCATTGCATGGGAGCAGGAGGAGCAGCAGAAGTCCGACGAGCAGGCCCGCCCCGCAAAGGCGGTTGCGACAGCCGAAAGACCGCATCACAGGTGGACCACCTCGTTGGTCTCGGCCGACCGGTACGCCGCCTCGCAGATGCGCATGATGACGAGGCCGTGATGGGCACCGGGGATGCTCTCGCGGCGCTCTCCGACCGCAGCGGCGAATTCCTCCATCTGGCCGTCATAGATGTGCTGGTCGCAATGGTCGCTCCGGACCGGAAAGCGGGGCATCCAGGGGGCCTTCCCCTCCTGGGAGAACTTGGCCATGGTGGGGAATACCCGGGCGTAGCCCTTGGTGCCGAAGAGCTGAGTGGAGGCCTCGGGGCCGTCCATGTGAGGCTGCCACCATCCCGACTCGATGACCGACACGGCCCCGTTGTCCCAGCGCACGACCAGGAGTCCGGTATCATCCACGTCATAGTCGCCGAAATGGGTCCCGATGGTGGCGTAGACCGAGACGGGCGACGGGTCGCCCAGCAGGAACCTGACCGAGTCCAGCGCATGAACGCCCATGTCGACCAGGGCTCCGCCGCCAGCCAGATCCTTCTGCACGAACCAGCCCCCCGGCCCCCAACTCTGATGGATCCCGTACCCCTTGGTCTTGACAATGGTGCCGAGCTCCCCGGAGTCGACCAGCTTGCGCACGGCCAGGAACTCCCGGTCGAACCGCCACATGTGCCCGACCATGAGGGTGAGCCCCTGCTTGCGCGCCATGTCCCCCATGGCCTCGGCCTGGGAGACGTTCATGGCCATGGGCTTTTCGACCAGGACATGCTTGCCCGCCTTGAGCGCGGCCATCGCCATGGGATGATGGAGCTTGTTGGGAAGCCCGATCACCACGGCATCGATGTCGGGCGAGGCGATCAATGCCTCCGGAGTGGGAAAGACGGTGGCATCGGGCCAGGCTGCCCGGAAACTGTCGAGCGTCTTGTCCGGCAGGGTCCAGGCACCGGCAAGGGTCGTGCCCTGGCCGTTGACGACGGCCCGAGCGTGAAGCGTCCCGATGAAGCCGAATCCGAGTATCCCGACCCGCAACCTGTCCGCCATGTCGTCACCTCCGTCGAACGGACCCGTCCGTACTATGGCAGTTTCGTCGGCACACCGCAAGGATGAGCCGGATTCCTCGGGCCCAGCGAAAAAAATTGAACCACGCACGCGGGCAGGTTAGCATACAAGCTGGTGATAGTGTGTTGAATCCGTGCGCGGCCGCGCACGTGAGTAACCGGCCCGGCGAGGCGAAACGTGACGAAGAGACTGCTGACGACATTCCTGGCCCTGGGGTTGCTGGCCCTTTGTCTGCCCGCCAGGGCTCAGGGGTTCCGTGAGGCCGAGATTGAGTACAATCGGGGAGCGCTCCTCCTCGAAATGAAAGACTGGCCTCGAGCCGTGTTTGCCTTCACCAAGGCTTACTCCATCGTCCAGGATCCCCGGTACCTCGGCGGCCTGGTGAAGGCCCTGTCGAGCAAGGGGGACAAGGAGAAGGCCCTGGCGCAGGGCGAACTTTACCTGGAGCGGATCGGCGGGACTCCCGACGAAGAGGTCGTTGGAATCGTGGCCGCGCTGCGGGAAGAGCTGGGGGCCAACACCGGCCGAGTGGATCTGGCCCTCTCGCCTGCGGGGGGCAAGCTGACCGTCACCTCTCCCGACGGCCGCGTCCAGGTGGTCCTGAACGCGGAGGCCGCGCTGGTCCGCTGGCTGCCCGTCGGCCTGACCCGGTTCGAGTACGAAAAGGACGGGTTCGCCCCCGCGGCTGCCGAGCTGGAGGTGAAGGCCGAGACCGCAGCGTCCGGCTCCATCGCACTCGGGCGGGCCGAGGGGACGGGGCGACTCCAGGTCGAGGCCAATGTCGAGAAGGCTCGCGTGCTGCTCGACGGCAAGGAGGCCGGGGTGGTACCGCTCCAGCAGGACGTGGGCGCAGGAGACCACATCGTCCAGGTGTGGGCCGAGAACCACCTGGCCTGGACCGGAGTCGTCGACCTGCCTGCGGGGCAGACCATCAAGCTCAAGGCCTCTCTCGTTCCGGCAACCGATGCGGTTCCCAGCATCCCGATCCCGCAGGTGGACGTGCACCGCAAGAGCCGCTTCTGGCGGATGTCGACCTGGGGCTGGATCACCATGGGCCTCGGCGTCGGGGCGCTCGGCGGTGCCGGCTACCTCTACTACGTCTGGTCTCAGAAGTGGGCCAAGGTGCTCGAGGCCAAGACGTCCGAGGAGCAGACGCAGCTGGCCAATGAGGCCAATCCTTACTATCTCATGACGCTGGGGACCGGTATCGGCGGCGGCGTCCTGGCGGGAGGCGGCTTGCTCATGGTGCTGCTCGACAAGGGGGACGAGCTCGAGGACGTGGCTCCCTTCGAAATGCTCACCCTGTCCCCGTCATTCGGCCCCGACGGTGCCTTCCTCGGCGCCACGTGGGTCTTCTGATTGCATGAAGGTGTTACTGCGGCATGGAGGGATCAAGATGATGACCGGACGCACGCCCCGATGGCTTACTCTGCTTCTGCCGGTCCTGGTGATGGCGCTTGCTCAGGGATGCCCGCAGCAGTTGCCCTCGATTGGCAAGGACGAGGATTCCGAGAAGCTCGACGCACTTTCAGAGGCCGGCGAGGTCGCCTCGTCCTGCGAAGGGGAGAACCCTGGCTGCCCCGATTGGGACAAGGGCATCTGCAAAGGGAAGGTGGCGGCTGCCTGTGTCCAGGGAGCCTGGGCCTGCGACCCGACTGCGGTCGAAGGGTACGTCAAGGACGATGCCAGCTGCGACGGGAAGGACAGCGACTGTGACGGGATTGCGGACGACAAGGAGGATTTCGCCTCGGCGGGCGTGAAGGTCGAGGATGCGTGCGGCGGCGAGGCCAACGAGATCAACGGCTTCAAGTCCGTGGACAACGGTGCGTGCAAGGCACTCAAGGCCAAGGTGAAGTTCTCGTGCAAGAAGTCGGGGGACGAGTGGGCGTTCTCGTGTGATTACTCGGCCCTGCTCGATGAGCCGACGTTCGTCGAGGACGAGCGGTTCACGCCGGAGTGGGGCATGGCCCTGTGCGATGGCGTGGACAATGACTGCGACGGCGACGTCGACGAGCACATGGAAGGGCGGGCCGGGCTCGATACGGCAAACTTCGAGGCAGCCGTGTTCTCGACAACCTGCCCGCTCTTCACCGGGCTTTGCACGGCTTCGGTCGTCGAGGGAGATCCGCAGAAGGCGTGGGAGATCGTGTCCGACATCGCGTTCAAGTGCGACGGTGGCGACCCCTACTGCAGCCTCGACGTCGTCACCCCTCTGGGCTACCAGGATCCCGAGGTCGTCTGCGACGGCAAGGACAACGACTGCGACGGGGAGACGGACGAGGTGACCGACATCACCGAGAGCGACTGCCTGTTCAAGGGGGTTTGCAAGGACAAGACTCAGGCAGCCTGCCTCAACGGGGCCTGGTACTGTCAGCTCGGCGATGCGTTGAACGACCCGGACTTCGAGCTGGGCGAAGAGACCCTGTGCGATGGCAAGGACAACGACTGCGACGGGCTCACCGACGAGGGGCTCCAGTGGCCGCAGCACTGCTTCCAGGGCGTGGACGAAGGGGGAAACCCGGTCTACGACTGCACCAACGAGGAGTGCAGCAAGTTCCATCCCGAGTGCCAGGGAGCCACCCCCCTGTCGTTTACGGACTGCCCCCTCCTGACCTCGGTCACCATCGCGGGCAAGAAGATCGACTACTACCCGGTCCTCGACAACGACGGGCTCCCGCTCCTGCAGGGCATCTGCGAGCGCAATCCGGGCACTGGGGAAACCCCGGTCCGCAACTCGTGCGAGCCGCTCGACTTCGTGGCGGGAGACGGCAAGATCGACGGGGCGTTGTGGAAGTGCAACTTCGACGCGGTCGCCGACTACGTCAAGCCGGAGAAGTTCGTTTCGGGCAAGCCGACCTGGTGTGACGGGAAGGACAATGACTGCGACGGCGTGGTCGACGGATACCAGGACAAGGAGGGGGTACACTACATCACCAACTCCGCCGAGATGAGCAAGACTACCTGCCGCTACCTGGGCGAATGCGCCGGAAACGTGAAGGGGGAATGCAACGCGGAAGGCAAGAACCCGGGCAAGTGGACCTGCAAGTACAACCTGGTCCCGGACAAGATCACCGAGGTCCCCGCCAACTGTGACCCCGATGCGGCAAACTGCCTCTGGGCGGAGACCCTTTGCGACGGTCGCGACAACGACTGCGACGGAATGTCAGACGAGCTGCTGGATGGGATGAAGGCCGAACTGGATACGGCCTGCCAGACCGAGAAGGACAAGGGAGTCTGCGCCGAGGCCCTCGACAAGCTCAACACCCGGTGCGGCACCAAGCCCGGCGGGGTCAAGGGGTTCGTGTGCGACCTGTCGCAGGTTCCGAACTACGTCGCGGACGAGACCAAGCCCGAGTACTGCGACAGCCGTGACAACGACTGCGACGGCAAGACGGACGAGGACATCCTGCTCTACACGGCCCCCGATATCCTCAAGTACAATGCGGGCTGCCTGACCCAGGGAATCTGCATCAAGGGGACGCTTGCCAACTGCAAGCCCAAGGCCGTCCCGGAGCCCGGCAAGGCGAACTGGGAATGCGACTACGGCCAGGTCAAGGACGGCTCGGGGAATACGTTCCAGACCCTCAACTACCTCGACCCTGCCAAGGGCGTCTATCGGGAGGTGATGTGCAACGGGCTGGACGACGACTGCGACGGCTCGGTGGACGAGGAGCTGGACCAGGACTTCGGCCCCCTGTCGGACAAGCAGAACCCCAAGGTAAAGAGCGGCTGCTCGTTCCTCGGGTATTGCGCCGGCAACATGAAGTGGGGGTGCAAGAACGAGGGGGGACAGTCGAAGTGGTTCTGCGATGCGTCCGGATACACCAAGTACGAAACGCCGGAGAAGAGCTGCGACGGTGAGGACAACGACTGCGACGGCTCGGTGGACGAAGAGCTGACCGACCCGGGAATCACGGGGGCCAATTGCAAGAGCAAGGGCGTCTGCACCGAGAAGGTCTTTGCCGAATGCCTCAAGGGGCCGCCGGCATCCTGGCTGTGCCACTACGAAGCGCTCGCTCCCCTGTATGACGGGGATGACGAGAAGACGTGCGACGGCAAGGACAACGACTGCGACGGGCTGACCGACGAAGAGCTCAACGAGAAGAAGACCTGGAAGGATTCCGGGGCCTGCACGACCGTCGGAGTGTGCTCCTCGCCCAACCTCCAGGCCGTCTGCAAGCCCACGGGGTGGGAGTGCCTCTATGCGCTGCTGGCGCCGGAGGGATGGGAATCCAACGAGAAGCTGTGCGATGACCAGGACAACGACTGCGACGGGGCCACGGACGAGCTCGCCTGCAAGTACTGCGAGCCGTGCAACGACTTCACCAACTGCGAGAACGCAGCGTGCATGGAGACGCCGCTCGGGGACAAGTACTGCTCGCTGGGCAAGAACTACTGCGTCTACGTCGACCCCAGCGACGGGCTGTGCACGTCCGTGCCGGCCAAGACGGGCAAGGGGTGCAAGGATTCGACCCAGCCCTGCCTGTGCGGCGGTGGCGACGGAGCGGATGCATTCTGGTTCTGCGCCGGCGTGCCTGCCTGTTCGGGTGCGACTCCCATCTGCCACAAGGGGGAATGCAAGACGTGCGTCCCGGGCAAGAAGAAGTGCGACGGGAACACAATCCTCGAATGCTCCACGGACGGGAAGGTCTGGAAGACCTACGGTCTGTGTGGCGGAACCCAGATCTGCCTGGGCGAAGGCAAGTGCGTCAGCAACGACGAGGCCAAGGTCAACGTCAAGGCCGTCTCGACCTCTCCTGGCGAGTTCAGCCCGAAGATCGCGGGGCTCGTCGGGGGCGGGTTCGTGGTGGTCTACCATGCCAACCAGCCTACCGGAGGCGCCCTGACCGATGTCTTGGCGCGAATGTACGACTACCAGGGCAAGCCGCTGGCGTCGGAAGTCATTGTGAATCAGCCCGGAGTGGCGGGGAGCCAGGAGAACCCGGACGTGGCTGCGTTCCCGAAGACGGACGGAGGCTTCGTGGTGGTCTGGGAATCGTCTGCGGAGCAGGGGGGCGACGGGTGGGACATTGCGGCCCAGCGCTTCCTGAACAACGGTCTCAAGCAGGGGGAGAAATTCACGGTCAACACGACGACGGCCATGGACCAGCGTGGAGCCGAGGTGGCTGCGTTCTACGACGGGAGCTTCCTGGTCGCGTGGGAACACAACTTCTCGGGGGCGGATTCGCCCGACGTCCGGGCGCAGCTCTTCAACAACAAGGGGGAGAAGGCCGGCCCGGAGAAGACGCTGAACTCCTACCTGGCCAGCCAGCAGCGAACCGTGGTCGTGGCGGCCCTGGACAAGGACGGGTGGGTCACTGCGTGGGCATCTCTGGGCCAGGTGGACAACAACGACATCATCTCCCGACGGTACAACTCGACCCTGGCAGAGCTGGGCGGAGAGGCCCAGGTCAACATGGCAACGCTGTCGGCCCAGAAGCGCCCGGCCATCGGCGGATTCCTCGGGACCAACAAGGGCGAGTACGCCATTGCCTGGGAAAGCTATGGACAGGACACGCCGACGACTCAGGGCGTGTTCGCACAGGTCTTTACGTCCGGTGGCCTGGCCAAGCAGCCGACCGACGTGCTGTGCAACTCGAAGTACGTGGCCGGAAACCAGGACGACCCGGAGCTGGCCGTGTTCGAGGACAGCTCGTTCGTGGTGGTCTGGGAATCGTCTGACGTCCCGCTGGACGGCGAGGGGGATGCCGTCATGGCCAAGGTCTTCGACAAGTCCGGCAACGCCATCGTTGCGGACGAAGTCATGGTCAACCAGACCGTCGCAGGGCAGCAGAACAACCCGGCGGTGACCACTCTCGAGGGGCGGGGCTACGGCGTCGTCTGGACCAACCAGCTCACTGCGGGCGGAACTACGACGACGGATGTCTACGTGAGGCTGTTCAAGGCCCCCTAGCGGCGGATGCCCGACACCCGTAGCGACGTTGCTCGGCCCTGCGCCGGGATGGAGGATTGCGGAATGGGAAATCGTGTGCACGACGCATGGACCGAGATTCGGACCCGGGTGGAGAGAGCGCAGCGTGACATCGGAGTCACTGACCCGGTCGAGGCGGTCAAGGCTCCGTCGGAAGACCTGGGCCACCTGGGATTCCCGGCGTTCTCCTTTGCCCGGCAGCTTCGAAGGAACCCCAACGAGATTGCAGGCGACCTGGCGGCCCGAATCGGGACCGGGGGAATCCTCAAGTCGGTCACGACCGCCAAGGGGTACGTCAACCTGTTCCTGGACGAGGAGCGCCTGGCCAGTGCCGTGCTGGAGGAGATTTTCGAGTCCGGCGACCGGTTCGCTGCCGGAGGTGCGGCCGCTCCGGGTACGTGGGTGATCGAGTACTCGTCCCCCAACACCAACAAGCCGCTGCACCTCGGGCACATCCGGAACAACCTGCTGGGCATGGGGATCTCGAGAATCGCCGAGTATCACGGCCAGAACGTCGTGAAGGTCAACCTGGTCAACGACCGGGGCATCCATATCTGCAAGACCATGCTGGCCTACCGGGAGTGGGGCGAGGGGAAGACCCCCGAATCTGCCGGGGTCAAGGGGGACCATTTCGTCGGCGAGTACTATGTGCGCTTCGACAAGGAGTTCCGCAAGGAGCTCTCCGAATACGCACAGCAGAGCGGCGCCAAGCCCGAAGAGGACGCATTCTTCAATGGACCGTCCCGGCTCGGGCAGGCCGCCCGAGAGCTGCTGCGCAAGTGGGAGCAGGGAGACGCAGACACGCTCTCCCTCTGGCGCCGCATGAACGACTGGGTGCTCGGCGGATTTGCCAGAACCTACGAGCGCATGGGGTGCCGCTTCGATCTGACCCAGTTCGAGAGCGAGACCTGGCGGTTCGGCAAGCAGCTCGTCGAGGAAGGGCTGGCCATGGGGGTTTTTGCACGCCGGGAGGACGGGGCCGTCGTGCTCGATGTCGCCCGGGTCGATCCCGCCCTGTCGGGTGAGAAAGTCCTGCTGCGGTCGGACGGCACCAGCGTGTACATGACTCAGGACATCGGGACTGCGGCAAAGCGGGTGGATCAGTTCACCCCTGACCGCCTCATCTACGTGGTGGGTGACGAGCAGAACTACCACTTCAAGCTGCTCTTCGGAATCCTGGATCTGCTCCGCCCGGGAATGGGGCGGCGCTGCCATCACCTGGCCTACGGCATGGTCCGGCTTCCCGAGGGGAGGATGAAGAGCCGCGAGGGGACCGTGGTCGATGCCGACGACCTCATGGACGAGCTCAATTCCATGGCCAGGGAGGAGATTCTCGTGCGGGCCAGGGAGGGACACGCCCACGCAGAGGGGGTGTCCGAGACGGACCTGTCGGACCGTTCGGAGAAGATTGCGCAGGCAGCGCTCAAGTTCTTCGTGTTCCGGTTCACGCCGAGAAAGAGCTTCGAGTACGACCCGAAGCAGTCCATCGACTTTGCCGGCCAGACCGGCCCGTACTGTCTGTATGCCTATGCACGCACCCGCTCGCTGGTGCGAAAAGCCGGCACCGAGCCCCGGTTCGATGCCGGTCTCGTGCCGCTGCTGGCACTTCCCGTGGAGAGGGCCCTTGTACGCCAGCTGTTCGAGCTGCCGGTGGTGGTGGAGAAGAGTGCCGAGACGCTGGACCCGTCCAAGATCGCGGAGTATGCGTTCAATCTGGCGGCCAGCTTTGCCCGCATGTTCAACGACAAGGAGTACCCCATCGTCACCTGCGAGGATGCCCGCCTGCGCCAGGCCCGCGTGATGCTGGCCGCTGCCGTGGGGATCACGCTCAAGACTGCGCTCGGTCTGCTCGGAATCGACGTTCTGGAGGAGATGTAGAGGGCTCTAGACCTTTTTGAGAAGGTGGCCCATCCGGTCCTTCTTGGTCTTGAGGTAGTCGATGTTCTCGGCCTGGGGCTCGACCTCGATGGGAATCCGCTCCGCCACTTCGAGGCCGAAGCCGCCGATGCCCACGATCTTGCGGGGGTTGTTGGTCAGGATTCGGATCCGCTTGAGCCCCAGGTGGCGGAGCACCTGGGCACCGATTCCGTAGTCGCGCAGATCGGGCTTCAGGCCGAGGGCGAGGTTGGCTTCAACCGTGTCCTTCCCCTCGTCCTGGAGGTGGTAGGCCCTGATCTTGTTGGCCAGGCCGATGCCTCGCCCTTCCTGGCGCAGGTAGAGGACGACGCCGCGTCCTTCCTCCTCGATCATCTCGATGGCCCGCTGGAGCTGCGGCCCGCAGTCGCACCGGGAGGAGCCGAAAACATCGCCCGTGAGGCATTCGGAGTGGACTCGGACGAGCATCGGCTCGTCGCCGTCGATGTCCCCCAGGATGAACGCGGGATGGTGGCTGCCGTCGAGGAGGTTCTCGTACACCACGATTCGCCAGGGGTGGCCTCCGCGAGGCAGACGGGCCTCGTCGATCGGGCGGACGAAGTACTCCCGCTCCAGGCGATACCGGATGAGATCCGCGATGGTGACGACGTTGATTCCATGCCGGCCCCCGAACTCCAGGAGCTGCGGCATGCGGGCCATGGTTCCGTCCTCGTTCATGATCTCGCAGATGACGCCGGACGGAATGAGACCGGCGAGGCGGGCCAGGTCGACCGAGCCCTCGGTCTGCCCGGAGCGCACCAGGACGCCGCCCTCGCGGGCGCGGATGGGAAACACGTGCCCCGGAGACACGATGTCGTCCGGACTCGCTTCCGGTCGGATCGTAACCTGGACGGTGTGGGCCCGATCAGCGGCCGAGATCCCGGTGGTGACGCCTTCCCGTGCCTCGATGCTCACGGTGAATGCGGTCTGGAACGGAGACTCGTTGCGCTGGGTCATCATGGGGAGCTTGAGACGGGCAACCTGCTCGGCCGTCAGCGTGAGGCAGACCAGCCCCCTGCCGAAACGGGCCATGAAGTTCACGGCTTCGGGGGTGACGAACTGGGAGGCCATGACAAGGTCCCCCTCGTTCTCACGGTCCTCATCGTCAACCAGGATGACCATCTTCCCGTTGCGGATGTCCTCGATGGCCTGCTCAATCGTGGCAATCGTCATGCAGCACCTCGACCTCGGCCGGTCTGCCGGCCGGGGCGAAGTATAGCCACGACCCGGGGTTAGTAAAGGGAAACCTGGGAAATGACCGGGCGACTCAGGGCGCGGCCGGGGGGCGAGCCAGCGCCAGGGCCTTGCAGCAAGCCACCCGGTGCGTGGCGGACACGAGCGCCAGAGGAGGCTCCGTGGCGCACTTCAGGTCGGCGTGGAGGCAATGGGGCTGGTACGGACAGCCCGTCGGGGAGGGAGAAGGCTTGTCCCCCGGCGGGACCGCAACCCGGACACCGGCCAGGGGCGGAGGGGGAGGCCCTTCGCCTTCGGGGCGCGTCAGCCCCTCGGCCAGCAGGCGGGAGGGAACCGACGCGAGCAGCCGGACCGTGTAGGGGTGGACCGGAGAGGCGAACAGCTCCGCGGGCGGTCCGACCTCCACGAGCCGTCCGGCGAACATGACTCCGACCTCATCGGCCACGAAGCGGACCACGTCCATGTCGTGGGACACAAACAGCAGGGTAAGCCCTTCGCTCTTCCGCAGGTCGGAGAGGAGGTCGAGAATCGTGGCCTGCACGGACAGGTCGAGTGCCGATACCGGCTCGTCTGCAACCAGCAGGGAGGGGCGGAGCACCAGGGCGCGGGCGATGCAGACTCGCTGGCGCTGCCCCCCGGAGAGTTGGGACGGCCGACGCGACATGAGGGAGGCGTCCAGGCGCACCTTGTCGAGCACCTCCGCCACCCGGCGCCGGCGCTCGTCGCCGGGCACCCCGTGGATCACCAGGGGCTCTTCGACCTGCCATCCGACGGAGAGCCGAGGATTCAAGGCCAGGAGCGGATCCTGGAAGACGGCCTGGACGGTCCGCCGGAACTCGAGCTGCTTCGTCCGGGGCATGCCAGGAAGCTGGAGCTCCCCGACCTGGACCGACCCCGCGGCAATGGGCAACAGGCCGAGCAGTGCCCTGGCAACGGTGGACTTGCCCGAGCCGCTCTCTCCGACAAGGGCAAAGCAGCGGTTGCGCTCGATGTCGAAGGAGACCTTGTGAGCCGCCGTGACCTCGGATCCTCGCAGCAGCCCCCCGGGGTAGCGCACGGTCAGATTGCGGATGCGGACGTAGGGCATCACGGTTCCACCTCGACGTCCCCGGGGTGGCGTATGGGGTTGAAGCAGGCGACGGTCCGAGCGCCGTGGCGGAATTCCGGCGGAGCTTCGGTGAAACAGAGGGGCAGCCGACGCGGGCATCGAGGAACGTAGAGGCACCCGGAGCCCGTTGCGGCACTGGAACCCGTACCGGCGGCGGAAGCCCGAGCGGCGGCGGATGCTGCACCGGCGGCGCCCGCTGCGGCAGCAGACTCGGCGCCGACTTCCGGTGCGAGTCGAGTTCGCCCTTCTTTCAGCGCCAGCCCGGGCGTGCACGACACGAGCAGTGCGGTGTAGGGGTGCATGGGATGCGAGAACACGTCTGCGGTCGGCCCCCGCTCGACGGCCCGCCCCTTGAGCAGGACCAGCACGGTGCCCCCCATCAGGCTGGCAATGGACAGGTCGTGTGTGATGAACAGCATGGCGAGGCCGCGCCGGTCTCGCAGGCGCCCCAGCAGCTCCAGGATTCGGGCCTGCGTAGTCACGTCGAGGGCCGTGGTCGGCTCATCCGCAATGAGCAATCGGGGCTCGAGGATCAGAGCCGAGGCAATCAGAACTCTCTGGGCCAGCCCGCCGGAAAGCTGCCAGGGGTACTTCTCGAGCAGCGGCAAGGGTTGTGCAACCCCGACCTGCACGAGCATTTCGGTGACGCGTTTGCGGGCCGTGGCCCGCGAGGCCCCTGACCGGCAGCGCCAGGCCTCGCCGACCAGCTCCTCCACGGTCATGGAGGGGGTCAGGGAGGCGAGCGGCTCCTGGAACACCATCCCCATGGAGTGACCGCAGAATCGGTGCCCACGGTGGGTGATTCCATCCTCGAACAGGGGGACCGAGTCGAACTGAACCTGGCCGCCGAGGCGGGCCGTCTCGGGCAGGAGCCCCATGAGGGCCCTGGCGGTCAGGCTCTTGCCCGACCCCGATTCCCCGACCAGGCAGAGGGTCTGGCCGTGCTTCAGGCGGAAGGTGAGGTCACGGACGGCCGCGTGGCCCTGACTGGGGCTCGGATCGGGTGCGGAGCGGGACGAGAGATCCGACGACATCGAGAGAGGCCCGCCAAAGCGGATGGTGAGCTGTTCGACTCTGAGGAGTGCCACGGAAGGGACCTGCGCCGAACCCCGGCCTAACGCCGGTGCCCGCCGCCGAAACGGCGCTTGCCCCCGTTTCCATGCCGGCGCCGGTCGTCCCCATGTCCTGAGCGACGATTGGAATCGTCCCGAGGCGGCTGCGGCGTGGGGGGGGCCACCCGATTGCCGAGGACATCGAATGTCCCACGGACGGGATCCCAGACCATGTCGTCTGGAGAGCTCTCCTGCGTGCCGGTCCGGTCACGGCGATTTCCATCGATCTCGCTGCTGCCGCGGCCCTCGTCGTCCCGCCGGTTGCCGATGTTGTCGTCAGGCCCTTCACGGTCGCCAACTCCCAGGAGATCGTCGTAGTCGACGTCGTCTTCGTTCTTCTTCTCGGAGTAGCCGCCCAGGGCCCCCCGCATCTCGTCAAAAGCCGTCTGGGCAAAGGAGCGGACCTCGTCGGGGCCGCCCACCATGGCCGCTTCCTGGGCACGGCCGTGCGCGACGGCGAGATTGAAGTCGATATGCCTGAAGATCTCCGGGCTCAGGTGGTACTCCTCCAACCAGGCCCTGACCTCATCGGGGGTGACGCCGAAATGGGTGGCCACCATGTTGAGGTTGTAGAACTTCGGCCGGAAGTCGGGACTAAGCCCGAGGTGGTACATGCAGAACAGCTCGAATGCGGACGGTTTCATGCACAGTCCCTCCGGTTGACTGCACCGCCTTCTGACCATATGATCCCGGCTGCAGTTTGTAAAGGGGGAAGCGCCTTGGACAACGAACGCTGCCATGAGGCCCGAAATGGACGGCAGGGGGCATCGGTCCACGGGATCATCCTGGCTGTCGGCCGGTCCGTCCGCATGGGCTCGGACAAGGCACTGCTCGACTGGGAGGGCCGGACTTTCGTGCAGCATGCGGCCGGTCTCTTGGCTCAGGTCGGCACGGTAAGCGTCGTGACGAGGGGGGACCTGGCCGTCCGCCTCACCTCGATTCTGCCGGGAATCGCCGTGCTCGTGAACCCGGACCCGGCCCCCGGCCTGTTCTCGTCCGTGCTGATTGGCCTTGCCGCCGTGCCGGCGGGGGTTTCCCGGGTCTTCATCCACCCCGTGGACTGTCCGCTGGACTCGGCCCACGCGCTCGAGCGGTTGCTGGAGGCGGCAGAGGGAAGGCTCTCGAACACGATCCTGCCCGTGGACGAGGTCTTCGTCCCCGTGTTTGACGGGACGAGAGGGCATCCCGTCCTGCTGACGCCGGGAGCGATTCGGGCGTTGAGACAGCGGCCGCCGAGCGCTGTGTTCTCGGAGGAGCTGGAGAATCTCGCCCCGGTCGAAGTCCGGGTGGATTGCGACGACATCCTGAGGAACATCAACACCCTGTCCGAGCTGGTCAGGCTGACCGGCAGGTCCGGGGGGGAAGGAGGGAGGCAGTCATGAAGATTCGTTTCTTCGGGCACGCGGCCGTAGGGCTCGAGACTCAGGAGGCGCGGATCCTGATCGATCCCTATCTGCCGGGCGCTTTCGGCAACCGGTTTCGATACCCGCCGATTCCCGACCGGTGGGATATCGTTCTCATCACGCACGAGCACGATGACCACAACCACGTGGCCCCGTCATTCGGGAGGCCTGCAGTGCTGCGAGGGCCTGCGGAGCTGCCCGGGGTGCGCATCCGGGCGTTCGTCGGTCCGCACGGCACTGCGGCCGGAACCGTCAAGGCCGATACCCGCATCTTCCTGGTCGAGACCGAGAGCCTGCGCATCGTCCATCCGGGCGATCTGGGGGTGATTCCTCCCGGGCTCGTGGAGAACCTCCGGGACTGCGACATCCTGTTCGTCCCGGTTGGCGGTCACTTCACCATGGAGCCGAAGGAGGCGGCGGCGTTCATCCGCGACGTGTCTCCCCGGCTCGTCATCCCCATTCACTTCAAGACGCGGCATGCCGACCTGGCCATTCGCGGGGTCGAGGAATTCCTGTCCGTGATGACTCCGGTCCGCCGCAGAGAAAGCGGCGAGGTCGTGGTCACGGCGGGAACACTGCCCGTGCGCACCGAGACCTGGTACCTGCCCCCTCCGGCCTGAAACTGGGCTCAGAAGTAAAACGAGAACCCAGCGTGACCGAACAGGCTGCCCGCTCCCAGAGCGATGCCCTTCTGGTTGGCGAGGGAAACCGTGCCGAGCCCATCCTGGCGCAGGATCGCCGCCTGCGTGTCGGCCGGCGCATCGTCGGGCAGGTCCGGTGTCATGGTGAACGAAAACCCGGTGGCCAGGTTGATGGAGAACGCGTCGGAGAAGAAGTACTCGACCTCGATGGGGAGGACGATTCCCCACTGTGTCGGGCTCTTCACCTGGTGGATGACTGCGACCTGGGAGGTCTTGCCGCTGGCGTCCTTGACGTCCTCGTAGGCCGGGTTGCCAGAGTCGTCCAGGGCATGATACCGGATCCGGTTTGCCCACCCCAGGTCGGCGGCCAGCCCGGCGGACAGGTTCGCATACCGGGTCGAGACGAGCACGTACTTGAATCCGATGGACCCGAGGAGGGTCGTGGACGAGTCATCGTCCGCATCGAGGCTGAAGCCGAGCCCGGCCAGAACCCCGGCGGAAAGGCGCGGAGTGGCCCAGTAGTTGAAAGAGAACCCCTGGGCTCCCAGCAGGGTGCGCTGGAAGCCAAACCCGAATTTCCCGTGCATGTTCTTGGCCTGGGCCGGTCCAGCAGCTCCCAGCACCAGCAGCAGTCCGGCCACCATCCAGAAGACGCGTATGCGCATCATTCCCGCCTCCCTGATCACTCTCCGGTCGTCGAAACCGCGACGGCACGGACGCGAGCCTACTTGCACCAGGTCGCCTTGTCCTTGCAGCACGGCAGCTGCCCGGCTCCGCCACAGGTGGGCAGGCAAGAGCAGCCGAAGCCGGCGGGAGGCTGCATGCCGCAGCTCTCTCCGCACGTGTCCTTGGTCCCGCAAGAGCTCAGTGCATCCTGGCAGCACGTGCCGAGAAGACCGCAGTTCGGCTCGCAGGAGCAGTTTCCGCCCGTTCCGCCGCACTCGGTCTTCTCGCACGAGTTGCAGCCGATCTGGCACTTGGAGCATGCGTTGGCGCAGCAGTCTCCCGAGGCCACACAGGAGCCGTCGCACCAGCAGTTCTGCGCCGAGTTCTTCCCGGAGCACCACGGGTCGCAAGGTCCCCAGGCGCAGGCCGCAGTGCAGGTCTTGCGGGTGCAGCCGTTGCACCATTCGCTGGCCCCCGGGGTGCACTCGCCCTGGTTGCCGCAGACTCCCCAGGTCCCCCATGCACAGGAATCGGTGCAGGTTCGAGACTGGATGCCGCAGTTTCCGCAGGACTGCGTTTCCAGGCTGCCGGGCTTGCAGATGCCCTCATTCTGGCACAACCCCCAAGCACCCCAGGTACAGGTGGCCGAGCAGGAGCGGGTCTGCGTTCCGCACTTCGTACCGCAGGACTGCGATTGGGTCTGACCGGGGGAGCACACGCCCTCGGCCGAGCAGATCGACCACTCGTTCCACTGGCACTTGCTGTTGCAGGAGGCCGTCTGGGATCCACAGTTTCCACACGTCTTGCTCTTCTGCTCGCCGCTGGAGCAGACGCCCTCTCCCGTGCAGAGCGACCAGGGGTTCCACTGGCAGGCCGGGTTGCACAGGCGGCTCTTGCTCCCGCACAGCCCGCACGCAGAGACCTCCTCGGTACCCGGGAAGCAGACTCCCTCTCCCTGGCACTCCGACCAGTCGCCCCAGGAGCAGAACTCGGTGCACGTCCTCGTACGGGTACCGCAGTAGCCGCACGACTCCTTCTCCACGGTACCGACGATGCAGGGGAAAGCCTCGTCGACCTTGCCGTTGCAGTCGTCATCGACGCCGTTGCACTCTTCATCCGGCGTGGCGGGGCACTCCTCGACGCACATGCTCTCGGCCTTGCAGGTGGGGAAGAGCACGCAGGTCTTGGGGGCCAGGGCGGAGCAGGGGCTCCAGTCTCCCTCCACGCAGGTCTTCACACCGCTCTCGCACGGAGTGGTGCAGTCCACGGTGATGCCGTCCACCATTCCGTCGCAATCGTTGTCGAGGCCGTCGCAGGTTTCCGGGAGCACCGGGCACTCGCAGCCGTTGCCGAATCCTCCGTCGAGGTTCTCGAAACCCGGCTGGCACTTGGCCACTTTGCACTCCCCCTGGGAGCAGAGGCCGGTCTCCACGTGTTCGGCCAGGCATTCCTTGTTGCATTGGCCGCAGTGCTTGGGGTTGTTCAAAATGTCGACGCACGAGTCCCCGCAGAAATCGGTCCCCTGCGGGCAGACGCACCCGCACTGCCCCTGGCTGCACTTGCAGACCTTGCCGCCTTCGCAGAGTGAGGCATCCTCGTCGACTGCGCCGTCACAGTCGTTGTCGAGGCCGTCGCAGGCCTCCGGGGCCGGCGTGGCTGCATCGCACGGAGTCAGCCCCTGTTGTGAGCAGACCCGCAGGCCGGTGCACAATCCGTAGTCGTTCTCCACGAAGCAGGTGGTTGCCGCCTCCTGGGCCACGTAGTGGGGCTGACAGGAACACTCTCCGCCGGCCGGGGCGCAGCGCAGGCTGGAATCCTGAGCCCCGCCCTGGAGCGAGCAGGTATACCCTCCCGGACAATCGTCTTCGGTTTCACAGTCGGTCAGACAGAAGCTCCCCGCCGCACCGAGCGAGACGCACTCGATTCCGCTGGCCGTACCCGACAGGCAGTTGGCGACATCGGTGCATGGCCTGCACAGGTTTACCCAGGCTGGGACGCAGACGTACTGGCAGTCCGGGCAGGTCCCGGCCAGGAGCTCGCAGGAAAACTCCTCCGGACAGTCCTCGACGCAGTTGTTGGTGCAGATCTTCCCGGCCGGTCCATCGATGCACCAGCCGCCATCGCACTCGATGCCCGAGCTGCACGGGCAGCCGATGGGAAGGGGCGGGGTCGAGCAGGCCCCCCCCCGCCCGTCCCCCGAGAGCTCCCCGGCGTCCTTTCCCGCCATGCCTTCCCAGCGGGGGATGTCGGCATCGCCGGGCAAGTCGGACGGAGCGATCCGTGCGTCCGGGGATGGACTGTCCATCCGGGCGGCATCCGTAAGGCCCGACGGCTCCCCCCCCCCGCCGGAACAGGCGAAACCGACCATGCAGAGGACCGGAGTCCAGGCTTTCCAGAACGTCATGTTGCTGCCTCCTGACGAAGAGCATCGTGCAGCGACTCGACCATGATACACGGAAGACTCCGTTCAGGCACGAACGGAATGACGGGCTACTTGCAGATGTACTTGTTCGGGCAGATGGTGGTGTCCTGGCACTCGCTCACGCAGAGGCCGTCCCACGAGTTGTTGCAGCAGTAGGAGTCCTTGGCGCAGACGCACGCCTGGCAGGCGCAGTTGTTGCACCCCTTGGTCGTGTGCGTCTTGCACCCCTGGCCGCCCGAGTTGTAGCAGTGGGCACCGGCGTTGTTCTTGCACTCGGTCACGCAGATCGAGTCCCATGCATTGGTGCAGCAGTAGGAATCGATGGCGCAGACGGCCTTCTCGCAGGCGCATCCGCCGCATCCCTTCTCCCCGCCGTACGACGCAGCGCAGCCCGCACCGCCCGGAACGCCGCAGGCGTAGCCCCAGTTCTTGCAGGCGGTGGCGCAGAGGCTGTCCCACTGGGTATTGCAGCAGTACGGGTCGGCAGCGCAGACCGCGGACTGGCAGCCGCAGTTGTTACAGCCCTTGTTGCCCGCAAGCACGTTGCAGCCGTTCATCTCGCAGCTCTGCGGGCACGATACGTTGGCGCACTCGGACACGCACAGGGAATCCCAGTTGCTGTTGCAGCAGTACGGGTCCATGGCGCAGACGCACTTCTCGCACGCACAGCCGTTGCACCCGGCCTTCCCGGTTTGGGCACAGCCCGTGCAGACATTGGTGGTCCCGGGGACGCAAACGCCGTTGGCGCAGACATCCCCGGACGTGCAGGCGTTCCCGTCGTCGCAGGCGATGGTGTTGTTCGTGTACTGGCAACCGGAGGCGGGATTGCAGGTGTCCGTCGTGCACACCTTGTTGTCATTGCAGGTAATGGTCGTTCCCTTGCAGGTACCGGCAGCGCACACATCCCCGGTCGTGCAGGCGTTGTTGTCGTTGCAGGCCACCGTGTTCGGAGTATAGACGCAGCCCGTCGCCGGGGCGCAGCTGTCGTTCGTGCACACGTTGTTGTCGTTGCAGGTGATGGTCGTTCCCGCACAGGTTCCGCCCGAGCACTTGTCGCCCGACGTGCAGGCGTTGCTGTCGTTGCAGGCCGCCGTGTTCGGCGTGAAGTAGCATCCGATCTGCGGGTTGCAGAGGTTGTCGGTGCAGACGTTGCTGTCGTTGCACGTAACGGCCGTTCCCTTGCAGACGCCGGCTGCGCAGGTGTCTCCGGTGGTGCAGAGGTCGTTGTCGTTGCAGGCCACCGCGTTCGGGGTGTAGACGCACCCCGTCGCCGGGTTGCAGCTGTCGTTCGTGCACACGTTGTTGTCGTTGCAGGTGATAGTCGTTCCCTTGCAGACCCCGGCCGCGCAGACATCCCCCGAGGTGCAGGCATTGCCATCGTTGCACGGGTCCGTGTTCTGCACGTACAGGCATCCCTTGGCGGGGTCGCAGGAGTCGGTGGTGCAGACGTTGTTGTCGTTGCACACGATGGGCGTGCCTTCGCACTTGCCGGCCGAGCACTTGTCGCCCGACGTGCAGGCGCTGTTGTCATTGCAGGCGACCGTATTGGGGGCAAACACACAGCCGGTAGCCGGGGCGCAGCTGTCGTCGGTGCAGAGGTTGGAATCGTTGCACACGACCGCAGGACCGGAAACACAGCTGCCGGCCTTGCAGGAGTCCGGGGATGTGCAGGCGTTGAGGTCACTGCACGGCTCGCCGTCCTGCACGGCGACCATCACGCATTTGCCGGTGGTTCCCTGGCACTGGGCCTTGAGGCAGTCGGTATCCTTGCTGGTGTCGCACTTGATGACGGTTGCGGGGTCGACCACGCACTGCTGATTCTGGCAGATGAGGGTACCGTTGCACAGGTCGCCGTCCTCGAACTTGGCGCAATCGGCCTTGTAGGTGCACTGGCAGCCCGGTGCCGGAGTGCCGGTGCACTTGCCCAGGGCGCAGGTGTCGTTCAGCGTGCAGACGCTCCCGTCGTCGCAGGCGGCGGTATTGTACTTCTGGTAGCAGCCGATCTGCGCCTGGCACAGGTCGTCCGTGCAGACGTTCCCGTCGCTGCAGTCGACGTCGGCCCCGACGCAGGCCCCACCCTTGCACGTGTCGCCCAGCGTGCACACGCTGGCGTCGTCGCAGGGGAGAGTGTTGTTGGTGTACACGCAACCGGCGATCTTGTCGCACGAGTCGTTGGTGCAGGGGTTCTTGTCGTCGCAGACGATGGGGGCCCCCTTGCACTCGCTGGCGGCGCACTTGTCCGGTCCGGTACAGGCATTGCCGTCGTCGCAGTCGATGGTCAAGTCGATGCGGACGCAGCCGGCGACCGGGTCGCAGGAGTCCTGGGTGCAGATGTTGGCATCGTCGCAATCGACGTTCGTACCGACGCACGAGCCGGCCTTGCAGGTATCCCCCTCGGTGCAGACGTTCTTGTCGTCGCACTTGAGGGTATTGTTCAGGTGGAGGCAGCCCTTGCCCGAGTCGCAGAGGTCGTCGGTGCAGGGGTTGGAATCATCACAGGAGACGGCCAGGCCAGCGCACTTGCCGCCGTTACAGATATCCTTCTCCGTGCACAGGTCGCCGTCGTCGCAAGGCTCGGCATTGTTGGAGTACACGCACCCGCTGGCCGGATTGCAGACATCGGTGGTGCAGATGTTCGAATCGTCGCACTTGATCTCGATGCCCTTGCAGGCGCCGCCGACGCATGCATCGGTCTCGGTGCATGCGTTCTTGTCGTCGCAGGCCACGGCGTTGTTCGAGAAGACACAGCCGGTTGCGGGGTCGCACGAGTCGTCCGTGCACACGTTGTCGTCGTTGCAGGTGACGGCTTCACCGATGCACTTGCCGGCCGCACACGTGTCGCCGGCGGTGCAAAGGCTTCCGTCGTCACAGCTCGCGGTATTGTCCGTGTGGACACAGCCGGTCCCCGGGTCGCACGAATCGTCCGTGCAGGGGTTGTTGTCGGAGCAGTCGATGGGCGTGCCGCCGCAGGCGCCGGCCCCGCACACGTCGTTGCTGGTGCAGAGGTTGTGGTCGTCGCAAGCCACGGTGTTGTCGAGGTACACGCAACCCGACAGCGGGTCACACGAGTCGTCCGTGCACTCGTTGTCGTCGTTGCAGACGTAGTCGATACCGGCACAGGTTCCTTCCAGGCACTGGTCCGCCACGGTGCAGGCATCGGCGTCGTCGCAGGGGGCCGTGTTGAACAGGTGGACGCATCCGGTCACCGGGTCGCACGAATCGTCGGTGCAGACATCCGTGTCCGCACAGTCGACGGGGAACAGCCCCTCGCACACCCCCGCCTTGCAGACATCACCGGAGGTGCAGAGGTTGTCGTCGCTGCACTCGGTTCCGTCCTCGATCGGCTCGAGGTTGCACAGGCCCGTTTCCGGGACGCACACCGACTTCTTGCAGGCCTCGTCCGTCGTGCACTCGACCACCGTGGCCGGGTCGACGGTACAGAGATTGTTCAGGCAGACGAGCTTTCCGTTGCAGAGATCCGCGTCTTCGAACTCGGCGCACTCCTCGTCGGACTGGCAATTGCAGTCCGGAGTGGGCGTCCCGGCGCAAGCACCATCGGCACACTTGTCGGCCTGCGTGCACAGGTTGCCGTCATCACATTCGCTCTCATTGTTGGTGAACACGCAGCCTGCCAGCTTGTCGCAAGAATCGTCGGTGCAGAGGTTCTGGTCGTCGCACACCACGGGCAGCCCGGCGCACTTGCCCTCCTTGCACTGGTCATCGGAGGTGCAGGCATCCTCGTCATCGCAGACGGCAACGGTCGGCGTATTCAGGCAGCCGGCATCCTTGTCGCAGGTGTCATCAGTGCAGGGGTTCTTGTCGTCGCAGTCGAGGCCCGCTCCACTGACGCAGGCTCCGTCCTTGCAGACGTCCCCGGCGGTGCAGCCGTCGCCGTCGTCGCAGGACTCGGCGTTGGCGGCATGCACGCACCCCTGGGCCGGGTCACAGGTGTCGTCGGTGCACGGATTCAGGTCGTCGCAGTCGAGCGCCTGGCCGGAGCAAACCCCCTGCTGGCAGGTCGCTTCCTTCAGGCAGAGGTCGGGAAGCTCACAGCTGGTGCCGTCCTCAGCCACCTGGGCGACACAGACATTGGCGACGAGGTCGCACACGGACTTGGTGCAAGGGTCATCGGATTGGGGACAGTCGCCATCGCTCTTGCAGACGGTGCCTCCATCCGGAGGCGTGAGGTTGTCCTCGGGATTGGTGGGGATGTCCTCCGGCTGACGTCCGTCCTCAACCTGCTCGTCCGGAGCGGACACATCCAGCGTTCCGACATCGTTGTTCAGACCGGGGGTCGTCCCACCACCGCTGCAGGCAAACGAGATGACCGAAATGGCCAGCAAAGCAACTGTCCGAATACTCATGGTACCCTCCCTCCATCTCCAGTGTTCCGCCAATTGTGACGAGCAACTCGGTTTCGGGTGGCAGCGTACACCATACGCGGCCAAATGCAAGGGGGTTTTCATCTTCTTTCGCAATATCGCGGGGTGAACCTTCAGCCGGAGAAGGGGCTGGTGTCACACTCCATGTCCAGCAGCATCCAATTGTAGGCGGTCAGGAGGAAGAGGTAGCAGCCGGTGCGGGGCTGGTCGGCCTTGTCCTTGTACTCGAAGGTCCACCGGGAGATGCGGGCCATCTCGGTCTCGGAGAGCATTCCAACGACGCGGTCCTTGCGGCCGGTCGGGCCGACGAACTCTCCGTACTGGGGGCCGAGGGCGGCAATCTGGGCCGAGATCTTCTCTCGAAACGCCGGATAGGCCCCAAGGGTGCTCTCCGCTCCGGACAGGCGGAGAAGATCGGTATACTCGAGCTCGCGGGCCACGCGCTCGTACAGCGGCTCGAGCTCGCTGCTGCGGGTCAGCTCATAGATCACTTGGCCGGAGTGGGAGACGGCTGCCACGTCGGTCGCTGCATCCATGAAGGTCTTGAAGCGTGTGGGCCCCTCCCCCTCCGAGGGGTCGTGGAGGGGGATCTCCGTCCAGGCGCTCAAGTCCGCCGCTGCGTTCTTCTCCCACCTTCCGACAGGGGGAGAGGGCGGGCCGAACCTGGCAGAGGGCCCCCCGAGGTACTTGTAGTCCGCTGCGTTGGCGGGAGGGGGCCTTCGTCCTTCTCCGGCGCCGGCCACGCTCTGGCCACTGGCTGCAGCGGGCGGGGTTGCGCCCTGGACCTTGGATTGGGCTCCCGATGCGTCCCCCGTTCCGGCCCCTGCAGATACCTTGGAAGCGGCCTTCGGGTCCGCTGCGGCGGCCGTGGGGGCCGATTCCGACGAGGCGGCGGCCTGCTCGACGGCTGGCTTTCCAGCCGGGGCGACGGGGGAATCCGCCCCTTTCTTGCACCCGGCAAGAGCCAGGAGTGCCGGGAGTATCACGGCTGCGAATCTCATGGTCTTTGACCTCCGTCGGGCAAATCGCCGGCCAGCATCTCGAGACAGTATCCTACAAGGAAGAGCGATCCGCAACAGAGGTGAGGTCCCCCGGTCAGCGAGGCCAGCCTGCGAAACGCAGCGGCGGGATCGGGAATGACCTCGACGGGCACGGCGTGGACGAGCGCGGCCAGTGCCTGAGGGTCGTGCCCGGCCACGCGCCCGGGGCGGGTCAGCAGCAGACGGGAAGAGAGCCGCTCGAGAACGGGGAGGATGGAGCCGACATCCTTGTCCTCCTTGGCGGCATAGAGTACCACCGGGCGATGCGCATACCGCCGGGACCACGCCTCGGCCAGTGCCTCGATGGCCGGAGGGTTGTGGCCTCCGTCGAGGACGACGGGCGTACCCCAGGCCTGCCTGAGGTCGAACCGGCCGGGCCAGGAGGCAGCGGTCAGTCCCTGGACCAGGGCCGCCTCGCAGTCGGCAGGGGGCAGCAGCAGCTCAGCCACGGCCGAGGCAACGGCCGCATTCTGCACCTGGTAGTGCCCGACGAGGGACAGTCGAACTGCGTCCAGCTGGCAGCGCAGGCCCTTGTAGGACCAGCATTCCGGCGTCCCCGAGCCCTGGAAATCCCGGCCCTCCGCCACGATGCGGCTGGCCTGCAGGCCGCAGTGCAGGTGAATGAGCCTCTCGGCCTCGGGCTTCTGCCGGGAGATGACGCACGGAACCCCCGGGCGGGTGATTCCCAGCTTCTCCCGGGTGATGGAGGCCAGGTCGGGGCCGAGGAACTTCATGTGGTCCATGCCGAGGGGGGTGATGACGGAGACTTCGGGGCTGACGACGTTGGTCGCATCGAGCCGCCCTCCCAGCCCGACCTCGACCACGGCGAAGTCCGGCCGCTCCTCGGCCACGCAGAGGAACGAGGCTGCGGTAATCAGCTCGAACCCGGTCAGCAGCCCGGGCAGGACGGTCTCCACCTGGAGCACGGTCGATGCGGCGTCGTCGAGCTGAGCCGGGGAGACCGGCTTGCCGGAGAGAACGAGCCGCTCGGTCATGGAGACCAGGTGGGGCGAGGTATAGAGGGCAGTTCGACAGCCAGCCTGCCGGAGTGTCGCCTCCAGGAAGGCGGCAACCGACCCCTTCCCGTTGGTGCCTGCAATGAGGATCGTACGCCCGATCCGGAGCTCCGGGTGTCCGAGCATCTCCATGGCCGCGTGCATCCGCTCCAGGGAAAGCTTGATTCCCTGGATTCCCCGTCGGTCGACTTCAGCCTTGAGCAGAACTGGATCCCGCATGCGGAGTTCTCCCGTCTGGGGGTACCGAAGCTAGAGCGGCAGGAAAAGGCCGTGCCCGCGAAGCAAGCCGGTCAGCGCATCGGGCACCGTGGCGGACAGCACCAGGATGAACGGCATCTGCCCCGGCAGGCTCGGGCTGCCGAGGTGGTCCTTGATGGCTGCCAGATCGGTCAGCCCCAGCGAACCGAGCGGCCCGGAATCGCAATCCACGCAAGTGTTGATCTTGAAGACCTGGTTGAAGAATGGCATGGCCCCTACCCCTTCGGCGAGGAGCGAGGGGGGACCGGCCAGCAGCCCGGACCGGATCTCCAGGTACTGCTTTCCGTCGGCATCCGTCTTGTTGGCGATGACGTTGGCGGCGAGAAGCAGGCCGTTGTTGTTCAGGTAGATCCCCTCGTAGTGGGGAGTCCCGCTCCCGAGCGACGCAAACTTCGGGAAGAACGTGACTTTGCCCGTTGACGCCGTCCGGGAAGCCAGGAAGCCGTGTGAGCCGGCTGCATAGAGATTGCCGGACGGGTCCACTCGCAGCGAGCGGACGGATGCAGCGGACTCATTGGCGGAGAAGTCCTTCTCGATGAGGGCGCTGACGATCAGCTTGTCCGAGGCATTGTCCTGGATGAAGCTGACCACCTTGACCGACTTTCCTCCGAGGAGCTTGTCCTGGCTCACGGCAGCCAGCAGGGGCCTCTTGGGGAAGCAGGCAATGGAGGGCGCGGTGCAGGGCCCCTGCTCCTCGGGCAACCACAGGGCGCTGAGTGCGGGGTGAGCCAGTCCGCTGCCGAGCTGGAGGTCCGACGGACCGATCGCCGAGCATGCCCACAGCGTACCCTCGTTGCGCCCGCAGAGAGCCAGGATGCACGAGCCGGCAGGAGCGTTGTCGGCATCGATCCCGAACCCCACGACCGCCATCTCGGAGAATGCCGGCTTCACCCCGTCCACCGCAGAGTAAGTGCGCTGCATGACCGACAGGGGACGATAGCCGACCCCCATTCCGGTGCAGACCTTCTTCACCTCGTTCTTGAACGAGCTGTTCCCCTGGAAGAATCCTCCGGTGAAATAGTACAGGGTGGCGGGCAGCCCGACCGAGACGGAGCCGTCCAGGTCTGCGAACGGCTGCTCCGGTGCCGAGTTCGTCACCTGGAGCTTGGCGTCTCCGGCCGACTTGACGAAGTAGACGGCGGGACTCGAGCCCCCCTTGTCGTGAAGGCCGACGAAATGGACGAGATCCGGGGTGCTCGATACCCGAGTCAAGCCCGTCTGGGTGCCGGCACCGACCGACCAGGTGGCATCGAGCCATCCGACGCACTTGAGGTTGAAGCAGAAGTCCCCGATGGTCTCGACAAGGCCATCATCACAGGGATGCCCGGCGTTCTCCAGCTTGCCGCAGTCCACGCAGACGTCGAACCCCCCCTGGCACGTCCCGTTGGAGCACGACTCCCCGTTGGTGCAGTCGTTGCCGTCGTCGCAGGAGCTGCCGTCGGGCCACGCCTGCCCCTGACACTTGCCGGTCTTGGGCTGGCAGACGTTGTCCACGCACTCGCCAAGGCTCGGACAGACCACGGGGGCCTGGAGCTGGCACTTGCCCGACTTGCAGGTCTCCACGGTGCACAAGGTTTCGTCGGTGTTGCACGAGGTCCCATCCGCCGCGGTGGTTCCCTTGCAGTAGCCGGCACCATCGCACAGGTCGTCGGCGGTGCACGGGTTGAGGTCGTCGCACGCGGACTTGGCCGGCTTGGTGGTATCGTCGCAAAGGCCCGTGTCGGGCTGGCACACGATCTCGATGCACGGTTCGGGTGACTTGGGACAAATGATGACCGTGGCCGGGTCGACCTGGCAGGTTCCGGCCACGCAGGCCAGATTCCCGTTGCACAGATTGCCGTCCTCGTACGCGGCGCAGTCGCCGTCGGAATCGCACTTGCACCCGTCCGACACGAACGTGCCGATACACTCGCCCTTGACGCACTGGTCCTTGGAGGTACAGGGATTGCCGTCGTCGCAGGTGCCGCTGTCGAGCACGGTCCAGTTGCACTCCCCGCTGGCCGGCTCACAGACGCCGTCCTTCCGGCACGCCTCGTCGGGGCACGGCTTGAGCCCGTCATGGATGCACTCCCCGACGTCGTTGCAGTGCGGGTTCACCACGCATTGGTTGGTGCTGGAGCACGACAGGCCGGTATGGGCCTCCATGGTGCAGCCCTTCGACGGGTCGCACAGCCAGGAGGTGCATTCGCTCCCCTCGGGGCAGAGCGAGTCGTCCGGAACGTGCTGGCAGGTCCCGTTGAGACACGAGTCCACGGTGCAATCGATCCCGTCGTCGCAGTTGCACGTATCGGGAGCCCGGACCTCGGTGCTCCCGAGCTCTTGGCCGAGATCGTCGGGCACGGTCTCACCAGACGTCTCGAGGCCGCTCCCGTCGCCGACCGCCTCACCGGCCAGATCCCCCGCAGCGTCCTGCTCGCCGATATCGGACACGGCATCGGACCCGTGGAAAGACAGCCCCTGCGGCGTTGACGCGTCGAAACGGCAGGACGGAGTCAAACCGGCCAGGAGCAGGAGAACAGGAACGACGGCAGCTAGGCGGCACATGGGCTCTCCCTCTATCTCCGCGGGCACGCATGCGGAAACGGCTAGCATTCTACTGCATTCGCCAGGGGTGCGCAAAACTTGGGGCCGCGGGGGAAGGTTGAGCGGGTGTTCAGGGATTCGAGGCGTTCCCGGAAGGGAGTGGAGGGGTTAGAAGAACTTCTCGAGGCAGGCGTAGAGGGCGGCGGTCGGCTCCCACATGCAGGTTCCGCCCGGACCGAACGGGCCGCAGGAGGTCAGCTCGGGGGAGAAGCACTCGTAGTAGTCGAGCCAGATACAGGTGGAGGCAACGGGCTCGCCGGCGGCCACGCACAGCTCACCGCTACACCCGCCCACGACGCACTGGGTGGTCACGGGCACGCACTTGCAGGTCTGCGGGTCAGGCTCGAATCCGTCGGCGCAAGCGATGTCGCCACAGCCGGCCGGTACGCAGATCCCCATGCAGAACATGGCATCCTGCTCGGCACCGTCATTGCTGTCGCCGCCGTAGCAGAAGGAGTTGGGGTCGGCCGAGCAGATCATGCCGGTCGGGCACTCGGAGTCGTCCACGCAGTAGAGGGGCTCTTCGATGGGCATGCAGACGCCCGGCCCCATGCACTTGTCTCCGCTCTCGCTGCCACCGCACTTGTAGCCCTCGTAGAGCATCTCGCAGAAGAAGCCGGCCGGGCAATCGGCGTCGACGAAGCATTCGCCGGGCTCGGTCGAGGGCACGCAGACGCCGGGGCAGTATTCGGGAGCGCAGTCGCTGCCGGGGGCGCAGTCGACTGCGCCGCAGAGGAACTCGCAGATGAAGCCGGGGCCGCAATCGATGTCGCTGCCGCACTCGGAGGGGGGCGGAACCGGGACGCACATGGAGGTTTCGAAGCACTCCTCCTTGCACCCGCACTCCATGTTGTCACCGCAGGCCTCGCAGGCGGCGCAGACGACCTCGGCGGCGCAGATGTACCCGGCGGGGCAGTCGCCGTCGCTGTGGCAGTCCCCCGGGATGGCCGGCACGCAGGTGCCCTGGGTGAAGCAGGGGGAAGCGCACATGCAGTCGGCTCCTTCCTTGCAGTCACAGGGGAATGCGTCACACACCGTGTCGAGCTGGCACATCATGCCGGCCGGGCAGTCGGAGTCGGTATCGCACGTATCGGGGATGACCTCCGGGACGCACTGGCCCACGGGCTCGCACATGAGCGGGCAGGGGGCACCGGCGGCACACTTGGGCGCCGCACAGTCGGTGAGCTGACACACCTCGCCTTCGGCACAGTCGTCGTCCGACTGGCAGCCGGTGGTCGGCTCGTCCTCGACGCACTCGCCGAGGCATTCGACGGTGCAGAGGTCGTCGTTTTCGGCGCCCTTGGGGCAGAAGACCTCGAGGTTGCAGTCGCCGTCGCTCAGGGAGCAGTGCTCCCCCTTGCCGCACTGCTCGTCGACCAGGCAAAGGACCTTCTCGGGCACGTCGGGCAGGCAGGAGAAGGAGCACTGGTCGTTCTCACAACTCCAGGTTCCGTCACAGTCGGCATGGGGAAGCCCGGTGCAGTCTGCGGCCGAGTCGCAGACCTGCTGCATGGACGGCTCGATGCTGCCGCACATGGGGGCGGTGTTGCCGGCGGCCAGGATGAGCAGGGCCGCGGCGGGTGCAACTGCGAGCAGCGAGTTCAGCTTGTGGGTGATCGTGGTCTTCATGTTCGTTCCTCCTATGTCAGGGTCGGTTGTCAACCACTCAACGCCCAACTCCGAGTGCAGGAGGTGTGCCAGGCGGGGCAAGAATCTCTCAACCAATTGGAATCATGAGCTAAATTTTCGTTCAAGCGGCATTCTGAGGGGCGAATGGGGGGCGCCGGAATCTGTGCGAGAAAGTTTCAAGTGTGTCTAAAAACTTCCCACTCGCCGGAGAATTGAGGGGAGCACGGCCCGCGAGAAACGCAGCGGCCGCCCGAATCCAACGGCTGCCTAGCAGAATGCCGGGTCCGTGTAGACGCCGAACTCCTCGCGGAACAGGTCGGAAATCTCCCCCAGGGTGACCCGATCCTTGAGCGCTTCGATGATCGGGGGCATGAGGTTCTCGCCGCCCCGGGCTGCCTTGCGGATGGTCTCCAGCGCCCGCAGGGAGCGGTCCTTGTCCCGCTTCTTCTTGAACTGTTCGACGCGCTCCTTCTGGCCGGCCTCGACCACGGGGTCGATCCGCAGCATCCGGATCGGCGCCTCGTCCTCGTCGTGGAACCGGTTGATGCCGACGACGATGCGATCTTCGGACTCGACCTCCCGCTGGAACCGGTACGCGCTCTCGGCAATCTCCATCTGCGGGTAGCCCCGCTCGATGGCTTCGAGGATCCCGCCCATGTCATCGATCTTCCGGATGTAGTCGCGGGCCTTCTCCTCGACCTCGTCGGTCAGGGCCTCGACGAAGTAGCTGCCGGCCAGGGGATCGACGACATCGGCCACCCCGGACTCGTGAGCAATGAGCTGCTGGGTCCTCAGCGCAATCTTCACCGCCTCCTCAGTGGGCAGGCAGTAGGTTTCGTCGAGGGAGTTGGTGTGCAGCGACTGGGTTCCGCCCAGAACGGCTGCAAGCGCCTGGAACGCAGTCCGGACGACGTTGTTGTAGGGCTGCTGTGCGGTCAGGGAGACGCCGGCCGTCTGACAGTGAGTCCTCAGCAGCCAGGAGCGCTCCTTGCGGGCCTTGAACCGGTTGCGCATCACGTCGGACCAGATTCTGCGGGCCGCTCTCAGCTTGGCGATCTCCTCGAAGAACTCGTTGTGCACGTCGAAGAAGAACGAGAGCCGCGCAGCAAAGTCGTCCACGTCCAGCCCCGCCTCGATTCCGGCCTGGACATATCCGATCCCGTCCGCCAGCGTGAAGGCCAGCTCCTGCACCGCCGTGGCCCCGGCCTCTCGAATGTGGTAACCGGAGATGCTGATGGGATGCCAGCGCGGTACGTAGCGGGAGCAGTACACCATGGTGTCCTGAACCAGCTTCATGGCCGGACGCGGCGGCGAGATCCATTCCTTCTGTGCGATGAACTCCTTGAGGATGTCGTTCTGGGTCGTGCCGCCGATCCGGTCGAGCGGAATCCCCCGTTCCTGGGCCACGGCGACGTAGAGCGACAGCAGCACGATTGCCGGTGCATTGATGGTCATCGAGGTGGTGACCTGGTCCAGCGGAATGTCGGCAAACAGCGTGTGCATGTCCTCGATGTTGCAGACGCTGACTCCTTCCTTGCCGACCTCGCCGGCGGACAGCGGGTGATCCGGGTCGTAGCCCATGAGGGTGGGCATGTCGAATGCCGTCGAGAGCCCGGTCTGCCCGTTCTTCAGCAGGTACTTGAACCGGTTGTTGGTATCCTGCGGCGTGCCGAACCCGGAGAACATCCGCATGGTCCAGAACTGCCCTCGGTGCATGGTCGGGTAAGGCCCCCTCGTGAAGGGATACTGCCCGGGTAGCCCCAGCCGTTCGAAGTAGGTCGAATCCGGATCCTTGGGCAGGTAGAGATGCTGCTTCTCAATCCCGGACGGGGTGGTGAAGCGCTCCCGTCGCTTGCGCATTTCCCGCACCTGCTCGAAGTAGTCTGCCAGCTGTTTGTCGAAGGGGTTCATGTCGCCGCCTCCCATGCGTTGCCCGGGTAGTTATAGTCGGTCGGCGCTCAGAATTCAACGGCTCGTTCCAACGCCCGGACGGACAGTCCGAGTCCACCCCCGGTCGGGCCAAGAATCCAGGCGACGAATGGACCGGACCCGCTACCGGAAAGTCCATCACTCCAGGCTGGTGACCCGCCACTTCCCGGAGATCTTGATGACTTGGAGGACCAGGCTTCCGGGCGTCTTCGGATCGGCAGTCTTGAAGGCGGCCCACACTTCGGCAGCTTCGAAAGTCCCTTCCCTGGCGATCTGCACGCGAGTCACGGACAGCTTGTCCTCGGCCATGGCCTTGTGCTTGTCGTCGAAGTTCCTGCGCATGCCATCGAGATACTCCTGCCACCCCCGCTCTTCGACTACAATCGAGTGACGCTTCTCGTAGTAAAGCGAGTAGGACTTGCGATCGACCAGGACGGTCTTCTCGAACGCCTCCCAGTCCCCCTTCGAAACCAGACCGGAAACCCGTTCCGCTATCTCGACGAACTTCCGCTCGGCCTTGGAGAACTGGGCCGGCGGGACCGCCTCGGCCGGAGCGGAAGGAGGCTGAGCCGCCTCGGTCGGCGGTGAAGCAGGGGGGGCCGTCACAGTCGGAGCGGAAGGAGGCTGGACCGGCTCGGCCGGAGCAGAAGGCGACGGGACCGGATTTCGGTCCTGGGCGTCCCCTGCCACGCCCCATCCCAGGAGCCCTGCCGTGACCACAGCGATTCGCACCAACCTCACGTAATGACCCGGCATGCCTTCCCCCATCGTGCAGGAGTGGACCTGCGCCGCCCGGAAGCACCGCTGGCGTGGGTCCGTCTGCATCATAGGAGGGGGACAGGGGAAAGGCAACAGCGAGGATCCTTGCTGGTGGCCTGCCCCGCCGGCCTGCTCCGCCTGCTTCGATGGACTCCCCCTGTCTTGACACGCGTGTGCGCGACCGCTACCCTTCGAGCTCGTCCGGAACGAGCTGTCCGGAAGCTCGGGGGGGCCCCTGAGAAGAGGTCGCTCGAGCATCGCCTGGAGGTTCCACATGCGTTCGATTGTCCGCCTGGCCCTGATGATGCTGATGGTCGTTTCCGTGGCAGGCATTGCGACCCCTGCGCTGGCCGAGTGCATTCCCGATTGTGCGGGCAAAGTCTGCGGCAGCGACGGCTGCGAGGGTTCCTGCGGCACGTGCCTGGCTGGAGAGGAATGCAAGGACGGGGCGTGCGTTGCGATCTGCGCCCCCGATTGTACGGCCAAGTCCTGCGGCGACGACGGCTGCGGCGGCAACTGCGGCACCTGCAAGGCCGACGAGAAATGCGATGCCGGTGCGTGCGTGCCGCTGTGTGTCCCCGACTGTGCCGGGAAGAGCTGCGGCGACGACGGCTGCGGCGGTGACTGCGGCCTCTGCGCACCCGACGAGACGTGCGTGGACGGCGGCTGCGTTCCCGTGGTGGACGGCTGCTCGCCACTCGAGGTGCCTGGATGCGACGGATGTGCCTGCGAGGGGTGCGTGTGCCTCATCGACCCTTACTGCTGCAACGTGAACTGGGACTCGACCTGCGCCAAGGAGTGCCAGGATCCCTGCGGAGAGTGCGGGGGCGAGCCGATGTGCGGGAACACCCAGTGCGACTGGGATCTGGCCGAGAACTGCTCGAGCTGCCCCGCCGACTGCCCGTGCTCGGCCGGAAAGGTGTGCGACAACGGTCAGTGCGTGGAGCAGGCCGCCTGTGGCGACGGCAAGTGTGATGCGGGTCAGGGGGAGGACTGCGGGAGCTGCGCTGCCGACTGCGCCTGTCCCGCAGGACAGGAGTGCATCGCCGGGGCCTGCACGGCCCAGCCCAAGTGCGGGGATGGAATCTGCCAGGTTGAGGTTGGGGAGAACTGCGGCAACTGCCTGCCTGACTGTCCCTGCCCCGCGGGCCAGACCTGCGAGTTCGGTCAGTGCGTCAATGGGGGGACCGGGGCGGGCTGCACCACGTCGCCGACTCCTGGGTGCGGAGGCTGTCCCTGCCAGGCCTGCGTCTGTGCCATGGATCCCTTCTGCTGCAACTCTTCCTGGGACTCGCTGTGCGTCGAGGAGTGCAAGCTCCAGTGCGGCGGCTGTGGCGGAACCAACGCCTGCGGCAACGGCGTCTGCGAGGCCGACCTCAGCGAGGACTGCTCGACCTGTGCCCAGGACTGCGTATGTCCGGCAGGGCAGACGTGCCAGGCCGGAAAGTGCACCGGCGGGGGCACGGGGCCCGGGTGCACGACGTCCTCGGCTCCGGGCTGCGGAGGGTGCGCCTGCCAGGCCTGCGTCTGTGCCATGGATGCCTACTGCTGCAACACGGCCTGGGATTCCATCTGCGTGGGTGAATGCCAGGAAGACTGTGGCGGGTGCGGGGGGGCCGGCTCCTGCGGAAACGGGATGTGCGAGGCCAACCAGGGGGAGGACTGCTCCACCTGTGCACAGGACTGCGGATGTCCTGCCGGGCAGACGTGCCAGGCCGGCAAGTGCTCCGGCGGGGGCACGGGAGCCGGATGCACCGCGTCCGCAGCTCCCGGCTGCGGCGGCTGTGCATGTGAGGGCTGCGTGTGCGGCATGGACTCGTTCTGCTGCCAGGTACAGTGGGACTCGATCTGCGTGGACGAGTGCAAGAGCATGTGCGGCGGTTGCGGCGGCGGTGCCTCCTGCGGAAACGGGATGTGCGAGGCCAATCTGGGTGAGAACTGCTCCACCTGCGGCCAGGACTGCGGGTGTCCCGCGGGACAGACCTGCCAGGCCGGCAAGTGCTCCGGCGGGGGCACGGGGGCCGGATGCACCACCAGCAACAGCCCTGGATGCGGCGGCTGTGCGTGCGAGGGGTGTGTCTGCGGCATAGACTCTTTCTGCTGCCAGGTACAGTGGGACTCCTTGTGCGTCGACGAGTGCGAGACTGAATGTGGCGGGTGCGGCGGCGGTGCCTCCTGCGGAAACGGGATGTGCGAGGCCAACCAGGGAGAGAACTGCTCCACCTGCGCCCAGGACTGCCCCTGCCCGGCCGGAAAGATGTGCCAGGCCGGCTCGTGCGTCGGCGGCGGCGGCGGTGACGGCTGCAACACCTCCACCAGCCCGGGATGCGGCGGGTGCAAGTGCGAGGCCTGCGTGTGCGGCATGGATTCCTACTGCTGTCAGTCGCAGTGGGACTCGATCTGCGTGGACGAATGCGAGACCCAATGCGGGGGATGCGGCACCTCGTTCTTCTGCGGCGATGCCGTGTGCCAGGCGGACCAGGGGGAGAACTGCGAGACCTGCCCGGCCGACTGCGGCTGCAAGGCGGGCCAGAAGTGCAGTGCCGGGATCTGCTGCACGCCGAGCTGTGCGGATAAGGAGTGCGGGACCGACGGATGCGGCGGCACCTGCGGCCAGTGCGAGGCCGGGGCATGCGTGAAGGGGAAGTGCATGTCGGGCCTCGGGTGTGCGGTCAAGGCGGAGCCGGGCTGCGACGGATGTTCGTGTGAGGCGTGCGTCTGCGAGGCGGACAGCTACTGCTGCGAGAACCAGTGGGATGCCGGCTGTGCGGAGATCTGCATGCAGGACTGCGGCGGATGCGACGCGATCCTGTCCTGCGGAGACGGAGTCTGTCAGCCCACGCTGCTGGAGAATTGCGGCACGTGTGCGGTGGACTGCCCGTGCGGCGGTTTCCAGACGTGCCAGTTCTCCCAGTGCGTGACCGACTACTGCGGACTTGGCCTGGGCGACAAGGGGTGCTGCGACGGTGCCCTTCTCGCACTGTGCATGGCCGGCGAGCTCGTCGTGACCGACTGTGCCGAGGAAGGGGGCGTGTGCGGCTGGTTCGCCGGAAGTGATGCCCTCCCGTCCGGCTACTACTGTGGTCCAGCGGACAAGGTGGACGCCGGAGGAGACCCGACCGGCGAGTTCCCCATCGACTGCCCGGCCTGCCCGGCAAGCTGTGCGGGGAAGGTGTGCGGAGACGACGGCTGCGGCGGAAGCTGCGGGCAGTGCGGAGGGGGCAAGGTTTGCCAGGAGGGCAAGTGCGTCGTGTGCGAGCCCAAGTGCCAGGGCAAAACGTGCGGGCCGGACGGGTGCGGGGGTCTGTGCGGGACTTGCGGTGAGCTGGCGTTCTGCCAGCAGGGCAGCTGCGTCAACTGTGACGACTACTGCGTGGGCAAGGAGTGCGGTGCGGACGGCTGCGGCGGCGTATGCGGCACCTGCGACGCCAACGAGGAGTGCAAGAACGGCCTGTGCATTCCGACGGGCTGCAAGCCGGACTGCACCGGGAAAGAGTGCGGCAGCGACGGCTGCGGCGGGATCTGCGGGGTGTGCAAGGTGGGGCTCTTCTGCAATGCGTTCAAGTGCACCGACTGCACCCCGTCCTGCCAGGGCAAGAGCTGCGGTGACGACGGGTGCGGCGGCTCGTGCGGCGAGTGCCCGGCCGGGTACCACTGCGATGGGACCCAGTGCAAGCCGGATTGTGTGCCCCAGTGTGCCGGCAAGCAGTGCGGCGACGACGGGTGCGGCGGCCAGTGCGGCACCTGTGGGGGAGGGGCGACTTGCCAGGACGGCATCTGCGTGCCTCCCTGTCAGCCGGACTGTGCGGGAGCGGAATGCGGCGACAACGGCTGCGGCGGGAGCTGCGGTGAATGTGACAAGGGGTCGGAGTGCTCCGGGGATGGATTGTGCGTGCCCATCTGCACACCGGTCTGCGCCGGCCTCTCGTGCGGCGACGATGGCTGTGGAGGGAGCTGCGGCCAGTGCATGGCGGGATTCTCCTGCATCGAAGGGCAATGCCAGCCCGACTCGGCGGCCGAGGGCGACGGCGACGCCACGGGCGGCAACCCCATCTTCGTGGAGGAGGAAGGGAAGAAGAGCGGGGGCTGCACGACCGGTACCCCGTCCGGGGCCTCCCTGCTCCCGTTGCTGCTGCTCGGTCTCTGGCTCCTCGTTGCCCGAAAGACCCGGGGCTGCTGAGGAGAATCTTCCAATCAACATTCCTCTTCCCCCGCGCGCTTAACTAAGCTATTAAGTGGAAATGCTCGGGCGATCAGCCGAGCTCAGAGGAGAGAATGAAACCGATCGTCGTCCACAAGTACGGCGGCAGCTCCGTCGCCGACATCGAGAAGATCCAGAAGGTGGCGGCCAAGGTCGTCGACGCGGCTGCAGCAGGATACGGAATGGTGGTCGTGGTATCGGCCATGGGGAAGACCACGGACGGGCTGCTCCAGATGGCCCGGCAGATCGCGCCAGAGCCCCCCCGACGGGAATTGGACATGCTGTTGTCGGTGGGGGAGCGTATCACCATGTCCCTCCTCTCGATGGCCATTCACCGCCTGGGGTACGAGGCCATCTCGTTTACCGGCAGCCAGAGCGGCATCGTGACGACCGACAGCCACTCCAATGCCAGGATCATCGAAGTGCGCCCCTTCCGGATCCAGGACGAGCTGGCCAGGAACCGGATCGTGATCGTGGCCGGCTACCAGGGGACGAGCTACAAGCGGGAAATCACGACCTTGGGCCGGGGCGGGTCGGACACGACGGCCATCGCGCTTGCGGCCGCTCTCGAGGCGGAGCGGGTGGAGATCTACTCGGACGTCGACGGCGTGTACTCGGCCGATCCGCGAATCGTCCCCGAGGCACGTCGCCTGGATGAGGTGGACATCGACGAGATGCTCACCCTGTCGCGGTCCGGGGCCAAGGTCATGGCCGGCGATGCGCTCGAATACGCCCGAAAGCACGGAATCGCCATCTATGCGAAGTCCACCTGGGAGCCCTCGAGCCCCGGGACGGTGATCCGCAAGGATCTCTGCATCGAAGACCGCCGATTCACTGCGGTCTCTGGCAAGAAGGACGTGATGTTCGTTCAGTTCCGGGAGGCCGTCGACGTGTCCCGGGAGGCCGATCTGTTCCAGTGCCTCAACGCCATCGGAGCCCAGGACGTGCTCCCCTTCATGTCGCACGTCAGCCTGGAGGGGAATCGGGGAGCCTCCTTCCTTTACTCGCTGGAGAACTTCCACAACCGGGACAGCTTCCGGGCGAGAGTCCAGGAGATGTTCGGCAAGTCGGTCGAGATCCGGGACGACATCGGCACGGTCACGCTCGTGGGTGCGGGGGTGTCCGAGGACCGGGAGAGTCACGCCCGGGTGACGGCCTTCCTGGAGGAGCACCGGACGCTGATCCGCCAGGTGTTCGTGAATCCGCTGGGAGTCACCATGCTGGTGGCCAGCAGCGACGTTGATCACCTCGTCCGGGATACGCATGCGTTGTTCATCGCCGCCCAATGGGCGGAAAAGTGAGGAGCAGGCCGCGCGTTTTGAAGTTTCGTGACGATAACGGGAGCGGGGCCGTTGGTGCGGCTCCAACGAGAACCATGAGACGGAGGGTCAAGTCATGGCAGCTTCGGTCAACAAGGTGATTCTGGTAGGACGTCTGGGAGCCGACCCCGAGATCCGCTACACGCCCGGGGGACAGCCCGTTGCGACCCTGCGCCTGGCCACCAACGAGTGGTCCGGGGCTGGAGAGCAGAGGGAGGAGCGCACCGAGTGGCATCGGGTCGTTGTCTGGGGCAAGCTGGCGGAGCGGTGCGGCGAATACCTGAAGAAGGGGCGCCAGGTCTACATCGAAGGTCGGCTTCGTACCCGCTCGTGGGAAGACCGGGATCACAACAAGCGCTACACCACCGAGATCGTGGCCGGGACCGTCCAATTCCTCGGCTCGTCCGGGCCGGACGGTCGCGACGAGGTCGAGGATACCGGGATGAAGCGCAAGGAGAGTGCGGAGCAGGGGGCGGACGACATGCCGCCCGAGGACGATTTCCCGTTCTAGGACCTACAGGTATTCCTTCTCGACCCCGGTCTTCCGATTGAAGGAGCGGATTTCCTCATCCAGGGAGGAAGCCCCAGCCAGCTTCTCGTCCCAGTAGTTCGGATCGTACCACTGCCGGTTCAGCTCCTCCACGGTCAGCCCCTGCTGCTCGATCCACGTGAAATACTTGAGGTTATGGACCCGCTTGCGATCCCAGTAGGACAGCTCGAGCACGTGGTCCATCTTCTGGTTCACGAGGCAACGGTCGAAATCGACGGCCGCCTGGGTGGGCGTGTACTCGCCTCTCTCCTCACGGAGCTCCTCGATACGGGACTTGTACATCTCCATCGAGTCGGTGAGGATCGCGAAGATCGCATGGTCGCCGGACAGCTCGTAGTACTTGGCCATCTTGATCGCGGTGAGCATGTTGCACACGCCCGAGATGCCCATGAGATGCAGCGAATCCACGGTCGCGGCCGGGACACCGGCTTTGCGCAGGTACTCCATGCCGGCGGGCTCGTTGAAGAGCCGGATGATCCGGATCGTGTCCTCGTCGTCGATCCCGGCCACGAGGTCGGTGTTGCGCACGTTGTGCACCCACGGCACGTGCTTGTCGCCGATGCCTTCGATGCGGTGGCCGCCATAGCCGTTGTACAGCAGCGTCGGGCACTGGAGCGCCTCGGACGCACACACCTTCATGGTCGGGTACTTCTTCTTCAGGTAGTCGCCGCAGCCGATGGTCCCGGCAGAACCGGTCGACAGGGCCACCCCGGCGAACTTCTGCCCCGGAAGCAGCTCGTCGTTGAGCACTTCTTCCATGGCCGCACCGGTGACCTCGTAGTGCCACATGGGGTTGGGGAACTCCGCAAACTGGTTCAGGATCACGACTTCCTGGCCCCGGGTGTGGTGCAGCTCCCAGCACTTGTCATAGATCTCCTTGACGTTCGACTCGCAGCCGGGAGTGGCGATGACTTCGGCACCGATGGAGTTAAGCCATGCGAACCGCTCCTTGGACATCTGCTCCGGCAGGATCGCGATGGGGGTGCACCCCAGCAGGTAGGAGTTGAACGCGCCGCCTCGGCAGTAGTTGCCGGTGGAGGGCCACACCGCCTTCTGGCAGGTGGGGTCGAACTCCCCGCGAACCATGCGGGACACCAGCGGTCCGAACGTGGCACCGACTTTGTGGGCTCCAGTCGGGAAGTACTTGCCGATGAGGGCGAAAATACGGGTCTTCACTCCGGTCAGTGCCGGCGGCAGCTCGAGGTAGTTGACCTTGCCGAACCCGCCCGTCTTCGGGTCGTTCTTCCACGTGATACGGAAGAGATTGAGCGAGTTGAGATCCCACAGCCCGATCCCCTTGAGCTTCTCGCGGATCCTCTCCGGGATCTTCTCAGGATGCTTCATCTGATCATAGGTGGGGATGATGATGTGCCGCTCACGGCAGCGACCGATGGTGTTCTCCAAAGCCTTCACGTTCATTCTTCCCTCCATTCGCCGGCCTACCGGCAAGCGTTTCTTCCTACCACAGAGGGGGGCGGTTGTCCACTTCGGCCGAGGCTGCCGGTCGTCCGGCTCACCTGCAACGTCGGAAGACGAGGCGAAGGCACCTACAGGATGGAGGCGGTCAGCGAGAGGAGAAGAGAGTTGGAGACCTGCCACTCATCCACGACCAGGGGGTACTTCAGTGCCCGGAACGCATAGTCGAGCGAGGCCCACCCGGTCAGCTTCACCCCGAGCAGGAACTCATATTCCTGGTTGAGGAGGTCGATTCCGGACAGACTCGTGTCCGCGTTGTTGTAGAACGGCATCATGAGCGCCGCCCGAGCGGAGTAGCTCAGGTTCTCCGCCAGCGCACCGGTGGCCTTGAGCTCGAGCTCGGCGCCGACCTGCACCGAATCCTGCATCTGCTTGAGGGTCACGACACCGTCCTTGTCGCTGTCCACAGTCCAGCCCTCCCGGGTGAACACCTCCCAGGCGCCGGCACCGAGCTTGCCGATGAGATCGATGGTCTTCTTCTCAAGGGGGTGGGCGAACACGCCGGCGCTCTCCCGGAGCACGGCGGGGGCGAAGGCCTGAGTCAGGTCGATTTCCTCGTTGGCAGCAAACGGCTCGTCTGCCCCGATTGCGGCCCCCGCACTGTCCACCTTCTGCAGCGTGCCGGCCGCCGGCTTGACCAGGTAGCCTGCCAGAACCGGGGTCTGGAGGCGCACCGAGGCAAACGGGCCCAGCCAGGGAAGCGCACCGATCCGGTACATGTAGGTCGACGTGAAGTCGAGAGCATCGGTGCTCTTGAAAAACCGGTCGAGCACCGGAGTCCGGGTGTAGCCGAGCTGCCACTTGAGCAGATTCTCCCACTCGTGGCCGGCCTCGTGCAACCAGTTCAGGCCGCCGTTCAGCACCAGGCCCAGCGCCCAGGTGGCACCGTCCGTAGCACCGACCACGTTGCTCGAGTGGTTGAATGCGGCCGTCCCCGTCGCGGTGAGCATCGGGTGCCACCCGGGCTGCTTCTGGTCGGTCTTGACCGCAACCTCGTCTGGTACATAGTCCGGCTCCTCTCCCCGCACCGGGGCTGCCGTCGAAAGAACGCTCACGACGCTCGCCAACACCACTCCGAATCGATAGAACCTCATTTTCCTCCCTCCAAAGGTCAGATTGGCCAACACCGGCGGTGTCCCCTTTGTCCCGAACGTCTCGTGAATCCGATTCGAATGTAATTCCTCGTTCGGGGCGCGTCAAGCCCGGTCACCGCACGTCCGGTCACCGCACGCTCTTCCAGGCTTTTGACTTGACGCTCGGCAACGATACGGCCTATAGTCCACCGGTAGCGAGACGGAGGGCGGACCTCATGACCAGGTCAGAGCTCATCGACACTTACGCAACGGAAGCAGGTATCAGCCGCCAGCGGGCTGCCGTGATAGTTGACGCTTTCTTTTCCGCACTGACCGAAGCCCTGGCGCAGGGAAACCGGGTGGAGCTCCGCTCCTTCGGGAACTTCTCGGTGCGCGAGTACCGGTCGTACGAGGGGAGAAACCCCAAGACCGGCGAGACCGTTTTCGTCCCGGAAAAGCGACTCCCCTATTTCAAACCCAGCGCCCAGCTCCGCCTGAAACTCGAGCGTTCATGACCGGGAAGCCGGGCTCTTCCCCGTTTTCGCTGTCCAGGACGTTGAAACCAGGCGGGTGAGCATGAACGATGACGCGCTCGCAGGGCGCAAGGCACTCTTCCAGGTCCGCAAGGGAGAGGCGGTGCAGTGCGGCCTTTGCCCGCACTCGTGCACTCTCAAGGAGGCCGACAGCGGCCTGTGCGGCGTCCGGAAAGTAGTCAACGGGAGTCTCCGTTCTCTGGTCTATGGGCATCCGGCTTCCGCCTCGGTCGATCCCATCGAGAAGAAGCCCCTGTATCATTTCCTGCCGGGCGAGTCGACGTTCTCGTATGCAACGGTCGGCTGCAACCTCGCATGCTCGTTCTGCCAGAACCACACCCTGTCGCAGGTGCGGGGCGATCCCGGCCGGGGGCGGCCCGTTCCCCCCGAAGCGCTCGTCGAGGCCGCGCGCCAGGAGGGCTCCCAGGTGGTCACAGCAACCTACTCCGAGCCGACGGTCTTCTTCGAGTATGCGCTGGACGTCGCTCGTGCGGCAAAGGCCGTCGGCATGCGCAATGCCTTCGTGACCAACGGGTTCATCTCTCCAGACGCATTGGCGGTGTTGCTGCCCTACCTGGACGCTGCCAACGTCGACTTGAAGACCTTCTCCGACGAGACCTACCGAAAAGTCTGCCGAGGGCGCCTCGCCCCGGTGCTGGCAACCATCCGGCGGATGAGGGAGGCGGGGGTGTGGGTCGAGGTCACCACGCTGGTGGTCCCCCGAGTCAACGACGGTGCGGACGAGCTGGCCGGCATTGCCGGCTTCCTGGCCTCGGTCGACGCGAACATCCCCTGGCACGTGAGCCGCTTCCATCCGGACTACCGGATGCTGGACCGTCCTCCGACATCGGTCGGGAGCATCGAGCTGGCCTGCAGACTGGGCAAAGATGCCGGATTGCGCCACGTGTACGCCGGCAATGTGGCTGCCGGGCCCTTGGAGAACACGTTCTGCCCCGCCTGCAACGCCCTGCTCATCGAGCGACGCGGATTCCGGGTCGCCCGCAACCGACTTGGCAACGGCGTCTGCCCCGACTGCGGAGAAAGCGTGGCTGGGGTCTGGAGCTGAGGGGCTACGGCGGCGATTACGATTGCGATTGCGATCCCGATGCCGATGCCGATGCCGATCCCGATGCCGATGCCGAAGGGAGGATGGCCCGAATCCCGAGCCCCGAGCCCCGAGACCCGGTTTTTTGCGATGTCCCCCCCTGCGGTTAGCATACGTCGCGAAGCGTCGGGGAGGGATTCCGAATGGCGAGGGTCGCTGCCGTTGTGCTGGTTCTGCTCTCCTCCGTGGCCGCCACGGGGGAAGAGAGGAGCGTGCGCAACCTCGCCTTCGGACTTCGAGACGCGGTCCTGGTCGACGTGGGGGTTTCTCCGGTGGACCCGGACCTCATCTACCTCGGGACGGCCGACGGCTTCGTGTTCGTGTCGCGCGACGGGGGAAGAAGCTGGGAAGAGCACCGACTCGTGGTGGGAATGGAGGACTTCGAAGGAAGCTCCGGCGGGGCCTGGCTTCCCGAAGATGACGAGTCGCCCGAAGAAGCTCTCCCCGGGGCAGCGGCGGCCGGGATCGGCGCCCTCGATCTGTCGGATGCCTTCTACTTCGATCATGATGCCACCGGAGCCGAGTTCCTCGAATCCTGGGACAGACCGAGTGCCTACGATGCGGTCCAGGTCCCCGGGCTTCCGACCGCGGGACAACTTTCTCACGGGAGCATGGAAGGGGGTATCGAGATTCCGGATGCGGACGAAGCCGCTGTGGCAACGAGACGCTATCGGCTGGGGTCGGCGCTGGAGGAGTTCTCTCAATGGGATTGGGGGATGGGGGCCTACGGAGACGTGGACGAGCTCCCCATCGTCCGTGCCCGGGTGACCTCGGTGGTGCCGCACCCCACGGATGCTCGAATTGCCCTGGCGACGACACTGAGCGGGACCTACCGGACCGATGACTCGGGACGGTCCTGGCACTCGGTCTCGCACGGCTTCGGCCGGTGGGACCGAAGCGCCACCCATGCGGCCTTCGACCCGCTCGACCCGCAACGGGTCTACCTGGGAACACAGAAGGGGGTATTCATCTCGAGCGACGGGGGGCTCTCGTTTGCTCCGGCGGTGCGAACGTCGGCGGAGACGGCCTGGACTCACTGGCTCGACGCCACGCCGGTGGGGAACGAGATTCAGCTCCTGGCCGCCACTTCGGGCAACGGAATCCTGGTTTCCATGGACCGCGGCCGCACCTGGAAGTGGATGCGTTGGGACGGGCAGGAGGACAAGGACTACGTCACCTGCGTCGCGGCGGATCCCAGAAACCCATCTCACATCTACATGGGAAGCCTCGCCGGTGTCGACGAGAGCGTGGACGGCGGGGGCACGTGGAAAGAAGCGGGCGGGCTGCAGCTCGTCACGAACCCCGTGTACCGGATCGCCCAGGATCCGAGGCGGTCGGGGCACCTGCTCGTGTCCACCGACCGGGATGTGTGGGAGAGCTTCGACGGGGGCGCCACCTGGCACCACCTGTACCTGGATGATGGGCCGTTCAAGGTACGACGGCCGGTGATGGTGCCCGGAAGCGATGACGTCCTGGTCCTTACCTCGGGCAGGCTGCTTCGAATCAGCCCCGTGGGAAAGAGCAGGGCGGGGGGCGCGACCGACGCCGCCCGGGAGGCCTTGTGGAGCCGGGCGATGGAGCAGGAGCCGTCCCAGTCGGCCGTGATTGCCGCGATCTTCGAGCACATGGGCGTGGATGCGGGTGAGCATCGGCGGCTGCGGGCCCGGGCACCGGCGTCCCACCTGCTTCCCGAGCTTTCGCTCGTGGGTGGCTACTTCTCGGCCACGGGCAATGCGGCCCTGTCGGTCACCCCGTGGCTGGGCAACGCCGGGCTGGCTCTCGACCGGGTCTTCGACACAGAAACCGGGTACGGTTCGGGCTACGTGGCGGCCATGGCCTGGTGGGACGTGGGGGCCCTGGTGTTCTCGCTGGACGAAGTACCTCGAGACTGGGGCCGGTCGGAGCTCCTGTCCGCCCAGACGTCGCTGAAATACGAGGCGGTCCGATACTACGACGAGCGGCTGCGCACCATGAGGCGGCTGATCCTGGAGCGGCCGGAAGGTGAGGAGGAGCTCCTCGATGCTGCCCTGCGATACAGGGAGCTGACCGAGCACCTGGACCTGTTGACAGGCGGGCTGTATGCCCGGCAAGTGAGCGAGCTTGGCGATGGAGGTGTGGAATGGCTGGCTGGCGTACTCTACTGATCGTGTCGTTGCTGGCTTTGACGGGGCTCTCCGGCGAGGTCCGGGCTCAGAGCAAGGAGTCGGCCTTCTCGAAGATCAAGGCCGAACCCACATGCACCGAGGTGCAGAGGGCCGCATTGGCCCACTTCGACGTGGACAAGGAGAAGGTGAAAGCCTTCCGCAAGGGGGCCTCACACAAGGCAGCCGTTCCGGTGTTCGAGCTGTCGGGAGGGTACTCACGGGCCGACCTCGACGAGGACACGTTCAACTATCTCGAATTCCCGGGCAACGATCCCTGGCTCACCAAGGGGGCCGGCGGGTCGGCCTGGGATGCCAGGGCCCGCATGTCGTGGAATCTGCCGGAGCTCGTGTTCAACGCGGAGGAGCTCGACATCGCGTCCCTGGCCGGCATGGTCCAGGGGCTGGTGAAAGAGGTCACCCGGCTCTACTACATGAGGCGCAGGCTCCAGTACGACATGGCGCTCAATCCTCCGTCGGATGAGAACTCCCGCATCACCAAGGAGGTCCGCCTGGAGGAGATGACGGCCCTGCTCGACGCCATGACGGGCGGCTGGTTCCAGAGCGAGCTGGTTCGCCGCGGGCTTGCCGAGGGGGTACCGGATTCTGAGGGTCGCAACGCCAACGACCTGTTTGGCGAGTAGGAGGTTTCGGGCATGCTGACACGAATTCTGACCGCGCTGGTGCTGGCACCGCTCGTGATTGCCGCGGCCTGGCTCGCACCGGATACCATCGGGGCCGCCCTGGTGGTCGCAGCCGCTGCGCTGGCGGCCTGGGAGTATGTTGCGCTCTTCTCGCTCAAGGAAAGTCGGACGCTTCACGTCGTGGCTACAGGGTGGGTGACCCTGGGCCCGGCGCTGGCGTTCCTCCCGCCCCACTACCTCCTCGTCTGGCTGTTCTGCTCGCCCATGGTGGCCCTGGCCATCTACCTGGTGGCAGCCGACCGGATCCCCAAGGCGCTCCACGAAGGACCGGGAATCGGCATGGGGGCCTTGTACGTGGGGCTGCTCATGGCCTCGGTGGTCCTGTTGGCCCGCCTGCCGGGGTGGGGAGGGAGCGGCCTCATCATGCTCTTTGCGGTGGTATGGCTCGGGGACAGCGGTGCCTACTTCGGCGGCAAGTTCCTCGGAAGGCACAAACTGCACCCGCGAGTCAGCCCCAAGAAGACCATCGAGGGGAGTCTGTTCGGCCTTGCGGCCAGCGCGGGTGGGGCGTTTCTCATCCACCAGGTCTGCGGAAGCCCGCTCTCGGTTCCGCTGCTCCTCGCCGCAGGTCTCGGGGGGGGCATTGCCGAGCAGATCGGCGACCTGTGTGAGTCCGTGCTGAAGCGCAGCGCCGGGGTCAAGGACTCCGGGGCGCTGCTGCCGGGTCACGGCGGGATGCTGGACCGGATCGACGGGCTGCTGTTTGCCGCTCCGATCGTGTACGGCCTGTATGTGTTCGCACTCTCGGGAGGGGGACTATGAGCGACTCGAGTTACCCGGGGTTCCATCGACTGGAGCCGTCGGAGCGGCTGGGCCGCCTGACGGCGGATGGCTGGCTCGATCCCAGCGAGGCCGACCTGTTGAGCCGGGAGCTCGACCCGGCCCTGGATCGCGTCAGCGAGAACGTGGTCTCATCGGTCCGACTGCCGGTTGGCCTGGTGGTCAACCTGCAGGTGAACGGCAACGCCGTGCTGGTTCCCCTGGCAACCGAGGAACCGTCGGTCGTTGCCGCCTGCTCCAGGGCCGCTCGGATTGCTGCCCAGGCGGGGGGGGTCCGGGCCGTGAGGGGGGAACGGAGGGTTGGGGCCCAGGTCCTGTTCCGGACCGAGCTGTCCCCGGCAGAGGTTCAGGAAGGACTCGATGCGTTCCTTCCGGCCTTCAAGAAAGCCGTTGCGCTCAGCCACCCCCAACTGGCGGCGGCAGGCGGCGGTGTCCAGGCGGTCACGTTCGAGCCGTTCAACGGCCGTTGCCCCGGTGCCGGCACGTTTCTCCTCATCATCGATCCCGTGGATGCCATGGGGGCCAACCTGGCGACCTCCATTGCCGAGCAGTTCGAGCGCGGGCTGAGTGAGGCCCTGCCTGGGGAGGGGCTCGGTGCCATCGTGACCAACTACCCCCTCGGGCGCCCGGCCACGGCCACGGTTCGGATCCCGCATGATCTTCTGGCCACGGACGGCATGGACGGCCGCGCCGTCGGAGAGCGCATCGAGGCACTCTCCCGCTGGGCCGGCATCGATGAGAAGCGCACGGTGACCCACAACAAGGGGATCCTCAACGGCATCGTCGGGGCCCTGGCCGCTCTCTACCAGGATACTCGGGCAGCCACGGCGACCCTGGATGCCCACGCTTGCCGCAAGGGACGGGTGGCCCCGCTTGCCACGTGGGAGCTGACGCCGGACTGCCTCGTGGGCCGGTTCGAGGGGCCGATTGCCTGCGGACTGGTCGGAGGAACGGGACCGCACCGCCCCACCACGGCGCCGCTGCTGAAGCTGATGAGAGTCTCGTGCGTCGGCGAGCTCGAGGAGGCAGTGGCCTGCGTGGGGTTGCTGCAGAACCTGGGTGCTCTGCTGGCCATGGCAACGACGGGCATCATGCCCGGGCACAGGAAGCTGCATGAGCGCAAAGGACGAGAGAACAGGTAGACCGACCTCCCCGACGGCGCCCCTGGGACGAGTGCCTGAGGGGCCGTCCGGCGACGTCGCGGGCCAGGCTCACGGGAAGGCGATCCTGACGGGAGAGCACTTCGTGGTCTGGGGGGGCACTGCTCTGGCGATCCCGTTGACGGAGGCCCACCTGACCGTTACCCTTCACCACAGCCCTGCGCAGCGCAACCGGCTTGTGGTGGACGGGGACGACCCGGGGGGCCTTCAGCTCCAGGCAGCCCGCCTCGGCATGCGCAAGCTGCGAACGGACCGACACCATGCGGTCCGGGTGGAGGTTTCAGCGGACTTTCCGCCCATGAGCGGCCTGGGCTACAGTGCCGCATTCTCCGTTGCCTTCTGTCGGGCCGTTGCCCGCCTCCAGGAGCTTCCGGATGCCGAGGACCGCGTGGCCCAGGTGGCGCTGGACATGGAGCACATCTTCCACGCCCGCCCGAGTGGAATCGACTCCACGACCGTGGCGTTCGATGCTCCCTGCTTCGTCAAGACCGGCGAGTCGTTCGCCGTGCGAAACGGCGATGCGGCAGGAGCCCACGGCCCCATGGCAGGGTTCCTCGACGTGGCACCGGGCGGCGTCTTCCTCCTGGCCGACAGCTCGGAGCGCTCCTCGACGCGTCGGGTGATCGAGAAGGTCTCCAAGCTGCTGAAGCGACCCAGGGGTGACCTGGTGCTGCAGCGGCTGACCGCAGTGTCGGAGAGCATCAGTCTCCAGGCCGCAGCGGCACTGCGAAAGGGGGACTTCGAGTTCGTAGGCAACCTGCTCGACGAGAACCACTGCCTGCTGACCGGGTTGGGTGTGTCGACACCGAGGCTCGACGCACTGTGCCGGGCCGCAGTCCGCGGGGGGGCCTACGGAGCCAAGCTCACCGGCTCCGGTCTCGGGGGGTTCGTGCTGTGCGTCCTGGCCCCAGACCGACTGGCCTCTGTGCGCAAGGCACTGGCACGGGAAGGGGTTGACCGCTTCCTGGTGCAACGCACTGACGATTTTTGCGCTTCGTGAAGGACTACTCTTCCTCGCCGTGGGCTTCCTTGGCGTAGGCTGCGATGACCTGCTGCTGGACGTGTGCCGGAACCTGGTCGTAGCTGGCGAACTCGAGCGAGTAGCTGCCCTGGCCCTGGGTCATGGCCCGCAGGTCGGACGAGAAGGTCTGCACTTCGGCCAGCGGAATCAGAGCGCGCACAATCTGCTCCTCCCCCTGGTGGTCCATTCCCTGGATCCGACCGCGGTGGGAGTTCAGGTACTGGCTGATGTCGCCGGCGAACTCGGGCGGAATGGAGACTTCCAGGTTGACCGTCGGCTCGAGCAGGGTCGGGCCCGCCTGGAGGAAGCACTTCTTGAAGCACTCACGGGCGGCCTTCTGGAAGGCCATGTCCTTGCCGTCCACGGGGTGGTCCTTGCCGTCGAAGAACTCGACCTCGACCCAGATCACGGGGGAGCCGGTGAGCACGCCGGTCTCGCACATGGTCCGGCAGCCCTTCTCGACCGACGGGACGAACTGGCGGCGGACGTTGTCCCCGCGCAGGGCGTCGACGAAGTTGAACAGCTCTTCCTTTCCCCGGTAGGGGTTCATGCGGAAGTGGACCTCGGCGAACTCGCCCGAACCGCCCGACTGCTTCTTGTGGCGATGGTAGTCGCTCACGGCACGAGTGATCGTCTCCCGGTAGGAGATGCGGGGAAGCTTGGTGTCCACGTGGACGTTCTGGCGGCGGGCCATCCGCTGCAGCAGGATGTTGAGGTGCAGCTCCGACATCCCGTAGACCACCATTTCCTTGGTCTGGCCGTCCATTTCGAAGCGGAAGGTGGGGTCCTCCGCCATGTAGCGCTGGAGCACCTGGGAGATGCGGGACTCGTCGGCCCGGCTCTTCGGCTTGATGGCGAGAGCCACCATGGCCATGGGGAACTGGATCGGCCGGAGCGGCTCCTTCCAGGTGCCGTCGGTCACGGTTTCGCCGGTCGTGAGCTCCTCGATCTTGGCCGCTGCGAAGATGTCGCCGGCGCTGACCGAGTCCACTTCCTCCTGCTTGGTCCCGAAGAACTTGAACAGCTTCCCGAACTTGCCGCCGCGACCGCGGCTGGCGTTGGTGAACGCCGCACCGGCAACGCTGCTTCCGGAGAAGACGCGCATGACGGCCATGCGGCCCTTGTGCTCGTCGATGACGGTCCGGATGACCTGGGCGACGAAGGTGTTGGGCTCCACGTCGACCATGACGATCTCGGTGCTGCTCTCGCCGGCCTCGTTGGTGACCTTGCGGACCACAGGAAGGGACTTGACCGATGCGCAGGAGGGGAAGTACGCGACGACGGTATCCAGGATCTCCTTGACGCCAACCGAGCCCTTCTGGCCGTAGCAGAGAATCGGGACGAGGTTGCCTCCCTTGATCGCAGCGCCGATGTGCGTGCCCACTTCGGCACTGACGTCCTCTCCCTCGAGGTAACGCATCATGAGCTCTTCGTCGGACTCGACGATGGCCTCGATGAGCGGCTCCCGGTACCCCTTCACGAAGTCGGACACGCCGGCCGGCGGATTGAGCACGGACACGACCTTGGAGAGCCCGGCTCCGGTGGAATCGGGAAGATTGAACGGCACGCAGCACTTGCCGAAATTCTCCTGGATCGACTTGACGAGCTTGGGCAGGTCGACGTTCTCCATGTCGACCTTGGTGATCACGAAGGCCACTGCCTTGCCTTCCTCGCGGGCCATTTTCCAGGACTTCCGGGTGTTGACCTGGATGCCGGTGTAGCCGTCCACGTGGATGAGCGCGGTTTCAACTCCCCGCAGGGCCGCCACGGTCTGGCCGATGAAATCGGTGCGCCCGGGAGTGTCCAGGAGATGGAACAGTTTGCCCTGGTAGGTGCAGTGCAGCAGGTGGAGGTCGATGGAGGCCTTGCCGTCGATCTCGTCGTCCGAAGTATCAGCCAGGCTGGTACCCTCCTTGACCGACCCGATGCGGCTGTTGGCGCCGGCCGCATGGAGAATCTCATCCACGACGGTGGTCTTGCCGGAACCGCCGTGTCCCATGAACACGACATTGCGAATGTCTTCCGCCTTCTGCTTGGCCATTTCTCGACTCCTCTGTTCGGAAAGAACTACCCCGCGCGATACTCGCTCGCGGACGGGCAGCGTAATCTAGCAGCGGGCAGGAAACGAAGTCAAATGAAAACGGAGGAGAATCGGTCGGAGGGATCTACTGCACCGGAACCACGGTCAGCTCGATGGTACCGGTCGGGCCTCCCGACTGGCCGGCGCCGAACCCGTTGGTACCGGCCCAGGCACCCAGCACGGCTCCGCCGGCGACGAGCACTCCGATGCCGGTCCAGAACCACCACTTCTTGTGAATCGGCTCCTTCTTCTGGCCCAGATCCACGGTCGGGAAAACCGGGTTGTCGGGATCAAACACCGTCGACCCCTGCTCGATGTTCAATCCCGCCTTCTGCAGGAGGACCGGATCGATGGGCGGACCGCCCAGGCCTTCCGCCTTGCGGGCAATCTCGTAGAACGACTCGAACAGGCCGGAGAGGAACTCACGGATGCTGGCGAGGAAGCTGGCATCACGAGCCAGCGACCGCTTGGCCTGGGCCAGGGAATCGTCCCCCTTCACGTGGACGCCGGACAGCTCGTACGTCTCGCCCACCACCGAGCATTCCACCACGAGGAGCTCGTTGACCCCAAGGAACTGCTTCAGCTCGACCAGGGATTCCTTGGCTCCGTCCATGCCCGACTTGATGTCCTGAGCAACGGCCACCAGCCGCTGGTCGAACACGGCCTTCTCCGAGATCGGCTTGAGCGGAACGGAGGCGGTGTTGTCGTCGCCCGCCTTGACCCGGATGAACCCGGCCCACTGCTCGTGGCCGTCCAGCACGACCTTGACCAGGTGCATACCGGCCGGGACGTTCGAGAAGATGGCGGGTGACAGCGCCGGCTCGCGGGCATCGAGTACCACGACGGCATTCTCCGGAGTGGTCTCGACCGTCACCTTGCCGCCCCCTCGGCGCTCCAGGTCCGCCTGCACTTCGGCAAACGTCTTGAGCGTCTCGACGCTGTACGCGTATTCGAGGTTGGTCTGGTCCTTCCACAGCGTCAGGCTCACCTCGATGGCGGTCTTGCCCTCGAGCATGTTGCCGGTGAGGATCTGCCCGACTCCCCAGGACTTGTAGAAGAGGGCGACAGACCGCAGCGGCACGAGCGGCAGGATCTGCTCGAGGATCGGACGGAGCTGGTTGAGCTTGGCCATGGCCTTGTCAACCTGCTTGCCATTGAGCGCCTGGTAAGCCTGCTCGACGCCGGTGAGCACCTCGGGCAACGACGAGCCGTTGAGCACCGGGGCCGGGGTGACCAGCTCGATGCCCGTCAGCCCTTCCGTGTTCTCGCGCAGCACCCGGTTGAGCAGGAGGGCCGGCTTGGCGTCCGAGGGCGAGGCCGGAAGGACGAATGCGGCCACGCGCCGCTTTTCGCCCTCCTGGGCCGATGCCCGGGGAGCCAGGAGAAGAAGGCTCGAGCTCAGGAAGAGAGCCGCCGTCAGGGTGGCGGTAATCTCACGCAGGGTCATGAAGTTCTTCGCCATGTTCGCCTCCCTTACTCCACGTAGCAGCCGGTGGGCCAGAGCTTCTCAGGGCAGATCATCGACGGGCAGTACATCTCGGACAGCAAGGCCAGGGCCTTGTTGCCGAACTCGAGCCCCTCGAACACCTGGTCCACTCCGCCCAGGAGGAGGATGCAATCATTGCCCAGTGCAGCGGCCACGTGCCCGCCCCGCATTTTGGGAGCCGCATCGATGGGCGGCAGGGTCAGCTTCCCGCTGACCCGGTCGAAGAAGCGGACATCATCGGTGGCCGTGGAGGAGAACAGCGTGTTCTCCCCCTGGACCACTGACGAGAAGCCGCCCAGGACCACGACGTGGTCGTTGTCATACGTGGTGGCCGAGTGGAAGTAGCGCCCCTCACCCAGCCCTTCCACCGACGAGACGCCGATCTTCAGATCGGTCTGCACCTTGACGAGATGGGCGTCGCCCGCCGACGGAACTTTCAGCTTGCCCTTGGAGTTCAGCACGCCGCCCAGCAGGAGGAACTGACGATCCTTGAGGGGGGTCATGGTGTGGAAGTAGGGCCGCTTCTTGTAGGAATCGTTGTCCAGCCAGGTCACCGGCGAAAACGCTCCGAAGTTTCCGTCGAGCTGGCCCGAGGATTCCTTGTAGATCTCGGCAATCGGCGCCCCTTCGTCCGCACCGCCCCAGAAGATGTGGTACGCCAGCTTGTCCTTCACCTCGAGCAGCGTGGCCGTGTGCCCCGAGCGCATGGCCTTCATGGTCAGGGCACCAAACGAGTTCATGAACCCGCCCTCGTACCCTTCCGTCCGGGGCCGGTACAGCTCGGCCACCTGGTAGTCGGCATCGGTCTCGGACTTGGTCTGGCACGACGGCCAGAGCCCGCCGCCCGTCACCAGCGCCGTGCCGTCGTTGTTCACCGCGACGGCGGGGAACACCCGGCGCACCTGCTTCACCATCACGTGCACCGGCTCGGCCACCTTTCCATCCTCCCCCAGCGTCCCATCCGGCCAATCGGCCCCGTCCCAAACGAGGAACTTCTCGGTCCGGGTATCGAACAGCTCGTAGGTGTAGCCGACGTCCCCGGCCTTGTCCTTCAGGAAATACCAGGGGAAGCAATCGTTCTTCTTCTCCATGTACAGCCGCTCGGTGCCGCCCACCAGCAGCACGAGCTGGCTCTTCGGGAGATAGGCCGCGGCGTGGGCGCCACGGGGCTTGTTCATCATGTTCCCCACCTGCTTGATCGCATTGGTGGCAGGGTCATAGATGAACGCCATGTCCGAAGGCATCGTGACCTCGAAGCGTCCCGTGTCCTCGGTCACCTTCCGGAAGCCGCCCGCCATGAGGATCCGCCCATCCGGCAGAGTCGTCAACGTCGGGAACATCACGTTCGATGCCCCGTTGGGCGGGGTCATGCACGAGAACTTGCCGAAGTTGCTCAGCGATACCGCCACCTTCGCGGTCTCGTCCTGGAGCACCGTGATGCCCCGCACGCGGCCGTACTGAACCGGCGGCTTGGCCGGGTCGGCCTCCAGCCCGAGGATGGTCAGCTCGATGTCCTCCCCTTCCGCCACCTTGGACAGCTTGATGACCTTGGAAGAGACCGGGAAGTCCTTGTCCAGCAGGACCGTGGGCTTGTCCTGGGTCGGGTCGTTCTGCACCACCTTGACGCGGAACGCAGCCACTTCGGCCGGGACGGCGCCGGTGGCACCGCAGGAGGTCTCGAGTGCCTGGACGGACAGGGAGAAGTCCACTCCCTCCTCCGCCTCTTCCGTGGCACAGCCGACCCCCCAAAGGAGAACCGGGGTCAGGAACAGCAGGGCAGCCAGTCGTCTCATCATGGCAGTACTCCCCCAATCGATGGTGCGGTGAGCATATCGCCCCCGCGCAAAGCTTGTCAAGACAAAGGCTGATGGTATTACCAGCCGGATGGCGGGACCTCGAACTGGTGGGTGAAAGTTACGGACTGGACCTTGGCGGGCGGGTCCGGCGGGACCGGCATCAGGAGCTCTGCCCGGAAGCGGACGAAGGCCCCGGGCGGGGGCACGTCGCCGTAGGGAAGCCACGGGCTTGCCGCCCCTTCATTGGGCTGACCGTTGCTGCCCGTCGTCGTCCGGATTTCCAGGCTGTCCAACGGCCCCAGCCCCGGCGCCTCGACTTGCGTGATCTGGGTCTTCTTGTCCGGCAGCGCATACCAGAGACTCAACGCCGACGTGCCCGCAGGGAACGAGACGGTCCCGGTCGAGAACGGACCGGTGCCGATGAGAATCGACCCCAGCGGGGCATCGGCTTCGACCCGGATGCGGCCCGGGGAGCCGGTCCCGCCCCGCCCCTGACCGGGCGGCGGTACCTCGACTGTCGGGTCCACCGGGCAGCCTCCGCCCTGGCTGAGAGTACCCGTCTTTCCGCCGCGGGCCTCGATGACCCCCATGGTGCGAACGCTGTGGGAGCGGATGATCAGCGCACCGCCGCTGCCGCCGCCGCCACTCCCTCCGAAGCTGCCCCCGCTGGGCGGATCACACTGCCCCTTGTAACAGCCCCCCTCGCATCCCGGGCCGCAGGTTCCGTCGTCGTTGTCCGCGGCCCCGAGACTGTCCCCGCCGTTCCCGCCGTTGAGCCGGATGGCCCCGGAGACGAGGAACTCACCCGATGTCTCCAGGCGCAGCGCCCCGCCCCCTCCGCCCCCGCCCGAGCCCGGATTCCAGCGCTTGGTGGGCACACAGCTCGGCTCCGCCTGGCAGGCAGACATCACCCACGGACAGTAGTCACAAAGCGGGGGATTCACCGGGCACTGCTGGTAGCTGGTATCGTTGGCCACGATGCACTGGAAGTTGTTGCACCAGATGCAGGTTGCGGCCGACGCATCGCCAGCCCCGCCCCCTCCAGAACCGCCTTCGAGCACGAGCAGCTCCGGGTCACCGTACGCGGTCCCGCCGGCCGGACCGAATGCCTCGTTGCACTGGTTCGTCCCGCCGTTCTGCCCCTCCTGGGAGTAACCGGCCCCCCCGGCCGACGAGAAGGTCCCGATGGGCCCCCCCGGTGCACCGCCCGGCCCCTGCCCGGCAGCCCCAGGTCCTGCCTCACCGCCGTTGCCGCCGTCGAATCCGCCCGCCCCGGCCTTGCCTCCCAGCCCTCCCTCCGAATTCGGATAAGGATTGCTGCAGCACGCGCTGAACCCTGTTCCGCCCGCCTCTCCGCTGACGTCGATGTCCCCCTGAATCGTCATCCCGTTGATCGAGTGGATTTCGAGCGGCAACGGCCCGGTCGCCCGCACCGTCACCCCTTCAGGAACGTAGAAGGACGAGAAATGGTACGGCCCGTGGGACGTGTCGAGCTCGATGTCCTGATCCGGAGCGAAGTCCCCGTCGGCCCCGGTACCCCCTTCCGGCTCTCCGGCCAGCAGGCCGTAGGACGGGGCCGGGTCCGGATTGAGCACGTAGTTCTGCAGCCCCTTCATCGACTCGATGCGGATGATCCCGTCGCCTCCGTCGCCTCCCTTGACGTGGGTCAGCTGGTTGGAGTTCGTGATGAGCCCCCCCTTGCCCCCGCGGGCCGACAGGACGCCGCTCTCCAGGAGCACCTCATCCAGTGCGCTCAGGCGAATGGCCCCTCCGCTGCCGCCGCCTCCGCCGCCGGAGAAGTCGCCCCAGCCGCCGTTGCCGCCGTCCGCACTGACCTTGCCTGCGATCAGGATGGAGCCGCCGGCTTCGAACACGACCACGCCCCCGCCTCCGCCGCCGCTTCCGCCAGGCCGGTCCCCGGCGTCGAGCACGTTGTTCTCGTCGTCACGACCGCCGCCTCCACCTCCGCCCGAGCCGCCGTCGAGCACCTGCAGCTTGGGATCACCGTACATCTTGCCCGCAACTCCGGGAGGTGCCTGCGGGAACTCCACCGTGCCGTCGGCCCCCGCACTGCCGTGACTTCCTCCCCCTGCCCCCGAGGCGAAAATCGACTTGCCCGCACCACTCCCCGTTCCCCCGCCCGGACCGTCGCCGTTGCCCCCGTTCTGTCCGAACCCGGCACCGCCGTCGCCCCCCTTGTGTCCACCGGGTCCCGCTGCCCCGCCGGCCAGGGGCTGCCCCCCGGGAGGGGCCGGCGGCCCGATCTGAGTCGAGCAGGCACTCGCCCCGAGCGCTCCGTCCGCACGCACCCAGCCGTCGATCACCACATCCCCCTGGACCTTGACCACGTACGGGTTCGGCCCCGTGACCTTCACCGTGACTCCCTTGTCCACCTGGTAGAGCGAGTACTGGAAGATGCCGCCGTTGACCGACGTGTCGACCGTCACGTCCTGGGTCGCGTGGAACTCCCCGTCCACGCCCGTACCGCCAAACTCACTGCCCTGGGGAGTCAGCACGCCCCCTCCCCAGGCAGCGGTCGTGTCCGCGGCCATCATCGCCTGGTCGTCGAACTCCTCGACCAACGTCCCCTTGACCCGGCAGTGCCCCTTGCCCGCATCATCCTCCTCGCACACCGAAGGATCCGGGCATACCAGCTTGTCGCAGCCGGGAGCCGGGACATCCGGCTCCACCGGAACGTCAGGAGCAACCTCCTCGGGCGACTCGACGTCCGGGACGCACAGGGGGCCCTGGCACTCCGGCTCGACCTCGTCGGGCGGGACCACGGCATCCTCGGCGCAACCGTCCTCGCCGGGACCGCACTGCCCCTGCTCGTCCCCGATCTGCTTTCCGTCCGGCAGCACGACGTCGGGCAGCGGAGGCAGCGAGCCGTCCTCACCGCTCCCGTCGGGCGGAAGCAGCCTCACTTCCTGGGCATCTTCTCCCCCGTTTCCGGAGGAACCCGAAGAGCCGGTACACGCGACCATCACGCACCCGACCAGCACCACCAGACCAGCCCTCAGCGTATGCATGCGTTCCTCCGTTACGTCACGGCCCACTGCCTGTGCCAACGCCCCGATGGCCCCTCCCGCGTGGTCGGGGCTGGGTGGGCACTGCTTACTGCCCACTGCCCACTGCTGCCTTCACCGTCACGTCCACGCCCGCCTCCTGCCGGATGCGGGCGGCTGCGGCCTCCACGTAGGCCGGGTCCGTGTCAAAGCCCACGAACTTCCTTCCCGCCTGCAGAGCCGCTATCGCACTGGACCCGGACCCCATGAACGGGTCCAGGATGACGTCACCGACATAGGTGTACAGCTCGGCAAACCTCCTCGGCAGCTCCACCGGGAACGGTGCCGGATGCCCTACCCTGCGGGCACTCTCGGGACGGAGCTTCCACACATCGAGCGTCAGCTCCATGAACAGCTCCTTCGACATGGAGCTCTCGAACGGCAGCCCCAGCTTCTCCCGCTTCTTCCGGTCGATGGCTCGGTCGAACCGCCCCTTGCACGCGATCACGACCCGCTCGGACAGGTCCCGGAGCACGGGGTTGGCCGCGCTCGCAAACGAGCCCCAGGCGCAGTTGCCCGAGGCCCCTTCCCCCTTCACCCACACCACTTCGCCCCGCAGCAACAGCTTCAGATCATCCTGCAGAATCCGAACCACATCCGATGCCAGGGAGCGGAACGGCTTGCGGCCGAGGTTTGCCACATTCACGGCAATCCGGCCCCCCGGCTCCAGCACCCGGCGACACTCGGCAAACACGTCGCACAGCATCTCCAGGTACTCGACGTAGCTGCCCGGAATGCCCCCCTCCCCCAGGGCCTGCTCATACTCCTTGCCCGCAAAATAGGGAGGTGACGTGACGACCAGGGCGACCGAGTTGTCCTCCACTGCCCGCATGTCCCGGGCATCGCCGACAAACAGGGTGTTCGCACAGCCGCACCGGCCCACGGTCTCGTCGTCGGACAGATCCGGCACGCCGAACCGGGCATAGAAATCACGGGCATCATGGCTTTCCCGCTTGCCCGAACCGAAGCCTGAGGTCTTTGTCTTCTTGAGGCCTCTCATGCGGGGGGCTCCACCGGGAGCCGGGTTTCTGGTCATGCGGGGATCTCCACCTGAACCCGGGCCCTGCACTGGTTGCGCATGCAGCCTCATCCATCCCGGTCATCCGGAGTACAGCAGCGCGGCGGGACGATGTCAAGGATCAGCTACCACCGCCGTTGTCCTTCTCGACCCCGTCATCCCTCGGAACGACCTCCTCCGCGGGAGGCACGTCATCGCCCGGAACCACCATCGCCCCCGGAAGATCCGCACGCAACGAATCCCAACGCCAGAGCCACGCTTGCCGCCAACGTCAACATCGCCATTCTCATCTCGTCCTGCCTCCTGAACGGGTTTGCCGCTGCTTTCGCAGCAGGCGCCAGTGCCGCATTTGTTGCGGAATCCGACGACAATTCGCGGGCACGGGCAATTCGGCAGGGGGAGGAGAAGAAGAGAATAGGACGTATAGGACACATAGGACGAATAGGACGCATGGAAGGCATGGGGGGCGGCGCGGATCTAGGGGGTGGGTTTGGCTGACGGCCGATGGGGCTACTCGGACCTTCATGCTAGGCAGCCAATCCCGCGATAGAGGCCATTCTCCCTCGCAGGGGGCGGCGGGTCCTATCTGTCCTATTCGTCCTATGTGTCCTATTCGTCCTATGTCTTTCCCCGCCGC
>CAITUV010000072.1 GCA_903895725.1 uncultured Myxococcales bacterium | reverse complement strand
GAACTTGCCGTCCCCGGAAACGACTATCGGGTACACGGGTCCGTCGTCCACCGGCTCGTAGTCCTCCTCGTCCAGCGGGTCCGTCGGGAACTGCACGTCCCCGGGAAGCCCCTTCAGCTTCCGGTCCACGTGCATCTCCCAACTCCCGTCCGTGAGGGAGGGCAGCTCGGCACTGCACTTGCACTCCACCGCGATCTCATAGGTGCCAGAGGCTCCGGCGTAGCCGTCCACGACGACGAAGTACTCCCCGCCGGCCTTGACGTCGAACACCACTTTCTCGCCGTCCTGGATGTCCAGGGGGGTGGAGGCGGCCTTCGTGCACGACCACGGGTCGCACTGGTCGAGCACGAGCAGATCCAGGTCGACCGAGAGGTCCTCCAGGCGCACCGACACCTGGCAGTCCGCCTCGGAGTGGAACGAGTAGATGACCTCGGGCCCGGACTCCAGCCGCTGCGTGCACGCGTACCCGGACCACTGGTCGGGGTGCCCCTGAAGCACGGTGCTGTGGGAGAACTTGCCCCCACACTGGAGGGGGAGAACCGTCTTGCAGCCAGGGGTGGTTACCTCGCCGGCCGGCGTGTCTTCTTCCGGCACGTCGGCGTTTCGGGCTTCGGCATCGGACGTCCGGGCATCCGGAAGCTGCTGGCCCAGATCCTCAACGTCCAGGACCTTCGTGTCCGGAAGAGTGCTGTCGGCACCGTCGACCTGGACACGGCCGGCGCAGGCCACGAGGAACAGAGCCACTGCAAACGCGCACCCCGACAAGTGCTTCATGTTCCGCCTCTTGTTTGTCACAGCTCAAGGACTGGCGTTGCAGTCGCCATGCCGGCTCCGGTCGCAAGTACCCAGCCGAGCCAGCCGTCCGCCCTCAGTGGCACTCCTGTTTGACATCCTGGTGTGCGTCAGAGCAGCAGCAAATGCACCCGGTGTGTTCCCATCCGGTGACGCCGCACGCGGGTTCTCCGATCCCGTTGTCGTCGCTCCAGAAGCCAGAACCTGCGCCCCAGCAACCGAAGATCGAGCCAATACACTGATCGATACCAGTCCACCGGTGGGAATCCGCCCCATCGCAATTGTAGTCGTACTTGCCGCACTTGTTTGGCTGGGAGAACCAGAGGTTGTCGGCCAGGCCTGGATAGGTGGAGGCATCCGATGCGCAACAGTCCTTTTCGTTGGCCGCTCCGTCGCCGTCCATGTCCGAATCGCACACGTCTCCCTTGCCATCCTGGTCAATGTCCGACTGGTTCGCATTCTTGCCGCAGATGCAGTTGTCTTTGGTGTCGGCTACGCCGTCATTGTCGTCGTCCGCGTCGACGCAGTCTGCCTGGGAGTCACCGTCGCAGTTCGGATAAGATTCGTCGGTCTGGCCATTGCAGTTGTCATCGACTCCATTGCAGTCCTCGTAGGCACCTGGATGAATGGACTTGCTGCCGTCGTTGCAGTCGCTGCTGTTTTGCACGTTGAAGGCTCCGGAGGGTAAGCAGAGGCACTTGGAGGACGCGCTCCCATACCCGTCGCCATCCTCATCCTTGTGGTAGGTGATGCAACCGGAAGTCCCCTCGACATCTGCCGAGCCGCTGCAGTCGTCGTCTATGCCGCCGTTGCAGATCTCCTTCCCGGCCGGATTGACGGAGGGGCTGTTGTCTTGGCAGTCCCCAGACTTCGTTGCTTGGTAAGGGGCGGACGGGATGCACAGGCACTTCGAGCCAGAGGTGCCGTAGCCGTCGTAGTCTTCGTCCTTGTAGTAGGTGGCGCAGCCGGTCGTGCCCTCGACATCTCCAACTCCGTTGCAGTCATCGTCGATGTTCCCGTTGCAGATCTCTTTGGCCCCCGGATTCACCGCCGGGTTGGCATCGTTGCAGTCCGTGTTCTTGGTGGAAGTGAACTGCCCTTGTGTCGCGCACAGGCACTTCGGTTCGTTGCCCGTACCGTAGCCGTCCTTGTCTCCGTCGTAGTAGTACTGCGTGCACCCGAGTGCGTCCTCTTCGTCGGTACTGTTGTCGCAGTCATCATCGATGCCGTTGCAGGATTCCTTTGCCCCGGGGTGGACGGCGGGGTTGGCGTCGCCACAGTCTCCGGTCTTGACCGCGGTGAAGTTGTCGCCGGGCTTGCAGAGACACTTTGGCGGTTCCACACCGAATCCGTCCGCATCAGCATCCAGGTAGTAGTTGATGCACCCCATGGTGCCCACAGGGTCAACTTGGCCATCACAGTTGTCGTCCACGTCGTTGCACTTCTCCTCTTCTCCGGGGTGAACCGTGGGGTCCTCGTCGTTGCAGTCCCCCTTGGCCACTGCGGTGTACAGCCCGACCGGTACGCAAAGGCACTTCTGGTCGGTGGTGCCGACGCCATCTGCATCCTGGTCGAAGTAGAAGGTCGTGCACCCACCGGCCCCTTCGTCGTCGATCTGGCCGCTGCAATCATCGTCCTTGCCGTTGCAGACTTCCGGAATGCCGGGGTGGATGGTTGCGTCGCATGGGGCACAGTCCGCTTCGTCCAGTACGCCGTCGTTGTCGTCGTCGCTGTCGCAGGCGTCCCCCTTCTTGTCTCCTTCGCAGTCATCCTGGTCCAGGTTGCAGACCTTCGGGCAGTTGTCCTGCGCATCCAGGATGCCGTCCCCGTCGTCATCGTCATCGCAGGCATCGCCGGTTCCGTCCGGGCCGGTGCAGTCGGAGTCGAGCTGATCAGCGTTGGGTATGGTCGGGCAGTTGTCGTCTCCGTCCCAGATCCCGTCGTTATCGTCGTCACTGTCGCAGGCGTCCCCCTCCAGATCCATGTCGCTGTTGCTCTGGTCCGGATTGGCCAGGCAGGGACAGTTGTCGCTTGCGTTGGGTAGCCCATCCCCATCGCAGTCCGGGTCGCAGGCGTCCCCCTTGTCGTTCTCATTCGTGTCGAGTTGGTCCGGATTGTAGGCCTTTGGACAGTTGTCAGCTCCGTCCAGCACGTCGTCCCCGTCATCGTCTTCATCGACGCAGTCGGCAACGCCGTCCTGATCGTTGTCCGGGAACATGAAGTCCGTCGTGCCGTCGCAGTCGTTGTCCACTCCATCGCAGATGTCTGCCGCCGGCACGGGTGCAGCACACTGCGGCTTGCCGTCCACGCAGACTTCTTCCCCTTGGCATACGCCGTACTGATTCAGGTTGACGCAGGGGACTGCTGTCACAGAGTCATCCACCTTTCCATTGCAGTCGTCATCCTGCCCGTTGCAGATCTCGGCGGAGGGGGCAGAGGCATCGCACGGCGACAGCCCCTCAGCCGTGCACTGCTGCAACCCTGGGCATTTCCCGAACTCGTTGGCCGAGAAGCAGCGGCCTGCGGCCGATTGCGTCACGAATTTCTCCGTGCACTCGCACGAGCCGTCCGCCGGCACGCATTGGAACGCTCCCTGGCCTCGGATATCGGCCACTTGCATGCACACAAAATCCGAGGGACATTCGTTGCCGTCCGGATTGCAGTTGCCTCCGCAGAAGGTCCCGGAGTCCCCGAGTTGGACACATCGTCCTTCGGGGACGGGAAGGAAGCCGCCTGCGCAATCCGAATGGTCCACGCACGGCCTGCACAAGTTGGCGAAGAGGGGGACGCAGATGTAGGTCACATCCGGACGGACGGAAACCTGAACGCACTCCCAACCGTCTGGGCAGTCTTCGTTGCACGTGGTCGAACAGACCTTGCCGGTTGGAGAATCGACGCAGTAGCCTGACAGGCAGCCGGCGTTGTCTTCGCAGGGATAGCCGAGTCCGCCGGGCTGGACCTCGGCCTGCCAGTCCGTGACCGCCTCAGGAGGCACGAGCACGAGGTCGCCGCCTCCCGGATCGGCGGACAAGTCCGGAAACAGGGGCGTGACTTCGAGAGCACGTCCGTCCGAATCGGGCATATGCCCGTCCGGCACCATGACGACCGAGGTTCCCCCGCCGCAGCCGCCCAGAACGACCGTCAGAGTCACCAGAAGTGCCTCTCCTGCCTTCCATGTCTGTCCCATCGAGTCCCTCCGTTTCCAAGCATTCCTACTGAATGAAACCCTTGATCCCCGCACTGTTAGCGACAAAGGCAAACGCCACCGAGGCTGCGTCATCGATGCCGTCGCCGTCCGTGTCGATGTCATTGGCAAGCATCATGTCGACGAGCCCCTTGAATTCCGAGGGCACCGCTTCGAGCAGACTCTGCTTCGGGATTGCCCCCGCCAGGATACCGGTTAACTGTTTGCCCGGGCCGGCTGCCTCCTTGGCTTGGAGAACTGCGTCGTGCAGGACCAGGGAAACCAGCCCTTTCCCCGCGATGGGAACCTGGCAGACAAACTGGTATCCCTTGCCGCCGGCGGTGATCTTGCCACCCTTCTTCACTGCATTGTCGAACGAGATGATGGGGGTGCACGTTTCCAGGTCGAAGCTTTCCGGACTGACCACGAAGGAGCAGGTTGCTGTCGCAAATGCGCAGCCTGCCGATTCCGGTGCCAACTTCCCCGCAAATGCATTGAGCGTATAGGAGCCTTCCGGCCCCGAGAGGCCGTGGTGTTCGAATAGGAGGTGGATGTCACCCTTGTCGAGCGCTCCCTGGATTCCCCCGTTCACGAATCCCGCCACAGAAGCAAACGCGTTGTCCGGCTTCCCGTCCGAGTCGAGGTCGATGGCCTGCTCGGGCGAAGCCCCCGAAGGCACGGCCATCTCGACCACCCTGTGCGCCAGTGAAGCGAACTTGAATTCGCAACCGGTGCAAACCGGGTCCCCGTGCACGCACTTCCCGGCTGAACAGAGATCCCCGGCGGTGCACGGGTCCCCGTCATTGCATGGGACCGCATCGATGAGCGTGTACTGACATCCCAGCAGCGGATGACAGGAGGGGAGTTGGCACTCGACTGCCGGGCAGATGAACGGGGTGCCGAGGCACGCTCCCCCCGTGCAGACGTCTTCCGTTGTGCACTTGTCCGAGTCATCGCAGGGACCGCCCACGGGCTGGTGCAGACAGCCGGTCTTTGGGTTGCAGGAATCGAGCGTACATGGGCTTCCGTCGTTGCAGCTTGCTGCCGTTCCCTTGCACTTGCCACCCATGCACGTGTCGCCCTGCGTGCACGCGTTCTTGTCGTCGCATTCCCCCGCCGTCTGGACATGGATGCACCCGCTCTCCGGGGCGCAGGAGTCCTTCGTGCAGCCATTCCCGTCATCGCAGTCGACGGGTTGACCCACACAGGCACCGGCGATACACACGTCCCCTTTGGTGCACTTGTCCTGGTCGCTGCATGGCCCCTCGTAGGCCTCGTGGAAACACTCGCCCGTCTCCAGAGAGCAGTCGTCGAGGGTGCATGGATCCCCGTCGTCGCAGACGTTGGCGAGTCCCAGGCAGCAGGGGTTGTTGTTGCTCAGGTGGATGCAACCCACCGGCTCGATACAAGTGTCAGCGGTGCACTGGTTGCTGTCGTCGCATGGGTCGGGATCTCCCGGCACGCACTGTCCATCTAGGCACTCGTCATCAGCCGTGCAGGCCAAGCCATCGCTGCAAGGTCCGATGCGGGGCGAGTGTACGCAGCCCTCCTCGTTGCAGAAGTCGTCCGTGCAGGGATTCCCATCGTCGCATTGGAGCGGCTGTGGCCCCGGCAGGCAAGTCCCCCCAGAGCACTTGTCCCACAGAGTGCATGGATCCCCGTCTTCGCAGAGGTCAAAGTTGTTCGAGTGGGTGCACCCCTGGCCGATGACACATGCATCATCGGTGCATAGGTTGCCGTCGTCGCAGTTGTCGGCCTTGCCCGAGCACTGACCCTTCGTGCAGGTTCCTGCGGCGAGGCAGGAAGGCCCGTCTCCTCCGCACTCGGTACCGCTCGGGAGCATCGACCAGTTCTTCTTTGTCTCGCCGGGAGAGCAGACGAGGCAGTCGTTTCCCGGAGCCGTTTCGCCTTCGAGACGACACGCATTGTTCACCAAGCAGGTTCCGTCCAGCACTGCAAACACGCAACTACCGTTCCCATCGCAGGAATCCTGCGTGCAACTCCGCCCGTCATCGCACGAATACGGTTTGCCCGAGCAAACGCCATCGTGGCAAGTGTCCCAGAAGGTGCAAGGGTCGGAGTCGTCGCACGGAGATCCGTTCCAACAGGAGAAGGAATCGGGGAGGAGAGTGTCCCCTCCTCCATCCGGAGGCCCGGCATCGCTTGCAGCGTCCGTCTGCCCCAGGTCCGGGATGTCCGTCCCTGCCGAGTCCGCCTCCGACGCATCAGCGATGGCTCCGGAGTCGCCGCCTGCCTCACTGAAGTCGGTCGCCAGATCGCCCGCCAAATCCGGTGCCTCCTGCTCCCGGCCGGCTGCATCCTTCGTGTCACTTTGTGGCGACAGCGTCGAGTTGCTGCATGCTGCAAAGGCCACACAGGCGATTGCCAGCCCGATTCCGGGGTGTCTGCACGCGAGAATCAAGGTTGCAAAGGGTCGTTCCATGTCACACCTACTCCGACTTCATCTGAACCACGGCACCATACACTTCCGCAATGCCTGGCAGCCGCTTGACGCCAGCCCCGTCCAGCCCCAGAGCCGTGCCGGAGGGGACCGACGGATGCAGCGTGTACAACGGGATCGTGGGCCACGTGATCGAGGCCAGCGCCTGGGCCGGGATGTCCTGTAGGACCACCTTGTCGAGCTCACTTTCGACCGAGACCAGGAGAGCCTCCTTCAACTCTGCGAGAACCCCGCCCAGTTCCACTTCGATGTCCCACCAGATTGACGGGGCGCCGTCGAGGAGGGCGGAAAGCGTCTGGCCACCGGGCCCCTCGACCACAGCGAAGGAAAGGGGAGCCTCCATCGACAGGTAGGCCGTCAGCGTGCCCGAGCCTTTCAGTGGCCCGGCGCTGATATCCACCCAGATCATCAACTTGGCGTCGCCTACCTGAACCCAGACGGGCCAGGACTCCCCGCAGCCGATGACGATTGGAGGCATCAGGAAGTCAACCTCGGCCCCAACCTGCAGGTCTCCTTCGTCCAGCTTGAGCCCGAACTTGTCCTTGATGGCAGCAACAAGTCCCGCCTTTGCTCCCCCCATGATGTCACCCTTGAGCGGCCCATCGAAGGCCCCTCCCCACCACGCTTCAAAGAGCAGCTCGTTGAGCACATCATCGTGGAGGCCCAAAGCCAATTCGCCATCATCCGGCAGCTTGCCCCCCTCAAGGGACGTCCCCAAGCAACCGGACCTTGCGATGGCCCCCGGACTGTCGTGGGCCGTGCCCTTCTTCGAAGCCACGCCTACGCCGAGGCCAAGGTTCAAGCGCCCCTCGGTGGCCGACACGGAGGAGAGTGAGGTCTGGAATGAAACCAGCACCGGCGCTGTGTCCGCCAACAGTGCGGGGACTTGAAGCGTCTCGTCTATGGAGATGCCGTTGAGCGCATCCGCCAGGGCCTTCGGAAGTTCCACCGGGGTCGAGAGGAAGTACTCGATGTCTTCCAGTGTCGCCACGGAGCGCTGGCCCCTTCCAGGCTGGTCCTTCGATGGCCACAGCGTGAAGACGAACGCCTCGCCCTTGCTCGTCTCGACCGCTTCACCGCTGTTCCCGGGCACTGCCTCGGCCTCTGCTCCGCAGCTCGCCGAGTCGGACTTCTCCTCGGACGCACCGGCTCCCCCTACGCTAGGGGCGGCTGGCTTCTGTTCGATCTTGCCCTTGCGTTTGTGGCCCTTGAAGGCGCTCCGGATGGTGCTGCGGGCCTCCCCCTCCCCGAGCCCCGCCTCCTCTGCGGCCTTGATCAAGGCCTGCGCCACCTCCTCCTGATCGAGCCGGCAGCGCTGCACATAGCCCGCCAGGATGAATGCCAGTGAGTTCAGGGTGTCGTTCCGCTCGCCCTCCTGTGCGTTGGCGACCAGTTGGACGGCCTTGGCCAGAATCCGCTGGTAGCTGTTGCTCTTCTTCCTTCTCGGCGTCATTGGTAGAATCTCCTCCTTTACCTGCACCACTTCCAGCGCAGGTGAGTAAATCCCCCTTTCAAACCGTGCTTGCGGTTTTCCCGCACACGGCTTACCGATGGTCTCTCGTGCGTCAGCATTGTGCGCTCCCCGGGTAGCGGACTGTGCCGCACAGGCGATGGAGTCCCAGGTCGTGGAAGAATTGCGGGGTCCAAGCATCGGCTTCTCCAGGTCGGAGGTTCCGGCCCTTCCGCTCTTTCATGAAGCGGGAGAGACGGCCCCAGACGTAGAAGTCCACCTGCTTGAACTTCAGCGTGGCGTTCCCGGTGCGGAAGTAGTTGCCCCACCCTCTCAGCACGGGGTTCAGACGGTCGATGAGGACCCGTATATCCTTCACCCCGTGCCATCTCCGGTCGGTCAGTTCCTTCACGCGTTGCCTTACCCGCTTCATGCTCCTCTGCGAGGGCCATCTCTGGAGGGAGTAGACACGCTTGCCTTGTTCCTTCCAGATCCGCCCCGACATGAGCTTGTGCTGGTGGCAACCGAGGAAGTCGAACCCTTGCCCGCCCCGGCTCAGGTCCACCTGCCTCGTCTTCTCCGGATGCAGCTCCAGCTTCAGCCGTTGCAGGACCATCCGCACACGGCGTTCCGCTTCCTCGCACGCCGACTTCGTCCGGCACATCACGACGAAGTCGTCCGCATAGCGTACGAGTGCGCCAACTCCCGCACATCGTTTCTGCCACACGTTGTCGAGGTAGCTCAGGTAGATGTTGGACAGCAGCGGAGAGATGACGCCGCCTTGCGGTGTCCCGCTCAGCAGGGTCGTCTCCGTCCGCCCGTCCTCCATCACACCCGCCTGGAGCCACTGCCGCACCAGCTTGAGCACCCTCCGGTCGCTTACCCGAGCTTCCACCCGCTTCATCAGCAACTCGTGGTCGAGGCTGCCGAAGAAGTCTCGGATGTCCGCATCCAGCACGTGGTTCCCGCCGTGGGCTCCTTCCTCCCGCAGCTTCTCCAGCGCCTGAGTCGCACTGCGACCGGGTCGAAACCCGTACGAGCAATCCTGGAAATCTGCCTCGAAAATCGGCTCCAGCACGAGCTTCGCCGCCGCCTGCACGACACGGTCGCGTACCGTCGGAATCCCAAGCCCCCGTTTCTTCCCGTCTGCCTTTGGGATGTAGCACCGCCGCACCGCTTGCGGTCGGTACTTACCTGCACAGAGCACGGTTCGGATCTCTTGTACGAAGCGATCTTCCCCCTGCTCCTGGATGTCGGTGATGGTCTGAGCATCGACCCCCGCCGCACCCTTGTTCCGCTTCACCCGCCTCCATGCTTCTCGCAGGATGTCACTCCTGCAAATGCGGTCATACAGCGCATGGAACCGGCGCCCCGGCGACTGCTTGGCCGCCGCACTGAGCCGGTCCTGGAGTCGTTGCACTTTGTCGGTAGGACCACGCCCACCGGGGGAGTTGGGTCGGGAGGTCTTCCCGGCCATGCCCTCGCGCTTACCTCCAGTTCCGGCCTGACCAAAGTAGGGGTCCTTCCCTCCGGCCGTGTTCTGTTGCACGGTCATCATCGGTACTATGACCCCCTCGGACTCCCGCTGCGCAGCACCCGCTTTCACCATCGGCTTATACGGGCTGCCCGGCCGTGACAACGGCGGCGCAGACGGGTCTCTCCTGTTCCGCACAGATCCTTGAATACGTGCCGTTCCCAGTACCCCGGTGGGTTCCGCCAAGCTTTCTTCTCTGGTCTCTTGCTTTGCGGCCTTGGCCTTCGCCGTGAAATGAGCGGCTCGGCTCCCACACTTCGAGGATAACGAGGCTGCAGGATTCACTTTGCGTTGCGGCCCGCATTCTTGCTCCCTCCGTAGAGGCTCTTGACACCCCGCTTGGACCCGGGCCTCTCGACCCGTTACAGCCTGGGGTCTGCTACCGGGCGCTCCAGCGCTTACCCGGACGGGACTTGCACCCGCTGGATCTGTGCAGCGCGAAATCATGTCAGTCCCCGCCCTTGCGGTCGGTTTCCTTCTCGATTTCTTCAGGACGCACCATTCAAATCCTCTCCGTCTCTCCCCAGTTCGCCCCGACCTCGACCTTCACGCCGAGCGGAATCGGGACCTGCGAAATGGGGACCGTCATCTCCTTGAAGCACGCCTTCACCACTCGTTCGAGCTCTTCGTCCGGAACCTCGAGCAGGACGCCGTCATGCATCGGAAGGACGACATGGGCCCCCTGCGGCAGGACCCCGGCAAGCCGAAGGAGGTTCACCTTGAACGCGTCCGAGGCGGTGGATGAAACCGCAAAAGAAATCACCCG